>NZ_CAJXYQ010000007.1 GCF_913063105.1 uncultured Draconibacterium sp. | reverse complement strand
AACTTGCTGAAAGCCCCATTAGTACATCGGCTACCGGATTGTGGTAGATGTATTTATCGTCGTTATCGCCGTTTACGGTACCTCCCTCGCCCGATAAATCAACATACATGCCTTCAACAGGTGTTCCGTTCGGATAGTAAACCTGCTGGTTTAAGTAGAATGAGTAACCCGGATAACCAATTGTTGTTACCTGGATTGTTCCTGTCATACCACCGCCATAAAGTACTTTATAGTTCGGATCGTCGTTAAAATTAAGTTTGGTAATTTCATTGTCGTTGTACGAAACGTTAAAACCAACATTAAGCGACATATCTTTCTGTGAAATCGCTCTCCAGTCCAGCGAAAGTTCAACACCTTTGTTTTCGAGGCTACCTACGTTGGTAAGCAGGGTGTTCGAGAAGTTGCTTCCGGTAGGAATGGTTACCGTGTTTAACAGGTCTTTTGTTTCGCGGTAGTATACATCCAATGAACCTGAAAGTTGATTGTCAAAAAATCCAAAATCCAGACCTGCGTTGTAAGTGGTTGTTTCTTCCCATTTAATATCGGGATCGTAGGCACTTGGGCGAAGTGTTGGAATAAACACACCGCCAATTTGGTAATACGAACCTTCTGATGCCTGCACATAAGTAGCTTGTGCCGGGTAATCGTTTCCAATATCCTGTTGGCCGGTAATACCCCAACCCAATCGAAGTTTCAGGTCTGAAACTGTTTTTGAATCTTTCAGGAAGCTTTCGTCGCTGATTTTCCAGGCTAAAGCTGCCGATGGGAAAAGTCCCCATTTATTATCGTCGATAAAACGCGACGAGCCATCGTTACGTAAAGTAAAGGTTAGCAGGTATTTTTCGGCCAGTGTATAGTTTAATCGACCAAAGAATGAAACCAGGTAGTTTTCGGTAAATGAAGCTGTTGTAACATCATTTTGGTTATCGTCTCCGGCACTGGTAGTGAAGCTGTTTTCTTCGCGTTCAAAATGTTGCCACGAGTAACCTGCAGTTGCATCAATTCTACTGTTAATGCTTTCCAAATCTCTATTGTAGTTTAAGTAAAACTCCAACAGGTTGTTTTTATGTGTTGCATCGTAATCGTTTAACCTACCGTTGCGGTTGTCGGTTAAGGTTTGTGGCGAAGTAGTGGGACGATTGTTGTATCCTTCTCCTTTCGAGTAGTCTGAAGCCAGATTTAAGTTGGCTTTTAAACCCGGTACAAAAGGAATTTTATAATCGAACTGCGCATTGGCTACAATTCGGTTTACATCTGACTTATTGTCAACAGCCATTAATTGTTCAACCGGGTTAGCAGTACCCAGACTGGCACCATAATTTACCCACTGAAAATAACCTCCAGAACCTGTTTGCGACGCATCGTTAACCGGTTTGGTTGGATCCATGCTAATGGCACTGCCAATGGCTCCGGTGTCGCCAAAGTTGTTCGAAGTCGTCATTCCTTTTAGGTTCAGGTTAACCCTTAGGTCGCCATCCAATAGAATTGGGTCAACACTTAACGATCCGGTAAGCCTTTTCATTGAAGTGTTTTTAAGAATACCGTTTTGGTTGTTCAGTCCAACTGATGCCCGATAAGGAACATCTTTTATCGAACCCGAAATGCTTAAATTGCTTTCTTGCGAAACTGATGTGCGGAAAATTTCATCTTGCCAGTTGGTATTTTCACTCCACAACATATCGTAACTTTCGGGTGCGTATAATTCGGGTTTGCTGTGTGCAATTTGTCTCACCTCGTCGCCCGAATAAACATCAACAAATTTTATAGGTGTTGAAACAGATGTTTTAACATCAGCATTTATTTGTGTTGGTCTTCCGGCTTTTCCTTTTTTGGTGGTAATAATAATTACACCGTTTGATGCACGCGAACCGTAAATGGCAGTTGCCGAAGCATCTTTTAGAACACTCATCGACTCAATGTCGTTCGGGTTTACAAAAGCAAGGAAGTTGCTTCCGCCTGATACATCGTTGTTTGAGATTGGAATACCGTCGATAATAATCAGCGGATCGTTTGAAGCGTTTAGCGATGAGCCCCCACGAATACGGATTTGAGAACCAGAACCCGGGGCACCACCTGAAGAAGTAATTACAACTCCGGAAGCTTTACCAACCAGCAAATCTTGTGGTGAAGTAATATTTCCTTTGTTAAAATCTTCAGCTCTAACTGCAGTAACCGATCCGGTGGCATCTTCTTTTTTAACCTGGCCGTAACCAATTACAACCACCTCGTCGAGGTTTTCCATAGATTGCTCCAGTTGAATGTTTAACTGGTTTGATGCACTTACGGTTACTTCCTGTGGATTATAGCCAATGTATGAAAAAAGAAGTATTACTCCTTCTTCAACATTAATGCTGTAATTTCCATCAAAATCGGTAATTGTTCCTTGCGTAGTTCCTTTAACTACAATGGTAACACCAGGTAAGGGCTCGCCATTTCCGGCATCGCTAACATTACCTGTAACTGTTTTTACTTGCGCGTAACTAATGCTAAAGCTTAGCAGGGCAACCAAAAACAAGACTACTTTAAGGTTTTTACGAATAATCCTCATTTTACATGTTATTAGTTTATGAATCTTTCTATTTGTTAAATTCTCTTAACTCATTTAGTTGGCAATAAATCAATTCGTTACAGAGACTTTGTGTTTAACAAATGCTAAATTCCTGAAGCGAATGTATAATAATTGTTAAGAATAAATTACGTTTTTTAACATCCTCCTTTATGCAAACGTTTGCGGTGTCGTTTGCATCCAATATGTTATAAAACAGGTAGTTACTGGTCGGACAATTTCTACAAAAGAATATGGGCGCCAATTGAGGCTAAATGCTTACATTTGTACATAACCTACATCAATAAAAGAATAGAACCATTAAACAATCACTGGGGAATTCTCTATATAATATGAAAAGCGGACTTGTTACAATAAAAGACTTAGCTCGTGAACTGAATATTTCAGCCTCAACCGTATCGCGGGCACTTAAAAATCATCCCGATATTAGTGCAGAAACAAAGCGGGCGGTAAACGAGCTGGCCGAAAAAATGAATTACCAGCCCAACGCAGTAGCGCTTAGCCTCAAGCAAAGAAGAAGCAATACCATCGGTGTAATTATACCCGAGATTGTTCATTATTTCTTTTCGTCGGTAATTAGCGGTATCGAGGATGTGGCCTACGATGCCGGGTTTAATGTAATTATATGCCAGAGTAACGAGCGTTTTGAGCGCGAAGTTGCCAATGCTAAAACTTTGCTGGCCAGTAGGGTTGATGGTGTTTTGGTGTCTATATCAAAAGAAACAACCAGTTACAAGCACCTGCATAATTTTGCCAATAATAATGTACCCATGGTGTTTTACGACCGGATTGTACCCGACCTTATCGCCGACCAGGTTATTATCGATGATTTTGATGCCTCGTACAGGGCAACCAAACATCTTATCGACAGCGGACGCGAACGTATTGTTCATCTCGGAGGACCCATGTCGTTATTAATTGGTAAACAACGCAAAGAAGGGTATTTAAAAGCTTTGGCAGAAGCTGGTATTGCCGTTGATGAAGATTTGATTCTCGAGTCGGATTCGTTTGAAAAGGCACGCATGGCCATTATGAAACTTATAAACCAGAAAAAGAAGTTTGATGGCGTTTTTGCTACCAACGATCTGACTGCCATTGGCGCCATGCAAACCATTCAGAAAAAAGGTTATAAAATACCCGATGAGATTGCTGTGGTAGGCTTTTCCGATGGGCGCTTCTCGGGTATTACCGACCCGACGCTAACTTCTGTCGACCAACATGGTTACGAAATGGGAACAATAGCTACCCAAATGTTACTAAAACGAATAACCGCCGAAGTTGATGATTACCCTTTTGAAACCAAGGTGTTAAATGCCAACCTAATTGTGCGGGGATCATCGCTTATTTAGCCAACTGATTATTTCTGAGTCCGAATTTGCAGAATATTACAAGACAAAGTAAAATATGTTATACAATATGTTTTAGGTTTCCGCAAACGTTTGAAATGATTGTTTTCTTCTGAAATGGCCGTGTTTACGAGTGTTCAGCCACTGGCCGATTTGGATTTCTCTTGCATTCTGTATTATATTTGTGCAGGCAAATCAATTCGTACATACTTTGTGTTTAACAGCAAAAATTCTTTTGCTGTGTTTTCATTTATATACAGCTTAGCTAGAAATTTAAAAAAATGTTATGCGCAAAAAACCTACGCTTAGTTTTTGGCAGATTTGGAATATGAGTTTTGGCTTTCTTGGCATTCAAATGGGCTTTGCCCTGCAAAATGCCAACGCCAGTCGCATACTTCAGATTTTTGGTGCCGATGTTCATGAACTCGGATGGTTCTGGATAGTTGCACCCTTAACCGGTTTAATTGTTCAGCCAATAATTGGCCATTACAGCGATCGTACCTGGACGCGTCTCGGGCGACGCAGGCCTTTCTTTTTAACCGGGGCCTTACTGGCATCATGTGGTTTAATACTTATGCCAAACGCCGATATGTTTACCGCATTCATGCCTGCACTTTGGGTTGGAGCCGGTATGCTGATGATAATGGATGCATCGTTTAATGTGGCTATGGAGCCCTTCAGGGCTTTGGTGGCCGATATGCTCCCTTCTGATCAGCGAACACTCGGATTTAGCATTCAAACCGTATTAATAAGTATTGGTGCAGTGGTAGGATCGTGGTTGCCTTATGCTTTAACCAATTGGTTTGGCTTAAGTAATCAGGCTGCAGCTGGTGAGGTTCCTCTAAACCTGCTTCTTTCCTTTGTAATTGGAGCCGGTGTGTTAGTAACAAGTATTTTGGTTACGGTAATCGGAACCAAGGAATATTCACCTGAAGAACTTCAAGAGTTCTCCGGAGAAAAAGAGGTAGCAGAGGAAGAAAGCTCAAGTCTCCTGGAAATATTTTCAGACTTTGCCAAAATGCCAAAAACAATGCGCCAGTTAAGTGGTGTACAGTTTTTCTCTTGGTTTGGCTTATTTGGCATGTGGGTATTTACAACTCCGGCAGTTGCGCATCATGTTTATGGTTTGGCTATAGACGATACACACAGTGCTGCATTTCAGGATGCCGGCGACTGGGTAGGTATTTTGTTTGGTGTTTATAACGCGGTTGCAGGCGTATTTGCTTTCTTTTTACCGGCAATTGCGCATAAAGTTGGGCGGAAACGTTCTCATGCAATAGCACTAATTATTGGTGGGTTAGGTTTTATTTCAATGTACTTTATGCCTAACGAAAACTGGTTAATTCTTTCGATGATGGCCATTGGTATAGCATGGGCAAGTATTTTGGCTATGCCCTATGCCATTTTAGCCGGATCGATTCCACCGCGCAAAATGGGTGTTTACATGGGAATATTTAACTTCTTTATTGTATTGCCGCAAATTGTAAATGCCATTATTGGTGGACCAATTGTAAAACACTTTTATGGCGGAAATCCGATTTTTGCCATTGTAACAAGTGGTGTTTCTTTCCTTATTGCAGCAGCCCTGGTTACCCGGGTAACTGATGTTGACGATAAAACCACAAATTAAAAACGAATTAAGATTAGATAAGATGAAGAATTATATTATTCATCACGATTGGAAAATAGTTGAACAAGGATTTGTTCCAGAAAATAACCGAATTTCCGAAAGCCTGTTTAGCATTGGTAACGGGAAAATGGGGCAGCGAGCTAATTTCGAAGAAAAGTATTCGGGCGATACCTTAAACGGTACCTACGTTGCCGGAATTTACTACCCCGACAAAACGCGGGTAGGCTGGTGGAAGAATGGTTATCCGGAGTATTTTGCCAAGATTATTAACTCTACCAATTGGATTGGAATTGGAGTAAGCATTAACGGCGAAGAACTGGATCTGGCAAAAGCAAAAGTCCACTCGTTTAAGCGCGAGCTGGATATGCAACACGGCCTGTTAACACGTAGTTTTGTTGCTGAATTGCAAAACGGCAACCAGGTTGAAGTATGTTCGCACCGCTTTGTAAGTATTGTTGCTACCGAAATTGGGGCTATCAGGTACACCATAAAAGCACTTAATTTTGAAGGTGAGATAAAGGTAACACCATACCTGGATGGCGATGTTGAAAACGAGGATTCAAATTACGATGAGAAATTTTGGATTGAAGTGGCACGCGCTGTTGGTGGCCCGGAAGCATACCTTACCGTTGAAACCTTAAAAACCGGCTTCCAGGTAAGTACCGGAATGTGGTTCCAGCTCCTAAAAAACGGAAAAAAAGTAGACACAGAAATTACGAATGGGGAAAGGGAGAAGTTTGTGGAGGCAACGCAAGTTGTTTCAGTAGAGAAGGGTAATGAAATAGTTGTTGAGAAAATCTCTTCAACTGTTTCTTCCCTTTACTACAACAAAGAAGACCTTCCTGAAAAAGCCAAAGAAGCAATTGATATTGCTGTTGAGGCCGGATTCGATTTACTGTTTGAAACACATAAAAAACGTTGGTTACAGAAATGGGCAACCAGCGATATTAAAATTGAAGGCGATGTGGCGGCTCAGCAAGGCATTCGCTTTAATATTTTTCAGTTAAACCAAACCTACTCGGGCGAAGACGAACGCCTGAATATTGGACCAAAAGGTTTTACCGGCGAAAAATATGGTGGTGTAACCTATTGGGACACCGAAGCTTACTGCTTGCCATTTTATTTGAGCACGGCACCACAAAAAGTTTCACGAAACCTTTTGGTATACCGGCACAAGCACTTGCAGAAAGCCATTGAAAATGCTGAAAAGCTTGGTTTTAAAAATGGAGCAGCCCTGTACCCGATGGTCACCATTAATGGTGAAGAATGCCACAACGAATGGGAAATTACATTTGAAGAAATTCACCGTAACGGGGCCATAGCTTATGCCATTTACGACTATATTAATTACACCGGCGACAAGGAATACCTGGCACCGCTCGGCTTTGAAGTATTGCTCGGAATTAGCCGTTTTTGGAGTCAACGGGTAAACTGGTCAACCGCAAAGCAAAAATATGTTATGCTGGGCGTTACCGGCCCCAACGAGTACGAAAATAATGTAAACAATAATTTCCATACCAGTTACATGGCTGTGTGGACTTTAAAATACACCCTTGAAGTTATTGATTACCTGAAAACCGAATTTCCGTATTTATACGAAGAGATGGTAAAAAAATGGAAGTTTAATGAATTGCAGGAAACAGCGCATTGGACTGATATTATTGATAAAATGTATTTCCCCAGAGATGAGGAAAGGGGTATTTTCCTGCAGCAAGACGGTTTTCTTGACAAAGACTTAAAACCGTTAGCCGAACTTGCAGCTGAAGACCTGCCCATTAACCAAAACTGGTCGTGGGATCGTATTTTGCGTTCGCCCTACATTAAGCAAGCCGATACTTTACAAAGCCTGTACCTGTTTCAGGAGGATTTTACAACCGAAGAACTGAAAAAGCATTTCGATTTTTACGAGCCTTTAACGGTTCACGAGTCATCGCTCTCTCCCTGTGTACACTCTATTTTGGCCGCAAAAATTGGCTACCAGGATAAAGCTTACGAAATGTACCTGCGCACCTCGCGGCTCGATTTGGATGATTATAACAATGATACCGAAGATGGACTGCACATAACAAGCATGGGCGGAACCTGGATGTCGTTTGTAATGGCATTTGGAGGCATGCGCGTGGTAAATGGAAAGCTTACTTTTAATCCGTTTTTACCCGAGTCGTGGAGATCATACGGTTTTCGTATTGATTTTGGCGGTGCTCACCTCGAGGTGAAAAAAGAACGGGGATTGTTTAGCGTAATTAACCATTCAGGCGTTGGAATAAAGACAACGGTATGGGATAAAGAATATGAGATTGCCGGCAATTCTTCGGTTGAAATCAAAAATTTGAAAACAATCAAAACTCAACTCAAATGAAAAATCTAATAAGCCTATTAATTATACTTCTTTCGCTGAATGTTACCGCACAGGAGGTTAGTCGTGTTGAACCACCAAACTGGTGGGCCGGAATGAAATCGCCAGACCTGCAATTGATGGTTTATGGTGAAGACATCTCTAAAACCGATGTGGTGATTAACTATGAGGGTGTTGAAATTGTTTCGATAACAAAAGTTGAAAACCCGAATTACCTTTTTGTTGATTTGAAACTTTGCAAGGAGGTTAAACCCGGAAGTTTCGATATTCAGTTTAAAAACGGAAATAATGTAGTTGATACCTACAACTACGAATTGTGGGAGCGTGAAGCTGGTTCTGCCAGTAGGGTAGGTTTTAATTCTTCCGATGTAATTTACCTGATTACACCCGACCGCTTTGTGAATGGCGATACCAGCAACGACGAAGTAGAGGGCATGAAAGAAGGCCTCGACAGAGATTACAATTACGGACGGCACGGTGGCGATTTGCGCGGTATAATAAATTCGCTGGATTATTTGCAGGAAATGGGATTTACAGCTGTCTGGCTTAACCCTGTGTTAGAAAACGATATGCCCGAATCGTCGTACCATGGCTACGCCTGTACCGATTTTTACCAGGTTGACCGCCGTTACGGAACTAACGATGAATACCGCGAACTGAACGAAGAATTAGATAAGCGGGGAATGAAACTAATCATGGACCTGATTTTTAATCACTGTGGTTCAGAGCATTGGTGGATGAACGACATGCCGTCAAAAGACTGGATAAACAACTATCCCGATATAAAAATTACCAATCATCGCCGAACGGTAAACCAGGACCCGCACGCTTCAGCTGCTGATGTAAAAGGTATGGTTGACGGGTGGTTTGTGACGGCTATGCCCGATATGAATCAGCGTAATCCGTTTTTATCAAAATACCTTATTCAGAACAGCGTTTGGTGGGTAGAGTATGTTGGATTAGAGGGAATTAGACAAGATACGTGGCCTTATCCCGATAAAAATATGATGGCCGACTGGACAAAAGAATTGCTGGAAGAATACCCAAATTTTAATATTGTTGGCGAAGAATGGAGTCTTAATCCCGCCATTGTTTCGTATTGGCAATTAGGGAAATACAATGCCGACGGATATAAAAATTATGCCCCAAGTATGATGGACTTTCCGCTACAAAGTGCTGTTGCTGAAGGCTTAAAAAACGAAGAAAGCTGGGGCGGCGGATTAATTCAAATCTACGAAGCACTAGCCAACGATTTTCAGTATCCGGCACCGGAGGATTTAACCATTTTCCCGGATAACCACGATATGTCGCGGTTTTATGTGCAGGTTGGCGAAGACGTTGATTTGCATAAAATGGGAGTAGCTTTCTTTTTAACAACACGTGGTATCCCGCAAATTTATTACGGAACAGAAAACCTGATGCGCCACGATGGAAGCGAGCATGGCGATATCCGCGCGGACTTTCCCGGTGGATGGGAAGGCGACAACGTTAATGCCTTTACCGGAGAAGGCCTGAGCAATGCGGCAAAAGATATGAAAAAGTATGTTTCAACTATCCAGAATTGGCGGAAAACAGCTACTGCAATTCACAAAGGAAAACTGATGCACTTTGTTCCTGAAGATGCCACTTACACCTATTTCCGTTACACCAACAATGAGGCGGTTATGGTTATTCTGAATAAAAACGAAGAAGCCAAAACCATTAGAACCGACCGCTTCAGCGAAGTAATTGATGGCTACACCTCCGGGAAAGAAATTATTTCGGGTAAAGCACTTTCTGATATTTCGGAAGTTGTGGTTCCTGCAAAATCAGCAGTTATTGTAGAGTTAAGCGAATAAGAAATAGCCCTGAGTGGGCAGATTATAGCCCGGGGCAGCGCTCCGGGCTTTCAATTAATAAAAGGCGCATCCACTAAAGTTTTATGAAAAAATGCCGTTTCATGCGCCGCATTATCAAAAAATCATAAAACCGATGAAAAATATTATTTCTTTCTTTTTAATAAGCCTAATGCTATTCGCCTGTCAGCCCTCCAAAAAAAAGGTGCAAAAACAACCCGAATCAACAGAAGGAAAATTTGTAGTTTATCAGGTATTTACCCGCTTGTTTGGAAATACAAACACCACCAATAAACCCTGGGGCACCATTGAAGAAAATGGTGTTGGGAAATTTAACGATTTTACCAACTTAGCGCTGGATTCGCTAAAAGCAATGGGAATAACCCATATCTGGTACACCGGTGTTCCGCATCACTGTGTAATTACCGATTATAGTAATTACGGCATTTCGAATGACGACCCTGATGTGGTTAAAGGCCGCGCCGGATCGCCCTATGCGGTAAAAGATTATTACAATGTAAATCCTGATTTGGCAGAAGACCCGGAAAAACGTTTGGAAGAATTTGAAGCATTGATTGCCCGTACCCACCAACACGGAATGAAAGTGATTATTGATATTGTACCAAATCATGTATCGCGCAATTATCACTCAATTTCAAAACCCGAAGGCGTGCACGATTTTGGTAAACGTGACGATACTTCGGCAGAATACAAACGAAATAATAATTTTTATTACATACCCGGCGAAGCTTTTAAAGTGCCTGAAAGTTTAAATGCTTATCAGCCGCTTGGAGGCGAGAAGCATCCGTTGGCCGATGGTGAATTTGATGAAAATCCCGCGAAATGGACGGGTAACGGCTCGCGTTTGGCACAGCCCCATTTTTACGACTGGTACGAAACCGTTAAAGTAAATTACGGGGTGCGGCCCGACGGCACTTTCGATTTTGATCCCCTTCCCGAGGGTTTTGAGAAAAAAGATTATTCCGAACATTTTGAGTTTTGGTTTGATAAGGATGTGCCGGACTCCTGGAAGAAATTTCTGGATATTGCCATGTATTGGCTCAATAAAGGTGTTGATGGCTTTCGCTTCGACATGGCAGAAATGGTGCCGGTAGAGTTTTGGAGTTACATGAACTCGGCTTTAAAAATGAAAAATCCCGAGGTTTTCTTGTTAGCCGAAGTATACAATCCTAGCCTTTACCGCGATTATATTCATAAAGGAAAAATGGATTATTTGTACGATAAAGTGGAACTGTACGACACGCTGAAGCACATTATGCAAGGCCATGGAAGCACCGATAATTTACCTGCTATATACAATGGGTTGGAAGATATTGAGCACCACATGTTGCATTTTTTGGAAAATCATGACGAACAACGTATTGCCAGCAAGGGATTTGCCGGCAGCGCCCAAAAAGGAAAGCCGGCCATGGTGGTCTCAACCTGTTTAAGCACCTCGCCAACGATGCTGTATTTTGGGCAGCATGTTGGTGAACCCGGAGATGGGGATATGGGCTTTGGCGACGAAACACGTACTTCGATTTTTGATTATTGCGGCGTACCTGCCCACCAGCGTTGGATGAACAATGGCAAATTTGATGGAGGCCAATCTACACAGGAGGAAAAAGCGTTGCATGCCTTTTACAAAGCCCTGTTGAGTTTCTCTGCACATTCTTCGGCATTAATGGGTGCTTACAAAGAAATACATACCTACAACCGCCAAAATACCGAAAACTACACCAACAAAGTTTTCTCGTTTGCGCGCTGGAATGGCAACGATCGCTTAATTATTGTCTGTAATTTCGAAGAAAAAGAACAGAAGTTTCAGCTAAAATTAGATGCCGAAACGATTCAGGCGATGGGCTTAAAAGATGGTTCTTACAAGCTTTCTGATCAACTTTCGGATAAAATAAATAAATTGGAAATAAAAGATGGCACCGGTTTTATTAACATCGGACTTGCCGGATTTGAATCGTTTATTTTGAAAATGGAATAGTGCGAAACAACCAGACTTAAGCTTTTGTCGCTAGTAGAACTAAACAAGAAAATGAAAAATATTATTTACCTAATCATTGCGATAGTTGCAATTGTTTCATGTACAGAGAAGGCACAAATGGAGTCGGCAGTGAGCGTTAGCAGTGGAAGGGTTGAACGAATTGAGAACTTCGGTTCGGACTTTGTAAAGCCCCGAAATGTTGATGTTTGGTTACCCCAGGGATACTCTGAAAAAAAATGTATTCGGTTTTATATATGCACGATGGGCAAATGCTGTTCGATTCTACAACAACCTGGAATAAACAAGACTGGGGTGTTGATGATGCAATGACTGCCTTGTTAAAAAGCGGGAAAATTCGCGAAACAATAGTGGTTGGTATTTGGAATAACGAGAGACGTCACTCCGAGTATTTTCCGCAAAAGCCCTTTGAAATGCTTGATGAAGCCTACCGCGATTCTTTACTTACGCACAAAGAGCTTTTTGCGGTTGAGGTACAATCAGACAACTATCTGAAGTTTTTGGTTAAAGAGCTTAAGCCATTTGTTGACGCAAAGTATTCAACCAGGGCAAACCGCGAGGAGACTTTTGTGGCCGGATCGAGCATGGGCGGGCTGATTTCGATGTATGCCATTTGCGAATACCCGGATGTTTTTGGAGGTGCAGCCTGCCTTTCTACGCACTGGATAGGGATTTTTAATGATGATAATAATCCGATTCCCGGAAAGTTTATGGAATACATGGCGGCGAACTTGCCGGAAGCTGAAGCTCATAAAATTTATTTCGATTTTGGAACAGAAACACTGGATGCCTATTACGAGCCATACCAAAAAATGGCCGATAGCCTTATGCTGCAAAATGGATATGATCATTCTAATTGGTTAACAATGAAATTCGAAGGCGAGAATCATTCTGAGGAGGCCTGGAAAAAACGCCTTAATATTCCTTTAGAGTTTCTGCTGAAAAAGGGAAAATAAAAAAAATCAATGGTTCGGTAAACCTTTTTAAGCAACCTGTGTTTTATTGTTACAAATCTTTCTTCATAAAGATTTACATACCATAAGATGGTTTGGTTTTTGGTTTAGTTTAGGTTTAGGTTGATTGAGAAAGGGCTGGTTATTGAACCGGCCTTTCGTTTTTTATAGCGGTCTTACTTTAATCCTAACGTCTTTTTATTAGCCAGCAATTCAATAGATTCCTGAATTCGTTTTTCTTTTGTCCCTTGGCGCTTCGCCACATTAATCCATCTGATAAATTGATTTTTTTGGGCTTTAGTTAGGCTCTGGAAAAAGCCTTTTACTATTGCATTTTCATCAAGTGCAGCTTTAAAGTCCGCCGAAATTTCGAGATTGGTTTTGGGTGGTTCAATTACTTCATCCCATTTTCCGTTTTGTTTGGCAATATCAACCAGACGCATACCGGCAGCTTGCATTTTACCAGCATCGATGAGTTCTGCTACCCGTTTTTTATTCAATTCCGACCAAACACTGTTTGATTTTCGTACACTGAATTTTCGGGTGTAACACTCCTCATCAATGCGGTTAACCAGGCTATCTATCCAACCGTAGCAGAGGGCAATTTTTACCGACTCGTCGTAGGTAATACAAGGTTTTTTCGTGTGCTTTTTATAATAGATAAGTTTTATCTCCGATTCTTTTTGGTGGTTTTGGACCAACCAGGTTTCCCAGTCTTTTGCGGTTTTGAAGTACAATGATTTCATGGCCTGCTACTTTTAAAAAGAATAAAATTAACCACAAAGGCGTTAAGGCACAAAGATTCAGGAACAAAAAACACCCGATGACAAAAGTCAACGGGTGAACCGTAATTTTTATAATTTTCTGTTTATTTAAATTCTACAGGTAAAACATATTTAACTGAAACGGCTTTTCCGCGCTGGTAACCGGGAGTCCAGTTCTGCATTTCATTGGCAAGCATATAAGCTCCTTTGGCTGCCATGTCGTTATCTTTTTCAACCACTTTAATATCGGTTACTTTGCCTGATGTTGATACGGTAAAGCTTACTTTGGCTTTGCCGCTAACTTTTTTCTGAACAGCAATTTTCTTTTGCATTTTCTCAATGTAGTTACTCAATGCCTCGAATCCTCCGGGGTATTTCGGCATGTCTTCTACAATAAAAAACACTTCTTTTTCGCCTGTTGCAGGCGGTGGTGGCGGTGGATTGTCCGCACCTTTGTCGCCTTTCTTAACGATTTTTTCAGTTTTGTTTTCACTTGCAGGCGGTGGCGGTGGTGGTGGCGGAACTAACTGTTCGCCAGTGTACGAACGGTTGTAAATCATTTGAACAGCCTCTTCCATTTGAAAGGTATGTTTGGCTTTGTTTATCGCCGACCCGGATGCCGAGATTGAATTAACAACGGTTTTTAGGCCAACAAACGAAACCACAACTTCGGTACTCAAACTACCATCAGCTTTTACCGTTGGGTTATCATCAACTAAGGTAAAAGTTCCATCGCGGTCTGACACGCAACCCACCGTTGAGCCTTTAATAACTATTGAAGCTCCGGGAATTACGTCACCCGTTTCTTTCGAAACAACTTTGCCAACAATAGTAAGCTCTTTCCCCGATTTCGTTTCGGTTACAACGGTTTTGTTTCCTATTAGTTCAGCATTCTTGTAGGTGTATTGCGGTTCGGCAAAAGCGAACAACAATAGCGCAAGAGCGGGCAATGCCCAGGTTAATTTTATCAGCCGGCGGGCTGATGTTTTCTTTTTCGTCATCATTTTTAATCGATTTGTGCTAAGGGCAAAATTCAGGTTATTGGTAATGCCAATAATTTGCATGCCCATTAGCTGGTTTACTAATAAAGCCTGGTAGCGGCCCACAGTGTGTCCCTGCGCAAGAACACTTTTGTCGGCCAGGTACTCATGGTTTTGTTTAATTGCTCGTTCAAACAACCAAATAAATGGGTTGAACCAAAAGATGACTGTTAACAGTTCTATCATTAGCAGGTCGAACCAGTGATTCTCACGAATGTGCACTTTTTCGTGAGCCAGAATTTCCGGCAGGTCGTCCTGTGTGTGAAACTTCGGATTTAGAAATACGATATTAAAAAATGAAAAGGGGAGTCCGTATTTTTCGTTTTCAACAATGCGAACACCGTTAAACGATTTTACACGGTATTTCATCATTAAATGAATAAGCACAAGAGTTTGGGTCAGTAAGCGAATAAAGAATATGGCAGCTCCGGTAAGGTAAACAAGTAGTAAGGCCTGCTGCCAACCAAAATTGCTGGTTGCTTCATCGGTAGCCGCAAAAACCGGTATATTTTTAAAGGTGTCGCTAATTGTGCGGGTGGCTGTTTTTTGATTTTGTGCTTCAATTAAAACATCGTATTGAACAGGAATTAATGGGAGCATAATGGCCAGAAAAAGTGATGCTACCAAAAACCAGCGGTTAGCGGCGTGGAAGGTTTCGTGCCGCAAAAACAGCCAGTATACCATAAAAAACAAGGCAATTCCGGCTGATGCATTCAGTAGATATTGTAATAAAGTTTCCATGGCTATTTTTTGTTCTCTTTGTTTAATTCATTCCCGGTAAGCTTAAGCATCTCTTCCAATTCTTCCATTCCCAGGTTATTTTCGCGGGCAAAAAATGTTGCCATTTTAGGAAACGAACCGTTAAAGTAGTTTTTAAGAAGCGAAGAGAACTGAACTTTGGTATATTCGGTTTTACTAACTGCGGGCGAAAAAAGATTCGTATTTCCAATTTTTCGTCGCGAAACAAAACCCTTCTTTTCCAATACATTTAAAACCGTTGCAACGGTGGTATAAGCTGGTTTGCTTTCTCCAAAACCTTCAACAACTTGTTTTACAACTCCTTCTTTCAAATCCCAAAGGATTTGCATCACTTGTTCTTCCGCTTTTGTTAGTGTTTTCATTTTATACAGTACTAAGATTTTTAGTAGTAAGTGTCGAGTACAAAAATCATACTAAAAATATTTCTACTACAAACATAGTACTAATTGTTTAGAAATAAAACTATTTTAATAGAAAAAATACTATAAACATAGTAGAATGTTTTGTGGTATAAAAAAACCGCCTGAAATTCAAGCGGTTGTACGTGTTTGCAATTTTAGTTTATTCTTGCCAAATGAAATCTGTTGATCCGATTGCAATGGATTGAATATGGAAAAAATAATCGGAGTCAGTAGCTTCCTCGTCAAATACCATGGCCTGCACCTCTATTGTGTAGGTTGAGCCGGCTTGTAATGTTTTTTGCCACGAGCCAGTGCTGCTGTCGAGGGTAATTTCGTATGCTGTGTCGGCAAAGTAATAACTAATAAAAACGGTTTCTCGGTCTTCATCAAATAGTCGTACAACATAGGTGTTGGCATCTTCGTAATTTTCCCAGGCTACACCAACCAGCTGGTTTGCGTAGTCTAAGCCAACCGAATCAATAGTTGGAATGCTAATGTCGGTAAATACGTGGTTTTCTGTTGCAGTGTATTCAAGGTCGTTTGATTTAACCACAAATTCATAAGTTCCGGCTCCGGCAGCAAAGGCCGAATAATCTTCCATTGAAGGTTCTTTCATGTAGGTAAGATTTTGCGAGCCCCCGGAGGAAAGTGCAACGTTTGTGCCGTTGGGAAGAATAACTACGGCCGAGTCCATGCCCTGGTTAGCATACGCGTAGTAGGTTTGGGCGTATTTGTCTTCTCCGTTAATTGTACGTTTGGTAGTTAAAACCTCACCGATTAATTCAAAATTCTCTGTTTCGTCTTCGTTGCATGCCGCAAAGCCGGTTACTATAAATAAAATAACCAGCAGTTTTCCAATTTTCTGAATGTTCATCACTTGTCTTTTTTTATTATACAGAATCAGTTTCTGATTCCCTACGTTAAATGTTTACTCATGATGGATGCAACTACCGGCCTTAAAGTTGCTTTTGGCAGTAATAAAAATAGGCGCCGACAGGATAACAGCAACCGGCCTTACTTTTGGACATAAAAAAACCGCCTGAAAATCAGGCGGTTCTCTTGTTGAATATTTTTTTACTGCCAGGTAACTTCTGTTTCGGTTATGGCAATTTCCTGAATATGAAAAGCTGCATCGCTGCTGGTTGCATCATCTTCAAACCTAAAAGTTAGCAACTCCAGCGTATAAACCTTGCCAGCTTCCGGAGTTTCGCTCCACGAACCGGATGCTGTACCAGGGCCAAAGTCAAGGCGGGTCATTTGTGTGGGTAAAGTTTGGCTAAGAAATGCAATTTGTTTGTTCGCATTAAAGAGCCGGATCATATAAGCTTCGGCCAATGGATTGCTTTCCCACTCTACACTTAAATCAGTACCTACAAAACCGGTGGAAGAAATGGTTGAAAATTCAATATCATCAAAATCCAGTAAATCAACTGCCTGGTGTGTAATGTCTTCGTTAATAACCAAAAACTGGTAGTTGTCTTCAACCGGCCATGCGGTGCTGTAGTCGCTTGTTGTTGGTTCTTTTGCATAGGTATACGAATTTTCAGAAGCCGGGCTTAAGGTAATTTCTGCTCCAAGGGGAGTGGTTACTTTTGCCATGCTCATAGGTTGGTTGCCCCATGCTGCGTACGAATTGGCGTACTTAACCTCGTCATCCATGGTACGTTTTATTACAAACACATCACCAATAATTTCAAATGGTTCTCCGCCATCGTCGTCGCTACAGGCAAACAGCGCTGTAGCAAGTGCAACTATTGTCAGAATTTTTCCAAGTTTTTTCATTTTATTCATATTCCTGATTTTAAATTTTTCTGAGTTATTATTACAGATGTTGCTTCAAATGATTTGGTTGCCTTTGCACGCCAATATCGGTATTTTTTTTTAAATCGCATTTACTATTGGTGCAGAATTGATTGGGTTTTAACGCTTAAAGGCGGATTGAAAGCACAGCGCCTTAACTTTTTACTTCGGCTTCAATCTCTTTCAAAATATAATCGGCAGTTTCCACATTTGGTACGTTCGAAAAACTCAGGGTTAGTTTTCCCTTGGTTTCTTTCATCCGGCCTTTTGTTTTTCCTTTTTGTACGTACTGTACAATTTTTATAAAATCGCCCGATTGGTAAAACGACGATTTTTGGTCGGCCACAAAGTAGCAAATCATTTTTTTGTTTTTCAGGATGATTTTTTCCATGCTTAAATTAATGGCTTTCCAGCGTAGGGGAAGGATATCGATTAACTCGCGGCTTTCGCGCGGCAGCTGGCCAAACCGGTCTTCAAGGCCTTTGGTAAAGCGGTCGAGTTCTTCCTGGCTTTCAATGTTATCCAGTTCGCGGTACAGCATCATTCGCTCTGAGTTGCCCGGAATATAGTCGGCTGGAAAAAGTAATTCCATGTCGGTATCGATGGTACAGTCGTTAACGTATTTTAGTTTCAGGAAGGCTTGCGACTGGCCTTGGTCTTCTGCAGCAAAAAGGTCTTTAAATTCATCTTGTTTCAATTCCTGAATGGCCTCGTTTAATATGCGGTGATAGGTTTCAAAACCAATGTCGGCAATAAAGCCACTTTGCTCGGCTCCCAGCATATTTCCGGCCCCACGAATATCAAGGTCTTGCATGGCAATGTTAAAACCGCTGCCCAATTCCGAAAACTGCTCAATAGCTTGCAACCGGCGCCGAGCTTCGGGACTCACTGTTGACAGTGGTGGGGCAATTAAATAGCAAAAAGCTTTTTTATTCGACCGGCCAACGCGTCCGCGCAACTGGTGTAAATCGCTTAACCCAAAGTTTTGCGCCTGGTTAATAATTATTGTATTGGCATTCGGAATGTCAAGTCCCGATTCAATAATTGTGGTGGCAACGAGCACATCAAATTTACCATTTATAAAATCGAGCATTACTTTTTCAAGCTTTGGTCCTTCCATTTGCCCGTGGCCAACAACCGTTTTCACACCCGGAACGATTCGTTTTATGGTTGCTTCAACTTCATAAATATTTTGAACGCGGTTATGAATGAAGAATACCTGCCCGTTTCGGTCCATTTCGTATAAAATGGCCTCTTTTATCATTTGTTCGTTAAAGCCATGCACTTCGGTAACAATGGGGTAACGGTTGGGGGGCGGCGTTTGAATAATCGATAAATCGCGGGCACCCATCAGCGAGAATTGTAAGGTACGCGGAATTGGAGTTGCCGTAAGTGTTAAGGTATCAACGTTTACCTTAAACTGTTTTAGTTTTTCTTTAACCGATACACCAAACTTTTGCTCCTCGTCGATAATTAATAAGCCAAGGTCTTTAAATTTTACGTCTTTACTAACCAAACGGTGTGTTCCAATTATAATATCGGTTTTTCCATCGGCAACATCGCGCAATGCCGCTTTTATTTGCGCAGTTGATTTTAAGCGGCTAACATATTCTATTTTAACCGGAAAATCGGCCAGACGTTCGGTAAATGTTTTAAAATGTTGAAAAGCAAGAATGGTGGTGGGAACCAATACTGCCACTTGTTTACTATCGGTAACAGCTTTAAAAGCCGCCCGTATGGCAATTTCTGTTTTCCCGAAGCCCACATCGCCACACACCAGTCGATCCATCGGAATTGTTTTTTCCATATCTGCTTTAACTGCCGCAGTCGATTTTTCCTGGTCAGGCGTGTCTTCGTAAATAAAAGAAGCTTCCAGTTCGGTTTGTAAATACGAGTCGTGCGAGAAAGCATATCCTTTTTCGGCCCGACGTTTGGCATACAAAGCAATTAACTCTTTGGCAATGTCTTTTACTTTTGATTTGGTGCGGTTTTTCATTTTTTGCCACGCACCGGTACCCAGTTTGTTAATTTTGGGCTCGCCACCGTCTTTGCCTTTGTATTTCGATATGCGGTGTAAGGAGTGAATACTTACCAGTAGCGAGTCGTTATCTTTATAAACCAAACGAATGGCTTCCTGCATTTTTCCGTTCACTTCAGTACGCGCCAACCCTGCAAATTTCCCAATTCCATGGTCGATGTGCACCACATAATCGCCCGGATGCAGCTTGTTCAGTTCCTTTAACGAAATGGCTTCGCGTTGTGCTTTTCGGTTTTTAAGTTTAAACCGGTGGTAGCGTTCAAAAATCTGGTGGTCGGTGTAAAAACACGCCTTTAGCTCGTGGTCGATAAATCCTTCGTGTAACACAAAGTTTACAGCATTAAAGCTTAGCTTAATATCGGTATCGGCAAAAATCGATTGCAGGCGTTCAATCTGCTTTTCCTGGTTAGAGAGAATAAAAATCTCGTAGCCATTATTCCGGTGTTCGGTGAGGTTCGAACCCAGCAGTTCGAAATTTTTATTGAATACCGGTTGTTTCGAAGTGGCAAAATCAATTTTATTTTCAGCAGGAAAGGCCAGGTCGTTGCCAAAATCAAATACAGTTTTTGCATTTAGTTGAGTTTCCAGTTCGTTGGCAGTAAGCAGCTGGTCGGCAATGGCCTCATCTTCGCGCGAAATAATAGTTTGCCGGTGAAGTTCTGCAAGCCGATCAGAAAAAAGATTCAGGCTGTTTCCAAACCACAGGCATTCCGTTCCTGCAAAATCAATAAACGATATTCGGTTCCCTTCAAGGCTATTGTTTTGAATATTTGGAACAATGGTAATTTGCTTAAACCGTTCTTTTGAAAGCTGGTTTTCGATGTCGAAACTACGGATAGAATCAATTTCTTCGCCAAAAAAATCAAGGCGATAGGGGTCTTCATGTGAAAAGGAAAAAATATCGACAATACTTCCACGAATTGAAAACTGGCCGGGTTCGTAAACAAAGTCAACCCGCTCAAAACCATATTCATATAAAAATTCGTTGATGAAATCGATGGAGATTTTATCGCCGTTTTTTATTTGTAGCGTGTTGCTTTCCAGGTTTTCGTTCGAAATCACTTTTTCGATAAGTGCTTCGGGGTAGGTAATAATAAGATAAGGCTGCTCCTTTCCTGCCAACAGGTTTAATACTTCGGTGCGTTGCACCACGTTCTCTTGCTCTGGATTATCGTACTGCACAGAGCGTTTGTACGACGACGGGAAAAAGAGCGTGTTTTCTGTCAGCCCAAGGTTATTCAGGTCGTCGAAAAAATAGGCCGCTTCCTCACGATCGTTGAGTAGTACAACAGAATTTTTTTGAACCTGTTGAAAGAGTTGGGAGAGTAGGATGGTTTTGGAAGAGCCAATAAGCCCATGCAGGTGAATTTTTTCACCCGGGGGGGCCATGGCTTTTTTTATTGCCTGCGAAAATAATTGATGCCCCTCAAAATATTTTAGAAACCTGGATGTTTCCAAAACTACAATTTTGGGCAAAGATAATTTTTATGCCCATGTGACGAACAAAAAAAGAGCAATCTTGCTCCTTTAATTTATTCTTTTTTACTTCCGTTGTAATGATAAACCAGTTTTACATTTCCGCTGGGCGTAATAACTGCCCGTTTATCTTTTAAACTTAAGTCTGTTTTTCCATCGCCATCAATATCGGCGTTTAACGATATTTTAACCACGGCATAAGGCATGGCCAGGTTTAATAACGGATCATCGGCATCAAGCTGGAAAGTAAGGATTTTCAGGTAATTACCCGATGGAGAAATTTTTATACTCTCAACTCCGGAGTTAAGAGTAAATGAAACAACATCGTTACCAAATTTAATGGTAACGTCGTAAGTTTCGGTTTGCTTAACTTGTGCTGAAGAAGATTTTGGAACTGTAAGGGAGAAAACAAAAACCAGTGCAAAAAGCGTACACAATCTTTTCATTTTCTTTAATTTATGGGTTCGTATGGGCGCAATTTAAGAATTGTTTTTGATAAACTCTAAAATTTCGCTGGAATCGTTACTGGCATCAACAGCAGTATTCTTGTACACAATGCTGCCTTTTTTGTCGATAATAAATGTCCAGCGCGAAGGTGTATTGCTTCTGAAAAGTTCAATGTTTTGCCCATCAATTTCTCGAGTAATACTTCCTCCATCGCGTATCGGAACACCAAATTTTTTGGCTATTTCACCATTTTCGTCTGATAACAACGGGAAATTTAGTTCGTGTACTTTTTTAAATAGCTTTAGGCCGTCAACATTGTCGCCACTTACGCCAACTACCAGGGCATCGGCTTTATCGATATCATTCTTTAAATCGCGGTAAGCACATGCTTGTTTGGTGCAGCCTCCGGTCATTGCTGCCGGATAAAAATAAACCACAATAAATTTGCTGCCCAGGTAATCTTTTGCATTCCACATCGAACCATCGTCAGCTAAGGCTGAAAATTCAGGTGCTGTATCGCCAAGGTTCAATTCTTGTGCAAAACTGTTCAGAGTAAGCGTAAATAATAAGGTGGCAAAAAAAGTAATTTTCATGGTTATTTAATTTATGTATGACATTAATACAGATGAACTTAAAAAATGTTTGAGCCGGTGAGTTTTTTAACGAAGTATACTTTACAACATTTATAAGCCCAATGAAAATACCTAAATTTAAACCATGGGGCATGCCTATTCATACCGATGCGATCATTGCGGCTTTTCAGAAAGCTTTAATCAGGGACATGGTTTTCAGGTGCATTCACAGCTGGTTAGCGATTACCTAAAGCAGCAAACCCGTATTTTTCATTACAAAACGCATAACCTGCTTTGTAAACTGGCACAACAGCAAACTGGTTTGCACCTAAAGGCCGGTTTTCAGATTTATAAATGCCCCCAATGCAAAACACTTTACGATAAAGTTGAAGTTTGTGTTTATGATGAGGATAAAATTGTTCATAAAAGCGAGTTTCGTTGCAAAGATTGTAAAACACGCCTGAAACTTACTAATATTCATCGTTTAAAAAAGGCGATTTGCCCGCGTTGCAGACAGCGAACTTTTCATCGAAATTATGCACAGCACGAGTTATTTCCTTAGATCTTTTCTTCGCATTCGGCCTGGTATTCAGCAAAGGTTTTATTGGTTGGATATTTTGTGGTAAGTATTTTAAAGTGGTTTAATCCTATTGCCGGTTCATCTTCAATTTTCTGATACATGCGTGCCAAAAAGAAATGAGCCACTGTATTTAAAATTACATTGTCTTCGGCGGCAAATTTTTCCATTCGCTGTAACTTTTTTTCGCGGGCTTCCGATTTTTTTGCATTGGCAAAAAAGTTAATATTCTCAATATATTGATACATAATTACATAGCTTTCGAAAAGCTTCTGCTCGTCACCCGAGAATGGAGGATTTTCACTTTCAATTTCTTTAATCAGGTCTCTGATATTTGAACGGGCAGATAACATTCCGAAAATGTTGAATTTCTTTTTTTCGAAGCGCAACTGGTAAGAGCGAACGATTATTTGCCGCATTTTTTTTTCGTAGGTATCGGTTTCGGGAAGTATTGATGCCTCGATCAGCTCATCAAGTTTGCGTGAGTTTTCTTTTGAGTAGGTTGTTCGGTATTTCCACCAGTGCAGGTCGAGATTGAGGAAAGTTTTGTAAAACTCGCTCAACTCATGTTTTTTGGTGGTGTAGGAGTGTTCTGCTTCGCTAAGGTTTTGGTCGTAAATTAAGGTAAATATGCGGCTTGCAATGCTATCGTTATTCATTGCATTGGCGGCAAAACTTACGGAAGTAACTAATAAAAAAGTAACTATAAGTCGCTGAATCATCGCTGAATTTTTTTGTAAAATAAATAGTTTATTAGTTGAAAACTTCGCGATGCAAAAAAAATTTCATGAAATGCCTGAATTATTGGTTTAACTGGTTGTTGCAAGTTTGAAGTAAGGCGTAAAATTTTTGGTTGTCAGGGTAGTTTTTGTTTAGCCAAACAAAATAAGGATAAGCTTTAATCGGCTCGTTTTCGTATTTCAACCAGGTTTTCCCCAAAAAATAAGCAACCAGTGTTTTCGAAATTCGATTTTCCGATTGGAACAAGCGCGTCATGGTTGCTAATGCTGCGCTGCAATTTTCTTTTTTTCGCGAAATGAAAAAAGGTTTCAGGTAATTATCGAAATATTGAAATAAGGCGGAATACAGTTGGTAAAGTTCCAACTGCTCGGGAGGTAGCTTTACGTTTGTTTTAAATGAAGTGAAAAGTTTCTTTGTTTCCTACCGCGTTGAAATTGCTTTCATGAGTTTAAAACGTTTGAGCTCGTAACGCAGCTGATACGACAAAGTAACCATCCGAATTGCCTGATGTGTTGTTGATGCTGGGTTTATTGGCGAAAGATCTTGTATGTGATTTTCAAAAGATTGATAATCGGGCGTGTTGGTTCCGGTAACATTTTTCCAGTAGCTCAGATCCACAGAAAGAACGACGAAAAAAACAGAGTCAATGTTTTCTTGGTTAGAGCGAAGCATTTTTTCTGCTTGTGAGTAATGTTGGTTGTATATTTCATTAAAAATGCGCTCAACAATACTATCTTTTTTAGCTGAAAAAGCCGAAGAGGAAAGAAAAAGCAAAAGGAGAATTATAAATTTTTGCATGTTTAGTCTGCCTGGTTTTCAAACAGCATACCGTAATGTGGTATTCCGTCCTCGAGGTATTCGTTGGTAACAACTTTAAATCCGAGGTCTTCGTAAAATTTACGCAAGTATTTTTGTGCACTTATTTTTATTTTCCCGGGCTTCCAAGTTTTTAAAATGTAAGTTTTGGCCTCTTCCATCATCCGTATTCCCAATCCTGTTCCGCGTTCCGATTCTTTTACCACAACGCGCCCAACAGAGTAATCATTAAAACGCGTTCCCGGTTTTAGAAGACGCGAGTAGGCTATAATTTGTCCATCTTTTTCCAGAAATTGATGGATGGCATCTTTATCCAATTCATCAAGGTCGTTGTACACGCAATTCTGTTCCACCACAAAAATTTCTGCCCGAAGCTTTAAAATATTGTATAATTCGATGGTGGTGAGTTCGGAAAAATGTTTAAACGTAAAAGTCATGAAGTGAAAATAGAAAAATTCAGCAAAAACTATTGCGAAATAAATAGCAATCTGCTTTAATCAGCTCGTGGCATCCTCTCTTTATTTTGGAGTGCAGCGGCAGTTGTTAAAAGAACAGACTGGCCAGCATGGTAAAAGTAAGCCCGCAAACTGCAATTATCGATTCCATAACCGTCCAGCTTTGCAGGGTTTGTTTTTCGTTCATTCCAAAATATTTTCCTACCAGCCAAAAGCCACTGTCGTTAACATGCGAAAGCAATGTGGCACCCGAAGCAATCGATAAAACCACTAATGCACGGTGGGGGTCGCTCAGGCCAAATTCACTCAGCACGGGGGCAATAATGCCTGCGGCGGTAATCATTGCAACCGTTGCCGAACCTTGTGTTACACGCACAACAGCAGCCAACAGCCAGGCCAGTAAAATGGGCGGAAGTGCAGAATTTGCCATTCCTTCGGCCATAATTTTTCCGATTCCGCTATCTACCAGTATTTGTTTTAAAACTCCACCGGCTCCGGTAATTAAAATAATAATACCTGCAGGGCCCAAAGCTTTGGTAGAAAGTTCCAACACTTTTTGCTTGTTTATGCCCCGTTTTAAACACAAAAAGTAGGTAGCAATTAATGTGGCAATAATTAGTGCACAAAAAGGGTGGCCAATAAATTCCAGTGCATCTGTATAAATCGATTGGCCAATAAATTCTTTTTTAACAGCAAGGCCGGTAAAGGTATTTACCAGAATTAATACAAGCGGAATGGCAATAATTAAAGCAATCATTCTGAAAGAGGGCAGGTTATTTTCGTCGTAGGTTTTTTCTTTACTAACTTCAAAATCAGCCGGAGGTGGAAGGTGGATTTTTTTTGCAATATATTTACCCCAGATGGGCCCGGCAATCACAGCTGTTGGGAAACCCAAAATAACTCCGAAAAAGATCACCCATCCCAGTTGAACGTTGATAATATCGGCAACAGCCACCGGTCCGGGTGTGGGCGGAATAAAACTATGGGTAACAGCCAATCCGGCCAGCAAAGGTATTCCGTAATACAAAAGCGAGCGTTTGGTATCGCGCGAAAGGGCGTAAATTATGGGTACCAGAATAATAAAACCTACATCCAAAAAAACTGGTATGGCAATTATAAAACCGGTAATAACCATGGCCCACGAAGCTTTGTCGGTGCCAAATTTTTTTATTAGGTAATGCGCCAGCGATTCTGCCCCACCCGAGCTTTCCAGCATTTGCCCAAAAATGGCTCCCAGGCCAACAACGGTTGCTACAAAACCCAGCGTGCCAGCCATACCATCCTGAATGGCTTTGGTAACATCTTTTAATGGCATTCCGGCAATAATTCCCACGTAAATGGCCGTAATAAGTAGCGAAATAAAAGCTGAGATTTTTAGTTTTAGCACCATAAAAAGGAGCAGGGCTACCGCTGAAATTACAATAAAGATTAGGAAGGGTGTTGTCATGCCGGTTCAGATTTAGTTTTGGTTAAAGTTAAAATTTGTAGTCTTTTTCGCAAAACCATGTAAATATTAACTTTATTAAAGTGCTGTTGATTAATCCATAACAGCACCTCAGTTTTTCTTCTTAAAAAAGGCCCGAAACTTTTATTCATAAATTTTTATTACATAGTGCCTTATTTTATCTTTGGTTAACACTAAAATAAATCTGGTTGAAGGCAATTGTGTTGGTTATACTGTTTGTTTTTGGTTTTGCATTGGGCTGGGCTCAGGAGAACCTGCAGGTACGCACAGTAAAGTTTCGTGGAAATAAGCACATACAAACCTACCATTTAAAAGAAGAGGTGGCACTGGAATCGAGTTCCTGGGTAAAACAAAAGATTTTTGGTAAGGAGCCGGTTTATTATTCAAGATCGCTTTATAATGAAGATGTAAAACGGCTAACAGTTTTTTATCAGAAACAGGGGTATTTGGATGTGCGCTTTAATGAACCACAGGTTGAACTAACAAAAAAAAACAAAGTTGTATTAACTATATTTATTGATGAAGGTGAGCCTGTAACTATCTCGGAAATTTCGTATCAGGTAGATAGCCTTTACCAGTTGGATGAGGTGATGCGTTTGCAAGACCAAAAAAAATTACTTTTGCAAACTCAGGCAAATAACGACAAAACTTTTCGCGACGAGGACATTACCAATGACCAATTACTTATTGCCGAAGCTTTTTACGATTATGGTTACCCCTACACAAGAGTTAATCATCATTTGCAGGTTGATACCATTTTAAATACCACTGCCATAATGTGGCAGGTTACCCGGGGGCCTTTGGCTTATTTTGGCTCAACTAACATTGTTGGCAATAGCCGGGTGCCTTCAAAAAATATTCTTCGTCAAATCGATTATCATGAGGGAGAGGTTTGGAGCAAAAAGAAAATTGACCAAACGCAAAAACAAATTTACAACCAGGGTAACTACAGGGTAGCCTCAGTTCGTGCAAATATTGGAGATGAGCAACCCGATACCATTCCCATGCACATTCAAATACGCGAAGCACCGCGCTGGTCGGTACGTTTTGGGGCCGGTTATGGACGCGAAGATAAATTACGTGCTTTTACCGATGTGCAGTACCTGGGGTTTTTAACCCATACTGGCAGATTAAATTTGTATGCAAAACACTCGGGGCTGGAACCCTACAATATTTACCTGAAATTTTCGCAGCCCTCGTTTCTCTTCCCCATGAACACGCTTACCGTTCATCCATTTATTCAGGAGGAGAATGAACCGGGTTATAAGCTTCAGAAAATAGGTACAAACATTACATTTTTGCAAAGTTTCTCAAAGGAGTTAAATACATCAATAGGTTATGTTTTTGAGGATGTGGAATTGGATACCACCGCTTTTGTAGCCAACGAAACGGTTGATTATGATGAGACGATTTACAAAAAAACAGGAATAGTTCTGGGGGGTATTTATAACAATGCCGACCCAATTTTAGATCCGGTACAGGGCTACGCCGTTTCGCTAAATATAAAAACAAATGGCTTGCTGTTAGGCAAAGAAATACCATTTTACCGAATCTTAAGCGAAGTAAAAACCTATTTTGGTTTGAGGCGTGGTTTGGTATTGGCGCTGAAGGGTAAAATGGGAGGTATAAAACGAACCGACGATGCCGATTTTATCCCGGTAGAAGAAAAGTTCTTTGCAGGTGGTAGCCATTCGGTTAGGGGCTGGTCGAGAAGCGACCTGGGACCGCGTAACGAAAATGGTGTGCCTATTGGTGGAAACAGTTTGCTGGAAGCTTCGGCAGAGTTTCGTTTTGATGTTGCCCGAAAATTGAAATTTAATGTTTTTATGGATGCCGGAAATGTTTGGGAGAAAAGTTTTAACTACCATATTACAGACTTACGATATGCTGCCGGTTTTGGCCTACGACTAAAAACACCAATTGGCCCGGCAGGTATTGATGTGGCCCGGCCAGTGTTTGACTCGGAAAACAAGTGGCAACTTCATTTTAATATTGGTCATACCTTCTAATAAATGAGAAAGCTTTTAATATACTTAGCAATCGTGTTAGCAGTAATTATCCTGCTAATTGGAGGTATGTTGCTGTTAACCCAAACAGCTTTTTTCCGCGAAAAAGCAAGAATAAAGGTAGAACAGCTGGTGGAAAGCAAGCTGGAACTTGATCTTTCTGTGGGCAATTTAGATGGCAATTTCTACAATAATTTAATCTTAAGGGAGGTAAAGCTCCTCGATGGCGATTCGCTGTTGGCTTCCCTGGGTAGTTTAAAGTTAAAGTATAATCTAAAGCCCCTTTTGAACGCTACCGTTAGTGTCGATTCGATTGTGCTAAAAAATCCCTACATAAACCTGTGGCAAAACACCGATAGCGTATGGAATATTTCAACTTTTATTCCCGGCAACAGCCACAATACGGAGCGTAAACCCAAGCCTTTTCGCCTTACGATTGATGTGAAAAATGTGGTGATTAAACAGGGAGAGTTGGCAATTACAGCCTTGTCAGAGGCATTGCCTTCAGGCGCGAAGGATATCAATTTATTGGCAGGCGGAGTGTACAGTTCCGACGAAATAAAAATAGGCTTGCAAAGTTTTGGGTGCACAACAATCAAACCTGATTTTAAACTAAAACAACTCAGTGGGAAATGTGTAATCGGTAATGAAAAAATACAGGTGGATAGCCTGTTGCTTTTGGCAGGTAACTCGGGCATCGATTTTAACGGGAGTTATATTTCAGCAGCTAATTTTGAAGGGGCAATAACGGCTGGTAAAGTTGATAAAGAGGATTTTTCCTTGTTTGTTCCGTCGTTTAAATTGCTGTGCTCGCCAGCCATTAAGGCCAGTTTTTCTGCAGTTAACGATTCGTTGGTTGCCAACATTTTGTTGCAAAATAGCGACGAAACAATTGATGCAACCCTAGCCTTAGGTGCGTTTAGCCATTTGCAGCTGCCAAACGCAGCAGTGCCATACCAGGCGCAACTTAAGATAGGGAATGTAAATATTAACCACTGGATAAGCTTAGGTACAGCGCAGTTGCTTGTTAATGGTGAATTGAAAATAAATGGCGATAATTTAAAAAATATACAATCAGAAGCCAATATTGAAGGTCAGTTTTATAACTCGGTTTACAACACTATTAATCTGAAATTAGTTGACCTGAAAGGGGTTTATGCGGATGATAGTGTGAATGCTATTGTTTTGGCTCAATCTGATTATGGAGAAGTAGCTTTGGCTGGCGGCCTGGATTTTTCAGGACAACCAGAATACAATGTAAATATTAATGCTAAAAATCTGGAGCTACACCGTTTTGTGACCGATTTGGAACAAACAATTTTGAATGGTAAGATATACGCAACAGGAAAAGGTTTTGACCCGAAAAAAATACAAGCAGCAGTTAACCTTAACCTGGGCAGTAGTACAATTTATAACTTTGAGGTAGATAGTTTGCTTGCTCTGGCAACCACAAACAGGCAACAGCTAAAGTTTGATACGCTGCAGGCCTTTGCACCGGGTGTTTTGCTAAACGGAAGTGGACAGCTAATGCTCGATTCGATGCAGCTAAATGCCAGATTTTTAGCTTCTGCAGAAACGCCTGGATTTCTCGATTCGCTGGTGGAGCTTCCCCTAACTTTTGACTCGGCATATACAACGGCAACCTTGCATGGGCCCTTTAACGACCTTGAAATAGACGGAACACTCGATTTGCACAATGCAAATGCTTACGCAGTTGACCTGAGCAAAACAAAGGCAAATTATAAGGTTAATGTTTTTAACGACTCGTATAAGGTTGCTGTTAACGCAGAGGCCCTGCAGGTAAAAACCGGAACAATTCTTTTAGATACGTTAGCGGTGGATTATACTTTTGATGGTGAACAAATGAATGTGCTGGGTGAACTTGCCTGGAATGATGTGCTGAAAGCCCGTTTTTGCAGCGTTATTGAAGCCGGAGATACCATTTTGCTTGAATTGTCGGCATTGGAGGTAAACTCGCAATGGGCTGATATTTTTCTTCCCGATACCATGACGGCGAGCATTTTCAACAACCGCTTTCTGGAAATCTCGAACCTGGTTCTTAAAGACCGAAATCAGGAACAGTTTTCTTTTGCCGCCAATGGCCTGGTTTCAGCTGTGGATTCAAGTAACTTTAGTGTTGAAATAAACAAGTTCGACCTTGCAGAGCTGAACAAATACCTGGGAGAGGAATATCAACTGGGAGGCAGGCTTAATGTCGATATGGCCCTACATGGCTGGTCAAACGCCCCAAGCATTGAAGGGAAACTTGATGTTACTGATCCGCGTTATAACATCTATGCCTTTAATCCTTTTCAGGCCATTTTTACCTATGCAAACAAACAAGGTGCAGTTGAACTTACCATGCCCGAATTGGGAGAACTGTTCTTTGCAAAAGCAGTTGCTGCATTTGATCTTAATCTCGATTCTTTGCAGCTGAACTTTAGTCTCCCTGAAACCTTTGACGGAATATTCCGCATTGATTCGGTTGACCTTCGGGATTTAGTGAAAACCTACACACCAAACGATAGTGTTAAAGGGATTCTGCAAGTTAATGTTCAAACAAAGGGAAAATGGAATGATCCGCTGATTTATGGTAACCTACACCTTAAGGATGGTACTTACCTGAATGAAAATATTGGAATTTTTTACGAGGATATTTTTGGCGCGCTTAGCTTTCACGGAAACAAAGTGGCCATTGATACTTTGCTGGTAAAACAAAAGAACGGCTTGATTTCGGTATTCGGAGAACTGGCCTTTGATTCGACTATTGTTACCGGTGAAATCAACAGTTCGTCGTTAGAGCTTGATGCAAAAAATTTCTTCCTGGCCAAACACCGCAATTATGAAATTCTGGTAGATGCCAATACTTTTGTTCGCTCTGAGAGAAATAAGCCAGAGTTTGGCGGGAATATAAAAGTTTTACGCTCCGACTTGTATCTTCCCGCGTTTATGAAAGACTCCAAAGGTGAAACAGAACTTGATGTTCCGCTGCTGGTTCAGGCCCTCGAAAAGCCCGATGATTCGTTACAAAATACCTTGGCTGGACAGGTTGTGGCAAAAGCAAAAAACAAAAAAGAAACCGCTTGGGTAAACAATCTAACGGGTCGCTTGCAGGTTGAAATTCCGAGAAATACCTGGATAAGAAGTAACGACATCAGGGCCGAGCTTAACGGCGAAGTTGAAATTGTAAAAAATGGTCCGTATTTCGAATTGTTCGGAAATGTAAAAGTGGTACGCGGACAATATATTTTGTATGGCCGAAAACTCAACCTCAAGGAAAGTGAGATCATTTTTCAGGGTGGTGAAGAGTTTGATCCGACTTTAAATATTGAGGCCGAATACGTTTACCGTGGGAGCGATAAAGAAAAACGTTACCTCGAGATGCTTATTACGGGTGAAATGTCGGATCCGGAAATAAGGTTTATGCTCGACGATGTGGAAATTTCGGAAACGGACGGAATTTCGGTGCTGGTTTTTGGAGCAACAAGCGATGAGATTGGCTACGGCGGAAACAATGGCTTGATTAACTCTATTGGTTCAAATGCCGTTGCCAGTATGATTTCTTCGCAGTTGAGTAAAACCATTGGCTCGCAGTTAAACCTGGATATGATTGAAATTACAACAACAGAAAACTGGCAGAGTGCTGCTTTTGTTGTGGGGAAATACATTACCAACGATATTTTTGTAATCTACCAACGTGGTTTTGGCGAAGTTAGTGGCGACGAAATTACCCCCGAAACCGTAACTATTGAATACGAAATTAACGATAAGCTGTTTTTGCGTTTGCAAAGTGGTAATTCTAAAGAATCGGGGGTTGATGTAATCTTAAAATTTGAGCAGGAGCTTGAAAAGCATTCAAATATAAAAAACATACCTCGAAAATAATTTCGGGTTAATTAAGCATTAAAAACGGAAGGTGATGTTTGGGCTTATACAACCCTGTTGCGGTAGGCACGCGGAGACATGCCCATTTTTTTCTTAAAATCTTTTGTAAAATAGTACGGATCGGTGTAACCCAGGTGAAAAGATATTTGCTTTACTTTTAAATTGGTATAGTCGAGGTATTCGCAGGCTTTTAAAATTTTTAGGTGCGAGAAATAGCTGATTGGCGAATAGTTGGTTTCCTTTTTAAACAAGGTGGATAAATAGGTTGGCGAATAGCCCATTTCATCAGCCAGTTTTTGTAAAGTTAATTTTTCTCCCAAATTTTTACCCAGGTAGTTTACAGCTCGACGAACTACCGGGTTGGTTTCTTCCTGCACCTCATCCTCGGTGCGGCTGGCATAAATAAACGTAGCCAGCAGGTGTCCAAAACAAAAATTAATGTACTCCAGGTTCTCATCGTGATAGCCTTTTGAGAGGTTGTTAAATATTTCATCAAAAAGCATCTCGCGGTTGGCAACCATATTATTTACCGATGGAACCAGGTTGCGCACAAGTGCAAATTCTTTTCCGAGGCGCATGGCCTTCCAACCCTCAAAATACGCAACTAAAAAACGCGTGGTTGTATTTTGTTCCGAGTAGTATTTAAAGGCCATTCCCTTTGGAATGATAAAAAACTGATCGGCCTTAACCGATGCCTGTTCATTATCTATTTGCACAAAACCACTGCCCCGTGTGCAGAAAACCAACAGGTATTTTTCTATATCAGTAGCCGAGCCCCAGATGGTTCCCTGCTCCACCTCAATCTCTCCGGTTTCGGTTAAAAATAAATCAAGCACTAAAGGATTACGGCGCTGTTCGTTTACCAGGGGGCGGGGAATCTCAAAGTAGCGAATTCTGCGAATCATTGACAATCTGACTAAATAACAGGATAAAATTACTAAACACGTGTTTAATAAAAGTAATATTTTCCATCTTTTTCTAAAAAAATACTATTTTTTCAGTTTCATGGGTGTCATACTTTTGACGGTATCATAATCAATTAAAAATCAATAAATAACCATGAGTGAACTATTAGCAAAAATTGCAGACTGTATAGAGTTTGGAAAAATAAATAAAGCTGCACCGTTTCCTCCGCAAATGAAAGGACAGGATGGAGCTGATGAGTTAACCGCGCAAGCCATTGCCGAGGGGGTTAGTGCACAAGATATTCTTACCCAGGGATTAATGGTTGGAATGGAAAAGGTTGGCATAAAATTCAGAGAAAACAAAATATTTGTACCCCAGGTATTAATGTCGGCAAAAGCCATGAGTACAGCAATGGTGCACCTAAAACCGTTTTTTGCTTCGGGCGATGTAAAACAAAAAGGAACCTTTATTATTGGCACGGTTGAAGGCGATTTGCACGACATTGGTAAAAACCTGGTATCGATGATGGTTGAAGGTAGCGGCTACAAAGTGGTTGACCTGGGTACCGATGTTAAAGCCGACCAGTTTATTGCCGCTGCAAAAGAACACGAAAATGCCTTTGTTGGTTTGTCGGCGCTGCTTACAACTACAATGGTAAACATGGAAAAAATTACCAAAGCAATCAAAGATGAACTTCCGGGTACTAAGGTTGCCGTTGGTGGAGCGCCTGTAACAAAAGATTTCTGCGATAAAATTGGAGCAGATGCCTATTCGGCTGATCCGCAGGGGCTGGTTGAATACCTAAATACTGAAGTAGCGTAAGTTAGGTTTTAGCTTGTAAGCTTTTTAGCAGTTTGCCGCTTTAGCTTGCAGTAGGAATAAAATCACATAAATTATTGTAATTAAGTTGATTGGAAAGCCGGGGTTTTCTGAAATGGGGAAAGTACACGCTTAAAACCGGTAGAAAAGTAAAAAGAGTCAACACAAAAAATAGAAATTCAAAACAATAAATATGAAGGGATTAGAACTAATTAAACAGGCGTTTGCTTTAAAAGAAGTAGAACGTGTTCCGTGGGTACCGTTTGTAGGTGTTCATGGTGGGCATTTAACGGGTGTTGATGCCATAAGCTATCTAAAATCAGCCGATGAGGTGGTTAAAGGCGTGAGCCGGTCCGTTGAGGAGTACCAGCCCGATGGTGTGCCGGTGGTTTTTGATTTGCAGATTGAAGCTGAAATTTTGGGCTGCGAATTAAAGTGGGCTTCCAATAATCCTCCGGCAGTGGTTTCGCATCCGCTGGCAAACGGAAAAACAATTGCCGATTTAAAATTACCCAAAATTACCGACGGACGCATACCGGTTGCCGTTGATGCCACAAAAGCATTGCGCGAAAAATATCCCGATCTTGCATTGTATGGCTTAATTACCGGGCCATTTACCCTTGCCTTACACTTGCTGGGAACTGATATTTTTATGAAACTTTTTGAGGCTCCAGACGAAGTAAACGAGGTGATGGAATTTTGTACCCAGGTGGGTATAAAAATGTCGGAATACCTGTTGGATGCCGGTTGCGATATTATTGCCGTGGTTGACCCAATGACCAGCCAGATTGACCCAATGACTTTTGAAACCTTTGTTTCGCCGTACTGTACAAGCATTTTCGACTACGTTAGAGAGCGCGAAAAACTAAGCTCTTTCTTTGTTTGCGGCCACGCCCAGCAAAACATCGAGGCCATGTGCGATTGTAAACCCGACAATGTTTCGATTGACGAAAATATACCGCTTGATTTTGTAAAAGACATTGCGCTTGACAAAGGCATTAGCTTTGGCGGAAACATGAAACTTACTGTTGTGCTGCTAATGGGCGACGAAGACGATTCGCGTCGCGATGCCCTGGAGTGTCTCGACCTTGGAGGGAAAAAAGGATTTATCCTGGCTCCGGGCTGCGATCTGCCTATGGAAACACCTGTTGCCAACCTAAAAGCAGTTACCGAATTGGTTTTTGATCCGTACAAGCAAGATGTGGTGCGGGCAATGGATAAAAAAGCTGTTGAAATTGGCCAGGTTGAACTGAAAGATTATTCAACAAAGAAAACGGTGGTTGAGGTAATTACTCTCGACTCGGGTTCGTGTGCACCCTGCCAGTATATGGTGAATGCCGTAAAAGTTGCTGCCGGAAAATTCGACGATGGCCAGGTAGATTGGTTTGAGCACTCGATTAAAAACGAAGAAGGATTGAAATACATGGCTGCCCTGGGGGTAAAAAATATTCCTACCATCTGTATTGACGGGAAAGTAGCTTTTGTTTCGCAGATTCCGCCTGAAAAAGAGCTGGTAAAAGCTATTCAGGAAAGTATAGACAGTAAATAGAATTAGCGAATGAACAAAATACCGTTCCATATTATTTCCGGATTTTTGGGAAGTGGCAAAACAACCTTTCTGAAACGCATTATAAAACAATATGCTGCGCAAAAAAAAATCGGGATTATCCAAAACGAGTTTGCTCCATCAAACATTGATGGTGCCGAACTGCAAAAATCGGGCGAAGATTTTAACCTGCTGGAAATTAATAACGGATCGGTATTTTGTGTTTGTTTGTTGGGTGATTTTGTAAAATCGCTCGAAAAATTTATTGACGAATACCATCCTGATAGTATCATTATTGAAGCTTCGGGATTATCCGACACCACTACTATTGCAGAAATTGTTTCTGCCGGAAAACTTTCAGAGAAAATATACCAGGCTTCCAACTGGTGTGTGGTTGATGCGCTTAATTTCTCGAAATTGGGCGTGATGAAACAACGTGTTTTGCACCAAATTCGAATGGCCGATATCACAGTGGTAAATAAAACCGATTTAGTGCAGGAAAATCTGACCGGTATCGATCAGGAAATAAAAAAAATAAATCCATTCACCGAAATTAAACACGCCAGTTTTTGCAACATTGATTTTGAGTTGGGTAACACGGCGCTTACTAAATTTTATTTTGGCGATGTAAAACCCATGGCACGCCCCGATGTTAACTCCATGGTAATAAAAAGTGCCCGGGCCGTTTCACAACAAGCCCTTCAGCAATTTTTAAAAGAATGGGCGCCAAAAGCCTACCGGATAAAAGGTTTTGTTAAACTCGAAGGAAATAAATCGGCGGCCGTTCAATGCAGTTTCGATTCGATAAATATTGTTGAAGTGGAAGATGCCTTTCATCCCACCGAATTGGTTGCCCTTACCGACCAGTTTACTTTGCGCGAGTGGAATAGAGCCTTTAAAGCACTGTAGGCAACATACTTCCGTCTGGTACTTTATTGTTTATGTTTCTTGAAAATCAATAGTAATAGCTGGTTCAAAATCGATTGACTCACCCTGATTGTGCCTTCGACCCAATCTTCCTTCTTTACAAAGAGAGTGCTTGTCCCGATTTTATCGGGAGAACGAGGAAGAGTTAGCCAAATATTTGTACTTCTTTTATTCCTGTTGGTAATTTCCGGGAATCATGATTTTTGTGTTAAGCCCAAACCCCTTGTGTCAGGCCTTTCTTAAGGGTAACTAAACATTCCCTGTTCGCTGTGCTTTCCTGCTTTGTTACCCCAGAATTAAATCAGTTGTAGAATCGTTTTAAATTAGCTAATTTAGAACTCCTTTTTTGCAAGAATATTTGCGTTCGTCTACATTTGTGCTGCTTTGAACTTAATTCAAAAAACAACCAAAATAAAAAATAGATTATGAGCAAATTTTTAACAGCTTCAATTGGAAGAAAGTTTGTGATGAGTCTGTCGGGATTATTTCTGATGGTATTTATTGCTGTCCATTTGAGCATCAACTTATTACTGATTTTCGATAACAGTGGTGAATTGTACAATCAAGGGGCTCATTTTATGGTAACAAACCCTTTGATTAAAATTATGGAGCCGATTCTTGGATTGGGTTTCATTATTCACATTGTTTGGTCATTTTTCCTTGAATTTCAAAACTGGAAAGCACGTCCGGTAAGGTATGCTAAAAAGAACATGAGTGGCGCCAGCACATGGGCATCGCGTAACATGTTGGTTTTGGGTGCTTTGGTTTTGGTATTTTTGGCCATACACCTGGTTAATTTTTATGTAAAAATGAAAATTACCGGCGATGTTGGCGAAGTGGAAATTCATGGTGTACACATGCACGATGCCTATACATTGGTTTCAGCGGCATTTATCAACAGTATTCCGCTAAGTATCCTGTATATTATTGCCGGAGGTTTACTGGGAGTTCACTTATCACATGGTTTTTGGTCGGCTTTTCAAACGCTGGGTTTAAACAACAAGCATTGGTTAAACCGCTGGAAAGTTGTTGGTAAGATTTACGCAATTCTTATTGCTGTGGGTTACGCCGTTATTCCACTTTATTTTATGTTAGGATTGTATAAATAAGAAAGGAAAAAATTATGAGCATTTTAGATAACAAGATACCTGAAGGGCCACTGGCTGAAAAGTGGAATAAACACAAAGCAGCCATTAAAGTAGTAAGCCCGGCTAACAAACGTAAATTAGAAATTATTGTGGTAGGTACCGGTTTAGGTGGTGCTTCTGCAGCTGCTTCGCTGGCCGAATTAGGATATAAAGTTAAAGCATTTTGTTACCAGGATAGCCCGCGACGTGCACACTCAATTGCGGCACAGGGTGGTATTAATGCGGCAAAAAACTATCAAAACGATAACGACTCGGTTTACCGTTTGTTTTACGATACCATTAAAGGTGGTGACTACCGTGCACGCGAAGCCAACGTTTACCGTTTGGCCGAAGTTTCACCAAATATTATCGACCAGTGTGTGGCGCAAGGTGTACCTTTTGGACGCGAATACGGAGGTTTGTTAGATAACCGTTCGTTTGGTGGTGTATTGGTTAGCCGTACGTTCTACGCACGTGGGCAAACCGGTCAGCAGTTGCTTATTGGTGCTTACCAGGCGTTGAACCGTCAGATTTCGAAAGGTGCCGTTGAAATGTACAACCGCCACGAAATGCTGGACCTGGTAAAAATCGACGGAAAAGCACGTGGTATTATAGCCCGCGACCTTGTTTCCGGCGAGATTAAACGTTTTGGTGCACATGCCGTTGTTGTGGCAACAGGTGGTTACGGAAACGTATTTTTCCTGTCAACCAACGCAATGGGAAGTAACGGATCGGCCGCATGGCAATGTTACAAACGTGGTGCTTTTATGTCGAACCCATGTTTTGTACAGATTCACCCAACTTGTATTCCTGTTCATGGCGATCAGCAATCGAAACTGACTTTGATGTCGGAGTCGTTGCGTAACGATGGTCGTGTTTGGGTTCCGAAGAAAAAAGAAGATGCAGTAAAATTACAGAAAGGTGAACTTCATCCGAACGATATCGCTGATGAAGATCGTGATTTTTACCTGGAAAGAAGGTATCCTTCGTACGGTAACCTTGTACCTCGCGATGTTGCGTCGCGTGCGGCAAAAGAACGTTGCGATGCTGGTTTTGGTGTAAACGCTGAAGGAAAAGCAGTGTTCCTCGACTTTAAATACTCGATTGAGCGCTTAGGTAAGAGTGTAATTGAAGCACGTTATGGAAACCTTTTCCAGATGTACGAAAAAATTACCGATGTTGATCCGTATACCGAACCAATGATGATTTACCCGGCAATTCACTACTCGATGGGTGGTACCTGGGTTGATTACAACCTGATGACAACTGTTCCCGGATTGTATTCGATTGGTGAAGCAAACTTCTCAGATCACGGTGCTAACCGTTTGGGTGCTTCGGCACTGATGCAAGGTTTAGCCGATGGATATTTTGTATTACCATACACTATTGGTGATTACCTGGCCGATGAAATTATGACGCCGATGGCTGATACAAATGCTCCTGAGTTTGCTGAAGTTGAAAAAGAGGTTAAAGATCGTATCGAGAAACTATACAACATTAAAGGTTCGAAACCGGTTGACTATTTCCACAAAAAACTTGGACAAGTAATGTGGGATTATGTTGGTATGGCCCGTAATGCTGAAGGTTTGAAAAAGGCGATTGAGATGATTAAGGAAATTCGCGAAGAATTCTGGAAAGATGTTCGTATTCCTGGTGAATTGGATAACCTTAATCCTGAGTTGGAGAAAGCCGGTCGTGTTGCCGATTTCTTCGATATTGGTGAGTTAATGGCTCGCGATGCGCTCGACAGAAACGAATCGTGTGGTGGACACTTCCGTGAAGAGTCGGCTACCGAAGAAGGCGAAGCAAAACGTAACGACGAAAAATTTACCTACGTATCATGCTGGGAGTACAAAGGAGAGGGCACTGAGCCGGATATGCATAAAGAAGATTTGGTATTTGAGAATGTGAAGCTTACGCAGCGTTCTTACAAATAATCGATCGAATAATTATAAATCATAAATCTGTAAGATTATGGCTGATAAAATTCTAAAAAAACTCAAAATAAAAGTTTGGCGTCAAAAGAATGCCAAATCAAAAGGTAAATTCGAAACTTATACAATCGAAAATATCTCAACCGGGTCTTCTTTCCTTGAAATGATGGATATTCTGAATTTCCAGCTTATTGAAGAAGGAATCGACCCAATTGCTTTCGACCACGATTGCCGCGAAGGTATCTGCGGTACTTGTAGTTTATATATTAACGGACGCCCGCACGGACCAGACACCGAGGTTACTACCTGCCAGTTGCACATGCGTAAGTTCAAGGATGGTGAAACCATCGTTATTGAGCCCTGGCGTGCACGTGCATTCCCGGTAATTAAAGACCTGGTAGTTGACCGTACCGCTTTCGAGAAAATTCTTCAGGCTGGTGGATTCGTGTCGGTAAATACCGGAGGTGTTCCTGATGCCAACACTATTCCTGTGCCAAAAGAAGACTCTGAAGAGGCTATGGATGCTGCAGCTTGTATTGGTTGTGGAGCATGTGTTGCAGCTTGTAAAAACGCTTCAGCTATGTTGTTTGTTTCGGCAAAAGTTTCGCACCTGGCCAAGTTGCCACAAGGTAAAGTTGAAGCTGCCAGCCGTGCCAAAAACATGGTTGCTAAAATGGATGAGCTTGGTTTTGGTGGATGTACCAATACGCAGGCCTGCGAGGCCGAGTGCCCGAAGAGTATTTCTATTACAAACATAGCACGTTTGAATCGCGAATACTTGTGTGCAAAAGTTAGCGAATAAGAATTTTAAGCTAAATACTCGAAAGCCTCCTCAGTTACTGAGGAGGCTTTTTTGTTTTTAACCCTGTTAACTTCTTGCGAATAGGGCCACTGAAAGGTGTCAAAATATGGCTGTTCGCTAAAAACCACCTTCCGTTTTTTACAATAATAAACATATAGATGTGCATAAGTGCAGGGGCGAACACATCTATTCTCCATACACAATCAATAACTTCGCATAAACACAAAGGATAATTATGCCATACAGACGTTTACCAACAACGGATAAAGCCAGAATGCGCGCACTAAATGCAGCGCTTGGCAAGGTGATTAAGAATGAGCGCAAGCTGGCATTTTCAAATCATTCGGTAGAACAACTGCAGAATGTAAAGAATAATTTCGAGAATCATCTTACACAATACGAGTTAGACACTCGACTTCAGGCTGAAAATATAAAAGATTACAAAGAGGCTTTTGACCGGGCTAAAATGTATGTTTCGCATTTTACTCAGGTTTTGTTATTTGCATCAGAGCGCGGCGAGATCAACGGAGGAATTAAGTTTTACGAAGATCTGGCTTCGTTTGAGGGTAAAGTTCCACCATTGAATACCGAAGAAGAAGTATTGAAATGGGGAAAAATTATGGTGGAAGGCGAACAAAAAAGGATGCAGAACGGTGGAAGCGCTATCTATAACCCATCAATTGCATTGGTGAAATTTAAGGTGCAAGAGTTGCATGATGCTTCGGTATTTCAGCAAACCTTAAAAAGAAATACGCTGCGATCGTTTGAAAAAATGCAGAAACTGCGAAAAACAACCAATGATTTCATCAGTAAACTGTGGACCGAAATAGAAGAGGGTATTGAGGCTGAATCGCCAAAAGTTAAACGTCAATTGGCCCAGGAGTATGGTATTGTTTATGTGTTCCGCCGTAACGAAAAGAAAAAAATGAGTGCCGAAGAAATGCAAACCGACTTATTGTTTGAGTTTGCATAAACAACAACTAATTATAAGTAGTCAATTCCAAATCAGTACTTCTGGTTTGGAATTGTTTTTTTAAACAGGAATTGTTTTTCCCTTATTCTGTTTTCTTATCATCAGCAAAAACACAATAGTTAGTGCCAGGCTAATGCCCGCCATATAGTAGCTGTCGGCTGTAGAACCTATGTTTTCATAGTTGGGCGTAATTGTTTGTTTGTTAATCAGGTAAATTGCAATTACGGCAATGGCATTGTTCAGGAAATGAGCAAGAATAGGAAGCCACATCGATCCGCTCCATACCAGGAGGTAGCCAAATAATGCACCGAGTAACACACGCGGAACAAATCCAAAAAACTGCATGTGCAGGGCACTGAAAAGTATAGCCGAAATCCATATTCCCCAATGGTGACTGCGTGTTATTTTGCTAAAAATTTTCTGAATAACACCCCGAAACAGGAGCTCTTCGCCAAGTGCAGGTAACAAGGCAATCATAAATAGGTTAAATGCAAGTCCGCTAATATTTTTTACAGCTAAAAATGCATTGGTTATTTCTGCAGCGTGTTCCTCTGCATTGCGCATCCAGTTTTCTACTCCCGAAAGCCATGCAGGAAAGCGCATATTGTTGTTTAGTTCGCCAACGAGGTTAATAAACGGGGCCATAATAAACATCAGAACAATAATCAGGACTACATTTTGCGACCGAAAAGATTTGTTGAGATACAGGTAATCGTTTGACTTGCCATGGAATAGGTAGCCTAAAACAAAGGGAGGAACAATAAAGAAGCCAATAGCCTGCACTACCTGAATAAATTTATAGAGCCTGATGATTTTTTGAGGAGTTGCAGCATTTACTTCGGGCAGGTGTAATACCGTACTCAGACCCCAGATGGGAATGGCCACAACAAGCGATAAAATAAAAAATATCATAACGCTGACCATAACAATAAAAGCGGTAAAAACCAATTGAGAGAAGGGTCTCAAGTCTCTGAATGCCGTAATTTCCATTTTCGAAAATGTTTTGGGCAAAGATAATTTTTATTGGCAAACCACTTGGCTGATGTTTCTTCGGAACGGAATGGAGTTTGCGTTAGAGTTCTTTAATTTTTATATTTCTGAACATGGTTAATCCTCCGTGGTCCTGCAACCCGATATGGCCTGTTTTAGCCATACCATAGTGAGGGGTTTCGGCCCATTTGCCTTGTGCCTTGTTCTTTGCCCAATCGTCAGTCCACAGTTCATATTCCACCACTTTAGTAGTGTTAAGCCAATGCTCAACATGTGCCTTGTTCACAATAATTCGTGTTGTATTCCATTCGCCTGTTGGTTTTACCCGGGCATTTTCGGGAGCATTCATACCGTAATTGGCTCCCGAATACTGGTGGGCTTCAAGGGGGCTTGACCAGCCTTTGTCATCCAGTAGCTGGTATTCCGGGCCCGTTTCGTATATGGCATCGGTAAGCCCCTCTTGTACGCGATAAAAAATACCCGAATTGCTTTCGGGAGCTATTTTCCACTCCAGGTACAATTCAAAATCGGCATATTGTTTTTTGGTAATAATATCGCCACCATGATCGGAACCCTGGCCCGAGTTATGCAAAACTCCATCAACGATTTTCCAGCCCGAAACTGCACCACCATTAAACATTTTCCATTCGCTCAAGGTTTCCCCGTCAAACAAGAGCTGCCATCCATCAGAAATTTCTTTTTTCGATAAGGTGTTAACAGATTTTTGTTGGGGCCTCGAACAACCCCAAAAAACGAGTACAGTAATAATGGTAATCAGAAGGTTTAAATTTCTCATTATAATATTGATTTAGGTTGTAAGCGTAAAAGTACAAATTCTGCCGCAAACAAAAAGAAGTCAACTTTCTTTTTAATGGCCTTGAAATAAGTTCGTTGTTTTCATTTAACTTTATAAGCATAAAACACATCAACAATGCAATTGAATAAAACAATAATAGGGATGGTGCATGTGGCTGCCCTGCCCGGAACACCCAAAAACAGCGTGGCAATAAACGTAATAATTAATGACGCTGTAGAAGATGCCAGAAAATTGGCAAAGGGTGGAGTGGCTGCCATTATGATTGAGAATATGCATGATCGACCGTACCTGAATCGTACTGTTGGGCCCGAAATTGTTGCAAGCATGACAGTGGTTGCCCAAAAAATTAAACAGGAAGTTGGATTGCCATTGGGAATACAAATTCTGGCCGGCGCAAATAAACAGGCACTGGCAGTAGCCATGGCGGCTGGACTTGATTTTATTCGTGCCGAAGGTTTTGTTTTTGGGCACCTCGCCGATGAAGGAATGATGAACAGCGATGCCGGAGAACTGTTGCGGTACCGTAAGAAAATTGGAGCCGGGAACATAAAAATATGGACCGATATAAAAAAGAAACACTCTTCCCATGCAGTTTCTGCTGATGTGTCGGTTGCTGAAATGGCTCGGGCAGCCGAATTTTTCCTTAGCGATGGTGTAATTGTTACCGGAAATGCAACAGGAATGCAGGCATCGCTTGATGATGTTGTGGAGGTACAGGAAAGTACTAAGCTTCCCCTTATTATTGGCTCCGGATTGGATAGCAAAAATATTGAAGATTACTGGCCCTATGCCGATGCTTTTATAGTAGGGTCGTCGTTTAAGTGCAATGGGCATTGGCAAAACACGGTTGATTTGGCGCGTGTAAAAACATTCATGCAAAAAGTTGATTTACTGCGCACGAAAAGCTAGCATTTACTTAGTTTTAACTACCGCTATTTTTAACAGATATAGCGTACAACAGAGCCTGTAAACATTGAGGTTTGTCCCAATGCGTCTGATTTACAAGAAGATACTTAGAGTTTTTAATTTTATCAGTGTGTTAAATCTCCGGCTAAATAAATTCTCATCAAGGTGTTAATTAATGTTAATGCCATATATTTGATTTACAAATTGATAAACGTTCAAATCCAAACCAGTAAGAGCTAAAACAAAATTTGAAATTAATAACAAAAACGATTCAGATCGCTTAATCGGCTTTGTTTGGTAGTTAAATGAATTTTGAATTCTCGTCAGGCGCCGGATGCGAATTCTTCCTGATTTTTTCTTACCTGCATTTCCGCTGGCAGATTTTGTTTCATAAAAAATTGAATTATGAGTATTAAAAAACAATATTTGAAAAGTAAACCCGAGTGTAAAGTTTCTTTCCGTGTGGCCAAAGCTGATGCGCCAAACGCCGAAACTGTTAAAATTGTTGGAGAATTTAACGGCTGGAGTGAAGAAGTTGAGCCAATGAAAAAACTGAAAAGTGGTGATTTTACACAAACGCTGAACCTTGAAACCGGTAAAGCCTACCAGTTTAAATATTTAATTGATGGTTCGGTTTGGGAAAACGAAACTGAAGCCGACAGTACTGCTCCAAACGGTATTGTTGAGGGTGAATTTAATTCGGTTCTCGACCTGAATTAATAAAAGCATTAAAAAACGGATCTGTGGTAAGAGAATACAGTTTCTCAGGAAACTAAGTTCGGTGTTTTGTTACGCCCAATTTCCCAAAGGGATGCAAAACGGCTGCTTAGCTTCGCTATAGATTGCAAAAAATAGTAAGACCCGGTTTTAATCGGGCATCTACATAAGGTATTCCACCAAAGCCGCTTTATCTTTCCCGGTAAAGCGGCTTTTTCTTTATTTGATTTGAAGCCGGTAAAAGCAAGTTACAAGTATAGAGTTGTATTTAAACAGAACCACAAATCGTATTAGTTAATTAATACGGGTGAATTTGTCTTCATGCCAGACGGGCAGTACCTTTTACATTCGATCAAAAGAAACTCCCGATTTATCGGGATCAAAAAATAACCTTTTCGTTTTTTCAATGCAACGAATTTATCTTTAGCTTTTTATCGTCAGCGGTGGCTTTTTTGAATACTTTTTCAGCTATAGGAAAAAGTATTTTCTGTCTGAAAAGACATTTGCTAAATCTGGTTTAGCAATCTAAAGTTAGAAGTAAACAAGGAAGTTCATCGGTGATTAGATGACTATTTTTGTACCCATTTCTCCCATCCTGTTACAAAAATCCTAAATCCTGTTTAACAGGATGCCCAAAAACTTAACAGGATTAGAATAAAAGGTAACAGGACAGCCCAAAAACCAACAGGGAGGCTAAAAAGTTAACAGGATGTGATAAAAATGGTACAGGACGCCATAAAAGTTAACAGGACGCTATTAGTCAGTAATTTACACAACTGTGTAAGCAACTTGTAAAAAGCATTGGGCTGTAAGGCAAGCTGGTTGATATTAGCTTTTTAGTCCGTTTTAATTAAGGTCGGAATCATCCTCGCCACCCATCAAAATTTTTCTATATTTGCATGTTTTTTAAAATCAGTGGATTATAAGGTGTTCTTATGAGTAATAAATTTCAGGAATATAAGCAGTTAGATTTAGCACAGATAAACAAGGACGTACTTGAACGTTGGGAAAATGACGATACTTTTCATAAAAGTATTTCAACCCGCGAAGGACAAGAAACATTTGTATTTTACGAAGGACCGCCATCGGCAAACGGAATGCCCGGTATTCACCACGTGATGGCGCGTGCCATTAAAGATATTTTCTGCCGTTACAAAACCATGAAAGGTTTTCGTGTGCACCGTAAAGCCGGTTGGGACACACACGGTTTGCCGGTGGAATTAAGCGTTGAAAAAGCGCTGAACATTACAAAAGACGATATAGGTAAGAAAATTACCGTTGAAGAATACAGCGATGCCTGCCGCAAAGAGGTGATGAAATACACCCGAGAATGGGAAGAGCTGACCCGAAAAATGGGGTACTGGGTAAATATGGACGATCCGTATGTAACCTACGACAACCAATACATTGAATCGGTATGGTGGTTGCTGAAACAAATCTACCAAAAAGGATTGTTGTATAAAGGCTACACCATTCAGCCCTACTCGCCGGCTGCCGGAACAGGTTTAAGCTCGCACGAGCTGAACCAGCCGGGTTGCTACCGCGATGTAAAAGACACCACAGCAATTGCCCAGTTTAAGGCTTTGCGCAACGAAAAATCGGAATTCCTTTTTGAAGGAGTTGAAACCGATTTGTATTTCCTGGCATGGACAACCACGCCATGGACATTGCCATCGAACACGGCACTTTGTGTGGGACCGAACATCAACTATGTAAAAGTTCAGTCGTTTAATCCATACACCGGCGATCCTGTTACTTTAATTTTGGCAAAAGACCTTTTCCCGGTTTATTTCAATTCGAAAAATGCAGGGCTGGCACTGGAAGATTATAAACCCGGTGATAAAAAAATACCTTTTAAAGTATTGGCCGAATACACCGGCGAGCAGTTAAAAGGTGTGCAATACGAACAACTGATAGATTGGGTAAGGCCCGAGGGCAAAGCTTTTGAAGTAATTACCGGCGACTTTGTAACCATTGAAGACGGTACCGGAATTGTACACATTGCACCTACTTTTGGTGCCGACGATGACCGCGTGGCCAAACAACACGGCATTTCGCCACTGGTGGTGGTTGATACCGAAGGAAAACGTCAGGCACTGGTTGATCGGAAAGGACGATTTTATCCAACCATCGATCTTGATCCTGAGTTTGTAGAAAAGTTTGTAAATACTGAAACCTATCATGATTTTGCCGGCCGCTCGGTGAAAAACGAATACGACGACAAGCTGGAAGAAGATGCTGCTACCGTTGATGTTGACATTGCCGTAATGTTGAAACAGCAGAACAAAGCTTTCAAAATTGAAAAGCATGTGCATAGTTATCCGCACTGCTGGCGAACCGATAAACCGGTATTGTATTACCCGCTCGACTCGTGGTTTATAAAATCAACAGCTGTTAAAGATAAAATGGTGGCCTTAAACAACACCATCAACTGGAAACCCAAATCAACCGGAACCGGGCGTTTTGGCAATTGGCTGGAGAACCTGGTGGACTGGAACCTTAGCCGTTCGCGTTTTTGGGGCACACCACTGCCAATCTGGAGAACAGAAGATGGCTCGGAAGAGATTTGTATCGGTTCGATGGAAGAATTGATGGCCGAAATAGACAAAGCGGTTGAAGCCGGATTTATGTCGGAAAATCCATTTGCCGAATTTAAAGTTGGCGATTACAGCAAAGATAATTACAACCGGGTTGACCTGCATAAATCGCATGTCGATAATATTATTCTGGTGTCTCCATCAGGGCAAAAAATGGAGCGCGAAGCCGATCTGATTGATGTTTGGTTCGACTCGGGTGCCATGCCTTACGCGCAGCGCCACTATCCTTTTCAATGGAAGGACAAGTTTAAAGATGTGTTCCCGGCCGATTTTATTGCCGAAGGTGTAGACCAAACCCGTGGTTGGTTCTTTACCCTGCATGCCATTGCCACCATGATTGATGAATCGGTAGCATTTAAAAATATTATTTCAAACGGTTTGGTACTCGACAAAAACGGCGTGAAAATGTCGAAACGTTTGGGTAACGCTGTCGATCCGTTTGAAACCATTGATAAATACGGCTCCGACCCACTGCGCTGGTACATGATTACCAACGCGCAACCCTGGGATAACCTTAAATTTGATATCGACGGGGTGGAAGAAGTAAAACGTAAGTTCTTCGGAACACTTTATAATACCTACAATTTCTTCGCATTGTATGCCAATGTTGATGGCTTTAAATATGCCGAAGAAGAAATCCCCGTTGAGAAACGTCCTGAGATTGACCGCTGGATTATTTCCTTGCTGAACTCGCTGATAAAAGAGGTTGGCGAAAGCTACGAAAACTACGAACCAACCCGCGCAGGCCGTGCTATTTCGGAATTTGTAAGCGAAAACCTGAGTAACTGGTTTGTTCGCCTAAGCCGTAAACGCTACTGGGGTGGCGAATACTCTACAGATAAAGTTTCGGCTTACCAAACACTTTACACTTGTTTGGAAGCTGTTGCAAAATTAATGGCACCAATCGCACCATTTTACGCCGACTTGCTTTTCAACGATTTAAATAAAGTTACCGGAAAGACAAGCGACCTGAGTGTGCATCTCGATAATTTCCCGGTTTGCGATAATAACTTAATTGACAAAGACCTGGAAGAAAAAATGGCCATAGCGCAAAAAGCTTCATCAATGATTTTGGCCCTGCGCCGAAAAGAGAAGCTGAAAGTACGCCAGCCCTTAGGTAAAATTATGGTGCCGGTATTAAATCCGCATTTTAAAGAGCAATTTGAAGCAGTTTCAAATATCATTTTAGCAGAAGTTAACGTTAAAGAAGTGGAGTTCTTAACCGATACGGCCGGAGTGATTAAAAAGAAAATTAAACCGAATTTTAAAGCACTTGGCCCGAAATACGGTAAAATGATGAAACAAATTGCCGGGGCTGTAAATCAGTTGGATCAGACCGCGATTTCGGATTTTGAAAGTACCGGAGAATATGAGTTAACATTGGGTGATGAAAAGATTATGTTGTCGTTAGACGATGTTGAAATTCAAACCGAAGATATTCCGGGATGGACCGTAGCCACTGAAGGTCAGATGACTATTGCCCTGGATATAAATGTCTCGGAAGAGTTGAAACAGGAAGGAATTGCCCGCGAGTTTATTAATAAAATACAGAACCTGCGGAAGGAAAGTGGCTTTGAAGTAACCGACCGGATTAAGCTCACTGTTTTAAAACATGACGAATACAATCAGGCCGTTGAAAACCACATAGAATACATTTGTGCACAAACACTTGCCGATGCCCTGGAGTTGACTGATAAGGTTGATGATGCAAAATCGAATGAGGTAGAAATCGACAAAGATGTGATGGCGCAAATTGAGGTGGAAAAAGTGAAGTAAATAATTGTTAACAGGCACTTAAAATGATGGACTTTTTTATTACTTTAGGGCCTTGTTGAAACATTTGAGAGGAACTTAAAAACCCAAGAACTATGGGAGACAAAAACAGATATACGGATGAGGAGTTGATGGAATTCAAAAAAATCATTCTGGTTAAACTTGAAAAAGCCCAGGAAGATTATACCATGTACAAGAATTCGATTACTCAAGGCGATGGAAATGATATTTCTGATACATCGCCAACATTTAAGGTATTGGAAGAAGGCGCAGCTACCCTTTCTAAAGAGGAAGCCGGAAAATTAGCTCAGCGTCAGTTAAAATTTATTCAGCATTTACAAGCTGCTCTAATTCGTATCGAAAATAAAACATACGGTGTTTGTCGCGAAACAGGTAAGTTAATTTCAAAAGAAAGACTGCGTGCAGTTCCTCATGCAACACTAAGTATTGATGCGAAAAAAGGACAATAAAAAGTAGAACAAAAAAGATTCGGATTTGCTCTTCGAAAAACAAATTAAAAGTTTTCGAAGAGCATTTCTGTTATAAAGGGTAAGGATATGTCGCGTACAATCAAGTCATTGATAATAATATTTTCCATTTTAATTATTGACCAGGTACTCAAGTTCTGGATAAAAACCAATCTTTCAATTGGCGACGAAATTGTGGTGTTTAAAGATTGGTTTATTCTGCATTTTGTTGAAAACAACGGAATGGCATTTGGTTTTGAATTTGCCGGCGAATACGGTAAAATGTTTCTGAGTGTTTTTCGCATTGTTGCCGTTATTGCCATTGGCTGGTATTTATTTAAACTGGCAAAACAGAAAGATGTGCCATTTGGGTTTATTGCCTGTATTGCTCTTATTTTTGCCGGTGCAATTGGTAACATTATCGATAGCCTTTTTTACGGAATAATTTTTAACCACAGTTATGGGCAGGTGGCAAGCCTGTTTCCTGAAGAGGGTGGTTACTCCAGTTTTTTGCATGGCCGGGTAGTTGATATGTTTTATTTTCCTTTAATTGAAGGCCGCTATCCCGAATGGTTGCCAAAGGTGGGAGGAAATCCGTTTATCTTTTTCAGACCGGTATTCAACATTGCCGATTCGGCTATAACAGTTGGAATATTTTCTATTCTGATTTTTTACCGCAAGTATTTTAACAAGCTCGATGAGCAGAAAAAACAAAATGAAAGTACCGAAGCCAACCAGGCGGAATAATTGTTTTGGCAAAGGTTAATTTGGGTTGTTGTAGCTACCGTGTGGTACAAAACTGGCACTATAATAAGGCATTTTGTTTTACCTTTGCATCATCATCTGATTTTCAAAAAAAATTATGAGTCAACTATATATTTACAATACGCTTAGCCGAAAAAAGGAAGCGTTTAAGCCATTGGTTGAAGGTCGTGTTGGTTTGTACGTGTGCGGACCAACGGTTTACAGTAATTCGCACCTTGGGCACGCCCGTCCGTTTATTACTTTCGATTTGTTGTATCGCTACCTTACTTTCCTCGGAAACAAAGTGCGTTACGTGCGCAACATTACCGATGTGGGCCACCTGGAAGATGAAGTGGAAGGTGTTGGCGAAGACCGCATTGCAAAAAAAGCGCGTTTGGAGCAGCTGGAGCCAATGGAAGTGGTTCAGAAATACATGAATACTTTTCACCGGAATATGGATGACCTAAATGTTACGCCGCCAAGTATCGAGCCGCGTGCTTCAGGTCATATTATCGAACAAATTCAGGTGATTGAAGGTATTCTGAAAAATGGATACGCCTACGAAGCCAACGGTTCGGTGTATTTTGATGTAGAAAAATACAATGACGATTACAAATATGGAAAGCTTTCGGGGCGTAACCTCGATGACATAAAAACCAATACTCGCAAGCTGGATGGGCAGGATGAGAAGAAAAACTCGTTTGATTTTGCTTTGTGGAAGAAAGCAGCACCTGAGCACATTATGCGCTGGCCTTCGCGCTGGAGCGATGGTTTCCCGGGGTGGCACCTCGAGTGTTCGGCTATGAGTACCAAGTACCTGGGCGAACAATTTGATATTCATGGCGGTGGAATGGATCTTACTTTCCCGCACCACGAGTGTGAGATTGCACAAAATACCGCCTGCCGCGGAACCGAATCAGTACGTTACTGGATGCACAATAACATGATTACCATTAACGGCCAGAAAATGGCGCGCTCACTTGGTAATTTCATCACCCTCGATGAATTGTTTACCGGCACGCACGAAATTCTGGAGCAGGCCTATTCGCCAATGACCATTCGCTTTTTTATTTTGCAGGCACATTATCGAAGCACAATCGATTTTTCCAATGAAGCTTTACAGGCCTCAGAAAAAGGACTTGAACGATTGATGACCGCATTAAAAACACTGGAGGAGTTAGCTGTTTCCGCTACCTCAACTATTGATGTGGCCGCTTTAAAAGACAAATGTTTTGCTGCCCTTAACGATGATTTGAACAGTCCGATTGCCATTGCGCACCTTTTTGATGGCGTTAAACTGATTAACTCGGTAAAAGCGGGCACCGAAAAAATCTCGCAATCTGATCTGGAGGATTTAAAGGCCTTTTTTAACAAGGTTGTTTTTGATATTCTTGGGCTTAAAGAAGAAGGAGCTGTAGAAAGTGGAAACAACGAAGTTTTGGCGGGTGCTGTTGAGTTACTTATTAACCTGCGAAAAGACGCTAAGGCCAATAAAGATTGGGGAACTGCCGATAAAATTCGTGATGAATTGGGTGCAATTGGCGTGGAAATAAAAGACACCAAGGATGGTGTTGAATGGAGTGTAAAATAATTGTGGAATACAGAATGATGATTAATAGTTGATCAAGAAAGACCAGACATCGCAACTAATTAATCAACATTCTTCAATAAAAATATAAAGCTATGTTTTCAGGAATAGTTGAAGAATTCGGAACAGTTGTAGCCATTGAAAAAGAGCAGGAGAATGTACATTTTACCTTAACCTGTTCGTTTGCCGATGAGCTGAAAGTTGACCAGAGTTTATCGCACAACGGCGTGTGTTTAACCGTAGTTTGGGTAGATAAAGCTGAAAAGAAATACAAGGTTACAGCCATTAAGGAAACCTTGCTGAAATCAAATTTGGGTTTGTTGGAAGTGGGCTCGAAAGTAAACCTCGAGCGCAGCATGATGATGAATGGACGTTTGGATGGACACATTGTTCAGGGGCATGTTGACCAGACAGCAACATGTGTTAAAGTAGAAGAAGCCGACGGTAGCTGGTACTACACGTTTGAATACGAATTTGATATTGAAAAAGCCAGGCAAGGATACATGACCGTTGAAAAAGGGTCGGTAACAGTTAATGGTGTTAGCCTTACTGTGGTAAATTCAAAAGACAATTCTTTTCAGGTCGCCATTATTCCTTTTACCCAGGAAGTAACCAATTTTCACACGTTTAAAGTGGGAACGGTTATTAACCTCGAGTTTGATATTATTGGCAAGTACCTGAGTAAATTGAATTCATACAGCAAATAGAAAAACCATATTAAGTTTTGAAAAGGTCCGTTTTGCGGGCCTTTTTTTATGAACATAAGTCTGGCAGCCCTGTTCTTGTTAGAAAAAAACACTAACTTTTGTGTATGAAACAAACAGCTTTAATAACCGGAGCATCAAAACGCATTGGCCGATCGTTAACAGAACATCTTGCAGAAAAGGGATGGAATGTTGTGGTGCATTACAATTCTTCGGCAAAAGGTGCAGATGAGTTGGTAAAAGAACTTTCGGATAAATATCCCAATCAGCAGTTTAGCGCTGTGCAAGCCAACCTGGCTCATCCCGATGAAGTGGTAGGCTTAATTCCGCAACTTGCAGCCAACAATATAATTGTTGATTTGCTGGTAAACAATGCTTCAGTATTTGATCGAGGTTACCTGAAAGGTACTTCACTCGAGTTATTTAACTCACAAATGGATGTTAACCTTAAAGCGCCGTTTTTTCTAATCCGCGATTTTTCCAATTATTTTAAAACGGGAAACATCATAAATTTTGTGGATACACGGGTAACAGTGAATGCTTCTAATTTTGCAGCTTACTCCATTTCAAAAAAGGGCCTTTGGGACTTAACAAAAATGGCAGCGCTTGAATTAGCACCCGACATTCGGGTTAATGCCATTGCTCCGGGTGTGACCCTGCCTCCAGAAGATGAAGATGAAAATTACCTGGAAAAGCTGGCGCAAGGCATACCCATGAAAAAACCGGGGGGTGTAGACCCCATCCTGAAGAGTTTGGATTATATTTTAGAAAATGACCATCTGACCGGGCAATTGCTGTTTGCCGACGGTGGCGAAAACCTTGGAAAAAACCTTTAATTATGGCAAAAATACGTGTAAAAAATCTGTTGATTCGAACCTATATCGGGTTTAATCCCGACGAGTTGGTAAACAAGCAGGATGTGCTTATCAATCTTGAAATTGAAACAGACATTCCGCAATCGGCTTTGGAATCAGACGAACCCGAAGATATTTTTAACTACAAAGTAATTACAAAAAAAATTATTGCCTTGGTGCAGGAAGGGCGTTTCAAATTGCTGGAAGTGCTTACCCAAAATATACTGGATACCATAATGGAAGATAAAAAGGTTAAATGGGCCCGTGTTGAAGTGGATAAACCGCATGCCCTTCGTTTTGCCGAATCGGTTTCGATGGAAATGGAGGCTTCGCGATGAATGAGGTAATCGTTGGCATTGGCTCTAACATTAATGCTGATGAGAATATTGCCAAAATGCTGGAAATCCTGAAAGGAGAAGTAAAGGTGCTTCAGGTTTCAGCCATGATCAAAACCAAACCAATTGGCATTGAAAATCAGTCAGACTTTACAAATGGAGCGGTAAAAATCGTTACGCTGCAGGACAGAGAATCGTTGAATAAACTTCTCAAAAAAATTGAGGACCAGCTGGGGCGCGACCGTTCGGTGCCTAAATTTGGCCCACGAACCATCGATCTGGATATTTTGGTATGGAACGGGGAAATCGTAGATGAGGACTATTATACTCGCGATTTTTTACGAAGAAGTGTAGATGAGTTGGATGGTTTATCCAAAAAATAAGGTCAAACCATCAACATAAAATCGATAGTTTGACCAATTTTATTACTTGTTATTCTTTAAAAACAAATTGTTTAAACCTGAAATTCCTCCAAGCTCTTCCAGGTCGGTAACAACAAAGTCAGCACCGTTATCGGCAAGCTCCTTTTCATTGTTTTCGCGTGCAATTCCCAGCGTTAAGCCAAACTCCCCTTTAGCACCGGCCTGAACACCCGAAACGGCATCTTCAACAACAATGGCTTTTGCCGGAACAGATTCCAGCATTTCGCATGCCGTGGTAAAAATATCTGGTTCTGGTTTTCCGTGCAATCCCAATTCCGCCGAAACAACACCATCAACGCGGGCACCGAATATTTTTAGCATGTCAACCGCTTCAAGTACAGGGGCACAATTTTTACTCGACGAGGCAACACCCAATTTAATTCCGGCTGCCTGCAGGTCGTTTAAAAGTTGGGCAGTTGATTCGTAAACTTCAACACCGTCGCGGGCTATTACTTCGTTAAATGCTTCGTTTTTACGGTTGCCCAAACCACATATTGTTTCCATGCCGGGTTCGTCGCTGGTATCGCCAAAAGCAATGCTAATGTTTCGCGATTCCAGAAAAGAGGCCACACCTTTATAGCGGGGCTTTCCATCAACATAGGTGAGGTAATCGCCTTGTGTAAATTCTTTAAACGGTTCTCCGGTTTCGTAGGCATGTTTTTGCAGGTATTCGTCAAACATTTTTTTCCATGCTGCTGCATGGGTTATGGCGGTTTTTGTAATTACACCATCCATATCAAAAATAACTGCGTCAAATGCTAATTTTCCCATTTTCTTTTCTTTTCAATTTGTTTCGCGGTAAAATTACGGCAATTCTTTTAACCCTCGTTTTAAAAATGTTTAAAACTGATATTTATCGTATTTCTTATCGTTGTAAGCGTGTTAAATTTGTACAGTACGATAAAGAAAAAGTCATGATTAAATTTTTGATGGCTACTTATCTCCATAATAGGAGCTTCCTGAACATAAAAAACAGGGATGCTTTTATTCTTCTGTAATGCTGAATCCTGCCGAAATGAGTCGGCAAATCAACGTAATTTATTTACCGGAAAGTATTTAGTAGTGGTTTACATGAACGGCTATTCTTTCTCAATTTATAAGAATTATGGAATTACCATTTGCAGAATCGTATAAAATAAAAATGGTAGAACGTATCTACCGAAGTACCCGTAAACAACGTGAAGACTGGATAAAACAAGCCAGTTATAATCTTTTTAATTTGAAAAGCGAACAGGTTTATATCGACCTGTTAACCGATAGCGGCACAGGAGCGATGAGCCAGAACCAATGGGCAGCAATAATGACAGGAGATGAGAGCTATGCGGGATCTTCATCGTATTATCATTTAAAAGATGCTATCAGAACTATTTTGGGATTTGAGTATTTTTTGCCAACCCATCAGGGTAGGGCAGCCGAAAATGTGCTTTTTTCGGTGCTGGTAAAAGCCGATAATGTAGTGCCCGGTAACAGTCATTTTGATACGACAAAAGGCCATATTGAATACCGAAAAGCTTCGGCTGTTGATTGCACCATTGACGAAGCTTTTGATACCGACTCGTTGCACCCGTTTAAAGGGAATATTGACCTTGAAAAACTGGAAGCAGTTTATACCGCACATCCGGTGGGGCAAATACCCATGGTAATTGTTACCCTAACATGCAATACCTCAGGCGGACAACCGGTGTCGATGCAAAACCTGCGCGATGTGTATGCCTTATCGCAAAAGTACGGTATTAAAGTGGTGTTCGATTCGGCCCGTTTTGCTGAAAATGCCTGGTTTATTCAGCAACGCGAAGATGAATACCGCAACAAAACCATCAAGGAAATTGTGGCAGAAATGTTCTCTTATGCCGATGCAATGACCATGAGCAGTAAAAAAGATGGAATTGTAAATATTGGCGGGTTTATTGCGGTAAAAGAGGAAGCTTTGTATAAACAGGCGTCGGTTTTTAATATCATGTTTGAAGGATTTAATACTTATGGAGGTATGGCTGGACGGGATATGAATGCCCTCGCAGTTGGATTGGATGAGGTGACAACCGATGATTATCTGGAGAACCGTATACAACAGGTGGCATACCTGGGTAATCTGTTAATTGCTAACAATATTCCTGTTCAGAAACCCATAGGGGGGCATGCTGTTTTTGTTGATGCCAAAAAGTTTTTAGGCCACGTGCCAAAAGAGGAATATGTAGCACAAACACTCGCAATTGAGTTATACCTTGAGTCGGGGGTGAGGGGTGTTGAAGTGGGGACTTTGTTGGCCGACCGTGATCCGCTTACACGCGAAAACCGTTACCCGAAACTTGAAATGTTGCGTTTGGCTATTCCCCGCAGAACCTATACCAATAACCATATGGATGTAGTGGCGGTAGCGCTAAAAAATATTTTCGATCGTCGGGAGCTCATCAATCATGGCTACCGGATAAAAAAAGAAGCACCAATAATGCGCCATTTTTCAGTTGAACTGGAACATGCCGATGATACGAATCAAGATTAAAGCTGATCAGAAAAGTAGTGGGTGAAAGCTTTAAAATCCATTGAATAGGCTTCGCCCATGCTTTTTTCGTATTTGGCACAAAACGAATCGAAGTTAAAGCGGGCAAGGTGCGGATTATTGGCTTTTTGTAAAGCCCATATTTGCAGGTAAATGGCCTCTTCGTTTAAATCATCGTAATCGATAATACGCTGTGCAACTTTTTCAAGCTCTTTAAGTTTGTTTTCCTTTTTGTAAATAATAGCCAGTTTTAGCAGGTTGTCGATCACCTGGTTGCCGGTAAAGCCTCTTATTTCATCCAACCATGGCCAATTGGCTCTTTTAAGTAAGCGGCCTTTTTTTACCAGGTGGAAAAACAGTTGTAGCTGTCCTCTTGTCATTCCTTCCGGGATATTACAAAGTTTAAAGGCTTCCACATAATCACAAAAAAAGTTGCCTGTTGTTTGGAGTTGCAAAAAACCGTTATTCGAAATAATTTCAATTTCATCGAACTGGGCCAGTAGTTTTCGTAGTTTATTTAGTGTAACTGCCCGGTTATTAGCTACTTTTTTTGCTTCAATTCCATGCCAAAGAGTTTTGTCAACATCGGCCACAGGGGCACCAGCGCTACTTTTTACGTTTTGAATCAGGGTATAAATAAACAATTCGCGAACTTTAGGTGTAAAGAGCTCTGAAATATCCTCGTTTTTGCTGTTAATGGCTTTAAATTCGCCAAACAATTGAATTTGGTTTTTAGTGGGCATTTCGGGCTTGCTAACCAGTACTGATTGTTTTCGTACGTGCACAATCCGAAGTAAAATGAAAATAAGAATCAGGAAAAATAAGGCGATAAGTCCTAATATCAGAACAATGTTTTTTGACTCCAAAAAACCTGTTGATTGTTCATCGCTGGAGTAAACAATTTCTTCGTCAAGCGCCAGTCGGTTTATTTCTTCATTACCCAAAGGGCGGTTCCAAATATAAAGGTTATCGATATAACCCCGCAAACTGGCACCTCCTGATAGGGCTTTCCCGATGTGTATATCGTTGGTTCCTGAGTAGGGCGGATGACCATCTGAACCACCTACATATTGTCCGTTAACAAATATCGCCTGTTGGCCTGTTTCCAAAATATAGCGCCAGGTTAAATGGTACCAAAGGTTGCTTTCCAGCAATTCTTCCGACATGTAATCGTTGGCCCAAAGTCCAAAGTAAGGATGACCGGAACGTAAAACCAGGTGCAAGCCTCGCCGGTAACCACGTTCATCGTTGCCAAGAATGGCATTATCGCCATATTCAAGAATATCGGTAAATTTCACAAAACAGCTTACCGTAAAACTGCTGTTTGGTAATTTATACAAAGCCGGATCGCCCAGGTTTACATTGGCATTTTCAGGTAAACGAAGCACTGTGCCCCTATCAATATCCTGGCTAAAAGAGTACCCATTTCCAGTAAACGATCGTTCTGAATTTACCCGATCTGCTAAATTATTCTCAAAATCAAAGCTGGCCATTAACCCCTGACTTAAATTTAGCGGATGTGCCATAATTGAGTAGTTTTCAGGCATTACCATTTCTGCCGTAATGATAAGTTGAGAAGGAGTAAGACTGAATCCCGGCACAAATGGAGTTAAAATCATTTCCTCGCCTCCACGAATGGGAAAGCTGAATTTGCCACCGGTCAGAAGTGTTTCTGCATTTTTCCAGTATACACGTTCAAGGTTTTTGCCGGCAGTTCTAACCTGCCCTTTTACTGCTACAAACGAATTGAGGTGTTCGATTATAAAACCAAAATTATAGATGTTCCGTCCTACAAAAAGGAAGTTGGGTTTTTTGCCATATTTTGTCCAGCTTTCCAACAAAAAGTTAATGTATTCGGGAACCAGGTTGCTGTTTAATTGCCGGGTTGAAACACCGGTTGGTAGCCGATCGAAATTTCGGATGTTAAAAAGTTCTTTGTTAATGTTGGACTCAATGTTTAAAATTACTGAGTTGGGAGTGATTTGACTGGCACTGATTTCCAGCGCATAATTGTTGGTATGGTGTAGAATTCTGCTTTCGTCCTGCAGTTTGCCCTCAATAAAAAAAATGGCACGTCGGTTGGCTTGTACGAGGTACTCAACCGATGGCCACCGTTCGCCCTGGGGCAGGTAAAAAATCTGATTTTTCAGGTCCGACGAATTAATGATAGAGTCGAGCAGGTTCACATTTCCGCTGTAGTTGATAAACAGCGGCGTAATTTTTGATTCATTGTTTTTAAGCTGGGCACTTACTTTTATCAGTACTTCCTCAAATGGGATATTGCTGTTTTTTAAGAAAATTGTACGGGTAGCACTATCGGTGCTAAGGTCCAGTTCAATACCTGTCCAGTTATTGGCATTCATAAAATTCCATACCCGGTTACTCCGATATTCAGAAGGACTTAGCCGGGCGATAAGAAAAGTATTCTCTGCAAATTCGTTTCCCTTGCTTTCGGGTACAATCAGGCTCAGGATAAATAGTAAGAAAAAGAGTTTCAATTTCATCTTTAAAAAGCGTTGGTTATGCCTCTGTCGCCAATCTATTTGTACTTAATTTATTATTATTTTGGATTCAAATATATTAAAATATGTGCGATGATAAATTTTTTTGATAAAAAAATAGCATGTTAAAACATCTTTTTATTCAGCGAGTTACATTTTGAATTAAGATAAAATTAAGAGTGTGTTAAGAGGTTTTTAGTAAAAGCGTTAAGAGGTAGCTAATTACGCGCGATTATACTTGTGTCTCAAATTGATTAAGAATGACTGATAAAACGATTAAACGTAAGCATTTCATGCTGTTTATTGTGGGGGGATTGAGTGTTATACTCTTCTTGCTTTTGTTTAACAAAACAGTGCACTATACGTCAACCAACGAATTTTGTAATTCATGCCATGTGCATCCGCATGCAGAAACCAGTTGGAAACTTTCTGTTCACCATAATACCCCAAGTGGTGTATCGGTTAATTGTGTTGATTGCCACTTGCCACCTGAAGACGAAACCGCCCGTTTTTTAACTCGCAAGGCTTATCACGGATTTCATGATTTATATGCCTTCCTTACAAAGGATCCGGAAGAAATTGATTGGGCAGCAAAACGTTCGGTTGAGGCCTCAAAACGTTTTGTCTACGAAGATGGTTGTTTAAAGTGTCATACCAATATGTTTCCGTCAACACTTAGCGAGCAGGGGTGCCTGCAGCATATAAAGTACATTCGCGATCCGGAAAACAACTCGTGTATGCAGTGCCACCACGATGTTGGCCATTATCGCGGAGAAACCGGCTTGTTGACAGGAATAGAAGAAGTTGTTGATCCGAAAGAGATATTTAATGAGCCAGCAGAAGTGTACGCTTTTGAAACTTTTGACGAACAAATTCCGGGAACAGCAGTAGCGTTTAAAATGCTTGCAATACCGGGCGGCCAGTTTAAAATGGGAAGTCCTGCTGATGAGCCATATCGTGGAAGAGATGAAGGTCCTGTTCGGGAAGTATTGGTTGATAGTTTCTGGATGGGCGAGATTGAGGTCTCATGGAATGAATACCTGGCCTTTTTTACTGCTACCGGTTCGCAGGGAAGAAAAGAAGCGGTTGAGGTGGATGAAGAAACCGATGGTATTTCAGGAGCTACGCCGCCTTGGGGTGCCCCTGATCAGGGCTGGGGAAAAGGTACACGTCCGGCCATTACAATGAGCCATCATGCCGCAGAAACCTATTGCCGTTGGCTAAGCCAGGTTACCGGTAAAAAGTACCGGTTACCTACCGAGGCGGAGTGGGAATACGCAGCGCGTGGCGGCACACAAATGCCTTACTTCTTTGAAGGATCACCTAAAGATTTTGAGGTCGATGGTTTTATAAAAAAATTATTGGGTAGCAATGCCGAGGTGTTCAATCAGTATGTGATTTCGCACCTGAATAGTCCGGATAAAACACAGCAACCCGACAAGGTAGAAGCCAATCCCTTTGGTTTAAAAAACATGCTGGGTAACGTTGCTGAATTCTGTCTTGATTTCTACGATCCTAAAGTTTACGGAAAATACCCGAAAGGTGTTGTACGTAATCCGAGAGGACCAAGAAACGGAATGGAACATGTAGTTCGGGGAGGCTCATTCAGAAACTCGCCAAAAGACCTGAGAGTGGCGCGCCGCGATTTTACTAGAACGGAAGCTTGGTTAGTTACCGATCCGCAAATACCAAAAAGTATATGGTGGTACTCCGATTCAAAAAGTGTAGGATTCAGAGTAGTGTGCGAATACGACGAAGAAGGATTAAAATCAGAAAAAAATAAAACCAAATAAGATGAATAAAGATCAACTATCACGCAGGAATTTTCTGGAAAAATCGGCCCTGATTGGTGCCGCCGGTGTTATAGGGCTTAATGCTCTAAGTTCTTGTAAAAAAGCAAACAAAGAAGTTGATTATGAATTTCCACCACTGATTGATCTGGCTCCTGATGGAAAGGAGTTGAAGGTTGGACTGGTAGGTTGTGGAAACCGTGGAACCGGAGCAGCTTTGAACTTTTTGGCTGCAGGGCATGATTTGCACCTGGTGGCACTGGCCGATGTATTTGAAGACAAAGTATGGGATTGCCGCGATAAATTGCTGAAGCAACGTGTTGAAGTACCCGAGAAAAACTGTTTCTGGGGTTTTGATGCGTATAAAAGTTTATTAGAGGTTGACCTGGATGTGGTAATTTTAGCTACTCCTCCTCATTTTAGGCCGATGCATTTTGATGCAGCTGTACAAGCCAAAAAACATGTCTTTCTGGAAAAGCCGGTTTGTGTTGACCCGGTTGGAGCGCGCCAGATAATGGCAACCTCAAAAAAAGCCGAGAACATGGGATTATCGGTAATTACCGGTACACAGCGTCGACACAGTCGCGATTACCTTGAAACTTACCGGCAGGTGGCTTCAGGAGCTATTGGCGATTTAGTTTCGGCAAAAGCATTTTGGTTGCAGTCGCACGTGTGGTTTCGTACACGCGAAGAAGGCTGGAGCGATATGGAGTATATGTTGCGCAACTGGAACAGCTTCTGCTGGCTGGGTGGCGACCATATTTTAGATACCCATGTACACAATATTGATATTGTTAACTGGTTTATGGGCAAAACCCCCGAAACTGCAGTTGGTTTTGGTGGCAGACACCGCCGATTAACAGGCGATCAGTACGATTTTTTCAGCATCGATTTTGATTTTGGCAACGGTATCTCTTCGCATAGTTTCTCGCGGCAAATTGATGGTTGTGCCAACCAGTTGGGCGAGTCGATTATGGGAACAGAAGGATACACCAATTGTAAAAATACCATTTACAATCCTGATGGTTCGGTAAAATGGACTTACGAATATCCAAAAAATAAGGATGGTCGCTCAACCGGAGTTGTTGAAGTTTCGCCATACATTCAAGAGCATATTCATTTGGTAACCGCCATACGTACCAACAAGCCGGTTGTTGAGGCGCATCGTACTGCCGAATCAACGCTTACGGCAATAATGGGGCGTACAGCCGCTTATACCGGCCAAAAAGTTACCTGGGATGAAATGATGACTTCGAATGAAAAGTTAGGTCCGGAGAAATACGAAATGGGACCGGTTGATATGGAAATTAGTGTTCCGCTACAGGGAACTCAGCATAAAGCATAATAAATTGTATGAAGCTATCCGTAGTCATACCACTTTATAACGAAAGCGCAGTAGTAAAACTACTGCTTGCCAAAGTACACCAAAACCTGGTGGATATAGGTGAGGCTTTTGAAATGGTGTGTGTTGATGACGGAAGTAACGACGACACGCTTGACCAGCTGCTTGAAATTAGAGCTGCATATCAGGAATTGAAAGTAATCTGTCTATCCCGAAACTTTGGATTACAGGCAGCTATTGTAGCTGGTTTGGAGCATGCACACGGCGAATATGTGGTGGTTATGGATGGCGATTTGCAAGACCCGCCGGAACTGATTGCTACCCTTTTTCAAAAAATTCAGAAAAGCAAAGGAGATGTGGTCTCTGCCGTTCGGAACGACAGGGGAGAGAAACGTGCAAAACGATTTTACATCCGGGTTTTCCATAAAATTTTTAAAAGTGTGTCGGAGGAAAAGCAGCTGGAACAGGCCGGAAATTTCTGTATTCTTAGCCGGCGAGCTGTTACAGCCATTTTAAAATTTACAGAACAAAACCGCTATTTCCCGGGTATTCGCAATTTTATTGGCTTTCAGCACGATTCAGTTTTTTACGACCGGCCTAATCGTACGGAAGGAATAAGCAAAATGAGCAATAAAAAATTGTTCGCACTGGCAGCCGATGCCATCTATTCTTTCTCGAAATGGCCCATAAAACTTTGTTTATATCTCGGACTGTCAGGGGTAGTGGTTTTTTTGCTGGCAATTGTCTACACATTGGTTTCAAAATTTACCGGGCTGGCACCTTTCGGTTGGTCGTCAACCTTTTTGGCCATCAGTTTTTTTGGGTCGGTACAGCTTACCTTTTTGGGCGTTATTGGCGAATACATTTACCGCATTTACAAAGAAGTACAGAACCGTCCGGTTTATTTAATAAAGGAGGTGTATGAGTAAGTTTGTCGACATATTATCTGCAGAAAACGGGTTTCGTTCAAGTCTGTTGCTGGCAGCTGTAGTTTTGGCGCTGCTTGCCCCAAAGGCTGCTGTTAATGTCGACGAAATGTTACACTATCCGCATGCAAAGCAGGTGGTAAACTGGTATTTTACTGGTGGCAAAGATGCATCGTGCCTCGATACTCCTGTAACGAATTTAAAATACTACGGGCAATCGGTTGATAATTTTACAGCCCTGGTTAACCGGGTATTTGCTAACGACAACGAATTTTTAACGCGTCATTTTACGGGTGCCCTATTTTTCTTTTTATTGTTGTTATTTGCCGGTTTGCTCGGAAAAGAAATCAGTAACTCGTTTTGGGTGGCTGCAACCATTGTGTTATCGTTGCTGCTGACACCGCGTTTATTTGGTCAGGCTTTTGGAAATTTAAAAGATATTCCGTTTGCGAGTGGTTACGTCGCCGGAATTTATTTCATCATAAAATATTTAAAACAACTGCCAAAACCCGGGTGGAAAACAACCGTTGGCTTGGCACTGGCCATTGCTTTCACCTGTTCGGTGCGTATTGGCGGTTTAATCCTATTTGCCTATTTGGTATTTGGGTACTTGGTGGTTCTTGTTTCGAAGCCTTTTTTACTTAAGTATATCGTTTCAACTAAACCTTGTTTTGTAAGGTTAATGGGCCAGGGAATTGTAATAGTACTTACAGGTTATTTCCTTGGGCTATTATTCTGGCCCTATGCCTTGCAGGACGTGGTGCGCCATCCGCTTGAAAGCTTGTCGGTGATGGAGCACTACAAGGTAAGTATTAAACAGATTTTTGAAGGCGAAGTTTTCTGGAGCACCTCGCTCCCATGGAGCTATCTTATTAAATGGATTTTATTATCAACACCAGAATTTGTTTTGCTGGGGTTGCTTTACTTTATAGCCTTTTTAACCTATAAGTTTTCTAAACCGTTAAGCGAACAACTCATTATTGAGTTGTTCGTCTTTTTTACATTCCTTTTTCCACTGGTTTATGTTATGATTATCGGCTCGAATCTGTACAGCGGAGTACGACAGATGCTATTTACGGTGCCCTTAATGGTTATTTTGGCTGTTAATGGCCTATTTTCATTTTGGCAATCGCAGCTGAAAAGGGGAATAAAAATCCCTGCTGTAGCTGCATTTTTTGTTCTTATGCTGCTGCCTTTGCAACATCAGGCAAAAACTTTTCCGGTTGATTATGTCTACTTTAATGCTGTTTCAGGTGGAAATAAAGCTGCATGGGGCAATTACGAGTACGACTACTATTTTCATGGAATGAAAGAAGCCAGCGACTATTTGCTGGCAACCATTGATACCAGCCAGGTTGTGGTGGCCATGAACTGTCAGTTACCCAATTATTTTAATCGGGTTTTAAATGTCGATTTTCAGTACACCCGTTACCTTGAACGTAGCTCGGTAGATTGGGACTATGCCTTGTTTGGTGTAAATTACATTCATCCCTACCTGCTGAAGAACGATACCTGGCAATCGACGCAAATTGTTAAAACCTTTTACCACAAAGGTAATCCGCTGGCTGTAGTAATAAAACGAAATACAAAAAATGATTTACGTGCCATTGAATTGCTAAAAACGCGAAAATGGGAAGAAGCAGAAATTTTGATGAAAAAGGAACTGGCAACTGACCCAAATAATATCTGGATGTTTGTAAATTTGGCAAATTTAAAACTGGCTAATGGAGCATACGGGGAAGTTCGGGAATTGCTAAGAAAGGGCCGTACAATACATCCGTATTACGAACCGTTTTATTTGCTTGAAGCACAAATGTATTTTGATTTGGAAGAATATAAGCATAGCTACGAGGTACTGCAGCAGCTAATTGCTGTAAACCCACGGTATAAAAATGCCAATGAGCTGTTAAGTAGCGTACAACAAAAATTGAATAAATAAGTAGTAAAATTAAAAATTGAGAAAAATGAAAAGAGTAATTGCAATGATCGGATTGTTTATTATGAGTTTACCAAGCCTGTTAGTAAAGGCACAAGATGAAGGTACCTATATTGATAATTTGGGTGCTCAGGACAGTTCGTACATGGACGAAGATTTACTTTCTGGAGTTGAACAATCATCAGGTTCAAATTCAACGGTAATTATTATTGTTGTGGCAGTGGTGGTTATTGCTGCAGCTGTATTCTTTTTCATGAAGAAAAAGAAAAAGTAATTAAGTTTAGACTTAAAGTTTGATTACAAAAAAACCGGCTTCGAACCGGTTTTTTTGTTGTTACTAATTCTATATTTTTTCAATGGCCGCTTTTATTCGGCCTATACTTTCATCTTTTCCCAGCAATTCACAAATTACAAACAAATCCGGACCTAAGTTTCCTCCAACCAATGCCAGTCGCAATGGATTCATTACCACTCCAAATCCCCATTCTTTCTGATTCATAAAAGCCGAAAAAGAATCTTTTATCGAATTGGCATTCCAGTCCTTAACTTTCTCAAAAATGCCGGCAATTTCGCTGAGTTTTGCAGGAGTATCTTCTTTCCAGCGTTTTTTTACTGTTTTGGCATCGTACTCGTTTGGAGCAACAAAAAAGTAGCTGCTTTGCTCCCAAATATCCGAAACAAATTCACAGCGTTCCTTAATTTCTGCCACCACAGCATTTATTTTTTCGGCAGGGGCATCAATGCCTTTTTCTTTTAAAACCGGCGTAAATAAAGTGGCCAGTTCGTCAACCGGTTTTTGCTGGAAATAGTGCTTATTAAACCACTTTGCCTTTTCCGGATCAAAACGAGAGCCTGATTTTACTACGCGCTCAAGGCTAAAAATTTCCCCCAGTTCCTCCAGAGTAAAAAATTCCTGCTCTGTTCCCGGGTTCCAGCCCAGTAAAGCCAGCAGGTTTATAAAAGCTTCAGGGAAATAACCATCTTCACGATAGCCGCGCGATACATCGCCGGTTTTCGGATCGGTCCATTGCAATGGAAAAACCGGAAATCCCATTTTGTCGCCATCGCGTTTGCTTAATTTGCCTTTTCCAACCGGCTTTAAAATTAAGGGCAGGTGCGCAAAACGTGGCTTGGTGTCTTCCCAGCCCAGGGCTTTATACAACAGCACGTGCAGTGGCATCGATGGCAACCATTCTTCCCCGCGAATAACGTGCGAAATCTCCATCAGGTGATCGTCAACCACGTTGGCCAGGTGGTAAGTTGGCATACCATCCGACTTAAACAATACTTTGTCATCGAGGCTTTTGGTGGTGTTAAAGGTTACTTTGCCTCGAATCAGGTCATCTTCCGAAACATCAGTATTTTCAGGCATTTTAAAACGAATAACATAAGCCTCGCCAGCTTCAATTTTTTGCTGAACCTCTTCGTTTGATAGCTTGAGCGAATTATTCAGTTGCTCGCGGGTACCAATTCCATACGAAAAGGTTTCCTTATTGGCTTCGGCATCTTTGCGCAAGGCCTCTATTTCTTCGGGTGTATCAAAAGCATAATATGCCCAGCCGCTTTCCACCAGCTTATCGGCATATTTTTTATACAATTCTTTTCTTTCGCTTTGGCGGTAAGGGCCAAATTTTCCTCCAATTCCCGGGCCTTCAACCGGAGTTAATCCGCACCAGTTCAAGCTTTCAATAATGTATTCCTCAGCCCCCGGAACAAAACGGGTCTGGTCGGTATCTTCAATGCGGAGTATAAATTCGCCTCCATGTTTTTTGGCAAACAGGTAATTAAATAAGGCTGTTCGCACTCCGCCCATGTGTAAAGGGCCGGTTGGGCTTGGGGCAAATCGTACCCGTACTTTTTTGTCACTCATTCTGTCGTTTTTTCGCTATTTTTTGTGCAAAGATAGAAGAATTTGCAGAACGCCTTCTTATTGGATATCAGATTAGATGTTTATAAAATTCTGTCTTTTATCAATGTTTAATTTTACAGGTTTCCATTACTTTGTATAGCGTTAAACTAACAATTAAAAGCATGTACGGAAAAATTAAAAATGATCTGAGAAATAAACTCGAGGAGCTAAAAGAACAAGGTCTTTATAAAACTGAGCGCATTATTACTTCTTCGCAAAGTTCGGCCATTTCTGTGGCTACCGGAGAATCGGTTTTAAATTTTTGTGCTAATAACTACCTGGGCTTAGCCAATAATCCCGAAGTAGTTAAAGCCGCTCAGGATATTATGAACGACTGGGGATTTGGCCTTTCTTCAGTGCGTTTTATTTGCGGAACACAGTCAATACATAAACAATTGGAAGAAAAAGTTTCGGAATTTTTGGGCACGGAGGATACCATACTGTATTGTGCGTGTTTTGATGCCAATGGCGGTGTTTTTGAACCACTTCTGGGAGCCGAATCGGCAATTATTTCGGATGAGTTAAACCATGCATCGATAATTGATGGCGTACGTTTGTGTAAAGCGCAACGCTTCCGTTATAAACATTCGGATATGGCAGAACTGGAGCAGTGTTTGAAAGATGCTTCGGGTGCAAAATACCGCTTGATTGTTACCGACGGTGTTTTTTCGATGGACGGCGATATTGCCAAACTTCCCGACATTGTAAAACTGGCAAAAAAATACGACGCCCTGGTAATGGTTGACGATTCGCATGCAACCGGTTATATTGGAAAAACAGGCCGTGGTACGGCAGAGCATTACGATTTGCTGGGTGAGATTGATATTATTACCACCACGTTTGGAAAAGCAATGGGCGGAGGAAATGGCGGTTGTACATCGGGCCGTCGCGAAATAATTGATATGTTGCGCCAGCGTTCGCGCCCGTATCTGTTTTCAAACACCCTGGCTCCGGCAACCGTAGGAGCCACACTTAAGGTTATTGAAATGCTTTCGGGAGGAGCCGATTTGCCTGCAAAAACAATGGCCAATGCCACACATTTTCGTACAAAAATGGAGGCTGCCGGTTTTGATCTGGTAAAAGGCGATACGGCCATTGTGCCGGTTATGGTTTACGACGAACCTTTGGCTATTAAATTTGCCGACGCGTTATTGAAGGAAGGCGTTTATGTAATTGGTTTCTGTTTTCCGGTGGTACCTCGCGGAAAAGCACGAATTCGTGTGCAGCTGTCGGCAGCGCATTCGCCGGAAGAAATTGACCGTGCAGTGGATGCTTTTATTAAAGTGGGTAAGGAACTTGGAATTATCTAACCAATGTTCAATTTGTAAATAAAAATGCCATTCGCATCATTTTTGCGGATGGCATTTCTAGTTAATGCCCCGTATGGATTGGGTAGAAATATCCTGGCCAATTTTATCGGCAGCTTTTTTAAACTGCGCTGCAGTTATGGCCTCAACAAAAACACCGATTGAACCACAGTTTTTATGAATGCCAAACTCGGCTATCACGTTGTATTTGTCTTCCTCCTCGCGTTCTTCCTTAAAAATTGCCGCAAAATTTTGGCTTTTAACACCTGAAATTCCGGTGAATTTAATGGCAAAAAAACCTTCGGAGCCCTGGTAGTAGTACACCCTGTTTTTTGCGTTGTAAGTGGCTTTGGTCATACTTTCGTGCCGTGTTTTTTCCTTTATGTATTTACCTTCCTGTTGCGGAAATACCAGCGATAGTCGATAGCTGCCCTGGTCCAGGTATTTAAAATGTACTTTTCCTTTTTCGCCGGTAGCCTGAAATGCAATGAGCTGACCTCCCTTATCGAGATAAACCTCGGTGTTTGAGGCAGGACGTCCGTAAAAAACAGACCAGAAAGAAAATAAGAGTACAAAAAGAAAGTTAATCATGCGTTTAAAATTGCAGAATTTTGCCGGGAATTAAAATGGGGATTAGCTTATGTTTTAAACAGCAAACTGTCAACAACACACAGGATGGTCAGCAAGACAAATACCTGGTGAACATCCTGTGCGTTGAAGGATTAAAATGCATCATCCAGCGTACGGATGCTTAATACTTCATTCAGTTTCTCTTCTGAAATTATAGTTTTTAAGTGAATAGTAGCTTTTTCGTTGGGTACGAGGTCGAAATAATTATCAGAAAAGAAGCCCTCTTCATCTTCAATCTGCAGGTAAACATTTTTAGCCAGTTTGTCGGTTTTTAAGGCAATATCGAAACCATTTTCAGCTTTTGAAATAGCGTATTCTATTTGCGGTTCCGGTACGTTTAAGTTTTTAAAGGGTAAAAAGTAATAGTTGTTTTTAGAAATTATCTGTCCGTTTGAGATTAGTTCGGCGGTAAATACTACATTTTTAAGCTGTTTTCGATATTTATAGCGCCATTCGTTTTTATTCACATCAAAATAATCGTCGCTTGAGTTGGCGGGGATATCTACCAGGTGCGCCTCTTCCCAAATTACCTGCCCGCTAAAATCAACCATGCGCATACGTAGTTCGGCATGCAGTGGTTCCAGGCGATCGTTTACAATGCCCACTTTGTATTTTATTCCTTCTTCGTAAGGGCTAACCAAAACCTGGCTAAATCCTTTTTTTACGTAATATTGCAGGGCTTTCCATTTTTGGTAATAATCGGTTGAGCTCCACGAGGCAACCGGCCAGCAATCGTTAATTTGCCAGTACAAGCTGCCCATACAGAAAGGCATGGCGCGGCGGTGTCCTTCCAGTCCGAATTTAATTCCTTCGGCCTGCAGTACATGGTTTACGTAAAGAAACGATTCAAAATCTTTTGGTTTTTTATATTCTTTCAGCATGTAATACTCGATGGTGCCGTTGCCAATCGACGAGCGCTGGTGCGATTTCATCACCTCCGAAAAAATATCGTAATCTTCAGGGGTGGCGTATTTGCGTACGCTTGCAATTTCCGGAAACGACTGAAAACCATATTCACTCATAAAACGGGGCAAATGGGTGGCGTAAGTCTCAAAAGGTTCTTTTCCCCACCAAACGCCCCAGTAGTGTTCGTCGCCGTTAACCAGGTCGGCCGGAACGCCCATGCCCGACGAAGGGCTTGAAGCCCAGTAACTGCGCTGCGGATCGAATTCTTTTACCACATCGGGCAGGGTTTTATGAAAAATATCTACATAAGCCTGCCATATTTTATCAGCGTTTTCTTCGCTTTTTGCACGTTCGGCATTTTCCCAGCCCCAGCCTTTCCAGGCGGCAAGTATTTCGTTGTTGCCACACCACATAGCAATACTGGGGTGGTTGCGCAGGCGTTTTACGTTGTCAATGGCTTCGTGGCGCACATTGTCCAGAAAAGCCTCATCGCCCGGAAACATGGCACAGGCAAACATAAAATCTTGCCAAATCAGTATTCCGGCTTCGTCGCAAAGTTCGTAAAAAAGGTCGTTTTCGTAAATTCCACCACCCCAAATCCGAAGCATATTATTGTTCGAGTTTTTTGCTGTTTCAACAACGGTGCGGTAATTTTCTTCGGTTACCCGAGGCAAAAATACATCGTTGGGGATGTAGTTTGCTCCTTTCATAAATACAGGGTGCCCATTTAGTTTAAAATAGAACGAGGTACCATGTTTGTCTTTTTCGCGCACCAACTCCAATGTTCTAATACCAATCCGGGTGTTTTTAGTGCTTGTTCTTTCATCAGCAAGAAGTGTACCCTCGATATTGTACAAGTGTGGTTCGCCCAGTCCAATGGTCCACCACAATTTTGGATTCTCAATTTCAAAATCAACACTGTAGGTTTTAATTCCTTCCACTAAGTTTATTGCTTTGCTGGCAAGCTGTAAGTCGTCGTTTTTGATTGAAATTTGAGCCTTGCCTTTTTTAGCGGCATCAACTTCAAAAATGGCCGTAAAGCTTGCTTTTTCCTCAGAAACTTCTTGCTGAACAATCTGTAGGTTTTCAATTTTTGCTTCATCCCAGGCATTCAGGAAAACGGGACGCCAAATTCCGCTGGTTACCAGTCGTGGCCCCCAATCCCACCCAAAATGGTAACCGGCTTTTCGGGTGTAAATACTCACTTGTTTGTCGCCTTCAACCTGTCCAATTTTTGCAAGGTCGTTATCCGAAACCGGAATTACGTATCCCTGTGCGTCGTATTTTTTTATGCCTTCGGTAATGGGCGAGCGAAAAACAATGTGCAATTCGTTATCGCCTGGTTTTAAAACCTTTTTGGCATTGATGGTATATTCGCGAAACATGTTATCGGTGCTGGCAATTTGCTGACCGTTTAGCATCACATCAGCATAGGTGTCGAGGCCTTTAAAATCCAACTCAACGCGATCCATTTTTAGGAGTGCTGCTTCAACTGTTAAGGTAGTTTTATATTCCCAGTCTTCTTTGTCAATCCATTGTAAGTCGTGCTCGTTTAAGCGGTAAAAGGGGTCTTCAATTTTTTTGTTGGCCAGCAGGTCGGTATGCACCGTACCCGGAACAGTGGCGGGCAGCCATTCGTTTTGTCCAACCTGGTTAAACGTCCAGTTGGTGTTAATTTCTTTTTGTATCATTAGGTTTGGTTCGGCTTGGTTGGTAGTGCAAGCTGCTAATATCAGCAGTGCAAAAGTGGCCAGGATAGGCCAGCGGATAATTGCAATCATAGCTCTTTAGTTTATTAGTTTTCAAATTTGGTTAAAACAGCATTAATTACCTAAAGTTAGCGGTAAAAATAATAGATACTGTATGAATTACAAATAGCCTTGAATGTAAATTAAATTTTGAAGAAAACCAGCATATGAAGAAATATGAAATAAACTAAATCTAAACCAATGATCTCTCAATGGTAAGCAGATTGATTGGCAACAACAAGGGGCTGAAGATAACTAATTTCTGCTGTCGAAGAGGCTAAAATGGTTTAGTCCTTTTTCAGTGTTGATATTTTTAAGGGCAAATAAAGCGGGCAAAACCGAAATAGTCCGGTGGCTAAAGGAACAATGCCAATTAATCCCCACCAGCTGTCGAATATTGCACCAACAATGGCAATTAATAAACCAACTATAATTCGTAATAACCTGTCAACCGAGCCTACGTTACCTTTCATCTTTTAAATATTAATTGTTTATACTGTTAGCCTTTGCCATCCCAAAAAAAAGTTGTTTGTTCTTTTCATGGAGTTTCAGCACATTGCCTCTACTGTATTTTTTTTGAAACTTATAGCTTAAAAACAGTGCAGGGGAGTTTTCGGTTCAAAAATCCACTGCTAAAATTTTGCAGGCGGTTTTAATAAACTCCGGACATTTTTTGCTAAACACATTTTGTTCTGCTGCTGCTGTCGCTCCTTCAGGAGTTGAAATGTCGAACCCGGTAAGGTGTTTGCAAATCAGGCTTCCGTGTTGCGCTTTAAATTTTTCGTTAAACTGTTTTATTTTGGCTTTTGTTGCAGCCTTTGCTTCTGCATTGTGGCTTGCATGTCCGTGTTTGGTTCCAATAACCATATATGCACCGGTAACCGCACCGCATGTTTCGGCGCATGCCATTCCACCCCCAAAACCACTCGAGATTTTTAAGGCCAGCTCTTCATTAATACCAAGTTCTTTGGCATGCAGGCTAAATACTGTTTGGGCACAATTTACCTGCGAGAACCTTTCGTTAACCTGTTGCGTTTTGTCTTTCATTTTTTTGTTTAAAGTTAGTTATAAAATGCAGAGACCAGGCCAAAAATGATGTTGAAGAGTGAAAACAAAGGGGTAATTTTAACGAAAAAAGGCCCGAAGCACAAGAGCCTCGGACCTTTGAAAATATAGTAATTGTTTTTTGTTTATTCGCCGCGAACAGCTGCAACACCCGGAAGTGTTTTACCCTCGAGGTACTCGAGCAGTGCGCCACCTGCAGTTGAAATGTAGGAAACGCCCGGCGCAATGCCGAATTGGTTAACAGCAGCTACCGAGTCGCCACCACCAACAAGCGAGAAGGCTCCTTTTTTAGTGGCTTCAACAATGGCTGCGCCAATGGCTTTTGTTCCGGCCGAGAAAGTTTCCATTTCGAATACACCAACAGGGCCATTCCAAAGAATTGTACCGGAGTTTTCAATTACCTCTTTCATTTTTACAATACTGTCCGGACCGGCATCCAATCCTTGCCATCCGTCTTCAATGGCGTTGGCTGCACAAATTTTGGTGTTGGCATCGTTACTAAAATCATCGGCAGCAACAACATCGGTGGCAATTACCAGGTTAACACCTTTTTCTTTGGCCAGCTTTTCAATGTTTTTTGCGGTTTCTATAAAGTCATCTTCACAAATTGAATCTCCTATCGTTCCTCCGTTTGCTTTAACAAAAGTATAGGTCATACCACCGCCCAAAATCAGGTTGTCAACTTTGTTTAACAGGTTTTCGATGATGGTAATTTTTGAACTTACTTTTGCGCCACCCATAATTGCTGTTAGCGGACGCTGTGGGGCTTTAACTACTTTGTCGAGACTTTCTACTTCGCTTTCAATCAGGTAGCCAAACATTTTATCATTTGGGAAAAACTTGGCAATAACAGCTGTTGAAGCGTGGGCACGGTGGGCAGTTCCAAAAGCATCGTTTACCCAGCAGTCGCCGTTTTCAGCTAATTTAGCAGCAAATGCTTCGTCGCCGGCAGTTTCTTCTTTGTAAAAACGCAGGTTCTCCAGAATTAAAACCTCACCAGGTTTAACCGCTTCAGCCATGGCTTTTACCTCGTCGCCAATACAATCAGGAGCTATTTTTACCGTTGCACCACCAAGCAATTCACTCAGGTGATTTACCAATGGTTTTAACGAGAATTTTGCTTCAGGGCCACTTTTGGGGCGTCCCAGGTGCGACATAATAATTGGTGAACCTCCGCCTTCAATAATTTTTTTGATGGTAGGAAGTGCAGCGCGCATTCGGGTGTCGTCAGTAATTTCAAAATTTTCGTTTAATGGCACGTTAAAATCAACGCGGATAAGGGCTCTTTTCCCTTTAAAATCATAGCTGCTAATTGTTTGCATGATATTTTGTTTTTTTAGTGTTTTTTGAAAAATTCAACCAAAGATAAAAATTAATAGCACGAAAAAACAGTGGAATTTTAATGCTCTTTGTAATTTAATGTAAGAGTAAGATAAAAGGAATGATAGAATGCTTTGTTGCGGTAATGTGTTGATGGTTTGTTTTAGACGTGCCAACAGCAACTTAGTAATCATCGGGGATATTTATGCTTTGTGTGGCTACTGAAACGACAGAAAGTGCTATTTTTGGCTTATGTTTTTTAAAGATGTAGTAGGACAAAAAGATGTTAAAAACCGCCTGATCCGTTCGGTTCAGGAGCAGCGAATCAGTCACGCCCAATTATTCTCGGGGCCTTCAGGTACAGGAAAATTAGCTATGGCTTTGGCTTATGCACAATATATTTCGTGTAAAAACCGTAGCGAAACCGATTCGTGCGGAACCTGCCCCAGTTGCCATAAGTATAAAAAACTGGCCCACCCCGATTTGCATTTTGTGTTTCCTATTTTTAATGCCAAACAGTTTAATAAACCGGTTAGCGACGATTTTTTACCAAAATGGAGAGAAAAGGTACTGCAAAATCCCTATTTCGAGCTTAGCGAATGGTTGAGCCACATTGATGCCGGAAATGCACAGGGTGAAATTTATGAGCGCGAAAGCGAATCTATTTTACGAAAACTAAACCTAAAATCGTTTGAGTCGGAGTTTAAGGTGATGATTATTTGGTTACCCGAAAAAATGAATATTGCCTGCTCGAACAAGCTACTTAAAATGATTGAGGAGCCACCCAGCAAAACGCTTTTTATTTTAGTAACTGAAAACGAAGAAGGGGTAATTGGAACCATTCGTTCGCGGGCACAATTGGTTAAATTTCCTTTTGTTGATAATGAATCAATACAAAATGCGCTGTTGCAAATCGAAGGTATCAATCCGGAGATAATTCCTGATGCCGTACACCTGGCTTCGGGCAGTTATATCAAAGCTTTAGAATACTTAAACCCGGGAGAAGAGGAGCAGTTTTATTTCCTGAAATTCCAGGAAATGATGCGCTTTGCCTATGCCCGACAGGTAAAAGAAATGATTGACTGGGCAGATGAAATGGCCGGCATTGGCCGCGATAAACAGAAAGCCTTTTTTGCTGCAGCGCTTCGCCTGGTGCGCGAGTATTTTGTGTCGAACATGCACCGCAGCGAAATTGTGTATATGAATCGTGCCGAAAAAGACTGGGGTAAAAAATTTGCTCCATTTATTAACGAGCGAAACATAGTAGCTTTTGCCGACGAATTTGAACTGGCTATCAAACACATTTCCATGAACGGAAATCCACGCATTATTTTTATGGATACCGGTTTACGGATGGTACGATTGATAAAACGATAAAATTGACAAACCCTCTAAAGTTTATTTCTCCTTTTTAGATTCATTTTAAAAACAGCTTCAGCTTAAATCAAATAACTATTAATCATTACTTTTGTGGGTTAAATGCTTATATTGGCAAAGCCGAAAATAAAATGGCTTCAGCTAAATGCAAAAGAGTCGCAGCGGCACATTTTCAGGATTAATTTGAAATGAAGATAAGCCTTGTGCTGCGATACTACGAATCAATAAAATGAAAGAAGTAAATACCACAGATAGAGGAATTTGTCAGACAAAAGTTGGAAACTGCGGCAAACTGCAGGTAACCGACTGGCTTGGCGATGTACAGCCTGCCTACAAAGGCGAAGATATTGTTGAGGTACGTTTTAAAAATACCCGAAAAGATTACTACAAAAATGTTAATAATCTGAAGCTTAAAGTTGGCGAATTAATTGCTGTTGAGGGAAATCCGGGACACGATATAGGAATTGTTTCGTTGATGGGCGAACTGGTGTTTGAGCAAATGAAACGCCATAAAGTAACCCTAAACAATGGCGAATACCGTAAAGTATACCGTCATGCCAAACCGGTTGATATCGACAAATGGAAAGAAGCCATTTCGCTGGAACATGAAACCATGATTCAATCACGACAGATTGTTAAAGATTTGGGATTGGATATGAAAATTGGCGATGTGGAATACCAGGGCGACCGCACCAAGGCTATCTTTTATTACATTGCTGATGGTCGGGTTGATTTTCGCCAGCTGATAAAAGTGCTGGCCGAAACTTTTCGTATCCGCATCGAGATGAAACAAATTGGCGCCCGCCAGGAAGCCGGACGTATTGGCGGAATTGGCCCCTGCGGCCGCTCACTGTGTTGTTCAACCTGGATGAGTAATTTTGTTTCTGTTACCACAAATTCGGCACGGCATCAGGAGATTTCGCTAAACCCGCAAAAACTGGCCGGGCAGTGCGGAAAATTGAAATGCTGCCTTAATTTTGAGGTAGATGCCTATATTGATGCGCAAAAAGATTTCCCGCCAAACCATATTCCGCTGGAAACAGAGCACATGAGCTACTCGTTTTTAAAAGCCGATATTTTTGGAGGAATTTATTGGTATGCGCCTCGCGGCGAAGGCCCCGGAACATTGGTAGCCGTACCGGTAAAAAGGGTGAAAGAGGTGTTGCGTTTAAACAGAAATGGCAAAAAGCCGGAAAAACTGGTGGTTGAAAAATACGATGCCGGTGCACAGAAAAACGATACATTCCACAATGTAGTTGGGCAGGAAGACCTCGATCGCTTCGACCGCTCGAAGAAAAAGAGCCGCTCGAAAAATCGGGGTAGCCGACGGCAATCTGGCAGAAATACGCCCAGAAACCAGTCGCAAACGCAGGGTCAACAAAAAGACCGCAGTAAAAATAATAACCAGGAGCGTGAGCGTGGACAAAATCGTCCGCAACGACAAAATCAAAATCGTAAACAACGTCGTAAATAAACAAACAACTTCTCATTTTTTGTGTTTGTTTTGTGCAGCTTAAATAGTAAATAAATGACAGTGGCACCTGTAGGTGCTAAAAGTTATTGATAATTACCTGGAACAATGAATCGTATTTTACAAATTGTAGTGTTTGCCGCAGTTTTATTTGTAACGGCCTCGTGCGATAATCGGCGCGTTTTCGATCAATACAAATCTATTCCGAAAAGCAGTTGGCAAAAAGATTCGCTGGTAGTTTTTAACGTGCCGGTAGATGATACCCTGCAAAATCATAACTTGTTTATAAATGTGCGTAACGAACTCAATTACCGCTACAGCAACCTGTGGCTGTTTGTTACCATTGAACAACCCGGAGGAACAGCTCTGAAAGATACCTTTGAACTGGTTTTGGCCGACCCAACAGGAAAATGGTTGGGCCAGGGTTTTGGCGGGCTAAAAACCCGACAGGCTGTTTACCGGAGAAACGTATTTTTTCCACATTCAGGAACTTATTTTATCCGCTTGCAACACGGAATGCGTGATGAAGAATTGGAAGGTATTACCGATGTGGGTTTTAGAGTAGAAAAAATAAAATAACCTCTGGTTTTATTAATAACAGAAGAACTTTATTGCAAAGGTGGGAAAAGGAAAACTAAAGAAATTTGATGAGATGAAAGGCTTTGAACATGTGGTTCAGGCACCGTTTCATAAGGTAGGACATGATGATTTTCAGTTAAAGGGAAAGTGGGCTCTTGATTTTTTTAAGAATGATAACCCTATAGTTTTAGAGTTGGGCTGCGGAAAAGGCGAATATACCGTTGAGCTGGCTGCAATGAACCCAAACATTAACTACATTGGAGTTGACATAAAAGGTGCCCGGCTTTGGAAAGGTGCCAAACAGGCTTTTCTGCGCAACATGAAAAACGTGGGCTTTTTACGTACCAATATTGAATTGATTACCCAGTTTTTTGCCCCCAACGAAGTGGACGAAATCTGGTTAACCTTTCCCGATCCGCAAATGCGAAAAGTACGAAAGCGGCTTACCTCAACTACATTTTTAAATAAGTACCGCAATTTTTTAAAGCCGGGTGGCATTGTTCACCTGAAAACCGATAGCCAGTTTCAGTTTAAATACACCCTTGAGATGGTGAAAGTCAATGGATTTGAAATTCTGGCTCAAACCGATAATTTGTATGAATGGGAAGGATTAACCGATGTGTTGCGCATTCGTACTTATTACGAGAAGCAATGGCTCGATCGGGGAATTACCAGTAAATACCTCGCTTTTATTCCGCATCAAAACGAGTACCTCGAACCTAATATTGAGATTGAACGCGATGAATACCGTAGCTTTGGGCGAACTGCCCGCGATTTATAATGGCGGGTAAAATCTCCAGTCTCCAATGCAGCATCTTTAAGTGAGAATAACTGGTGGGAATTGGAAGTTCGGCATTGGAAATTTGATACTATCCGACTTTCAATCCAGAATATTCAACTAATATTTTAAAATAGATATTTTAATCTATGTCCGATTTTTTTAACCAGGTTTACGAAGTAGTAAAACAAATACCGCCGGGGCGGGTAACATCTTACGGTGCCATTGCTGCCAGCATTGGATCGCCGGGAGCCGCGCGTATGGTAGGGTGGGCAATGAATGCCAGTCATGCCCACCACGAATATGTTCCGGCACACCGGGTGGTTAACCGAAATGGCCTGCTCACCGGAAAACATCATTTTGATAACCCCAATGCAATGAAAGAATTACTGGAAGCAGAAGGATTGCATGTTCAGGAAAACAGAATTCTGGATTTCAATGAAAAATTTTGGGATCCGTTAACGGAAATTGAATAGCTAAAACAATCAAATGTTCATAACGAAAAGATGAAACATTTCTCTTTTTCAACTGTTCATCTAAATGCAATTATTAAATTTGCAGCTTCATATTAACATTAATAACAGTAAAATAAACCGTTTAAAATGGCAGATATACCAAGAAAATTAATTGTTCCGAAGGATGTTACCGACGCATTGCGTACGGTAAAATACCCCGGAAGCACCGAAGATGTTGTACAATTGGAAATGCCCCAGGAGATTCGTATAGCGGGGCAACGTATAAGTTTTTCGCTGGTTTTTCAGAAAAGTAACGACCCCAATATTGAGGCCCTTGTTTTGGCCTGCGAAAACGCCATAAAAAAATACCTGGGTGAAGGGGTTGAGATTGAAGACAATATTGCTGTTAAGTTTATCCACGATATGGAACGCCCGGTTTTACCCAATGTAAAGAACATTGTGGCTGTGGCGTCGGGTAAAGGTGGCGTTGGAAAATCAACAGTTGCGGTTAACCTGGCTGTAGCACTGGCAAAATCAGGAGCCAAAGTGGGTTTGCTCGATGCGGATATTTTTGGACCATCAATTCCAAAAATGTTTGGTGTTGAAGGGGAGCGTCCGGCAGGGGTAAAAATTGACGACCGCGAAATGATAAATCCGCTGGAAAAATATGGTGTTAAATTTTTGTCGGTTGGCTTTTTTGTTGATACCGACAGTGCCATCATCTGGCGAGGGCCAATGGCATCAAATGCGCTAAAGCAACTTATTTCGGAAGGAAACTGGGGCGACCTGGATTATTTACTCATCGACCTGCCACCAGGAACCAGCGATATTCATTTAACACTGGTACAGTCGGTTCCGGTTACCGGTGCAGTAATTGTTACAACTCCCCAGGATGTAGCTCTGGCCGATGTGGTGCGTGGTACCAGTATGTTCCAAAGCAAATCGGTTGATGTCCCGGTACTGGGTTTAGTTGAAAACATGGCCTGGTTCACGCCTGAAGAGCTTCCTGAAAATAAATATTACATTTTTGGAAAAGAAGGCGGAAAAAAACTGGCCGACAAGTTGGGCTTGCCGCTGCTGGGGCAAATACCTATTGTGCAAAGTATTCGCGAAGGTGGCGACAATGGTTCTCCTGTTGCTGCTAATGGCGAAACAATAACCGGACAAGCTTTTGCCGAAGTTGCCGAAAAGGTAAAACACCGCGTGCACGTGCGAAACATTCAGCAGGCGCCAACAAAAAAGGTAAAAATTACAAGGAAATAACAAGCAATTTGCAGGGAAGACACACGTGTTATCCCTGCAATTTTTTTTGGTTTTAAATCCCTTCTCAAGGCTTAATTCTCCCAAAGAATAATTAATTCTTTTACACATTCATTTTTTCTTATTTTTGCAGCTTTATTTTGGTAAAACAATTCGGCGCTTGCAGGCAATAATCTTGTAATTCCCGAGTTTATTCAATGAGTTAACAAAAAACTGTTTGAGACAAAGAATTTTACATACCATATTTCTCTTTTTATTGGTTTCGGTTTTTGCCGGCTGTTCAACCGAAAAAAACACGCGGGCATCACGAACTTTTCATAATGTAACCTCGCGTTATAATATTTATTTTAATGCCAACGAGGCTGTAAAAGAGGGTGTTGCAACAATTGAGGAGCGCATCGAAGACGATTTTACCCGGGTTTTGCCCATTTATAAAGAGAGCGATCCATCAACCATTCGGATGGTAAAATCGGATATGGATTACGCCGTGGTAAAATGTTCTAAGCTGGTTGAAATTCATTCGATTACAAAAAAACCAAAACGTAAACGGGGCGGTGGTTCGCGCAAGTATCAGGAGTTTGCCAGTCAGGAAGAGTTTAACAAATGGATTGACGAAAGCTATTTGTTAATGGGTAAGGCCTATTTCTATCAGCATAACTATTTTGCTGCTATCGATAATTTCTCGTATGTGGTTAGAAAGTACCCCGACGAAGAAACAGCCGATGAGGCCCAGGTTTGGCTCATCAGAAGTTTTACCGAATTGGAACGATTTATTGAAGCCAACGAAGTTATTCAGGCCATTCAGGCCTACGATGATTTTCCGAAAAGCCTGGAGCGTGATTTTGCCATTGCCACTGCCTATTATCACATGAAACAGCTGGAATACAACAATGCTATTCGTATGCTGGACATTGCCATTAAAAAAACCTTTTGGAAGAAAGACAAAGCCCGTTTGCAATACATTGTGGCACAACTATACCAGGAGCTGGGGCAAAACGAAGCAGCTTCGGCAGCTTTTAAAGCCGTTACTAAAATGAATCCGGATTACGCCATGGCTTTTAACGCCCGCATTAATGCAGCCGGTGTATTTTCGGGAGAAGGAAATACGGCAGACCTGAGAAAGCAGCTGAATAAAATGTTGCGCGATAAAAAAAATGTGGATTTCAGAGACCAGATTTATTATGCTTTGGGTAACATCGATTTTCGTGAAGGTGATCGCGATGGTGCAAAAGGCAATTATAAAGAATCGGTAGCCACAAGTTTTAAAAATCAGTTTCAGCGTGCACTTTCGGCAATAACGCTCGCCGATATTTATTTTGAGGATTTAAACTACCGTGGAGCACAATCGTATTACGATAGTGCCATGATTATTATCGACGAAACTTACCCCGACTATAAAAATGTATCGGCACGTTATAAAAGCTTAACCAACCTGGTTGACAATATGCTTACCGTTGAGCGGGAAGACAGCTTGCAGAGGGTGGCCAATATGCCCGATGCAGAGCGTGAAGCTTTAATTGCCAGTTTAATGAAAGAAGAGCAGGAGCGCCAGCGCAATATGGAGAATGTGGCCATGCAGGGAGCTCGTAGTCAGGGCTATTACCGATCAAACCGCTACCGAATGGGAATGGGAAATTCGGGTGGAGCCGGCTGGTATTTTTATAACCCGCAAACGGTAACTTATGGCCGTGTTACTTTCCAACAGCAATGGGGACGGAGAACGCTGGAAGACGATTGGCGACGATCGAATAAAAATACTGTTTCGATGGAGGAAGGCGAAGAACTGGCTGATGGTGCAGAACCCGAAGAACAACGGGTAGAAGATCCGTTGAAAAAAGAATTTTACACCCAGGATTTGCCCTTAACCGATTCGCTGATGGAAGTTTCGCATGAGCGGATACGCGACGCATTATACAATGCCGGGAAAATATTTAAATCGGAGTTTGAAGACTACAAACGTTCAGCCGAAGCTTTTGAGGAATTGATAAAACGCTATCCGAATAATATGTACCTTTTATCGGCCTATTTTGATTTGTACGACTTGTACGAGTTGATGGGCGATAAAACACAATCAGACTATTATCGTAACCTGATTATTTCTAACTTCCCGAATAGTAAGTTTGCCCAATACCTTATCAATCCAAATTTCTTTATTGAAATGGAAGCCAAGTTGGATAGTTTGAACCGCATGTATCAGGAAACATTCAGAAACTACAAGTTGGGCAGGTACCAGAATGTACAATCACTTACCGGCCAGATGAAACGCATGGAACCGGATAGTGTTATTCTTCCGAAAATTGACTTTATGCAAACGGTAGCCAATGGGGTTCAAACAGGTGTACACAATTTTGAAACACTGTTAAAAGACTACCTGGCACAATATCCCGATAAGGAACCATCTCCACTGGCGCAGGAAATTCTTACCCTGATCCAGGACAGTACGCTTACCGACTACCAGAAACTGGTGGAAATGGGTTACATAAACGAAGAGATTCAGAACGAAGAATTATTGCCTGAAAACTTTATGGCCGATGATGAATTTGGTGGCAAGTTTAGCTACGAAGAAGATTTGCTGCATTATTTTGTAATTGCCTATCCGCGCGAGGATGAAAGTAAAATTGATTTGAATCGCCTGAAGTTTGATATTGCCAATTACAACATCGATCATTACACCAAAATTGATTACGATATTGAAACGGAATACCTCGATGACAAGCTGGCTTTTGTGCTTGTTCGGGCAATGACCAATAAGGAAAATGCATTGATTTATCACGGAGCAATCATCCGAAGGGCATCGGTGTTTAAAACCCTGCAGGGGGTTGAGTATATGAACTTTGTAATATCATCAACCAATTACCGCGCAGTTAAAGAAGAGCGCTCAACGGCTGACTATATGAAGTTTTTTGTGAAAAATTACAGTCGTTTTATCCGCTCAAACTTCAGCGACGACGAAATGGATATTTCACCTGAGGAGCTGATGGCACGTGCCGAAGCCGAAGACAATGCGCTGAAAGAACGCGGAACTTTTGTTACCGTAAAAGCCGGTGTCAAGGGATTGTTTGATACCGACGTTGATACCACTCAAAATTTTATTATTGCTGTAAAAGATAAAGGTTTGGCCATGCGACCGCTGTTGCGCGGTTTTGCAGATTTTAACCGCGACCAGTTCCGAAGCTGGAATCTTGCACTGCAATTAAAAGAGGTGGGCGATTACCAGCTGCTGGTAGTTAAAGGTATTCCTACAATTAACGAGTCCATGTCGTATTTCCGAAGGGTGGTAACTACGCGTAGTTTGTTCGAGCCACTTGGGCAGTCAACCTACCGTAACTTCCTGATTACCGACGACAACTTGCAAACGTTGCTTGACGAAAATAAGGTAGACGAGTACATTACTTTCTTCAGGAATAATTACATACAGCGCAGGCCGGCAAGTACATCAACCACAACGGGCAACGCAGGCAGTACAAACGCTTCAACTACCACGGCGGGCAGCGTTCAAACCGAAGAAGTGGAAAACAGGGAGGTGCCCGAAGGCCCATATCAGCCAGAAATTGAAGGAGCACATCGCATTGTATTTGTCATTCCGGCAACCGGTGTTGATAAAGCAACTTTTGTGGGAGGCATTCAGCAGTTTAACCAATCAAATTTTGCCAGCTCAAATTTTGTAATTGAAGAACAGGGGCTTGATGCCATTCGGCAACTGGTGATTATTAAAGGCATGGAAGATCGTGATACCGCGCAGCGTTACTTCGATATTGTAAAACAAACCCGCAGCTTATATGCACCGTTGGGCAGTGCCCAATACCGTAACTTCCTGATATCAGATGAAAACTTCAGCATCTTCCTTCAGGAAAAAAATATTACCGAGTACATGGATTTTTACAAAAAGGTTTATTTGAATAAATAGCCTGTAAGGTTGAACAGGTGTTTGTTTGCCCCAAAAAATGTTTCATAAAATTGAAACCATAGCCATAAGCCTTAAAGTTTGTTAACCGCATACTTTAACGGCATTCTTTTTGTTCTTATCTTTAACTGATCGGGTAAACGATTGGGATAAAAGAAAACAGAAAACAAACAATTTTGATTATATGAATAAGCCAAGAATACTTTGGACAGACGACGAAATAGATCTGTTGCGTGCACACATTATTTTTTTACAGGAAAAAGGTTACGAGGTAGAAACCGCAACCAATGGTCTTGATGCGATTGAAAAGGTGGAAGCCGGTTATTTCGATATCATTTTTCTGGATGAAAATATGCCGGGCTTAACCGGCCTTGAAACCCTGACAAAAATAAAAGATATTGCGCCCAATGTACCGGTGGTAATGATTACCAAAAGCGAAGAGGAAAACATTATGGATGAGGCTGTTGGTGCAAAAATTGCCGATTACCTGATAAAACCGGTAAACCCGAAACAAATCCTTTTAACCCTTAAAAAGAACATCGATCAGAAACGTTTGGTAACCGAGCAAACCACATCAAAATATCAGATGCAGTTTGCCCAAATTGGAATGAAACTGAACGACAGGCTCACTTTTGACGAGTGGAAAGATATTTACAAACAGCTTGTTTACTGGGAGTTGGAGCTGAGTGGCTCGGAAGATTCGGCCATGGACCAGATTTTAGCCATGCAAAAGGAAGATGCCAACAAGGCATTTTTCCGGTTTGTAAAAGAAAATTACCAGGATTGGTTTCATGCCGATTTTAATGACCGGCCCCTGCTGTCGCCCGATATTTTTAAACATCGTGTATTTCCGCAGCTTAACAACGGCAAAAAAACATTTGTATTGGTAATCGACAATTTGCGTTACGATCAGTGGCGCGTGCTAAGCCCGGTATTTAACACCTATTTTCGTACTCTTTCGGAAGAATTGTATTGCGGAATACTGCCCACTGCAACCATGTATGCCCGTAACTCGATGTTTGCCGGCCTAATGCCATCGGAAATTGAAAAGTTGTACCCGCAATTGTGGGAAGATGATGATAACGAAGGGCATAAAAACAGGCACGAAGAAGAGCTTTTACGAAAGCAAATGGAGCGTTTTGCCCGAAAAGAAAGCCTATATTTTGAGAAAGCTACCGGAGCAAAAAAAGAAAGATGGGTAAGTGATAACCTGAATAATATCCTGAAAAGTGATCTATCGGTGATGGTGGTAAATTTTGTGGATATGATTTCGCATGCCCGCACCGAAATGGATATGATAAGGGAGTTGGCAAATAATGAAAAAGCTTACCGCTCGTTAACCCTGAGTTGGTTTGAAAACTCGTCGCTGCTTGAGTTGATAAAGGCACTTGCCAGCGAAGATGTGCGCATGATTGTAACCACCGACCACGGAGCAATTCGGGTGGATAGTCCGGTGAAAATTATTGGCGACCGCGAAACCAATACCAACCTGCGCTATAAATTAGGTAAAAACCTTAATTTTAAATCCAAAAATGTTTTTGAAATCCGAGATCCCAGGTCGATATTTTTACCCTCGCGAAATGTAAGCACCAGTTATGTTTTTGCACAGGGAACCGATTTTTTTGCTTATCCAAACAATTATAATTATTACGCCAATTATTATAAAGATACGTTTCAACACGGTGGCATTTCAATGGAAGAGCTGATAATTCCGGTGGTTACCTTAGATGCCAAGAAGTGATAATAGGTATACCGACCTATAAACACCAGTTTATTAATGAAGGATACATACTGCAGCTATTGCTACAAAGTTTGCACTGGGATGATAATAAGTCAGGTATTTTCTTTTTGAAACTGTGTTCGTTTGCGTTTAGTTTTTGCTACGTTTTACCACAAAATCCCCTTTTTCGGCACCAACTTTTTGGCCGATAACAGGGCATTTTATCATCAAGAGGTAAAACAAGCGCGGATCACTTTCGTCCATCAATCCCTCAAAATTACCCATTCCTTTCGAAATGATGAGGTCGGCAGAGTGGTAATGCTCGAGAAAATTTTTGCTTACCCGGTGCAGTACGGTTGAGGGAGTATCGTCGCCGTTGCTTATTAGTGTTGCAACTGTATGCAAGCCAATTTCCCGGGCTTCTTTTAATGTGGCATCGTTTAAAACTGGTTGGTCGCGAACCACAAACGTAACATTTGGATGATTTAGTGTTTCCAGAAAAAGCTTGTCCATAACAATTTCGCCACAGTTATCGCCAAGGTATAAAACGCTTTTAGCTTTTGCCACTTCAGCTTTTAAAGCTGCTGAATCGTCGATGGCAAAAGGTGTTTGAAATACACGCTCTATGGTTTCATCCACATCAAAATGGTGCGTTGGGCCAAAATCAATAATATTCCCGGCAATGGCGTAACGCAATGCTGTGTCAAATTTATCGTCCGAGTTTTCAATCCTACTCTTAAACTCGGGGTAGCGGTGCAATAATGCACGGTTACTGGCGGCTTTTTCGTTGGCATACGGATCGGTAATTGCTGATTCGGCTTCCAGCTTTTTTAAAATATTACGGGTAATTTCGGGCGAATAGCTGTTGTCCAGATTAATTTCTGCAATTTCCTTAATCATTTTGCTAACAATGCCGTTTCGTTTCTCTTCGGCAATCTCGTATTTATCCATGCGCTTTTGCAGCGCTTTTACCTGGCAAATCAGACACTCGTAATTCATGTAAATGGTTTATAGCCGGCAGACAGAAGCTCTGACTCCGAAGTTTCTGACAAAAGTAGAAGAAGTTCTCAAAATATTAATTAATGAACAAATGTTCTATTGTAAGTTTAAGTAAGAAATAACGCATTTTTTCTACTTCCCTTTTTTCATTTGCGCATACAATTTATTGGCAAAAATAAAATCTTCCAGTTTTTGGTTGCCCGAGTTAAGTATCTCGTGTTTGGTGCCTACCCATTCTTTTTGTCCCTGCGAGATAAACAGTACCGATTCGCCAATTTCGATTACCGAATTCATATCGTGAGTATTAATTACGGTAGTCATCTGAAATTCTTTGGTTAAATCCTGGATAAGTTGGTCAATTACGGTTGCCGTTTCAGGGTCGAGGCCGGAGTTGGGTTCGTCGCAAAACAGGTATTTCGGGTTTAAGGCAATGGCCCGGGCAATAGCCACGCGCTTTTGCATGCCGCCGCTTATTTCGCTGGGGTTTAGTTTAAATGCTTTTTTCTCAATATTCACGTGGTCGAGGCAAAAATCTACCCGCTGCTGTTTCTCGGCCCAGCTCATTTCGGTAAACATTTCCAGCGGAAAGCGCACATTGTCTTCCACCGAAATACTATCGAAAAGCGCACCTCCCTGAAAAACCATGCCTATTTCGCGGCGCAGCAGTTTCCGCTCTTTCTCGTTCATTTGTGTAAAATTACGGTCGTTGTACCAAATTTCGCCACTGTCAACCTCAAACAGGCCGAGTGTTGATTTTAGCAATACTGTTTTTCCTGACCCGCTTCGGCCAATTATCAGGTTGGTTTTTCCCTGCTCAAATACGGTCGAAATGTTTTTAAGCACCGTATTGCCATCAAATGATTTATGTACGTTTTTTAGTGTTATCATGTTAAAAGCAAACGGGTTAGTATTAAATCAAAAAATAAAATAAGGATATTTGTATTTACCACTGCCTTGGTACTGGCTTTACCCACTTCGAGCGCGCCGCCCTGTACATAGTAACCAAAATAGGCCGGAACCGATGCCACCAGAAAACCAAAAAACAACGACTTTATAATAGAAAAAGTAATGTAGTACGGATAAAACAACCATTGTATACCGGCAATGTATTCGGGAATGGTAATTACCCCGGCAATGGGCCCGGTAACCAAACCGCCAAGCAAACCAAAAAATACACTAATGATGTACAAGAAGGGAAAGATAAAAACAACAGCAATAATTTTTGGCAAAATCAGGTAGCTGGCCGAGTTTACACCCATAATTTCCAGCGAATCAATTTGCTCGGTAACCCGCATGGTACCAATCTCCGAGGTAATGTTCGAACCCACTTTCCCGGCCATAATAAGTGCCAGCATGGTTGATGAAAACTCGAGTAGAAGCGTATCGCGTGTTCCCAAACCAACTAATTCTGACGGGTAAATAGGGTTGGCCATACTGTAGGCAAATTGTATGGTCATAATTCCACCAATAAAAATGGAGATGATGATAACAATACCTACCGAATTAACCCCCAGATTATCAATCTCGTGGAACAGCTGCCTGAAATACAGCTTGTGTTTCTCGGGCCTTGCAAATACGCGTTTTAGCATTGCAAAATAGCGGCCTATATGAAAGAAAAAACCCATGGCTTAAAGTTTTTTTGCATTGTATCCGGCTAAAATTACAACTTAATAAGCGGAAACAAAATTTTTCTGAATTTGAATAAAGATGAGGCAACAATAACAAAATAAAACTGTATTTTCAAGGTTTCAATGTATATAGAAATCAATTTAGCGAACAAAACACATTCAGATGGCTAACAATTTTTGTGTGATTATGGCAGGTGGTGTTGGAAGTCGTTTTTGGCCACTTAGCCGTACAGCACGCCCAAAACAATTTTTAGATATATTAGGAACAGGCAACACTTTTCTTCAACAAACCTACGATCGTTTTCTTGAAATTGTACCCAAAGAGAATTTTCTTGTTGTTACCAATGCCTTGTATCAACACCTGGTAAAGGAGCAATTACCTGATATCCGAGACGAGCAAATACTATTGGAGCCTTTGCGACGAAATACGGCTCCGTGTCTGGCTTATGCCGCCAATAAAATTGCACTTATTGATCCGGAGGCAAACCTGATTGTAACCCCATCGGATCATTTAATTCTGAAAGAAGATGAATTTCATAAGCAAGTGCGAAACGGTTTGGACTTTGTTTCGGAAAAAGAAGCGCTGCTTACCTTAGGCATTAAACCAAACCGGCCTGAAACCGGCTATGGTTACATTCAGGTGAAACGAAAAAAGGAATTTCACAACCTGGAGAACTTGTACAAAGTGAAGACTTTTACCGAAAAACCTAACGAGGAGATGGCGAAAATTTTTATCGATAGTGGGGAGTTTTACTGGAACTCCGGAATTTTTATTTCATCGCTTTCTACCATTCTTGAGTCCTTTCAGCAGCATCTTACCGAAATTGCTTTGAGATTTGAGCATGGCCGAAAGAAAATGAATACGCCAAGTGAGGAACCATTTATTCGGAAGACTTATTCTGAATGTCAGGCCATATCTATTGATTATGGCATTATGGAAAAAGCAAAAAATGTGTACGTATTAACGGCCGATTTTGGTTGGAGCGACCTTGGAACCTGGGGATCGCTTTACGAAAACAAAGAAAAAGATACCTTGGGGAATGTGGTTCGGGGTGACAACGTGTTGTTGTATGATGCCGAAAACTGTATTGTTGATATTTCGAAAGAAAAGATGGCAGTAATTCATGGTCTTGATGGATTCATCATTGCCGAATCAAACGATACCTTAATGATTTGCCGCCGCGAAGACGAGGACCAGATTAAAAAGTTTGTTACCGATGTTCGCATTAAAAAAGGCGATTCGCTGGTTTAATTAAAACAACTTTTTTTAAGTAAATAAAAAACGGGCAACCAATAAGGATGCCCGTTTTTCGTTAAAAGTTGACAATTTACTCTGCAACTTTAGGTTTTACCTGAACATTATCTTCCGGTAAAGTACCGGTCCATTTCTTAATGTTATAATTAATTTTTATGGTAAGCATATACATTACCGGCGATATTAACAGGGTTAAGAAAGTGGCAAATGTTAATCCGAAAATAACGGTCCACGACATAGGTCCCCAAAACGCTACACTTTCGCCGCCAATTGTAATTTGCGGATCGAAACTGGTGTACAGCGTAAAGAAGTTGAAATTGAGTCCAACCGCCAGAGGTAACAGACCTAAAACAGTGGTAATTGCTGTTAACAATACCGGGCGCAAACGTGTTTTTCCAGCTTCTACCAGGGCATCAATTTGTACCTCTTTTGGTAAAAATGCTTTTTCAGAGTAACCCAATTCCTGACGCTTGCGCTTTCGTGTAAGGTCGATATAATCGATAAGTACAATACCATTGTTTACTACAATTCCGGCCAGCGAAATAATACCAATTCCGGTCATAATAACCACAAATTCCATTTTAAATATTCCCAGCCCCAGGAATACACCAATTGTACTAAATATAACAGTTGCAATAATAATGGCCGGGCGGATAAACGAGTTAAACTGCGTAACCATTATAATCATAATCATGGCAACAGCAATCAGCAGCGCAAAAGCTAAAAATTCCATACTTTCGGCTTGTTCTTTTTGCTCGCCGGTAAATTCGTAAGTGTAACCGGCTGGCATTTTGTAGTCTGCCAGAAGTTGCTCAATACGGGTGTTAATTTCGTTGGCATTATAACCTTCAACCACCTGCGACGAAATGGTTATAACGCGTTTAAAATCGATACGGCTGATTTTGTCGTATGAGCTGGTAAATTTAAATTTAGCAACCGACGAAATAGGAATGGAGTACCCGTTTACCGGAATTTTCTGGTTCATTAATGTTGATACATCGTTTCTGTACTTTTCTTCCAAACGAACAAAGATGTCATATTCATCTTCGCCGTCTTTAAACTGACTGGCCTCGAAACCGTATATTGCATTTCTGAACGCCAGGGCAATTTGTTGTGTTGAAAGTTCGTACAGACGTGCCTGTTCGCGATCAACCTCTATCAACATCTCAGGCTGATTGGTATTGATATTTAATTTCAGTTCATCAATTCCTGGTATGTTGTCTTCTTCTATAATTTTTAGAAAATCGTCGGTAATTGCAATTAGTTGGTCAAATTCATCTCCACTAATATCAATATTTACAGGGTTTCCGGTAGGAGGTCCCATATCTCCCGTTTCAACAAATATTTTTGCCCCAACAAAACCATCAAGGTCTTTGGCAATTTGTTGCATTATTGTGCTGGTGTTTAGTCCTTCGCGGTACTTAAACTGCACAAAACTAATTGATATCAGGCATTTATTCGGACTCGATTCGTTTTCAAACATACCTCCTTTGCCAACACCAACATTTGTTGTAACCGATTTTACAATGTTTTCGTACGGTGCAAGGGTGTTTTTAACAATCGCTTCAACTTCGCTGGCCACTTTATCGGTACGTTCAATTGATGTTCCCAGTGGTAATTCCATGGTTACAAATACAGTATTTGGCGGTACATCGGGGAAGAAAACCATTTTTGGATTGTTACCAAAATAGAAACCCATCGAGAAGAATAGCAAAATAACTGTTCCTCCAAAATAAACGTAGGGCCACGGACCCGACAATGCATGCCTTAGCTGCCTTGTGTAGAAATTTTCGAGTGCCACAAGTAATTTTGTTTGAAACCAACGGGCCAATCCTCTTAGCACAAACAGATTGAGCAGCATAATTACAACAATTGTTGCCAATAAATTAGCTAAGAGGAAAACCTGCATAACATAAAACGGTATTGCCAGTCCGGCCAAAATAGCTGCATTTCGCAGTATGCGTTTTTTGTTGGCTTTTTTGGTAATGTCTTCAATCTTCATAAAGCCGGCAATAAAGGCCGGGTTTATTATTAATGCCACAAACAACGATGAAGCAAGAACAACAATCAGTGTTTGCGGGAAAATCTTCATAAACTCACCAATCATTCCTTCCCAGGCCAGCAGCGGGAAAAAGGCTGCAAGTGTGGTAAGTGTTGACGAAATAATGGGGAACGCAATCTCGCTAACACCTTGCTTGGTAGCTTTTAGCAAAGGGACCCCGTTACTGTACAGGCGGTAAACATTTTCAACCACAACAATGGCATTATCAACCAACATCCCCAGTGCCAGAATAAGGCCGTAAAGCACCATCGAGTTCAGGGTAATTCCGGTTTGTTGCAAAATTACAAACGAAAGGAACATCGACATGGGAATGGCCAGGCCTGCAAACAGGGCATTTCTAAAACCAAGGAAAAGGAAGAGTACAAAAGTTACCAGGATCATTCCAAGGATAATGCTGTTTTCGAGGCTCGAAATGGTGTTCTCGATTTCAATGGTCATGTCGTCGGTAATCACCACTTCAAGGTCTTTGGGAATTTGCCCGCGTGCCTTTAGCTGGTCAATTCCTTTAAAAACATTTTCAGCAGCAGAAAGAATATTTTCGCCCGACTTTTTTGTTACCGATAAGGTTACTACAGGTTTATTATCAACACGGGCAATAGTGGCCTGTTCTTTGTAGCCATCAATTACCGTGGCAATATCGCGGATATATACCGGTTTGCCCATATTTACCTTAATGATGGTATTGGCAATTTGTTTGATGTCGGTGTAATTGGCATCAGTACGAATGGTTCGCCTTATCTGATCTGCGGTAAATTGACCGGCTCCCATGCTGATATTTTCAAATTGTATGGCAAGTGCCACATCTTCAAATGATAAGCCAACTGCATCCAGCTTGTGTGGATCTACTTCAATTTGGATCTCGCGTTCTTCAACACCACGTATACTGGCTTCTGATATTTCGCGATAGGATTCAAATTCATCCTGCATTACTTCTGCAAATTTTTTCAGGTCGCGCATGCTGTATTCGCCCGATACGTTTACGTTCATAATGGGGAATTCCGAAAGATCGAAATCGGTAACATACGGATCGCTGGGCAGGTCGGTTGGTAATTCCGATTTTGCTTTATCAACCCGGTCTTTGGTATCTTGCAAGGCCTGCTTTATGGTTACATTTGTGGTGTACTCAACAATAATAGTACTTACATCCTGAAAAGATGCTGATGATACCTTTTTTACCCCTTTTAACCCTTTTAGTTCTTTTTCGATAGGCCTTGTAACAAGGTTTTCAATATCAACCGGCGAGTTTCCCGGATACAAAGTTTGTATAAAAATATACGGAACCACTACTTCGGGCATGGCTTCGCGTGGCATCTGGTTGTACGAATACAAACCAAAAAATACCAGCAACACGGCAAATATATAAACCGTTATTTTGTTGCTTAGCGCAAGAAATGTTGGTTTAAACTTACGCGTTATTTCTATGTTTTTCTTTTCTGTTTCTTTCTCCATTTTGAAGAATTTTTTGGTAGGTGTTTAATTGATTTGAACAGGCGTGCCGTTAACAACCTGGCTATACCCTTCCGAAATAACTTCGGTGCCAGCAGTTAATCCTTGAGTAATTTCGGTCATGTTATTGTTCGTTACCCCGGGCGTTACATATACTTTTTTGGCTACATTATTGCCATCGGTTTTTTCAACAATATAGGTGTAGTGCCCGTTAAAATCTTCTTTAATAAAAAGAGAAGGCACAACAATAGCCACTTCATTCACGTAGTCGCGCAACGAGATAATTGATACCAGGTTGGGTTTTATCAGGTTTGAATTGTTGTTTAGGTTGATACGTACCCGAAATGTACGGTTGTTGGGGTCGATGGTGTTTCCAATTTGATTAATTTTTGCCGAAACAGTTTTGTCCAAAGCCGGGAATCGCACCTGCACATCATCGCCTTTGTGTATTTTTGTGATGTAGGTTTCTGAAATGTCGGCGTAAATTTTTATGCTTTGGGTATTTATTACCTTGGCAAAAGGCACCTGTGGACTTCCAATGTGTCCTTTCTTTTGGTAAACAATATCAACAATTCCGTTAATTGGCGATTTAACTTCGGCCATTTCAATTTGCGTATTCAGGCTTGAAATCCTTTTTTCAAGCGTTTCTTTATTGTTTTTTGCCTGCAGGTACTGCATTTCAGAGCCAATGTTTTGGTCCCAAAGGTTTTTCTGGCGTTCGTAATTGGTTATGGCCAAATCGAGCTGAACCTCCAGTTCTTCAATCGATCTTTCAAGCAAATCGGTATTCAGCCGTGCCATAATTTGCCCTTTGTTCACCTGTTGTCCTTCAACAACCATTACTTCTTTAATTACACCCGAGGTTTCGGGGCTGACATCTACATCCTGTTCGGCCTCAACTTTACCCGTAACTTCAATAAAGTGTTCAAACTTTTGATTCTCGAGGCGCGTAGTTTTAATGTTTACAAACTCCGTTTTCTCCTCAGCAGTAAGCTCTTTTTCCAATGCTTCAATTTGTTGCTCAAGTGTATGAACCTGCTGTTTTAGCTCTTGAATTTGTTTTCTTTTTCCGGCTTCGTCGGTAACATTTGTATTTCCGCAAGCCGATAATAAAAGTGTTGCTGTTACTAAAAATATAATTCGTTTCATTTGATATTGTTTTTTCTGTTTTTACTATAAGGCTCCTGCAGCTTTTTTCAGGTTAAGATCGGCCTGTAGCAACGACATTGTAGATGTTACCAGTTGTTGCCAGGTAGTAATGTATTGGGTTTCCTGCTGCGATAATTCGGCACTGCTTACCATACCGTTATTAAATTTTATTTGTGTTTTATCTAAAATACTCTCTGCCAGGTCGCGGTTTTCTCTAGTGTTTAAAAACTGTTCGCGGGCCGTTTGCATTTCCGCCGATGCTGTTAAATAATCTTTTTGAAGCGTGATTTCCATCAGGCGTTTGTCGTTTTCTGCTTTATCCAGCTCGAGGCGGGCTTGCTGTACCTTCGATCGTTTATTCCCGGAATTGAAAATAGGTATGGATGCCTGAAACCCGATTAGCGAAGATGGATACCATTCTTCTTTAAACAGGTTGGCACTGTTGCTGTACGATGTTCGGGTGTAGCTGTAAAATGCATTAAATTTTGGCAAATAGGCCACCTTCTCAAGTCGATACAATTTTTCTGAAACCTGGAAATTCGATTGTGCCAAACGATAATCGATATGGTTAATCAGGTCAAGATTGATGCTGTTTTTTTCTTCAACCAGGGGCAATACAAATACTTCGAGGTCGTCGCTCAGCATAATTTCCTGCTCCAGATCAATCCCCATCGTGTATTTTAAAACTGTTTTGGCAACAATTAATTCGCGTTCTGATCGGAGTACTTCATTCTCCGCATTTTTTTGCAAAATCCGGAGCTGATCCACATCCTGCTGTTCACGAAATCCGTTCTCAAAATACACCTTGGTTTCTTCATAAAGCCGCTTGCTGTTTTCGAGGTTTTCGAGCATTACCTGTTTGTAACGTTCGCTAATTAGTACCATGTAGTAGGCCTGGGCAACAGCGTTTCTAATATCAATTTCAGTTTTTTCGTTAGCTTGTTTGGCCAGGTTTAAATACAACTCGGCCGAGCTTACTCCAACAATCCACGAGCCATCAAAAATTTGTTGCGACACACTGAAGCCAAAATCGGCGCTATAATCCTGTCCAAATTTTACCGGGTAATATTCACCGGGTTCTCCGCCCACAAATTCAGCAGGGATTAATGAAACCGGGAGGTTTAAAAACCAGTTATAGTTGGCCGAGCCTGCAACCTGGGGCAAACCGGTAGTAATGGTTTCCCATACTTTTTTGCGGGCAATACTAACATCTTGTTTCGTATTAAACAAAACGTATGAATTTTGCATGGCGTATTGAGTGGCCTCATCAAGGGTGAAACTTGTGTTTTCTTCCTGAGCGTTAAGCGTAAGGCTCATCACAGACATGACAAAAAACAAGAGTAGTTGACTAGTTATTTTCTTCATTCTGAACTTTGTTTAATTGTTTTCTATAATATTTTTTTCCTTTGTCGTTGCAAATTGCATTCATGTGGTAGTCCATCATGCCATCAAAAAATGCCAGCGAATTTACTTCGTATTCCTCAAAAATTCCGAAGTCGGGATTCATGGTATAAAGCATTCGCCCAACCTGGAGTTTGGCAATAAAGTATGGGTCAATATCAGTGCGGTAAACGCCCTGCTCCATGCCTAACTTAAGGTTTGCAATGGTGTTGGTAAAAATGCGCTCGCGTTTTACTTCATTTACTTTTTTGTACAATTCCGGGTAGTATTTTCTGAGGTCCTTCTCAATACCATTATTGTAGAACTTAAAAATAAAGGCTACATGTTTTCTAATCAGAAACATACTGTCTATGGCATTATTGTCGGCCATTTCTTTAAATGTTTTGCCGCTTTCTTCAAGAAAAAATGCAACCACCTGGGTAACCAGGTCTTTTTTGTCCTTAAAATATTGGTAAAGTGTTTTTTTCGAAATGCCAAACTCCGCCGCTACGTCATCCATGGTTACCGCCCTTATACCCTGGGTCATGTAAAGGCGGCCCACATTCTCGATAATATATTTCTTCTTTTCTTCCACGTAGCAAATGTATTCCTTTTTTTATTCGGAAACTTTAATAGAATTAAAAGTTTACTTAAAGTTAATTTTACAAAGTAGCTATTAAATAAGGCATTTGTGTAGCTTATAGTTTCCTGCAAAACTATTTAGATTTAAATAGTTTCCCTGAGAAAAATCGGTAAGTGTCGAAATTTTACCAATAAATGCCACTTATTTTATTGTGGAAAAAGAAAAGATTGGGCAACAATTAAATCCTGGGGCCATGTAATTTTAATGTTTTCGCGGTTGCCATCAACCAAATGAATTTTTTTGCCGGCAAATTCAAGCACTGATGAATCGTCGGTAAACTGCTCGTTTGGAGCCGATTTATAGGCTTGCTTAATGGCGTTTACGGTAAAGGTTTGTGGTGTTTGTACCAGGAAGTATTTGCTTCGGTCAACGGCTTTATTGCCCATTTCATCGGCATATCGAACCGATTCGGCCGGGGCAACAACCGGTAGGGCATTGCCGTATTTTTGGGCGGTGTTAAAGCAATTTCGAATGGTTTGTGCTGAAACCAATGGCCGAACACCATCGTGTATAAAAACAATGCCTTCCTCTTTTATCAGCTCAAGGCCGTTGCGTACCGACTGAAACCTGTTTTCGCCGCCAAAGGCGAGTTTGTAGTTGGTGTAAAATGCGTGCTTTTTACAAAGTTTTTTCCACGTTTCAACCTGGCTTTGGGGCAATACTAGCACGAACTCAATTTGCGGGTCAAAGTTTAAAAAGGCTTCAAAAGTGAACATTAAAACCGGTTTCCCCTTAATTTCCAAAAATTGTTTTGGAACAGAACTGTTCATTCGGTTACCACTGCCACCGGCAACAATTAACGCAAACTTTTTTAGCATGGGTTTTGTTTTTTACTTAAATTCAATTTAAAAATAGCGCAAAATATCAGACTATGGAGAAAGTTCTTGGGTTTTTAAAACAACTGTCGGAAAACAATAATCGCGAATGGTTTCAGGATAACCGAAAATGGTATGAAGAAAGCAGGGATAAAGTACTATTTATTACCGATGTATTAATAAACGAGATAAGTAAATTTGATTCATCGGTAAGGGGGTTGTCGCCAAAGGACTGCGTGTTTAGGATTTTTCGCGATGTACGTTTTTCGAAAGACAAACAGCCATACAAAACAAATTTTGGCAGCTTTATTTGCACCGGAGGCCGAAAAAGTATGAATCCGGGGTATTATTTCCATATTGAGCCGGGCAGTAGTTTTATTGGTGGTGGAATTTATATGCCACCGGCTCCGGTACTAAAAAAACTCAGGGCCTACATGGCCGACCATGCGAAAGATTTTCTGGAAATAGGAAATGAAAAGGATTTTAAAAAGCAATTTCCTGAAATGTATGACGATAAACTAAAACTGGCACCCAAGGGCTATCCGAAAGACCATGAATACATTGAACTTTTAAAGTATAAATCGTTTATTTACTCTGCTTCGCTGGAAAACAGCGTTGTGGCCGGACCAAACTATATTGACGAGATGGTTAAGCGTTTTGAGTTGCTTTATCCGGTTAATGCTTTTTTATATGATGCACTTGCCTGAAAACAGCATTTTTGAAGTGCCTTTTCAGCTGAAAATTTTGGCAAAAGGGGTTACTTTTTACTAATTTTGAGAATATATATTATATAAGACCCTTATTTTTTATCTTCCCGATTTCAATGAAATGCCCCGGTTGTCCTAACCGGGGTTCTTTTATGTATAACGTTTCTATAAAGAGTCACTTAGCTCAATTTTATTTTCGAAAAAAGAAAGATTAATTACTTTTGTTGCCACATTGTATCAAATTCTTTTAATTTAATTAAGTATGAAACGACCATGAGCCTTGTAAAATTTAACATTTCACATTTGATGTTTTACTAAGATTCATGCGAGTTACCGGATGATTTCGAATTTATGGATCATTCGGCAAACAAAAAAAATTTAACAAATGAAAAAACTTTTACTTGCAATTGCATTTGTTGCATTCGTGTTTTCAGTTAGTGCCCAAAACGTACAGTTACATTATGATTTTGGCGAAGGTAGAAAAATGCTGACGTCAACAGTTGAAATGTTTAAACCCGACAAGTATGGTTCAACATTCTTTTTTGTTGATATGGATTATGGTGCTGATGGTACCGGTATCGACAATGGAATTTCGTTAGCCTACTGGGAAATTGCCCGTGCTTTTAAATGGAACGAAACTCAAAAGTTTATGCCTCGTGTTGAATACAATGGCGGAACAATGAGCATTGGCGATGGTATTTGGATTCCGATTGAAAATTGCTGGTTGGCAGGTATCGAACGTACCTGGGCATCGGCCGATTTCTCGAAGATTTTAACTTTGCAGGCCAACTACAAGAACATTAAAGATAAACTTGAAGGTGGTACAAAAAACCAAAACGGATTTCAATTAACTGCAGTATGGGTAATTCAAATGTTAGAAGGTAAACTTACATTTACCGGTTTTGCCGATTTCTGGAAGGAAGAAATGTTTTGGGGAACCGACTACCGTTTCTTAAGCGAGCCACAATTGTGGTACAATGCCTCAAAAAACTTTGCCATTGGTGGCGAGGTTGAACTGAGTAACAATTTTGTTGGCGACGAGTTTGCTGTAAAACCAACACTTGGTTTAAAATGGACTTTCTAAATCTAATACCACAATAAAATGTTGAATAAATTTTTTAAGCTCGACGAAAACAAGACGACCGTTAAAACGGAAATATTAGCCGGTGTAACTACGTTTATGACCATGGCTTATATTTTAGCGGTAAATCCGGACATTTTAAGCGCAACCGGAATGGACAAAAATGCAGTATTTACTGCAACTGCTCTGTCGGCCCTGGTGGCTACACTGGTTATGGCCCTGGTGGCAAAATTACCTTTTGCCCTGGCTCCGGGTATGGGTCTTAATGCATTTTTTGCTTTTACTGTGGTACTCGGAATGGGACACAGCTGGCAGTTTGCTTTAACAGCTGTTTTTCTTGAAGGTATTATATTTATTTTACTTACGGCATTTAATATCCGGGAGTTAATTGTAAACGCCATACCGTTGCCATTGAAACACGCTGTTTCGGCAGGTATTGGTTTGTTTATTGCCTTTATTGGTTTGCAAAATGCTGGCGTAATTGTTAACAACGATGCTGTATTGGTAGGCTTAGGCGATATGGGTTCGGCACCGGTTTTGATTGCCCTTGGAGGGGTTGTACTTACCGCCGTATTACTTGCACTAAAAGTTAAAGGTGCCTTGTTAATTGGTATTTTTGCCGCAACTATAGCAGGTATGCCTTTTGGTGTTACTCATTTGCCTGAAGGAAGCCTTGTTGATGCACCTCCTTCGTTGGAACCTATCTTTTTTAAATTTGAGTGGAGCCAGATTTTTACGCTTGATATGCTTATTGTACTGTTTACTTTCCTTTTTGTGGATATGTTTGATACCGTAGGAACACTGGTTGGTGTTTCGTCAAAAGCAGGCATGTTGGATAAAGAAGGAAGAGTACCACGTGTTAAACAAGCGCTTTTTGCCGACTCTATCGGTACATTCTTCGGAGCTATTTTTGGAACAAGTACAGTAACAACTTATGTAGAAAGTGCATCTGGTGTTTCCGAAGGTGGACGTACCGGATTAACTTCGCTGGCCACTGCAGCCTTGTTTTTAATAGCCCTGTTCTTTGCACCGATATTTACAATGGTACCTGCAGCTGCAACAGCACCGGCACTTATTTTGGTTGGATTCTTTATGATGTCGCCGATTTTAAATATCGACTTCGATAATTTTACCGAATCTATTCCGGCCTTTATCACCATTATTGTAATGCCATTAACTTACAGTATTGCCGAAGGTATTGTGTTTGGTATGCTTTCGTACGTGCTGTTAAAAGTGTTAACCGGAAAATACAAAGATATTTCGGTGGTTATGGTGGTGTTAGCTGCCTTGTTTATTCTCAAGTTTTTTATTTAAGATTAAAACAAAACCATATAAAAGAGGTGCATTTTTGCACCTCTTTTTTTATTATTTTTGAATCAGGAAAAGAGGCATTAGCTCAGTTGGTTTAGAGCATTACCTTGACAGGGTAGGGGTCGCTGGTTCGAATCCAGCATGCCTCACATCGTTTTTAAGACCTTACAAGTTGTAAGGTCTTATTATTTAAACAATTAAAGCCCGGGCTATAACAATCGTTAAAGATTCTTGGTTAAAGTTTATTGACAGTGAGTGTACACTTGCGGTACTATTCAGATTAACCGTTTAATCCAAAGTAAATCAATACTACAGCCTGCTCAATTAAGGCTTTTGGCTTGAAGATGTGCATTTTTACAATCTTCACCCTTCGATTACCTGTTGTTTAGTATAAAACATTCTTATTCATACTGTATGTACATACTGTATACAATTATGTTTTGCAACATTTCTTCGCGCTTAAATCCGCGATATAGGCGGATTTGAAAAAATGACGATATAAAACATTTTGTTTTCTTAAAAAAATTTGCAGAAATTAGTAGTACAGAACAGAGCAGAATGGAATGAGACAAAACAGAACAGTTGCTCTTGATTGTACAGCATTTTTCAGCAGAAAAGTGAGTGGAACCTAAAGAAACCAGCAGATTACGAAATGCTTAAGTTGAGCCTTTAAATTTAAACTAACACGTTAATTCAAACATTAACATAAAAAACCTAAGAATTAAAGAAAACCATATATTTAATTATTAACCAAAATTTTATTGCCTATGAACAACAACTGCAGCACTGCGTGCTGAAGTATTATCACTATCTACCACTAACAAATTAATTATTATTCATTAAATTAAATCTTATGAGAAAACATCTAACCCGATCGGAGAATCCGTTTCTCTGGTCAAGGAGTTTGTTGCTGTGTTTATTCATTATTCTATTTACTATAACTTCCGTCACAGCTGACAATAATTCGGAAAATATTCGGAATTCTGCCGCCGAAACTCCACAACAAAAATCTATTTCAGGAACCGTAACTGATGAGGAGGGGCTTCCGCTGCCCGGAGCTACCGTAATTATTAAAGGAACCACAAATGGTATTGTTACAAATACCGACGGTGAATTTTCATTATCCGGAGTTAACGAAGGAGATGTATTACTGGTTTCTTTTGTAGGCTTTCAGTCGCAGGAAATTACAATTGCCAACCAAACTACTTTTAATGTAGCACTGAAAGTTGATGCAATTGGTATTGAAGAAATTGTAACCATTGGTTATGGTGTGCAAAAGAAAACAACGGTAACCGGTGCAATAAGCACTGTAAAAGGTGAAGAGCTGGCCGAAATTCCTGTACCTAATATTTCGCAAGCTATGGCCGGAAAGCTTGCCGGTGTAAGTATGCGCTCGAGTAGTGGAGCTCAGCCAGGTATGGATACGCCCGACCTACATATTCGCGGTGTGGTTTCAACCGGTAACAATAGCCCGCTGGTGGTTGTTGACGGTGTGAAGCGCGACAATATTATGCAAATTGACCCGGCAACCATTGAAAGCATTACTGTATTAAAAGATGCCGCCGCAGTGGCACCTTATGGTATTGGAGGTGCAAACGGTGTAATTCTTATTACCACTAAAAAAGGTAAGGCCGGAAAACCAGTAGTGCGCTTAACCACTTCTTATGGTATTCAAAATCCTACCTATGTACCCGACATGCTTGATGCTGCCGATTACATGGCCTTGCAAAACGAAGGGTATTACAACCTAACACCTAACGGAACTACTCCTCCAAACGATGCAGACTTGATTGCCAATTATGCCAACCTTCATAAAGAAGACCCGTATCTATATCCCGATTCAAAATTTATTGATGTATGGAATGACAATGTACCGGTACAAAACCACAATATTGAATTAAGTGGCGGAACAAACAACCTTACCTATCACGCCGGTTTGGGTTACTACAACCAGAAAGGTTTATTTGATCCGGTTGGCTACAAACGATATAACTACAATTTAAGCCTTGAATTGAAGGCAACCAACACCACAAAAGTTGGTATGTCGTTGTATGGTTCGGTTGAGGAAACCAACGACCTTGATCCTGGCGAGAATGCTACCGGTCACCTCTTCCGTGCATTCTATAAATTTGTTCCTATTCAACAGCTGATTTATCCTGATGGAGAACACTGGGGGGAATCTTCAGCAAGTACTCCTGTAGGTGCATTACGATCAGAAGGATACGAGCAGTGGGATAAAAACACTTTACTTGCATCTGTCTATCTCGAACAGGAACTTCCTTTTATTCAGGGACTAAGTTTTAAAGGTGTATTTAGTTACGACCCTACCACCCAGAAACAAAAACAATGGCACATTCCATTTGTGTATCATGTAATTGATTTGGATGCAAATCCCTATACTTTTACGGAGGTGGTTTCAACTCAGGAAGGTAATTCGCCTACCTATACCTATTTGCGTCAGCAAAGCAACGATTGGAAAAACTACACCGGACAGGCGTATTTGAACTATGCACGTACATTTGGCGACCACAGTGTAACCGGTTTATTAGTGGCCGAGGCACGTAAAAATACTTACGAAACATTTTGGGCACGAAGAAACAATTACGCACTGGAAATTGATGAGCTTGATTTTGGTAGCTCTGACAAACTGGATTACGATAATGGCGGCTATTCAAGCGAAGGAAGCGAGATTGGTTTTGTATATCGTTTAGGGTACAGCTACCAGGATAAATATATGCTTGAAGCTGCAGGTCGTTACGATGGCCATTACGCATTTGGCCCGGGAAAACAATGGGGATATTTCCCATCGTTTTCAGCAGCATGGCGTGTTTCTGAAGAAGACTTTATGGCCGGTTACGGCGCTTTAAATAATCTTAAACTGCGTGCATCGTGGGGGCAATCGGGTAACCTGCCTTACATTGATGGTAGTCTGGCCGATTTCCAGTTTATGCCGGGGTATACCCTACGCGGTAATGCCTATTTGTACGGCGCTTCAGGACTAGTACAAGGGTCTCGAATTGAGAAAGAAGCTAACCCTGATATTACCTGGGAAGTTTCGTCGAAACTTGATGTGGGTTTCGACCTGAATATGTATGATGGTTTATTAAACGTTGAGTTTGACTTTTTCCACGAGAAACGTACCGATATGTTGCTTGCTCCACAGGTAACCCTTCCGGTTGAATATGGCTTAAGTATTGCTCAGGAAAATGCCGGCGAAATGAAAAACAATGGTTTTGAAATTACTGCCAGCAGCAGAAAGACATTTGCCAATGGTTTAGAGCTTGGCATCAGTGGTAATTTTAGCTATGCCAAAAACAAAATGGTTGAGGTATTTGAAACCGATGCACAACGTGCAAATCCAAACCGTACCTTAACAGGTCGTCCTTACGGAACACCATTTGGCTACCATGCACTGGGCTTATTTACAACCGATGAAGACATTAATGGCGACGGAATTATTAACAGCGACGACGGGTACAATGTAACCCAGTTTGGCGATTTGCATCCTGGTGATATTAAATACGCCGACTTAAGTGGTCCTGATGGTGTACCAGACGGAATTATCGATTCAAACGATGAAACAGTAATCGGCGATCCCGTTTATCCGCTCATGACTTATGGTCTTACTGCCGATGCCAGTTGGAAAGGTTTCGATGTTTCCATGTTCTTCCAGGGAACAGGGATGTCAAGTATCAACATCCGCCAGTTTATGACCGTTCCTTTTGAAAATAACGGATCGAATACGGCTTATGAATATTTTGATAATCGCTGGACAGCTGATAATCAAAATGCCAGATATCCAAGAGCTACACCATCGCCATACGGCAACAATACCAAGGATTCAGACTGGTGGACAATAAGTTCAAACTACCTGCGATTAAAAACAATGATTGTTGGTTACAATCTTCCAAAATCATTTGTGGACAGAATTGGCCTTGGCGGAATTCGTGTTTCGTACACCGGCCAAAACTTGCTGACCTTAAGTAATATTAAGCACATTGATCCGGAAATGGGTTACGATCAGCGTGAGAATTCTTACCCGGTGATGCGCTCGCACACATTTGGACTTGATATCACCTTTTAAACGCTAAATGATGAAGAAAATGAAAAGTTTAAAATATAACTACATATTGGTCGCAGTTTGTGCCCTGTTTTTATTCACCACTGCTTGCGATACCGAAGATTTTCTTGATAACGAGAATAAATCGAACCTTACTGATCAAACCCAATGGGCCTCTGAGGGTAATGCCGACATTTACCTGAATGATATTTACAGCGAGCTAATTAAAAAATGCAACAACGCTGAAAATATGGATTATTATACCGATGATTATAATATCAGCCATTACTATACCGCATCGAACTGGAGGCAAGGAATATGTATTGCTCCATCAAGCAGTACAACCGGTGTTTGGGGTGGAACACACGGCCCTACAGATGGTTATAGCTGGGCAAACTTTTTTACCAAGCTCCGAAAATGTAATACTTTTATTCAAAAACTTGAAGAGTATAAAGAAAACTTTTCTGATGACTGGTATAACCAGCGCATTGATGAAGCAAAGTTTATGCGTGCCTATTTTTACAGCGAATTTTTTATGCATGTAGGAGGGCTGCCAATTATTGAAGTTCCGCTGGACAGGAATAGCATGACCGAGGAAGAAATGTTGTACCCACGTGCCACATTTGCCGAAACTTTTAATTTTATTACCAGCGAACTTGGCCAGATTGTAAACAACAACAATCTTCCTGTAAAATACAGCAGTGGCGATCCTGACGCCGGGCGTGCAACTTTAGGTGCAGCCTTAGCTCTAAAAGGATGGATTGAATTGTTTGGTGCCAGTCCGTTGTTTAATACATCGGATCCTTACCTGGCCGACCCTGATAAATTTGTACATTTTGGAAATTATGATGCTTCGCGTTGGGCCACTGCAGCAGCCACTAATAAAAAGTTTATTGATGAAATGGGTGGTGGTGCACCATACGCCTTGTTTTCAGATGCTAAAAACTTATTCAGAGCGGCAAACGAGTATAATTCTGAAATTATTTTCGACCGACAAATGCTTGACGTAAGCGGAATGGGTGCCAATTACGAACGTCGTGGAGGCCCAACCTACGTTTTAGGTCAGTACATGTGCTGGGGTAATTACAACCCCACTCAGGAAATTGTAGACCAGTATTGTATGGCAAACGGAAAGGTGATAACAGATCCGGAGTCGGGTTACGATCCACAAAATCCGTATGTAGGAAGAGAACAGCGTTTTTACAACGATATTGTTTTTGATGGCGCTGAATACAAGCTGGATTGGATGCCCGAGACCGATATTATTTACACGCGTATTGACGAAACTTATGCCAATCCCGATAAAACAAATCAGATTGATTTGGCCGGGAAAACCGACGTTGGCGACTCGGGTTATTATCAGCGCAAGCGTTTAAACCCTGATGCTGCACCGGCAAACGATGCCAGTGGCCAAAACTACATTTACTATCGTTATGCCGAAGTTTTATTAAACTTTGCCGAAGCACAAAACGAAGCCACCGGGCCCAATGCCGATGTATACGCAGCCATAAACGAACTACGTGACCGCGTTGATTTGCCTGCGTTGGAAGCCGGTTTAACAAAAGATGAAATGCGTGAAGCCATTTGGCGCGAACGTCGTGTGGAGCTTTGTTACGAAGGAAAAAGATATTTTGATAACAAACGCTGGAAAATTGCCGAACAAACCATGGGAACACAACGCCATAACATGGTTATTCGTAATTCAGTTCCTTCAGATAACTCAGGTGTTTGGGTGTACAGCATTGAAGAGGAAGTAAAATGGACAGCTAAATTTGAATTAAAACAGTATATGAGTCCAATTCCAACCGATGTAATCGATCAAAATTCAAATATAAAACAGAACCCAGGTTATTAGTGGGTTATTAGTTTGGTTAGATAGCATAAGTCCCGAAACTTTGTTTCGGGACTTTCGTACTTTTATATTTTAAACTTAAATCAATTAAATAAAAAGAACATGAGTAATTTTTCAAGAAGAAGGTTTATTCAAAGCTCTATGGTTGGAGCTGCGGGTTTAACTCTTATGCCATGGTCGAAAGCATTGGCAGCAGGTGCAAACGATACTATCCGTATTGGTTTTATCGGACTGGGCCAGCAAGCCATGAACCTGTTAAATGGTTTTAGCCAGATTAAAGGTGTTGAAATTGTTGCAGGAGCCGATTGTTATGGTGTTAAACGCGAGCGTTTCGAGCTGAAAGTAAACGAGTTTTACAAAGCCCGTAAACAAAAGGTAGATGTAAAAACTTACAAAGATTACCGCGAAATTATCGATCGGAAAGACATCGACGCGGTTGTTATTGCAACACCCGACCACTGGCATGCCATTATGGCTATTGATGCCTGCGAAGCCGGAAAAGACATTTACCAGGAAAAACCAATTACTTTCACCATTAAAGAAAGTATAATGGTTGCAGCAGCCGTTCGTAAACACAATGTAATTTTTGCAACTGGTAGTCAGCAACGTTCCGACAGTAACTACCAACATGCCGTAAATATGGTGCACCGCGAAGCATTTGGTAAACTTACCAAGGTTAATGCTTATGTAGGGCCAGGCCCCGATCCGTACAACTTGCCAGAAGAGGAAGTTCCTGCAGATCTTGACTGGAAACAATGGTTAGGCCCCATGCCTTACGTTCATTATAATAAGGCTTTAAACCCACCTATTACGCTTAATCCTGAAACCAAAGAAACGTTCTGGGCACGCTGGCGATACTACAAAGAAACCGGTGGTGGTTTTACCTGCGACTGGGGTGCACACAATTTCGATATTGGCCAGTGGGGATTGAAAAAAGACCACAGCGGACCTGTTGAAGTAATTCCTCCGGGGTACAAAGGCACTCAGTTTTTAACCTATGTATACGACAATGGAGTTACCATGACCAACGAAGCTTACGACGATAAAAATTCGCGGGGTGTAAAATTCTGGGGCGAAGATGGTTGGATTGAAGTTAGCCGCCAGGGAATATGGGCATCTGATCCTGCATTGTTACCTGAAAAAGAAGCTGTTGATGCAGGAATGTATGAGAAAAGTTCAGGTCACCTGGAGAACTTTATTAATGCTGTTCGTATGCGTATCGATCCAATTGTACCTGTAGAAATTGGTGCGCGTACAGCAATCTGCAGCATTTTGGGTAATGTGGCTTACGAACTAAAACGTCCTGTTGCCTGGTCACCTGAACAACAGTATTTTATCAACGATCCGGAGGCAGAGAAGTTCTATCACCGTGACTATGAGAACGGATACAAACTATAATCAGGTTTTCTGATGAAAGTTTAGACTTTGATAATCGTTAACGAATTTCATAAAAAATCCCGGTGAATCAAGACGTCATCGGGATTTTGTTTATTTTTAAAGCAATCAAAACAACTAAAAATAATAGATCATGTCGGTTTCAAGAAGAAATTTTGTAAAAGCAACAATGGTGGCCGGAGCAGGAGCCATGGTTATGCCTGGTGTAACTGTGGCAGCAGGTAAAGAAAAGCTTGTGCCTACGCTGAAAGGGAAAAAAGTACTTTATGTTTATGGCGGTTGGAAAGGCCATGAGCCTAAAGAGTCAGTAGATATTTTTGTTCCGTGGATGCGTTCGGAAGGTGCTGAAGTAACTGTTTCAGACACGCTGGATTCCTACCTCGACGAAGACCTGATGAACTCGCTCGACCTGATTGTTCAGATTTGGACAATGGGGCAGATTTCAAAAGAACAGGAAAAAGCACTGCTTACGGCTATTAAACGTGGCGTAGGGCTTGCAGGGTGGCACGGCGGAATTGGCGATTCGTTTCGAAATAATGTAGCCTACCAGTTTATGGTTGGTGGCCAATGGGTTGCTCATCCGGGAGGTGTAATCGATTATTCGGTAAAAATTACCGATAAATCAGATCCGGTAACGAAGGGACTGAAAAATTTTGATATGCACTCTGAGCAGTATTACATGCATGTTGATCCGAATGTAAAAGTATTGGCAACAACCGAATTCTCAGCCGAACATGCTGAGTGGATTGACGGTTGCACCATGCCTGTAGTTTGGAAAAAATACTACGGAGAAGGACGTGTATTCTATTCATCGCTGGGGCATGTAATGAAAGACTACGATGTACCAGAGGCGCTTGAGATACAGAAGCGGGGTATACGTTGGGCAGCAGAAAGTTTACACCACCCAAAAGAAGAATGGACTAGTCCTGTATACGGATAGCAGGCGCATTTCATACAAAAAACAAAGCCGGAATCTTAATTCGATTCCGGCTTTGTTTTTTGTACCTGTTTCTATCCGTTTAGTGCTTCGGCTCCACTTACAATCTCAAGTATTTCGTTGGTAATTGATGCCTGGCGTGCCTTGTTGTATTCCAGGGTAAGGGAAGAAATTAAATCGCTGGCGTTATCGGTTGCCTGGTGCATGGCTGTCATTCGGGCACCATGCTCTGCCGCGTGCGAATCGAGCAGTGCTTTGTAAAACTGTATTTTTAACGAGCGTGGAATCAGCTCCTCAATAATATGTTCTTTTGTTGGCTCGTAGATGAAATTGAAGTTGTTTTCTTCAGCATTTTCTTCCATGGTAACCGGTAAAAATTGCTCAGCAGCTTGAATTTGTACCGCTGCATTTTTAAACTGATTATAAACCAGCTCAATACGGTCGTAGTGTCTGTCGGCAAAAGCTTTCATACTTTCTTCAGCAACCCTCGAAACATTCTCGAAACTAAGATGATCAAAGAGTTCGTTTTCATCGGCCACCACACTGTAACCTCTGTGCTTTAACTGGCGCGCACCTTGTTTGCCAATACACATAAAATCAAGGTTTCCCAATTTTAATTGTTGCGGGTATTTTTCGCGAGCTACTTCAATTGCTTTTTTTGTTATGTTGGTATTAAAACCACCACACAAACCTCTGTTCGAGCTTACCAAAATCAGAAGTACGTTTTCAGGATCGCGTTCTTGTGTATAAACCGAGTCTTCTACATTTTCAAGGCTGGCACTCAACGATGTAAGAATTTCGTGAAGTTTATCGGCGTACGGTCTGATTTGTAAAATGGCATCCTGTGCTTTTTTTAGTTTGGCTGCCGATACCATTTTCATTGCACTGGTAACCTGTCGGGTGGTTTTAACCGATGCTATTCGTGTACGTATTTCTTTTAATCCGGCCATATTTTGAAATGTTGTAGTAGCAGAATATTGGAGTATCAGAACTCTTCGGTTCTACTATTCCTTTATTCTAACCTTCTACTATTTAATTATATTTTTCTGCTGTTTCAGCTGCTACTTTCCTTATGGTTTCTTCAATTTCTGTAGTTAGTTTTCCTGCTTTAAGTTCATCAAGCACAGGACGGTGCGACATTTCCATCGTTTCCAGGAAGTCGGTTTCAAACTCTTTTACCTTATCAATAGGTACGCGGCGAAGCAATTCGTTGGTTCCGCAATAAATAATGGCTGCCTGGTGTTCAACTTTAACCGGAGAGTATTGCCCTTGTTTTAATATTTCAACATTTTTACGTCCTTTATCCAACACTCGCATGGTTGCAGCGTCTAAATCAGAACCAAACTTTGCAAAGGCTTCCAGTTCGCGAAACTGGGCCTGGTCGAGTTTTAATGTACCTGATATTTTCTTCATCGATTTAATTTGTGCACTACCACCAACACGCGATACCGAAATACCTACGTTAATAGCCGGGCGGATTCCTGAGTTAAACAGGTTGGATTCGAGGAAGATTTGTCCGTCGGTAATTGAAATTACATTGGTTGGAATATAGGCTGAAACATCACCAGCCTGCGTTTCAATTATTGGAAGAGCTGTTAATGAGCCACCACCTTTAACTTTGTCTTTTAAACAATCCGGCAGGTCGTTCATGTTTCTGGCAATTTCATCCGATTCTATAATTTTTGCCGCACGTTCCAATAAGCGCGAGTGCAGGTAGAATACATCACCTGGGTAGGCTTCGCGACCTGGTGGGCGGCGAAGCAATAGTGAAACCTCGCGATAAGAAACGGCTTGTTTCGATAAATCGTCGTAAATAATTAATGCGTGGCGCCCTGTATCGCGAAAATATTCGCCAATTGCAGCTCCTGCGTAAGGGGCATAAAACTGCAAGGCTGCAGGGTCGGAGGCGGTAGCCATAACAATAACAGTATAGGGCATTGCTCCTGCTTTTTCAAGTGTTGCAGCAATATTGGCCACGGTCGAGCCTTTTTGTCCAACGGCAACATAAATGCAATACACCGGATTTCCCTGTTCGTAAAATTCACGCTGGTTAATTATTGTGTCGATGGCTACTGCCGTTTTTCCTGTTTGGCGATCGCCAATTATCAACTCGCGCTGTCCGCGCCCAATCGGAATCATCGCATCAACTGCTTTTAAACCTGTTTGCAGGGGCTCTTTAACCGGCTGACGGAAAACAACACCCGGAGCTTTTCTTTCTAAAGGCATTTCAAATAAGTCGCCACTTATGCTTCCTTTTCCATCAATGGCTTCGCCAATGGTGTTAACTACCCGCCCAAGCAAACCTTCGCCAACATTTATTGATGCAATCCTACGGGTACGCTTAACTGTATCGCCTTCTTTAATTTCATCAGAACGCCCCAAAAGCACTGCACCTACATTATCTTCTTCAAGGTTTAAAACAATGCCTTTCATGCCGCTTTCGAATTCAATCATTTCGTTGGACTCAACGTTCGAAAGTCCGTAAATCCGGGCGATACCGTCACCAACTTGCAATACTGTACCTACTTCTTCAAGTTCGGCAACTGATTTAAAGCCTTCAAGTTGTTGTTTTAGAATTTCAGATACTTCGGCAGGTTTTATATTAGCCATGTTCTATTATTTTGCTTTCGTTTATAATTCGCTTTCTAACAAAGTTTGTTTTACTTTTCGTAATTGGGTTGCCACACTGGCATCGTACTGTTTGTCGTCGAGACGTAAAACCAGTCCTCCCAAAATGTCGGGATTAACCTGTGCCGACAATTCAACAGTTGCCTTCAGTTCTTCTCCCAATAATTTTTCTACTTTTTTTAGTATGCCGGAACTAACTTCGGTGGCAGTTGTAAGTACGGCCGATTTAATATTGAGGTCTTTACGGGTTAATTCAAGAAAATTACGACAAATGCCGGGGATGTTAACTTCTCGTTTGTTTTTAACGATAAGTAAGAGAAAATTGAGACTTACTGTTTCAATAGTATTTTCGAAGATTTGTTTAAGCAGTGCTGCCTTTTTTGATGATTTAATGATTGGACTTTCCAGTAAAAGGATGAGATCATCGTTGTTTTTACAAATTTGATAAACCAGCTGAATATCAGCTTTTAGCTGGTCGAGTTGTTTTTTTTCTTTTGCAAGTGAAAAGAAAGCTTTTGCATAGCGTACTGTTATTGCGCTCTGGTTCATACTTAATTCAGCTTTATGTCATCAACCAGTCCGTTAACCATTTTTTCCTGTTCGGCTTTATTGCCAAGTTCTTTACGAATAACTTTTTCGGCGATAGTTACAGACAGTTGAGCTACTTGTTTTTTAATGTCGTTAACAGCTGCTGTTTTTTCGGCCTGAATTTGCTGTCGTGCCTGTTCAATTGTTTTTTGACCTTCAGCACTTGCTATTTCTTTTGCTTCAGCAATAATTTTGTCTTTTAATTCTTTGGCCTCTTTAAGTATGGCTTCTTTTTCGCGACGGGCTTCAGCAATAATTTTTTCATTGTCGGCTTTTAATCCGGCAACTTCTTTTTTGGCTTCTTCTGCCGAATTTAATGCGGAGGCAATCGAATCCTCACGTTCTTTTAATGCAGCGAGAATGGGTTTCCACGCAAATTTTTTTAAAACGAAGAGTACCACTCCGAAAGCAATAATCATCCAAAATATAGTGCCCGAACTAGGATTTATTAATTCCATAACTTAAAGTTTAAAAAAGGCAACTGCATCCCGGGCAATCCCCGGGATGGTTGCCAAAAATTTTTGCTAAACAAAAATGATAAGCACACACACGATTACAGCAAAGAAGGCTACACCTTCAATTAAAGCTGCTGAAACGATAAGGTTCGACCGGATATCGCCGGCCGCTTCCGGCTGACGAGCAATAGCTTCCATGGCGCTGGCACCGATTTTACCGATACCAATGCCGGCAGCAATAGCAGCCAATCCTGCACCCAAAGCAGCACCAAGTTCTGCACCACCCACTTTGGCGGCCATCACTTCTGAAGGGTTAGCTGCTTGTAACATTTCTGTTGCTTGTAGCAATACTGTTAAAATAGCTGATAACATAGCTTTTAATTTTAAATATTAATGATGATCTGCAGTCGCCATTCCAAAATAGATGGCCGAAAGCAGGGTAAAAACATATGCTTGAATAAATGATACTAAAACATCGAGTAATAAAATAAATACTGAAAAGAGAATGGATACCGGACTTACTCCCAGGCCTACTGCCGGACCAAATTGGCTGCCGAACACAAAAATAAGCCCAATAAATACGGTAACAATCAGGTGCCCCGCCATCATGTTGGCAAAAAGCCGGATCATTAAAACAAAAGGTTTTGTAATTACACCCGAAAGCTCAACAATTGGCATTAAGGGAATCGGGAATTTTAACCACCAGGGTACGTCGGGGTTGTAAATTTCTTTCCAGTAATGTTTGTTTCCATTAATTGTTGTAACCAAAAAAGTAAACAAGGCTAATACCATGGTAACCGCAATATTTCCTGTAACGTTGGCTCCAAAGGGTGGAATAGGTATTAATCCCATAACATTGTTAATCAGGATAAAAAAGAACAGGGTTAACAAAAAGGGCATAAATTTTTCATATTTATGTTCGCCAATGGCAGGTTTTGCCACTTCATCGCGAATAAAAATGATGATTGGCTCCAGGGTATTTTGTATTCCTGAAGGCGCTTTCCCTTTATTCTTTTTAGCCAGGTTGGCTGCTGCAAAAACCAGCCACAATAAAATAATTATCGATACAAAAATACCGGCAATTGTTTTTGTGATTGAAATATCAATGGGTGTTCCAATTTCGTGTCCTGCAGCATCCAACTCAACAATTTTACCTTTGAATGCTTCACTTTTTGAAATGCGGAAACCTTTGTAGTCGCTGTGCCCGTGATGAAACTTCGATGACATAAACACATGAAATGCTTGCCCCTCGTGCAACTCGGGTTGTTTACTGTAGACAATTATTGGTAAAGGAATGCTGACGTGCTTGGACCCAAACGATACGATATGCCAATCGTACGAGTCCGAAACGTGATCGATTACAAACTCTCCGGCATTAAATTCTTTATCAGTGTGTGCGTCAGAGGTATGTGATTCGCCTTCTTCAGAATGACCTTCTGTTTTATGTGTCTTTTCTTCTTCGTGCCCGTGTTGAGCATGAAGCTGGCCATAACTTAATAACGAAAAGGCAAAGAATATAAAGATGGCTTTTGTAAGCTTAAGCATGGTTAATTTTAAGTTTTTCTTTCTTTAACTTGTCTGCACCCGTTTGAAAAAACGCATTCTGAGTAAAATTTATCAGATAGATAAAACGTTGTTTTGTCTCCTTAGGTTCACAAATTTATAAGATTTTTTGAACCATGAATGTAATTTAACCAATTTCAGCTTATAAATAACAATGTTTAAAAACCTATATGGATGAAAATAAGGTAGGATACGGAGTTATTGCTTATTTTTAGATTTTGTGATTTTGGAAATCTCAACAACTTCGAAAATAGAGTAAATAATGTATAACAGCATAAAATAAATTACAAATGACAGTGCATTATCTCTGTCAATTGCAATGTAAATAACTGCTAAAACGGAAAATAAAAGCAGTTTAAAAGTGGTAACGAGCATGCTGCTACGGGTAAATGTTCCAATACCCTTTTTCGACATTTTTAGCAAGAACGAATGAATGCCCAGCGTTGTAAGGTAAAAGAAAAGCAATAAAAATGGGAGAATGGGAATATAATATTGAGGTAATGCCAATGAAAAAACCAGCCCGCCAATTAAGGCTATTGCGAAAGTTATTCCTGTAAGTTTTGCAAGAAAAGATTTCATTTTCGATCTGATTTTTTTGATTTGTTTTCGGTTTTTAAAAGATTTCTAATTCCATAGATAATGGCAACAAGCACGCCCAAAATCATCAGGCCGAGGGTAAATCCTTTAAACTCATTTTGCATCCACTGGTCAATTTTATAACCAAGGAAAGTAAATCCGGCGATTGTGGCCATCATTTCAAACCCTAAACCGGAATACCGAATAAACGAGTTAGCTTTTTTGGTTGTATAAGCTTTTTTGTTTTTCATTCTCAGCAACTGGTGCCGAACTACCACCCATGGCACATGTTCCGGTAAAAACCGCTCCTGGTTCAACAGCGAGCTTGCCGGCAATAATATCTCCCTCTATTTTAGCTGATGCTTTCATGTTCAGGAGCTCTTCCACCTTAACCTTTCCTTTAATAAAGCCGGCTATTTCAACATTGTTGCAGCTTACTTTTCCCTCAATTTTTCCTTTTGGGCCGACTACAACTCTGCCCTTAGCCTCCAGGTTGCCTACAAGCTGGCCATCAATTCGAATATCGCTGTTTGCAGTAATGTCGCCTTTAATAGTTGTGCCATCTCCTAAAATGTTGATTGCCTGATCGGGGGTGTCGCCAAATGTTCTTGCACTTTGTTTTGCCATGGTTTATACTTGCTTAACGTTCCTTAAAATGGTGCTTGAAGATACAACAAATTGAATCTTCAGCAAAAATAATATGGATTCGCTAAAGCATCAGTATGGAATTAGTGTATTTTTTTATTCCGAATCGTAAGCCCATTTTAAATAGGTGCTTCCCCAGGTAAATCCTGCACCAAAGGCAGCCAAAATAATGTTGTCGCCTTTTTTCAGTTGTTTTTCGTAATCCCACAAGCACAGTGGCACTGTTGCAGCAGTAGTGTTTCCGTATTTTCTAATGTTTATCATTACCTGGTCTTTGCTAATTCCCATGCGTTTTGCCGTGGCTTCAATAATGCGCATATTGGCCTGGTGCGGAACCAGCCAGGCAACATCTTCCGAAGTGATATTGTGTTTTTGCATAATCTCAACTGCCACATCGGCCATGCTTGATACCGCTGCTTTAAACACCGCCTGCCCTTCCTGGTACAAAAAGTGCTCATTATTTTTAACGGTTTCTGCTGAGGCTGGCTTTAACGATCCTCCGGCTTTTATGTGCAGGTGGTGGCGTCCCAAGCCGTCAACGCGGTTAATGTAGTCGATTACACCAACATCTTCGGTGGTGGGTTCAACCAGAACAGCGGCTGCACCATCGCCAAAAAGCGGGCAGGTTGTACGATCTTTGTAATTAATAATCGACGACATTTTTTCTGCTGCTACGATTATTACTTTTTTGTAACGTCCTGATTCGATAAACTGTGTGGCTGTGGCTAACGAAAAAATAAACCCTGAACAGGCCGCGTTTAAATCAAAACTCCAGGCATTATGTATTTGAGCTTTATGGGCGATAATATTGGCGGTGGCCGGCAGGTTCATGTCGGGGGTAATGGTGGCACAAATTAACATGTCGATTTCATCGGCTGATGTGCCTGTTTTTTTTAGCAGATCCTCAACAGCCCAGGCTCCCATGTCGCTGGTTGCTTTTCCTTCTTCCTTCAATATCCTGCGTTCCTTAATCCCAATCCGCTGCATAATCCATTCGTCCGACGTATCAACCATTTTGCTGAGTTCGTCGTTTGTTAAGCGGTACTCCGGAAGGTAGGCTCCAATTCCTGTGATTGCTGCCCTAATATTAGCCATCGTTCAATTTAATATTTGTGTTTATAGAAAATATTTTGTGGTTGTTTTAAAAACCGGGGTTAAATGTAGAGTGAATTCAAAGACACCACAAAGAAATGTGTAGAGATATGAACTGTGGTATGGAAAAAATAGTTTAGACAGCAGAACTATTAATAAACTTGTTCGAAAAATCAGAAAATGTTTGCGGATATAGCTTAGGGATACAAAAAAATCCATTTCCGGAATGAACCAAAAATGGATTTTGAATAGTTAAAGCCGGGTATTCCGGATACTTCAATAACTATAATGCAATTTCTTTTTCAATTACTTGTTTACCTCTGTAGTAACCACATTCAGGACAAACTGTGTGGTATTTTACAGTAGTTCCGCAATTTGAACAAGTAGCCAAAGTAGGGGCAGTAGCTTTGTAATGCGTACGTCTTTTATCCCTTCTCGCTTTCGATGTTTTATGCTTTGGATGTGCCATTGTAATGTATTTTAATTATTATTTTTTCTATTTAATTATTATTGAAATTTAGATGCCCGCACCTTAATTTTGCACGGCCAGCTCAATTTTTATCGTTTTTTAAATTTTTTAGCGCAGCCCATCGCGGATCAATCTCTTCTTCTTCATTTTCATCTGCTTCGTGCTGCACAATATTATTTAGCCTGTTAATCATTTCCTGGTTACAGCTGTTTTCTCCGGTTTCGTTCGGATGAACATGACGCAAAGGTATGCTTAACATTGCATATTCGTAAATGGTTTGGGCCAGGTTTATGGCGTGTTCTTCAGGTAAAACCCAAATTACATTGTCGCCCTCTTCAAATTCATCTTCCTGGCCAAATTTTACAAATAATTCGGTTGTCAAGGATATGTCCTGCGGGTAATTGTCGAGGCAGCGGTCGCAAACCAACTCCAACCACCCTGAAAGTGTGAAGTTTAGTTTTAAAAATGCACTGCGTTTTTCAAACTCAACGGCTACCCTAACTTCTCCGTTGTCAACCAGGCTTTCTTCAAAATGTTCAAAGAACTTATTGTCAATATCAAAATCGTAAGTATGAAGGCCTTCTTTAAGGCCTTTAAATTCAATGTTATATTTGCTTTTCCAGCTCACGATTCCAAAAAAGTGGATGCAAAAGTATAAATTTTTTATTAACAGATGAAGAAATTGCCAGAATTTTTCCTGTTTATTCGTAAATCAAAAGGGTTAAGCCAGAGTTGGTTGACCTTAACAGATGAAGAAATATTTTTTTTTGAATGATTATTGGTACTTAATAGTTCAATACAATGGCTATTTATTTAAATTTATTCGGAAAGTAGTTCCTTTACCTATTTCAGACCATTTGATATAGATACGGCCACTGTGGTAAATTTCAATAATTCTTTTTGCCAGGGAAAGACCAAGGCCCCAGCCTCGTTTTTTAGTTGAAAACCCTGGTTGAAATATTGATTTTTGATGTTTTTTGGAAACTCCACAACCGGTATCAGTAAGATCGATACAAACCTGGTCGGCTTTTTCGCTTACATCAATACTGATGGTGCCGTTATTTCCCATGGCATCAATGGCATTTTTGCACAGGTTCTCGATTACCCACGAAAACAAGGCCGCATTTAAAGGAATTTCAATTGTTGCCTGCTGGTCGTATTTTATTTCAAATTTAACTTTATCAGAAGACCGGCGTTTTAAATAATTAATTGCCGAGTTTAAAGCTTCAATCAAATTTACATTAAGCAGTTCCGGTTTCGACCCGATTTTTGAAAAACGTTCGGTTATTCGCTCCAGCCTTGCTGTATCTTGTTCCAGTTCTTTAATCAGGTTCGGATCAACATTTTTTAGCTTCAGTAGTTCAATCCAGGCCATAAGCGACGAAATGGGCGTACCCAGTTGATGTGCGGTTTCTTTCGACATACCCACCCAAACCTGGTTTTGTTCGGCGCGGTTGGTGGCATTAAATGCAAAATAGGCAACCACAATAAAAATAAGAATTACAATAAGCTGAATAACAGGATAAAGACGTAAGTTGCGAAGAATAGACGACTCGCGGTAATAGAGCAGCTGGTATTCTTCTTCCGGAAATTCAATTCGAATAGGTTCTGCATAATCCTGCATTTTTTCCAGTTCTCTTTTCAGTACTTCATTGCGTCTTTCTGCGGGATAATGAATATTGTGGTCGGTGTTAAAACTTCCGTCGGAATTCACTACAATTATAGGAATGGTTGAGTTGAATTCGGTTACCATAATCAGAAAATTCAGGTAACGTGTTTGTAGTTGGCTCATTTCGGGCGAAGTTATATTTATACCCGCATCAATAATGCCTTTAGTTGCTTCGGCCCAAATTTCAACTTTGTTGCGCTCTTCAATGGCCATTCTTTTTGTAAGCCAGTTGGTGTATAGCAACGATGCAACCCCAATAAGTACTGCAATAAATAGAAGTAAAATTTTTCCCCGTCGTCTTTTCAGATATATGTCCAAAACAAAATGGTTTTAAGTACATTTTTGAGAACGACCTAAAGATAAAAATATTATACCGACAATAAGATCCGGTGGTTTGTTTTATTGGTGTTCAACTAAAAGTGCTTGAACCGCACGAACAATACCTTCGGAATCGATACCACATTCTTTGTAGAGTTCTTCTGGGCTTCCGTGCTCAATAAACTTATCGGGAATACCTAATATTTTAATTTTATTGTTGTAGCCTTTTTCAGCCATAAATTCAAGAACTGCACTACCGAAACCACCCTGAATGGTTCCGTCTTCAATGGTTACAAGCTGATCAAATTTTTCAAAAATCTCAACAAGCAGGGCCTTGTCCAATGGTTTTACAAAACGCATATCGTAGTGTGCGGCAGAAATATTTTTTTCGGCAAGTCGCTGAATTGCGCTTTGCACAAAAGTTCCTGTTTTTCCTATAGTTAGCAGTGCAATATCTGTTCCGTCGTTTAGTTTTCGGCCTTTACCAATTTCAATTTTAGCGAAGGGCTTTTTCCAGTCGGTTTTTATGCCACATCCACGTGGGTAACGTATTGAAAAAGGCTGATTATTTTCAGCAAGTTGGGCTGTGTACATCAGGTTGCGCAGTTCAATTTCGTCCATCGGGGCAGAAACAATCATGTTCGGGATCGATCGCATGTAGGCAATATCAAACACGCCATGGTGGGTGGGGCCATCTTCGCCAACCAATCCGCCGCGGTCTAAACAAAAAATTACCGGTAGGTTTTGTATGGCCACATCGTGTACAACCTGGTCGTAGGCACGCTGCATAAATGTTGAGTAGATATTGCAAAAAGGAACCATACCCTGGGCGGCAAGCCCAGCCGAAAATGTTACTGCATGTTGCTCTGCAATGCCTACATCAAAAGCACGGTCGGGCATTTTGGCAATCATTTTATTCATGGAACATCCGGTAGGCATCGCAGGCGTAATTCCAACAATTTTTTCGTTTTGTTCGGCCAACTCAACCAGGGTATCGCCAAAAACATTCTGAAATTTAGGTGCTCTGTCAGCAGCGCATTCGCATTGGTAAATTTCTCCGGTTTCTTTATCAAAAACTCCGGGAGCGTGCCATTTGGTTTGGTTTAATTCAGCTTGTTTAAAACCTTTTCCTTTTTGGGTAATTACATGCAAAAGCTTTGGTCCCGGAATATCTTTAAGGTCGTTTAATACTTTGGCCAGGTAAACCACGTCGTGCCCATCAATAGGGCCGAAATACCTGAAGTTAAAGGCTTCAAAAAGGTTATTTTCCTTAAAGATCATGTTTTTTAAAGCATGTTGGTTTTTCTGAATAAACCGCCTTGCTTTTTCTCCAAAACCATCGAGTTTCCCCAATCCTTCCCAAACGTCATGTTTCATTCGGTTGTAGGTGTCCGACTTTGAAATATTCAACAAATATTTGTTTAAACTGCCAACGCTGGGGTCGATGGCCATATTGTTATCGTTCAGAATAACCAGGATATCGGCATTTTCTCCACCTGCGTTATTCAATGCTTCAAAAGCCATTCCGCCAGTCATTGCCCCATCGCCAATAACTGCCACAACCTTCCGTTCGGTTTCGCCTTTAATTTTTGCGGCTACAGCCATACCAAGGGCAGCTGATATTGAAGTGGAGGAGTGCCCTACACCGAAAGCATCATATTCGCTCTCCGAGCGTTTTGGAAAACCGCTGATGCCTTTAAATTTTCGATTGGTGTTAAACTTATTTTTACGTTCGGTAAGTATTTTATGTCCGTAAGCCTGATGGCCAACATCCCATATAAGTTGGTCAAACGGAGTGTTGTAGACGTAGTGAAGGGCAACGGTAAGTTCAACAACACCCAAGCTTGCTCCAAAATGCCCTGGATTGGTTGAAACCACATCGATAATGTAATCGCGCAGTTCGCCACAAACACTTTCGAGTTGTTCAACCTGTATTTTTTTTAAATCGTCGGGATTGTTTATTGATTCAAGCAGCTTCCCCTTCACATCACTCATATATCCGAAAATTATAGAAACATAACAACTGTTAAGGCACAGTTTGTTCATTGCAAAAGAAATAAAATTACTTGTAAAAATGAATGAGAAATACGATGTTATAGAAATGAATTGATTTGCATCAAGCCATCGAGGGTAAGCATCGGTTCAACAATTTCTACTTTTTTACTTAAGGGAACCATTACTGCACTCAGCCCACCTGTTGCAACAATGGTAAGTGTTTTGTTCATTTCTGTTTCCGTTCTATCTACAATAGAATCTACCAGCCCTGTGTAGCCAAATATTATTCCTGATTGTATGGCATGGATGGTGTTTTCGCCTAAAACCGAAGGTGGAGGAGCAAGATGAATTTGCGGCAGTTGTGCGGTTTTACCGGCCAAAGCCCCAACTGCAGTGCGCAGGCCTGGTGCAATGGCAACGCCCAAAATCTCTGAGTTATTTCCAATGGTAGTAAATGTTAAAGCGGTACCAAAATCAATTACCATTGTGTTGTTGCCGTATTTCTGGTAGGCTGCAGTAGCATTGGCAACCAGGTCGGTTCCTATTTCAAACGGATTTAACACTTTAACAGGTAGTTTATCGTAAATGTCAGGAGTTACAAAGTTAATGCTTGCTTTTTCAAAAAGCCCGCTAAGCATTTCGCGAAATGGGTGCAGTAAGGTTGGTACTACACTGCTTAAAATAATTCCTGAAATTTCGGTGCGGCATATTTTTCCGGCACTTAACAGCGATCTGAAAATCACTTCGTATTCATCGGCTGTTTTTAACTGATCGGTTTGAATACGCCAATCGCTTATGCACTGTTCATCTTCGTAAATACCAAAAACGATGTTCGTATTACCTATATCTATTGCAAGTAACATAATCTTTTTTTGCGAATGCTCAAAAGTACCTAATTTATAAATTTCGTAATAAGATATATGAACTTTTTTGGTTGGAAGCGACGGTATTGTTTTTAAAAAAATTAATAGTAATTTTAAAGCAGGCACTAACAACATATCTAAAATCATGCAAGAGACAAAAAATCCATTAATTTTTCTTATCGAAAACAGCGTTGTTTATAAGGACTTAATTGCCGGTTATTTAAAATCAAAAAAGTATTCGAGGCTGAAAGTTTTTAAGAACGGAGAAGAGTGCCTTCAACACATTCATTTAAAACCAGATATTATTATTCTGGATTATTCTTCTGAAGGAATTAATGGATTGGAGCTTATGCTAAAGTTTGAAAAAGAGAATAGTAATGTTGACTGTATTTTTTTGAGTGCCCAGAATAATGTAGAAGTTGCGGTAAAGATTATGAAGTTAGGTGCCGCTGATTATATTATAAAAAATGATCAGGCACCTAAAAAATTGGTAGAATCTATTGAGCGATTAAAGAAATCGAGCAAACGCAATAAACAAAGCCAGGGGTTTAAATTGGGCGTAGTTGGTTTCTTTATTATGCTTTTCCTCATTATTATGATTATCACCTTTGTTTCCATCTTTTTTGACCTCGAACTTTAAAATGCCTTTGTCACAATAGTTTTTTTGCTGTTGTGTTTCCGGGCTGTTAAAAGGGGGGCTTATCATTTTCCAAAAATTGTTACCTTTCGCGCTTTCTAAAAAAAGAGAGCGATATGGCATTTGTTTCGGTATTAAAAAAGTATAATAAAAGTTTCTGGACATCAAACACCATTGAATTATTTGAACGTTGGGCCTGGTATGGTTTTTACCTTGCTTTTCCAATTTTTCTGGTTGGTTCAACCGACACCGGAGCATTGGGTTTCTCAAATGGTCAGAAAGGAGCAATAATGGGTACAGGTTCTGCCTTGTTGTATTTTTTACCCGTAATAACCGGGGCCATAGCCGATAAGGTGGGGTATAAAAAAATACTGCTGCTCGCATTCGCCATTTACATGTCGGGCTTTTATATGATTAATATTTTTGAAGGCTATACCCTGGTATATTTTGCTTTTGTATGGACTTGTGTAGGGGGAGCTTTTTTTAAACCAATTATTTCGGCAATGATTGCGAAAACCACTAACGATGAAACGGCATCAATTGGTTTTGGCATTTTTTATATGATGATTAATATTGGTGGTTTTATTGGGCCATTTATTGCCGGGGCCTTGTTAAAATTAAGCTGGGATTATGTGTTTTATATGGCCATTGCTGCCATTGGCGTAAACGTACTTTTAACCTTGTTTTTATTTAAAGAGCCCGGTCGCGACAAGGATTCAAACTCGCTTGCCTATAATGTTTTACAAGCGTTTAGAAATATTTGGATTACCCTGCAAAACTGGAAATATGTGCTGTTTTTAATTATTATGATTTTGTTTTGGACAGCTTTTAACCAGCTTTATTATTCGTTTGGAATTTTTATAGACCAGTGGATTGATACAACAGTGGTTTATAATGGACTACATATGGTTTGGCCCTGGCTGGCCGAAACAATTGGCGATAACGGTACCATAAGTGCGGTGACAATGACCAGTATGGATTCGTTTTTCATCATTGTTTTTCAGTTAATGGTATCGGCATTTGTAATGCGTTTTCGCCCACTGGCAGCCATGATGGGAGGAATTTTGGTGCTGGCCGGTGGACTTGGGTTGATGTTTTCAACTCAAAGTGGATGGTTAATATTGTTGGGCGTGTTAATATTTGCACTGGGTGAAATGGGAAGTTCGCCAAAATTTACCGAGTATGTTGGAGCCATTGCTCCAGCCGATCAGAAAGCGCTATACATGGGAACCTCGTTTTTACCTATTGCTGCTGCACATAAACTGGCTGGTTGGTTGTCGGGCGATTTTTACGAAGGCATCTCAGATAAATACTATCTTTTGCACCAGGAGGTAAGTGAGCAGGGATTGCAGTTCCCAACAGAGTATTCGGAAACATTTACCAAAAACGACTTTTTTGCACAGGCGGCCCAAAAAATGAGCATGTCGGAAACTGAGCTCACGAATTTTCTGTGGCAGAACTACCATCCTTCAAATATCTGGATGGTGTTTTCAGGTATTGCCGTTTTGGCTGTTGTGTTGCTTTGGCTGTACGATCGTTTTGTAATTGGGAGGAAGTAAATTTTCAACATCCAATTTTCAAAAAGGAATATTTAGGATTAGGCAAGTGTATAAATTGAGTATTGAATATTCATCATTGGTTATTTCTCGGCAATAAACCGCCAGGGTTTGCTAATCCATGGTTCTCCTGCATAATCGATACCAACGCGCGGGAGTGCGGAGTAATTAACTTTAGCATCTGTTTCTTCCAGCCAAATACGATTTGATGTGGACAGGTCTTCGCCATAAAACGACTTGTCAAGTTGTAGCGCTTTTCCAACCCTTCCCGGACCTGAAATTCCATGAAGTCCACGAATTAAAACAGCCGAAGCATCACCTTCGGGGCCTGTTACAAAATTAAGCAGCCAGTACATTCCGTAAATCAGGTAAACGTAAACCAGTCCTCCCTCCCTAAACATAACTTCAGTTCGGGCTGTTTTGCCTTTGTTGGCATGGCAGGCTTTATCGTCGTGTCCACGGTAGGCTTCGGTTTCGGTAATTATATATTCCTGTACCAAGCCGTCATCAAAACGCCTTACCAGTTTTTTACCGAGTAAATCAGGAGCAACTTCCGTTACTGCGCGTTGGAAAAAAGAATTTGGTATTCGAGCTGAACCAGTTGTCATATTTAAAATCAATTGAATCGGAAATATGCAAAATAAAAATCGTTTGAATTATTCTGTACACTATTTTTATACTTTTATAGTTTATTAAAAACAAGCTGAACTGTATGCAAACCATCCACATGTCGGACATTTACGGGCAATACCTTACCCTGAAGGCTGAAATTGATGAAGCCATTCAGGAGGTGATTCGTTCCACCCAATTTATAAAAAGTGGGAAGGTGCTTGATTTTGAAGTCCGGCTGGCAGCTTATTTAAGCACTAATGTTGTGGCCTGCGGAAACGGCACCGATGCCTTGCAGCTGGCTTTTATGGCTCTCGACTTAAAGCCGGGCGATGAGGTAATTACCACCCCTTTTACCTTTGTATCTACCGTGGAGGTATTATCATTTTTGGGATTGAAACCCGTGTTTGTTGATGTAAATCGCGAGACATTTAATTTGGATGAGGGTAAGTTAGAAGAAGCTTTTTCCGAAAAAACAAAGGCCATATTGCCGGTGCATCTTTTTGGGCAATGCGCCAATTTGGAAGCCATTCTGGATTTGGCTCAGAAATATAAGCTTTTTGTAGTTGAAGATGCATGTCAGGCTTTAGGGACCGATTATCTTTTTTCTGATGGTTCAAAAACAAAAGCCGGGACAATAGGAAATATCGGTTGTAACTCGTTTTTTCCATCAAAAAACCTGGGCGCTTTTGGCGATGGTGGTGCGGTTTATTGTACTAATAAAGAAATGGCGGATAAAATTCGTTCGCTGGCCAACCATGGAATGAAAGCGAAATACGAATACGAGCGAATTGGCATTAACTCGCGCCTCGACAGCTTGCAGGCTGCCATTCTGGAGGTTAAACTGAAATACATAGAAAAACACATACGAGCCCGGCAACAGGCAGCTTCTTTTTACGATGAGCAGTTGAAAGGTATTGAAGAACTTAAAATTCCGATGCGAGTACCTTACAGTACGCACACTTTTCATCAATACACGATTCAAACCGAAAAAAGAGATGAGTTGAAAAATTTCCTGGCAGCAAAAGGTATTCCTTCGATGGTATATTACCCCAAAGCGCTGCATTTACAGGATGCCTACAAACACCTGGGGTACAAACAGGGAGATTTTTCGGTGGCTGAAAAGCTAAGTCAAACGGTATTGTCGTTGCCCATGCATACCGAGTTGGGGGAGGAGCAATTGGAGTATATAGTTAATATGATTAAGAAGTTTTTTGAGAATAGTACCCCGCAATGACGCTAAGTGGCAAAGGAAAGATAATTTGCGTCTTCGCGCCTCGGCGGTAAAAATATGAGATATGACTAACTACTATAAACACGAAACGACCATAATCGACCAGGGTGCTCAAATAGGTGCCGGCTCTAAAATCTGGCATTTTTCGCACATTATGGAATTGGCTGAGGTTGGCGAAAACTGCATCCTTGGGCAGAATGTTTTTGTGGGGAATAAGGTAAAACTGGGCAACAATGTAAAAGTGCAAAACAATGTCTCTGTGTACGAGGGGGTGGTTTGCGAAGACGATGTTTTCCTGGGGCCGTCAATGGTTTTTACCAATGTTATTAACCCGAGAAGTGCCGTTGAACGAAAAAATGAGTTTAAAACAACACTTGTAAAACGTGGGGCAACAATTGGCGCAAATGCCACCGTAATTTGTGGAACTACTTTGGGCGAATACTGTATGATTGGAGCCGGGGCAGTGGTGACAAAAAATGTAAAACCTTTTGCTTTAATGACCGGCGTGCCGGCTAAACAAACGGGTTGGGTGAGCAGAAACGGTGTGGTTTTAAAAGATGATTTAATTTGCCCGGAGACCGGAGAAAAATATAGGTTGGAAGGTGGATTGTTGTCCTTACAGGATGAATAAGTTTACCGTAAAGACACGGAGGCGCAAAGAAGATAACGTTGTGGTGAAAAAATGTGGAAAAAGACAAATAGCAAAGTCGTGGAAAATATGGATCATAAAAAAAATATGCTGGAAATAGTTAAGAGCAGACACTTACGGGTGGGTGTTGTTGGACTTGGGTATGTTGGTTTGCCACTGGCTGTGGAGTTTGCCCAAAACGATGTTTGCGTATTGGCTTTTGATACAGCGAAAGAAAGAGTTGCAAAAATAAACAGTGGAGAGAATTACATTTCTGATGTTAATACTGAACGGTTGACAGAACTGGTTCAAACAAAAAAGCTATCAGCAACATCTGATTTTAAAGAGCTTGGTAGTTGCAATGCCATTTTTATTTGCGTTCCAACACCGCTCGACAAATTTCGCAAACCAGATATGTCATTTATTGAGGAGGCTTGTATTGCTATCGGGAAAAACATCAAAAAGGGAACTTTTATTAGCCTGGAAAGTACTACCTACCCAACTACAACTGAAGATTTTGTTCTTCCTATCATTGAAAAGGAATCGGGATTAAAGGAAGGCATCGATTTTTGGCTGGCCTATTCTCCCGAGCGGGTTGATCCCGGGAATAAAGCCTTTTCTACCAAAAACACACCAAAGGTTTTGGGGGCTCTTTCGTCCGATGGGCTTATCATTGGTAAAAGTATCTATCAACTGGCAGTGGATGAGGTGCATACTGTGAGCTCGCCGCGTATTGCCGAAATGGTAAAGATTCTGGAAAACACCTACCGCCTGGTAAATATTAGTTTAATAAACGAACTGGCACTTTTAGCCGGAAAAATGGATATAAACATTTGGGAAGTGATTGAGGCTGCAGCTACCAAGCCATTCGGATTTCAGGCTTTTTACCCCGGACCGGGAGTTGGCGGGCACTGTATTCCGCTTGATCCGTTTTACCTCGAACACATTGCCAAAAAATTTAATTTCGATTTATCGATGATTCACACCGCCGGACATATCGATTTGCTGATGGCGCACCGGATGACTGTAAAAATAACTTCGGCACTAAACCGGCATAAAAAAGCTATAAACGGAAGTAAAATTCTGTTTTTGGGAGTGGCTTATAAATCCGATATTAATGACGAACGCGAATCGCCGGCACTGAAAATTATGGAAGAAGTGCTGAAAAAGGGAGGAAATGTAAAATACCACGATCCTTTTATTTCAAAAATAGAAACGCAGCAAGGCCATGTTTTGAATTCTGTAGACTTGGATAAAGAAAGACTAAAGCTGGCCGATTGTGTAGTAATTACCACCAATCATTCGGTTTTTGATGCTGATTTTATTGAAGAACATGCGCAATTAATAGTCGATTTGCGGAATATGATAAAAGAGGCTTCGGATAAGGTTTATAAACTTTGAAAGAACAATAAAAACTCTGTGGTTCTTTGTGAAGGACTTTGTGTTCTCCGTGGTAAAAAAAATTAACCACAGAGTTCACGGAGAAATCACAGAGTTACATTGAGAAGAAAGAGTAGAATGAAAAGATTTGCATTAATAGGAGCGGCAGGATTTGTAGCCGAACGACATATAAAAGCGATAAAAGAAACCGGAAACGTGCTGGTAGCAGCCATGGATACTTTTGACGTTATGGGACGCATGGATAGTTATTTCCCCGAAGCTGAGTTTTTTACCTCGGAAGCGGAATTGGGCCAATTTCTGAAGCAGGAAAAAGAAAAAGGCGAAGCGGTTGATTTCGTCAGCATCTGTTCGCCCAACTACCTGCATATAACTCATATTCAGCTGGCCCTTAAAAACGGCTGCCATGCCATTTGCGAAAAACCCTTGGTGATTCATTCGTCAGACCTTGAAAAAATAAAACAGCTGGAAGCCGAAAGCGGGAAAAAAGTATACACCGTTCTGCAGTTGCGCTATCCCCCCGCCATTCTTGAGCTTAAAAACGAAATTGATGCAGCTGAGAAAAAACATTTCGACATTGAGCTGCAATACATCACCTCGCGTGGCAAATGGTATTACAAAAGCTGGAAAGGCGATGTAGAAAAATCGGGAGGTATTGCCATGAATATTGGTATACATTTTTTTGATATGCTAAGCTGGATTTTTGGCTCCGTAAAACAAAACAGCATAAAACTTTTTGAAGCCACAAAAGCAGCGGGCCAACTTGACCTGGAGAAAGCAAGGGTGAATTGGTTTTTAAGTCTCGATTGCGATGATTTGCCACACGAAGCCACTGCTGCCGGTAAACGTACCTACCGCTCAATAAAAATTGAAGGCAAGGAAATTGAATTTAGCGGCGGCTTTACCGATTTGCACACGGTTACTTACCAAAATATTCTGTCGGGCAATGGTTTTGGCGTGGAAGATGCCCGGGAAAGTATTGGACTGGCAGAGGGGATGTAGATTGTGCAGTTGTTGAACTATATACTGTTAATTTGGGGTAGCTTTTCATTCTGTTTTTGTACGAACCCTTCCTTTTCCTGGTAGAATATCTATACAAAGGTTCATTTTACTGTGATTTCTTATGGTTAGTACCTTTTTGTTTTATATTTGTAAGAAGTTAATAAACCAGGTCACTAAAAATGAGCCAATCCGCAAGAAAAAAACCATACCACAAGAAAAAAAAGCAGAAAAAATCGAAATATGAAAGTTTGAAACGCCCTTCTAAAAACTGGGTGGGTTTTCTTTTTCGTAATGCTGTAATCGGACTGCTGTTTTTTCTTCTGTTTTCAACTATTTACGATTCCTCAAAGGTTAAAGGCTACCAGTGGTTATGGAACAACTTTATTGTTTCAAACTGGAAAGCAATGGAAAAATATCCGGATTATACTTTTGAGCAGCGACAGCAGATGAAGATGGGGTATTTCGCAGCTTACCTGCAATACATAAACAAAAATACGCCTGATTCGGCAATTATTCTGATGCCGTCACCTCAGGTGGTTGACGAGGTAGATCAGCAAGATAAAAAAAGAAAGATAGGGTGGTTGAGATCAAAAAAACATACCACTTATATGATTTATCCACGAAAAGCGGTATACGCGGATTTGGAACAGGATTCAGTGTACATGGATAAAATTACCCATGTTGCCATCATTGGTGGCAAGCAGTATGAAAAGCTGCCCTATCGGGTAAAAAATCAACCTAAGTTTACCGTTTTACCAATTAATCCAAACAACATCAAATGAATTTTTTAAGCATTTTTCTAGCTTTTATACTTGGCTTTAGCTTTTTGCGATGGGTGGCAGGCCGTTTTTCATTTATCGAAATTCTGGGCTTATCATTTCCGGCGGGCATGGGAGTCGTTACATTTATTATGTTCTTACTTAATGTTGTTGGTATTGGTTTAACACAAAATAGTTTACTTCTGGCTGGTGGCTTTTGTTTAGTGGCCTTTAATCTCAGGTATATTATTCAGCCCCAAAAACTTGTTAATGCAGCAGAAGTGGTGGGCGAGAAACAATTTTGGGAAGTAGGAAAGTTTAATTTGATTTGGCTGGTTTTAGTGATGGCCGTTGCGGGTATTTTGTTTTTTGTAACCAAAAAGAGTCTTTATACTCCTACATTCTCCACCGACTCGGTTAGCTCTTTCGATTTGTATGCAAAAGCAATCGCCAGTGAGGGTAGCCTTCTTAATTCCTTAATTTCCGACCGATCAGTTGGCTTTGGAGCAGCATATCCGCCGTTAACATCATTGAGTTTGGCATATGCCTATATTTTTGGGTTTCAGTCATCGAAGATTATACCGGCCTTGCTATTTATATCTTTTGTTGTTGCTTTTTATGGCCTTGCTGTAAAAAATTTGTCATCAACAGCTGCAATAATGGCTACACTTGGTTTGGCGCTGTCTCCAGAGTTGTTGGCACAAAGTGCTTTAAATACCACCAGCGTTCCCCAGGCCATGTACGCATCATTAGGACTAATTGCTTTGTTTACCTGGTATAAAAGAAAAGAAATGAAGTATTTCTACCTGGCCGTTATTATGCTTTCGCTGAATGGCTGGATACGTAGCGAAGGGATTGTGTATATTTTTACCGCCCTGTTATTTGTGTTTTATGTACATTTTTCGGAGAAAAAATTTAAGAACCTATACCTTTTGCTGCTAAGCTTGTTACCTTTTGTTTGCTGGCAACTATTTTTAAAAATGAATGCCGCAATTATGGAACCATTTGTTCAGGTAAATTTAAGTATAGTTCCAAATATGGATTCGGAATATATGGCTAAAATTCTAAGGGGAGCGTGGAAGAATTTTTTCCACCCCAGTTATTATGGCATAAGTTTTTATTTGTTTGCGGCGGTTATAGTTATTAATGTTTGGGCAGTAATAAAGAAGAAAGATACATTCTTGTTGTTAGCACTTATTTTGCTACCGCTTGTGGGATACCTGTTTTTATTAAACCAGTTGCAATTGAAGGCCGATTCAATTGAAAATATTATGGATGCATCGGCAAAGCGTTTCTTTTTCGGAACAGTTGCTTTAATATGGTTTTATGTTTTTCAGATTTATCCGCTGAACCGTTTTTTCAAGGGCTTGGAAATTTTTCTGGGTATACCTGAAAAGCCAAAGCACGAATAAAATTTTATCTGATATACTGTTGAACTAATCGGCAAAATCGAAAATACACATTTACACAAAATATTATGAAGGTAGCAGTTGTTATACCGGCCTATAAAGTAAAAGCACAAATACTTAATTTACTCACAGAAATAGGCGAGGAGGTCGACTCCATTGTTGTGGTTGATGACTGCTGCCCGGAAGAAAGTGGAAAGTATGTGGAGCAAAAGTGCAGCGATTCGCGCGTGAAAGTAGTCTATAACAAGGAAAACATGGGTGTTGGCGGAGCTGTAAAAACCGGATTTAGTTGGGCACTACTGGCCGGTTACGATATTTGTGTAAAACTGGACGGTGACGGGCAAATGTCGCCGCACCTGATAAAACGCTTAATTCAGCCAATTTGTAATCAGGAGGCTGATTATGCAAAAGGAAACCGCTTTTATAACCTCGAGTCGTTAAGCAGAATGCCGGCCATGCGCTTGTTTGGAAACAGTATACTTTCGCTTATTAATAAGTTTGTTAACGGGTATTGGAATATTATGGATCCCACAAACGGATTTGTTGCCATACATAAAAATGCCCTGCGCTTATTACCGCTCGATAAAATTGAGAACCGGTATTTTTTTGAGAGCGATATGCTTTTTCGTTTGTCAACTATTAACGCGGTGGTTACCGATATGCCCATGGAAGCCATATACGAGGATGAAGAAAGCAGTTTGAGTATTTCACATACTGCACTTAGCTTCCCGTTAAAATATTTAAATCGTTTTTTCAAACGCATATTTTACAATTACTTTTTACGCGATTTTAATATTGCTACCCTCGAAATTATTTTCGGAACCCTATTTATGCTGTTCGGTATTGCAACAGGAGCCCGGTTTTGGATAAGAAGTTACGTTGAGGGAATTTTAGCTACCACCGGACAGGTAATGATTGCATCGCTACCCATATTAATTGGGTTTATACTATTAATGCTGGCTGCCCATGTCGACGTGGCATCAACACCCAAAAAACCACTTTGTTTGTTTGATATGGATTAGTGCAAGATTGAATTAGAAGCTTTCCCTGGAGAACCCAGTGAAAGCATTGATTGTTGCTTATCCGCATGAATATTTGTTTAGTTCGGCTGTGGATTATTCAGGAGTAAAAGGTTTGGTCGATATTGAACTTGATGTTTAAGCATTTTTCGTTGAAAACGAAAATAGTAGAAACCCCTCGTTGCAAACGAGGGGTAGGGCTCACCCTGATTGTGTTTTCGACTCCCTCCAGGAGAGCATCAATCATAAATTCAAACTTCGCTCCCAGAAGGAATTTTTTCTCTGCTGTCCGAAAAAGATGCTACCTCAGCCGATAAGGCCTGTCTTGCACCCGATAATCATTATCTGCCATAAGATGAATGTCATCTTTTATACGATATACTTGCCCAACAAGCAGTTTCTGTTACGCTGACAGCAGAGGAAGCCAAAAAACCATAAGATGTAATACATCTTTTATAAGATAAGGTTTCTACCCCATCAGATTGCCTTAATCTGACGCAAGATTATCCTTCGCTGACGTAAGATAATCATCATCTGGTAGAAGATAACCACTATCTGCCATAAGATAATGGCTGTCTGCTATCTTGAAAATGGGCTGAAAGGCCTGTTATTACTGGTGTTTTTGGTTGGTTGTGGTATTCTAAAGTACTGAGCAAGCTCGTAGTTAGCTCCGTCTGAAATTCCAAGAAAGTTTTTGCTAATACGGTAGTTGTTTGTTGAGAAAGGTTATTTTCGTGGTAAAATTGTGATAGCTTCCAAGCCTTGAAATATTTTTGAATGTAGAATATTAAATATAAAATGACAGTCATGGTAACATGGAGTAAAATGATTAGGATCTGCTAATCCCTGATGTGTGTTATTTAATGATTTCAGAAACTTATCAGAGTATAAATGCCAGAAACATTAAAAGATCAGGCTATTAAAGGCGTATTTTGGACTACTATAGAGAAGTTTGGGGGGTATGCTGTACAGTTTGTAATTGGAATAATTATTGCTCGTATTTTAAATCCGAAAGATTATGGATTAATTGGAATGATAATGTTCTTTTTTGCAGTAGCCAATGCAATAGTGGAAGGGGGTTTAGGAAGTGCTTTGGTACAGAAAAAAGATATAAATGATGAAGATGTCAACACTGCGTTTTATCTAAATCTAGGACTTAGCATTTTCGTTTATATTACCTTATGGTTATGCGCACCTTTAATAGCAATATTTTTTAACGAGCCAAGTTTGACTAAGCTCACTCGCTTTGTAATGATAAACTTGCTGGTAAATGCATTTGGAATTGTACAACTTGCTCAAATGATGAGGGGTATTCAGTTTAGAAAGAACGCTCTTTTAACCTTGATTGCGGCTTCAACATCAGGTGTTTGTGGAATTGTAATGGCGTTGTTTAATATGGGAGTTTGGAGTTTGGCGGTTCAAATGGTTTTTAATCGTATGATTTATGTGTCAGGCATTTGGTGTACATCAACTTGGCGACCGAAACTTTTATTTAGAAGTAGATCAGCTATTGAACTATTTCATTTCGCAGGGTGGACATTATTTGATTCGGTTTTGGCGTACTCATTTTCCAATATTTATCAGTTGGTTATAGGAAAATTGTATAGTACTGAAGTTTTGGGCTTTTATTCTAACTCAAAGAAATATGTTGATATTGCAAAAAGGCAAATTTCAGGAGCAATAGGAATGGTTGCTTTTCCTGTGCTTTCAAAAATGCAGGAAGATGTGGTTAGAATGGCAAATGGAATAAGGCGTTTCAATGAGAATACGATGATATTTACTGTCCCTCTTTTTATCACATTATATTCGATCGCAACCCCGTTTGTTATTATAGTCCTGGGCGAGAAGTGGACACCTATGATACCCTATTTTAAATTGTTATGTTTTATTGGATTATTAGCGCCTTTGGTGAACATAAATGCAAAAGTGTTACTTGCGTTGGGGAAAAGTAAATTGTTGTTTTCTATTAACATGGTAATTAATATTCTAAGGATTGTTAACATTCTGATTGTTGGAAGAGAGAGTGTTGAATTATTAATAATTGGGGAGTTGTTTATTACAACTATTCAAGTGGTAATGTTAACTACCTCTACAAAAAGGTATGTAGAATATGGATTCTGGGAGCAATTAATGCATATTAAATCAGTATTTATTGGAGGTATCGTTGCTATGGTCGTTACCTTGGCTTTATTGGCTATGATGGAAGCAAGATTGTTAATGCATGGAATAGTAGGAATAATCTGTCCCTCGATTACTTTTTTTATCTATAATATTATTTTTAACAGAGAACACATTGTTGATTTGATCAAAAAACTAAAAGGATTTTTGGGGTAAGAATTATGCACACTTGTTATACCAAGAATTGTTAGCTGAATTATAATATATTTGTTTGAAAGCACAATATGTAAACTTTCAGTACAGAAATTGATCGCAAAAAGAATTATATGAATAAAATCGGATTTATCATACAGGCCAGATCTGGTTCTTCGCGGCTTCCCGGCAAAATGACAAAACTTTTTTTTAATGATTTGACAATTCCTGAGATTTTAATTTCGAATTTGCAAAATTCTTTTCCTGAAATACCGATTGTTCTGGCAACAACGACTAATCCAATTGATGATAAGTTTTGTAAAAATATTGAATCGACAGGAATTGAAGTTTATCGCGGGAGTGAGAATGATGTGTTAAAACGGTTTGTTGATACGGCCGTTCATTACGGGTATCAGAAAATAGTTCGTATATGCGCAGATAATCCATTCCTGAATATGGAGTTCATAGCCGATTTATTAAATAGCTGGACAGACACTATGGATTATCTGACGCATCGTATAAATAAAAAACCAAGCATGAAAACCGGCCTTGGTTTTTTTACTGAGCTTACAACACTAGATGCATTACAAAGGGTAATGAAATATACCAGTGAAAATTTTTACCATGAACATGTTACCAATTATATTTACGAACATAAAGAGAAATTTAGCGTAAATTGGATTGATGCTCCTACTGTTTTGACAAGAAACGATTTTATAAGACTGACAGTAGATACTGAGCAAGATTTCACTAATGCACAATTAATTTTTAAGAAATTATACACTGGAAGTTTACGCATAGATTACACGGATATTGTTAGCTTTGTTTCGAACCATCCAGATTTAATAAATAACATGTTATCAGAAACTGCAAAAAATAAGAAGTAACGGCATGAATAAAAGCGTATACATAATTGGAGAAATTGGGCAAAATCATAATGGGTCTGTAGATTTGGCCAAGTTGCTGGTAGAGGTTGCGGCCCGACCAGTTGTGGATAAGCTGTTTGGTGAGAAGCTTAGTCCAATAGATGCAGTGAAATTAACGAAGCGTGATCTAAAGCAAGAACTCTCTGCTTCACAAATGTCGCGCCCATATGACAATGCTCATTCATTTGGTAAAACATATGGAGAACATCGTGAACGTTTGGAGTTATCGGATGAAGAACATTTTGAAGTGTACAAGCACACCAAAGCATTAAATCTTGATTTTGTAGAAACATTATGCGCCCCCGGAACTTTAAAGATGCTGAAGTTATTTAGTCCTGACAAGTTAAAGGTAGCATCAAGAGATTTAACTAATCTGCCATTATTGGAAATGATGGCTGAAACAAAGATTCCTATAATCCTGTCGTTGGGGATGGGCGGTGTACAAGAATTGGAAGATGCACTCGCTATTATTACGAAGCACCATAGTTCAGTTTCTATTCTTCATTGTGTTTCGGAATATCCCACAAAATATAAAAATGTAAATCTCAACTCGATAAATTATTTGAAAAAACACTATTCCCAATATACAATAGGTTATTCTGATCATACCATTGGAATTTCTACTCCTGTTGCTGCTGTGGCAATGGGAGCAGAAATTATAGAGAAGCATATAACTCTGGATCGACAAATGAAAGGTACAGATCAGGCAGGTTCGTTGGGTATTGATGGAATTAACAGAATGGTAAGAGATATTAGGAATCTGGAACTTTCAAAAGGAAAGGAAGAACTAAGAATTGAACAAGATGTTGCTGCTGCTAGAAACAAATTGGAACGTTCGGTAGCAAGCCTAAAATCTATAAAAGAAGGACAGTTAATTACGATTGAAGATATTCATTTATTAAGTCCTGGAGATGGTGTAAAATGGGCTGATAAACAACAAATTTTAGGGAAAAGAGCAAAAACTGATATCTTGGCCAATGAAATTATTTATCCAAAAATGGTAGAATAATGAAATTACCAAAATTAATTCTCACAGATATTGATGGTGTTTGGACTGATGGTGGCATGTATTATGACCAAACGGGGAACGAATGGAAAAAATTTAATACCTCGGATAGTGCGGGGATTTTATTTGCTCATGCGAAAAATATTCCTGTTGGCATAATAACAGGGGAAAAGACAGATATCGTCGAACGACGGGCACAAAAGCTTAAAGTAGATTATTTGTTTCAGGGGATTTCAGATAAGTTGAGTGTAGCCAAAAGTTTGTGCTATGATTTGTCAATTTCAATGAAAGATGTGGCATACATAGGTGATGACATTGGTGATGTTCAATTATTGCGAGCTGTGGGTTTTAGCGCAGCTCCTGCAAATGCCCCTGAGTACATTAAGTGTATTGTGCAATTTGTCACAAACAAGGCTGGAGGAGAAGGTGCCTTTAGAGAATTTGTGGAAAATATTATATTCGAGGATACAAAAGATATATTAATGATATACTAAAAGTGTTATCCGAAAATTGGTAATAAAAATGAACAGGAGTCAATATATGAAATTTCGAATTCGGAGAAAATTGAGGAAGAATAATTTGTTTGGAAGCCATTTGAAGTTAGGAGTTGTTAATAAATTGAGATCCTTATATGAAAGGAATAATATAAATATCTGTTACAACAAATTCATTCCTGAACAATATGATGAAAAGAAAAGTAATATTCTCCTTGCAATTGAATCTCCTGCCCTTATTGAACATGAGGATTGGATTAAGCCGTACATGAATTTTGACGGTGAGGTTTCTTTCAAGAATTTTTTTGGTTTAGAGAATTATGTTTGTTGTCGAACTCTCTATGTTAATAATGATAATTTCGTTAATATAGAAGTTGGTACATTATTTAAAGATAAGTCAGAACTCGTATCAATTGTTAGCTCCAATAAAAGGTTTTTAGAGGGGCACAAATTAAGACATAGTGTGGTGAAACAATATGGACAAGACTTGAATATATTTGGTTCGGGTTACCAAAAATTTGGCAATATAGATGCTGCTTTCACTAAACATAAATTTCAGATTGTGATTGAGAATGGTAAATATCCAGAATATGTTTCTGAAAAGTTCTTTGACTGTATAAAAACTCAAACCGTTCCCATATATTGGGGAGGTGAAGATGCTGTTCAGAAAATGGGTTTTGACTTGAACGGGGTAATCTTTTTTAATTCAATTGCTGAATTAGATGAAATAATTCCAGAATTAGGGGATGGTTTATATTTTGAAAAATATAACTCACTGATCTTTAACCTAAGAAGATTGATTGAATTGCGAAATGAAAACAAAATGAATTATTATCTTAACTCCTTTATGCTTAATTATATGCATACCACAAAGAGTTATTTGTGCTCTGAATACAATAATTTGAATTTAGAATTAGAAAATTACAAAGACTTCTAAAAAAATTGTAGCAACGATGATTAATATTGAGAGAAAAATTCAAAATATTTTTTCAAGAATAGGATTGACCTTAAATAGACAGACCAGTAAAAAATTAGTGTTGAAATTAATCAGGAGGTTGCACCCTAAAAAGATAGATAAAGAATTAATTCGTTTGGGACCAGAGAAAGATGGAGGATATATATTACCAAATGACTTTAAGGGGATTAATGCATGTTTTTCACCAGGAGTAGATAACAAATATCAATTTGAACTAGATTGTCTTTCTATAGGGATGAAAATTTTTTTAGCGGATAAATCCGTTAATCCTCCAGAGGTGAATAACAAGGATTTTCATTTTTTAAAGAAATATATAGGTCCATATTCAGATGAAGATTATATTACCATGGATGATTGGGTGAATTCTAGTAATGCTAATGATAAGGATTTGTTACTTCAAATGGATATTGAAGGTGCAGAATATGCGTCTATACTTAATATGTCAAGTTACTTGTTAAACCGATTTAGAATCATTATTATCGAATTTCATGGACTTGACAGGTTATGGGATAAGGAATTTTTTAAGTTTGTATCTCCCGTATTTGATAAGTTATTGTTAAATCATAATTGTGTTCATATACATCCAAACAATTGGGGAAGAGTCAGTAAGATTAAAGGAATAAATATTCCCACTCTTATGGAGTTTACTTTTTTAAGGAAGGATCGTTTTGAAGATTTAGGATATGTAGGTTCGTTTCCTAATGAACTTGATAAAGACAATGACCCATCTAGGGAATCGGTGCTTTTATCAAAAGTTTGGTATAGGAATTAATGAAGCATTTGTATCTTATATATCAAGACATCTTGCATGTGTATTATACCGGAGCATATGACCAACTACCTTCAAATCTAAAAAAGAAATTAATACCGATTTCATTACCCCAAAAAATCAGACTAATTTCAGAGATATTGATAGGACCATTAATTAAATACTTTCAATTTGTATTTGAACCAAAAAGTTTTAGGTATCAACGAGAGCAATATTTTAAAAATAAGATTTGGTTGTATGTGGGTTCGAAGAACAATTATGATTCCATAAAGTTTCTGGCCGAATATTTTGAAAATGCAGTTTTTTTAGGCGCTTATCAGGAAAAACTAAAAAAGGAAAAGTGGAAAAATATTTATTGTGCCCATCGTTTTGTTCACTTAATTAAATTTGTGAAACTGAAAAAAAGGATTCAAGCACGAAGAAAATCTAAGGAAAACTATAACTATGTGTTAGGAAAATCGCTTGGATATTTTGAGAATTGGGTAAAAATTCTGGAAATATACCAACCACGTTTAATCGTTTTTGCCAATGATCACAGGTTCGACCAACGAGCCTTATTACAAGCTGCAAAAAAGATAGGGATAGCAACGGTTTATATACAGCATGCAAGTATTTCAGAAAAATTTCCACCCTTAAAATTTGACTTATCATTACTTGAGGGAGAGGATACTTTAAGGAAATATAAAAGAATTGGTCCGATTGAAGGTAGTGTCAAATTAGTGGGAATGCCTAAATTCGATCCTTATTTCTCGAAACGAAATAGAAATAGGGTGGTTAGAAATATTGGTATTTCAATGAGTCTGGTTGACGATCTTGAAAGGATTAGTAAGTTGGTGGCTCAATTAAATGCTGCATTTCCTGAAATGTCTATCCATTTTCGACCTCATCCAGCCGAAAGGAGGAACATTGACGATATTGTAAAGATCACTAAATTTTCGAACTCAAAACAGGAGGGAATTTTTGATTACCTGGGAAAGATCGATTTTCAGATCGCATCAGCGTCATCGGTGCATCTAGAAGCAACGCTTCTAAATATTCCAAGTGTATTCTTCGTATGTTCAGATCAATTCAAGAAGGATAATTATGGATATGTTGAAAACGGCTTGATTCCTAAATACGAGGATGAATTAACATTAATGGATTATATTGGATCGATAAAGGATCAAAAACCTGATGTATATATGCGAGCTAAAGGGTATAATGCTGTTCTGGGAACGGAGAACGAGGGACAAAGTAAGGAGTTGGTGGTAAAATACATTAATGAATTACTACAAAAAGCAGACTAAGTATTTTACTGCTCAATCTTCCGAATAAACTGAATGGGGTTGCCGCCCCAAATTTCGTTTGGTGGTATGTTTTTGCTTACCACCGACCCGGCGCCGATTACACTTTTTTCGCCAATGGTAACGCCTTTTAGTACGATGCTTCCGGTACCCACCAATACCCCTTTTTTTATGCACACCGGCGCTGTGCGTTTTCCTTCTTCGGGTACGGCCAGTCGTTCGTCGTACAGCACCGAATGAAAATCGGTATCGTAAATTTTACAGTCGCCACCAATAAAAACATCATCTTCAAGGCTTATGCTGTCGGCACAATATATGGCACTATTCGACAGGGCTACGTTGTTGCCAATTTTTAAAGTGGCTCCCGGTCTTACTTTTATGCTCATAAATGTTTGTCCACCAATGGCATTGGCTGCATACAGCGAGTTAATCCGAACTCCGGAGCCAAGCTGCATTGTTCCCTTATTGCGCAAAAACATGCGCCCTTTTATGCGCGGAAAGGTTTTGTATTGCACCTTAAACACAATAAAAAGCGGAAGGTGGTAAAGTCGGTAAATAATTCGTGTGAGCGACTCCAATAGTTTCATAGTTCCAAAAATTGTTCGTAAAACTTAAAGGTGGCTTGTGCATTCTTTTCTGCATCAAAATTTGCCTGTGCAAAGCTATAGCCATTGCGGCCCAGCACTTCGCGGTGTTTTTCGTCTTTCAATTTACTAAGTTTTTCCTCAAAATCCTGCTGCGAGTGGATATTAAACAAATAACCGGTTTTTGCATCATCGATTAATTCGTCTACGCCACCAATATTATTTCCGAGTGTTGGTTTTCCCATGGCCGATGCTTCAATAATTGCCCTCGAAAAGTGCGGTGCTGTAAACGAACAAAGCATAATGTCAGATGAAGCAATCAGCGCTGTAGCATCGGTACGAAAAGGAAGCAAAAAAATATTTGGATTAGATTTTGCCGCTTCGATACACTTTTTTTCGTAGCTGTTGTTTTGTTTTAGACCAACCACTACCAGTTTAAATTTCGTAAACGACTTGTTTAATGCCTTAAACCGTTCTATCAGTTCCAGTATTCCGTTGGGTTTTGAAATACGTGCCAGGCTTAAGCAAATAATAGCGTCGTTTTTCAATTGAAGCTCGTCGCGCAAAACCCTGTTTGTTATACCAGGGTTATAATCGCTGAAATTGATAAAATTATAGACAACAGTTGCCGGTTTGTTTTTTAGTAGCATCCGGCTCTGGTCGTTTTTGCATATCGATATATAGCCATCGGTGTAGCGATAATTGGCAACTTTTAAAATTTTGCCAAACAGGTTTAGCAACAGCGGCTCGCGAACGTGGGTTATTACCTTTAGTTTTTTATTGATAGATTTTGCTGCGGCAGCAAAGGTAAACAGGCAGGTGCTGTTAAGGTGTATAAAATCGGGATTTATTTTTTTTATGATTCTTCGGGCACCAAAAAAAGTAGGAATTACAAATAAATAGTTTTTTACCAGATGACTGAAAGGCATGCCCGAAACTGTTGAACCATGAAAAGGAAACAGCCAGGGTTTTACAATAACTTTTGCCCCTGTTTTTTTTAGCATTTCAATAGCAGGTCCGTTTTGAAGGGCCAGAATTATGGGTTCGAAACGGGTTTTGTCAATTTTCTCAAGCAATAAACTTAAGCTTTTGGGTGCGCCTCCAAGCCGTCCGCTATGATGTATGTACAGTATATTCTTTTTCTGCATTATTCCGGCTTAAAATAGTTTTTTCGGTACAAAGGCCTCAATTTTAGCTTCACTGCCAGCGTGTCGAAAATAAAACCAATATGGCTGAAAACGGTTGGAATCAACCCAAAATACTTTCGCATCACCGAAAATCGTTCTTTCAGGCTCAGTTTTTGCATTTTTCGCGAGGCACCTCCACTTAGAAACCTGGAAATAATACAATCGACATAAACAACCTTTTGAGCTTTTTTTAAAGCTAAAATTACCCATTCAACATCGGCCGAAAGCCGGTAACTGGTGTTGTAATTCGTAGTAATCGACTTTTTTATAAATATCGATTGATGGCAAACCACCATGCCTTTTTGGTAATGTTTCCAACTGAGGTTTCGTGGTGGCACTTTTTTCCGTAATCCCAGATCCTCGCCGGTTTTATCGCTGATTATTACGGTTTCTCCATAAAAAACATCTGCTTCAGGATGTGCTGCAAACGGAATCTTTGCAAGTGTATCGCAAGCGTACAACATATCGCCGGCATTGATGAAAATTACATAATCGCCGCTGGCCATTTTCAGGCCTTTGTTCATGGCATCGTAAATGCCGGTATCTTTTTCGCTAATCCAGTGCGTAATAGCTTTGTCGTACTTTTTTATGATATCAACCGTGCCATCTGTAGAGGAACCATCAATAACAATATATTCAAGGTTAGCATAGCTCTGGCAGATGATGCTTTTAATGGTTTGCTCAAGCAGCTCGACGGCATTAAAAACAACAGTAATAACACTTATTTTGGGCAGCGTACTCATGCCTGAATTATTTCTTCTTTTTTCCGTAATACCCTTTTACAAATCCACGTGCCTCTTGTTTTCCCAATACTTTTGTTTGCCACAGTGCTTTTATTAATCCAAAGCCGTAGGCAAAAACCTGTATGTTCAACGTTACCGGGCTTAAAAGAGCTGCAGCCAGCGATTTATATTTAAACAAGGATTCCAGAAAGGCCCAAATAACAATTAGCGCGAACCCGATGCCTGTTAATGTCCACAAAAATGGGGCAGTTACCGGAACCAACAGTGTAAACACACACAAGGCAATTAAGCCAATAACAATTGCTGCCGGAAGCAGGTGTACCGGTTTTAACATGGCCGGATGTTGTTGTGCCAGGTTAATGCGCGCTACTCCCCAGTTAAAAATCTGGCGGTAGAATTTGGATATACTCGTACGTCGTTTGTGGTACACAAAAGCATCGGCAACCAAACCTACTTTATAGCCGGCATCGTAAATGCGTTGCGAGAAGTCCATGTCCTGGCCGTGGCGTAGTTTGTTCATACCCCCAATGTTTTCAAAAATCTTTCGGTGAACGCCCATGTTAAAGCTTCGGGGGTAGAATTTGCCTACCGATTTTTTATTGCCGCGTGTTCCGCCTGTACCAATCAGCGATGTCATGGAATAGTTAATGGCTTTTAACAGTGGCGAGAACGATGGGTGAAAGGTGTCGGGTCCACCAAAAGCATCGTAGTTGTTGGCTACAACCTCTTTGTCGATTTCTTTTAACCAATGCGGCGGGAAGGTGCAATCGGAATCTACATAAATGAAATACTCACCCAAGGCATTTTTCATTCCGTTATTCCGCGCTTCTCCGGGGCCTTTATTCTCCTGGTAAATCGCTCTGATTTGCAGTCCTGTTTCCGATTTGTAACTTTTTATATAGGCCTCAAAACCATCTTTCGAGCCATCGTCAACAAAAAGAATCTCGAAATTTTTGCGATCAAAATCGAGTTTCTCTGCCGAGCGAAGAAGCTCCTGAACCTCATCGACACGGTTGTAAACTGCAACAATTACTGTATACTTCATTCTTAGTGCTCTTATGCGGTTGCGCCAATAGCTTTTTTTCTTATGTACAAATCAAATGCAACTGATCCGATTACAATTAACAACATCAAATAAAATGCATAACGCGAAATTACGTTAGATGTATAATACGTGGCCGGGTGTAGAATAAATTCCACCTTGTGTTCTCCTTCCGGAATAACAACGCTGCGCAAAATATAATTGCTAACAATAATATCACTCTCTTCTCCATCAATTAGCACTTTCCAGTCGGGATAATACACCTCCGAAAATACAGCCAGTCGTTCGCTGTCGGTCTGAACGTGGTAAGTCATGGTATCCGGGTTGTATTGTATCAGTTCTATACTTTCGTTTGCCGAACCGGTGGTACTAATTGTCCCAACCTTGTCCTTGTTTTTGCTGCGAATGACTGCAGTTTTGGCAACATCAATATCGTTTAGTGCTAAAATCTCTTCATTTGGATTATCAACCCACTTTACGGAGTCAACAAACCATGCATTTCCGAGGTTCGAAGGATTAACCTGTAGTCCCTGTTGAGTAATAAAATATTTTGCATTTAGCATGTTTAGTACACCCCGGTTCATTTTTCCAATGTGGTGCTCAATCATGTCCTGGTACCTCCGTAGTTTTACCGGATGGTAACCACCTATTGATTTATGGGCATTGGCGGTAACGTTCTCCTGGAATGGCGAACCGGTAATGTTGTAGACTCTAAAATGCGTGTATTTATTAATTACATGGGTAAGAATTTCATTTTCCTCGTCCTTGTTTTGAGGTTTAAATTTGGCTTTGTAGGCTTCGAATTTTTGTTGCAATTCGGGGTTGGCCTGTAACTCGCGCTGGTAAATCTGCAAATCGGCATCAGATAGCTGGTAGGCCTCTTTTACCAGGCTTTGCTTATGGAATTGTTCGATGGGGACATAACGTCGGCTAATACCCCAGAAGTCAACAACAGCCAGAAGAATAATTAATCCCCACAATACTTCTTTTTTTATTTTTTGTTTCGAGAAGAAATAGAATAAGGCTGTTAATGCTACAACAAACACCAGGGCTCTGAATAAATCGGCACGGAATACGCCGATGCGAAAATCAACCAAAGCACCAATTAAACCATCGAGCTGGTTGGCAATGTTAGGCTGTTTTTGCCACTGAAAGATTTGGTTTTGCTCAACATCGCTAATGTAGCTGTTAAATAAATTGGGTAAGGCAAGGTTAATTAGCAGAAACAAAATAAAAATACCTGAAACGAGCAAATAAACCGGTTGCGGCTTTTTCATTCCAGGCAACGTGGCTTTTTTCTCTAATAATGTTCGGTCGGAGCTGATTAAATAAGTGCTGTACAGTGCAAAGAAACTTAGTAAAATGGCCGAAATGGCCAGTATTGATACCGGTGTTCGAAATTTATTGTACATCGGGAAATAGTCGATAAACAAATCGGTAAACCACGACAGGTTACCGCCCATGGCAAGCAAAAGAAACAGGATAACCGGCAGGAGTATGGCTGTTTTCAGGTGGTCTTTTACCAGAAACAGGCCAAGCATAAAAAGAAATACAAAGACAACACCCAGGTAATTTGGACCGCCACTGAAGGGCTGATTTCCCCAATATTGGTTGAAGTTGCCCAGGGTTTGGCGGTGTTGTCGTGGTAGCGCATTTAATAAGTCGCGGTTTTGTTTAATGGCTGCCGTTGAGCCGCCTTTTACATTCGGAACAATAACCATCATGGCTTCATCAACGCCACTGCTCCACATGTTTATGTAGTCTTTGTCTAATCCTTTGTCGGTTTTAACGCCTTCGTTGCCAATGGTTAGTTCGCTGCTTCCCCGAATCGACTGATCATTGAACTTGTAATAGTTAATTAAACGGGCATAGTTGGGAGCAATACCCAGAGCGGCTGCAGCCAATAACACAACTATGGTTTTCGAGAATTGCTTTAGGTTCTTTTCCCTGATTTGATAGACCAACTCAACAGAACCAAAAAACAACATGGCGATCAGAAAATAATACATCATTTGTATGTGTGCCATGGTTATTTGCATTGCCAGGAAAAAGGAGGTTAGTATCAGGCCCCACCGGTATTTTTCTTTAAATATAAGAATGATGCCTGCAAGGGTTGGCGGTATTAAGGCCAGGGTATACACTTTCATGTAATGGCCGGCCAGGATGATAATTACATTGTAGGAGCCAAGGGCAAAGGCCATGGAGCCCCCGGCAGCAAGCTTAGGCGAGACACCTAATGCAATCAGCAGGATATAAAAACCTAACATGTACCAAAAAATGGAAGCTACTTCGCGTGGCATTCCGAGTTTGTTGGGCAAGTAAAAAATCTTTTTCATCGATGATGCCCCTTCGTAAGGTGCATGAACGAATTCGGGCATTCCACCAAAAATAGATCCGTTCCAAAGTACTCTTTCATCTTCGTATGTTCTGAAATCGCGGGCTTCGCGGCCTTTGCCGTAGCCACCAACAACATCTTCGCCCTGCAAGGTTTTGCCTTCCCAGGCCGGGTAAAAATAAACCGATGAAACGGCAAGCATGGCAACAACGGCCAAAACATGCGGGAGTACACTTTTCAATAAAGATTTTATATCCATTGTATGTGGAATTTTTGATTCGTTATTAACAAAAAAATATGTGATAAAATTGCATAAATTTTATCACATATAATAATCGGGGGTGTTAAGTCATGGTTTCCGAAACCTATAATTTCTCAAATAGATTTTTATAACTCACCTGCTCTCCAATAATTTTGCCTAAATCGGCAATGGCTACACGTTCCTGTTCCATGGTGTCGCGGTAGCGAATGGTCACTGTGTTGTCTTCAGCCGATTGATGATCAACCGTTACACAGAATGGAGTACCAATGGCATCCTGGCGGCGGTAACGTTTGCCAATCGAGTCTTTCTCGTCGTACTGGCAGTTGAAATCAAATTTCAGTTCGTCGATGATTTCGCGGGCTTTTTCCGGTAGTCCGTCTTTTTTAACCAGTGGCATAACCGCCAGTTTTACAGGAGCTAGTACCGGAGGCAGTTTCAGTACCACACGCGAATCTTTCTCCAGCTGCTCTTCGCAATAACTGGCCGAAATTACTTGCAGGAACATGCGGTCGACACCAATTGATGTTTCTACTACGTATGGCACATACGATTCGTTTAACTCCGGATCGAAGTAGCGAATTTTTTTGCCTGAATATTTTTCGTGCTGTGACAGGTCAAAGTCGGTGCGCGAGTGTATGCCTTCTACTTCTTTAAAGCCAAAGGGGAATTTGTATTCCACGTCAACGGCTGCATTAGCATAGTGTGCCAGTTTCTCGTGCTCGTGGAAACGGTAATTTTCGTCGCCAAAGCCAAGGGCACGGTGCCATTTTATGCGGGTTTCTTTCCATTTTTCAAACCAGTCGAGCTCAGAGCCAGGGCGCACAAAGAATTGCATCTCCATTTGTTCAAATTCGCGCATGCGGAAAATAAACTGGCGGGCAACAATCTCGTTACGGAATGCTTTACCAATTTGTGCAATCCCAAACGGGATTTTCATTCGTCCGGTTTTTTGCACGTTAAGGTAGTTTACAAAAATACCCTGGGCTGTTTCCGGGCGAAGGAAAATTTTTGATGCTCCTTCAGCAGTCGATCCCATTTCGGTTGAAAACATCAGGTTAAACTGGCGCACATCTGTCCAGTTCCGTGAGCCTGAAATGGGGCAGGCAATTTCCTGATCGATGATGATTTGCTTTAGTTCTTCGAGGTTGCTGTCGTTAAGCGCCTTTGCAAAACGGGCGTGTAGCTCGTCGTATTTTTTCTGGTTAGCCAAAACGCGAGGGTTGGTTTCGCGAAACTGTTTTTCGTCGAAGGCATCGCCAAAACGTTTTTTAGCTTTGGCCACTTCTTTATCCATTTTGGCTTCAAATTTTGCCAAGGCATCTTCAATCAATACATCGGCACGGTAGCGTTTTTTCGAGTCTTTATTGTCGATTAGCGGATCGTTAAACGCATCAACATGCCCCGATGCTTTCCAAATAGTTGGGTGCATAAATATGGCCGAATCCAATCCAACCACGTTTTCGTGCAAAAGCACCATGCTGTCCCACCAGTATTTTTTGATGTTGTTTTTTAGTTCAACACCCATTTGTCCGTAATCGTACACTGCACCAAGGCCATCGTAAATTTCGCTCGATTGAAAAACATAACCGTATTCTTTGCAGTGTGCTACCAATTTCTTGAAAATATCTTCCTGTGCCATCTAACTATAATTATCTGAATTGAAGCACAAAAATAAGTGATTCTTAATAATTTCAGAGAAAAATGTAAATTCTTTCCTATTTTCAGTAATTTGGGCGTGTTTATGAAACCTCAACTATGGAAATTTCAAAAGTAGGAGTAATAGGTGCAGGCCTTATGGGAAGTGGTCTGGCCATTGATTTATTGACTCATGGTTTATCCGTTGTTCTTTGTGATGTTGATGAAAATCAGTTACTTAAGTTTAAGCAGAATTTTAAAAAGGAATTCCGGTTCTTACTCATGTTTAAACCGGAACTGCAAGGATTGGTATTGGAAAATTTGTTAAGTAAATTAACTGTTACCTCAGCCCTTAATACTCTGGTGGAAGCAGATTACATTATTGAAAATGTAACTGAAAACTGGGAAATCAAAAAAACGCTTTGGAAAGAGCTGGATCAAATATGCCCGCCTCATGTTATTTTTGCATCAAATACATCGACTATTCCTATAACGCAACAAGCTTCAGTTACAGGTCGGCCCGATCGGTTTGTTGGTATTCATTTTATGAACCCGGTGCCCATGAAAAACACCGTTGAATTGATAAAAGGCTTTCATTCAAGTGAAGAAACCATTGCAAAAACCCAGCAGTTTCTAAAGGCATTTGGTAAGGAATGGGTGATGGTAAACGACTCGCCCGGATTTATCTCGAACCGGGTACTGATGCTTACCATTAATGAAGCCATTTACCTTTTGCAGGAAGGAGTTGCCACTGTTGAAGACATAGATAAAACGTTTAAAAACTGTTTTGGGCATAAAATGGGACCCCTGGAAACCGCCGACCTGATTGGCCTTGATACTATTCTGAACTCGCTGATAGTTTTGTTCGATAGCTTTAACGACAGCAAATACCGACCTTGCCCGTACCTTAAAAAAATAGTTGATGCCGGTTTCTACGGTAAGAAAAACGGAAAAGGATTTTATCAACTTAAAGAATATAAAACGATATGACTACAACAGAGCAGACCCAAAAAATTCGTGATTTTTTAATTAATCACATTGGATCTGATAAATTTTCAGACAAAGAAGACCTGTTTAAACAAGGCCTGGTAAACTCTTTGTTTGCTATGGAGCTGGTTAATTTTATTGAAACAGAATTCGGATTTGAAATTTCGAATGAAGACCTTAAACTCGACAATTTTAGGTCGGTTGACGCATTGAATACCTTAGTTTTAAAGAACAAAAATTAGTTATAATGAATGTTCTACTCTCCAAAAATCAATTAGCAGCCCAGGCCAGTTATGCTGAATTTTTCGGGATTAAAATTGCCCCCCTGGCTGCTCAAATCGACCGGGAGGAGCAAGTGCCGGAATCAATTATTAAGCAACTGTCCACAGCGGGCTACCTGGGTGCCATTCTTCCGGAAGCGTGTGGTGGACTGAATCTCGATCCTGTAACTTTTGGCCTGCTGAACGAAGAAGCCGGTAAAGCCTGTACATCGGTGCGCAGTTTACTAACAGTGCAAAATATGGTTGGAGCAGTTCTGAATCGCTGGGGCAGCGAGCCCTTAAAAAATAAATTTCTCCCACAACTTACCAGTGGTACCCGAATAGCAGCTTTTGCATTAACCGAGCCGGGGCATGGCAGCGATGCCAGCAGCATAGAAATGCAGGTTACTGAAGAGGGTAGTTTTTATGTTTTAAACGGCACAAAAAAATGGATATCGTTTGCTCAAATTGCCGGATTGTTTTTGGTTTTTGGAAAGTTAAACGGAAAAATTTGTAGCCTGCTGGTTCCATCAGGTGCACCCGGATTAAGTGTGAAGCCAATAAACGGTTTGTTGGGCGCACGTGGATGCATGCTTGGAGAGCTTCATTTTAAAAATGTTCGTGTTCCGCAAACTCATCTGGTGGGCAATGTGGGATTTGGATTGTTTCCTGTTGCTTTTACCGGTCTTGATATTGGGCGTTACAGTATTGCCTGGGGCTGTGTGGGCATGGCACAGGCATGTATGGAAAGCTCGAAACTTTATACCAAAAACCGGAAACAGTTTGGTGAGCCAATTGCCAATAACCAGCTGGTAAAAAGAATGCTCAGCGAAATGGCCGTTGATATTAAGGCTGCCAGGCTTTTGTGTTTTAGTGCCGGAAAATATATGGAAGCCAAAAAAAGAGAGGCATTTGGCGAAATTCTGGCAGCAAAATACATGGCCACAAAAATGTTAAAATCAGCTTCCGAAGCTTCGGTTCAGTTGCATGGCGCCAATGGATTAAGCAATGAATATCCGGTTGAACGTTTCTACCGTGACAGCAAGATTATGCAATTGATTGAAGGATCTGATCAGATGCTGCAGCTGATGATTTCAAAATATAATTAAGCCACTCAGCCTGTAGTTATGAGTAGAGCCAATAAAATAGCCAAATGCGTGGTTTGGGATTTGGATAATACCCTGTGGCACGGCACGCTGCCCGAAGGTGATGAGGTGCGCCTGAAAGAGGGAATAAAACACGTGCTTGAAACGCTGGATTCACGTGGTATTTTACAATCGGTGGCCAGTAAAAATAATTATGATGAGGCGATGCATCAGTTGCAAAAAATGGATGTCGACCACTTTTTTTTGTTACCTCAGATAAGCTGGAATCCAAAATCGGAAGCACTACAAAACATTGCCACCGGGTTAAATATCGGTGTCGATTCGCTTGTTTTTGTTGATGATCAGGAGTTTGAACGTCAGGAGGTGCAATTCCGCTTACCCGAGGTTCGCTGTGTTAACGGTAATGAAATCAACGACCTGCTAAACCTTGATTACCTGAATCCTGAATTTGTAACCTCCGATTCGGCTTTGCGCAGGGAAATGTACAAAAGCGATTTTTTACGAAAGGAAAAAGAACAGCTATTTCAGGGTACAAATACCGATTTTCTGGAAACACTGGGAATGAAACTCGACCTTTTTCGGGCCGGCGAAAGCGACTTGCAAAGGGCGGTTGAATTAACTGAACGCACCAATCAGCTTAACTCCTCGGGAGTAACTTTTTCTTACGAAGAATTAAAAGAGCTGGCAAAGTCTGAAAATCATTTGTTGCTAATGGCACGGTTGGAAGATAAGTTTGGAACGTATGGGCATATCGGGTTGATTTTAATTGAGAAAGATCTGAAAGTTTGGACGATACAATTATTCTTAATGTCTTGCCGTGTAATGTCGCGCGGTATTGGTGCCGTTTTGTTGGGGTACCTGATAAACCTGGCTCGTGAAAAAGAGGTGGAGTTAAAAGCGGTGTTTAAACCAACATCAAAAAATCGGATGATGAATATAACGTATCGTTTTGCCGGCTTTACCGAAGAAACAAAAATAGATGGGATTGAACTGTTGCGGCATAGGCTATGCTCACAGGTATCCATGCCAGCTTACCTCAAACTTAATGTTAAATTGTAAAACTGAAATAGGTATGAAAGAAATAGTCTTGTTTGGAATTGGGCCAATGGCAGTAAATGTATTTTACTGTTATCAGCAGTTTTCAAAAAGAAAAGTAGCTGCTTTTACAGTGGATGATTCATTCATTCAAGATGATAATTTTCTTGATAAACCTGTTGTGCCGTTTGAGACGGTTCAGAATATGTACCCCCCGGATAAATACGAGATGTTTGTAGCCATGAGCTATTCTGATATAAACCGGAATAGGGAATTAAAATGTAAAGAAGCCCGTGAAAAAGGTTATAAGCTGGGTAGTTTTATCCATCCCAATGCAGCGGTGTTTTCCGATTTAAAAATAGGCGATAATTGTTTTGTGGCCGCTTGTGTTTCTGTACAGCCTAATGTGGTTTTAGGCAATAATGTGTTTTTGCGCGATAGCTGTAATATTGGGCACGATACCCGTATTGCCGATAATTGTTACATTGGTGGGGGGGCAAGTATATCAGGCTGTATTACAATTAAAAAGAATGTGTTTTTAGGAAAAGGAACCGTTTTACGCGATGGCATTACTATTGCCGAAAATTGTATTATTGGCGCCGGTGTTACAATGCTAAACGATACCTGCCCCGGAGAGGTTTTTGTGGCCCCGAAACCTACAAAATTGCCGTTTTCGAGCGAAGGGTTTTTAAAGTGATAATTTTTTGAGTAAGCCGTACGTTGTGTACGGGCAGTCTTCTAATCTACCTCCTCAAAATCAATGTATTCACCATTTTGCTTGTTATCTTTGTTGTTGGCTTGTGGCCTGCCTTCAACCGTTACTTCCCCTTCAGGTCGCTTGGGTTGTTGCTGACGTTGTTGATCGCGCATTTTTTGTTGCATGTTTTTTACCCCTTTATCGATTATTTTTGGAAAGAGATAGCGAACAATAAAACGAAATCCAAAGTAGATAACAGCAATTATTATTAGGGTTCTGATGAAATTAACAACGTATAGTGTAATAAATAATGTCATACTAAAAACTATTTTTGCTGCGTGTTAAATAAAAAATTCACGCCAAACCACAAATTTAAATTTTTTGCTTTAGAAGGTTGCACCAGCTTGTAAATATTATTGGTTGCCAGGTAGAACTGTGCACCTTTGCCGGTGTAGCTGCAGCCAAACCCAGGTAAAAGTTTTTCGGTATTCTGCAGGTTTAAACCGGTGCTCAGTTCAAGTTTCGTTCCCAGGTTTACAGTGTAGTAGGCTGATAGGTAACTTGTTGTCCGTCCGTTGGCAACAGAAAGGTACTCTGAAAAGTTAAGTTTCATTTTATCGGTAAGCCGATATGTTGCTGATAAATTCAATTTTAAGGGCATCAACTCGTATTGCCGTTTTGCTATGGCTTCGGCCGAAGTTATAAATGGTAACGAATCGGTAAACGCCAACAGGGCTTCTTTGGGTTCAAAATAATTGGGAGCATTGGGGTCGTGCGACTGGTAAAGGTCGTCTTGAGCGTAATCCATCGATCCCGTGTAGGTATTGTCGTAGGCCCGGTATTTTAACGCTGTAAAACCTAAATCAGAAAGCGAAAAAGACACTGTGGTTTGCTCGTTAATTCGGGCACTTAAACCCAAATCAATTGCTGCACCCATATTTCTAAACTTAAAAAAATAATCACCTGCTGTAAAGTCGGGTTTTATCACAGTTTTTTTTCTTTCGCTGTCGTATTCCACATCAATGGGGCCCGATATCCGATACTCACCTGTGGGAATTACCTGCATTATTTGCTCATCGGCAAGGGTTTGCACCTGAAGATATAATTCGTTGATATCGTAATAAAATTTTCCGAATAACAATTTAGGCCGCACGCCAATACTTATTTTTTTATCTACCTGAACGGCGTAGGTAAAAGCCACTTCGCGGTACAATTTTGTTTTCAACGAAATGGGGCCATAAAGTTCCTCTTTGCCATAGTAGGGAATTAAGCCAAGGTCGATAAATTTTAGCACTTCATGGTCGAAATTGCTGGAGACTAGCATTTTTTCGGAGATGGAAAGGCCAAATGTTTGCTTGTTTTTTGTGAGGCTTAAATAAACAAGGGGTACGGTAACTAGCGAATTTGCATCGCCGGGTTCGCCCAACGAGCGGTAAAAATTATCGAAACTGTAGGAAAAGTTTTCAGAAAAAATATAGTTGGGCGAAAAGTTGGCATTCCAGCCAAACATGGCTCCCGAAACAAGAGGAAGGCCAATTACCAGTTTTTCGTTTTGGTTGTGAAATGCCGGGTTCGACAGCGATGACTGACTTACACTGGTTAAAAATTGAAGTGGGTTACCATCTTGTGCCTGTACAAAATCGAGGCTGGTAAATCCCAACAGAACTGCAATTAGTATTATTTTGATGTAAATGGCTTTCATCCGAAAAAACTAAAACACAAAATAAACGATTCTGTTGAAAGCCTTATTATAAGAGCGGAAAAAAAGGCGGAATATCCGCCCTGAATTTATTATCGTTGTTTTACATCGCCACCGCTTGATTCATTAATATCCCGAACTTCGGGCTTTCCGTAATAGTTAATATCCGAACCGCTGCTGGCACTGGCATAAATCTCGCTACTTACATTAACGGTAATATCCGAACCGCTGCTGGCGTCGGCATAACAAATAACCGCCTCAAGGTCAGCTGCTTTAATGTCCGAACCGCTGCTGGCATCAACATGCAGTGTTTTTACTTTTCCTCTCAATTTTGAATCGCTACCACTGCTGGTGTCTACCGAAATGTTTTTGTAAAACACCTCCAGTTCAACATCACTTCCACTGCTACAGCTCACTTCCAGCCTTTCGCCTTTCAGCATATTTTGCGATTTTACGTCCGACCCCGAAGAAGCACGTAATTCTTCAAGCTCTTTAACCGTTACGTAAGCTTTTTTTGTTTTATTGCCACTGCCCCAGTTAAACCAGTTGTTACGTTTCATATAAATATGCAGGGTTCCGTTTTTTATTTCGGTAATCAGGTCGTCAATTATATCGTCGTCTGCTACCACTTTTACCGCTTCGGCATCACCCATTGTGAGGTATAAATCAATTCCGGTTGATACTTTTATGGCCTTAAATCCTTCAACACGCCTGTTTTGGGTTTCGTCGCTGTTTCCGGCAAGTACAGTACCGTAGCTTGTAACGGCAACCATAAGAAGAAGAATGAGTTTTTTTAGTGTTTTCATGATTAAAATTGTTTGTTTATATGAATATTTATCAGCGAGTAGCATGCGAATTAATTGTTGATGATTGAACTAAGAAATGCGATGCCTTAAGTTGATTTGTTGAAATGACGCTGCCAAAACAAGAAAGTTACAAGTGGGACTAATTTTTTATCACATTTCCGCCCGATGATTTATGAAACTCGGTAATCGGTGGATTTCCGATAAAAAAGATGTTTCCACCGCTGCTGGCATTAGCTTTCAGCTCTTCTTTGCTGTTTACCCAAATATTTGCACCACTGCTTACTTTTGCTTCAGTTAAATTGGATACCACACTGTTGGCTTTAATGTTTGCACCGGCTGCGGCTTTTGCAAAAAAATGATTGGCCGTGCCATCCATATTAATGTTTGAACCTGCCGAGGCACTTACTATTGCATGGGCAAGCTCTACGCTTAAATGAACATTGCTTCCAGCAGCAGCCGAAATTTCCATTTCCTTACCTTTTAAAATGCCTTCGGAATACACATTACACCCGGCAATGGCTTTTATTAGTTCAAGTTGAGGAACGGTAAGCAGCACTTTGTTTTCTGTAGCACTGCGAATATTACTGGTTGATTTTATTTCCAGACGCTGGTCTGTTACTGTCGTTTCAATTACCTCATGAAGGTTCTCATCAGCAATAACCACCACTTTGGTTTCGTTGCCCTGGGTAATGTACACATTCATTCCGCGGCTAACTTTTAGTTCGTCAAAAGTATCCAGATGACGTGCTTGTTCAACAACATTGCCGTTGCCTTTTATCGATGGCGAAAACAAACAGGAGGACAATCCAAACAGTAAAAGGAGGTATGTAAATACTACTACAGTTTGTTTCATTTACTTATAATTTGGTTTATAATTGCTTTGCAAAGTATTTGAAACAGGCTGAAAAAGTGAAAAAATTTCGTTAAACCACAGTATTTTATCGGTGAGCAGGCATAAAAAAAGCCGACAATTTTATTGCCGGCTTTACACATCTATCTATTTACCCTTATGCCCCGTGTTTAAAACGATCGCCTTGCATGGGTTTTCTTTCAAAGTCTCCTTTTCTGTCTTTTCGGCCTTTCATATTATCAAACTTTATGCGTTGTTCATCGCTCAGCATCGAGCGAATTTCCTGGTGCTGACGAGCTCTGATTTTTTGCATATCAGCCTTAATTTTTGCCATTTGATCAATATTTTTTTCAATGGCTTTCATATCAGCACTTTCGGCAGTAGACAGTGTTTGTTGTCTGGCTTCCAGTTCGTTTAACTCGTTGCGAAGTGGTTGCATTTTTTTAGCGGTTTCCAAACGAAGCTTCTTCATCTGTTCTTGTTGTTCTTCGGTAAAAAAATCTTTGAACTGGTCTCTGGCTTTGTCTGTTCTGTCGGCCATCATCTGGCGTTGTTGTGGCAAACGCTTTCTGTTTTCAGTTTTTTGTGCCATAGCACCAAATGATAGGAAAAAAATTGCAATCAGTGTTAATGTTAAAATTCTAGTTTTCATTTTTTATACTTTTTAATTGTTTTGTAATTGCTGCTTTGACGGGTAACAACGAATTTGGTTTAATGCTTTTTTAATTTTAACGCGCGTTAACTTTTCTGCAATGCAATATGTTACCACTAATAGTAAACAGTTTGGTTTTAATATAAATTAACGTAATGTATTGTGGTCGGTGGTGACATATATCAGGTAAGATTTCTTACTTTTGGCAGTTTAAAACCATGCAAAACTTTATTTAGAACCCCGGAGAATGTGGTTCGGGGAATGAAAAAAGATTGGGAAATTAAATTTTAAGCAGATGAAGAGAAGACTATTAATAGGAATAACGATTGTTGCTGTAGTTGGTATTAGCTTTTTTAGCTTTACCCGCGATCAGAAAAATTTTGAAATAGCAAAAAACCTTGATATTTACCATACGCTTTTTCGTGAGCTTAACATGTTTTATGTTGACGATGTAAATCCGAACGACCTGGTAAAAACAAGTATCGATAAAATGCTCGAATCCCTCGATCCTTACACCAATTATATCTCGGAAGACCAGATTGAAGACTTTCGTTTTATGACTACCGGCGAGTACGCGGGTATTGGAGCTTTAATTAGTAAACAGAATGATAAAATTATAATTGCCGAGCCTTATGAAGGATTTCCGGCGCAAAAGTTTGGTTTAAAAGCAGGTGATATTCTTCTTGAAGTGGAGGGGAAAAATACCAGCGAAATGAGCACCGAAGATGTAAGTTCATTGTTAAAAGGACCGGCCAATAAACCGGTATCGATTAAAGTACAGCGCCCCGGGCAAAAGAAAACCTTTACGGTTGATGTGGTTCGCGAAAAAATAAGCATTAACGCAGTACCGTACTATGGAATGATTGACCAGCGTACGGCCTACATCCGTCTCTCAAATTTTACAGCTAACTGTAGTGCCGATGTGCAAAAAGCATTTCTGGAATTAAAAGAAAACAACCCCGATGGTTTAATTCTTGATTTACGTGGAAATCCCGGAGGATTATTGATGGAAGCAGTAAAAATTGTAAACTTTTTTGTTCCTCAGGGAGAGGAGATTGTAAGCACACGGGGTAAAGTAAAACAATGGGATAAAGTGTACAAAGCCAATGCAGCCCCAATGGACACAACTATTAAAATTGCTGTTTTGGTGAATAGCGGATCGGCTTCAGCCTCCGAAATTGTGGCAGGCGCCATTCAGGATTTAGACCGGGGAATTGTGGTTGGAACACGCACCTTTGGGAAAGGCCTTGTGCAAACAACCCGCGATTTAAGTTACAATACCAAGTTAAAGGTTACCACTGCAAAATATTACATTCCAAGCGGCCGGTGTATTCAGGCTCTTGATTATTCGCACCGAAATGACGATGGAAGTGTGGGACATATCCCCGATTCGTTGATTACCGAGTTTACAACAAAAAAAGGACGGAAGGTATACGATGGCGGTGGTGTTGTGCCGGATGTTAAAATTGAAGGCGAACAGTTGAGTACTTTGGCTATTGAACTGGTAACCCGTTTTATGATTTTTGACTTTGCCACCAGGTATTCCAACGAAAACGAAAGTATTCCTGAGCCCGAAGCATTTTCGATAACTGATGATATTTATAAGCAGTTTGCCACCTTTGTTCAACAAAGCGAATTTAAATACGAATCGGCTTCGCAAGACGACCTGGAAGCCTTGCTGAAAACCGCCAAACGTGAAAAATATTACGGACTGGCCGAAGCGGAGTTTGAAGCCCTTGAAGCAAAACTGGAACCCGATTTGGAGAAAGACTTAGGTGTTTTCAGAGAAGAGTTGAGCGAATTGCTTGAAAGCGAAATCGTTTCACGCTACTATTATCAGAAAGGCTCGATTCGGGCATCAATAAACGACGATAAAGGGATTAAGAAAACCATTGAAGCCATGCATTCAGAAACGGCTTACGCTGGTTATTTTCAACCCGGATTGGTTGTTGGAATGAATTAACAAAGCGTTTTTTACACTACTATAAAAGGGAGGTTTTTGCAAAAAAAACCTCCCTTTTTTTCAACCTTAAGCCTGCCTGTTTGTTCTACAAATACAACCCAACCAATTTGTTTGTAGCAACTTTTCTTATCCAACTTATTTTGTTAATTTAAACCTACCAATTGGAGAAGTATGAACTTTAGAGAGTTTTTAAAAACAGAACTGTTCCAGAGCGGAAATTTTACGCTTACAGTATACAACATTTTCTTAATTTTTGTGGTGTTGCTGGCCACATTGATAGCCCTTAAAGTTGTTCGCAGGTTTTTTAAGCGCTACATTAAAAAACAAGAAGCAGAACGACGTTCTTACTGGTCGGTTTACCTTATTCTAAGGTATGTAGTTTGGGTGGTAATTATAATCTTTCTACTCGAGTCGTCGGGACTGAAGGTTTCGGTGCTCCTGGCAAGTATAACAGCTTTATTGGTAGGGGTTGGCTTTGGTATTCAGCAGCTTTTTAGCGATATAGCTTCAGGTATCGTGCTTTTGGTTGAACGAAACCTGCAGATTGATGATGTTATTCAGTTGCAGGATGGTACCGTTGGACGCGTAATTCACATAGGGCTTCGTACCTCAAAACTAAAAACACGCGACGATATTATTTTGGTTGTCCCCAACTCGAAGTTTGTAAACGATAAAATTATTAACTGGAGCCAGATGGATTACAACACCCGGTTTTCGGTTGATGTGGGGGTTGCTTATGGTTCCGACACCAAATTGGTAACCGAAATTTTGCTCAACTGTGTTTTTAAAAACAAACACATTTCAAATCATCCGAAACCCTTTGTAAGGTTTAATAATTTTGGTGACTCGGCACTTGAGTTCCAGGTTTTCTTTTGGGTGCGCGAAACGTTTTATGTAGAGAATATTAAAAGCGAATTGCGCTACGCCATCGATGATGAATTCCGGAAGAATAAAGTGCAAATTCCTTTCCCGCAACGCGATATTCATATAAAAAGTACGGTTAAAAAGCCGGATTAGAAAAATAAAAAGAGTTAGTGATGAAGCAAGTCATAAAATTTATTATTCCGTTTTTACTGCTGCTTTTAGCGGTGTTTTTTAAGTTTTTTATAAAAGAATATGAGTTGGTTAATTCCAGCCTCATTCCGTTTTTTAACAAGGCAGGCTCTATTCTTTTAATTCTTAGTATTGCCTGGGCGTCAATAGTTTTGTTAAGGGCATTTAAAAAAGTTATTTTGGCAAAACTCGATACTTCGCAAGAAGATAACTTGCGCGAACGAAAGTTTCTCACCCAATTCAATATCATGGAAAGTATAATCTATTTTCTGATTATTTTAATTGCCATAGGAACTGCCCTGATGATGTTTGAGGAGGTGCGGCAATTGGGAATTAGTTTATTTGCTTCGGCAGGTGTGGCCGGTATAATTATTGGTTTTGCTGCACAAAAACTTATTGCAACCGTATTGGCGGGCTTGCAAATTGCAATTACACAGCCTATTCGGCTTGATGATGTAGTGATTATTGAAAACGAGTGGGGAAGAATAGAAGAGATAACCCTAACGTATGTAGTTGTAAAAATATGGGATCAGCGCCGCCTGGTAGTGCCATCTACCTATTTTTTTGAAAAACCTTTTCAAAACTGGACAAGAACGTCAGCAGAAATTTTAGGTACCGTATTTTTATATACCGACTATCGTGTTTCGTTTGAAGCTTTGCGAAAGGAGCTGACACGTTTACTTGAAAACACGCCACTTTGGGACAAGAAAGTAAATGTGTTGCAGGTAACCGATGCCAAAGAATACGGAGTTGAAATAAGAGCCCTGGTAAGTGCTAAAGATTCGCCAACAGCATGGGATTTGCGGGTGTACATACGCGAAAAAATGATTGACTTTATACAGCAAAATTACCCCGAGAGTTTACCTCGGACGCGTGTTGTGTTTGAAGATGGTGAAATGAAACACAATTTTACACCTCATAACAACAATACCAAAAATTAACAGAAGCATGAAAATTTATTTTGCCGGATCGATTCGCGGGGGGAGACAAGATGCCAAATTGTATGAACAGCTTATTGATTACCTGAAAGCTTTTGCCGAAGTGCTAACCGAGCATGTTGGCGATGCGGCATTAACAAGTGCGGGCGACGATGGCCCCGATGATCAGTTTATTCACGATAGAGATTTGGATTGGTTAAAAGAGGCCGATGCAGTGGTTGCTGAAGTAACAACAGTTTCAATGGGTGTTGGTTACGAAATTGGCCGTGCGGTTGAAATGAAAAAACCTGTACTTTGTCTTTTTCGTAATGCGAATAATAAACGCCTGTCAGCCATGATATCGGGCTGTAACGAGCTTGAAGTTATTTATTACACAGGTTTTAACGAGGCAAAAGATGCCATTAAAAACTTCCTGAAAAAGCATTGATGACATTCTATTTTCCCATCCCCGGAGCAAGTACATTAAACGGATAAATGGGTAAATTACGGGCAACCCAAAACAAAATCACCACAACAAAAATAATCCATGGAGTTTGCTTTTTATAGAATAAATTGGGCAGTTTCCAGCCCAGCATTTTATTTAGCAGTGGGTGCACGTAATGGTATAAAATTAGAAGTGCAGCAGGTAAAAACAAAAAGTTGTAACTTATTACCCCGGCAATATTAAAATGTAATAAACTGTGAAGTGCACGTTGCGAACCACATCCCGGACAATAACCCCCGGTAAGCGAATAAAACAAACATGTTGGGAAAATCTCGTGCTTCGAGGGGTCGAGCAGGAAAAAAAGAACTGCTACTCCTGTAATTAGAAGTAGCAGTATAATATTTACTGATTTTTTCATTTGTATAAATACTCGCTCAACTTATTAGGGTTGCGCTAAAAATTCAAATGCGCTTTTAATTAGCAAAGCTGTGGTTTTACTTCAACTGCTCTTTGCTAAAAGTCTAAGGCATCAAGCGATAGCCCTGCAATAACGCCAAATACCGATAATAGCGTAAAAATAATAGCAACTGCCAGGCCACTTGCTAATCCAATCCAGGCCCAAAGTTTTGCGTTTTTACTGGCGTTAAGCGCACCCTGGTAATCGCCTGCATTAAATTTTGAGTTTACCTGTGCTGCAAAAACAATGGATACAATACCTAATATCTGGCAACAAAAAATGGTAACAAGAATAGCAAAAACCAAATAGTTAGGCGGAGGAGATTGCTGTTGATTGACTTGATCATTCATGGTTATTAAGTTTAAAATTGATGATGCAAGCAAAGTTAATCCAACTATTTAGCATAACAAAGCAATGCCCGAAAAAAATAAAATTAGTGTAAGTGATAAAAAATCAGCTAGATAGGTGGTTTTGATGCTAAAGTAAAGAAGAATATACTCGGTCAACTAGCATTATTTTGTATATATCTTCAGGATATACACAACTCTGTTGGAGAAGAAGTTTACGCTATAATCTCAGCAATTCCGTGTACGTTAACAAGTAATTAACACTTTAGCATTAAACCTAAAAAAGACTAAATGGTCTTAATAGGTGTAAAACAGAATGAAAACAATTTAAAAACAGCAATGAAACACTTAATGAAACTGGTATTATCTGGCCTTCTTTTAGTTGGAGCGCTAGCTTATGCCAAAGCGGATACTCCGGAAAAATCAACAAATCCGGACGATGATGGGAAGGGGAAAATTATTGGAAAAATTGTAGATAAAGAATCGACAAGCCCCATGGAGTTTGCCAATATTGCCGTATACACCTTAACAGACTCTACTTTAATAACCGGTGGAATAACCAATGAAAATGGAGAATTTGAGATTGCAGATGTTGCCTACGGCGACTATTTTCTGGAAGCTAATTTTATCGGTTTCGATAAAACAAATGTAAATAATATTATTCTCGACCGGGGAAACCGGGTGTACAATATTGGCGCAGTTAGCCTTAGCCCTTCAACAGTAGCCATTGGTGCTATTGATGTGGTGGCCGACAGGGCAGCTGTAGAGTACAAGCTCGATAAAAAAGTAGTTAATGTTAGCCAGGTAATTAGCGCGGTGGGTGGCACTGCTGTTGATGTATTGGAGAATACACCATCCATTCAGGTTGATATCGAAGGTAATGTTTCGCTAAGAGGCTCGGGCAATTTTACCGTATTAATTGATGGTAGGCCGAGTGTTTTAAGCGGCAGCGATGCCTTACGCCAGATACCTTCTTCGGCAATCGAGAATATCGAAATTATTACCAATCCATCGGCAAAATACGAACCCGATGGCACAGCAGGGATTATCAACCTGGTTATGAAAAAGAATTCGTTGAACGGATTAAACGGTATTGTAAATGCCAGTATTGGAACCGGCGAAAAATACCAGGGCGATTTTATGCTCAACTATCGAATGGAAAAACTTAACCTGTTTTTTGGTGCCGATTGGCGAGACGAGATCAATAACGGAGAAATGAAAATCAGACGAGAAACGTATTACAACGATACTACCGAATTTTTAAATATGGATGGCGATCGCAACTGGATACGCGGTGGACACAGCGTTAAAGGAGGTACCGATTGGTATTTGAACGATCGTTCAACACTAACATTTTCGGGCGAAGTTGGTGTTTCTGAGCGCTCGAACGAAGGTGGTGGGCGTACCGAGAATTTTTTCATTCCAGCCGCCGATCATATCTATTCTATAAGTGAAGAAACTTCTGTTCGAAAAAATGATTACTATACCCTAAATATGAATTTTCAGCAAAAATTTAACGACGAAGGGCACCGCCTCGAGGCTTCAGCATTCTATTCTAACGAAACCGGAACAGATAATGAAACTGAAGGAGAACTTCTTGCTGATGCCGATTTTATCCCTTCTGATGAATTTTTGTCCCGGGTGTCGACTTTTGAAACAGAAGAGGAGCAAGATATTCGTTTAAAGCTTGATTATACCTACCCGTTTAGTGAGGATGGCCGCTTTGAAGCCGGTTACCAGGGGCGTTTAGAAAGCGAACTCGAGGAACTGGAATTTCGTGATTTCGACCAGGAAAGTGGCTCGTGGATTATTAACGATGAATATTCAAGCGCTACCGATTTTCAACGCGATATTCATGCAGTATACTCTACTTACAGCAACAAAAGCGGGAAACTGGCATATATGGCCGGATTGCGCGGCGAACTAACGCTTCGTGAAATTCAAAATTCAAATGCCACTGAAACATCATCATTAAATCGCTTTGATTTGTTTCCTACGGCACATTTTTCGTATCAGGTAAATAAAACAGCCGACTTAACGGCCAGTTACAGCCGCCGGATAAACCGCCCTAGCGGTCGCGATTTGGATCCAACGCCCAATTACTACAACCGGTACACCATTCGTTTTGGTAATCCCGATTTAAAACCTGAGTATACCAATTCATACGAGATTGGTATGCTGAAGCGCTTTGGCGAAACCCGTTCGTATGTGTCGGCCGACCTGTTCAGAAGGGTTACCAACAATAAAATTGACCGAACCGAGGAACGGGGAGACGACGGCATATTTTACCTTTACACCGATAATTTTGATAAAGATTATGCTACGGGTGTTGAGTTTACCGGTAACCTGAGCTATAAAGAATGGTTGATACTGAATGCCAGTGTTAATGTATTTAATTATAAAATTACCGGCGACCTGAATGGCGAATCGATTGACCAGGAAAGTACCAACTGGGGAGGAAGAATGAATACTACTTTTAAGTTCTCTCCAAGTTCTCGTTTTCAGGTTACAGCTTTCTTTCGCGGCTCGTCAGTTTCTGCACAGGGCGAAACCGGAGCCATGTTTTTTACCAATTTCTCGTACCGACAGGAGTTTTGGAATAATAAACTGGCTGCAACAGTTAGTTTTCGCGATCCCTTTGGTACCGCTCGTTTTGAGCGAACCACCTATGGCGACGATTTCAAAAGTTCATTCCGCATGCAACGCGAACCACGTGTGGTATTCTTAACCCTTAGTTATAAAATAAATAACTTTAAAGAAGAGCGACGCGGTAACGGCGGAGGCGATGGCGGAATGGATATGGGTGGTGGCGATTATTAGAAATAATACGTTTTTTACAAATACAAATGCTGCTCGTTGAGCGGCATTTTTTATTGAAAAACATTATTTTCGGTTATGATTACAGTTTGCCAGGAGCAAAATACCGATTCTGCAATTGAGGTATTGCGCAAAATTCCGGAATTAGCCGAGCCCATTGAAAAACAGAACTTAACGGGGCGCTTAAAAACCGATCCGATAATATTGGTGGCCTACTCCGGTGCAACAGCCGTTGGCGTTAAAATCGGCTATTGCCGCTACAACGATGGTTCGTTTTATTCTTGGTTGGGCGGAGTGCTCCCTACCTATCGAAACAAAGGAATTGCCCAACGGTTAACCCAGAAAATGGAGCAATTGGCCCGGGGCAAAGGTTATACTTCAATGGTTTTAAAAACCCGCAACAAGTTCAAACCAATGCTACATTTTGCGCTAAAAAACGGGTACTCCATTGTTGGTTTTCAAGAAAAAGACAGCATTTTAGAACATCGTATACTATTAAGTAAAAAACTTTGAAACGCTTTGCCGGGAAACGCTTCAGACCGGATTGAAAACAATTCAACTGAAAATTCAGTTTAAAAACTGATAAAACAGTTGCATAACTGAAAAATCAGTTGTATGTTTGTCTGCGTAATTCGAAAAGTCTCAGTACCCGGTACTTTGTGCTCAGTACTAAAAACTAATAGTCCGCAAAATGAAGAAACTAACAAAAAAGGAAGAGGAGCTGATGAAAATCCTCTGGAAACTGGAAAAAGCATTTGTAAAAGACATTGTTGAGTTGTATCCCGAGCCTAAACCACATTACAATACCATTTCGTCGTTGGTGCGTTTGTTGCAGGATAAAGGAGTGATAGGCTTTAAACAATACGGCAACACCTACCAGTATTTTCCGCTGATCTCGAAAGAAGAGTACCGTCGCTCGTTTATGAACCAGGTAGTTAGCGATTATTTCGATAACTCGTACAAAAGTGCTGTGGCCTTTTTTGTAAAAGAGAAGAACCTGTCGGAGGAGGAGATTGACGAGTTGGTAAAACTGATAAAAGATAAAAAATAATGGAAAGTTTCTTGTTTTATATCGGGAAGGTGGCACTTGGGGCAGGCGCATTGTATTTGCTGTACATGGCGTTGTTTCAACACCAGAAACATTTTGTGTTTAACCGCATTTATTTGCCGGTTTCTTTGGCATTAAGTTTTTTAATTCCGCTAATTACGTTTACCCGAATTAAGTATATTCAGCCGTCGATGGTAAATGCAGCCAATAGTTTTGCCTACCTGCCCGAAACAGCTGTAGCATCCGAGCAAGCATTTGCACTCCAGTGGTTTCATTACCTGCTGGGAATTTATTTGCTTGGAATAGTGGTGTTTACTGTTCATTTACTGCTGGGGCACCTCAAAGCCATAAAAATTATACGCTTTAGCTACTTAAAAGAATTGTTTGGTGCCGAAGTAAACCTAACGAAAAAAGATGTGCACCCTTTTTCGTTTTTTAAGCGTATTGTAGTTTCGGAGAAAACGCTTGACAACCCCAACCTTGAAGTAATTGTAAACCACGAAATGGTGCATGTAAGAGAAAATCACACACTCGATATTCTTTTTGCCGAAATTCTTTTTCTGTTTCAGTGGTTTAATCCCTTTGCGTGGTTGCTAAAAGCGGCCATTCGCGATAACCTGGAATACCTTACCGATGACCAAATAACGAAAAACAATAATGCCGAAGCTTACCAAATGGCCATGGTGGGTTTAGCGCATAAAAAAGGAGTGGCTCCCTTTTTGACTGCGCTTAACGGCTCTCAATTAAAAAACCGTATTATTATGATGAAAAAGAAAACAGAAAACCGGTACAGCCTGCTGAAACAGTTAGTTGTGCTGCCCATGCTGGCCATTTTGGTAATGGGTTTGTCGAACAAAGAGGTGAAAACTGAATTTGTTCAGGCCAAAAAAAATGTTCAGATTATTGTCGACGGAGTAGTGATTCCACAAGATCATCCTGACCTGAAAAACATTGATTTCTCTGAAGGAATTGATGGGGCCGAAATTACCAAAGCTTTAGGAATTGAAGACAATGTAGTTTCGAATGGTATCGATATTAAAGAGAATGGCGAACCTTCGGTGTTTTTTATCCGCACTTCGGATTATGTGGAGGGCACCAATGCTGATTTTGACCAGCTGACCGCCGAAACTACCATTTCTGAAATTACTGTTAAAGGAAAAATTACCAACGACAAAGGCGAACCAATTCCGGCAGTGGCCGTGCTTATCGAAGGTAGCACCACAGGAACCCTATCAGACATGCAGGGTAATTACGAGATTAGAGTTGCCAACAAAGATGCAGTACTCGTTTTTAATATGTTGGGTTATGAGTTTAAAAAAGTTCCGGTTAACAAAGAAAAAATAAATGTGGTGTTAACCAGAAGCGATATCGATTCGCAGCAATCGGCATACGGAGTTGCTGTTTCACCAAAACTGAAGGTAAGCGGTAAAGTTACCAACGAAAAAGGCGAGCCAATAGTGGCTGCTGCTGTTTTGGTAAAAGGTTCTAACGTTGGAACCATTACCGATCTTTCAGGCAACTACGAAATAAAAACAGATGCAAACCAAACGCTGGTCTTCTCAATGATTGGCTATCAGGCAAAAGAGGTGAAAATAAACGGAGAGAAAGCAATTAATGTAAGCTTGATTGCTGATGGAACTGGCTCGGACGATGAAATTAAAATTATTGGCTACGGAAAGAAAAAGGATGTTACCATTGATGTACATAGTTTGAAAATTACGAATGAAGACGGGGAGGCTCCCTTGTACATTTTGGATGGGAAAGAGATAGGAAAAGTAGAAGAAATTTCGGCAGAAGAACTCGAGTCGATTTCGGTATTAAAAGACGAAAATGCTACAGCTCTTTATGGCGAAAAGGGCAAGAACGGTGTTGTAATTTTTACCACCAAAGAGCGCGTAAAAAATGAAATGCACAATGCCCTGGTTATAAAAGACGGTAAAAAGTACGATGGCGAAGTTAGCGATATCGATGCCGAAAGCATTGAGTCGATCAATATACTAAAGGGCGAATCGGCTATCGAAAAATATGGCCCGGCTGCAAAAGATGGCGCCATTGTAATAAAATCGAAAAACGCTGCCAAAATTGAAGGAGCACCACTTGTTTATGTTGATGGCATAAAGTACGAAGGCGAAATGGATGATATTAAGCCCGACGATATCGAATCAATTTCAGTTTTAAAAGATGCCACAGCAGTGGTAAGGTTTGGCGCTGAAGCCAAAGATGGGGTGATATTGATTACCACCAAATCGGCCGAAATTACTTCGGTAATAGAACTGCGAAAGTTTATTGCTGAACGAATAAAATATCCGCTTGATTTGCGCAATGCCAACCAGGAGGGGGTAAGCAAAGTTTATGTTGAGCTTAGCGAAAACGGAACCATCTCGAATGTTGGTACTGAAAAAATTGATGGAGCAGTACAAGTGGATGAGGTGGTTGTGGTTGCCTACAAACCAACCGAAAATATCGGGTCTGTTGTTTTAGGTGTACAAGGAAAATTCGACAGTGAAGCTAAACGGGTTCTGTATACTTTGCCAAAACTAAAGATTGATGACTTAAAAGGAAAAACATTGGAGTTTACCGTAAAATTTATGCTGCAATAAAAGAACTGAACCAGTTTAGTTAAAGAAATGCCATTCCGCTGAGTATTCTCAAATGGGATGGCATTTTTTGCTGCCCAGCAAATCGTTTTTTTTGTAAAAGGAGGTGCCCGAAAAATGAGGGTGAAGGATTAGTCTGTTCGACTTAAGCTTTTCTTGTGTCAGAGAAAGGCTATCGGATGGGGTAACAAGATCATCTTATAAAAGATGTATTACATCTTATGGTTATTTGGCTTCATCTTATGTAAGATTATCATAAACTGATGTTCCGGTAAGTATATCTTTCAAAAGATGAAGGTAATCTTATGGAAGATGGAGGCTATCTTACGTCAGATGATGTTCCTCTTGCGGGGTAGAATTATTATCTGGCAGAAGATAAAGGCTATCGGCCGAATGTAAAGCTGTATCTTCCGAAATAGAAAGAAAAAATGCCATCCAAAAAAATGTTCAAGGATGGCATCTTTCTCATTACTCACTTCTCAGTATATTACTTCTTCTTTATTATAGCCGCCCAGCCACCACCGGGTGCCATTTTAACTTTTACTGTTGACGATGAGGTTACTTCCAGTGTTTCCTGCGCAAAATCGCTGGCATGTTTATCGGCGTTAAGGCCATCTTTCCACACTTTTATGGTGTAAGCTCCTTCTCCCAAAAAATCCATGTTAAGTTCCAGTTCGCGCGCGTCCCAGTCGGTCATGGCACCCACGTACCATGTGTCTCCCGAGCGACGTGCCACGGCAATGTAATCGCTAACTTTTGCTGCCAGCACTTTGGTATCGTCCCACACCGATGGCACTGCCGAAAGAAATTCCATACACTCTGGTTCGCGGTAGTAGTTCGATGGATTATCGGCCAGCATTTGCAGCGGGCTTTCAAAAACTGGGTACATCGCCAACTGATGACAACGGGTTCCGGGGCTCATGGGCTGGGTAAACACATCGTTAAAGTTGGTTTTGTTTCGGTTAATCATTGCTCCCGGAGTAAAGTCCATAGCCCCGGCAACCATACGTGTAAACGGCAGTGTTACATTGTGCTCGGGGTCGGGTAGGTTGCTCCATTTGGCATTTTCAAGGCCTTTCACTCCTTCGTACGAAATCACATTTGGGTAGGCCCGGTCCAGGCCACTCGGCTTGTAGGCACCGTGGTAATCAACCAGCAGCTCGCGTTTGGCACATTCGGCAGCAATTTTTTCGTAAAAATTTACCATCCACTGGTCGTCGCGTTGCATAAAGTCAATTTTTATACCGGCAGCACCCCATGCCTGAAACTGATCCAATGCTTCCTCCAGTTTGTCATCCAATGCTTTCCATACCACCCAAAGAATAACTTCAACATTTTTTTCTTTCCCGTAGTCGATTAGTGCTTTTACATCCATGTCTTTCTCTAACTGCATTATATCGGAAAGCACATACCAGCCCTCGTCAAGAATAATGTATTCTAATCCGTATTCCGATGCAAAATCGATGTAATATTTATAAGTCTGAGTGTTTACACCGGCTACAAAGTCAACCCCGTAAATGTTGTTGGCATTCCACCAATCCCAGGCTACTTTGCCGGGTTTTATCCAGTTGGTGTTTTCAATTTTGCACTCGGGAGCCAGTTTGTAAATCAGTTCGCTTTGTACCAATTGGGCGTCGTTTTCCGAAATTACGATTGCCCGCCAGGGGAACTCGCGTGGTCCCATACATTCGGCAATGTAGTTGGCATACTTTGTTGGTTTTACATCGCGGTCGCTGGTTTGTTCGGTTTCTAAAACCACGCCTGCAAATTTTCCAACAAGTGCTTTATCGTTTTTATCGCAACCCCGCAGAAACATACCGGGGTAGTCCATCAGGTTCGATTCCGAGATGTATGTTTTAACGCCGTTTCCGCAATCCGCCAACAAACCTGTTGAAGCAAAACGCTCGGTCCCGATGTCCGAAAGTTTTTCGCGCAGGTATTCGCGTTCCTGGTGCGAGTACATGCTTTCCTCTTCAGGAAACCAAAGCCCGCAATCGTTTGGAAACACAAAGCTCGCCAATTCGCTATTAACTTTATATTCTCCGTCTTTGGCAGAAACCCAGCGGTAAGCAGCACCTTCATCGTAAGCTCTGAACTGTAAGGAGTAGTCCTTAAAGTTGAGTGTCAACTGCTTGTATTCATCCTGGATTTTGGCGTATTTGCGTTGAACCACCGGCGTAATTTCCTGCGAAACCGATGTGGTTTTGGCTTTACGTACTTTGGCATCTTTTCCCCATATCGTTCCATCACTAATTTCCATCGAAATCTGCGACGGAGCAATTATCACCCGATCATCCAATAAAACCGAATAGGAGATTTGATCGGCGATGGCTACTTTAATTTGTACTTTTCCCGATGGGGATTCAAGCGTGTAATCTTTTGCCGAAAGCAAGAAGCTAAAGGCGGTAAGAATGACCATTAAAAATAAGGTTTTCATATTAGTTGGTTTATAATTAAGTGTAAAAAATACAATTGCTTACAACTTTCTTTTGAAAGAGAAATTTTGTTTTCTGCTAACTTATGCAAAGAAATGATTTTATACCTATCTTTCAGTAAATTTTAAACTTAAGGCCATGAAAAAACTAAAATTACTGTTCTTTTTACTTCTATTGGCTTTTTTCGCACAAGCATCTAAATTCGAAAAGGATACTTTTAAAACAGCGGAAGGAGATTTGGAAATTACTTTTATTGGACACGGAACACTAATGATGGAATTTAATGGCAAAGTAATTCATATTGATCCTGTTTCGTGGTATGCTGATTATTCGAAGATGCCCAAAGCCGATCTTGTTTTGGTAACACATGAACATGGCGACCACCTTGATGCGAAATCCATTGATGCGGTTAAAAAGGAAGGGACTGAAGTGGTGCTCACAAAAAAATGTACTGAAAAATATACGGGAACTGCGGTATTGGCCAATGGCGAAACAGGAGCATTTGCCGGAATTAAAATTGAAGCTGTAGCTGCCTACAATATTAAACACGAGCGCGAACCGGGTAAACCCTTTCATCCAAAAGGTGTGGGGAATGGTTATGTACTGTATTTTGGTGATAAAAAAGTGTATGTGGCCGGCGATACCGAAATTATTCCTGAAATGGCAGAATTAAAAAATATTGACGTGGCTTTTTTACCCATGAATCTGCCCTACACCATGACCCCTGAAATGGTAGCTGAAGCAACAAAAATGTTTAAACCCAAAGTGCTTTATCCTTATCACTTTGGAGATACAAATACCGAAGAGCTGCTTGTATTATTAAAAAACCACGATGAAACGGAGGTACGATTGAGAAACCTCAAATAGTGTACAATTAAAAAGCCGTTATGCCGCTTTTCATATTTTACTATTCAAGAAGAACTGTTTTGCGAAACTTTTATTTTGCTTTTTTACATCCGCGTGCAACGCAAATTGAAGTAGCTGTAATTCCGATTAGCGCAAAAATGCCAAGTGCAATGTAAAACACCTTAACAGGTAAATTGGCACAACACGCCAAAAAACCCAGAATTATGGTAGCAAAAAAGCCCAGAATTCCCCAGAGGCTTAAGTTGTAGCAAATAAGTGTTAAAATTTTATTCATGGCTAAATGTTTTTACAAGTATACGGCAAATAAAGAGCCATGGTTCATTAAACATTGTGAAAGAAATCTCGTATAATTGTGATATAAATTACACCAATAGTTTGATTGATGAATTTACTAACGAATAGTTGTGTTGATTGTACCCTAAAATCAAGTGCCGTTTCGGTATTAAATACCGGAGAACTGTGTCAGTTAGAAGAGGGATGTTCGAGAACCAATTACGATAAAGGAGAGTTAATTTTTAAAGAAGGAGGCCCGGTGCAACACATTATTTACCTGCGCGAAGGTTTTGTGAAGCTGGTAAAAAAAGGAGCCGGAGCCAGGGATTTTATTCTCAGTATTTCAAAAAAGGGATCGTATATTGGTTTACAAAATCTGGATGATACGTTAAAAACCAATTACTTTTCGGCCATTACTATTAGTCCATCTGAAGTATGTTTTATTGACCGGCAATGTTTTACCCGACTTTTAAAACAAAACGGAGAATTTGCACTAAAGGTATTATCAACAGTTTTTAACGATGAAATGAATTATTTCGATCGGTTGGTAAAAAATGTGCAACAACAGTTACCTGGCCGGTTTGCCAATGCCATTCACTATTTTGCACATGAAGTATATGGTTCAAACTCATTCGCAGTCAACCTTACCCAAACCGAAATAGCTTCCCTGATTGGCACCTCACGAGAAAGTGTTTCGCGCATTTTAAAAGAGTTTCAGGATATGGGAATAATTAAATTGAAAAACAATGTTTTAACCATTTTAAACGAAGAAAGACTCGAAGAGATTCGTCAAAAAGGTTAACCCACCTGGCTTAAGTGTCTTACTTTGTCGTAATCAAGAATAGTGATTTGGTTGCCTTTAAATTCGATAATTTTATCTTTTGTAAATTCTTTAATCACCCGCGATAAGCTTTCCTGCGACATGCGGGTAACTCCGGCCAGGTCTTTTTTCGATAGTGGAATTTTAAACGATTTACGTTTGTAAATTCTTAGACTTAAACAAAGTAATATGTCGGCAAAGCGCCCGTGTAATTGTTTTAGCGCCAGGCTTTCCATGCGCTCGTGAGAAAATAATATTTCATCGCTCAGATGCCGCATAATCTCCGATCCGAAATTACAATTGCTTTTAATAAAACTTGAGATAGCATTTATATCGTGTAAACACACGCTAATATCCTCGCAGGCGTAAACCGAGTAATTGTATATGTTTTGATTAAATATGGCGTGCAAGCCCAAAAGTTTTCCGCGGCTTTCGAGTGCCAAAACAAGTTCTTCGTTCGAGTGGGTGCGGCAAACCTTTACCAGTCCGCTCTTTACATAGGCAATGTGGCCGGCAAGTGCACCTTCTTTAACAATAGTTTCTCCCTTCTTGAAATTTATTTCTACCCTGTTTCTGTTAATCTGGATAAGCTCCTCTGTTGAAAGGGTTTTAAAAGGTGCAGACATACAGGTACATCCCAGGCATTTATTTGCTTTTGATAACGGCATAAAATTATTTCCTCCTTGAAAGGCGAATATATATAAAAATTAACAATTGCTTAATAAATCAAATTAGTATTTGATTTGAATCAAATTTAAACATGAGAACGAACTGATTTAAGCTTGAGTCGCTAACATAGAAATTTTTCTTTATTTCCACGTTCGCCTCTTATTTTTGAACTGTTATTAAAACGAATCAAATTTTTAAACTTATCAAGGACATGGGAAAGGCATTCATCCAAATGGTGTTAGGCTTGGTGTTATTTGTTACCCAATCAGGCATCTTTCATAATGCAATAAGCAGGTTCTTCTCAGCCGTACAAGCTTTATTGGGCGGTGCCATTCAACAGTTTTTTCCTTTAATCATTTTCAACAATTCAACCAATTGGAGCTCAGCTCTAATGAACTCAACCATTTTAATTCACAAGAAAAATAATGTAGTACAAGCCGGACATGAAATCATTTTCAAAAACAGAAACAACCGGGGATGTAATACTTGACAATAACCTAAAATTTTATTACAATGAAAAAGTACATTTTTTACACATTACTACTTGCAATTTTTGCATCAATTACCTTTACTTCTTGTAAATACGAAGACGACTGCGATTGTTCAGGTTCGGAACCATTAGCATACGAAACCTTAACCAGTTATTTAAAGTCTATCAACATGGATATTGATCACGTGCTGAAAAATGCCGACGATCAGAAATTTGTTATGGGGGCTCCGGCCGATGGTGATCTTTCATCAAAATGGATTATGGATATTCGCGGGGCCGCAGATTTTGCCTCAGCTCATATTGAGGGTGCAAACAACGTAGCCTTTAAGGATATACTTACCGCAGCTGCCGGAGCAGACAAGCCTATAATTGTAGTTTGTTATACCGGACAAACAGCCTGTTATGCAACTTCGTTATTACGTTTGTATGGCTACCATGATGCGCAGGCACTAAAATGGGGAATGAGTGGTTGGAACAGCCAATTTGATAAGTGGACACCAAATTGCAAAGACTTAACCAATTCAAGTAACTGGACAACAAGCGAGGCTTCTGCCGGAAGTTTTGATGCGCCCAATTGGACAAGTACTTCAACAAATGGAGCTGATATTTTAGCTGAAAGAGTAGAGGCCGTTGTAGCTGCTGGTTTTAAAACAGCTTCGGGTGCCGATGTTCTGGCCACGCCAGGAAACTACTATATCAATAATTACTTTTCTGCCGACCATTATTCAGGTTTTGGCCATGTTAATGGTGCAGTACGTGTAAACCCACTGATGATTGATGATTGCAGCAAACTTGATCCGAATGGGAAAGTAGTTACCTATTGCTATACCGGACAAACTTCGGCAGTTCTTACTGCCTACCTTAATGTTTTAGGTTTTGATGCCTATAGTCTTACTTTCGGAATGAACGGAATGAGTCATACAAATTCTTTTTGGGAAGCAGGTGGCGTAACAAATCACTGGGGATACGATTCAAATCCAAAGAGTTTGCCTACCGTGCCATCTAATTAAACTACCGGGTGAAAGAATAAAAATATTCACTCTGTTATTTATCAATTAAAAGAAAAGAATATGTTACGCAAAATATTAGTAATACTAACAGCTGCCTTCTTTATGGGTTATAATGCCCAGGCTCAGGGTTGTGCCGAGCCCGCATCAGATGAAGGTGTAAATGTTTTTGGATACCTGCAGGCACAATACGACTATGGTTTTGCCGAAGGCGATAATACCAATACTTTTGGGTTCAATCGTTCGCGTATTGGCGTAATGGGGGTAATACCATACGATTTTAGCTACTATGTAATGATTGAAGCCAGTCCGTTTAAAAAAGACGGGCCTAAGGCCTATTTGCTTGATGCTTTTGTAACCTATAGCCGTTATTCGTTTGCAAAGGTTAGTTTAGGTTCTTTTAAATCGCCATTTGGGCAGGAACTTAGTACTCCGTGCCATGCATTGCATACCATTAACCGCTCTAAATTTGTAAACGAATTAACCGCGCCTGATCGCGATATGGGATTAATGATTTTAGGTGGATCAGACACTACTTTACTGAAGTACTCTTTTGCCGTAATGAACGGTACCGGCCTGCTGGTTAAAGATAGTGATAAGTACAAAGATTTGGTTGGTAGAGTATTGGTTCAGCCAAACGACTGGATGCACGTAGGTGGTAGTTTCCGCTTCGGGAAAGCTACAAGCCAGGACGAAACAGTTACCGAACCCGATGAAAGAACCCGTTTAGGTGCAGAATTTGAAATTGAAAAATTCGGATTTCTTGTACAGGGTGAATACATTTGGGCAGAAGATAAAGGTTCGTATCTTGTTGGTGGTGGCTGTGGTGGCGATCCTGAATTGGTGCAGGGTAGTGTAAAGCGCGAAGGTTTATCGATTATGGCACTTTATAACCTAACCTACAATTTACAGCCAGTAATAAAATACGAGAACTATAACAGCGATATAAGTTTAGGAAATAACAACATGGAACATATTACCACTGTTGGTGTTAATTATTTCTTTAACGAATGGACTCGTTTACAAGTAAACTATGAATATAAAGCGGAATGGTACGGCGAAATTCCGAACGATATGATTATGGTTCAGCTACAGGTAAGATTTTAACTTTTTAAAATACAAACGATGAAAGGACCATGAGAAATTTGTAAAACACAAGCGAATAATTAGAATCATGCGAGTTCCATTTTTGTATGGTAAAAAACAATTTTAAATAAGATGAAAATGAATAAATTATTTTTATTGGGATTAGTGTTGTTGGTAGCTTCTGCCGTTTCAGCACAAGATTTAATCTCGGCAAATGAGCTTAAACAGAATCTGAAAAATCCGGATTACATTATTGTTAATGCAGCAGCAAATCAAAAAGTGTTTATTCGTGGCGCTATAGATCTACCGCATACCACGTTATGTACCGATGAGCCTGTTCGTAACCTGATTAAATCGCCGGCTGATATGGCTGCAGAGCTAGGTAACAATGGAGTTGCTTCAGATAAAACAATTATTGTGTACGACGAGGGGTCGACAAAGTATGCCGGACGAATGTACTGGATGCTTAAATACCTGGGTGCGCCAAATGTTAAAATGCTGGATGGAAACATTAAGGGATGGAAAGCAATTCGCGGCCCTATTGGTGGTGCTACAAAAGGTAAACAAGCCACTTTTACCGCTAAGGTTGATGCCAACCAGTTGGCTACAATGGACGAGGTGAAAAAAGCAGTTGGCAATTCGTCATATGTAATTGTTGATGCACGTGAACCCGGAGAGTATGCAGGAACTGCAGAAACAGAACTAGCACGACCGGGGCATATTCCAAGCGCCGTAAATGTGAATTACGAGACTTTGGTTGACGCAAAAGGGCTACTAAAATCTAATGATGCATTGGCCTCGATGTTTGAATCAAAAGGGATTACAAAAGATAAAACGGCTATTGTGTATTGCGAAACCAGTGTAAGGGCCGGTGTTGTTTACCTTGCACTAAAAGGACTTGGATATCCGAAAGTAAAAGTTTACGACGGAGCATATTTGGAATGGCAATCTACCGCTTCAAATAAGGTAGATTAGTCTTTCGCATGTCCTGAGCGCCTTGGTGTTTACCGGGCGCTCTTTTTATGTGTTTATTTTTGTAAGCATAGCAAAAAACAAAGGCCGGATAACTGTATCCGGCCTTTGTTGTACAACTACCCAAACAGTTAGTTTATTTCTATAATTGGGTTTAATTCCACTTTGTCCATAATGTTTAGTTGCAATTGAGGTGTTTCAATAAGCGAATTAAAATCGCTGATGTCGACAGATTTTTGAGCCACAAAATCAATTGGGAGAATGGCAATTCTGAAAATCTGATTATCGGTTTCGGCTGGCAGTAACTCATCAACTGTGTATTCTAAAAATAATCGGGTATCATATTGGGTGTAGTCGTAATTATACTGAATTACGCCACCGGGCAATACAACGGTTTGCGGACAAAGACGCCAAATATCTGTTCCATCGTATTCCCAAAGGATATACACCAGTACAATGTCCTCGGGCAGAACTTCAATACTTGATGGATGGTCTACAACTACCGAATAATCGTCGTCGGGAGTAAAATCAACCTCAACTTCGTATATCGATCCGGCGTATGAAATGCCATCATCTCCCGGAGGACCAACCGGGCCAACCGGACCTTCGCAGGCTGCCAGTACAGCAGCGGCAATAATTAAAAACAGTGCTGAAATTTTTTTGAAGGTAATTGTTTGTTTCTTGTTTGCTTTTTTCATGACTTATAGATTTTTAGATTATACTTTGCACAAAGTAAAACAACTATAGTGCCAAAAAAACCCCCGGCAATTGCCGGAGGTTTAACCTGAATTGATTGATGCATATTATAAAGGCTTATAAATCAGGATTTTTCCAGTGTTCCGGGTACCGGTACAACTGCATTTTCCATGTAGCCAATATCGCCCATAATGTAAGTTGCTGGTCCAAGCTTCATATCCGAGTTCATCATTTCTTCCCAGCTTACTTCTTTTCCGGTATAAGCCGATACGCGGCCCATAATGGCCACCATAACTGAGTTTGCAGTTGCCTCAGCCTCATTAAATGGTATATTTTGGCGAATACAGGTAATCAGGTTCTTGTGTTCCTGAACGTAAGGACTGGTTTCGTGATTTTCGAATGTCATTAACTCATTGCCATCCAAATCGGTAATGCTGTTTGGTGTTGCGCTTCCCGAAGAGAAAGTGTGGCCTTTTGTTCCGTGAATTGTTTCCGATACGTTATTTACACAGCTGTTAATTTGGCGGCACATGCTATGAATGTGCATCCCATTTTCGTATACATAATCGATACTGAAATTATCATATTGGTCGCCGGTAACCCGCCGCTGTCGCGAGCCAAAACCAACAGCTTTAACCGGCAGTTCGCCAATAAACCAATTGGCCACATCAATATTGTGCACGTGTTGCTCAACAATATGGTCGCCCGACAACCAGCACCAGTTTACCCAATCGCGAATCATCCATTCCATTTCGCTCCAGCTTGTATTATTGTCGCGGTGCCATAGCTTGCCACCATTCCAATATACATTGGCACCTGTAATTTTTCCTATCGCATTGTTTTCATTACAGGCTTTAAACAGCTCTACATATTTGTGTTGGTGTCGGCGTTGAGTTCCGGTTACAACTTTTAAGCCGGCAGCATCAGCCATTTTTGCCGCAGCAAGTACCTGTCGGATACCAACAGGGTCAACAGCAATGGGCTTTTCCATAAAAACATGTTTGCGTGCTTTAACAGCTGCTTCAAAATGTTGTGGGCGAAACTTTGGTGGTGTTGCTAAAATAACCACATCAACACCTGAATCAATTACTTTTTCGAAGGCATCAAAACCAATAAAGCAATTTTCTGCCGGCACTTCCTGCCCGGTTTGGTTTTTAATCTTTTCAACGCAGCTGTCTATCCGGTCTTGAAATACATCGCCAAGTGCCGTAACCTGAACGGTAGAACCACCAGCCTCCAGAAAGTTTACTGCAGCACCCGATCCGCGGCCACCACAACCAACAACACCGGCTTTTAATACTTTTCCTTCAGGCACTTCATCCAGCATAGGTGGGTAAGGATATTCCCGTTTAGTCCAGTCAAACTGGCCACCGGCAGCGTCTCCTCCTCCCGAGCACGATGATAAGGTTCCTACTCCCATGGCCCCGGCTGCTCCAACAGCTGCAGCTCCGGCTAAAAATTTTCTCCTTGAAAAATTATTGTCACTCATGTTTTAATGTTTTAGTTAATTTAGGATTCAAAAGTGTATTAATTATTTTCCTGTTTTCTCATTAAATTCACAAACTACCCTAAAACCTACGGTATTGCAATCTGATAACCACCAGATGCTTTTGGGCATTTGCGGATCGGTTTTCATCCATTCTTTGGTGCGGGAATAGTCGCGCGCAGCACTGCGTACTTCGCCAACAGGGCTTTTAAAATGCCCGCCTCTAACAACATGCTCTTTCCCCGAGGCCGGACCTTTAGGGTTGCTGATGCCGTCGGGGAGTTTCGAGTAAGCATCTTCGGCATACCAGTCAGAGCAGTATTCAGCGACGTTGCCCAGCATATTTTTAAGTCCAAAAGGATTGCTCTCTACCGTAACCGGTTCGGCTGTTTTTAAACCACTGTTTTTTTCGTAAACAATATAATTGTTGATGATTTCGCTGTCCTGTCCGAATAGTTTTCCTATAAAATTTTTCTCTTTAAAATCTTTAGGTTTTCCATCAAAAAAGAAAGGAGTAGTTGTTTTGCCGCGAGCTGCATATTCCCATTCGGCCTCGGTTGCCAGGCGGTATGTTTTTCCTGTAACTTGCGATAACCATTTACAATAGGTTTCAGCTGCATGAAAGCTCATAGTTATTGCCGGACGGTTTCCTAATCCCCAATTTTGGTCGGGTTGCCCATACGGAGGAGTAGGCCCCGAAATGGCATCTACATCCCTTTGTGTTCGTGTTCCTTCGGTATCGGTAGTTCTGCCTTCGGCTGCCGTAGCGCTGTAAAATGCAAGAAATTCATCCCAGCTAACTTCAATTTCGGCCATAAAAAACGGGCTAATATTAACTGTTTTTTGTGGTCCTTCATCTGCCTTGCGTTCTTGTTCTGTTTCAGGACTACCTATGCTGAAGCTGCCTCCCGGAATAGCTTTCATGTTAAAAGCGATTGTGGTTCCCGGAATGGTTTCGGTAAAATCGTTGTGGGCTGAAACCACTGCGGCAGTGGTGTATTTTTCTTTGGTTTCGTCTCCTGCATTTCCAAAGGCAATATTTTTTGCATGAATTGCATTCGGATCGTAATGGCCTACGTTTAAATGGCAGTTAATACAACGCAATTCATCTTCGTTTTGCGAATAGTAAAGGTGGGCTTCCTGCCCTTCGGTAGTTAAAGTTAGCGGAAACAAGTTGCTGTGGCAATGAATACACGATTCTTTAAAAACAAAATGTTGTGCCTGCTCAAGTGTCGACTTGGCTTCCCAGTTAAACTCGGCACTGTCTTTAAAAAAATAACCGTAAGCATCGCGGGCCGATGCTTTGATCTTTTCTTTTAAATAGCCATGTCCTTTGGGCGGAAGATGGCAGTCAACACATCCCACATGCATTCCAATCCTGTTTTCGTGATGAACAGAAAGTTTCCACGAATCAAAAACATGCGGATGAATGTGACACATTTCGCACGATTCTGGAGTTGATGTAGCCTCAATGGCTTTGTGCGTATAAATTGTTATTGCAATTCCAATAAAGAAGCCGATAATTAAAACCAGCAATAGTTTTTTTCGCAGGTAATTACCAAAGCGTTTTAGCATAGTTTGTAGTCTTTTAGGTATGTTGATTTTTCAAGTGGTTTCAAATTTAATAATTTATCTGACCAAAACTTCGTGTTTTATATGTTATTAGAAAGAATTTAGAACCTTTCAAAATTTACGGACGAAGATGGTATTATCTGTGTTAAAGATAAAAGAGACACTATAACTACCTGCTTGTAGCCGTAAAAAAGGTTGTCCCGAATGTGACAACCTTAGAGATGATTTCTTGAGAGGAATACAAGAGAGATAAGGGAAATATTTTCTTCTGCAAGGTATTACATTCAAATAGCTTTGGGTTTACTTAAAAATTATGGATGAGTTAAAAATATGTTAATCAGTTGAATACACTTTTAAATTAATTTTAAGTTCAATCGCTTATAATTTTTGTAACTTTCTGGTATGAACCATCTTGAACAAAGTATTTCAGGATTTTTAGGGCTGTTTTTTCCCGAACTGTGCGTTACCTGTGGCAAACGATTAATATCGCAGGAACGGTATGTTTGTTTTGAGTGCTGGCACGATTTGCCGGTAACCAATTTTCATTTAGAGCCCGAAAATAAAGTGGCGCAATTGTTTTGGGGGCGCACAACTGTTTTAAATGCCACTGCTTTTTTTTCGTATAAAAAGGGAAGTAAATATCAGCAACTCATTCATTTTGTAAAATATAAGGGATTGAAGGAACTCGGTTACGAGGCAGGTAAAAAATTTGCTTATCAACTTATTGATTCACCAGCTTTTGCAACAATAGATATGCTTATGCCAGTTCCCTTGCATCAGCGTAAAGAAAAACAAAGAGGTTACAACCAAAGTGATTGGATTGCCCGTGGAATGGCAGAGGTACTTCAAAAGCCTGTTGATACGAAAAATCTGTATCGGAAAGAATATACAGCAACGCAAACCCGGAGAAACCGCTACGAAAGGTGGCAAAATGTGGAATCGGTTTTTGGCTTGCGGGAACCGGAAAGGGTAAACGAAAAACATGTTTTGCTTATTGATGATGTGGTTACTACCGGGTCAACACTCGAGGCGTGTGCTGTACATTTGTTAAAACAGCCTGGAACCAAAGTGAGTATTGCCACCCTGGCTTTCGCTGACATATAAAAATGGAAAGCCAATTTCATCACAGTAATTTTACATAAAAAAGATATGCTGGGTCAATGTTTTTAATAAATTGCGGCATTAATTTTGATTAACTGCAACATGCAATAAAAACAAAAACCATGAAACGTATAAGCGCCTTATTTTGTCTGTTATGTTTGACTTTGGCCGTATTTGCCCAGGATAAAATAGTGAAAAAAACAGGTGAAACCATTGATTGTAAAGTAACAGAACTGGGAGCCCTGCAGGTAAAGTATTATTACGACAATAACGACAAACTAATTTTTGGTATTGATAATGCCCTGGTAAACCGCATTGAATTTGGAACCGGCGAAGTTGTCACTGTGGAAAACAATACCTTTGATAATCCTGAATTTTATGCCAATCAATCAGTTAATGCCTTAAAAGTGAATTTTTTATCGCCACTTTTCGGAACAACAGAATTGGTTTACGAACGCAGTATAAAACCGGGGCGTTCGTGGGAAACGGCTCTTGGAATTGTTGGTTTAGGTAACGATGTGCAGGATATTGAGCCACGAGGGTTGTACGGAAAATTTGCCTATAAATTTATGCGCAGCCCGGATTATTACATGCACCGTATGCACTATTCTCATATTTTAAAAGGTGCCTACATTGCTCCTGAAATTGCTTTGCGTTATATGAAATACGTGAGTACCTATTACGACTATTACTACGATTCGAGCAGTTATTATCAATCGTCTCGACATAGCGAAAAAGAAAGTCAGGTAACTTTTGCCATTATGTTAAAATTTGGGAAACAATGGGTTTTTGACGATGCTTTTCTTGTGGATACCTATTTTGGTGTGGGCTACGGGATTGGCGCCGACGAGTATGATGGCTTACCCTATGGGTTTATTGTAGCTCCCGATGAATTTCCGATAGCACTTACCGGAGGCATTCGCATTGGGTGGGTTTTTGGCAAGTAAGCTCAACAACTTCTGTTTTTGTTTGTTTCAGGACAAAAAAGCAGGATGGAATTTGAAGTCAGTAAATATTTTAAAGGAGTGAGGCCGGGAGTAACACTGCCATCGCCGTTAATGCTCGCTATTTTGAAAGAAGAAGGGATGCGCCAAATGGTTAGCGACCATTATGATTTGCTTGCGCAAAGCACAATAAAAGACCTTTTTCCTAAAAATCCCATTGCATTGGAAAAGGCCAAAGAACATTCGGCTGACTTTTTTATTCAGATATGTGGTGGCCCCGATTATTTTAACCAGAACCGTGGAAAACCCCAGTTAAACCGCAGGCACTTACCATTTAAAATAACTGCCGAGGCACGGATTGAATGGTTGAACTGCTACAAACAGGTATTGAGTAAACTGGATTTACCCGAAGAGGTGTTGCGATCGTTCTGGAAATACCTTGATGATTTCTCGAAATGGATGGTGAACAGTTAGCGCAGTGGTTTTTTATCGCCCTAAACGATAATATAAGGCCAGCGATATAACATTGTTAAACAGTCCGTTGTGAAAATAATAATTGGTTTCTGCTTTGTCGCTGCACGGAATTACCGATAAGGCAAATCGCAAGTCAACCGAAGCATGCTCTAAAAAATCAAATTGAAAACCAACAAAAGGCTGTAAGTCAAAAGTATTAAATTCCTGCCGGTCCTGTTCCGGAATCTCGCCATCGCTGTTTAATTCTTTTGAATGTAGTAGTATCCCAGGCGCAATTCCACCAATAATCATACTTCTGTCGTTGGTTCTAAAGGCCATAAAAAGTGGAATATCGATATACCCTAAGCGCATAATGTATTTGTCAACAAGGTCTTCATCTGCTTGCTTTGGGTCAAACTTTCTTCGCGAGCCTTTTTGCGAATATTTTATTTCCATACCGGCCACTATTGCCGGTGCAATATCGGTTTGCACAAAAATACCACCCAATACTCCAACTTTATGATAGCCCTTTAAATTGTCACCTTCAACCTGGGTGCCGTTAAAACCGGCAATCAGTCCGGCATCAAAACGCTGGGCAAAAGCAAAACCTGCTAAAAAAAGTAATCCAAAAACAAGTAAAATTCGTTTCATCTATTTCAGTTTTTCCAGTTTCTCTTTTAAAATCCTCACCCCAAGTTCAGCTTTTTTTTCGATATACGAAACATTTTCGTTATACACTTCAGGACGGTTTGGGTCGATTACAAAAACCGGAGTATTTCGTTTTACATAATTTACCAGGCTGGCAGCCGGGTATACCGCCAGCGAAGTACCAATTACCACCAATATATCGGCTTGCTGAACAACTTTAATGGCCCTGGGTATTTCGGGCACACCTTCGCCAAACCAAACAATGTGCGGACGGAGCTGACTCCCTTTCTCGCATAAGTCTCCCGGGTCCAGCGCCCAATGATCAAGTTCGTAAACCAAAAACGGATCAACAGTGCTTCGGGCTTTCATGAGTTCGCCGTGTAAGTGTAAAACCTTTGTACTGCCTGCTCTTTCGTGCAGGTTGTCAACATTTTGGGTAACAACGTGCACGTCAAACCATTTTTCTAATTCGGCAATTCCGAAATGACCTCCATTGGGCTCGGCAGCAAAAAGTTGTTTGCGGCGCTCGTTATAAAAACGCAATACAAGCGATGGGTCTTTATGCCAGGCTTCAGGAGTGGCTACCTCTGTAACATCGTAGTTTTCCCACAACCCTCCCATGTCTCTGAAAGTTTTTAATCCGCTTTCCTGGCTCATGCCGGCACCCGAAAGAACCACTAGTTTTTTCATAAATTCAATTTTACAGCGATTAAATGTACAATTAATAATAATTTCCTTCAAAATAATTAGAAAGCGCTTAATGCTGCAGTTTCCAAACAATAAGTCCTTGGGGCTGATAATCTGTATCTTAATTTGGCAAGTCGGTAATTGTGGATATTATTCGTTGTAAATGGTATTCAAATCATGGTAATTCTAATATTTTTGTACTGATGATTGATCAGGCAACCATAGACAGGATAATTGATGCTGCGGAAATTACCGATGTAGTTTCCGATTTTGTTACGCTTCGCAAGAGGGGGGTGAATATGCTTGGTTTGTGTCCTTTCCATAACGAAAAAACACCATCGTTTACGGTATCGCCAGCCAAGGGCATTTTTAAATGTTTTGGGTGCGGAAAAGGAGGGAACTCGGTAAACTTCATTATGGAACACGAAAATCTTTCGTATCCGGAAGCATTAAAATGGCTGGCAAAAAAGTACAGTATTGATGTTGTTGAAGAGGAAGAAACCGAAGAACAGAAACAATTAAAAGACGAGCGTGAAAGCTTAATGATTGTTTCGGGGTTTGCACAAAAATATTTTACCCGCTACCTGTGGGAGGAGAATGAAGGAAGAACCATAGGCCTGGGGTATTTTCGTGAGCGTAGTTTTCGCGATGACATACTAAAAAAGTTTGAGGTTGGATTTGCACCTGATGGGAAAACACCCTTTACTGAAGCTGCTCAAAAACAAGGTTATAAGATTGATTTTCTTGAGAAAACGGGATTGACGATCAAACGCGACAACTGGTTGCGCGACCGCTTTGCCGGCAGGGTAATGTTTCCCATACATAATTTGGCCGGACGTGTTATTGCATTCGGTGGCCGAATTCTAAAAGACGATAAAAAAACGGCTAAATACCTGAACTCCCCCGAATCGGATATTTACCACAAAAGTCGGGTGTTGTATGGAATTTTTCAGGCGAAACGAGAAATTACCCGATCGGATAAATGCTACCTGGTTGAAGGATACACCGATGTAATGTCGATGCACCAGGTGGGAATAGAGAATGTGGTAGCTTCGTCGGGAACAGCATTAACACCAGACCAGATAAGGATGGTGCGTCGTTTTACACCAAACATTACCATTATTTATGATGGCGATGCAGCAGGGATAAAGGCTTCCTTACGCGGGATCGACCTGGTGCTGGAAGAGGGGATGAACGTAAAAGTATTGTTGTTGCCCGATGGGGAAGACCCCGACTCGTTTGCAAAAAAAATGGGCGCTTCCGGTCTTCAGGAGTATATCGGGAAAAATGAAACCGATTTTATACAATTTAAAACACGGCTGCTCTTAAAAAGTACTGAAAACGACCCCATTGCGAAAGCACGCCTGATTTCGGACGTTATTCGTTCAGTAGCTGTAATTCCTGATAGCATTACCCGTTCGGTGTATATTAAAGAATGCAGCGGTTTGCTGGGGGTTGATGAAGAAGTTTTATATGCCGAGGTCCGAAAACAAAAGCACAAGCAAACTGAAGAATTCAGGAAAAAGGAACTTCGCGAGAAAGATCGGCGAGCAGCTCAGTCACCTCAGCCGACACCACAGGTTGAAACTGCAAGGCCGGTCCGGATTTTGGTGGAAGAGCTCGAATATCTGCGATTCTTGTTAAAATATTGCACTAGCGATTTGTTTGAAGAAGAAGATGAAGAGACAAAAGAAACACGCGTGCTTACGGTTGGTGAGTTTATGATAGATGAGCTGGAGGTGGATGAACTGGTTTCGGAGAATGAGCTTTTCAGGAAAGTATTTTATGAAGTACGTGAAAATCTTTATAAAGAAGGATTCGATCCGTGGAGACACTTTGTTTATCATAGCGATGCATCGATGAGTACCTTCGCAACCGATCTCTTATCAGAGAAATACACCGAAAGCAAACGCTGGACCAAAGCGGGTGCTTTTACCGAAAAAGAAGAGGATATTCTTGATATTCTTGTTCCTCGCATTGTAAACGAATACAAGCTCAGAAAGATAAAATTAATGATGGCAGATATTGAAAAAGCCATTGATGCGGCATCAGCCGCCAACGATTTTGATAAAGTAATTGAGGAACAATCAACCTATATGAATCTTAAACGGGCTGAAAAAGAGTTGGCCAAAAGCCTTGGCAGCCGAACCATAAATTAATAGTATGCGCACACTTTTTATAAAAAACCGTGAAGATATTGATGAAGTAATTCGTTCATGCAAAACTTGTTATCTGGCGATGTCGGTAAACGATATGCCCTATGTATTGCCAATGAACTTTGCCCTCGATGGCAATGTTGTTATTCTACATTCGGCAACGGAAGGGCGAATGTGGGAGAGTATAAAAAAGAATCGGCAGGTTTGTATTAACTGGACTCTTGGCGAAGATTTGGCCTGGCAAGATGTAAGCGTTGGTTGCAGTTATCGGGTAAAATCAAAATCGGTTATTGTTGAAGGGAAAGTGGAATTTATTGAAGATTTTGACGAAAAGTACCGTTGTCTTAATTTAATCATGAAACAGTACAGCGACCGGGAGTTTAAATTCGGAACCCCTGCTGTAAAAAATGTTGGTATTATAAAGGTTCATATTGAAAATATTACAGCTAAAGAATTTGGCGCGAAGGCAGTAACGCCTTGGAATTCGTAAAAAAATTATATGATTTTTGTAACAGGTGGTACGGGATTGGTTGGAGCTCATTTGCTTTTTGAATTATGCAAAGCAGGAGAAAATGTGAGAGCCTTAAAGCGTAGTACAAGCAATTTAAGCCAGGTGCTAAAAACCTTTAATTACTATGCTTCCAATGCCCGGGAATTGTTTGACTGTATTGAGTGGGTAGATGGCGACATTCTTGACTACTATTCGCTTGAGAAATTGTTAAAAGGCGTAACCCAAATATACCACTGTGCTGCAATTGTATCGTTTGAAACCAAAGAGCGGCAACGTATGATTTCAAACAATGTTGAAGGTACTGCAAACCTGGTTAACGCCGCTATTGAAAATAATGTTGAAAAGCTTTGCCATGTGAGTTCGATTGCAGCCCTGGGTAAACTGCAGAATGGTAATTTTGTTACGGAAGAAACCAACTGGGTGCCTTCAAAAAAGAACTCGGGCTATTCAGAAAGTAAATTTTTCTCGGAGACAGAAATCTGGCGTGGTATTGAAGAAGGGCTTGATGCTGTTGTTGTCAATCCTTCTATAATTCTTGGTCCGGCCAATTGGGAAAGCGGTAGTGCAAAAATTTTTAAAACCGTTTCCGACGGGATGAAATTTTATACCAAAGGTGTTACCGGTTTTGTAGACGTATTTGATGTGGTTCGACCCATGATACAGTTAATGCACGAGAGCAATTTTGAAAAGTGCAAAAATCAGCGCTATATTCTAAGTGCCGAAAATTTAAGCTATCAGAATGTGTTTACTCAAATAGCTGTAGCTATGCAAAAAACAGCACCAACAGTATGGGCAACCGATTGGTTGCTGAGTTTGGTGTGGCGGGCAGCAAAAGTAGTCAGTATTTTTACCGGAAAACCATCGTTAATAACACGCGAGGCAGCCACCGGCAGAAACGAAGTGAACAATTTTGACGGATCGAAGATTACACGCCAAATCGGTTACAGTTACCGGCCTGTTGGCGAGTCGATAAAACAAACTGCAGCTTTTTTGGCAGCGGATATTGAAACAGAAGCATAATACCACGCCATTATATGGGGGTAGAAAGTATAAAAGGCAGGATAAACCTGCCTTTTTAAAACCTTTAATTTTTTATCATTCCAAATGAATGCCCTGTGATTCAATAAAAGTCTTCCCAAACTTTTATTGCGATATAATGGTATAGCTTACTACTCATCAACAAGTAGTATTTTAATTTAATTTTCAGCCCTGCAACCTTACAAAAAGGCAAAAAAGGGCAACCTTTCGTCCACAAAAAGCTGCCCATAATAAAAACAAAAAGATAAAAAATAAGGGTTTGTGACAGCCAAAGTATGCTCTTGTTTTTAAAATTCCAAATTATTCAATAAAAAAGTTGGGTTATTTCGTAAAATGAAACAAAAAAGCGCTAAATGTTTAACATAAGTATGAAAATATTGTAAATGTTAATAAGTTCTGCGAAGTCTTTATTTTAGCAAGTAGGCTATTAACATATCTGCCGGAAGTTTTGTTTTGTTTAACGTAATCTTCCATCCATGTCGCCATTTTCTTCGGGTTTTAACGGAAATTTTACCGGCAGATTATCTCGGTTTGAACGGTAGATTGCGGTAAATAATTCAACGGTTTTACGTCCTTCGGTTCCGGTAACCAATGGTTGTTTTTCTTGGTAAATTGCCGTAAGGAAATCCTCAATCTGGCGTTCCATAAAATATACGGTTGCATCAATTTTCTCAAAAAATTGAGTATCCTGTGTTTGCCATTTTTTAAGTAAGTGCTCTTCGCCAGGTATCGACCATAAATCGTTAACCGGAGGTTCGGCTATCCCCGACATGCCTGCAATAAACATTGCTCCGCCATCGGTTTGTACGCCAACTGATGCCCCATTTTCACCATGTACCTGCACCTTGCCGTAAATGCCTGGTTTTTGCGAGTTGCTAACAACAATATTTCCGATTGCCCCACTTTTAAATTTGATTAATGCAAGGGCAGTATCTTCCACTTCAATATAAGGGTGGTTCAGGTTTTTCCAAATGGCATAAACTTCATCAATTTCACCCATGTACCAAAGCAGAATATCGAGTTGGTGGGGTGCCTGGTTTACTAATACCCCGCCGCCTTCCATGCGCCAGGTACCGCGCCAGGGGTCGGAATCATAATAGGCTTTGTCGCGCCAACCCAGCATATTCACAGTGCCAAAAACAGGTTTGCCAATTTTTCCTGCAACTATAGCGTTTTTTACCCTTTTTACGGGTTCGTACCATCGTCGCTGACTAACCACTCCCAGTTTTACCCCCGAGTGTTTGCAGGCTGCAATCATTTTATCGCAATCCTCCAGTGTGGAGGCCAATGGTTTTTCAACCAAAATGTGTGCGCCGGCGTTGGCAGCTTCGATAGTTGGTTTTACATGAAAAGGGTGAGGTGTACAAACAACAGCCAGTTTAATATTTTCTTTGCGAATAAGTTCATCAATTTTTTCGTAAGCCTTTGTGTTGTATTGTTTTGCAAATGTATTGGCTGTTTCTTCCGAACGGCTCCAAACGCCTGCCAGCCTGGCGTTTCCTAAATTTTTAATTGCCTGTGCATGCAGGTGTGCCACTTTGCCACATCCTAAAATTGCAATATTGAAAACAGGTGTTGATTGAATCGTCATGGTTGTAGTATTACTTTGTTTAATCCTGTCTCTTTGTTGTAAAGTCGTTTAAACCATTCTGCTCCTTCAGAAAGAGGGGCAATTGCAGAAATCATTTTATCGATGGAGATTTTTCCGGAGGCCATTAGATCCAGTACCAGCTCGTATTCTCCATTTATGGCACAACTACCTAAAACAGCTATTTCACTGGTTACTATTTTTTGCAGCGGTAGCGTCACCTCCGGCGACACATTTCCGATTAAGACCGCCGTGCCTCCTCTTCGCAAACTTGCAATGCAGGTATTTACTGTATCGTTCATCCCTACCACTTCGAAACCATAATCTGCTCCACGACCTTTTGTAAGTTGTTGTATCTGGTTAAAAAGCTCTTTCTCATCAGGTTTAAACAGGTGCGTGGCACCATATTCGGAAGCCATTTTTAATTTTTGCTCATCTTTATCAATGGCAATAATCGGATAAGCGCCTGCAATTTCAAGTAATTTTACAACAAAAGTACCTACCATTCCGGTGCCAACAACCACTGCACTTTGCCCTGTTTTAATGTGCGAGGTATTTAAGGCATGGGCAGCAACAGCCACCGGTTCAACAAATGCTGCCTGTTCAAACGAAACTGTATGCGGTAGCTTGTATAAAATATGAGCCGGAACTGCTACCAGTTCTGCAAAGGCGCCGTGTTGCCGGTATTCCTTTGGCGAAACCCCTAATACTTTTCTATTGTTGCTTAAATTGTAGTGCCCTTGCAGGGTAAACCAATCATCAAGTGGGTAAATGGTAGAGTCGAAGGTAACACGATCTCCAATGCACCAGCTTTTAACATTGCCCCCCAGTTTTACAATCTCTCCTGACGCTTCATGCCCCATAATTATTGGTGGGCGTCGTCGGCCTGTGCTTCCATCCATGCCATGTACATCGCTGCCACAAATACCGCAGGCTTTTACTTTAACAAGTACCTCATCAGGCGTAATTTCCGGATCAGGAAAATCGCGGTAATTTAATTCCATATATTGGTCGAGTACAAGTGCTTTCATTGGTTTAGTGTTAATGAATGGCTTAAAAATCTGTTGCCGAAAAAGAATAAGTAGTGTTGGCTTCTGTTGCCTGCGAAATAAGTTTGCCCTGGTATCGGAGGTTAAGTTTATTTCCCAGTAAAGAGCGCACCTCAACTTTTAACAGTTGTCCTTCTTTCCATACCAATGAGATCTCGAAACCACCCCGACCTTTCAGGCCTGAAATAGTACCATTTGGAAGCGCGTTTGGCAGTGCCGGGAGTATGTCAAGATAGAAATCGCCGCTAGCGTCGCGTAAATGCGATTGCACCAACATTTCGGCAATGCCCGATGTTGCACCAAAATTACCATCGATTTGGAAGGGCGGATGAGCGTCGAACAAATTGTTGTACAAGCCACCGCGGTCTTTGTTTAATTTGGGTGTTCGGGCAGGTAAAATCAGATTTTTAAGGATTATAAAGGCATGGTCGCCATCAAGCAGTCGGGCCCAGAAGTTTATTTTCCAAGCACGCGACCAACCGGTGCCTTCATCGCCACGATGCGAAAGTGTTACTTTACAGGCTTCAGCCAGTTCTGGTGTTGTTAGTGGGTGTATTTCGTTTCCGGGATGGAGCCCCCATAGATGCGACACATGGCGATGCTCATTTTTCGGGTCGTCAATATCAACCAGCCACTCCTGTAACTGGCCGTACTGTCCTATTTGGTTGGGTGCAATTTTAGCTCGTTTTTCTTTTAGCTTTTCAACAAAATCTTTGTCAACAGCCAGTAGTTCTGCCGCTTCAATCGTGTTGGAAAAAAGGTTTCTAATAATTTGATGGTCCATGGTTGGGGCCATAACGAGGCCACCGTTTTCGGGGCTGTTACTGGGGCCGCTTACCAGCCACTCGGGGTTGCCCGGGTCGGGAACAAGGTAGTCAACAAAAAATTCTGATGCTGATTTCAATACCGGGTAGGCTCGGGTTGCCAGAAAATCTTTATCGCCCGAAAACTGATAATGCCACCACAGGTTTTGACATAACCACGCGCCTCCAGTAGGCCAAATGCCATGGTTGGCATTGTTAATGGGGGCAGCACCGCGCCAAATGTCGGTATTGTGGTGTGCCACCCAGCCATTTAAATTGTAATGTTCTTTTGCTATGCTTTTGCCGGTTAAAGCCAGTTCTTCTGTTAATTTCATAACCGGATCGGCCAGTTCCGAAAGGTTAGTTATTTCTGCCGGCCAGTAGTTCATTTCGGTATTTATGTTTATGGTGTATTTACTGTCCCACGATGGCGCTAATTCGGCATTCCATATCCCTTGTAAATTTGCAGGTTGGGTTCCTTCGCGGGAAGAAGAAATAAGCAGATAGCGACCATATTGAAATAAAAGTGCGACTAAACTTGGGTCGTTGTCCTCGCTAAAAGTGGCTAAGCGCTCGTTTGTTGGTCGATTGGATAATTCGCCTGAACCCAAATCAATATGAACCCTGCTAAAAAGATTTTTATAATCGGCAAGGTGAGCCTCTTTTAGTGTGTTATATGATTTTCTGTCCAGTGCTTTAAGGTAGTTATTGCAACGTTCTGAGGGGTCGGCACTAATGTCCTGGTAGTTGACAAAATTGGTGGCTCCAACCAGTATTAGTGTGGCATTGCTCGCATTTTCTACCTTAAGTTTATTGTTTTCCTGTGTGATTTGTGCGCCTTCGGCAACAATTTTTAAACATGCTTCAAAACGAATTTTACTTTCAGGGTAGTTTCCACCAGCTCTTATTTTTTCTTTGGGATAGTTGTTGGCTTTGCCTTTTAAAACTACCGTGTTATCTTCGGTACTGATCTCAAAATCAGAATGAGGCGAGTTTAGCCCAACGCTAAATTCCAGTGCTTCGCTCTCCGAAGCTTCCAGGTGAACAATAATTGCCTGATCTGGATTTGATGCGAAAATTTCTCTTTTATAAGCAACCTCGTTAACGGTGTATGATACGCTGGTAATGGCGTCTTCTAAATTTAACTTTCGTGTGTAATTGCTACTGTTCTCGTGATTGGGGAAGGAGAGTAGGATGTTGCCAAATGGCTGGTAGTTAAGTTGGCCCAGTGGTTGCGACATAAATTCGGCATTTCCCAGTTCTTCAGCTTCGTCTTGTTTGCCGGCCCAAAGGAGTTCGCGAAGTTTTGCAAAATACTTGCTGGCACCTTCATGGGCATAATCATGGGGTTGCCCGGTCCATAAGGTTTCTTCGTTAAACTGAATAAGTTCATCGGATGTATTTCCGTAAACCATGGCACCCAATCGTCCGTTGCCAACAGGAAGTGCCTCGGTCCAATCGTTTGCCGGATTATTGTACCACAATACCAACGAAGTATCCAATGGTTTTTTATTTGAAGTAGTTTTTTGACATGCGAATAGCATTAGAAAAAGAAATAGTAGGCCGAAAGAGCAAAGCTTGTTCATAATTTTAATTTTTGATATGCAAATGTCCCCAAACTTACAAATATTCAAAAAAACTTCGCTCATTAAAATAAATGTCTTCGTGGCTTTTTTGCTTAAGTTTGTTAAGCCGCAGAACATTTACAGGCAATATTCGTTTTTTGATTATGTGCTACGATATAAAAACTAAAGTTGAAGCAGCACTTAAGCGTGCCCGTCATTATGGCAACCAGGAGGCTGTTCAAATGCTTATCGAGCAGTTTCGTCCTTTTCTGGAGGAAGAGTTATTTCACGTCTCTGGATTTCAGCATCCGAAATTGCTGATATATACCAGCGAGAATTATAAACTACCTGTTGTTGCCAGTTGGGGGCTTATTCCGTACTGGGTAAAAAACGAGCAACAGCAACTTGATATCTGGAACAAAACAATTAATGCCCGGGGTGAGAGTATTTTTGAGAAACCTTCCTTTCGCACTTCGGCAAAATCAAAACGTTGCCTGGTATATATCGATGGTTTTTTCGAACATCATCATTTTGCAGGAAAGACCTATCCATTTTATATTCAGCGGGTTGATGGAGACCCCATTGTGTTAGGTGGACTTTGGGATGAGTGGACAAATAAGGACACCGGTGAAGTAGTAAATTCGTTTACCATTGTTACAACAAAAGCGAATAATTTAATGCAAAAAATCCATAATAATCCTAAACTAAAAGAAGCACGAATGCCACTTATTCTTTCCGAAGAAGATGCTGACCGTTGGCTAAATGAATCAGCAGATGTAGCTAAAAAAATAATTGTACCCGCCCCCGAAGGATTGCTAAAGGCCCACACCGTGCGCCGGCTAAGGGGAAAAAATGCAGTTGGCAACTCACCTGAAGCTGTTGAGGAATTTATTTATCCGGAGCTTAAATTCAGCGCTTGATTTCGATTGGAGCCGACAATGCACTTTCATTATTTAAGCGATCGAGAACAGAAATCCGAAGCTCGTATTTTTTCTTTTTTCGGTTAATCCTGTCGAACTTAATACTTTGCTCTTTGGTTATTTCATAAATATTTTCGCTACTGTTTTTATCAAAATCCTCTCCTGCTTCAGTTAGGTATAAAATGTATTGCCAGGCTTTATCCATTTCGTTTTCGGTACAAGCCGGTGACCATTTTAGTTTTCTTCCCGATTTTTTTATCCGAACCAGTGGTGCAGGAGCTTTACTATCTATCCAGGGCATGGGCGGAACAAGTGCCTTGCTTTTATAATAGTTCAATCGTAAACTGTCTTGAAAATTAAGCAAATCGCCCTTAAACCATTTGCTGCTGTAAAACGATGAGCCTTGAATTTCAGGAATCGCTCTTAAAATCTGAATTTGTTTAGGCAGTTGATCAGCTTCGGTCCATTCGGGAGTACTTGATTTAGCGCTAACTTTGTATGGTGCCTGTCCGATATACATTGCGCGACCGTAGGCATGGTTTTTCCACCAGTTGGCAAGTAGTTTAAAATCTACGGCCGGATGGCCAATATGCCAGTACAGTTGTGGTAGCGTATAATCAATCCAACCTTCTTTTTGCCATTTAATAATGTTGGCATATAAATGGTCGTAATTGGTGGATCCGGCTTTGGTGTCGGAGCCCAGCGGATCGTCTGATTTGTTCCGCCAAACACCAAAAGGACTGATTCCAAATTTCACCCAGGGCTTAATTGCTTTAATCGAATCGTTCAGCATTTTTATGGTAATGTCAACATTTTCGCGTCTCCAGTCGGCTTTTTGTTCTGCTGAAAATCCTCTGTTATACAGCTTAAAAGATGTGGAGTCGGGAAATTCTTCTTTTAACGGATAAGGGTAAAAATAATCATCAAAATGAATGGCATCTACATCATAACGCTTAACAATATCCTGCACCACGCGGGTAACAAAAGCTCTGGCCTGCGGTAATCCGGGATCGAAATACAAACGTTCGCCGTACTTTAAAATCCAGTCGGGGTGCTTAAAAGCAATGTGGGTTGTTGAGAGGGGGTCAGTAAATTTCTGAGCAACCCGGTAAGGATTTAGCCAGGCATGTAGTTCCATTCCGCGTTTATGGCATTCGCTAATCCAAAAACTTAAGGGATCGTAATAAGGTTGAGGTGCCTGGCCCTGGGTGCCGGTAAGGTAACGCGACCAAGGCTCCAATTCCGAATGGTAAAAGGCATCGGCTGCCGGCCGAATTTGTAGAATTATGGCATTCATGCCTAAACTTTCATGTAAATTTAAAATATCGGTAATCTCTCTTTTTTGAGCTTCGGTATTCAATCCTGGTTTCGATGGCCAGTCGATATTTACCACAGTTGCAACCCAAACAGCTCTGAACTCGTATTTAGGTTGTGCACATAGGATTACTGAAAGAATTGAGCAGCATGTAAAAAGGAATAGAAATTTTCTCATTTTGCCAGGTATTTGTAAACACAAAAATAAGAGAATGTTATTTACGGGAAACGATTTTCCGCGAAATTGCCAAGTGGGTTTTTCAACTAAAAAAAATTGATATCTTTGTCGCAAATAAAGAAGTAAAAAAGAATACGATATTTAAGAAAAACACCAGGCTTGTCGTTCTGGCAAGTTTGTGGTTTATTAGGTTTAGTTGGTTTAGGTTAAAAAGGCTGTCAGAAGGGCAGCCTTTTCTTTTTTCTGAATTTTAAAACCACCTGTGTTCTTATCTAAGGCGTTTACGCACAAAAAAAGGCTGCCAGATTACTCCAACAGCCCATATATAGTTGTTTTTTTTTTGATTGAGATCTACCTTTTCATAATTCCGTAACAAACAATTTTCAGAATAATATCTACGCTTCGCTCCAGGTTTACGTTGCTGTAATTTCCTGCAGCCAGAGGCATTTCCAAACCTTTTATGGCAGTAGTTATACCAATTGCAGCCAGGTTAAAATCATAAATTTCGAATTCATTTTTACGAACCCCTTCAATAAGAATTCTTTTAATCATACGAATCTCGTCCTGCTCGTATTTTAGTTTTACCTCATCAATAAAACCAACGGCAGTAACATCGTTTTCAATGGCATGGTAAAAATTTGCCAGATTCCGGAAGGTGGCCATTTTGGTTAATATATAGTCGCGCAGTTTATCAACCGGATCGGTGTTTCTGTTGATCACAATTTCCAGCTCGTGAGCTAAAATTTCAACCTCTTTCATTATTACAGCCTGAAAAAGGTCTTCTTTACTTTTGAAATAATAATAAAGCGAGCTTTTTCCTTTTCTAACGGCGTTGGCAATATCATCGAGGGTGGTTTTTTTGTAGCCGTATTTGCTGAAAATATCACGGGCAATCTTCAGGATATTTTCTCTGTTCATATCCTTTTTATTCGCAGTTTCCGCTGAATTTTGCATGAATTAAAACATTTTTCTGTGGTAAAAACTTGGCCAAATATAACCATTTATTTGAGCCATTATCCTTTTTTAGAACATTTTACTTAAACAGACGATACTGATTCATTCTTTATCAAGGCCTTATAAATGGTTGAGAACTATATGTGAATTATTCGAAATTCTTTTATTCTGTTTGTTCGGCCAGTCTGAAATCAAGTTGTTTTCGCTCGAGATTAGTGCGCCAAACCTGTACATTTATTTTTTCGCCCAGCTGAAAACTTTTATGCGAGTGACGTCCAACGAGGGCATAATTTTTTTCATCAAAAATGTAGAAGTCATCGTCCATTTGGGCAATGGGTATCATGCCTTCAATTTTGTTCTCCAGCTCAACATAAATACCCCAATCGGTAACTCCCGAGATGGTTCCGGGGTAGCTTTTGCCAATGTGGTCTTGCATAAATTCCACTTGTTTGTATTTAATTGAAGCTCGTTCGGCATTGGCAGCTTTGGCTTCCATATCGGATGAATGTTTGCACAAGCCTTCGTATTTTTGCTCGTTAACCGACCGCGCTCCGTTTAAGTATTTCTCCAATAAGCGATGCACCATCATATCGGGGTAACGACGAATAGGAGAGGTGAAATGTGTGTAATAGTCGAACGATAAACCGTAATGGCCAATGTTTCGTGTTGAATACTCTGCTTTGGCCATGGAGCGGATGGCCAGTGTTTCCACCACATTTTGTTCGCTTTTTCCTTTTACTTCGTTTAATAATTTATTGAGCGAGGTGGAAATTGCCCGGGGTGTAGTGAGCTGTATGCCGTGTCCAAAACGCTGAATAAAGGTGTTGAATGAAACCAGTTTATCCGGATCAGGTTTATCGTGAATACGGTAAACAAAAGTTTTGGCAGTTTTCTTTTCGGGTACCTTGCCAATAAATTCGGCCACTTTTTTGTTCGCCAATAACATAAATTCTTCAATCAGATGATTGGAGTCTTTGGCTTCTTTAAACGAAACGGAGAGAGGTTTGCCTTTTTCGTCAATATCAAACTTCATTTCAACGCGTTCAAAAGCAATTGATCCGTTTCCAAAACGTTTTTCGCGAAGCTGAAGAGCCAATTGATTAAGGGTAAGCACCTCGTTGGTGAAATCTCCTTTTCCGGTTTCAATAATTTCCTGTGCCTCTTCGTAGGTAAACCTTCGGTTGGAGTGGATAGCTGTTTTACCAAACCACTGTTTTTTTACAATCGCATCCTGGGTGATTTCAAAAATAGCCGAAAAACACAGTTTGTCTTCGTTGGGCCGAAGCGAGCAAACACCATTCGATAGTCGCTCAGGGAGCATTGGAACAACCCTGTCAACAAGGTAAACCGATGTAGCCCGGTCTTGTGCTTCATTTTCAATAATGGTATTTGGCCGGACATAATGCGTAACATCGGCAATGTGTACGCCCACTTCCCAGTTGCCGTTACTGAGTTTTTTTAGCGACAAGGCATCGTCAAAATCTTTAGCATCAGCCGGATCGATGGTAAACGTGGTTGTTTTACGCATATCGCGGCGTTTTTTTATTTCTTCTTCCGGTATTTCGAGCGGAATTTTTTCGGCAGCCTTGTCAACGTTCTTTGGGAATTTATGAGGCAGTTCAAACTCGGCAAGTATGGCGTGCATTTCAGCATCATTATCTCCGGTATCGCCCAGTACCTCTGTTATTTCGCCAAAGGGACTGCGAGCGTTGGGTGGCCAGTCTTTAATTTCTGCAATGGCTTTTTGCCCGTCTTTGGCGCCATTTAATTTCTCTTTCGGAATAAAAATATCAAAACCAACTTTTCCGGCAGGCACCAAAAAGGCAAAATTACGAGTGGTTTGCACGGTTCCGACAAACACCGATTTGGCCCGTTCAAGTATTTCTGTCACTTCGCCTTCAAGGTCGTGTTTTTTGCGTCGGGCATAAACATGAATGCGAACTTTATCGCCTTCCATGGCATGTTTTAGGTTGCGCGACGAAATAACAACCGGATGCTCCAATTCGTCGCTGATAACATACGCAAAACCCTGGGGCTGCATTTCAACAATACCGGTTACTTTTCCGGTTCGGGCTTTGAGTTTAAATTTGCCTCTCGAAATCTGATCGAGGTAGCCATCGTCGGCCAGTTCCTGTAAAACAACATTAATTAGCTTGCGGGTTTCAGGATCTTTAATTCCCAGCGAGCCCGAAAGCTGGCGATAGTTTACCGTTTTTCCCGGATTCTCGTATAAGGAGGATAATATGGCGTTTTTAAGTTTTTTCTTGTTGTAGGTTCCGGTGCGTTTCTTTTTGCGCAGTTTGTTTTTTTTCTTTCTGGCCATTTTGTCTTTTCTTTTCACAAGCAAGTTAAAATAATTCTAAAATAACTTTTAAAAATATCAGGTTAAGTTGCCAACAAATTCTCAAGGGCAACAAACTTTTATTTCGGATTATTTAACAACTCCATACCTCCAATATTTAAGGGAATTTGTATGTTTGTAGACCATTTTTTTACAAATGAAATTGAAGGGAAAATTACCATTTCTGATTGTTACAGCCCTGGCATGGGTTGTAATTGTTTCGTCGTGTGCCAATATCGGACAGCCAGTGGGGGGACCACGTGATACCGTTCCGCCTGTTTTGCTTGAAACCAACCCCGAGTATAAAGCACTTAACTTTAATAAAGACAATATTCGGCTAACATTTAATGAATACCTGCAAACCGATAAAATATCGGAAATACTGGTAATTTCGCCGCCGCTCGAGAAACGACCGCTGATAAAAACCAAATCTAAAACACTTATTATTCAGTTTAATGAGGATTTAAAAGACAGCGTAACTTATTCGCTCGATTTTAAAAATGCAATAGTTGACAACAACGAACAGAACCCGATTGAAAACCTGCGTTTTTCGTTTAGTACCGGGCCTGAGTACGATTCGTTGCGAGTGGCCGGGCGGGTTATAAACAGTTTTAATCTGGAACCCGCAGAAGAACCTTCGTTGCTGGTTTTACATTCGAACCTGCACGATTCGGCGGTATTTAGGGTTCGCCCGGATTATATTGCCAAAACAGATGCCGAGGGATTATTTATGATCGATAATATTGCCCCAGGCACCTATAACCTTTTTGCCATTAATGATATGAATAATGACCTGCTGTATAACGAAGGAGCTGAGGAAATCGCTTTTCTTGATACGGTGGTAGTACCCGAGGCACACTTTCATGAAGAATTGGACACCCTGGTTTCAGGAGTAGACTCGATGCTGGTTTTGGGGCATACCCATTTTTTGCCCGAGCCGTTTTACATGCGCTTTTTTATGGAAGATATTTTTGAACAATACATTGAATCAACAGAGCGCGAAAGCAGAAATAAATGTTTGTTTTTGTTTAATGAATCGGTGGCTGATACATTTACGGTGAAGTTGATTGGCCTGGAAGCGCAGGACTGGCAATTGTTTGAATACAACAAAGAAAAAGATTCGGTTTTAATGTGGATTACCGATACGATGGTCTCACGTTTCGATTCGTTAAATATGGAGCTGGCTTATTATCAGCTCGACTCGATGGGCGAACCATACGTACACCAAGATACTGTTTTGATGTATTTTGCCGATAAGAAAGAAGAAGAAAAAAAGAAAAAACGACGCAGAGATGATGAGCAAGAGGAAGAAGGTCCCGAGCCTATTCCGCAGTTCTATTGGCAAAATAACCTCTCGTCAACCATGGAATTGAATGGGGTGGTTCAATTGGTTACACCCGAGCCTGTTCGTTCGTTTGATTTTTCGATGTTAAGGTTGTACTTAACAGAAGATACTTTAAAAACGGCATTGCCAGTTTCTTTGCAAAAAGATTCGGTAAAACACCGTACCTATTCCTTTACTTACAAGTGGGAATCAGAAACAGATTACACCCTGGAAATTGATTCTGCTGCGTGCACCAATATTTTCGGGATTACCAGCCAGGCATTAACAAAAAGTTTTACCACCCGCGAGGAAGATTATTATGGTAGCCTGGAGTTTTCTTTTACCAGTGTTTCAATGCCAATGATTGTGCAAATTCTGAAAAATAACGACGACGAAGAAGTGTTGCGAGCAAAAACGATAAGTAAAGACGGATCGGTGTTATTTGAGTACCTGCCTCCTGAAAAATATAAGGTGAAAGTGATTTACGATGCCAACGGAAATGGAAAATGGGATGGTGGAAGTTTTCAGGATAAGGTACAGCCCGAACGTGTTGCATACGTTCAGGAGGTAATTAAGCTGCGCTCGAACTGGAGCGAAAGTCATAGCTGGGATTTAACACTCGACCCACTTTTTAGTAAAAATATTCGCGATAAGGAAGAAGAAGAGCGAAAACGAAAAGAAGCTCTTGAAAAGCGCCAGAAAGAAGAAGAACAGGAACGCAACAACAGCATGTTCAAACCCGGGAATACTACTTCGGGAAGCAATTTTCAACGCATGTAAAACATTTTCCTTTGCTTTCATATAAATTTTCTAACTTTAATAAACTTTATTAAAAGAATTATGGCAAGTGTAAGAGACCTGAAGAAGGACATTGACCTGATAATGTCGTTGGCGTTAAGCGATTGTTTTTATGTGATGGAATACAACAACAATGTAGATGAAAAAGCGGTGTATGAAATTGCCGGAGATATTGTAAAAGCCCACCGCGAGCTGCGCTTGCGTGCAGTACATCCGGATGGAAAAGACAATCCGAAACTGGTAAAACAGTATTATAAAAAGTTGGTACAGGATATGTTGACTGCCGCCGATGCAGCCCTTGAAAAATTATCGGCAGAAGTGAAAAAAGTTGCTCAATAAACGGGTAGGCACTAAGTTGCTATTTTAAGTTAAAAATTTTGTGAGCAACTACCTGTCCTTTGTACCAGGTGGTTAGCTCCCATTTTCCCAATTTGTCTTCAAGTGGTTCCCAAATACAATCGCCAAGGTAAAACTCAAAATCATTGGTACGAATATATTGTTCGCCCGTAAACGGAGGCCTTATATTCCCCGCTTCGTCGGTAAAGGGCGGATGGTCAATCTCAAAATCAAGCTTCTCTCCTTTTCCATTTTTTATGTGCAGCACATAACCAAACTCCGTACCTATTTTTGCATCTATTTCTGTTGAAAACTCCAGTATTTTAGGGATATTCTTACTCGTCCTGTCCCATTCTGCATATTCGCCGTAACTGTATATCTTAAATGTAGGTCTGCGTTTTGCCATTGTTAATTATGCAATTATTGTAACAAATGTTATAATATTATTTAGAAAGCTTCTTAATTTTGTTCGCTCTAACCGATTTAGTGAATTTAATAAGAAAACATACAAATTTACTGTTTGTATTTATTTTACCGGTGTATTTCTACATCGTTCAAAATTCAATACAAAACAAACATACGCATGTTTATGCCAACGGTATTATTGTTACTCACTCGCATCCGGGTACTAACAACAATGGTCCTTTAAACGATCACAAACACACCCAATCAGAAATTTGTTTGTTTGCTTCACTGCATTTCGATTTATACGAAACACCTGTTTTTACCGAATTTAATTTTGAAGTACCTGAAATTCATAACGAATATGTTGTTGTTGATGAACAGGAACTTAAAAAACAGTTTGTACCACATCTAATTCCCAGGGCCCCACCCGTATAGTTTTCAGCTTATTTTTTTGGGTTGCATGTTTTGTGCAACAAAGGCAGTTATGCTCGATTTATGAAATGGAAACACAGTAAATCAACAGGTATAGCTGATGGATTGATTTTGTCAATCTGAAAATTTTAAAAACAGTTTGAAAACAAATTACACAGAAATTATGAAATTGATAGCTGCAATTTTATTGCATATTATCGCTTACAATAGTGTTTGGGCAGCTGGCCCCGACGATGATAAAAAGCCAAAAACCGATGCCATGTTATTTGGCGATGTAAAGTCAGATGGCGAACATATTCCGTTTGCCACAATAACAATAAAAGGAACAACAATTGGCACTGCAGCCGATGCCACCGGGCACTTTAAAATGACTCACTTACCCCTTGGTAAACGAGTGCTTGTTATTTCGGCAATAGGTTATAAAACGCTTGAAAAACAGGTAGAGCTGAAAGCCAAAGAAAGTATTACTATTTTGGCAGAACTGGAACCGGATAATATTGGCATTGAGCAGGTAGTGGTTTCGGCCGATAGAAATGCCAAAAGCCGAAAAGAAACCCCAACAATTGTAAACAGCATAAATCCGAAACTTTTTGAGCGTGTACAAAGTTTAACATTAAGCGAAGGACTTAATTTTTCGCCTGGGTTGCGCATGGAAAACAACTGTCAGAACTGTGGTTTTTCGCAGGTGCGGATGAATGGACTGGAAGGACCTTATTCGCAAATCCTGATTAATTCGCGCCCGGTTTTTAGTGGTCTGGCCGGTGTTTATGGCCTCGAGCTAATACCTGCCAACATGATTGAACGCGTGGAAGTTATTCGTGGCGGAGGCTCATCAATGTATGGCAGCAATGCCATTGCCGGAACCATTAACCTGATTACCAAAGACCCGATTTCGAATAGTTTTAAAGCCGAAATCACCAACAGTGTTATTGGCACGGGCAACGATTACGAAGCTGCAAACGACTATGGACTCAACTTAAACGGTTCTTTTGTTACCGATGATTACAGAACGGGGATGAGCATTTTTGGTTTTCACCGTAAACGCGACCCCTTTGATGCCAATGGCGATGGATTCTCGGAGCTGGCACTTATAAACAATACGACCATTGGTGCCCGACTTTTTCAACGTGTAGCCAGCCGTGGGAAACTTACCTTCGACTATTTTAACATTAACGAAGACCGCCGGGGAGGCAACAAATTTGATGTGCCACTGCACGAGGCTGATATTGCCGAAAGTGTAAAACATCAGATTAATTCCGGAGCCATAAACTTTGATTTGCTTTTGCGCGAGAGCGATAAATTTTCAGCTTATCTTTCCATGCAGGGGGTAGATCGCGGCTCGTATTACGGAGCGGAGCAAGATTTGTCGGCATACGGAGCTACCGAGGATTTTTCGTATGCAGCCGGCCTGCAATACATTCGTAAAATTGATTATTTATTGGTTGCCCCGGCAACATTAACTTCCGGAATTGAAACAAACGGCAGTTCGCTGAAGGACGAAAAACTGGGCTACTACGATGCCGCAGAAGACGAACATTTTGGAAATACCCTTGTTGCCGACCAGAAAATGACAACCAATGCCGGCTTTTTGCAGTCGGAGTGGAAAACAGATAACCTGGTTGTTAGCGCAGGCCTACGTTTCGACAGGTATACTATTGACGAAAAAACAGGACAAGAGGAAAATGTATCTGGAAATGTTCTGAGTCCGCGAATTAGCGTGATGTACAACCTTGCAGATCACCTTCAATTCCGGGGTAGTTATGGCCGAGGATTTAGGGCTCCTCAGATTTTTGATGAAGATTTACACATCGAAACTTCGGGCTCGCGAAAGGTTATTCATAAAAATAACCCGGATTTAAAGCAAGAGTCGTCCAACAGTTTTACTGCATCAGTTGATTATTCAAACCATTGGGGCGAATGGCAATTTCAGTTACTGGTTGAAGGTTTTTACACGGCACTAATCGACCCTTTTGCCAACGAATATGGTATCCCCGATGAGGAAGGTACCGTTATTTACACCCGTGTTAATGCTGAAGATGGTGCACGCGTAAAGGGGATAAATATGGAGTTTAATGCTTCGCCGTCGAGTAAATTGCAGTTGCAATCGGGGTTTACCTTTCAGAAAAGCGAGTTTGAAGTCCCGCAGGAATTTGGCGAAAAGCGATTCTTTCGGACCCCTGATTCTTATGGTTATCTAAGTGCCGGTTTTTCGCCAACACCCTTGTTCAAAATTGCCTTTACCGGAAACTACACCGGCAAAATGCTGATTCCTTATTTTGGGCCGGGGCTGGACAACCCGGAGGCTGGCGAATTACGAAAAAGCGACCCATTTTTTGATGCAGGCATAAAGCTCAGTTATGATTTCAGGCTTACTGATCATATAAAGCTGGCTTTAAATGGAGGTATGAAGAACATTTTTAATAGCTATCAAAACGATTTTGATGCAGGTATCGACCGCGATCCTGCCTACGTTTATGGGCCGTTAACTCCGCGAACCATTTATGTAGGGATTAGCATTGGAACCTTGTATTGATTTTTAACGATATGAAGGAAGAGGCTGTTGGATTCGTTCAGCAGCCTTTTTTAGTTAAACAGTTTTATGCCAAAGAAAACCGATCGGGGTTTGGCAGGACCGTAAATGTAGCCACTGTCGCGGTTTTTTCCTTTGTCGAAATCTGTCTGGTAATCATCCAGCAAGTTGGTAAGTCCTCCAAAAATTTCAATGGATGAATCAATACGTTCCAGCTCAATGGTGTAGCCCAGTTTTAAGGTCATGTCCATAAACGTAGGCGACTCAAATAATTCATCTTGCTCGATGGTTCCTGCATCGCCTGCCAGGCCGTAGTGCGGTACCAGCATAGAGCCGGTGTATACCCCCGACAAGGCCGCACTGAAACGCTTATCAGGAGTCCAGGTCACCGTATAATAGCCATAGGCTTCCGGGGTGCGCAAATAGTCTTTCGTTCCGGGCAGTTCTTCCGACCAGGCTACCGCTTCATCGTATTGGCTTTTCTGCAGCGTAATTCCGGTTTCCAGTTGAAGTGTACGGTTAAAATTAGCACGGGCCTCAAAAGTTGCACCATAAACATTACTGTTTCCGCCGTTACGTTTCTCGAGAATTGAATTTCCCGAAGCATCAGTGGCAAGTTCTTCCAAAATAAATGCATCTTTTAGTTGGGTATAAAAACCTTCAATGGTAAAGCCAATAATGTGTTTTTCGTTTGGTTTGTCCCAGTTTAACGAAGCGCTTAAGCTTTGCGAACGTTCCTCTTCCAGATTGTCGGCCAGCTGGATGGTTTGAATGCCCCCTCCGGCAAATGCAATGTGCATATCCGCATCAAAGGCTTGTGGCGCCCTAAACCCGGTAGACCACGAAAGACGCAGCTGGGTGTTTAAATTGGGCTTCATCAGCAGCGAAACACGTGGGTTAAGAATCAGGTTATCAACAAAGTTATGTTTGTCGGCACGAATTCCGGCCAGCAAAGTTGTTTTTTGTGTTATCGACCAGTCGCTTTGAACAAAAGCTCCAAAGTTGTTGGCTGTCTGGTCAATCAGGTAATCGTAGGCTTCAATTTCATCAAAAACATCGTCGCTAACAAACTCGGCGCCAAAAGTAAAAATATTGGTTCCTGCTCCGGCAAAGTCGCTAATGGCGTGATTTAGCTGTGCTCCAAACTGGTAGGTATAGTTTTTTGAGTTACCGTAAGGAGGAGCATTGTTAAAATCCTGCAAGTCATCGCCCCCGTCAGGAGCAATTCCGGTGTAATGCTTTCGTTTGGTGTACTGGCTTGCCCCATACAATACAAAACTGGTGTGCATGTTCGGAGTGTAGGTATAATCTACTCCTCCCATTATTACATCGTGCGTGCGTTCTTCCGATTGCTGCGCAAGATATGCCGGGCCGTCAATCATCTCTCCTCCAAAGCGATACTCGTGTGTGCTCGAAAAATTAGCTTCAATTTTTTGGTCTTCATCCAGCTGAAAAAAGGAATTTATACCAAATGAATTGTTTGTAATGCTTGGCAGTTCAGAAAAATTATCATCATTGGCATCAAAGGCATCGCGGTTACGATGGAAAGCATACAAAACCATGCCGGCGTTACGTTTTTGCGAAAGGGCAGTAAGGGTAGCATTTACATTATAATCGAGTGCGTCGCTGCCAATAATGGTGTTGTTGGTGGTAACTTCGTAGGCGTTTCGTTGGGGTAATTTGGTAATAATATTAACCGTGCCGCCAATGGCGCTGCTTCCGTATAAAGCCGAGGCACCACCGCGTACCACTTCAATTCGCTCTACCATTTCGGTAGGCAGTTGTTCTAAACCGTAAAGTCCGGTTAATGGACTAAATACCGAGCGGCCGTTAATTAAAATCTGGCTGTAGGCGCCTCCAAGGCCATTCATTCTTAACTGTGTGTAGTTACAGGTTTGGCAGTCGGTTTCCATGCGCAGCCCGGGTTGAAAGCTCAGTGATTCGGAAATGGTTTGTGCCGCTACTTTTTCAATGGTTTTTGCATCCAGCACATTCACAATAACTGCACTTTCGGTTTGCCGCTTAAACGTTTTAGTGCCGGTAATCACCACCTCGTCCATGTGTATTACATCTTCTTCCAAATCAAATTTTATCTCAACTGTTTCGCCGGCTTTTAAAACCACTTGCTGTTTGTCTTCTTTATATCCAATCATTTTGGCAACCAGAGTATATTCGCCAACCGGAAGATCAACCATCATGTAATGTCCGGTAACATCGGTTGTGGTTCCGTATTTAGTACCTTCCAAAAAAATATTTACAAACGGTATGTGCTCGCCTTTTGAAACAACGTGCCCGATAATTACTGCATCAGAGTGGTCGTCCTGAGCAAAAATATGGCTGGTAAAAAAAAGCAATAGAAGTGGGAGTATAAATATTATTTTATTCATCGCAATCGATTTATTTTTTTGCACAGGCAAAAGTAAGTTTTGTTGATTGCTCAGGCAACTTATTTAGAGCTTTTCTAAATAGATTTAACGCAGGCAACATAGAAATATTCAATTGTAAATTTCAAAGGGGCTGGAGTTTGCCACCGGGTAAAAGATTGTTAAATTTGTTTCGTTTTAATGGCAGGAATATTTAAAGAGTTGAGTTTATGAGTAGCCAGATTGATGCAATGCAAAAAGAATCGAAAGACAGAAGAAACAATATTATTGTTATTGTTCTTTCTATAGTTTTAGTGGTGGTGTTGGTGTTGTTCTTTATGCAACGCCGCGATCATCAGGTAATTGTAAACGAAATTAAGCAGGAAAAAGATTCGATACAGTTTGAGCTTACAGAAATTGCCATGAGTTACGATTCGCTAAAAACCGAGAACGATACGATTAACGAGCAGTTGTTTGTTGCTCAGGCAAAAGTAAAAGATCTGTTGCTGGAGGTGGAGCAAACCAAAAAAGTTAGCTATTCAAAAATTTCAGACTACCAGAAACAAGTAACTACCCTACGTGGTATTATGCGCGACTTTGTAGTGCAGATTGATTCGTTAAACCGAAGAAACGAACAGCTGATGGCTGAAAACAGGGAGGTTAAACAACAATACAAGCAGGTTGAACAACAAAACGAGCAACTTAGTAAAGAAAAAGAGCGCCTGCAACAAAACCTGAAACGGGCAGCCATGCTTGAAGCACGCGAATTGGTGGCAACGCCATTAAATACGCGAAGCAAAGAAACCCGCTTTGCCAAACGTACTGCAAAAGTTCGAATTTACTTTGTTTTAGGGCAAAATGCCACCGCCAAACGAGGGCCAAAAAGTATTTACGCCCGCATAATGCGTCCCGATCAATTGCTGATGGTAAAATCCGAGAACGATGTTTTTCAGTTTGAGGACTTGAAAATCCAGTATTCGGCCATGCGCGAAGTGGTTTATGAAGGCAAAGATTTGCCGGTTGCTATTTTTTGGGACAATACCAACGAACCGGAATTAATGCCGGGGAATTATACCATTAATCTTTTTGCCGATGGTAACGAAATTGGCGAAACTACTTTCGAGATCAGATAAGCTGTATTTTATAATTACCGGTAAGCCGGTGTAAATTTTTTACACCATTTTTTATACTCTGCAATTGCTTTTGCAACCGGAAAAGCTTTGCCATGCCCGGGGTAAATGGTTTTAATTCCGAGCTTGAAAAGTTCATGCCAGGTTTGAAGTAAAAGCTCCGGGTTGTCAGCAAAAGGAGGGAAAATTTGTCCGTTTCGCATGTTTACAAAGGTGTCTCCCGAGATCAGGCTTTTATCAACTATTACCGATTGAGATCCCAAGGTATGCCCGGGCGTAGGAATAACTTTTGCCTTTATATTCCACGGGTTTAAATCAAAAAAAGCATTGTTTACCAGCTGCGCGGCAAATGCAGGTGGCGAAGTAAACCGCGGCATTAGTTTGCGGCCAATACCCGAAATAAAACGTGGGTAGCGGCCAATGCCTTTTGGTATGGGGGTAAAACCCTGTTGCAGGTTCCGAAATTCGTTTTTATGCACCAAAACCTGAGCACCGGTATATTCAACCAGTGCGGGCAGGTTGCCGGTGTGGTCGTAGTGGGTGTGGGTTAGCACAATAACTTTAATGTCGGTGGGTTCAATGCCTGCCTGCCTAAACATCAGCTCAATCTTCTTCATGTTGCCCTTAACCCCTGTGTCAATAAGCACACTGTTTGGTCCATTAACCAGCAGCGTGGCGTTGGAATAGCCAATTCTTTTCTGAATGATTTTAATGTTTGGCATCCTGAAATTATTTTTTTCGAAGGTAAGTTAAATCCATCATTCATTAGGTAGTGCCCCCTATAAAATGATGTTATATTTGCGCCTATGGCAACATTTTTATTTGATAAAATAATTTTCGGACCGGTAAAAAGCCGCAGGTTGGGTGTGTCGTTGGGTATAAACTTATTACCAACCGACAGCAAAGTATGCTCGTTTGATTGTATTTATTGTGAATGTGGATTTACCCCGCGTGAGTATGAGCAGAAAGTTACTTTCCCATCGCGGGCCGATGTGCGGCTAAGGCTGGAGGTGAAGTTACACGAAATGGTAGCTGCCAACGAGTTGCCCGATGTAATTACTTTTGCCGGTAACGGAGAACCAACATTGCACCCTGAATTTGCAGGTATAATTGACGATACCATTTCCCTGCGCAACGAAATTACACCCAAGGCCCGAATTGCTGTTTTATCAAACGCTACAATGATTCACCGGAAACCAGTTTTTGATGCTTTGTTAAAAATCCGCGATAATATTCAAAAGCTCGACTCGGCTTTTGAAGCAACGGTAAAACTATTGGACTGCCCCAAAGGCAATTTTAATCTGGCCAACACCATCGAACAGCTGGTTGCTTTTAACGGAAAAGTTATTATTCAAACCATGTTTGTACGGGGCACCTGGAAAGGGCAAACAATTAACAATACTACCGAGCAGGAGATAGCTGCCTGGCTCGGGGTTTTGAAAAAAATAAAACCATTGCAGGTAATGATTTACACCATTGCACGCGATACACCCATTGATACACTTGAAAAAGTTTCGTTGGAAGAATTAAATACCATTGCCGAACGTGTTCGCAATGCCGGTTTTGATGTGCAGGTTTCGGGATAAAAGCTGAAAGCTTTAAGGTTCAGCAATTTTGAGATATATTGCTGAACCTTAAATCCTTATCATTTCTTACAAAGAAGTACGATACCATTCAGAACTTCTTCCCAACATTCGAATTCCGGCAACAAAACCTTTAAGTTTAAGCACATCGTTGCTTTCCATCCAGCTGTAGCAATCGTAGGTTTTCCCCGATTTTGGGTCGTAAATGGTTCCGTTTTTCCATTCCTTCTTTTTGGCATCGTATTCAAAGTTCTTCAGAATTTGAATGCCCACCACCGAGCGGTCGCGCAAAGCCGGATCAGGGTTTTCATCATCCTTTGGTGGCGCTCCGTTTTCGTACTTTTCCGGAATCATATAAACAATAGTACCAATGTATTTGCCATCTTGTTTTTCCACCTCAATTTTGGTTGTTTTTTCATCGTTCCACCAAATGCCTACAATCTTATCGGCTTCTTGTGCTACACTCGCCAAAGCATAAATGCCAAGGAAAAAAAGAATTAGTAACTTCTTCATAATGTCTGATTTTGAATTAATTTTATGGAATAAATATAGAAAATTCATCGAGTTAATCATTTATTTTATACACATGAAAACCGTAAAACGCATTCTGCTTGGGGTACTTGGCTTCTTTGCACTGGTTATTATTGTTGGTTTTATTATTTTGCAAAATATAAAAACATCGGCGCTGCCCGATTATAACCAGGATGTAAAGCTAAGCGGGCTTTCTCAAGGGGTTTCGGTGTTTCGCGATGGGCAAGCCATACCACATATTTATGCAAAAACCGAAGCCGATTTGTATCGGGCAATAGGTTTTACCATGGCCCAGGATCGCCTGTGGCAAATGGATTTATTGCGCCGGGTTACACAAGGGCGTTTGTCTGAAATACTTGGGAAAGACCAGTTGGAAACCGACCTGCTGATGCGGGCTTTGCGTATTCAGGAGAAATCAGAGCAGATTCTGGCGCAATCAGATCCGGCAATTGTTGAGGCTCTACAGGCCTATGCTGATGGTGTAAATCAATACATTTCCCAAAATCCGCTACCTCCTGAATTTAAAGTGCTGCGTTACCAGCCCGAACCCTGGGAACCCGTACATTCCATTAATCTTATTGGTTACATGTCGTGGGACCTATCGATGGGATGGGGAACCGAGTATTTTTTGCATCAGTTGCGCACCGAAGTCTCCGACGAGAAAATTGCTGAACTTATTCCTGATTTGGAGCATCATAAAACAACCATTTACCCTGAGTTTGGAACGATTAAAGTTGAAGCATCGGCAACATTGCTGGCGGCTACCAAAAACCTGAAAGAACTGGGTGCCGAAATTTTTAACGGGAGCAACAACTGGGCCGTTGCCGGTAAAAAAAGTAAAAGCGGTAAACCTTTGCTGGCAAATGATATGCATTTGGGGTTATTCTCGCCCGGAATTTGGTACCAGATGCACCAGGTTGTTGAAGGTAAATTGAATGTTACCGGAGTGGTGGTTCCCGGACAACCCTTTGTTATTTGCGGACACAACGACAGCATTGCCTGGGGAATGACAAATGTAATGGTTGACGACCTTGATTTTTATGCTGAAAAATTGAACAAAGACTCTACCAAATATTGGTTTGATGGTGCCTGGCACGATCTGTTAATCCAACAGGAAATAATTCGCACCAAGGACGCTGAAGCGTTTGTTGAAGAGCTTAAGTTTACCCACCGCGGACCTTTGGTTAATCGCTTTAAGGAGGAGAAGGAAACGCCGCTTTCAATACGATGGCTGGGCAACGAAATGAGCAACGAAATTCGCACCGTTTTTTTGTTAAACCGCGCCAATAACTGGAGCGAGTTCAGAAGTGCGGTAAGCACCTTTAAATCGGTAAGCCAAAATATTGTTTATGCCGATGTAAACGGAAATATTGGTTTACAATGCAGTGCCGGACTACCCATTCGTTTGGGGTCGGGCATACAGATTTACCCCGGCGACAGCAGCAAGTACGATTGGCAGGGCCTTGTTCCCTTTGAAGAGCTGCCTTTTGAATTTAATCCTGAGCGGGGTTATGTTTCCTCGGCCAATAACAAAACCGTGCCTAATGATTATCCGCACTATATTTCTCATTGGTTTGCCACACCAAGCCGTATTAACCGGATTCGAGAAATGATGGAGGCCAAAGATCAATTGGATACCGATGATTTTAAAGCTATGCATGCCGATTGGAAATCGAAAACAGCCGAACAACTGAGCCCTGTATTTTTAGAAGCTATGCAAAAATCAGCTGATTTAAACGAAACTGAAAAAGAGGCACTCAGCCACTTGCAAGCCTGGGATTATGAGCTCACGCGAAACAGCGTGTCGGCAGCCATTTTTGAAGTACTGTATCGGAAAACAATGGAAAACCTGGTAAAAGATGAATTGTCGCCCGAATTGTTTAAAGGCATTCGCGGACAAAAAATGTTACTCGAAAATTTAATGATAAATCTGCTTGCCAGGGGGCATTCGGTCTGGGTAGATGATGTAATGACCGATGCTGAAGAGACTTTCGACGATATCATTCAGTTGGCCTTTCAGGAAGCTGTTTCAGAATTAATTCAGAAATTCGGAACGGATGTTGAGCAGTGGCAGTGGGGCCGTATGCATACCTTTACCATTAAGCATCCGCTGGGAGTTGTACCGATTTTAAACAAGGCATTTAACCTTAACCGGGGGCCTTTTGAAATGCCCGGCAGTTATCATACGGTTTGCCCTTATTCTTATTCATTTACCCGGCTTTACGAAACTTTTCATGGTGCTTCGCACAGGCACATTTACAATACAGCAAACTGGAATCAATCGGAAACGATTATTCCAACAGGCACCAGTGGAATTCCTGCCAGCGAGTTCTACCTTGATCAAACCGAAATGTATATCAATAATAAGTATCATCCTGATTGGTTTGAAAAAGAGGCGGTGCAAAGCCATGCCCTTTTTAAGATGCAGTTTGTGCCTTAAAAATTAGTGGTAGTGATACGGGAGATATTTCTCATCGGGGGCTAAACTTAATCGCGGGTCGTGCTGTTCTTGATATTACAAACTTCAAGTTATGAGCAAAAAAACGCCTGCACCTATTTATGTCGTTTCCGGAGGGAGAGGAATCGCCGGAAATAACCTGGTTCAATCACTATTAATTCAGTACCCTGAAAATAAAGTACCTGTTGAAATTATCGGGCAGGTGAGCACCGAAGATGAGGTTTTTGATATTATTATGAGGGCCAAAGCCGATAATGGTTTGATTGCGCATACCATGGTGAATGCTGATTTGCGCAACAAAATAAACGAGCTGTGTAAAGAGTTTAAGGTGCGGGTAATCGATCTTATGGGTGAACTGGCCGAGTACCTGGATGAGCAGTTGGATGTTGAACCATTGGTACATCCGGGTTTGTACCGCGAGATTAACTACCAGTATTTTGATCGTATTGATTCCATTGAGTTTACCTTATCTCAGGACGACGGTATGAGCCCTCAGCGATTGCGAAATGCGGAAATTGTATTAACCGGCGTGTCGCGGGCAGGGAAAACACCACTTAGCGTTTATCTGGCTATGTACGGTTGGAAGGTAGCCAACGTACCTTTGGTGCCCGGTGTTAATCCCCCCGATGAATTGTTTCAGGTAGATCCTAAACGTGTATTCGGATTACATATTGGTGCAAGTCAGCTCATTGCACATCGCCAAAAACGAATCTCAGGCTGGAATAATCATCACCTGGAGTCGTACATCGACCAAAGGGCTGTGCGTGAAGAAATACGAAAAGCCATGTTTATATTCGACCGTGGAGGGTTTACCGTAGTTAATGTTTCTAATAAACCTATTGAAAGCACCGCGAATGAAATTTTAGCATACATGTCGAAACGCTTTGCCTACCGTGGACGTAAATTAAAATCGCCCTACAACGCCCAGGATAAACTATCGGAATAAAAACGCAGGTTTTTTATTCTTCTCGTGTCAAATTATAAACGTAAGCTCACAAGTATGAGCAGACGATTGTGTTCAGGCAAATAGAATATTTATACAATATCGTATAAACAAATTGCCGTATACTTTGTAACTTCATGCATAATAATTTGATTGTTAAATTCATAAAAACCATGGTTAAACTAAGCGCAACATGTTTGCTTTTCTTTTTCTTTCTTATTGCTGATGCCTATGGGCAAAACGAATTGTTAACTATTGAGCAAGCCGTAAGCAAGGCAGTTGAGCATAATGCCGAATTGAATCAGCTGCGGGCAAGATTGTTGCAAAAAGAAAATGAATGGCGCATCAATACCGGAATTGCAGCTCCCGAAATTAGCTACTTTAAAGAGGGGATTAGTGATGACCCTACTGCTCCGTTTGCAGAAAAACGGGTGGCGATAACACAGGAAATAGATTTTCCGTTAACGGCAGTGTACCGCGTAAAAGCGCTAAAACAAGAGGTGCAGGCCCAGGAAAATGTAATTCGGGCAAAAGAGAAAGAAGTGAGTGCCCGGGTAAAGGGCAAATACATTGAAGTAATTTATGCCCTGTATTTACAGCGGTCGAGGCAAAACCAGTTAAACCTGGCACAAAACTTATACAATGCTGTTTATACCAAGTTTGAAACCGGTATGGGCAATGGTATCGACCTGGCCAATGCCGAGATACAACTCGATGAAGCCCGAAATGACCTGGATCAATCGGAGTGGATTTTGCACCAGGCTCGTTATGGATTGTTTAATTTGATTGGCCTGGCGATTGAAGAGCAGAAATACAGTATCAGTTTTGCTGATACACTTTATGCAACGGACATTGATATTTCACAAATTCAGGCACTGGCGGTTCAGGAAGAGCAACCCGCTTACCAGGCATCGGTAAACCTGCTAAATGCTTCTGATTTTTATTTGAAAGAAGCAAAAAGCAACATTCTGCCCGATGTTAGGTTTTGCCTGTATAAACAAGACTACGGAACGGGATATGATTTTAATGGATTTGAACTGGGCCTTAGCATTCCCATCTGGTTTCCTTTTGAGCAGAAAGGGAAAATACAAATGGCACATGCCAAAAAGGATGAGTTGCTGTGGAGCCAGAAGGAAATTCAGCTGAATATGAAAAAGGAAATTGAATATGCCTGGCACAATTATTCGGTAAGCCGTTCTATTGTAACCCGTTATCATTCGTCAATGAAAGAGCGGGCCTCGAGCCTGCAAAGCATGTCGTTAAAAGCCTATCAGCTGGGCGAAATAGATTTACTGGAGCTGTTAAATGCACAACAAATATTTTTAAAAAGCGAGCAGCGTTACTTAACCGCATTACGCGATTATTATCTGCAGTTGGTTGCCCTGGAACAATTTATAAACCAGGAGTTAATTTATTAAACTATTGAAAAGGAGTGCCCGGTGAATGTTGGTTTTACATCAGCTCAGCAGGAAATCTTTTTTACACAAAATACTAGGTATAAATGAAAACTTATTTTGTACAAATTATTGCCATCGTACTGGCCCTTTCTTTTTGGGGGTGTAGTTCAAACCCAAAAGAAGAACAAACGCAGGCTGAAGCCCCGGCGGAAATTCCTCCATCGTTAAAAGAAAACACCGGAAAAGTTATGTTGGTTAAGCTTTCTGACAAAGAACGGGAGGAACTGGCTGTAACAACCGAAAGAATTCAAAGTGAATATATCGACCATCAGCTGGTGGCACCGGGAGTTGTTTTTCCGGCACCGGGTCATTCTAGTATTATAAGTACGCCAATAAACGGGCAGGTTACAGCTATAAAGGTTTACGAGGGCCATTGGGTGAATAAAGGCCAGGAGTTGTTTCGTATTCAGAGCCTTGAGTATGGCAATCTGATTTCGGAATACCTGCAGGCTTTTGCCCAGGAGGCCTATCAAAAAAGCCGCCTGGCTCGCTTAAAACAACTGGTAGATGAAAAAATAAGTTCGGCCAATGAGTTGGAGCAAGCAACCGCCGAATATCAAAGGATTTCGGCAGCATTCAAATCAAGCTATGCCAAGCTGCGAGCAATTGGGGTATCAACAAGCGAGATTGAGCAATTTTCTAGCTCGGGTAATGTGGAGCCCACCTTAAAGATTTTAGCGCCCATAAATGGTGTTATCGAGAGAAACTTTGTTGAACTGGGGCAATCGGTAAATGCTCTTGAGAATCTTTCGCGTGTGCTCGATACCAGGCAGGTGCTGGTGCGCGGTTACCTTTCGCCTGGCGATGCCACACTGGTTGAGCCGGGCAATAAAGTAGTGCTAACAAAACGCGAACAGGAAGACATGCTTATCGAGGCAACAATTACATCCATTAACCCGGGATTGGATGAAAACAGCCGTTCGGTAGTTGTGAACATTGTTGTGCCATCAACCAACCACTGGCCAAAACCGGGCGAAAACCTGAGGTTGTCTATAACCTCTGAATCGAAAAAAGAAATTATTGCCGTAAAGTTACAGGCACTTACTTATGATGGCGACCAGGCTGTTGTTTTTGTAAAAAAGGATGCCAATACTTTTGAGCGTCGGCCCATCGAGATTGAAGAAATTGCAGATGATTACGTATATGTGGCTTCGGGGCTAATGCCCGACGAAGAAGTGGCTGTTACAAAAGTTTTCAGCTTAAAAGCTTTGTCTCGTTTCGAACTAATTTCTGAAGAATAAAACTTAAAAACCGTCAAGTGATGCTTCAAAATATTATCACATTTAGTGTTCGTCAAAAATATGTGGCCCTGGCTCTTGTTTTACTTATGGCCATTGGCGGTTATTTCTCGCTAATAAACCTGCCCATTAACTCGCAGCCCGATGTTACGCCTGTTCAGGTATTAGTGATTACCAAAGCCGGTCGCTATTCGCCATTCGATGTAGAAAAACTGGTGAGCTATCCCATTGAAACGGCCATGAACGGCCTGCCAAGTGTGGCAGAGGTGCGTTCTATTTCACAATTCGGACTATCGGCAGTTACCGTTGAGTTTGAGGAGGGTACTGACATTTATTTTGCGCGTCAGATCGTTAGTCAACGCCTGCAATCAATAATCGACGAACTGCCTCCGGGAGTTTCAAGTCCTTCGTTGGGGCCAATATCAACAGCACTTGGCGAAATTTACCAGTATGTTGTTAAAGGCGACAGCTACTCCTTATCCGAATTGCGCGAAATTCAGGATTGGCTAATCGCCCCTCAACTAAAAATTGTGAAAGGAGTTACCGAAATAAATTCGTTCGGGGGCTTTGTTAAACAATACAATGTAATAATTCAACCCGGGTTGTTGCGTACCTACAATATTGGCATTTCCGAGGTAATGGATGCTATTGCCCAAAACAACAGTGTGTCAGGAGGAAATTTCATTCAACACAATGGTGAGCAGTATATTATCAGGGGGGTAGGCCAGATTAGCAGTATGGATGATGTGCGAAATATTATTGTAAAAAATATTGATAACAAACCTATTTTTATAAAAGACCTGGCAACGGTTGTTGAAGGAAAGCAAATAAGACAGGGAGGTGTAACAAAAGACGGACAAGGTGAAGTAATTACCGGCATTGTTATGATGTTGCGGGGCGGAAACGGACGCGAAGTAATTGCCGAAATTGAAGATAAAATAGAAGAAATAAACAGAAGCCTGCCCGAAGGGGTTAGCGTTGAAAAGTTTTACGATCAATCAGATTTGATTAAACGAACCACCTCAACCATATCAACCAACTTAATGGAAGGGGGCTTTTTGGTAATTGTAGTGCTCTTATTATTACTGGGCGAAATCTCAGGTGCACTCATTGTGGCTATGGTCATCCCGTTTTCTATGTTGTTTGCATTTATTGGTATGCGCGAATTCGGACTGGCTGCTAACCTGATGAGCCTGGGAGCCATCGACTTTGGAATGGTGGTTGACGGGTCGGTTGTAATGGTGGAAAACATTGTACACGACCTGCAGAAAAACAAAAAAGAAGACAAGGACGAGGTAATACGCAAAGCTGCCAACCATGTGGTGCGGCCCATCTTTTTTGGGGTACTCATTATTCTGATGGTTTATGTGCCTATAATGACCTTTAAAGGAATGGAGGGTATTCTTTTCCGGCCAATGGCAATAACTGTGGCAGCTGCCGTTTTTGGTTCGCTATTGCTGGCTTTAATTTTTGTGCCGGCTATGGCTTCAATTGTTTTTCGGAAAAAAGTGAAAGTTCGACGAAATTACCTGATTGAATGGATGCGGCCACGCTACCAAAAGGGTCTGGAAAAGAACATGAACCGCCTGTGGTTTGTGGGCTCTTCGGCACTGGCTATCTTTTTGGTTTCCATTTTTTTAATGACCCGCCTCGGCACCGAATTCCTACCCGAGCTTGATGAAGGCTCCATCCTGATTGAACAGGTACGGATGCCCTCGGTAACGTTGGAAGAATCGATGGAAAATGCCGACTGGCTGGCCGGAAAACTAATGGAAAACATTCCTGAAATTGAAACCGTAGTGCCCAAAACCGGACGCTCTGATTTGGCTAACGACTGGATGGGTGTGCACCAAACCGATGTGTGGGTGGTGCTAAAACCCATTGAAGAGTGGCCCAAAGGGGTTACCAAGCAAGATATTATTACCCGTATTGAACCCTACCTGCTAACCGAACCCGGCCTGGCCTACAACTTTACCCAGCCTATTGCCATGCGTGTTGATGAATTAACAAGTGGGGTGAAATCTGATTTGGCCGTTAAAATTTATGGCGAAGACCTGGAAGTGCTCGATCAGATTGGAGTTGATATTTCGGCCCTGCTGAGTAGCCTTCCCGGAACCGATAATTTTTATGTGGAACAATCGGTGGGGCAACCCTACCTTACTATTAATATCGACAGAGAAGCGGTGGCATCGTTCGGGTTAAATGTGGATGATGTGCAAAAAGTGGTGGAAGCCGGAATTGGCGGTCAGGAAGCCGGACAACTTTACGAAGGGCAACGCCATTTTGGTATTGTTGTACGCTACCCCGAAAATATTAGAAACGAACTGCCTATGATTGCCGAAGTACCCGTGCATTTGCCCGGTGGTGGCTACATTCCGTTAAAACGTGTGGCAAACATCAAGCTGCAGGAAGGCCCCCGCGAAATACAACGCGAAAACGGCTGGCGCCGATTAATTGTTGGGATAAACATTAAGGATATTGATTTGGGAACTTACGTGGCACAATTACAGGAAGCTATTGATAAAAGTGCCAGCGTTCCATCGGGTTACTTTATCGATTATGGCGGTACTTTTGAAAATCAGCGCCGGGCAATGCGGCATTTATTGTTGGTTGTTCCGCTTTCCATTTTTATCATTATTGGTTTAATGTACCTGAACTTCGGAAAAATGCGATACGCATTGCTGATCTTACTGAACTTACCATTTGCCTTGTCAGGAGGTGTTTTCTTGTTGTGGGTACGAGGTATGTATTTGTCGGTAACCGCAAGTATCGGATTTGTAGCCCTGTTCGGAGTCGCGGTGCTTAATGGTATTGTACTGGTCGATCATATAAACATACTGCGGAAAGAGAAAAAAGGCGACCTGCGAAAACTGGTAATTGAAGGCTCGGTAGATCGTTTGCGCCCAGTGTTGATGACGGCCCTGGTAGCGAGTTTGGGTTTTATTCCAATGGCTTTTAATACAGGTCCTGGCTCCGAGGTACAACGCCCGCTGGCAACCGTTGTAATTGGCGGTTTGGTAACCTCTACATTTTTAACCCTTTTGGTACTGCCTATAGCTTATTATTGGATGGAGCGAAAGAAGGTTCCGGCTAAAGAAGTATAGCCGGTATTAAATAGAGCGATTCTTACTTTGAGTGAGACCAGCACTCTGAAGACGATTGGTAAAGGTTTTATTTTTAAAAACAGTTGGTGGTTTGTTTTCGTTATTTCCAACCATTTGTACGCCCTGCCTGTTCAATGTAATCCAGAATCTCTTCGTTATTTAGCTCTTCAATTGTATTCACTTTAATATATCTCGACTGCTCGTCATTTCCAAGAGGAGGTTTCGGATTAAAGCTTGCACCACTCAGAAACACAATATTGGCTGACACATGATAGGCTGCAAGTTCAATAAACCAACCAAGTTTTTCTGAGCCGTAATAGGCTTTGCTCCACTTAATGGCGTATTGAAGATTCGGAATTGAATCAGTAATCAGCTTATCTATTGATTTTATAACCGGTTGAATCCCCGGCATAATTCCGTTTGCCATCCAATATTCAATAATGGTATGGTTGTTCGAAGCAACTGGAGGCTTTTTTGTTGAAAGTGGTTTACGGTGTTTTTCCATAGTCTGGTTTCATTATTGCAGCAACAGGCAATTTAAACTTTTCCTTTTTTTATGAGTGCTAATCTATGTTTAACCATTTTTATAATCAAATGTTTGGGAAGAGGTTTGTCAACTGCGAATTGTACCGAACCTTTACCTTTCTTGTAGCCCGAAAGTTCCTGGTCAAATTTCTCCATAACTGTCGGGTGTGGATAGAAACCAATATGCTTTTTATACCCGGCTATCATAATCTGTTGATCGCGTTTGCCCCCTTCGGTTAAGGCATAAGCAGGGATGTTATAATTAATCATTTCAATTGCGTTTGGTGCTGCCCGGTAAATGCAATCTCTAAGTTCAATCAACCTTTCCTTCGTTTTTTCGCACTGACGGTCAAGATATTCATCTACCGTTTTATATTTCTTGGAGTCGTTCATCTTTTTTCTTTTATGTTTCCTTATGCAAAAGCTGGTGTGGTATGAACAGCATAACAGGTATTTTCATCTATTGTTTTTAGGATTTTAATACCTAATTTTTACATCTTCCTCCACTGGCTTCTTTTTGCAAAATAATTTTGCTTATCAAATCCTGAATATTTCGAAGCACTGTATCCCACGCAATGCCTCGTGAGCCTGAAGTTATCTGTTCCATCATTTGACTCCAGTCGTAATAGAAAAAGGCATTCGTCATAAAGAATAGTCCCGGGGATGGTTCCATTGAGCAGCATCCGGGAGGATTAAATATAATGATTAGTGATTCCGGTTGATTTTTTCAATTTTCAGGACCCCGCGCAAGTTTTTAAATGTAGTGGTGTCCAACCCTAAACAACAAAATTTTAGTAGATATGAAATCGAAATTTAGCTGGCGCGCATTTATAAGTTTTGGATTAACCTGGGCTATGCTGCTTATTCTGGTATCGGGTGTAATTTTATATGTGGCACCTCCGGGGCGCTACGCTCATTGGGTAAACTGGGAGCTGGCGGGGTTCTCGAAAGAAGGCTGGCAGGCCATTCATACAATATTCTCGCTGGGTTTTATTGTGCTTTCAATTTTTCACCTGTTCTCGGTAAACTGGAAAGCCTTTGTATCCTACATTAAATCAAAATCGGGCAAAGGATTTAATAAGAAAAAAGAGCTGGCACTTTCGGTGCTCATGGTACTGGTGTTTTTCTTCGGAACCGTGTTTTCTGTACCGCCGTTTAAAACCATTATGGTGCTGGGTGAAAATGCCACCAACTCGTGGGAGAAAACAGAAGAACGGGCACCTGTGGCGCATGCCGAATTGTTAAGCCTCGACGAACTGGCCGCACAGCTCGAAATTGGTGAAGTTAGCGTGCTCACACAAAAACTTGAAAGCCATAACATACACTTCAGCAATACCCACAGCCAAAGCTTGCAGCAAATAGCCGAGACCAATCGCACTACGCCAATGGACATTTACGAAATATTGGCCAAAAAGCCAGCCAACCAGGGACAAGGCATGGGGGTTGGTCGAAAAACCATTGACGATTTTGCAAAAGAGCTGAATAAAACAAGCGACGAATTGCTGCAAATTCTGAAAGCCAACAATATTAATGCACAAGCCAACGAAACCTTGCGCACCATTGGCGAAAACAATAATCTTCCACCGCGCGATGTTTACAAAATCCTGTCGGAATAGTGCCGTATTTTTTCTGAAATTGGTATTTTAATATCCTGAATGTCAGACACCGAAATTATAGAACAACTGAAACAAGGCAGCGAACTGGCTTTTAAAAAGTTGGTTGATACGCATCAGAAACTGGTGGTAAACACCTGTTATGGGTTGTTGCACAATCGCGAAGATGCCGAGGATATTGCCCAGGATGTGTTTGTTGAGGTGTATCGTAATGTTAAAAATTTCAGGGCCGATGCCAAACTTTCAACCTGGTTGTACCGAATTGCGGTAAACCGTTCGTTAAACCACATTCGTGATAATAAAAAACACAAGTGGTTTCGTTCGTTTGAAGACGAAGTAGCCGCTAAAAACAACGAATTGCTTAAAGTGCCGGGGGCCGCTGCCGATGAGCCCGAATACGACCTCGAAAACAAACAAAGAGCTGTAATGCTGAGAGAGGCCATAAATAGTTTGCCAGAAAAGCAAAAAGTAGCTTTTACTTTAAGCAAGTACGAAGAACTGTCGTACCAGGAGATTGCAGAAGTAATGGATTTATCGGTTTCGTCGGTCGAATCGCTGCTGTTCAGGGCCAAAAAGGGACTGCAAAAAAAATTGTATAAGTGTTACAAGAAAAAGTGCATATAAAACGCAAGTTTTTAAAAATGAGCGTGTCATATAAACAAATACTGAAAAGATGAACTGTAAGTTGGCACATAAAAAATTAATTTTCTTCGTAGAGCAGGAGCTCCCGGTTTCAGAAATGGAGCAGGTACGGCAGCACTTGAAACAATGTGCACCTTGTGCGCACTTTGCCGAAGAAATGAAAAAAACACTCAGTATTATCGAAGCCGATAAGGTAGAAGACGAAAATCCTTTCTTTTTTACACGGGTAAAGGCAAGGCTCGAAAACACAGCCGGCAAACAAGTGGCAGCACGGCCCGTTTTGGTGCGGATTTTACAGCCGGTAGCATTTTCAGTTATTCTGCTATTGGGAGTTTACGGAGGTTTTAAACTGGGGCAAACTCCAACTATAAATGCCGGTAATAACGCTGAAGCACAGGAGTTGATACCCTATTGGAACGAATTGGACGCCGAGCCTATTGAAACTTTTTTAATGGAATAATACATGGCAACAAAAAATACATATCGCATACTAATTTGGGTTATTGTAATTCTGGTGGGCACCAACTTGTCGATGGGTATTTCGTTTTGGTACCACAAACAGCAGGATAAAAAGGCAGCTGAAGCCGCCAGACAAAAGGTAGAGATGCCCTCGGAACAACGGACACGTTTTTTCCGCGAGCAGCTGAACCTGCAAGCCGATCAAATGGATGAATTTCGGAATTTAAACCGCGCCTACAACCGAAATGCACGGGAAATTTCCGACCGAATGACCGAGCTGCGGGTTACAATGGTTGAAGAAATGGGAGAAAATTATCCGGACAGCACGGCACTAAAAGCTATTTCAACCGAAATTGGAGCCTTGCACGCCGAGCTTAAGGATTTAACTATTGCTTATTACCTCGATATGAAAGAGGTTTGCACTGAAGAACAACAGGAAAAATTGAATGATGTTTTCCTGTCGATGACAAAATCAAAAGAAGATGTTTCATTGCCTCAACGTGGTGGGCGCCACCGCAGCAGGCCGATTAACGAATAAACAAACGTAAAATCATTATCGGAAGCGGGATGAAATAAAATGGCCAATAAAATTCATCATACGTTTCATTTTTAAATCTTAAAATTTTAAACAGATGAAAACTAGCAAGTTAAAAAACATTGCCTGGGTGATCTTTGCCCTGGTGTTAGCAAGCACAACAGCTTTTGCACAAGGAAACAGAAACGGAAATGGTTTTAACCAAAACCCCAAAAGCGATTGTTTAAGCAGCATTTCGGGCCTTACCGAAGAGCAGCACCAACAAATTGATAAAATGGAAGCAGCGCACCACGAAACGATGGAAGCACTGCGTACAAAACGCCGTTCAACAAACAATGCTGTTGAAAAAAGCGAAATCAGAACCGAAATGCTGAAAACCGTTGAGGCGCATCGCAAAGCCGTTCAGAATTTGTTAACAGATAAACAACAGGAGCAATACAGCCGGCTGCATGCCAATGTCGGCTACGGACGAAATCAGAACGTGGGAAGAGGGCAAGGAAATAACTCCGGGAATGGAAACGGACATGGAACTCTTGCGCGCGCAAACCACAACCACACTGGCAATTGCCAGGGACATACGGGCCGGGGGAATAAGCATAACCACTCAACCGACTGCCAGCACAGCAACACCGACACCATAAATGAAGCGGAATTTGAAGTTATTGAAGAAAAGGGATTTAATTAAGAACAAAACAACATCAGGAAGTCACAAAACAATTAAATAATCAGATCATGAAAAAAGTAAATTTTATAACAATTTTAGCAGTTGCGGCAGCAAGCTTCTTGTTCACAGCTTGTTCCGAATCGGAACAAATTGAAGAATCGATGGCATTGGCCGATAAAAGTTTGGAAATGAATAGCACACCAGGCGATTCATGTACATTTGAAGATGAACTAACAGAAGCCGACATATCCGGCCTGGTTTTAATGCGCGAAGAAGAAAAACTGGCGCACGATGTTTACCTTAAATTTTATGAATTATACGGCCAGGCTATATTCGAAAATATTGCAAAAAGTGAAGCTGCCCATACCAACGCGGTTTTAAATCTTCTAAATGGATATGGTATTGAAGATCCAGCACTGGAGGTTGCCGGCGAATTTTCGAATGAGGAATTCGCTGCTTTGTATGCAGCGCTTATTGAAGCGGGCTCGGTAGGTTTGGTTGAGGCACTTACAGTTGGTGCAACCATTGAAGATCTGGATATATTCGACCTACAGGAACTGTTAAAAGAAACTTCAAGCGCCGATATAACAGGGGTTTATCAAAACCTGCTAAAAGGGTCGGAAAACCATATGCGTGCATTTGTTGGAGCATTGGCTACCCAAAATGCCACTTACGAAGCGCAATACATTACCGCAGCTGAACTGGCAGAAATTCTTGCCGCCGAAAATGAAAACAGTAAGGGCACTTCGGCAAATGAGAATGACAACGGAAATAAAGGCAACAACCAGGGCAATGCAGCAGAAAATGGGAATGATGGTAACACCCCGAATGAGGATTGCGATAGCACTGGAGCTGATGAAGCCAATGGCAATCAGGGAAGTGCACAAGGCAATTCAAACGGGAACAAATAGTTATTGCAAAATATATTTTTTAGCACTTAAAGGCTGTCGGTACCGACAGCCTTTAATTTTTTATAAGCTTTTTGTTAAAAGTGCCCGCGACAAAAGGGGGTGTTTTTCATGTAAGTATTAAAAAACTAACGAAAATGTTTCTTCTCGTCCTATTATTCCCAATAAAATATAAATTTGTAAGCTCGAAAAATCGAGAAGTATAAAATGACCGCAGACAGGTCAGAATCAGACATTAAAAGGCAGATAAAAAAGAAACATCATGGCACGTTTGAAAATTAAAGACATACTGAAACATGGAGAAACAGGCAGCGAAGTGGTTGCCAAGGGTTGGGTACGTACAAAACGAGGAAGCAAAAATGTAAACTTTATTGCCCTTAACGACGGGTCAACCATTCATAATCTTCAGGTGGTTGTAGATGTGGAAAGTTTTGAAGAAGCATTGATACGCGATATTACAACCGGAGCAGCCATTGCTGTTGCGGGAGAACTGGTAGAATCGGCCGGTAGTGGACAAAACGTAGAGCTAAATGCCAAATCAATTGATTTGCTGGGTAAAGCCGACCCGGAAAAATATCCGATTCAGCCCAAAAAACATTCGCTTGAGTTTTTGCGCGAAAACGCGCACCTGCGCTTCCGTACCAACACTTTTAGCGCAGTTTTCCGCATCAGGCATGCCATGGCTTTTGCCATTCATAAATACTTTAACGAAAAAGGATTTAACTACCTGCATACACCAATTGTAACTGCCAGCGATGCTGAAGGGGCCGGACAAATGTTTCGTGTGTCAACCCTTGATCCTAAAAATCCGCCGCTAACTGATGAGGGCGAGATTAATTACGCCGAAGACTTTTTTGGAAGGGCAACCAACCTTACCGTGTCGGGACAGCTCGAAGGTGAGCTGGGAGCACTGGCACTGGGAGAGATTTATACCTTTGGCCCTACATTTCGGGCTGAAAACTCGAACACAACAAGGCACCTCGCAGAGTTTTGGATGATTGAACCGGAAATGGCTTTCTACGATTTGAAAGACAATATGGATTTGGCCGAGGAATTCCTGAAATATTGTATAAAATATGCGCTTGAAAATTGCATGGACGACCTGCAGTTTCTGGCACAACGAATTCAACAGGAAGAAAAAAATAAACCACAGGATCAGCGCTCAATGGATTTAATTGAGAAGCTGGAATTTGTTTTGAATAACGACTTTGTGCGTATAACCTACACCGAGGCGATTGATATTCTGAAGAACTCAAAACCATATAAAAAGAAAAAATTCCAGTTCCCGGTTGATTGGGGCGTTGATTTACAAAGCGAACACGAGCGCTTCCTGGTTGAAAAGCATTTTAAGTGTCCGGTAATTCTAACCGATTACCCAAAAGACATTAAAGCATTTTACATGAAACAAAACCCTGACGGGAAAACCGTAGGTGCCATGGATGTTTTATTCCCCGGAATTGGCGAGATTATTGGCGGATCGCAACGCGAAGAAGACCTGGAAAAACTGACAACCCGCATGCAGGAAATGGATATTCCGGCAGAAGAAATGTGGTGGTACCTGGATACACGCCGCTACGGATCGGTTGAGCATAGTGGATTTGGCCTTGGTTTCGAACGTTTTATCCTATTTGTAACCGGAATGGGTAACATCAGAGATGTAATTGCCTTTCCGCGGACACCAAAAAATGCTGAATTTTGATGGTGTAATTTAGAAAACTTACTCCGAAAAAAATGTTATTTTTACGGGGTTATCAATTGGGATTATGGAGCAAAAATTAACATTACAACAGAAGCTGCTCCAAAAGCTGTCGCCTCAACAAATACAGGTGATAAAGCTTTTGGAAATCCCAACTATGCAACTCGAGCAACGGATAAAAAAAGAACTGGAAGAAAATCCGGTGTTAGAGCTCGAGTCTGATAATCCGGGAGCAGCCGATGAGCAGGGAAACGACGATTCGGATAATAATACCGACATCGATAATGAAGAGTTTTCGATGGACGATTATTACGAAGACGATGAAATTCCTACCTATAAACTCAATGTAAATAATTACTCAAAAGACGATAAATACATCGATGTTCCGTTTTCGGTTGGCATTAGCTTTCACGAGTTTTTAAATGAACAACTGGGGCTGACCGACCTGAATGAGGAGGAGCAGCAACTTGCCGAATATATTATCGGCAATATTGATGACGATGGTTACCTGCGCCGTGATTTGATGGCCATTAGCGACGATCTTGCGTTTAATATGAACCTGGATGTGCCAGAAGAGAAACTGGAAAAAATACTTCGGGTTATTCAGGAATTTGACCCACCGGGAATTGCTGCCCGCGATTTGCGCGAATGCTTGTTGCTGCAATTAGACCGTAAAGAAGAAGCAACATATAAGTTGGCGAAAACCATTGTAAAAGAATACTTTGCGGAATTTACCAAGAAACATTACGATAAAATCAGGTCGAAGCTTGAACTGTCGGAAGAGGAGCTAAAAAAGGGAATAGATGAAGTGCTGAAACTGAATCCAAAACCCGGTAGTTCCTACAGTAACCCATTAAATAAATCGAATCAGCACATTGTTCCCGACTTTATTCTGGAGCTGGTTGATGGAGAATTGAGCTTATCGCTCAATCAGCGAAATGTGCCCGAGTTAAAGATTAACGAAACCTACTCGGATATGCTCAAAACAATGAGCCAAAACCAGAAGTCGCAAAAGAACGATAAGGAGGCACTTAGTTTTGTGAAACAAAAAATGGATTCTGCAAAATGGTTTATCGATGCTATTCACCAGCGTCAAACCACCTTGCTGCTTACCATGTCTGAAATAATTAGTTTTCAAAAAGAATATTTTCAGGAAGGCGATGAAACCAAATTGCGCCCGATGATATTAAAGGATATTGCTGAAAGAACAGACCTTGATATTTCAACTATTTCAAGGGTTTCAAACAGTAAATATATTCAAACGCACTTTGGAATTTACCCGCTGAAATATTTTTTCTCCGAAGGTTTGCAAAAGGATGATGGCGAAGAAGTATCGACCCGCGAGATTAAAAAAATCCTTCAGGAATGTATTGAGGGTGAAAACAAACGTCGGCCATTAACCGACGAAAAGCTGGCCCAGATTCTGAAAGAAAAATCATACAATATTGCCCGCCGTACGGTGGCAAAATACAGAGAGCAAATGGGAATACCGGTTGCTCGCTTGCGCAAAGAGTTATAAAATGGATAGAAAACTGGCTAAAGTCATATCCATTGTTTTTCATCCTGTAATCGTGCCTACACTCGGTATGGTTTTGTTATTCAACTCGGGTTTTTATTTTGAATTACTGCTTTGGGAAGCCAAGCGGTTTGTATTGTTGGTAGTATTTTTTACCACTTGCATACTGCCAATGCTATCGGTGGCCGTGTTGTCGTTAAATCCGAAATTTGATGTGAACATGCCCGATAGTCGCGACCGGTTAATTCCGCTACTGAGCTCTGCCTTGTTTTATTACCTGGGATTCTTTCTCTTACGAAAAGTACAGGCAGTTCCCGAATTTAAATTGTTTATGCTGGCTTCGGTATTGGTAATTGTTGCTTTGCTTGTTATTTCGATAAAATGGAAAATTAGTAACCACATGGCTACCATTGGTGGCCTTTCGGGTGCTTTATTTGCCCTGGCGTTCCGCAATGGCATAAACCCGGTTTATTCGGTCTTAATCGTTGTATTGCTTTCGGGCTTAATTGGTAGTGCAAGGCTGAGTTTGAAAAAACACAGTGTTGCACAATTGGCTGCCGGTTACGGGCTAGGCTTTGTGGTGCTTTACCTTGTTATTTATTTTGTATAAAAAAAGGGACCTAAAAAAGCCCCTCTTGTTTTATCTTTTGTATTGCTGTTATTCAACAAATTTATAACCAATACCTTTTAAGGTTTTAATGTGCTCGTTACCAATTTTTTCGCGCAATTTTCGGATGTGAACATCGATGGTACGATCGCCAACCACAACGTTTTCGCCCCACACCGAGTAATAAATCTCTTCGCGAGTAAAAACTTTTCCCGGTTTTGAAACGAGTAAGGAAAGCAATTCGAATTCCTTACGTGGCAATATCATTTCGTTATCGCCAATCCGTATCAGGTAACGCTCTTTGTCGATTAGCAGGTTGCCAATGGTAACAGTATTGGTGTCAACTACCTCAACGGGTTGGGCTGCTTCGCCTGTACGTTTTAACAATGCTTTTACCCGGCTTACCAATACTTTTGGACGAACCGGTTTGGTTATATAGTCATCAGCACCGGCTTCAAATCCCGCAATTTGTGAATAATCTTCTCCACGGGCTGTTAAAAATGCAATAACTGTACTACTTAGCGAGGGTATTTTCCGAAGTTCTTCGCAAGCAGCAATACCATCCATTTCAGGCATCATAACGTCGAGTATAATTAGGTGCGGAACGTGTTTTTCAGCCACCTTTATAGCTTCCACCCCATTTTTTGCGGTGTAAACCTTATATCCTTCTTTTTCAAGGTTGTAACTTAGGAATTCAAGGATATCCAATTCGTCGTCAACCAATAAAACTTTAAATTCGTTTTCACTCATAACATAAAATTCTTGAACAAAAGTACGTGCTACTTATTAAAGAACAATTAACTTTTCTTTAAACAAAAAATAATCACGAAAATAACACTTCGTATAATCAAAGCAAAATACAAATTAAAAGCCACACTCGGGTGTTATTTGCCCGAAACTTTTTCTTTCTTTTATTTCTGCTTTTCAAGTGTAAAGTTAAAAGTGGTTCCCTGCTCGGGTACACTTCTAACATTTATCGATTGATTGTGGGCTTCAATAATGTGTTTTACAATGGAAAGGCCAAGTCCGGTTCCTCCCTGCTCACGCGATCGTGATTTGTCGACCCTGAAAAAACGTTCAAATATTCGTCTAAGGTCTTTCTTCTCAATTCCAATTCCATTATCGGCAACCTCAACAATTATATTGTCTTCCAAATCATGAAAAGAGATGTTGACATAACCTTCGGGCTTACCGTATTTTATCGCATTTACAATTAGGTTGGTAACTACCTCCAGAATGCGTTTTTTATCGGCCCTGACAAAAATCGGTTTATCGGGTCTGTTCAATATATTCACCGATATTTTGTTCTCCATAGCTTGCCAGTGTTCCATTTCAATAACCTCTTCAACTGTTTTAACAATGTCAAAACGGGTCATATTAAGTTTCAGCTCGCCCGATTCCAGTTTGGTAATCGACTCCAGGTCTTCAACAATTGACACCATGCGGTCGATGCTCTTTTCGGTACGTTTCAGGTAGAGTTTATTTATTTTCGGATCTTCCAGACCGCCTTCCAACAGTGTTAATACATAACCCTGGATGTTAAAAATTGGTGTTTTTAATTCGTGCGAAACATTGCCTACAAAATCCTTTCGGTATTTTTCCAGTTCCTTCAATCGCTCAATCTCTTTCAGCTGAGTTTTTGCCCATTCTTCAACTTCGTATTTTACGTTTAACAGCAAACTGTTCGAATCGATTTTTTCTTCCATCTTTTTGCCACTTAACGGCAAATCGCGAATGGTATTGTAAAGTGGCTTTATTCGGTCGATGATGTATTTTTTTATGATATACAAAATGGAAAAGTAGGCAGCCACAAAGAAGAATAAAATTGAAACAATGATAACCAGAATGTTCTCGCCAAAAAAATGTGCAAGTAGGGTTATCCCAAATGCGAGTAGGGTTAAAATTGCAGCAACCAGGATGGCAAGGAATTTCGAAGAATATGTTCTCATTAAGTATATTTTATTATGATATAACAGTTATTGATAAATCTAACGCTGCAAATTAAGTTTTCAAATACGGTATAAAAAAGTGGTTATTAATTGGTTAATGGTAATTTCATGGTTAGTTAATATTTTATTAATATTACAAAACGATTAAACTTTTTACTTGCTTTATATTTGCCGACCTTTAATAAACCAAATTTCAATGGAAAACTTTTATTTGATTCTTGTTATTGTACTCTTTGCTTTAGCAATTTCAGACCTAATTGTAGGAGTAAGTAATGATGCAGTTAACTTTTTAAATTCAGCTGTTGGTTCAAAAGCAGCTCCCAAGTGGGTGATTTTTTTAATGGCAAGTTTAGGGGTGCTTATCGGGGCTACTTTTTCGAGTGGAATGATGGAAGTAGCGCGAAAAGGAATTTTTCACCCCGATATGTTTGTCTTCTCCGAAATCATGATCATTTTTTTGGCAGTAATGATAACCGATGTTATTCTGCTTGACATGTTTAACACTTTTGGGATGCCAACTTCAACTACGGTTTCAATAGTTTTTGAATTGCTTGGTGCTGCCGTGGCGGTATCGATTGTAAAAATCAAAACCGCCGGAGGTTCAGTTGTAATGGAGCTGTCGCAATACATCAACTCGAGTAAAGCCCTGGCTATTATTACCGGTATATTGCTCTCGGTCTTTATTGCTTTTACGGTTGGGGCAATAGTCCAATACTTAACCCGACTGGTTTTTACCTTTAAGTATCGCGGTCCGATGAAATACTTTGGTTCTGTGTTTGGAGGACTGGCCATTACTGCTATCACCTATTTTATTGTTATTAAAGGAATGAAAGGATCGACCTTTGCCAGTATTGAATTGGCAAATGGCGAAACTGTTCAGGATTGGGTGAAACATCACACCGGATTAATGCTTTTGTATAGCTTTGGGTTTTGGGTGGTGTTAATTCAGTTGTTAAGATGGATTTTTAATATTAAGATATTGAAGGTAGTTGTTTTGGCCGGAACCTTTGCATTGGCTATGGCATTTGCCGGAAACGACCTGGTGAACTTTATAGGCGTACCACTGGCCGGTTATAACTCATTTCAGGCATGGGTCGCTGATGGAGCTTCAAACCCCGATACCTTTTCCATGGCCATGTTGGCAGGCAAAGTAGGTACACCTACCTATATGCTGCTAATTGCCGGATTAGTAATGATTGTAACACTTATTATGTCGAAAAAGGCAAAATCGGTAATTGCAACATCGCTTGATTTATCGCGCCAAAACGAAGGAGATGAACGCTTTGGATCGTCTTTTGCCGCGCGTGTTATAGTTCGTGGAACTACAAAGTTTAACAAACGTCTAAATAGCATATTGCCCTCAGCTGTTACCGAGGGAGTGGGTACGCGTTTTCAGCCACATACCTATGTCGCAGAGGATGACCAGGATCCACCTTCATTTGATAAGGTACGGGCATCGGTTAATTTGGTGGTTGCCAGTATTTTAATTGCCATTGGTACCTCTTTAAAGCTTCCGCTATCAACAACTTACGTTACATTTATGGTGGCCATGGGTACTTCGCTATCAGATCGTGCGTGGGATCGCGAGAGTGCTGTTTACCGCATTTCCGGTGTATTTGCAGTAATCGGAGGTTGGTTTTTAACCGCTTTAATTGCTTTTACAGTATCAGGTTTGGTGGCATTGCTGATTGCCCTTAGTGGCAAGTTTATGGTTTTTGTATTTGTTGTTGTGGCTGTTGCTATGGTTATTCGTACGCATACCATGATGAAAAAACGCGAGAAAAAAATTGCCGCTGAAGATGAAGATATTGAAGAGGCGGATGCGCACGAGCAAATTCTGGAGAAAAGTTCAAAACAAGTAGTTAAAGCTATTGTGGCTTCAAGCCAGGTACTTGCTCTTGGCATACAAGGCTTTATTAAAGAAGACCGGAATGCACTGAAAAAAGTGCAGGAAATATCTGATACCTTTTCAAAAAAGGCAAAACGTAACCGCGACCGGGTGTACTCTACAGTTACCAAATTAACCGATGGTACACTTGAAACCAGTCATTTTTACGTACAAGTTATGGAGCATAAAAGAGAAATGGCACATGCCTTACATTTTATGCTTGCTCCGGTAATTTTTCATGTTGAAAATAACCATAAACCGTTTACTGATGAGCAGGTTAAGGAATTAAAAGAGATGACTTCGCAAATTGATACATTTTTTAATTACGTATTACACGCAGTAAAAGCAGAGAATTTTGATGAGCTGGAGCAACTGATTGCAAAAAGAGATCAATTGCTTACCTATCTTAGTAAGATGGAAAAAAGCCAGATTAAAAGGATAAAAAACAAGTTGGTTAATACAAGAAATTCGCAATTGTTTTTTAAGGTTATTTCCGAAATTGAACATCTACTGCTTCATACAGTAAATCTTGTAAAAGCGCATCGCGATTTTATTAAATACACCAGAGATACCAAATAATAAATAAGTAAATAGTATTCGGGTTATTTTGGTTTTGTTTGTATCTAATTATAAGAGTTTTAGCGAGGCGGATGAAAATGTAATCAAAATGTAACAAAAATGCAACAAAAGTAATCTGATTTTAGAACACCTTTGCCAGCGATTACAAAACGATTAAACTTGTATTTGCTGAAAAACGAATAGCTTAATTAAAAAAAGATAAATGGAAAATTTTTATTTAATTCTTGTGGTCGTTCTTTTTGCTTTGGCAATTTCCGATTTAATAGTTGGAGTTAGCAACGACGCGGTTAATTTTCTTAACTCTGCAATTGGCTCGAAAGCCGCGCCTAAATGGGCCATTTTCTTAATGGCAAGTTTGGGTGTTCTGGTGGGAGCAACATTCTCAAACGGAATGATGGAAGTGGCACGTAAAGGGATTTTTCATCCCGATCAGTTTTACTTTGCCGAAATCATGACCATCTTTCTGGCGGTAATGATTACCGATGTAATTCTGCTTGATTTGTTCAATACCTTTGGTATGCCAACATCAACAACAGTTTCAATTGTTTTTGAATTGTTGGGTTCTGCAGTGGCTGTAGCGGTTGTAAAAATTAAGGGCATGGGCTTGTCGGTTGCTGCCGAATTGTCGAACTACATTAATTCGTCAAAAGCGCTGGCAATCATTACCGGAATATTGCTCTCGGTGTTTATAGCCTTTAGTATTGGTGCTTTAGTCATGTACATTACCCGTTTTATCTTTTCTTTCCGTTATCGCGGACCGATGAAATATTTTGGGGCCATATTCGGCGGACTCGCAATTACGGCAATTACCTATTTTATTTTTATCAAGGGAATGAAAGGCTCGTCGTTTGCTGATGTAGAAATTGCCAGTGGCGAAACACTGCAGGAATGGTTTAAGCACAACACCGGTTTGGTATTGCTGCTGAGCTTTGGGTTCTGGGTGGTATTAATTCAACTGCTAAAATGGATTTTTAAGATAAAAATTCTGAAAGTAGTTGTAATGGTTGGAACTTTTGCTTTGGCAATGGCTTTTGCCGGAAACGACCTGGTAAACTTTATTGGAGTGCCGGTAGCCGGTTTTGCCTCGTTTAAAGATTGGGTAGCTTCGGGTGGTATTTCCCCCGACGAGTTTTCGATGGCTAATCTGGCTGGGAAAAGCAGTACCCCAATATATATGCTTTTAATCTCCGGTCTGGTTATGGTTATTACCCTAATCATGTCGAAAAAAGCTCGTGCGGTAACCGAAACCGAAATTAATCTTGGACGCCAGGATGCCGGCGACGAACGCTTTGGTTCATCAATGGCAGCGCGTATGATGGTGCGCGGTGTTACCAACTTTAACAAAAAACTGATGCGGGTACTGCCAAGCTCTTTTGGTAATACAATTCAGTCGCGCTTCGAAAAATTCTCGTATTTCGAAAACGAAGAAGATGCACCTGCATTTGATAAAATCAGAGCATCAGTTAACCTGGTTGTTGCCAGTATTTTAATTGCAATTGGTACTTCATTAAAGCTGCCACTTTCTACTACCTATGTAACCTTTATGGTGGCTATGGGTACTTCCTTGTCCGACAGGGCCTGGGATCGCGAGAGTGCGGTTTATCGTATTTCCGGAGTGTTTGCCGTAATTGGCGGATGGTTTTTAACCGCCTTAATAGCCTTTACCGTAGCCGGTACAATTGCATTGGTAATTTCCCTGAGTGGCAAGTACATGGTGTTTGTGTTTATTGCAGTGGCTGTGTTTATGGTTATCAGAACTCAGATTATTTTCCGTAAACGTGCTGAAAGTAAATCGGCAGTTGACGAAGATAGTATACAGGATGAAGATGCAACGGAAGTTATTATTTCGAAAAGTGCCAAGCAGATTATAAAAGGTTTGGAGAACACCTCGGAAATTCTGGAAAACGGAATGCAAAGCTTCTTAAGCGAAGACCGGGCAGGGTTGCGAAAAGCCGAAGAAGCCTGTACTGTTTTATCGAAAAAAGCGAAAAAGAATAAAGATAAAGTGTTTAGAATTGCAGAAAAGCTGATGGATAGCTCTGCCGAAACAACACATTACTACGTGCAGATGATAGAGCACAAACGCGAAATGGCACATGCTGTTCACTTTATGCTGAATCCGATGATAACGCACGTAGAGAACAATCACAAACCATTTACTGAAGACCAGGCGGCAGAACTTACCGCAACCATAAACAAGGTTTCAGACTTTTTGAAAGAAGTAACTAAAATGGTTAGCGGGCAGCAGTTTGATGACATAGAAAAACTGGTGGAAGGGAAGGATGCGATAGTGGAAATATTACGCAAAAATGAAAAGAACCAGTTTAAACGAGTGAAGCAGAAGTTGGTTAACAACCGTAACTCACAATTGTATTTTAAAATGCATACCGAGTTGGAAAACCTATTATTGCATGCAATTAACCTGGTAAAATCTGAACGTGATTTTATAACTAATACAAGACACTAAACAGTTTTATACAGATAAAGAAAGAGGAGGCATTAAGCTTCCTCTTTTTTTATGGATTAAAGTTGTGTTGCAATTTGGTTAACCTGCAGCTTCAAATCTTAATTGTCTTTTATTACTTCTGAAACATTTAATTTGGTTGATAATAGAACTTTGTACCCATCGAATTATTAACCAAATCCAAAATGAAAAAATTATCCTTTTTATTATTTATCAGCTTATTTGTCAACCTGTTTAATGCGTTGGCCGAAGGTGAAAACGAAAATGCAGCAAACAAAGGTTCTATTGCCGGTAGAGTTGTGGATGCCGACCACTTGCCGCTTCCTGGAGCTGCTGTTGTTATTGAAACCTTAAAAAAAGGAGCCGTAACCGATGCCAATGGTTTTTACCGTATTGTGGCGCTTGATGCCGGCCAGTACGAAGTTAAAGTTTCATATATCGGTTTTAAAGAGCTTAAAAAATCACTATCGGTATCGGTAGGAAAAACAAGTCAGCTCAACTTTGAAATGAATCCGGGTATTGATATTGAAGAAGTTGTGGTAAATGGTGCATTGCAGGGGCAATCCAAAGCCCTCAATCAGCAAAAAAGCAGCATGAACATTACCAATATTATTTCGGCTGACCAGGTGACCCGTTTCCCCGATGCCAATGTTGGCGATGCGCTAAAAAGAATTCCCGGGATTAATGTACAATACGACCAGGGCGAAGCCCGCTTTGGTAATATTCGCGGTACCTCGCCCGAATATAATTCGGTAACTGTAAACGGCGATCGAATTCCCTCGGCCGAGGCTGAAACCCGCTCCATTCAGCTCGATCTTATTCCGTCGGATATGGTGCAGGCTATTGAGGTAAACAAGGTGGTTACCCCCGATATGGATGCCGATGCTATTGGCGGTTCGGTAAACCTGGTAACAAAAAGTTCACCTTACAAACGCCGTATATCAGGTACGCTGGGTAGTGGCTATAACTTTTTATCCGATAAGGCAGATGCGAACCTGTCCTTAGTGTATGGCGATCGCTTTTTAAACGATAAGCTCGGGATGGTCTTATCAGGTTCATACCAAAATATACAGTTAGGATCAGATAACATCGAGGGAGAATGGGAAAATGAAGATGGTGAAATCTTTATGAGCGATTTCCAGATACGAACTTATAACGTTCAACGCGAACGTCAGAGTTATTCTGCTGCTTTCGATTATACTTTTAATCCTAACCATAAAATCGATTTTAAAGGAATTTACAACCACCGCAAAGACTGGGAAAACCGTTTTCGCTTGCGCTATGATGGTATTGAGCAGGAAGATGGTACCTGGATTGCCGAAATGCGCCGCGAGAGCAAAGGTGGAGTAGAAGACAACAAATACGCACGTTTGGAAGACCAAAAAGCCATGAATTTTTCTTTAAATGGCGAACATCATTTTGGTGCAGTAGAGTTAAACTGGAAAGGGTCGTATGCCAAAGCATCAGAAGAACGCCCAAACGAGCGTTACATTACCTACCGGTATAAAGATGCCGAGATTAGCCCCGATTTAAGTAACACCGAAAAGCCTTACTTTACAATTCTTACCAACGATGCAAAAGATTTAAACAGTGAATGGAGTTTTAAAGAAATGACCGAAGAATACCAATATACAGACGATATAGACAAAAGGTTTAAGGTAGACCTGGCTTTTCCGTGGTTGGAAGGCGATTTTAAAAACCGGATTAAAGCAGGGTTTAGCTACAAAGGAAAAGAGAAAAAGCGCGATAACGAATTTTACGAATACGAACCCGAGGATGAAGATGCATTTAATGCCCTTGCATTTGCCAATATGACCGACAAAACAAAAGATGATTTTGAACCGGGTAAAAAATACAATGCCGGAAATTTTATCAGCAAAGAGTTTCTTGGTGATCAGAATTTGAATTCGGGTTTTGAAAAAACCGAAGTACCGGGAGAACTGGCCGGAAACTTCGACGCCAAAGAAGATGTTTGGGCCAGCTATCTTCGCTTCGATCAGAGCCTTGGTGCCAATTTAGATATTACTTTAGGTGTGCGCATAGAAGCAACCAGTTTGGAATATACCGGGCGCGAACTAAAAGTTGATGAGGAAGGTGAAGAATCGTTACTGGTTACGCCAACTGAAACCGACGATTATATAAACGTGTTACCAAGTTTAATTGGAAAGTATTCCTTGGGCGAAAACACAAAATTAAAGTTTGCATGGACCAATACCATTGCCCGTCCGCGCTATTACGACCTGGTTCCTCATGTTGAAATTAACCTGGAAGATATGGAAGCTGAAATTGGTAACCCTGAACTGGAACCTACCCACTCAATGAACTTCGACTTAATGTTCGAACATTATTTTAGTTCAATTGGACAGATTTCGGCAGGTGTATTTTATAAAGATATTACCAATTTTATTGTAACACAGGAATCACGCGATTACACGTACGAAGGAACTGTTTACGATAAGTTTTATCAACCTCTGAATGCCGGCGATGCCGATTTGTGGGGCCTTGAATTTGCCTTTCAGCGACAGTTCGATTTTCTTCCTGGCTTGCTAAAACAAACCGGCTTTTATGCCACTTACACTTACAACCATTCAAAGGTGAAGAATTTCAATCTTGAGGGGCGCGAAGACGAAGAAATGTCATTGCCGGGTACGCCCGAAAATAGCTTTAATGCATCCTTGTACTACGAAGGCGAAAAATTTACCTTACGCGCTTCGTTTAACTATGCCGATGCTTTTATTGATGAAGTTGGGGATGATGTATTTTACGACAGGTGGTACGATAAAGTAACCTATATGGATATGAATGCGAATTATTCGATAACAAAAAACCTGAATCTATTTTTCGAGGTAAACAACCTGCTAAATCAACCCTTGCGATACTACCAGGGCGCGTCGGACTACTTAATGCAGGAAGAATTTTATAACCGTAAAATATTCTTCGGTGTAAAATTTGATTTCTAAAAAAGTTGGCGATTTTAGTATATTCGAATTAATTATAACTGAGAACAGCAAAAGGTTGTTCTCAGTTATTTACACCTAAAAAATAACGCGATGAATTGTAGCTCCAATCGTATTTTTTTGCTATTTGTTTTAATTGCTGTTTTAATTTCGTGCAACACAAACCGACCAAGCGAAGGGTCTAAAAAAGCCGGAGAGCATATTAAAAATACAGTAGTTGCACTGGCGGAAACCTACCCGGTTCCTCAGGACAAAAACGAGGATTCTGCCGATGACCCGGCTATATGGATTGATACCACCGATGTAACGAATTCTTTTATTATTGGTACCGATAAAAAAGGAGGATTGGCCACCTACGATTTAAACGGCAAGCTTCTTAACTACTACGCTGATGGAAATATGAACAATTGCGACCTTCGTTACGGGTTTCCTTTGGGCGATAAGCAAGTTGATGTATTGGCAGCCAGTAATCGCTCGTCGCATTCCATTGCGCTTTATACGGTGCATAAAGGCGGCGTTTTAAAAGCAGTTGATGCCCGGGTGATTAAAGCTGAAATGCAAGATGATGTTTATGGCCTGGGTATGTATAAAAGCCCGAAAACAGGTAAATATTACGTTTTTTTAAACAGTAAGGCCGGTGAGTTAGAACAATGGGAATTACTGGCAAAAGAAGATAAAATTGATGCCAAACTGGTACGTGCTTTTAATCTGAAAACACAAACCGAAGGCGTTATTGCCGACGATGCATTTGGCCTTGTTTACATAGGAGAAGAAATAGCAGGAATACATAAATTTAATGCTGAACCGGATGCCCCCACCACAGGTGTTTTAATTCCCTTCAGTTCAGAAAAGAACGAGAACATCTGTTACGATATTGAGGGCCTGGCTATTTATGCTACCGACAGTGTAAACGGTTACCTGGTGGCTTCGTCGCAGGGCAATTATTCGTTTGCAGTTTTCGAACGTCAGGGCGAGAATAAATACCTGGGAAGTTTTCGTATTACCGAAGGCGATTTTGATGGAGTGGAAGAAACCGATGGAATAGAAATAACTAATGTGCCGCTTGGGGCAAATTTTCCTAAAGGTATGTTAGTGGTTCAGGATGGGTATAATTATGATGGAGAACAACTGGTAAGCCAAAATTTTAAATACATTTCCTGGGCCGATATTGAGAAGTTTTTCCTGACAAAAACAGACTAATATAAGTTTGTGCCCGATTAAGAAGTGAAAATTTTATATGCCATACAAGGCACCGGGAATGGCCATTTAGCAAGAGCTACTGAGATTATTCCCTTATTACGAAAACTGGGCAAAACGGATATCCTTGTGAGCGGAATACAGGGGGATATCCGTTTACCTTTTGAGGTAAAATACAAGCTTTATGGTTTTAGCTTTATTTTTGGTGAGCGCGGAGGTGTGGATATCTGGAAAACCATTTATAAAGCCCGGCTTTTTAGGTTGATTAACGATATCAGAAAAATCCCGGTAAAAAACTACGACCTGGTTATTACCGATTTTGAGCCAATAACAGCATGGGCCTGCAAGTTAAAAAGAAAAGCGTGCGTTGGATTAAGTCACCAAAACGCTGTTTTACACCCCAGAGCTGCCCGTCCTTTAAAAACCGATTACTTTGGAAAGCTTGTGTTAAAACATTATGCCCCAGTCAAATACCAATATGGCTTTCATTTTAAACAACTCGATAAGCATAATTTTACGCCAGTAATCCGTTCTTCTATTCGCAAGGCAGTAGTAAACAACAAGGGGCATTACACCGTTTATTTACCTGCCTACAGCGATTTGGAGATTGAAAAAATTCTTAAGCAGCATAAAAACGTTCGCTGGGAAGTTTTCTCAAAACACTGTCAGAAAAGCTACTCCAAAGGCTCCATTCGGTTTAATCCGGTTTCGCTCAAAGGTTTTAATCAATCGTTTGTTAGTTGTGCCGGAATATTGTGTAATGCCGGTTTTGAAACTCCGGCCGAAGCACTTTATATGGGTAAAAAACTGTGCGTTTTTCCTATGAAGAATCAATACGAACAGGCTTGTAATGCCGCCATGTTGGCCGAAATGGGTGTGCCCGTAATTGACTCAGGTAAAAAAGCGCAGCGTATTTTGGGGCAGTGGCTAAACCAGGATGTGGCATTAAAAATTTTGTATGAGGACAAAACATCCGACTGGCTAAAGCAAGTTATTGAAACATGCATTGATTAGCGCTGTGATACTATTTATGAGCGTATTTTTTCATGATTAGGTACATGGATTTCCCAACATTTAAAAATGGTTTAAAGGCTATTGAATAAGGTGTTACAAATTTGTAATTTTATTAAGCCAAAAATTTATTTGCTGAAATACAGCGATTTATAAATACCGCGATGTGAAAAATTAATCGTTTTGTAATATATCTGTAATTCCCGTGTAATAGTGTTGGCACATTTTTGCCTTCGTAAAAAACAGACAAAATTCAATCTTAAGTAAAAAATGAAAAAAATGTTTTTACTGTTGTTATTGGTTCAAGGAATCATCTCAACAGGATTTAGCCAAGAAGAAACTGAAGCGTTTAAACCAAATGGGAAACCACTTGCTTTGATTTTTACCAATTTTCATACTGCCTTTTCCGATGGGGAATCGGCCTCGGAGTTTGAAAATACCCGGGCCTATTTAGGTTACGAATACAATTTTAGCAAAGAATTCTATGCGAAAGTTGTTTTTGACGTAGGTAATCCAAAAGACGGCGGTGGCCACGAGCTTTCAGCTTTTCTTAAAAATGCCTATGTGCAGTATTCAAAAGACAACCTGAAAGCCTATTTTGGTATGATTTCTACTACCCAGTTTAAGGTTTCAGAAAAATTGTGGGGAAACCGCTACATGATGAAGTCGTACCAGGATGAGTACAAATTTAATTCGAGTGCCGACCTCGGTTTTAACATCGATTATAAATTTGCCGATTTTATTAGTGCCGATTTCTCTGTTATTAACGGCGAAGGGTACAAAAAAATTCAAGGCGACGACCTGTTGCGCTACGGAGCCGGTACAACCATTAAGCCGGTTAAAAATGTTATTGCCCGCGTATTTGCTGATATCTCAGGCGATGATGTAAAACAAAAATCGTTGGCAACCCTTTTGGCGTATACCAATGGCAAATTTACACTTGCCGGCGAATACAACTACCAATCAAACTATAAAATGGTTGACGGTCAAAACCAATACGGTACATCTATTTACAGTTGGTATAAACCAAATAATAGCTGGAAACTTTTTGCTCGTTATGATGGATTAAACTCGGATGAACTTGATGGAGAATCAGAAGCTTGGAATATTGACTCAGATGGTCAATTAATGATTGCAGGTGCCGAATATAGCCCGGTGAAAGGTGTTAAAATCACACCAAACATTCGATTTTTTAATCCTGAGAAAGCCGATGCTGAAAATATTACTTACCTGTATTTAAGTGCAGAGTTTAAGTTCTGATTTTTATACTTAACAGAAAACTAGAATTTCAAAAAAATAGAAAAATGAAAAATTTAGCACTACTGGTTTTAACAGTATTTATTCTTGGAGCTTGCTCCAGTTCTTCAAACAAACAAGGAGGAGAAAAATCCGGAGAAAGCAAAAAAGTGACACTTACTGCTGCAGGTGCAACCTTCCCCATGCCTTATTACAACATGGTTTTTAAGGCCTACACATCCGAAACCGGAACGCTTTTAACCTACGGTGGAATTGGCTCGGGTGGCGGTATTCGCAGTTTAACCGACAAAGTAGTTGATTTTGGAGCTACTGATGCTTATTTGAACGATGATAAACTGGCCGAAATGCCGGCCGAAGTGGTTCATATTCCAACGGTGCTAGGTGCTGTGGTTATTGCCTACAACCTGCCTGGAGTTGATGGCTTAAAGCTTTCAAACGAATTGCTTGAGAAAATTTTTATGGGAGAAATTACCAAATGGAATGATTCGGCAATTAAAGCCAATAACGAAGGTATAGCTTTACCTGATATGGATATTACTTTTGTACATCGTTCTGATGGTAGCGGAACTACCTACATTTTTAGCGATTACATGAGTAAAATTAGCACAAAATGGGCTGATGCTGTAGGTAAAGGAAAATCGTTACAATGGCCTGTTGGAATGGGAGCCAAAGGAAACCCGGGAGTAGCCGGTACCATTAAGCAAACCGAAGGAGCCATTGGCTATATTGGTTCTGAGTATGCTTTTGCACAAAAAATTCAAACGGCAAAAGTACAAAATAGTGCAGGTAATTACATCGAGCCGTCAATAGCATCGGTAAGTGCTGCTGCAAAGGGAGAGATTCCTGCTGACACACGTATTATGCTTACCAATTCAGCAGATCCGGAAGCGTATCCGATCAGTGGATTTACATGGATTATATTGTACAAGGAACAGAGTTACAATGGCCGGTCAAAAGATCAGGCATTGGCAACTGTAAGTTTTCTTGATTGGTTGGTAAGCAGCGATGCGCAAGGACAAGCCGAAAAAGTGCATTATGCGCCACTACCCGAGGCTGCTGCAGCAAAAGCCAAGCTTATATTACGATCAATTACTTTCGACGGGCAACCCTTACTTCAATAATATAGCATTTAAGATAACAGGATATGGAAACCTGTTTGCAAAAACAGGTTTCTTCTCTTTTTCTGAATCTTGTCGCCTGTAAATAAAGTGTCCTGTACACCACATCATTGTTACATATTTCATTAAATGAACAGCGAAAAAATAACTAAAGGCGTTCTCTTGCTTTCCTCATTCCTCATACTTTTTGTGGCAGGAGGCATGGTTTTCTCCTTGGTAAAAGGGGCCATTCCCGCATTCAAAAGTTTTGGTATTAGTTTTATTTGGTTGAATGACTGGAATCCAACCGAAGGAAAAGAAAACTATGGAGCGCTGCCATTTATTGCCGGCACAATTGTAACATCGGTTGCAGCACTTTTAATAAGCTTGCCACTTTCTTTTTCCGCTTCCTTGTTTTTAGGAGAATATTACCGCGGAACCAAAATGGCAAAAGTGCTGGGTACCATGGTTGATTTGCTGGCCGGAATCCCATCAATAGTTTACGGTTTGTGGGGATTTTATGTTTTGCGCCCCCTGTTAATTGATTTGGGTTTGCCTAATCAGGGATTTGGAGTTTTTACTGCCAGCATCATTCTGGCCATTATGATAATTCCTTATGCCACCTCGCTGAGTAACGAGATAATTACGATGGTGCCCAACGAATTGAAAGAGGCAGCCTATTCTTTAGGAGCAACCCGCCTGGAAGTAATTTTTAGTGTAATTGTTCCTTCTGCACGTTCAGGAATCGTTGCCGGTTACATTTTGTCGTTTGGGCGGGCACTTGGCGAAACTATGGCTGTTACCATGTTAATTGGAAATGCAAACATTATTCCCACAGGTTTTTTTGGAACCGGGAACACCATGGCCTCTGTTATTGCCAACCAGTTTGGTGAAGCAGAGGGCTTAAAACTGAGTTCGCTTATTGCAATTGGTTTGTTATTATTCCTGCTCACAGGTATAATTAATGCTATCGGAAAATTCATCATAAAACGAATGGGATAATAATGAATGCAGCAGCAAAAATAACAGCCGCAAACCTCTCTCGCAGAACATTTAAAGATCGTTTCTTTAAAGGAATCGTGTTTTTTCTGTCGGTGGTTACTATTTCGCCAATTGTACTTATTATTTACAAATTGGTTGCCAAAGGATACCGGCAGATAAGCCTTAATTTTATTATTAAAACCCCGCCCGATACCTTTGAGGCAATGACTGCTTTAAGTAATGGCGAATTAATTCCGGGGGGTATTGCCAACGGAATATCCGGAACATTGTTGATGGTGGTGCTTGCCTCCGTAATTGCCATTCCGGTGGGTGTAATTACCGGTATTTACCTGTATGAAAATCCCGGGAAGCCATTGGCAAATCTTACCCGAAATGTTTCAGATGTTCTTCAGGGCGTACCGTCAATTGTACTGGGTTTAATTGCATATATGTGGATTGTTAAGCCAATAACCAGTGGCTTTTCGGCTCTGGCAGGTAGTGTGTCTTTATCAATAATGATGTTGCCCATGATTGTTCGTTCCACTGAAGAAACCCTGAAAATGATTCCGCAAACCATTAAAGAAGCAGCCATGGCATTGGGTGTTCCTTACTACAAGGTAATTCTCAGGGTTTTAATCCCAACCGGTTTTAGCGGATTATTAACCGGTATTCTGCTCGGCATTTCACGTATTTTAGGCGAAACTGCACCTTTGATGCTTACCGCACTTGGAAGCACAATAATTAACCTCGATATTACCAAACCAACCAGTGCGGTGCCTTTGTTAATATGGGAGTTTTATAACGATCCGAATATGGTTGACCTGATATGGAGTTCATCATTATTATTAATGGCAATGGTGTTAACTTTAAACCTGGTCTCAAAACGAATAGCCGCCCGAACAAAATAGCATAGAAATAGAATGAAAGAAGATACTGTAAATATAAAAGACCCCGTACTTTCTATTCGCAATCTTTCGGTTGCATACGATAAAGGAAAATATGCCGTAAACGATGTTTCTGCCGATATAAAAAGAAATGCAGTAACCGCTATTATGGGGCCTTCGGGATGCGGAAAAAGTACCATGTTGCGTGCGATAAACCGTATGCACGAATTGTACGAAAATATTGAAACAAAAGGAACACTGATTTTAAACGGCAAGGACATTACCGATATGCCTACCATACAATTGCGCCGAATGGCGGGTATGGTGTTTCAACGTCCAAATCCGTTTCCAACAATGAGCATTTACGACAATGTAATTGCCGGTTATAAGCTGAACGGTATTCGTTTAAAGAAGAAAGAACGTGATGAAATTGTTGAACGTTCTTTGCGCGATGTTACTCTTTGGGACGAGGTGAAAGATACACTGCATAAAAAAGGCACTTTCCTCTCAGGGGGGCAACAGCAAAGACTTTGTATTGCACGGGCGCTGGCTTTCGACCCGGAAGTGATTCTGCTCGACGAACCAACCTCCGCACTCGATCCTGTGGCAACTTCAAAAATTGAAGACCTGCTGGTAAAATTGAAAGAGAATTATTCGATTTTGATGGTGACACATAATATGTCGCAGGCGGCCCGAATCTCTGACTATTCAATGTTTATGTACCTGGGCGAACTGGTAGAATACGGTAAAACAAAAGATATGTTTACCAATCCGAAAGACCGCCGTACAGAAGAATACCTTACCGGTAAATTCGGTTAATTGTTTTAACTTCATACAAATTCCAAAAAAGATGACTTTAAAAAAAGATGATGCAATAAAAGCAGTAATGAGCGATTTTGAAGAATTTGCCAACCTGGTACTTCATCAACTTGATTTGCTTGAGACGCTAATTGCTACCGGAGAAACAACTTTTCCGGAAGATAAAAGTAAAGAGTTATACAATAACGAACGAAAGCTGGATAAACTGGAAGTTAAAATCAGCGATAAAATTATTAATACCATCACCTTATACCAGCCGGTGGCTTCCGATATCCGTAAAATAATGGCCTGCTACCGAATAATTATCAGCCTTGAAAGGGTGGGCGATATGGTAATAAACGTATTGCGTTTTGTTGAAACAATAAAAACACCAAAAGTTTATACCGAGCTATCAGAAGTGGTTTCGAATATGTTGATACAAAGTGCGAGCATGGTAAATAAATCCTTACTGGCATTTACAAACGACGACAGAGACTATGCCATCTGGACGATAAAAAACGACTCGGTAGTGGATGAACTCAATAAAAAGATGCTGAAAAAAGCCATTAAAAAAAGTACTTCGTCAAACGACGATAAAGAATTATTGATGAGCTTTATAAATATGAATAGCATGGTAAGCACCATTGAACGTATTGCCGACCAGGCCACTAATATTGCTGAAGCAGCTATTTATTCGATTGACGGGAAAGACATCCGGCATAAAGAAGTAAAATAAACTTGTTTTTATGAAGGATAATGTATTTTTATTACCCTGAACAAAGGAGAGAAATTTTTTAATCATGGGATCAAATCCGAAAATATTAATTGTTGACGACGAAAAAGATTTATGTGAAATTTTAGAGTTCAACCTGTCAAGCGAAGGTTTTGAAACCGCCGTAGCCCATTCGGCTGAACAGGCATTAAAATTACCGCTTGATGAGTATGATCTAATTTTGTTGGATGTAATGATGGGGGAAATGTCGGGGTATAAAATGGCCGATAAAATAAGGAAAGAGCTGCAGTTATCGGTACCCATCATTTTCATGACAGCAAAAACTGCTGAGAATGATATTCTTACCGGATTTAATGTTGGTGGAGACGATTATATATCGAAACCGTTTTCGATAAAAGAAATGGTGGCGCGCATTAAAGCAGTTTTAAAACGTGGCCGGCAAAATACCCGACAAAATAAAGTATACCGGGTGGAAGGCTTGCTGGTTGATGCCAATAGCAAAACCGTTCAAATCGATGAAGAAGCAGTAAGTCTTACACGAAAAGAGTTTGAAATTATAACACTTCTTCTAAAACATCAGGGGCAATACATTAGCCGAAACGAAATACTCGATTACGTTTGGAACGATGATGTAATTGTTACCGAGCGAAATGTGGATGTAAATATTGCCCGGCTCCGAAAAAAAATTGGCAAATACGGCCAGTATATCAAAGGGAAATCGGGTTATGGTTACGCATTTAAAGAGCTGTAATAACCAAGCATAGTACAAAAAAGTTGATAGATATAAATAATTAAAAACAGAACAAGGTGCCTATTCAACAAACATTCAGACAGAAAATTTTCTACTACTTTATAGCCGTATTTTTATTGTTTACAGTAGTAATAATGTTGTTCCAGTTGCAGCGCGAAAGAAATTATAAAACGTCGCAACTTGAGAATACCTTAAAAAATGTTACCGAGGTTGCCCATAATTATATTGAGTATTACCAGTTAATGCAGTCGCAAAACTTTAGTAGTGCCGATACCTTAAAAGTTCTTATTCCGCAAGACAATATAAGGCTAACCATTATTGATAAAAGGGGGATAGTTTTATACGACAGTTTTGTGTACGAATACAAAAAAATGGAAAACCATTTTGATCGTCCGGAAGTACAAAAAGCCCTTTATGCCGGAGAAGGAGCCAATATCCGCCATTCAGCAACAACCGGTACCGATTTTTATTATTATGCAAAAAGTTACGATAACTATTTTGTAAGGGCAGCCATGGTTTACGACGTTAATGTCGAGAATTTTTTGAAAGCTGAACGCTTATTTATCTTCTTCATTATCGCCATATTCCTTATTATCTGGTTGGTAATTAATGAGCTCACAAAACGGCTGTCGATTTCGATAACCAAGTTAAAAGATTTTGCAATAAAGGCCGGTAAAAACGAGCCTATAAACGAAGAAGAAGGAAATTTCCCGGATAATGAATTGGGTGAAATTGGCTCTCAAATTGTTAAAATCTACAAAAACCTGCATAAAGCCAAAAACTCCATTGCGCTTGAAAAGGATCGATTGGCCAACCACATGAATATCCTGAACGAAGGGATTGGATTTTTTACGCCACAAAAAGAAAAAATGCTGGTCAACAGTCATTTTATTCAGTATGTCAGCATTATTTCAGATACGATGACCATTTCGGCAGAAAACTTTTTTAACATACCTGAGTTTCAGAAAATTAATGAATTTTTGGACAAGTACCTAAAAACGGAAATTGTATTTCAGAATAACGAATTGCCACAAATTGAATTTACGCTGCAAAAAGATGACAGTTACTTTAAACTACTGTGCATTGTTTTTGCCGATAAAAGTTTTGAGATTTTAATTACCGACATTACAAAACCTGAAAAACGCAGGTTGCTCAAACAGCAGCTAACCTCAAACATTGCACACGAGCTAAAAACACCACTGGCTTCAATAAAAGGGTATATCGAAACATTAATGTCGAACCCCGACATTGATAAGGAGAAGCAGCAGTATTTTATTGCCCGGGCAAGCCGGCAGGCCGAACGCCTGAATCTGCTCTTAAACGATATTTCGCTGTTAAATAACATTGAAGATGCCGGCGAATTATTTGAAATAAAACCGGTGAACGTAAAAAATGTGGTGTCGGATGTGGTGGAAAACCTTGAAAGCCGCCTGACAGCAAAAAACATAAAATGTAAATTAAACATTGATAAGGATGTTGTTGTAAAAGGAAACGATTCGTTGTTATCGTCTGTATTTCAAAATTTACTCGAAAATTCGATTAATTACGCAGGCACCGATATCAAGATAGAAATAAGAAATTACCTGGAAGACAAAAATTTCCATTACTTCAGTTATTCCGATACAGGTGTTGGTATTCCTGAAGAACACCTCAATCGTATTTTTGAGCGATTTTATCGGATCGACTCCGGACGGACCCGAGAACTGGGTGGTACCGGCCTCGGCTTATCGATTGTAAAAAATGCAATTCTGCTTCATAAAGGAAAAATATCGGCACGTAACAAACCCGAAGGGGGAATTGAGTTTTTATTCTCGCTTACCAAATAATTACCTGCAGCACAATAAAAAACGCCATTGGAAATGTTCCGGTGGCGTTTTTTTATGCCTGTAACGGCAACAAAGCTTTCGCAAAATTTACGTTACAAAACCATTACTATTTGTAGCCAAACATTGCAAAAAGGTTAAAACAATGTAACCCAAGTTTAAATAGACTGTAATTCGGGTGTAATATATATCGGGTTGCTTTGCCTCTGTAAATTCTATGAGTTTATAAATAAACACTGCAACTTTTTAAATATATGAAACGATTATTTATTAGCATGTTATTGCTAATTCAGGTAGTAATGGTTACAGCACAAACCGGAACGATAAAAGGAACTGTAACCGATTCTGAAACCTCTGAAGCACTTATTGGAACCACCGTATTAATTAAAGGCACCACACAGGGAACCATTACCGACTTTGATGGAAATTACCTTATCCCGAACGTTCAGCCGGGTAATTACACGCTTGTTGTATCTTTTATTTCTTACGATGCCCAGGAATTCCAGATTGAAGTGAAAGCCAACGAGGAAACGCTGGTTAATGTAAACCTGGCGCCGGCCACTCTTGAGCTCGAAGGTGTTCAGGTGGTGGCAAAAGCCAAACGCGAGTCGGAAGCCATGTTGTTAATCGACCAGAAAAATGCCTCGGGAATTAAAGAAAGCATAGGCTCGAAGCGCATGTCGGCCTTAGGTGTTTCTGATGCCGCAGCAGCTACCTCAAAAATATCAGGAGTAACCAAAAACGAAGGAAGCGGCGATATCTATATCCGTGGCCTTGGCGACCGGTATTTAAGCACTACCATGAATGGCTTACCAATTCCGTCAGATGATGTGGAAAAGAAAAATATCGATTTAAACCTGTTTTCAACCGATATTATCGGCAACGTAGGTATTAATAAAACTTTTGCTGTTGAAACCTATGGCGATCAGGCCTCGGGGGCGGTAAATATTGGTTCAAAAACCTTCTCCGAGAAAATTGAAATTGAGGCTTCAGCCGGTACCTCAACAGCCGTTTTAAGCGATGGCGTATTTGGCAAATTTAGCGGAACACAGAACCGGAATGATGTAACAATGGGCTTTTATAAACAACCCTATGCAACCATCGACGCTGTTAAAAAACAAAGCTGGAATACCACATCGGTTAATCTTCCTTTAGCAAGGGGATTATCGTTACTTGGCGGAAAAAAAGTGAAGTTATTTAATAACGACTTAGCGGTTTTTGCAACCCTTTCTCACTCTAACGATTTTGATTACCAAACAGGTATTTATAAAAAATACCGCATGAACAACCTGAATAACTCGTTTACCGATGTTGAGGATTTTTCGAGTGAAATTAACACCACCGGGCTATTAAACCTGAGCTATGATTTTAATAAAGACCACAACCTGAATTTTAATAGTGTGGCCATTTATAAAACCATCGATCAGTTGTACGAACAAGGCCGCAATGGCGAAGGGTATGTTCGCGATCAGGATCCGCAGGAAGATGGAGCTTTTGTGCGCGACCAAAACCTGAAACAAACAAAAATTTACATCAACCAGTTACTGGGATCTCACAAAATAAACCAGAATAACCAGATGAAGTGGGCTGTTGGGTACAACTGGGTAAATGCCGACGAACCCAACCGTATTCGCAACGAAGTAAACATTCTGGATGAAAATACGGTGCAGTTTGCACACGTTGGCGACTTTCAGCAGCGTAAATCAAGCCAGGAGATAAAAGACACCGAGCTTAACGGCTATGCTTCCAATGAAATGAAGCTAGTTGATGAAGAAAACAAAAAACTCAAGCTGAATTTTGGAGGAAACTTCCGTCATAAACAACGCGAATTTAACGCCTTATCGGTTGGTGTGCGAGCTAAAGGCGTGCAGGTAAAATCTATTGATAATTTAGATGAAGCGCTGCTTGATGAGACACTTTATCAAAACGGTAGCCTTATCATTCGCGAACGAAAACCAGATTTGTACGATGCCACATTGCAGGTAATGGCCGCATTTGTAAATACTTCTTTTGAACTCGAAAAACTGTCGGGAAGCATCGGATTGCGTTACGAAATGGATAAAATAGAATCAAACTGGGATGTGGCCAACTATGTGGGCCGAATAGGAAGTTTATCAAACGATTATACCAATATACTGCCGGCGCTAAACCTGAAGTACGAGATGGGTGAAAACAGTGCGCTTAGGCTGGCAGCCAGTAAAACGGTTACATTGCCCGAGTTTAAAGAGCTGGCACCTTTCGAGTATGTTTCGCCAACAGGGCGTGTTACTAAAGGTAACCCCGATTTAAAACATTCCGAAAATTACAATGTGGATGTAAAGTGGGAAATGTTTCCTGGCCGTAACGAGCTAATCTCGGTAACCGGTTTTTACAAAATGATTAACGATCCCATCAATCTGGCACAAACTCGTGGTTCGTCGGGTAATTTTATTTTCGAAAATACCGGAGAACAAGCCAATGTTTACGGCCTGGAGTTTGAAACACGACTGGGTTTAATTAAAGCAGAAGAAGAGGGAATGCCCGGCCTCGACATGATTGTTAATGCCACCAAAATGTGGTTTAACCAGGATTTGTTGGAAGAATTTCAGTACAACAGCAAAACCGAAACCGATTTGCAAGGTGCCTCAGGGCTTATTTTAAACGGCGCCCTTACTTTCTCAAACAATACTGCCAATGCCTTTATGGCAACCATTACCGGAAATTACTCTTCAGACAAAATTCTGGCGCTCGGAGCCCCCGAAGATTTTGAAAACAGTGCCACACTTTTTAACAACGAAATAGTTGAAAAAGGATTTGCTACGGTTGATCTGGTAGTGAGTAAAAAACTATCAAAAAGGCTGGAAATAAAAGTATCGGGAAAAAACCTGTTAAATCCGGACATTGAACAAACACAAGAAATAAAACCCCTCTCGGGAGAAGCATCAACCGAGGTGGTGAGCTCCTATAAAAAAGGAATCAGTTTCAATTTTAGTTTAAAAATAAATCTTGATTAAAAACGCAAACGTATAATTCTAAATTTTCAAAAAAATGAAAAAAGCATTTATTAAAGTATTAGGACTTGCCTTATTGGCAACTGCGGTATTTACAAGCTGCGATAATGATGATCCGACTCCGGAACCGACTCCGGAAGTTATCGAGAATCTGGAGAATGGTATTTTGGAAGGCCAGCTTACCGAAGATTATTCTTTAGACGCTGCAATGACCTACAGCCTTAGCGGCTCATTTATTGTGCCCGAGGGAATTACCTTAAATATTCCTGCCGGTACAAACATTCAGGCCGTAAATGGCGGAACTGATGTTTACATTGCCGTTTTAATGGGAGGTAAAATTAATATTAATGGTACCGAAAGTAGCCCGGTTATTATGTCGTCGGCTAACGGAAACCCAGGCGACTGGGGTGGTTTAACCATTTGTGGTAAAGCAACTACAACAGCAGGTGTAAATGCCGAGGCAGAAGTAGGTGGATTTATCTACGGTGGAACCAATGACGACGATAATTCAGGTATGGTAAAATACCTGGTAATTCGCGGTACAGGCGCACAAATTAACGACGAATCGCAATATAACGGCGTGTCGTTGTATGCAGTAGGTTCAGCAACTACTATCGAAAACATTGCTGTAATTAACGGTTCAGATGATGGAATCGAGTTCTTTGGAGGAACAGTTTCGGCAACCAACATTTTTCTTCAAAATAACGAAGACGATGCAATCGACTGGACTGAAGGCTGGAGCGGTACTATTAATAATGCCTATGTTGAGCACACCATTACCGATTTTTCAACAGTTGTTGAAGGCGATAAAGTAAACAACAACCCCAAAATCAACAACCTTACGGCTGTATCAACAACCGGCGGAACAGCACTACAGTTTAAAGCCGAATCGGGTGCTACCATTACCGGTTTATCGTTAACCGGGTACTCAAAAAGTATTGATATGAAAGACGATGGCCCGCTTGATAATGTGGTTATTGAAGGTGTAGTGGCCGATCCAACTGATAGCTATAACAAATCGGCAACAGTTGATCCAAGCGGTTGGGCCTGGGTGGATGTTGAACTGGCTGAAGTTATTGCCCTTGAAGGCGATGTTACCGGTGATGTAACACTTGATCCGGCAAAAGCTTACCGCTTAAAAGGTTCGTATATCGTTAGAGACGGTGGCTCATTAACCATTCCTGCCGGCACAAAAATTCATGCCGATGCCGGTGGTACCGATGTTTACATTGCCGTTTTAATGGGCGGTAAAATTTATATCAACGGTACTGCTGATAATCCGGTTGTTATTGCCTCCGACCTTGGAACTCCGGCCGATTGGGGTGGATTAACCATTTGCGGAAAAGCAACAACCAGCGCAGGTGCCGATTCAGAAGCTGAAGTGGGTGGCTTTATTTACGGAGGTACCAACGATGCTGATAATTCAGGATCAGTTACCTACCTGGTAATTAAAGGAACCGGTGCACAAATTAACGACGAATCGCAGTACAATGGCGTGTCACTGTATGCCGTAGGTTCTGAAACCAAACTCGAAAATATTGCGGTTATTAACGGAGCCGACGATGGTGTTGAATTTTTTGGTGGTTCAGCTATCGTAAAAAATATTTACCTTGAAAACAATGAAGACGACGCTGTTGACTGGACAGAAGGTTGGAACGGTTCTGTTGAGAATACATACATCAAACACACCATTGAAGATTTCTCTACCGCTTTTGAAGGCGATAAAGTAAACAACAACCCCAGCTTCACCAATGTAACCTGTGTATCAACAACCGGCGGAACTGCACTGCAGTTTAAAGCCAGCTCTGGTGCAAGCATTACAGGATTGCACATTGATGGTTACGAGGTTGAATTGGATATGAAAGACAGTGGAGCTACAGCAAATGTACAGGTTGACGGTGCCGATGCCGATGTTGAATTGATTTCAGGTGAAACAAATAAGTACACCTTTAAATCGGGTGCCGGTTCTACGGCCATCGATATTTCAGGATGGACCTGGACTGCTGCTGGCTTGTAAAAAAATTAAGCAAATTATTTTATTGAATATGAATAAAATAGTAAGAGGATATCAAAGGCATTTTTTTTAATGCAGTGTTTATTAAAGCCGGTTCGTAAAACCGGTTTTAAAAGAGCTCCGGATTAACCTCCGGGGCTTTCCTCTTATTGATTTTTGTAAAGCTTACATGAGTTCGTTTTCTTTAAAAAAGGAACTGAATCATGTAGCACCAAACGAGTAAACAATTTTAAACACGTGAAAAAATTATTGGTTTTAGTTGGATTTTTGGCTTTGATAATCACTGCATCGAAAGCACAAAATATTAAGGAAGTTGATGGTGTATTTTTCGAAAACGATAAAAAGTACACCGGAACGTATGTGAGCCTGTTTGAAAACAAGGCTATAAAAAGCGAAGTAAAAATCAAAAATGGCGAGAAACACGGTAAAACTACCATCTACTTCGAAAATGGACGTGTAAACGAAATTCGTTCATACAAAAACAACCTAATGCACGGCAAGTGGGTAATGTACAACGAGCACGGTATAAAAGTGTCGGTGGCACGTTACAAAAACGGAAATAAGCACGGTAAATGGGTTATCTGGAACGACTACGGAAACTTGTTGTACGAGTTGGCCTATGCCAATGGTGAAAAAACCGGGGTGTGGAAAAAGTACAACGAAGATGGTCAGCTTATCAGCGAAAGAAAGTATTAAGTTCGGTATTGTTTTTTGTTAATCGAAATTACTGATTTAACCGAACTGTAATAGTTCTGTAACTACAGCGTAATTGACATAGCGTACTTTTGTAGTGTAAGAAAACGACAAAATAAAAAGTAAACAATATGAAAAAGGTACTGATTGCAGCATTGCTTGTTATTTCGATTGTAGCAGTAAATGCCAAAGAAACAGATACAAAATCGAAAAGCGCTGATACTGAAAGCCAGGCCACAATGATGATTTCAGGCTCTATTGCCGATGAATTATCAGGAGAGTCGTTGGTTGGAGTAGAGGTTAAGCTGGAAGGAACCGATAGGAAAGCTTACACTGATTTTGATGGAAATTTCTCTTTTGAAGGAGTAAAGCCCGGAGAATATAAAATCGTTACAACTTACATTTCGTACGAGAAAAAAGCAGAAGTTGTAAATGTTGATGCAAACAAAAACGAATTAAAAATAAAATTGCAATCGTCGAACTAAGGCGAATGCAGTAACTTAAGATTGAATCCGCCTCTGAGAGCAGAGGCGGTTTTCTGCGTTTTAATAGCTGCAGGAAATAAGTGTTAAGTTAAACCCGTGAATTAGCAATATGCCATATATAAACCATCCGTCGGTTGACGGGTGGTTTTTTTATGCTCAAATGTTACATTTTGTAATTCGCATTTTGTATATTGCAAAATGCGAAAAATAAAAAAGTATGAAGCGAACATGAATTTTCCTCATTCTAAATTCACAAACAAGAAGGATTAAAATTCATCGAGAGTTACATCGAATAAAAATGAAATGAAAAAGTCGCAGCCAACAACTCCTTTTGTTACAACAGGTTATTTCGGTCCGCAATATTTTTGCGACAGAGAAAAGGAAACGGAAACACTGATTTCGAATATTAACGGAGGCCTGTCTACTACTTTAGTTGCCATCAGAAGAATTGGGAAAACTGGACTTATACAGCATCTGGAACAAAAATTGTCAGCTAATTTGATTTGTATTTATGCCGATATTCTGGCAACAGAGAATACGAATGATTTCTTAAATAGCCTGGCAACAGCCATTCTGAATTCGGTGCCGGAGAAAACCGGAGTTGGTAAAAGAATCTGGAATTTCATAAAATCTTTGCGTCCGGTAATTTCTTTCGATTCATTATCAGGCGAACCAAATGTTACATTCAAAGTTCAGGAAAAAGAAAGCGAACATCAGATAGCATCGCTTTTTGCCTTTCTTGAGCAGCAGGATAAGCGGGTTTTGTTTGCAATCGACGAGTTTCAGCAAATTCTTAATTATCCTGAAAAAAATACAGAGGCGTGGTTGCGTACCATTATTCAACAGTTAAAAAACGTGGTTTTTATATTTTCAGGTAGTCAGCAACATTTAATGAGCGATATGTTTTCAAATCCTGCCCGGCCATTTTTTCGAAGTACTCAGTTTCTAAAATTGGATAAAATTGGCTTTGAAAAGTACCAGTCGTTTATTGTAACGAAATTTGCGGAGCATAAAAAAAACATTTCTCCCGAAACTGCCGCCGAAATGCTGCGATGGACAAATAGGCATACCTATTTTGTGCAATTGCTTTGTAATCGGGTTTATATTCATTCGGGGAAAAATATAAGTACTAAAACCTGGAATGAAGAGGCATTGAAGATTTTGAAAGAGCAGGAGTATGTGTTTTTTGGCTATCGCGATATGCTCACCAAACAACAGTGGAATTTATTAAAAGCAGTAGCTTCCGATGGAAAAGTGTACAACATAACATCGAAAGATTTTATGCAGGATCATAAGTTGGGTAGTCCTTCAACGGTTAATCGTTCTGTGAACTCGCTATTAAAAAAGGAGTTGATTTTTCAGGAACGTGATTCTGGGGGAAAACACTTTTACAGCGTTTATGATGTTCTTTTCCAACGTTGGATTCAAAATTTATAATCATGCTTTGTATCAATTTAAAAAACAACAATCCTTTTTACTGCCTCGCTACTGAAGAGTACCTGCTAAAGAATTTCGATGATGATATTTTTATGCTTTGGCAAAGCGATAAAACCGTTGTGGTAGGAAAGCACCAAAATGCGCTTGGCGAAGTAAACTATCGTTATGTGCGCGAGAATGACATTACCGTGGCACGTCGAATTTCGGGTGGAGGAACGGTTTATCACGATGCAGGAAATGTGAATTTTGCCTTTATTAAAAATGTAAAAAGCCCGGCTGAGATTTCATTTAAGCAGTTTACCGAACCGGTGGTGGAAGCACTTGCCCAATTGGGAATTACAGCCACAACGTCGGGCAGAAACGACCTGCTGATTGAAGGGTTGAAGATATCAGGAAATGCCGAGCACGTATTTAAAAATCGCGTGTTGCACCATGGTACCTTGCTTTTTAATTCCGATTTAGAAAATCTGGGACAAGCCATAAAAGTTATTCCCGGGAAATACACGAGTAAAGCTGTGCAATCTAACCGGAGCAAAGTGGCTAATATTTCTCCGTTCCTTAAAAGCGAAATGCATATTGAGACATTTATGGATTTTATGATTGGCGTGCAGTTGAAAAAAGAAGGTGCTGATAGTTATACGATTTCAGCTGATGATGAGGAAGCGATTAATAAACTGGTTGAAGAAAAATTCACAACCTGGGATTGGCGTTGGGGTTACTCGCCAAAATACACTTTTACCAATAAGGCGGAAATCGATGGACGAACGCTTGAAATCTACCTTGAAGTAAAAAAAGGACATATCGAAAATGCCAATCTTCAGGGCAATTATTTTGTTGAACCTTACACCACTGAGTTATCAGCATTGTTGGTTGGCAAACAACACTTTTTCGAGGATATTAGAGAAGTTTTAAAAACAGATAATGAGGAGTTGATTTACGCATTCTTTTAAAATCAGCACAAAAAAAGCGCACCACAAAACTGCAGTGCGCCATTCTAATATTCTAATATTCCAAATCCAAATCTTCCTATTTGGGTAATGGGTATCCTTCAAGTTTTTTCAGGTTAGCTGCAATTTCCGATTCCGGGTATTCGTAATCCGAAAGTTCGCCGGCAATGTACTTGTTGTAGCCAACCAGGTCCATCAAACCATGGCCGCTAAAGTTAAACAAGATGGTTTTTTCCTTGCCTTCTTCCTTGGCTTTTTTAGCCTCGCGAATAGTAGCTGCAATGGCATGTGTGGTTTCCGGTGCCGGAATAATACCTTCGGTTTTGGCAAACAGCAAACCGGCCTCGAAACATTCACTTTGGTGCACGGCAATGGCATCCATTAAACCGTCTTTAAGGGCAGCACTTACCAGCGGCGCCATTCCGTGGTAACGCAAACCGCCGGCATGAATTGGCGCCGGAATAAAATTATGTCCCAGGCTGTTCATTGCCAAAAGTGGGGTCATTTGTGCCACATCGCCGTTGTCGTAAATAAACGGTGCTTTTGTTAAAGTCGGGCAACTAAATGGTTCGGCTCCAATAATCTGAATGTCGGCACCATTAACTTTATCATACATAAACGGGAATGAAAGACCTGCGAAGTTACTACCACCACCACAACATCCAATAACCACATCGGGGTTTTTAATACCCACTTTGGCCAGCTGTTTTTTAGCTTCAAGGCCAATAATGGTTTGGTGCAACATTACATGGTTTAACACCGAGCCAAGCGAATAACGTGTACCTCCAGTTGGGTCGGAAACAGCAGCCTCAACAGCCTCCGAAATGGCAATGCCTAAACTTCCCGGAGTATCAGGATACTGTGCCAGGATATCGCGGCCGGCCTTTGTTTCGGTACTTGGGCTTGCAATACAATTACCGCCCCAGGTTTCCATCATCATTTTCCGGAAAGGCTTTTGGTCGAAGCTCACACGCACCATAAAAACCTTACATTCAATACCGCCAATTTGCGCACAGGCATACGATAATGCCGATCCCCACTGCCCTGCACCGGTTTCGGTAGTTAGTTTTTTAATACCAAACTCTTTATTGTACCAGGCCTGTGCAACCGCAGTATTTGGTTTGTGGCTGCCTGCCGGCGATACACCCTCGTTTTTGTAATAGATCTTTGCCGGGGTTCCCAGGGCTTCTTCCAGTTCGTAAGCACGAATTAGCGGACTTGGCCGCCATTGTACCAGAATTTCACGAATGCCTTCCGGAATATCAATCCAGCGTTCCTGGCTAACTTCCTGCTCAATCAGGTTCATCGGAAAAACCGGAGCCAACATCTCAGGTCCCACAGGATTTCCGTCGGGGCCAAGCGGCGGGTTTAAAGGCGATGGCAGATCGGGGGCAAGGTTGTACCACTGTTTGGGCATTTCCGACTCGTCGAGAAAAATCTTCTTTTGTCTGGTCATAATTTTTTATTTTATTGGTTGATAATTCTGTTTATACTAATGAGTATTTAGTACAGAGTATTGAGAAACTCGAAGGTAATCTCCTCTTTTCCCAACCGAGTCTGTCTCACTACTCATGTATAATAATCTATTTCTCTAATAACAAAAAAGGGATTTGCCGCATAAGCACGACAAATCCCTTTTCAGTTTATTTCTGAAAAACAACAGCTCCTTCCCGTGTTTCCATTTTCACGTTACGCCAGTGCCATTCTTTTCCGTATAAAGGTGTTGTATACATATTGTTTGTCGTAAATCTAATCATTATTTTTTTTTGAAAAAATAGTTCAGATTCTTTAACTGTTGCCAAATCGAGAATAATTACGGCTTGCTGTGTATTTTTACTTGCCCAAACAATCAAAAATTTCAACTTTTGCATTCAAATCTTTCCACCATGAAAAAAACCAATGCTGCCCGTTTACTCGACAGTAAAAATATTTCGTACGAATTAGTGGAGTATTTTGTTGATGAAGCAGATTTGAGTGCCACACATGTTGCCGAAACATTAGGGCAGGATGTTGAGCAGGTGTTTAAAACACTGGTTTTGCGCGGTAACAAAACCGGTATTTTTGTAGCAGTAATTCCGGGGGCGGCAGAGGTAAACCTAAAAAAAGCGGCAAAAGTGTCGGGAAATAAAAGTGCCGAAATGGTACAAATGAAAGAGCTGCTCGGGCTTACCGGTTACATTCGCGGGGCTTGTTCGCCACTGGGCATGAAAAAACCATACCCTATTTTTATTCACGAAAGCTGCCTGGATTACACCTTTATTTTTGTGAGTGCAGGGAAACGTGGGATGCAGATAAAAATCAATCCAAAAGATCTGATCGCCTGCACCGGAGCCCAGCTTTCCGACCTGATTGATTCGTGATGACAGATTCACTTTTTTCTACCCCTTTCCCTGTCGGGAGCTCCCCTCAGGCGGGGTGCAAGCAATGAATATTCTTTCTGCTTGACATCAAAGCTTCCTTCTTTTCCTTTCAAATGTTTCCCCTTGTAAGGGGAAATGGCGACAGCCAAAGGGGTAAAGATAAGCATGTCAATCAATGTTTTACCCCAATTTTTTACTAAACAACGATGATTCAAAGCCAATATGCCTTCTTCAGTATTAATTTTTTGCTTGCACCGAATTTTATTTTTTTACTTTCCGTGCGAATCTCTATTTTTGCACTCACTTAAAAATCAGAACGCTTTGCGCCATGCGCATGGCAAATAGCAAAAAAGAAAAATGAACAAACCGACAGTTGTTAGCGGTATACGACCGACAGGATATTTGCACCTTGGAAACTATTTTGGTGCGGTGCAGAACTTCTTAAAAATGCAGGACGATTTTAACTGCTACTTTTTTATAGCCGATATTCACTCGTTAACCACACATCCAACACCCGAAAATTTACAATCGGGCGTACGCCAGGTGCTGGCCGAATACCTCGCGTGTGGAATCGATCCGGAAAAAGCAACCATTTTTATACAAAGCGATGTGCCAGAGGTCTCGGAGCTTTACGCCTTTTTGAATATGAATGCCTACCTGGGCGAACTGGAGCGCACAACTTCGTTTAAAGACAAAGCACGCCAGCAGCCCGACAACGTTAATGCCGGTTTGTTAACCTACCCGGTTTTAATGGCTGCCGATATTATTATTCATAAAGCCCATTTTGTGCCGGTTGGAAAAGACCAGGAGCAAAACCTGGAAATGGCCCGTAAGTTCGCGAAACGTTTTAACCGCATGTATAAAACCGAGGTATTCCCAATTCCGCGCCCCTTTACTTTTGGTGGTGGCGATATGATTAAAGTACCCGGATTGGATGGAAGCGGAAAAATGGGAAAATCGGAAGGTAATGCCATTAACCTGTACGAAGATCCAAAATCGATTCGTAAAAAAGTAATGCGTGCTGTTACCGACTCGGGACCAACGGAAATGAACCAGGAAAAACCGGAAGCCGTTCAAAACCTGTTTACCCTGATGGACATTGTTTCTACACCCGATACTGTGGCACATTTTGACGAGTTGTACAACAAATGCGAAATTCGTTACGGCGACCTGAAAAAACAATTGGCCGAAGATATTATTGCCTACACCTCGCCAATTCGCGAACGTATCATCGATATCCTCGAGGACGATGCTTACCTGGCAAAAGTGGCTAAAATGGGTGCCGAAAAAGCCCGCGAATCAGCCGTAAAAACTTTGCAGGAAGTGAAGGATGTAATCGGATTTAAGAAATTGTTTTAGGAAGTTAGAAGTCGAAAGACCGAAGTGACAACAAAATAATAAAATGAGTATAGAAAGAGAATTGCAAAAGCGTACTTCGGTTTGCGAATTGTGCGGAGCAGAAGAAAACCTGGATATATATACTGTAGCACCGGCAACACAGGAAAGCGAAAAAGACAGCATTTATATTTGTGCAACCTGCTCGGGGCAGATAAACAACCCGGAAAGCGTGGATGCCAACCATTGGCGCTGCCTTAACGACAGCATGTGGAGCACCGTGCCTGCAGTTCAGGTAATGGCCTGGCGTATGTTAAATCGGCTGAAAGCTGAAGGTTGGCCGCAAGATTTACTTGATATGTTGTACCTCGACGAAGAAACACAAGCCTGGGCAGAAGCAACCGGCGAAGGAATCGATCCGGACGATGTGGTAAATCACCTCGATAGCAATGGGGCAGTCTTGCAGGCCGGCGATACCGTGGTGCTGATAAAAGACCTGAATGTGAAAGGCGGTGGCTTTACGGCAAAACGCGGAACTGCCGTTCGCAATATCTCGCTGGTACACGACAATCCTGAACACATTGAGGGTAAGGTGAATGGCCAGCAAATAGTTATTCTTACGCAGTACGTTAAAAAGAATTAGCAACAGATTATTCTTTTATGAAAAGATGCCATCTTTATTTACGTTAAGTAGAAAGATGGCATCTTTGTTTGAGAGAAGTGATAAGCAAAACCGGGAAAAATGAACGTATTTTTAAATGAAGAAATAGCAGGGGCCTACGATGCCTATTATCAAACTGCAGCAGGGAAAGAAGTTGATGAAATAGAAGAAAAACTCATTAGCGATGCGCTGAAAAAGGTTCCAGGAGGAAAAATGCTGGAACTGGGCTGTGGTACCGGCCACTGGACAGCGCTATTTGTAAATGAGGGATTTGATGTTGTTGCCGCCGACGTTTCGGATGTGATGCTGAAGGAGGCTTTTGCTAAAGGGCTTGATGCCGAAATATTAAAAGCCGATGCCGAAGCGCTGCCTTTTAAAAACGAAAGTTTTGATGTGCTGGCTTCGGTTACCATGATGGAATTTGTTAACAGCAAAGAAAAAGTGCTGGAAGAAGTGATGCGCGTGCTAAGGCCCGGAGGCTGGCTTTTGCTGGGTTGCCTGAACGGAAACTCGCAGCTGGCCAAAAATGCTGCCAACGATCCGGTATTTAAAAATGCTGCCTTCTTTGTTCCCGACAGCCTGAAGAAAGCCTTAAGCAAGTTCGGAACTCCGGAACTTACAGCAGGAGTGCATTTTGCACCCGATTTCAAGGTAATGGATCGAACTACTGAGAAAGATAATCACGAACCGGCTTTTATGGTTGCGCTGGTTCAGAAAAACAAATAATCATGCAAGTTGCTGTTGAAATAAGTCTTTACCCGCTGAGTGACGATTTTGAAAAACCGGTAGATACTTTTTTGTCGCTTTTGGCAAACAACAAAACTATTGAAGTTGAGCCCGGCAAAATGAGCAGTATATTAACAGGCGAATTGTCCGATATTATGCAGGCGCTAGCGCTGGCAATGGAACAGGTGTTTGTACAAAGTCCGGCTGTTTTTAACCTAAAGATTTCGAATTGCTGCCCGGTATAATTCCTTCTTCTGAGCCGGTGACTCCCGGTTTACCTACTCCAAAACTTTTTATGGGTGTGCTGCAAGTCAAGGCATATAAATTCATACTAATTTTTACGCTGCCGCAGTTTTGCAACAGGCAAGCCATAAAGTATAGACCCGTGATGCAATGTTGCAAGAGGGGTCTGACAATGTTTGGAGCTATGTTGCAGTGCTGCGGGAGGCACGCCACGAAATTTTCTGCCTGATACACAGCTTCAGGAAGCCTCCCAAAAAAGTTTTTTCGGAGATGCTGTTTGCAGGAAGCCTTCCAAAAGAATTTCTTGCAGGATGCGGCGCTGCAGGAAAGGAGCAAAAATGTTTTCTGAGGAATTACACGGCTGCAGGAGACCTGTATAGCTGTAAATTGTTATTTGTATAAAAGAATAGCGACAGCCTGAAACCGGGAAAAGCTATCGCTATTTTTATTTTGTTGAATTAATTGATTATTCGCTCAAATCCTTGATTCTGATATTCCGGAAAAACAGTTCTGAACCGTGGCCCAGAAACCCGATATAACCTTTGTTACGTTGCAAGCCGGGATGTTCGCGCCCATCGCGGGTGCCGTTTTCGCGGGCTTCGGCAATGTCACCATCAAGGATTACTTCATCGTTTAGTGTCACTTTTATTTGTGTGCCTTTAACAATCACTTCTTGTTTATTCCATTCGCCAACCGGTTGCTGAAAACCACGTTTTGCCGCAATTGTACCGTAAACCGATCCGTGGTATTGGTAATCTTTCAACCTGGCGTATATTGGCGCGGTGTTATCCAGAATTTGGAGTTCCATGCCAACATAAGCGGCATCGCCTTCAAGAGGTGTGCGAATTCCCAGACCATTGTTGGCGCCCTGTGTTAGCTTAAACTCAAAACGAAAAACAAAATCGCTGTATTCTTTTTCGGTAAACAGGTTGCCGTGGCCACCCATTTTAGGATTTACCACCAGCTCGCCGTTTTGGGCATAGTAGTCTGTTTTATTGCCCTGCCAGCCATCAAGGTTTTTCCCGTTAAACAAGGAAACAAAACCTTCGTCGATCTCTTTCTGGGTTAGGCCTATTTCTTTGCTGTTAATTTCGCGTACATACACATCGCGGAAAGCCAGCTCGTTGCCATGCGCCTGCAGCTCAATGGTTCCTTCGCTGAAAATAGGGAGGCTGCGGTCCCAGTAATTGTCCATTTTTACATTGTCAACCACCAGTACACCGTTCAGATAAACCGTTACCTGCTCGTCCACCATTGTAATGCGGAAAGTATTCCACTCGTTAATGGGGTTGTCGGCCACCTGCAGCGGATTACGCACATTATTTGCATTGTTGTTGTACAAACCGCCCGAACCCACCTGGGCACCTACTTCAACGCGCGAAGTGTCCCATATTTGCACTTGTGGCGTGCCCCGTAAATAAATTCCGCTGTCGCCTTTTTTGCTGATTCGCCAGTCAACAATAAGTTCAAAATCCTTGTATATTTTTTTTGAAACCAGGTTTGCTCCGTGTCCGTTAAAAATAATCATACCGTCTTTAACACTCCAGTTCTCGTGCATTTTAATGTTTGCTGCTTCCTGCTCTTTCGCGCGCTCTGCATCGCTGAGTTTGGCAATGGCAATAGGATTTCCGCCGGCAATCATTCCCTGCCAGCCTTCCAGATTCTTGCCGTTAAACATTGCGGCAAATCCTTTGCCCCGGGGCATGGTTTTCAGGTAGTTTTGTATATTTATTTTATCGTAAGCGCTGTCTTCACCACTTAATGCTTGCTCAGCTTTTTCCAATATGCGCCGTACAATATCGCCCGAAAAACCACCTTCTCCTTCGCTGTTCGGCATCGCAATATTCATAATTGCACGTGACGTTGTGCTTGCCAGTGCATCATCGTTTAAATATTGCTCGAGGTAAACCAACGAAAGAAAGGTTTTTAAGCGTCCGATTGCTGCAATCACATTGTTCTGATTGTCGGCAGAGGTGGCATATTTCATTATTTTTCGGTATTGCAGTAGTTTCTGGTCGTCGGGCAGATTAGCCCCGGCTATCATCCGAACAAAACTTTCGAATGCTGCCTGACTGAATGTTGTATTTCCTGATTTACAGATTTCGAATAAAGGCTTTGCAGCTGCATAATCCTGCCACTTGCTTAAAGCGGTAAATGCCGCTTTTTTTTGCCCGCCGCTTGATGAGTTAAAATAGTTGCTGAGTGTTTTTAGCGATGTTTCTCCTCCAATTGCAGGTAGAACTGGGAAAAGTCGTTCTTTTTTGTCGGTTTGTTCCAATGTGCTTAAGATCTTGCCCCCCGGCTCCTGTTCTTTGGCAACTCCGTTAACAGCAGCAATCAAGGTCATTTGTGTTTCAGTAATTTCTGAGGGTTCAGCAACAGCGAGCAATAACTGTAACAGTGCGTTGGTGTTTTCGTAGGTTGAAACTTTTTGGAGTGCGGCAAAAGCAGCCGCTTTTTCATTTGCGTCAGAAGAAGCAGTGGCGGCCCGAATTTTTTCAAAATATTGCGTGCCGGCTTTAGCTCCGATAAGACCAATGAAAGCGGCTTTTGTTTTTCCTGTTGATTGGTCAAGATTTTCGGCAATCAGGTATAAATGTTCTTTGTCAAGCAGAGTGTTCAATACTTTAGTTGTTGCTTCGATGTCTTTCCCTTGTGCCAGATGTGTGGCTAATGTTACAATTGCCTTGTTCCCCTGTAGTTTTGCCAAAGCAGAAATGGCTTCTGTTCGAACAACTTCAGCGCCCGAATTAAGGTTTCTCGAAACAAAGTTGCTTGCCTGTTCGCACCCACGTCGGCCTAACATCGAAATGATATCTGCTTTTACTTCAGCACTGGCAGTTTCGGCTTTGGCAATCCATTTTCGCGTATCGGCAATGCCACCCAGGTTTTCAGCAATATTTAATACCGCGTAACGAAATGCCTTATCGGGTGAGTTAATGGCCTTTAGCAGTAATGGAGTGGCTTCGTAACCCAGGTGTTTGGCGTAAATACTAAGCGCGGCTGAATAAATATGCATTTGATTGCTTGCGGTATTAGCTTTAAAAACAGCTTTGCAGGCTTTTTCCATTAATTCAAGTTCGTCTTGCTCGCCCAAACGCCTGGTGTAAGTCAGAAATGCTTCGGCAGCATTTGTGGCATCGTATTTAAAATTTACATCTGATGCCGCATTTAGCAAGATTTTATATGAATCCGGAGCTCCGATATTTGCCAATGCCGCCAGTGCAGTTCTTTGCATGAGATCGTCTTTTCCTACTGCTAAAGGAGTGATTAGCGGAACAGCACGCTGGCATTGTAACTCACCTAAAGCCCGAACAATCGTCATTTGTGTTGCTCCTTTTGTTTTTGGGAAAGCTGCCAAAAATACTTCCGCTGTTTTCGGATTTTCGGCAGATAAAATAGTTTGTGCTGCCGGTTCGGCCAGTTGCTCTTCTGTTAAATAACTTTTTATCTGCTCAAGCGTTTTTTCGCCTGCAACAAGGTTTAATTGATTTAGAAGAAAAGTTTTCACTTCCACATCATTAGCAGAATTCAGTGCTTTTAAAAGGTTCTCTTCGGCAAAAGTTCGTTCATTACACTTGCCAAAGGCGCTGGCATAACGCGAAAAACTGTTTAGGGCAAAGCGCACAGCTGTGTCGTCGCCGGTTCCCAAAGGAACAAGTTGCGCTGCCAGTTTCTGAAAACCTTCGTTGCCCATCAAAAAGATGTCATTCATCGCTTTGTCGCGGTGTGTGATATTTTTTGCAGGCATTTGTGCCAACACATCGGCAATTTTAGTGTCGAGTGTTCTGTTATCCTGCGCCATTCCGGCCATGTTCAGGCAGGCTAACAGTAAAATTCTAGTTATTTGAATTATATATTTTTTCATTGTAATTGTCATTAATCCTTTATCAATAATCCTTTATCCTTTAAATTGTCCACGGTGCACGCATGGGTTGATTTATCAAACGGTTTGCCCCTTCGTCATCTATAAATTCCAGTTTGTCGGGGTCGAAATGTAAGGTGCGTCCGAGCCGAACGGCAATTATACCCAGGTTTACCAGCGTTGAGGAGCGGAAGCCATTGGTTTCGTTCAGTGCAAACTTTTTGCGCGATTTTACCGATTCAGAGAAAATACCGATCTGAGGTTCAGGTTCAGGCAGGGTTTTTATAAAGCTTTGCAGGTTGGGGATATCTGAGCGGAATCCCTGGTAGATTTTGCCGTTGGGGCCTTCAATGTAGGCGGCATCTTTGTCGCGGTTCTCGCCATCCAGAATGATCTGGCAACCATCGGCATAAGTGTAGGTTACCCGTTGCCAGGTACCCACGGCATCGTAATGTTGTTGCGGGGTGTCCACCTCAATTTTTACGGGGCTGGTATGGTCTTTTTCCAGCATGTACTGAACCGGATCGAGGTAGTGCTGCCCCATGTCGCCCAGTCCGCCACCATCGTAATCCCAGTAGCCACGGAAATTGGCATGAACACGTTCAACATTATAGGGCTTGTAAGGCGCAGGACCCAACCACCTATCGTAATCAAGGTTTTCAGGTACTGCTTGCGGAGCCAGGTTGTGTTTGCCTTGCCAGTAAAATTTCCAGTTGTAGCCGGTAATTCCGCTAACGGTAACTTTTAGTGGCCAGCCTAAAATCCCACTTTCAATCACTTTTTTTAAGGGTTTAACATCGGTACCCAGTCCGTAAAACTGGTCTTTAAACCGAAACCAGGTATTTAACCTGAACATGCGGCCATGGGCATTTACTGCTTCCATTACCCTTTTGCCTTCGCCTATCGTGCGGGTCATTGGTTTTTCGCACCAAATGTCTTTTCCGGCTTTGGCTGCTTCAACAGCCATAATACCGTGCCAGTGTGGAGGTGTGGCAATGTGCACAATATCAACTTCGGGCAGTTGGCATACTTCCCTAAAATCGCGAAATTGTTTCACTGGGTAATCGATAAGGCTCTGGGCTTTTTCCAGGTGTAATTTGTCCACATCACAGATGGCAACAACCCGCGTGCCCTCGTACGGAATATGGCCCCGGCCCATCGATCCTGTGCCAATAATAGCTTTTGTTAACTGATCGGATGGAGCAAGATATCCGTTACCGCCCAATACGCGACGCGGCACAATAACAAGGCCGGCACCGGCCGCCAGTGCTCCTTTTAAAAAACGTCGCCTTGAAGTAAGTTTAGTATTCATGTTTAATTGGTTATAGATTAAAAAATGCTGTTAATTTAAGACTTAAAAGTACAAAAGAATTAAAAATAAATTAGCAAGAACTAAAATACTTATTAAAAAAATACAGAACTAAGTGGATTGTTCAGACCATTTCTTTAATTTTTTTTCATGAATAGGTGCAATCATTGCCATTTTTCTATCTTTAAAAATGTACGTTTATCAGAAACTCTAAACTTATTGCAATGAAGAACATCCCGGTTATATCGGTAACAGGAAAATCTTTGGCCGAAGCCTACGAAACGGCACTTATTTATTTGTACGGAAAAGGAACACGTTTTAAAACCCAATACGATAAACCGGGAGATCCGCTGAGTATTGACTGCACGATGAATTTAACCATTCAGGAACCCGAAAGCGACCCGATGGTACATATGGCTTTTCCGGGAGGTGTTGACAGTTTGCGCGAATATGTGCTGGAGCTGGAGGGACTAAAAGATCACCTGGTAAAAAACATGAACGACCCCGATGATAAGAGACCGGAATACACCTACCATGGCCGGTTGCGAAAGTATGGCGTATGGAAAGAACTGGTTGAAGGAGAATCAAAAGAGCAGGGGGCGTTTAAAGTTGATCAGATAGAAAATGTAATTAATAAATTGGCGGAACAGCCGTTTACGCGCCAGGCGCAAATGATTACCTGGATGCCCAATATTGATTTTACCTGCGACGATCCGCCAAGTTTGCAGTCGTTGTGGTACCGTATTCTGGAAGACGAAGACGGCGTGTATTGGTTAAATAGTAATATCCGTTACCGCAGTAACGATGCCTGGAATGCCGGTTTCCTGAATATGTTTGGCTTTATTCAGTTCAGTAAAGATATTATAGCAGCCGGGATTGCTGAGAAAACAGGAAAAACAGTAAAACTTGGCCGTATGAACTGGCAGGCCGATTCGTACCATATTTATGGCAAAGATATTCGCACGGCCAAGGAGCGTTTGTTTGAACGCATAAACGATATGGCTTTTGAAGAGCGTACCATGAAGTTTAACGACCCGATTATTCGGGAGGCCTATCTTAAGGCAGAAGCCGAAATTGTTAAACGTATAAAAGAAACAGGTGCTTAATAAGCTTTGTTAAATTTCTTTTTTACGATTTCTTTTACTTCCTCCATCGAAATTTCTCTGCCCAGCTCTTGTTGTATGGATGTTACTGCCGACGAGGCAAAACCGCAAGGGTTAATGTAGTTGTAGTAGCGCATATCGGTATTTACATTAAGGGCAAAACCGTGCATGGTAACGTAGCGGCTCACGCGAACGCCAATGGCGCATATTTTTCGGGCCCGCACTTTGTGGTCGGCTTGCAGCCATACACCGGTAGCTCCTTCCTTCCTTCCGGCTTCCAGTCCATATTCGGCAACGGTTGCAATAATGGCATCCTCCATTTTTTCAATGTACTCGCGCACACCAATTTTGTAATTCTCCAGGTCGATAATAGGGTAACCCACCAGCTGCCCCGGTCCGTGGTAAGTAATATCGCCACCGCGGTTTATTTTAAAATAGGTCGCTTCAATTTTTTTCAGGAAATCGGCATTGGCCATCATATTGGCCTCGTCGCCGCTTTTGCCCAATGTATAAACGTGCGGATGTTCAACTAAAATAAAATGATTGTCGGCAGTAGGTTGGCCCGTGCTGCGTTTTTGTGTGGTGAGTTCCAACAGGCGTTCTTCCTGGTAGTCCCAGCACGCTTTGTATTCTTTTGTTCCCAGATCGACGTAATTGAAATTTGCCATTTTTTTGTTATTAACTACTTGTTACATTGCGAAAGCTGTGGATTTTAACCTCAAGCTGTAACACATTTCTTTTTATTGCGAAATTGTTTTATTGTTAAGTTGATAAACTGGTAATTGCGGTAGCGGGCAAAGCTCCTGCTTATGCTTTTACATGTTCCTCGGCTCGGTACGAACTGCGCACCAATGGCGAGCTTTCAACAAATTTAAAGCCTTTACGGATACCAATGTTGCGGTACTCCACAAATTTCTCCGGTTCAATGTATTCAACCACCGGCATGTGTTTGGGTGTTGGTGCCAGGTATTGGCCAATGGTCATCACTTTGCAGCCGGCTTCCAGCAAGTCATCCATCGTTTTTAACACATCTTCATGGTTTTCGCCCAGGCCAAGCATAATGCCCGATTTTGCCCGTCCGAAATTGTCGGCAACGTATTTAATTACATCCAGGCTACGACGGTATTTTGCTGCAAAACGGATAAAGGGTGTACGTTCTTCGGTGGTTTCCAGGTTGTGCGAGATTACATCCGGGCCGGCATCAATAACTTGTTGTACCAGTTCCATTTTCCCCCTGAAATCGGGAATCAGTACCTCTATTTTTGTTTCCGGGTTTACGCGTTTTACTTCGCGAATGGTTTCAGCCCAGATTCCGGCACCCTGGTCTTCCAAATCGTCGCGGTCAACCGAAGTAATCACACAATGTTTTACGCCCATAATCTTTACCGATTCGGCCAGTTTTTTGGGCTCTTCCAAATCAGGGGCCAAAGGCCGGCCATTAGGTACAGCACAGAATTTACATTTACGGGTACAGATATTTCCTAAAATCATAAACGTGGCTGTTCCCCTGTTCCAGCATTCACCAATATTAGGGCAGTTTCCGCTGGTGCAAATAGTGTGCAGGCCGTGCTTATTCACCAGGTTTTTAACCTTCGAGTAACTTTCTCCCTTAGGCATTTTCATCTTCATCCACTTTGGCAGGCGCTCTCTGCCATTCAACTCATGTGCCATAATGTACTCACTTAAAATTTTTGCAAATGTAAAAGTTTAAAAACAAACTAAAGTTGATTAAACTACTAAGTGTCAAAATTGTTCTCAAAAAAACTATACTTTAAACAACTGTGTTATTTTTGTAATTCAGAATAATAGCTATGAGGTACATTTTAACAATGTTGGTGGTGGTAATTGGTTTGAATACGGGATTTGCCCAGCAAAAGCGTACAGAAATTCAAACCAAATCGAGTTTGGCCATCAGGTATTACAATGCCAAAGACTACGAAAAGGCAGCACCTTTATTAAGCGAGGTGTATAAAACAACCCGTAACAGCACCTATTACCGTTACTATATTAACTGTTTGGTAAACCTTAAACGTTTTGATGAGGCAGAGCAGGATATTCAACGAGAAATTAAGAAGCAAAAAACAGTACGCCCCGAATATTATGTGCATTTGGGGCAAATCTACAAAAGCCAAAATCGAAGTGAAGAAGCCGAAGCGTTATTTCGGCAGGCTATTGATAAAATTCCGGCCAGCAAAGGCTCGTTTCTAACAACGGCAAATACTTTTTTGGCCTGGGGCGATTATGGTTTGGCTAAAGATACCTACCTGAAGGGGCGTCAAACGCTGGAAGGCGAAGCGTTTAATTACGAACTGGCCCGATCGTACCTGTACCTGCGCGATTACGACAATATGATGGAAGAATACCTAAATCTCTTGCGCGAAAGTGAAAAACACCTGTCGCGGGTGCAGAGCAGTTTGTCGTCGGCCATGCGCCTTGATATCGATAATGGACTGCGAAATCAGTTTCGGGGGCAGGTGCTCAAACGTATTCAGAGCGAACCCGGGGTTATTGGCTACAACCGTTTGCTGATTTGGTTTTTTCTGCAGGAAAAGAAATTTTCGAGTGCTTTGCGCCAGTCGATTGCGCTGGATAAACGAACCGGTGGTGAAGATATGCAAATTGCCCAGTTGGGCGACCTGGCATTGCGAAACAAGGACTATGAACAGGCTCAGAAAGCGTACACCTATTTGATGGATAAAGGTGAGCAAACGCCGTTTTTCCCGCAGGCTTTTTCCCGCAATATTCATGCAAAGTACCTGGAATACACTGATGAGGGAAAGGGTAATTTGGAGCAGGGACAAGCTTTGGCTACCGATTTTGAAAACGGATTACTGTACCTCGGCATTGGTCCGGCTACCTTAAACCTGGTGCGCGAGTATGCACATTTACTGGCCTTTTACCTTAACGATGCTGAAAAAGCAATTGTGGAATTGGAGAAAGGTGAGAAAATTCCACAGCTTAAACCTGAAGAGCTGGGCCAGCTAAAAACTGAAATGGCAGATATTTATGTATATGCCAACGACCCGTGGGAAGCTATGCTGATTTATTCGCAGGTAATTGAGGCCAACAAAAAGAATACGCTGGGCGACGAGGCCAAACTAAAAAAAGCCAGACTGGGTTATTACATGGGAAATTTTAGCTGGGCAAAAGCACAGTTGGATGTGTTAAAAGCCAGCACATCAAAATTAACGGCCAACGATGCCATGGAATTATCGATGCTGATTGGTAATAACCTGAATCTGGATACCACTGCTGTTCCATTAACCATGTTTGCCAAAGCCGATTTGTTGTTTTTTCAGAATCGGCCCGACGAGGCTATGCTGGTCCTGGACTCTATTGCCGATCAATACCCGTATCATACCCTGGTAGATGACATTCTGTTCAGAAAAGCCAAAATAGAGGCAGAACAACAAAATTACACGTTGGCAGCAGAATACCTGAACACCATTGTAACCGATTTTAGCTACGATTTGCTGGGCGACGATGCACTGTTTATGCTGGCTGAACTGTACAATACAACGCTGGCGCAGCAGGAAAAAGCCAAGGAGCTGTATAAACAAATGCTAAGCAATCATCCGGGAAGTGTGTTTACCGAAGAATCGCGTGAGAGATACCGTGAGTTAAGGAAGGTTTATCCTGATAAAGAAGAACTTTTCATGGAAGGGAAAGAAAGTTTGTTTGAACGGGCTATTGATAATTCGGAGTTTTAGTGGCTGGTAAAAAAGCATATTTATACGCCGGATTAGCCGTGTTGTTCTGGTCAACTGTGGCTACATCGTTTAAGCTGGCCCTGCGCGAGTACGATTTTATTCAGTTAATATTTTATGTTTCAGCAGTAAGTGTGTTGCTGTTGTTTGTTGTTCTGCTGGCGCAAGGAAAAACGCAATTAATTTTTAAGCAATCGCGTCGCGAATGGTTGTATTCGCTGTTAATGGGGGCTTTTAATCCACTGCTTTATTACCTGGTTTTGTTTAAAGCTTATTCATTGCTTCCGGCGCAGGTGGCGCAACCCCTGAATATGATTTGGCCCATAACACTGGCGCTTTTATCGGTGCCCTTGCTCAAACAAAAAATAGGCTGGATTAGCTTTGTAGCGCTCATTGTCAGCTTTGTTGGCGTATTTTTTATATCGTCGCAGGGTGGTTTCGATGGTTTTGGTAAAACAAATCCTCTGGGCGTGGTACTGGCGGTTGCAAGCTCAATACTATGGTCGTTGTACTGGATATTTAATGTAAAAGACACCCGCGACCAGGTTGTAAAACTTTTCCTGAATTTTGCCATTGGCACCCTTTTGCTGGTTCCGGTGGTGGCGCTGTTTTCGTCGTTTAAAGTGCAGTGGGGGCAAGGTTTGGCTGCTATGGTTTACTCCGGCGTTTTTGAGGTGGGAATTACTTATGTGTTATGGCTAAAAGCCATGAGCCTAACCAGCAGCAATGCAAAAATTGGCAACCTGGTGTTTTTTGCACCTTTTTTGTCGCTGGTGTTTATTCACCTGATTTTAAAAGAAACCATCTATTTTACGACATTCATTGGCCTGATTTTTATTATTTCGGGGGTGCTGGTTCAGCAGCTCGACCGAAGAAAACGATAATTGATTCCATCCTTTTTATTCAGCAATTTTACCACCAAGAGCACAAAGACTCCAGGTTCAGAAAAGAAAATGGCAGGTTTCCTTTGTATGCTTCGTGACTTGGTGTTTTTTTTGAATTAATAATTCATTGCTACAAGACAGTTCCGTAGTAATTACACAATATCAGTACTTTTGGCGGCAGGTTAACAACAAATTACTATTTTCATCGGATGGATAAGCCACTTCGCATATTGGGTATCGACCCCGGAACCACAGTAACCGGTTATGGCCTAGTTGAAATTCGGGAAAACAAACCCGTAATTCTGCACATGGGAAACATTACACCCAAAAGATATTCCGATCATTACATGCGTTTAAAGTACCTGCACGAACGGGCGTTACACCTTGTAAAAGAATACCGTCCCGATGTAATGGCCATTGAAGCCCCGTTTTACGGAAAAAATGTGCAGTCGATGTTAAAACTGGGGCGTGGGCAGGGCGTGCTAATGGCTGCTGCGCTGATGTTTGATGTGCCCATTCACGAATATGCACCTTTGCTGGTAAAACAAGCCATTACCGGAATGGGGCGAGCCTCGAAAGAGCAGGTTGCCTATTTTCTGCAAAAAGTTTATAATTTAAAGGATATGGACAAAGTACTCGACGAAACCGATGCCGTAGCCGTAGCCATTTGTCATTTTATACAAATGAACAAGCCGCAAAAATCGAAAGAGTATAAAAACTGGGGCGACTTTGTAAAAAAGAATCCGGGTAAAATAAAATAATCCTTACCCAAAAGCTTTTTCAAGGCGCTCAAGAGCTTCCTGCAATACGCTACGGGGGCAGCCAATGTTTATTCGTAACCAGCCGTCGCCACCAATGCCAAAACGTCCACCATCGTTTAATGCCACTTTTGCTTTTTCGGTAGCAAATTTCGATAGCGCTTCGTTTTTCATGCCGTAATCCGAAAAATCAAGCCAGATGAGGTAAGTGGCCTCCGGTTTCATTACTTTAACACGTGGCAGCTTTTCTGTCATAAAATCCTCAAGTAACTGATAATTGTCCCAGAGGTAAGCAAGAAGTTGTTTCAGCCATTCATCGCCATGGGTATAGGCAGCTTCCAGAGCAACAGAGCCAAAAATGTTTCCCATGCCTAAATGGCCTACACCAATAGTTCGTTCGTAAGCTGCCAGTTTTCTTTTGTTTGGAATGATAGCCAACGATGACGATAGGCCTGCAACATTAAAGGTTTTACTTGGTGCCATACAAACCATACAGTTTTGGGCCACCTCTTCCGAAATGCTGGCAAGTGGAATGTGTTTATGATCGTTATATATTAAGTCCGAATGAATTTCATCAGAAATAATCATGATATTGTTTTCCAGGCAAATGTTGGTAAGTTGAATCAGCTCTTCTTTTGTCCACACCATGCCGCCCGGATTCTGCGGGTTGCAAAGCAGCAACAGCTTTGTGTTTTTGTCGATTTTTGCTTTCAGGTCGTCAAAATCAAAGGTGTAACGACCGGCTTCAATCTTTAGTGGATTCTGAATTAGCTTTCTGTTAGTGCCTTTTACACTATCAAAAAACGGGAAATACACCGGTGGTTGTACAATAACGCCATCGCCAGGGTTCGAGAATGTTTCAATGGCATAGGTTAATCCTGCAACTACACCCGGGCTAAACGAAATCCATTCTTTTTTAATTTCCCAGTTGTGTCGTCTGCTCATCCAGCCAATTACTGACTGGTAGTACGAATCTGATCGAAAAGTGTAGCCAAGAATTTCATGATCAATACGTTTTTTAATAGCGTCAATAATAAAATCGGGCGTTTTAAAATCCATGTCTGCCACCCAAAGCGGGAGAGCATCATTGGTTTTAAAAAAACGATCAAGGGCATCGTATTTTAAACAGTTGGTTTCATGGCGTTCAATAATTTCGTCAAAATTGTATTGTTTCATTGTTGCAAGGCTTGTATCTTATTCCTTATAAAGAATGAATAAAACCGGTTAAATTTTCAGTTGCCGAAGATAATTGAAATTGCCAATCTTGTCAACTTTAAGCACAAAATCAAAACGGTTTACATCCATACACAAATGGAAATCGCTTTCGGGCGACCAGCTCTGGTTGGCCGGATCGAAAAACCGAGCACCATCGGTTTCTTTTATTCGTTTTACCATGGCATGGAAATCGTTTGGTTTTCCCTCCAGTTCATTTTTTATGTATTCGGCACAAAACGTATCTTCGTTGGTGGGGTACTGGCAGGCAAAGCCCATGCAAACCAACGAAACTTCGCTGGGCCGTGTTTTTTGAATGTATTGTACAATAGCACCGGCGTTCACAAAACTGCCTGTCAGAATTTCACTGGCTTGTGTGGCGTTGCTTATACCTTGCGTTCCCGAGCTTGTTGTATGAATCATTGTTTTAGCACTAATTTTTGCCGTGTTAATATGAGTTGGAGAATTTCCAAAATCAAAGCCCTCCGGTTTTCGTTCGTGGCGTTCGCCAACAAGTAAATAATTGGGATGCTGTTTCTTTAACTGGTAGGCCATGTTAATATCGCCTACCGGAATAATGGTTTCAATGCCCTGGTTTATGGCGTGGCAGGCTGTGGTAAAAGCTCGAAGTACATCAATAATAACTGTGGTTCCTTTTGCAACTTTCGCTCCTTCAGTGAGTTGTAGTATTTTTATCTGCATTGTTTACATTTTGTTGAAAATATACTAAAAATTATTTAACATGATTCTAAATAGAATGGCATGATAATTGTAATAAAAGTGCGTCCTTTTTACAAAAAGCCCTTTAATAAAGGGAAGAGCTCTATATTCCGATTCCAATATTAATTCTAATGTTAAGAAAAATGCAATTGATTAATTTTTTTAATATGTTTTATAGCATATATGTTGTAGAACATGTATGTTTGTACTGTCATTCATTGTTAAACTTAAAAATTGAATGGTTATGAAAACAATTAAATTATTATCAACAGTTATGGCAGTAGCAATTGTAGCAATTGCAACAGCCGTGGAGAAACCAAAAATGAATGTAGTGCCATTAACAGCCGACCGGGCAGTGGTATCAATTCAAAACGATGCAGCAGCATTGTTTGAGTTAAGCATTCTTGCTGAAACCGGAGAATTGGTTTACTACAAGCAGACAACAAAGCCGCTAAATACTTATCAGAAGGTTTTTGATTTTAAAAACCTGGAGAACGGTAAGTACACCATGGATCTTCGAGTAAACGACACGCGTTTGTTAAAAGATTTTGAAGTGGCTTCGAAAGGAATTTTTGTTGGCGAATCAAAATTAAGAATCGATCCGTATTTTGCCTTTGCCGATAATGTATTGAAACTTAGCTACCTGAATTTCGATCAGGAAAGCCTGACCTTAAACATCTATGATGACTATGGTTTGGTATACCAGTCGGGCTTGGGCAAAGATTTTAATGTAGCCTCGGGTTACGATCTTTCAGCCTTAAAGTCGGGTAAATACGAAGTAGTTTTGAGTTCGCTAAATAATGATTTTACGTTTAGTTTAGAGAAATAGGTTAGAAAATGTTATTGGTTTAGGAAGGCTGTCAGAAATTATTCTGATGGCCTTTTTTTATGCCTTGCTGTTTATTGCTGTTTTTTTTCTGTTTGTCTACTGTATTCATCTCTTCGTCGATAAACCACCTTGAAAGTGTAACGAAAGCACCCATTTTCATGTCAATTAATTAGAAAACAATTAAATAAAAAGTCATGAAAACAAAAACATGGGTTGTTTTAACCCTGGTATTTTGCATTGCAGCAATGGCAAATGCCACCGATTTACCAAAAATGAATGTTGAACAGGTTGAAGAAAACACGGCTGTGGTTGCCTATACGGCATCAACTGAGGCTCCTTTGCTGGTTAGTATTACCAATGCCAATGGGGAGATACTTTATTACAAAGAAACCGAACATTGTAAAGAGTTTAAAAAAGAACTTGATCTGACGAAATTGGGAGACGGCAATTTTTGTGTTTGCATTAATTATGGCAACCAGAGTGTGAGTCGTAAAATTTGTGTGAAAGATAAAAAGGTTGTTGTGGATGAAACCACACGGTGTTTCGAACCCTATTTTTGTGTTAAAGAAAAACGATTGAACGTGTCGTTTTTAAACCAATCGCTAAAACCGGTTTATTTAAATGTATACCGAAATGGCAGGCATGTTAAAGGTATGAATCTGGGCCGCGATTTAACCATACATCAGGCACTGGATTTTAGCAAATTAACAAGAGGTACCTACGAAGTTGTGTTAACCGACAATATAAAAGATCATAAATTTAGAGCTCAGCTATAGTAATTGTCAGGTGCTACTTTTTTCTTCAAAACAATTAAGTGTGCAAACAAAAACAGAGAAAACAAAAAATATTTTAAGAAAGAGGCTTTGCTGCGGCAAGGCCTTTTTTTATGTTTTTAACTTTTTAATTTACGGTTTTCGCAGTTGTAGTTTTTTAAAGAACCGCTAGTGGTGTTGGTCGTAAAAAGGGCCTGGTTTATCTAATTATAAACTTTTAATGTGTTTGTTTAAAGAAATGGCTGTAATTTTAAGCATAAAAGTAAGCCTACTATATTAAACGATTTCAAGCTTCGAAAGTCCAAAGCATTGTTCTCAAAAAATTTTATTGCGTTGTGCATATTAAAATCGAAAATCTAAACAAAATTTACAAGGGAGGCAGCTATGCTGTTAATAATTTAAACCTTGAAATTCCAAACGGTATGTTTGGGCTGCTGGGACCCAACGGTGCCGGAAAATCTACCCTCATGCGAATATTGGTAACACTAATGAAGCCAAGCAGCGGGAAAGTATATTATAACGATTACGAGTTGTCTAAAAATCGGCGCCAAATTCGCTCTATGCTGGGGTATTTGCCGCAGGATTTTAGTTTTTTTTCAAAATTAAAAACCTCGGAGTTTTTAGATTATACCGCTCGTTTGTCGGGAATGAAAAACAGTGCTGTACGACGCAATGCCGTTGATCAGATGCTGGAGGAAGTAGGATTGTTTGAGGCGCGCGATAGAAATGCCAATAAGTTGTCCGGAGGGATGAAGCGCCGTTTAGGTATTGCCCAGGCTTTGATAAATGATCCTCAGATTATAATTGTTGATGAACCAACTACCGGCCTCGATCCTGAAGAACGTATCCGTTTTCGAAACCTGCTTTCAACCATAAGTACCCGCGATGTAATTATTATCCTGTCGACCCATATTGTTGGCGATATTTCAAGTACCTGCGACAATATGGCCTTGCTTAACAAAGGGAAACTGGCTTTTTCGGGCTCGCCCGAGCAATTGGTTAGCGAAGCCAAAGGCCACGTTTGGTTAATAGAAGCCACCGAAAGGGAATACCTTGAGATTAATGAAAAATTCCCCGTTATTTCTACCATCCCGATTGACGGAGGTTGGGAGGTACAGGTAGTTGCCAACGAAATTAACGGCTACCAGGCCAGGCAAATAGAACCCAATCTTGAACATGCCTACGTACACTTTATGGAAAATAAACTAAACCAGTGGTCAAACGCATAAATCGAAAAAAATGATTTCGTTACATAATATATTCTCAATAGCAAAATACGAACGGAAAACACTGTTTCGTAGCTGGTTCTTTCGCATTTTTAGTGTGCTGTCGTTGTTCGTTCTGTTTGGCATGAACTTCGGACTTGTAATAGAAGGTGGTGGCGACGAAGGCTGGGCTATCCGAGCCATTCCAAGTGCAATACCTTATTTCAACCTGCTTATTTTAAACGTTGCGCAGGCCGTTATTGCTGTTTTTTTGGCTTCCGACTTTTTAAAACGCGATAAAAAGCTGGATACCACAGAGGTAATTTATATGCGCTCGATGACAAATGGCGAATATGTTATTGGCAAAACACTCGGTAACATGCAGGTTTTTATGATTCTGAATGTTGCCGTAGTTATTCTGGCGCTTGTTTTTAATTCATTGGCAAAGGGCACCGCAATCGATTGGATTTCGTATGCCGTTTATCTGGTGTTAATAAGTATACCAACACTTGTTTTTATTATGGGGTTGTCGTTTTTGCTGATGAGCGTAATACGCAATCAGGCCATTACATTTGTTCTGGTGTTGGGGTACATCGGCATCACGTTGTTTCTGTTGCAGGCTAAGTACTATTATATTTTCGATTACATGGCCTTTAATATTCCGATGCTAAGCAGCGATATTGTTGGTTTTGGCAATCTTAAAGTGATATTAATCCACCGGGGAATCTATTTTGGCCTGGGATCGGGTTTTATTTTTCTTACCATTTTTCTGCTAAAACGTTTGCCGCAGTCGGTACCAATGACTTATGTGTCGTTGTTTTTTAGTGTTATTTTTATTGGCGGAGCCGGATATCTCGCCTTCGACCATATAAACGGGTTTAAACAAACCGAGGCGTTGCGTAAGGAAATCATCGAGCTTAACAACACTTACGTTAAACAACCCATAGCCGATGTTAGTGCAAATCATATTGTTTTAAATCATAATGGTAATTTGCTCGAGGTAAATTCGGAATTAACTATTGTAAATAACCAAAACCAGGCTCTTGATAAACTTATTTTTAGTTTAAATGCAGGATTACAGCTTAACGAGCTGAAATTGAATGGAAAAGCAGTTACTTTCGAGCGAAAAAATCATTTAATAATTGTTTCGAACCAGGTTAATTTGCAGCCAAAAGATACCGCAAAAGTAGCATTTACTTATGCCGGCACAATCGACGAGGCATATTGTTATCTTGATATTGAGGAGGAAATACGCCTGGAGAAATACGGAAAGTTTGTATTGAATGTTGATAAACGCTATGCATTTGTTCGTCCCGATTATGTTTTGCTAACACGTGAGGCCAACTGGTATCCCAAAACGGGTGTAACCTATAGCAACGAAGATGTTAGCTGGTATAAGCCGCAGTTTGTTCATTACAAATTAACTGTTAATACCATGCCCGGATTGCAGCCTGTTTCTCAGGGGGCTATTAGCGAAACCAAAGCCGGGCAATTTACTTTTGAGCCCGCAACACCGCTCACCCAGTTATCGTTGGCTATCGGAAAGTACGAGCTAAAAACCCTGGCACATAACGAATTTGAATTTGGATTGTGGCATATTGAAGGACACGATTACTTTAATGATGTTTTTCCCGAATCAAAAGATACGCTGGCCGCCATTTTCTCTGAACGATTTGAAGACTTTAATCGCGTGTACAACCTGGAATATAACGCAAATAATGTAGCACTGGTCGAGGTTCCTGCCCAATTTAAAACCTACCAGCGCATGTGGACTTCGGTACAAGAGGTGATTCAACCCGGCCAGGTATTTCTTCAGGAAAAAGGCTTTTTGTTGCGCGAAGCCGATTTTGAAAAACAGAAAGAACGGGTAGGAAGAAGACGAGGCCGCGGAGGCGACTCGGATATGACTGATCAGGATAAGGAACTAAGGACGATAGGGGAATTTATAAATAAATTTATCGAAGAAAAAGAGACTGATCGTCAATGGTCGCGTGGACAAATGAGTATGGAACAATACGATAATCCATATTTTATTTTTCCGTGGTTGTATAACTTTCAAAACAATATTCACTCCAACAGCTGGCCTATAACCAACCGGGTATTTGAGGCTTATTTAAAAAGCCAGAGTACCGATATGCGCTCTGTTTTTATGAGTAACATGAATGGCGAAAGTCCGGAAATTGTGGCAAATATTGCATTACAGGATTATTCATTTGAAGAAATTCTGGCCGACCCCGACCAAAAAGAAATTGTTAATGATGTAATTAAGCTAAAAGGAGATGTGCTGTTTTCGACCATAAAACTGGAAGCCGGAGAAAATGAATTTGAAGATTTTTTGCGTTCGGTTTTGGATGAAAATAAATACCTGAATATTTCTTTTGAAGATTTTGATGAGCAGATTAAAGCACAGTTTGGGATTGAGCTGGAACCCATGATGAATAGCTGGTTTAAGGCAAAAGACCTACCCGGTTACCTGGTGTCGCCAATAAAAGGCGTGAAAGTAAAATCGGGTGATGCCATGAAAACAATGATTTCGTTGAAAATTACCAATTTCTCTGACGTTGATGGTTTGGTAAAACTTACCTTCAGGCTTGGAGGTGGCGGCGGCAGAGGTGGTTTTGGCCGCGGAATGGGATCGGAAGATATGATAAACAAGCTAATTAGCCTGGAAGCTCATCAGACAAAAGAGTTGAGCTATTTATTTGATGGCAGTCCTCGAATGGTTATCCTGAATTCACTTACTTCCAAAAACATTCCGCAGACTTTTATGGAGTTTTTCCGCGATGTGGAAGAAGATTTAAAAGCAAAACCCTGGGAAGGCGAACGCATTAGTGCAACACCGGTGCAAACCAAATTGCCACACGAGCAGATTGTTGATAACGAGGACCCTGCATTTGAAATAACAATAAACGAACAGGTAAGCCTGCTCGAGAAATTAATTGTAAAAGAAGAGGAAACCAAACAAAAGTATGCGGGCATTAACTGGTGGCGCCCACCAATTAGCTGGACAGCTACAACCAACGACGAATTTTATGGAGAATATGTGCGCTCGGCACATTACATTAAAGGAGGCAACGGCGACCAGGTAGCCCGTTGGAATGTTCCGGTTAAAAAAGCAGGTTACTATGACGTGTATTATCACTTCTACAAATCGCGTGGCTTTGGCCGTAACCGACAGGAAGAAAAAGGAAGTTATAACTTTATCATACATGGCGACGATGGAGCGGAAGAAGCTTTTCTTGAATCGCAAAGTGCAGAAACCGGGTGGAACCACCTGGGCTCGTATTATTTCTCTTCGGAAAAAGCAGTTATTGAGCTGACCAATAAAAGCGAGCTGCGCATGATATTTGCCGATGCCGTAAAAATTGTAGAATTATAAAATAAATCAACATAAAATAATGAAAACAAAAATTAAACGCTTGCAAAAGATAACCGGTGCCATTGTTTTTGGGGCACTTCTTACTTTTGCTGCTCAGGCACAGGAAGCATTAACCCTCGACCGCGCACTGAGTATAGCCGAAACGGGTAGCCCCGATTTAAAGTTGTCGTCGCTAAATCTTGAACGATTTGAGAAAAACCTTGAAGCCCAGCGCGCGGCATTAAAATCGCGTTTTTCGCTTCAGGTCGACCCCATTAACTACAGCAACCAGCGCCGGTTCGATACTCGTGTTTCAGAATGGTATACCAACGAAAACTTCGAAACCAGCACCCTGTTCACCGTTTCGCAGCCCATTTTAATAACCGATGGAACCATTTCGCTAACCAACCAGTTCGGATGGTCGAGCAGCAACTCAACCACCAGTTCAATTGAAACCGAAAGTGAAGTTTTTTTCAACAACCTTTATTTGAACTTAAACCAGCCCTTGTTTACCTACAATACCCTGAAGCTGGAGCTGAAGGAACTGGAACTGAGTCTTGAAAATGCAAAAATAGGTTACGCTATGCAGCGACTTAACCTGGAGCGCAATGTTACTGAGTTCTTTTACAATGTGTACATGGCGCAAATGAATTTAAACATTGCAAAAGAAGAATTGGCCAACACTCAAAAAAGTTACGATATAATTAAAAATAAAGTAGAAGCCGGACTGGCAGCCCGCGAGGAAGAATACCAGGCAGAACTGAACCTGGCAACTGCAAAATCGGGCCTGCAAAACAGCGAAGTAACTTTTGAAAATGCAAAAGACCAACTGAAACTATACCTCGGTATGGATTTGTTTGAAGATATTATGATATTGGCCGATGTTAGTGTAAACCCGGTTCCTGTTAATCTGGAGAAAGCTATTGAAAATGGATTAAGCTCGAGAATGGAACTTCGCCAACGCGAAATTGATGTGGAAACCAGCCAGTTTGACCTGATTAGAACCAAGGCTCAAAACGAGTTCCGAGGAGATATGAACCTGCGTTTCGGGATAACAGGTGATAATGGTGATTTAAATAAAATCTACGAAAACCCAACTAAAAGCCCGTCGGTAGGCATTAGCTTTAATATTCCTATTTTCGACTGGGGCGAGCGAAAAGCGCGCATAGCTGCAGCCGAAGCGAGTATCGAATCGCAACAACTTAACCTCGATGAGGAGCGAAAACAAATTGTTGTGGATATCAGACAAGTGTACCGTAATATCCAGAACCAGCTAAACCAAATTGAACTGGCCAAACAAAACGAGCGAAATGCCCAGTTGACTTACGAGATTAACCTCGAGCGCTACGAAAATGGCGACCTTACCGGTATGGACCTTAACCTGTTTCAAACCCAGTTGTCAGAACAGAAAGTGGCACTCAGCCAGGCACTTATAAATTATAAAATAGAACTACTAAACCTTAAAATACAATCGCTTTACGATTTTGAAAGAAATGAAGCAATTATTCCTTCAGAATTGTACCTCAATGAAGACCAGGAATAAGCATGGGGGCTATCAAACAATAAACAAAATGTAGCAAGCAATGCAGGTTACAGGAGCTACCAAAGCTATAAACGATTTAAAACAGATGAAAAATTTACCAAAATGAAACATATAAAATTACTTATCTTGTTGAGTGTTGTTGTTACCGTTATTTCGTGTAATAATCAAACCAGTTCCGAATCAACCGAGTTGGCAGTACCGGTTTCTGTTGAAACAATAAAACGTAAAAGTATTCAGCAATTTGTAAGCACCACCGGAACGGCCAAAGCCCACTACGAAACAGCGCTTACCTCTGAAATTGAAGGCGATTACTTCCTGCAGGTTAATCCAAAAACCGGGCGTAAATTCCAACTTGGCGACCGGGTTGAAAAAGGGCAGGTAATTGTAAAACTCGAAAATGCCGAGTACCTGAATGGTTTATCTATGGAATCAACAAAATTAAACCTCGAAATTTCGCAACAGGAATACGAGAAACAAAAATCGTTGTACGAAAAGGGCGGTGTTACCTTACTCGAAATGCGAAATTCTGAAGTTTCGATGATAAATGCGCAAAATAATTATGAAAGTGCTCAGATACAGTTGGCAAAAATGCAGGTGGTAGCACCTTTTTCGGGTGTAATTGTAGAACTGCCATACTACACCGAAGGAGTTAAAGTTACCGCCGGGCAAAGTATGGTAAGTTTAATGAGCTACAGAAAAATGTACGTGGAAATAAATTTGCCTGAAAAAAACCTGTCGGAAGTTGAAACAGGACAAGAAGTAGTAGTTACCAATTACACACTAACTGAAGATACACTTGCCGGACGTGTTACTGAATTGTCGCCGGTAATCAGCGATGAAACACGCACCTTTTCAGGCAAACTTGAAATTGATAATCCGCAATTAAAGCTGCGTCCCGGAATGTTTGTTAAAGCCAATATAATTACTGCCCAAAAAGATAGCGCCATTGTTATTCCGAAAGATGTGATTCTGACAGGTTCGCGCGGGAAATATGTATTTATTGTTGGACGAAACAGCGCTGCCGACGACCGACGCATTACTACCGGCATTGCCAACCAGGATGAGATTGAGGTGCTGGAAGGGCTGAGCCCCAACGACCGTTTGATTATTAAAGGTTTTGAGACACTACGCGATAATTCGAAAGTGAAAGTGATTTTATAATAAGTCGGGAGCTGGAAGCCGGAAGTCAGAAAAACTTCCTGCTTCGTGCTTCGTGCTTCTAACTTGATATTATGAAGAAATTAACAAAATTTTCAGTCGATTACCCGGTTACCGTTTTAATGGTTGTGCTTGGCGTTTTGTTGCTCGGCTACATTTCTTACGATAAGTTGGGTGTCGACCTGTTTCCCGATTTAAATTCGCCCCGGATTTTTATTGAAGTGACATCGGGAGAGCGGCCACCGGAAGAAATGGAGCAACAATTTGTTGAAAATATTGAAGCTCTCGCAATTCGCCAGTCTGACGTAGTGCAGGTAACTTCATCGTCGCGGGTGGGATCGGCTCAAATTACTGTTGAATATGCCTGGAACAAAGATATGGACGAGGCATTTCTCGACCTGCAAAAAGCCTTAAACACCCTTACGCAAAACTCCGATATTGATGAGCTTCAGATTACCCAACACGACCCGAATACCACACCGATAATGATTATTGGCCTAAAACACAACGAAATTTCAGACATGAATGAGCTGAGAAAAGTTGCCGAAAATTATATTCGCAACGAGCTTGTTCGCCTGGAAGGTATTGCCGATGTTGAACTATCGGGGCAGGAGGAAAGCGAAATAATTATTGAGACAGATGTTTACCGGCTTGATGCCCAGGGCTTAACAATGGACGAGGTGGCAACCCGTATTCAAAACTTTAACCGCAACGTTTCCGGTGGGCAGATTACCGATTTGGGAACCCAATACATTGTAAAAGGTGTATCGATGTTGCAAACTATTGAAGATTTTGAAAACCTTATTGTGGGTTACAAAGCGGTTCAATCTACTGAAAATTCCAACAACCAGGCCGGTGTTACAATGGCACCGGTTTATTTAAAAGATGTTGCAGCCGTTTCTGTTGGTAATAAAGAACCGGTTAACATTGTACACATTAACGGCGAGCGCTGTCTGGGACTGTCCATCTATAAAGAAACCAAATACAATACGGTAAAATCGGTTGAGCAGGTTAACGAGGCTTTGGTAAACATACAGAAAGCTTTGCCCGGTTACCAGCTAATTGGCGTAACCAACCAGGGACGCTTTATCAGCAGTGCAATTGGCGAGGTTCAGGAAACTGCCTTGTTGGGAATTCTGTTGGCCGTAGTAGTTTTATTTGTGTTTTTGCGAAGGTTCGGAACCACTTTAATTGTTAGTGTTGCCATTCCGATTTCGATTGTAGCCACATTTAACCTGATGTATTTTAACCACCTTACCATTAATATAATGACCCTTGGTGGTTTGGCGCTTGGCGCCGGAATGTTGGTTGATAATGCCATTGTGGTTATGGAAAACATCTTCCGAAACCACGAAAACGGACTGAGTGTAAAAGAAGCTGCAATAAACGGAACGGCCCAGGTTGGCGGTGCAATTACAGCCTCAACCATTACAACCATTATTGTGTTTTTACCCATTGTGTATTTGCATGGTGCATCGGGCGAGTTATTTAAAGACCAGGCCTGGACCGTAGCATTCTCGCTGCTTTCATCGCTAATTGTCGCCATCTTTTTAATTCCAATGATGTACCATAGGTTTTACCGAAACCGAAAAGCACCATTAAAGTCAAAATCGGTAAAAGTTGGAGGCTATGGCCGGTTTCTTTCAAAAGTATTGGCTGTTAAATGGGTGGTTATATTAGTAGCTACGGTGACTATTGGTGCATCTGTTTTGCTGGTGCAGCAAATTGGTACCGAGTTTATGCCAAAAACCCAAACCCGCGAACTTACTGTGAATTTGAAGTTACAGGAAGGAACAAAATTGCGGCGAACCGAATCAACTGTTCGTAATCTTGAAAATATTTTAATGGATTACCTGGGCGACAACCTGGATAAAATTTACTCGCAGGCCGGGCCGTCTAGCAGTATTTCGGGCGACGAGAATGCCGTTTTTGAAGGAGAAAACACAGCCGAAATTAAAGTAATTTTGAAAGAAGGAGCTACCATCTCTACCGAGAGCATTGTAAAAACAATGGATAAGTTAACAGCTGATATTGAAGGCATGGAGGTAACTTTCTCGCAAGAAGAAAGTGCGTTGCAATCTATTTTGGGAACCGATGAAGCGCCTGTTGTAGTTGAGGTGCGGGGAGAAGAGTTAGACGAAATTGAACGGGTAATAAACCTGGTTAAAGAAAAGATGTTGTCAGTTGATGGTCTTTTTAATGTACAGACATCAATTGAAGATGGTGCGCCGGAAGTTGAAATAAGGGTAGACCGCATGCGTGCCGGAATGTACAACATTAACATCAGCGATGTAATTTCTCAGATTCAAGACCAGCTGGAAGGTAAAAATGCCGGCGAGCTCGAGCGAAGCGGAGAAATGCAGGACATCACCATAAAAGTACCTGAGAAGGGAATTGATGAAATCAATCAGTTGATTATCACTTCTTCGGACCAGGTATTCAGGTTAAGCGAAATTGCAGATATAACCTATGGTGTGTCGCCAAAAGAAATTTTCAGAAGAAACCAGAACCGCATTGGAAAAGTAACAGCGCAGCTTGAAGATGGTATCCCGCTTGACCATGTTGCTACTAATATTAGGCAGCAAACGGCTGGCATTGAATTATTGCCTGATTACCGTATTTTGGTTACCGGCGAAGAAGAGAAACGCCAGGAATCGTTAACCAATCTAACCTTTGCCTTGCTGCTTTCAATTGTGCTGGTGTACATGGTGCTGGCTTCGCAGTTTGAGTCGCTTATTCATCCATTTACCATTTTATTAACCATTCCGTTGGCAGTGGTGGGCAGTATTCTCATCTTTTTTGCACTTGGGAAAACATTTAATATTATGGCCATTATTGGTGTAATTATGCTGGTGGGTATTGCCGTTAACGACTCCATAATTTTGGTAGATCGGATTAACCAGCTCATTCGCGAAGGAGTAGATCGGAAACAAGCCATTTTACAGGCCGGACAACAACGTATTCGCCCAATTATAATGACCAGTTTAACCACCATTTTAGCCTTATTGCCCCTTACATTTGGCTTTGGCGAGAGTGCATCGTTGCGCTCGCCAATGGCACTGGCCGTAGTTGGAGGACTAATCACCTCAACCTTGCTTACATTAATTGTAATACCTTGTGTTTATGATGTGTTAGACCGGGTAAGGGTATTTTTTGTGAAAGAGAACAAGACTGTAGAAACAGCGAATTAACAGATAAATGGAAGTTCCTTCTTCTACCTAATAAATAAACAATTTTAAGCAGATGAAAGCCGTATGGAAAAACTTCACGCAAATAGTACCCCACAGGAGTGCTACTTTCATGCGATTCATTTGAAAACTTGAGATTTAAGGCACATGAAATTCATCATCAATAGAAAAATATTTATCAGTATGCTGTTTTTGGGATTAACCATGCTGGGTTACATCTCGTACAAGCAGCTGCCGGTAGAACTGATGCCCAATGCCGAACTGCCCATGCTTTTTGTTCAGGTGCAGTCGCGTATCGAGGTCGATCCAAGCTATATGGAAAACCAGGCGGTTATTCCCATTGAAGGAGCCATCGGAACCATGGAAGGCATTGAAGAAATGCAATCTTTCATTAATAATCGCTCGGCCTCCATACAGGTTAATTTTAAACAGAATGTAAACTTTAAATACACCTTTTTAAAACTGCAGGAAAAGGTGGATCTGGTTACTGCCGATCTTGATGATAACTTTATTGTTACTGTTAATCGTGTTGATCTCGACCAGCTTACCAATCAGTTTATGGAGCTGCAGATTAGGGGAAGCGGCGGAGTAGACCGTGTGCGTAATATCGTTGACCAGGAAATTACAGCCGAAATGGAAAACATTGACGGTGTTGCATCGGTAAATGTTTTTGGTGGAAAAGAACGGTCGATAGAAGTTACCTACAATGCAGCAGCATGCGAAGCTTATGGCATTACTCCGGCACAAATACAAAGTGCCATATCCGCTAATTCAAGCAACCGCACCTTTACGGGGTATTTACACGATGCCCAAAAGCAGTATTTTGTTCATGTTACAGCCGAGTACGATAAAGTTTCTGATATCGAAAATATTGTGGTTGCCGAAGGGCCGATTTACCTGAAAGATGTGGCCAGTGTTTTTTATGGCGTAAAGGAAGAAACATCGCTAAGCCGGGTTAACGGCCTTGATGCCGTTTCGATGATGCTGGTTAGTGATTCGCAGGCTAATCTTATTGATTTGTCGCACAAAGTGCAGGACGAAATATTGGCTCTTAATAAAAAACTGGCTGCAAAAGATGTGCAGATTGTGGTACAAACCAACCTCGCCGAAACCATGGAAAAGAATATCGATCAGATAATTGACCTGGCCCTGGTAGGAGGTTTGCTGGCTATTTTTGTACTTTGGATGTTTCTTAAAAATCTGCGCATTGTTTCGTTTATCGCACTGGCTATTCCTATTTCTGTTTTTACTGCATTTAATCTGTTTTATGCCTTCAATATCTCCTTAAACAGTTTAACACTGGTTGGACTGGTGCTGGCCATTGGTATGTTGTTGGATAACAGTATTGTTGTGCTCGAAAATATATACCGGCTTTCGGGTAATAAAATGGCGCCTGATGTTGCCGTAACGCAGGGAACCAAAGAGGTTTGGCGTTCAATTGTTGCTGCAACGCTTACCACTGTTACTGTTTTTCTGCCCTTTGTTTTTTCAACCGATTATATGGTTAAGCTTTTAGGAAATCATGTGGGCGTGTCAATTATTTCCACCTTGCTGGTGTCCTTGTTTGTAGCCCTGTTGCTTATTCCAATGGCAGCTCATTTGCTGTTACGCAAAAAAAAGCAGCACAACATCTTTTACGAAAAGGTGACTACCAACAACCGCATCATTCAAATCTATATTTTACTGTTAAAAGCCAGTATGCGTGTGCCCGCCCGTACTATTATCGGTGCACTGGTTTTTTTCTTTTTAACCGTATTTATTGTACTGGCCATTAGTGTTACCAACCTGCAGGAAGTTGAAGAAGAACAATTCTCGATATACGTAACCATGCCAACCGGTGCCACACTTGATGCTACCGACAAGGTAGTTGCCGATGTGGAAAGCCGGCTTGAAGATATTGCCGAAAAGCAGGATTTAACCGCAAATATTGAGGCCGAGGAAGCCATCCTTACATTTATTCTTCGTGAGGATTATAAAGATATTGACAAGCGTACCATCGCTGAAATTAAAAAAGATGTTGAAGACCGGATTGACGATATATCGCAAGGCGAGGTAAGCCTTGAAGCTCCAACCTCAAGTTCCAGCTTTCGTGGCGGTGGCGGCGGTGGCGGACGCTCAGGTACACAAGGGTTCCAGCAATTTATGGGAATTGGTTCAAACCAGGAGCGAATTGTTATAAAAGGCGAAAATTTTGGCGTGATGAAAGATGTTGCCGAAGATCTTTTGTACTACATTGAGGACCTGGAAACAATCAGACGCGCAAGTGTAAATGTGTCGAACAACCGCCCCGAAGTGCATCTTTACTTTAACCAGATGTTGCTTACCGAGTATGGAATAAATTTGCAAAATATTGTATCGGAGCTTGGTACCTTTACCCGCGAATTTACTTCAGGAGTGAACTTTAAACAAGGAACAGAAGAGTATGAAATTGTTATAAAAGAACAATTACCAGAAGGGGTTGAAGAAGAAGAGAACGACAAAGGTATTGAAGACTTGCGCCGTTTGCAGGTTAGTAACGGACAGGGCGCCACCTACGATATGGACGAGCTGGCCGATATGGTGTATGCCGAGGGAATGGCAAGCATAACGCGTGTAAACCAGGAGAAACAAATTGAACTTACTTACAGTTTTGTTGATGAAGCCAGCGACTCGAAAGAATTGCTTGAAGCTTACCGGCTTGAAATTGATGATATTATCGGGTCGTACAAACTGCCATCAGGGGTTGCCGTTGAAGTAATTCACGAGGAAGACCAGTATGCCGAATTTAAGTTTCTGATTGCAGCTGCTTTTATTCTTATTTTAATGATTTTGGCCTCGGTTTTCGAATCGGTTTCAACACCATTTGTTCTTATCTTTTCAATTCCACTGGCTGCTGTTGGGTCGTTTCTGGCGCTTATTTTCACCGGAAACAGCCTGTTTAATGCCAATACCATAATGGGTTTTATTATCCTTATTGGCGTAGTGGTTAACAACGGTATTATTCTCATCGATTTTACCAATATTCTCCGAAAACGGGGCTTCCGAAAATCAAGAGCATTAATGACCGCCGGACTCTCGCGTGTGCGACCCATTTTAATTACCGCCATAACAACTATTGTTGCCTTGTTCCCGCTGGCAATGGGGCAGGCCGAATATGTTGGTGCCATTGGTGCCCCCTTTGCCATTACCGTGGTTGGAGGCCTGGCGCTAAGTACCTTGCTAACTTTAATTTTTATTCCAACATTATATGCCGGTTTAGAGAATGCGCTCGATTGGATAAAATCGTTACACATTGGCATAAAAATAGGCATGCTAACGGTGTTTGTGCTGGGAGCCCTTTTTATTTACCTTAAGGTAGATAGCTTTGTGTGGCAATTGCTCGATTTTGTTTTGCTTATCATTCTTGTGCCAGGTGTTGTGGCCTTTACAATGACCAGTTTACGCCAGGCCAACGAAAAAGTGATTGACGAAAACGAACCCATCCGCATAAAAATACGGAAGCTGGTAAAAGTATACGACCGCGACTCGCGTTTTGTGCGCGAATGGAAATCGGGAATAAAAATACGTGAGCGTGCCGGCTTAACTAAAGATTATACAAAGTGGCGCGACTTTTCCGACCTGGTATGGCAGCTGCCCTTGTTTGTTTTTGTGGTGTATTTTACGTTCATCTACCTCGAAAATCATTTCTGGATGTGGGTGCTGTCGCACTTGGTATTCTTTTTCGTTTTTTTACTCCGCATTCCGCTAAACCAGGTTCTAATTAATAAAAACCAAAGTTCCGGTAAAACCATTTATCTGAAATTGAACAGGTGGATTTATAACGTGCTGTTTTGGGTGGTTCCCTTGGTGTTTTTATACATTTTTTACACCGAGTGGGGTAACCTGGGAATGGTAATTTTTATTGCTATCATCTGGTATTTGTTGTTGGTTTTTTATGCAACGGCCGAATATATTCATAAAAAGGATGTAAACATTGCACGAATTCAGGGGCGCTTAGGAGCATTACGGCGTGGATATTTTAATATGGTTCGGCAAATTCCGGTAATCGGCAAACGCAAAAAACCATTCAGGGCACTTAACGGTGTTTCGCTTGAAATAAAAACCGGAATGTTTGGTTTACTGGGGCCCAATGGTGCCGGTAAATCTACCATGATGCGGATTATTACCGGTGTGCTCGAACAGAGTTACGGAAAGATTTGGATTAACGGATTGGATACACAGAAATACCGCGAAGAGTTGCAGGGACTTATTGGCTATTTGCCACAGGCTTTTGGAACCTACGAAAATATGTCGGCATGGGAATTTCTTGATTACCAGGCTATACTTAAAGGTATAAAAGACACGAAAGTAAGAGAGGAGCGTCTTGAATATGTACTGAAAAATGTGCACATGTGGGAACGCAGGAACGATAAAATCGGAGCTTTTTCAGGAGGGATGAAACAACGCATCGGTATTGCCCAGATATTATTAAATCTTCCGCGAATTCTGGTGGTGGACGAACCCACGGCTGGGCTTGATCCGCGCGAGCGTATTCGTTTCAGAAACTTGTTGGTTGAGCTGAGCCGCGAACGGATTGTAATTTTCTCAACACATATTATTGAAGATATTTCGAGCTCGTGTAACCAGGTAGCGGTAATTAACAGGGGTAACCTAAAATACTTTGGTACACCAAACGAAATGGTAACAATGGGCAATGGTTTTGTTTGGCAGTTTTCGGTACCTGCCAAAGAATTCGATGCGATGGCAAACAAACAGATGATTGTTCATCATATGCGCGATGGCGATAGTATAAAAGTACGCTGTTTAGCAAAAGAAAAACCGGCCCCCGATGCGCTTTGTGTGTCGCCACACCTCGAGGATGCTTATTTGTGCTTATTAAAAGACTTTGCTTAATTAACATGAAACTAAATTTCAATATAAAAAACAAGCTGTTCATTTTGATAAAAATGATACGGTACAATTTAAGAATCATATTTGCCAACCGGTTTATCTGGTTTTTAATTGCGGCACTTGCTTTTTTCCTGTTTTTTGCTGTGCAGGTGGTGTTAAACGGAGAAGCCATGTCGGAAGATGTTGTATACAACCTTTTAATTTTTCCGGGAATACTGCTAATTTTTTACCCATCGGTATTTGGCATACAAAACGACGATGATTCGCGCATGCTTGAAATTTTGTTTGGAATACCCAATTACAGGTACAAAGTGTGGTTGGTACGATTGCTTATGATTTATACCCTTGTGTTTTTTATTATCCTGCTTTTTGCCGTATTGGCCTCGGTGCTGCTCTACAAGGTAAACCTGTTCGAGATGGCGTACCAGTTAATCTATCCAATAATTTTCTTGGGGTCGATGGCTTTCATGTTTTCTACCATTATAAAAAACGGTAACGGAACAGCAGTAGCTATGGTGCTTATTGGCGTTGCCTTGCTTATTCTGCGCGAAGATTTAATGGAAGGTACACAATGGGATATTTTTCTAAATCCTTTTGATATTCCTAATAACCTGAATGAAGTAATTTGGGCAGGAATCATTCGTAAGAACCGCATTTTTATGGCAATAGGTACATTGGTTTTTGTGTTGTACGGCCTTTTTAACTTGCAGAAACGCGAAAAGTTTGTGTAAACGCACCCCATAATGATGGCACCGCTGTAATTGCCAAAAACTCTTAACTTTGCACCGCAATTTTTAAAACTTTACGCATAGGCAATGGAAAGAAGAGATGTAGAAATAATGGCGCCGGTTGGGTCGTACGAATCGTTAATGGCGGCCATTCAGGGAGGAGCAGGGTCGGTTTATTTTGGTGTTGAAAACCTGAATATGCGTTCGCGCTCGTCCAATAACTTTAATCTCGACGACCTTCGTAAAATTGTAAAAATTGCTACAGAGAATAAGGTAAAAACTTACCTTACCATGAACGTGGAAATTTTTGATGGCGAACTGGATAAAATGCACGAAGTTATTAATGCGGCAAAAGAAGCTGGCGTTTCTGCAGTTATCGCTGCCGATGTCTCGGTCATTCAGTATGCCCGTTCGGTTAACCTTGAAGTTCATATTTCAACGCAGGTAAACATTACCAATATCGAGGCTGTAAAATTCTATTCAAATTTTGCCGATGTGGTGGTGCTGGCGCGCGAAATGAACCTTGGCCGCGTTTGGGAAATCAGCGACCAGATTAAAAAGCAAAATATTACCGGGCCAAACGGTGAACTGATGAAAATTGAAATGTTTGTTCATGGTGCTTTGTGTATGGCAACCAGCGGTAAATGTTACCTTAGTTTGCACGAAATGAACTCATCGGCCAACCGTGGCGCCTGTTTACAAACCTGCCGAAGAGCCTATACCGTAACCGATAAAGAAACCGGTGCCGAACTGGAAATTGATAACGAATACATTATGTCGCCAAAGGATTTGAAAACCATTCATTTCCTGAATAAAATACTTGATGCAGGTGTTTCGGTTTTAAAAATTGAAGGACGTGCACGTTCTCCCGAATATGTAAAAACAGTGGCGCAGTGCTACCGCGAGGCGGTTGATGCTTACTTCGACGAAACCTTTAGCAACGAAAAAATTGAAGACTGGAATGAACGCTTGTCGAGTGTTTTTAACCGTGGTTTTTGGGATGGCTACTACCTGGGGCAACGTCTTGGCGAGTGGAGTAAAAATTATGGTTCGCGGGCAACAAAAAGAAAGTTATATATTGGTAAATGCACCAATTATTTCAAAAAAATTGGAATTGCCGAATTTAAACTCGAAACCAGTAACTTAAAAGTTGGCGACGAAATAATAATTACCGGTCCTACAACGGGTGTATTTCAAACAAATGTTAATGAAATCCGTTTTGATTTGAAGCCTGTTGATGAAGGATTGAAAGGGCAACGAATATCAGTACCTATCAGTAATGTAACGCGGCGTGCAGACAAGCTTTTTAAGGTAGTAGATGCTTCAGAAGTTAAAGAAAGAAAATAGTTTTGCAGCGCTTTGTTTCTTTTTTTGATAAAAACAGCTTAACTTAAAGGCTGAAAGTCAAATAGATGGATGTAAGAAGAGTGATATTGTTGGTAGTACTGGTTTTTACTGTCAGCTTAGGCGTTAGCGGGCAGTTAATTGGTTTTCGTGTTGCTGCCAACTCGGGTCTCTTTATTTCTGAACTGGGTTCTTCAGACATTCCTCATCCCGATGCTTTGCTACAATCTCCCGCCACCAGCAGCGATAAATTTACACCCGAACTTTCTGTAGGTTTTGAGGGCGAGGTTTTATTTCAGGTCACAGAAAAAACCTATTTCGGGGTTGAACTCGATTATTCTCATTTTAAGGGTTATAACGATAATCCTCCGGTGTACAACTATTTTCTTACGCCGTATTTTCAGCATTATCAAGATGAATTTATCATCTCTCCGGTTGCCTACAACACCCGCTTGTTTAACCTGGCTGTAAATTATAAATACTTTTTTATTCCCGAAAAACAGTTTACGCCTTTTGTAAAACTTACAGGCGTTGTAGCTTTTGTAACAACCGATTTAACCTATCGGGAGCTGCCTGACCCTGAGCTTGAATGGGATATTTTGTATTCGCGAGGTACAAAAAACAGCGAGCAAGACAGTTGGCCTGCATTTCATATTGGGGGAGGAATTGGTTTCGATTATAAAATTAACAACCGAATGACTTTTCAGGTGGATGGAACCTGCACCGTGTTAAACTCTGGTATAATTGACGGGGTTCCAAATTTTACCTATTCGAGAGAAGAAGATATTGATTTGCTGAAATATAACAGACGCTTATCGTTAACAGCACAAATTAGTGCCGGGTTGGTTTACCTTATTGAGTTTGAAGATGGCAGAGGTAAAAGTGGAGGAGGAAGAACAGACCCGAATTTACCTTTTTACCGAAAAAAGAATTAGTGGCATAAAACAAGAAAGCGATGGAACAACCATCGCTTTCTTCTTGAAAGACAAACAACTAATTACCTTTTTAACTTTGTATCCAATGTATCAATCAACCCCTATAAGTCCCTTATTAAATACAAAGTCGTTTAAAGGTTACGGTTACTTATCCTTATTGTTTCAAAATAGTATTGTATTAACAAATTTTAACCGCCACCATAACCATATTCAGAGGGTACAAGTTTTAACTCCGGCATTATTACAGGGTCATAAAAACTTTTTCGAGCAGCGCTTTTGTGGCTATAACTCCTTCTCGTTCCGATATTTCATTGCCTTCAAACTCAATGCCAACAAAGCCTTTGTACCCCGAATTATGTACGATTTTCATTAGCTTATAGTAATCCATATTTGCTTCATCACCATTGGCATTAAAAACATTTGATTTTGCACTAACTCCTTTGGCATATGGCATTAATAGCTCCACGCCTTTGTAGCGGTCAAACTGCTCGCCGGTTTCGTAATTTGTGATAAAATTGCCGAAGTCGGGTAGTGTTCCAACCCGTTTATGATTAACCAGCTGCATTACCCCGGAAAGCCATTCACCATTGCTTGATAAGCCTCCGTGATTTTCAACTATTACATTTATTTTGTTTTTATCACCATACTCGCAAAGCATTCGCAAACCATCGGCTGCCAGTTTCTGTTGCTCTTCATATTTGCCACGGCTTCCGGCATTTACGCGTATTGAATGGCACCCCAGAAACGCTGCCGCATCCACCCATTTTTTGTGGTTATCAACGGTTTTTTCTCTTTCTTTCTTATCCGGATGGCCTACCATACCTTCTCCATCGCACATTATAAGTACGTTCTCCACCCCTTCTTCTTTGGTAATCTTTTTTAGCTCCGAGAGGTATTTTTCATCTTTGGCTTTGTCTTTAAAAAACTGGTTCACATATTCAACTCCTTCAATTCCTAGTTCCCTGGTTACTCGCGGAAAATCAAGATTAGTCATTTCTCCACCAAAAATGGCTTTGTGGAACGACCATTCGGCCAGCGAAATTTTGTAGCGCGACTTGTTTCCTCCCATGGCCAAAGCTGGCGATAATAGCATGGCTCCTGTTGCCGCTGCAGTTGTTGTTCGTAAAAAATTTCTGCGATTTGTATTCATGTTTTTTAATTTAGTTGGATAAGAGCAAATGTACTAATAATTTCCTGCTTGCTATAAAACAAACATGTGTTCTACATCTTCTTGATAAAAGTGAATTATTTAAGTACCTTGGATATTATTTAAACTTTTAATATTATGAATGAACAGGTTAATGAATATTTGGAAATGGCTTATGATTTGCTGATTACTTATGGATTAAAGGTAATTGCTGCCATTATTGTATTGATTTTGGGCTTGTGGGTAATTAAGATTATTACCCGCAGAACAGCTAAGGTGATGGAAAAACGCGACATCAATGTTTCGGTGCGCGGATTTTTACGCAGCCTTATAAACATCCTTTTAAAGGTGATGTTACTCATTAGTATTGCAAAAATGGTAGGTATAGAAACTACCTCGTTTATTGCCGTACTTGGTGCTGCCGGTTTGGCGGTTGGTATGGCTTTGCAGGGAACGCTTTCTAATTTTGCCGGTGGCGTGATGATTTTAATTTTTAAACCATTTAAGGTTGGCGACCTTATTGTTTCGCAAGGGCATCTGGGAACAGTAAAAGAGATACATATTTTTGTGACCATACTTTTAACACCCGAGAACAAAACGGTGATATTGCCTAATGCAGCTGTATCGAGCAACGATATTGTAAATTATACTACTGAAGGAGTTATACGAGTTGATATGGATTTTGGTATTTCCTATGACTCGGATATAAAAAAGGCGAAGAATGTGCTGATGAAGATTATTGAGAATCATCCGAGTGTGTTAAAAGACCCAGCTCCGTTTGTTGGTGTAAAAGGCCTGGGAGATAGTTCAATTGATTTGGCTGTGCGGCCTTATACGAAACCAACAGACTACTGGAAAGTATATTTTGAGGTTTATGAGGCTGGTAAAATAGCCCTTGATGAGGCTGGCATAACCATTCCATTCCCACAAATGGATGTGCATTTAAACAAGCTCGAAAAATAATAGATGTGCTGCAATAAAAAACTCCGGTGTTTAAACCGGAGTTTTTTTTATATGTATTTGTAGCGTTTAATATTTCGTTTTGGTGTTTTCTCAAACTCTTCAGAAACCAGCTCAATCCGGCTGACATTTTCATAGCGTGGTAATTCTGCATTGGCCTTTTTCCTGTTTTCTTCCATTATTTTATCGATTTCCTTCGTGTCTACATTATTGGTCTTCATAGCCTCGTAATCAGGATAAACCAAGGCAACTAATTTGTGTTCGCGGTCAACAACAACACATTCGGCAATGTAGTTTTGGTTGCACAATTTTGCTTCAATTTCTTCCGGGTAAATATTTTGCCCCGATGGTCCCAGCAGCATATTTTTTGATCGGCCCCGAATGTAAATAAAATCATTTTTATCTGTTACGCCCAGGTCGCCTGTTTTTAACCATCCATCTTCGGTAAATGCTGCCTTTGTTTCTTTCTCATTTTTATAATACCCAAGCATAACATTCTCGCCCTTAACCTGAATTTCGCCAACTACATTATAAGGATCTTCCGAATCTATCCGGACTTCCATTCGATCAACCAAACGGCCGGCAGATGAGGTCATCGTTTTATTCCAGGCTTCGTAACTTATCAGTGGCCCACATTCTGTCATGCCATAACCAATTGTAAAGGGGAAATTAATGCGTTTAAAGAATTTCTCAACATCGGCACTTAGTGGTGCTCCACCAATTACAATTTCAAAAAAGCGTCCGCCAAATGTATCAATCATTTTTGCACGAATTTTTTTTAGAATTACAGCTGAAAGCAGCGGTATTTTTAGCAATAATTTTACGCTTGGTTTTTCAATAGCCGGTAGTATTCTTTTCTTGTAAATCTTTTCAATCACTAAAGGTACTGACAGGATTAAATGCGGTTTAATCTCTCCAAAAGCCTTTGTAATTACTGCAGGTGATGGCATTTTACTTAAAAAGGTAATGTGGCAGCCAAGGCTCACAGGAAATAGAAACTCGAACAACAAACCATAAACATGTGCCATGGGTAAAAACGAAACAATTTTATTTCCAGCGCTTAAAGGCATATGTTCGCGGGCGTAAATAATATTCGACAATAAACTTCGTTCCGGAATCATTACTCCTTTTGTAAAACCTGAGGTTCCTGATGTGTATGAGATTATACACATTTCTTCTGGTGCCCATTCTTCAAAAGCGAATGCATCTTTACTGAGGGTGTTTTCTTTGTAATATTGAAATCCGTCGTTCAATTTATACTCAAGATTCGCGTCTTTTCCACTAAAAAAACTAAAATCCTCAAGCTGTATAATTGCTTCCAGTTTTTCAGAGAATGCCAAATCAATTTTATCCAAAAGACCGGCTGCCCCTATTACAATTTTAGATTCGGAATGATTGATAATATGATTTGTGTCGTTTTTATTAAAATCGGGAAGGATGGGAACAATTACCAGGCCTGCAGATATCGCCGATAAAAATGAAGCTGCCCAGTTTGATGAGTTACGGCCTAAAACAGCTATTTTATCTCCCCGTTTTAACCCGGCAAGCTGGTAAAATAAATGTAAAGACTTTATAGTTTTTGCAATGTCTTTGTAGTTGAAGTTGCCGCCTTCGAAATCTGAAAAAGCCATTTCATCCCAGTGCTGAGTAAAGGCTTCGGTATAAAGGCTTGCTAAAGTTTGATTACGCATAATACCCCCTTTTTAATGTTAGTAGGTTAAAAATACCATATTTGCCGGGATATTAAGCAGCCAGCCTAAAATTTTGAGCGCACTGAAGATTGGTAAGAAAACAGGAAAGATGATTCAGCTTGTTAATTGCCAGACCATCAACCGCGTGTTTGCAATAAAAAAGCCAACCTCTGTAGGAGAGGTTGGCTTATAGTTCCTTGTTTTGCTTTTCTTTTGATTTAACTATTAGTATTGCTTTCAGGGACAGTAAAGGACAGTTTGTGTTTGTCAATAGTTAAAACCGCGGTAGTTTAACTTTTTTACGCAATAACAAGGATTGAAATGTGGGGAGGTAATTTCTTCTTGTTTTTATATGGACAGTATGAAAAGAACCGTTTTTTAATTACAGTTCAATATTAGGAATTATAAATGAAAAAATTTTGGCTAATGTATAAACGGTAGGTTCTAATGTATAAGCGGTAGGTTCTGGTGTATAAACGGTAAAATTGTTTATTCAACAATTGGAAGCAAAAGTGTAATTTTGGCACCTGGATTTGTCTTTCCGGGGAATAGTTCTTCATAATTGAGTTGTGTTTTAACCCGATATTTTTCGCCAATTAATTGAATTCGTTTGTTGGTGAGACTCGAAGCCAGATTCAGGTGATCCTTTGATTTGGAAAAAGCTTTTGACCTTTCAAATCCAATACCATTGTCTTCAACTATAACTTCCACGCTTTCTTCATTAATATAATTAAATCGAACCGTAATGTTGCCCCCTTCAGTAAGTTGCGAAATACCATGCCAAATTGCATTCTCAACAAAGGGTTGAACAATCATCGATGGGATAGAATACTCATCTTCTTCAAGGCGTTCATCCACAAGTATGTGGAAATCAAATCGATTTTCAAGTCTTGATTGTTCCAGTTTGATATAGTTACGCAAGCGGTCAACTTCATCATCAAGCGGAACTGAATTAGACTTTATTGAATTCATCGTTTGGCGTATTAAGCGGGCAAAGTTTGACAGGTAGGTGCCTGCTTCCTCTGCTTTGTTTTGTAAAAGGAACTTCTGTATCGACCCCAGAGAATTGAATATAAAATGTGGATTCATCATGGATTGAAGTGCACGGTTTTCGAGAGTAACCAACTGGTAGTCTTTCTCCCGGTTTATTAACTGACGTCGATAATAAGCTCTTATTACAAGAAACCCCAAACCAAGCAGAATTAAAACAATGAAAATTTTTGTTATTAAGAGTTGAAAAAAGGTTGGCTCAATCAGAATAGGAAGTTCAATAACTTCGCTGTATGCTTCAAGGTTTTTTCTCGATTTTAGCTTAAAAGTATAGTTGCCCGGTTTTAAGTTGAGGTAGGCTACCTGTGTTTCGGTTCCGGTAACCCAGGTGTTATTTACGCCTTCAAGCATATAGGCGTAGTTTGATGGGGTAGAGGAGAAATTCAGGCTTGAGAATTCAATATTTAAGCGGTCTTTATTCTTGTAAACTACCCTTTGGTTGGTGAAATCAAAAGGCTTGTTATCAATTAGCACTTGCGAGAAATATGGTTGGGTTGGAAATGGAACCTCATTTACACATGCATCAAAAGGTATAAGGGTTAATCCATCGTCGGAGGCCACATATAGAATATCATTCTGGCAGTGCACATCGTTAATGTTATTAAATTCAATATTCAAATGGTTGATCTTTGTCTCTTTACCATTAGTAATAGCTAGCGGGTTAGAAATAAAGTAGATGGTTTTTACGGTAAAAAGAAATAAGGTATTCTTGTAGTAAATTATATTCCTGAGATTTTGATCAAATTGTTCTTCCAGATTGTTTAAGAAAGGATACAACTTGTTATCCGTTATTATAACAAGCCGGTTCGAATCATTGTCAATAATATACAAAACTTCTGAATCATCATTAATGCTAACATTTGCAGCAATGCGAACATCAAGGAGTTGGTCATACACAGGATCGATGTGTGTTTTACCCTGATTGAATATAAAATTAGTACTGGTATTTACTACTAAATTGCTGTCTTTATTAAAAAACATATTTCTTATTCGCCGGTTTTTAGTACTGTAAGTAGTGGTTGTGTCGTTGTTGTTAAAATCAGTAATAAAAAAATTGTCGTTTAGGTAGTAACCGGCATATCTTTCATTTGGGGCCACCACATATTTTAAGCAATGCTGTTCGCTTATCGTTATCTCGCCGTAAGTTAAAGTGTTGCTACTGTTATCAACATAAACATTTTTAATAAAATGTAAAGGTGTATTTGTGCCACTTGCCAACAGGGTGTTATTTTTTAAGTGATACAAGTTGTCAAGTATTTTCCCTTGAAGTGTTAATTTTTGGTTTCCAATTTCGTCTTTTTTTAAAGAATAAATTGATTCACCATTTGTTAACCAAAGGTAATCCTGGTTTGATGGAGCAATCCCCCGAATTCCTTTGTTGTCAAAATTATCTGTGCCCAAAGTCTTATATTTAATAATATCAGTACTTATCTTAAAAATTCCATAAGTACTCGAACTTGTCCAGATGTTGTTTTGGTCGTCGGCAACCAAATTTTGAATTTTCTCGAGTGGTTGATGAAGGATGAGGCTATCGTTTTCAAAACAAAAAAGGCCGTTATCAAATGTTGAAACCCAAATAAAATTATCCTTTACAATAATATCATTTACTGATTTCGAGTTGGTTTTTATATAGTTTCGTACCACCATTTTTGCATTCCGAAACAAATGGATATTTCCTTCTAGGTCGCAAACGTAGGAGAAACCGTCAGCTTGGGCGATGGCTTTACTAACCGTAAAGTCTAAGGGGTAAATGGCTGCTATATTATCAGTAGAATTTTTCTCAACAATTCTGTTGTGCTCCCAATACAGCAGGTTGTTATTGGATGCTTTACTGATGGAGAACAAAACAGTTCCCGGCTGATTGGATGAAGTGAAGTCGATATATTTTGTGCCTTTTACAACACTAACCTCGGCATTTCCGGTAAACAGATATATGGAAGAATCGTTATCCTGGTAAAAATCGTGGTAGTAGAAATTTGATTTTATTTCAGCCAGAAATGGGGCATTATTTTCATTATAAATTTGATTCTTAAAAAAGTAATTCACCGATCCGTCATTATTTAAAAACCAAATCCTACCTTCCATATCCTCTTTCATCCGGATTGTAGCATTGTAGCTAAGCCCATCTTTAACGGTAAAGCGGGTGAATCCTGCTCCATCAAAACGAACAATACCAACATCGGTGCCAACCCAAATAAAGCCACTTTTATCTTTTAAAATACAATGGCAACGGTTTGAAGGTAACCCATCGGCAATAGTGTAATTGGATATAAAAGGATTTTGCCCAAAAACAAACTGCGTGAGTGATACAATAAGAATTGATATCAGAAGGCTTTTTTTCACTAATCGATTGATTTTGAATAATTGTCTACCGCATCTTTAAATTCGTTGTATTTTCTACGCGATATGGCCAGTTGCGTGTTATCGTCTAAGATAGCAAAACTTCCTTCTAAACTCGAAAATCCTCGTAAGTAATGAATATTTAGTAAAGTAGATTTATGAATGCGGACAAATATGGATGGATCAAGAATCTTTTCAAACTCACCTACCGGCTTGCTTGATATTATTTTGTCCAATCCGGAAATGTGAATTACGCTGTAGTTTCCGTCGGCTTCAATGTATTTAATTTTTTCTACTTCAAGTATGTGGAAGCCAAACTTTTCCAGAATGGTAATTTTCGGAGCATACTCAACACCATCTTTGGCCTGGCGTGCCAGGTTGTTTAGCGATTCGCCATATGTTTTTTGTATTTGCTTATTTTGACGACGCAAATCGAGATGAGAGGACGCTTTTTCAACCGCATCTTCAAGTTCTTCCGGGTCAATTGGCTTCAATAAATAATCGATTGCATTTGTTTTTATGGCACGCAGGGCATATTCTTCATAGGCAGTGGTGAAAATTATGGCATAATCTTCTTTGGGTATGGAATCAAGAAATTCGAAACCATTTTCGCCCGGCATGGAAATGTCTAAAAAGATTAAATGAATATCCCATTTCATAAGTAATTCGCGTCCCTTACCGGCAGAGTTTGCTACTCCACAAAGGTTAACTTCCGGGCAATTACGCTGAAGCAAAATTTTCAGGGCTTCCTGCACATTTGCTTCGTCGTCTATAATTATGGCGTTGTATGTAGTCATCGTAACAAAGATAAAACATATAGGAAAAAAACAGGAGTAAATGTTTAAACGGTAGGTCCTGTTGTATAAACGGTAGGTTCTGGTGTATAAACGGTAATTTTTTGTTTTGTAAATTAACTTGTTTTGGTTTCAATTTTAAAAGTATCTAAAAATGGCAGATTATTGTTTTTGTTTAAACTTAAAAAGTTTTAAGCATCGAACGAATGGGCAAGATTAAACCTTTTTGGATTTTGGCGGTCAGAGTTTATGATTTCAATTAAATAGCATTTAAATAGTTTTTCATAAGTTTGGTTTAATAGTTTTAGAGCGAATCCGTTTCCCGGTTTCGCTTTTTTCTTACACTACATACCGAAAAATGCTATAATATAGTTGTCCTGGCTCATCTCCCGGCAGCCATTAATTTTATTTCAACATTTATTCTTGGCTCATTCAATACAATAAGTTGCTTGCCAGGCTAAAATTTTACTTTAGGGAGCTTAAGATCAGACATTAAAAATTGAAGCTACACCTGCTGAAGTTAAAACCTGGGGCACGGAGGTTGAACCTGCAGCTTAAGAACATTAAAATACAGCTTCAGAAGATAAAACAACACCTTCCGATCTTTAAATTTTAACTGATGAACCTTAAAATATAACTTCGAAAGCTTAAACAGTAGCTTCCGAAGCCCAAAGAGCACCTTCCGAAGCTTAAACAGTAGCTTCCGAAGCCCAAAATTGACCTTCAGAAGCTCAAACAATACCTTCCGAAGCCCAAAATTGACCTTCAGAAGGAAAATGAGTAATTGTTTAATGTAAAGAATAGTTATAAATAATAGATGATTAGATCGTATTCCTGTTTAACCCGTGGTAAATTCATCAGTGTACCGGAATTATTTGCCTTTGATCTTGAATAAAAGGTGGAAAGTTTGTTTTTGAAAGTAAAAATTAACACAAATTAACAAAAGCCTGAAGCTCGTTTATAATTGACCTGTGTAGTAATAGGCGTGATAGTGTTTGATAAAAAGAAATAAAAATTAAACAAAAATCATTTTTGTTTTTTATAGTGGTAAAGAAAGCAGTAACAATTTGAAATTTAACACTGGAAAACATGAAAACAATTGGAACATTAATGACTTTGATTTTGGTAGCTGTTGGGTTGAATGTAGCGTCAGCCTCAGGTAATCTGAAAGTAAATTTTGAATCGAGCAATGCCGATTTAACTGTCGTAAAAATCTCGAACGCCCAAATGAGTAACTTTGAAATTGAAGTTACCGATGCTGAAGGAAGAGACCTGTACAGTATGAAAACAAGGGCACCACTGGCCCAGCTCAATAAACGTTATGATTTTTCGAATTTGGAGGAAGGCGTTTATTATTATCGCGTTAAAATAGATAACGAAGAAGTTAGAAAGCGTTTGGCGGTTGAGGATGGCGTTGTAAATGTGGAGAGCATTCGAAAATCAGTCGAGCCCTATTTTATTCATGATGAAAATATGCTGAGGTTTACCTTCCTGAATTATCAGATGGAAGATGTTAAAGTGTATGTTTACGATTCGTCGCGTGAACTGCTGGCAGAAGCAGATTTAGGAAATGATTTTTCCATTCAAAGAGCGATACCAATCAAGGAACTGCGCAAAGGAAACTACAGTGTAGTTATTTCGAACGATGAAGATGTATTTGAATATGATTTTACCTTGTAAAAACAAGGCATTTTAGATAGTTTAGTTTAGGGAATGCGATTCGGTAACGGATCGCATTTTTTTTTGCGTGAAATGTTTCGTTTAATCAGGAAGTCTGTCTGTTGCAATAAAATAAAAGCCGGTCCCAAACGGAACCGGCTTCGTATCTTATATCAGAATTCTAATATTCTATTATTCCAATAATCTAATCTTCCTTGTAGGCTTCAATCAAAATCTCAAGGATTTTTTTACCTGCACCTGCAACGCTGGTACCCGGGCCAAAAATGGCAACTGCACCTGCATC
>NZ_CAJXYQ010000006.1 GCF_913063105.1 uncultured Draconibacterium sp. | reverse complement strand
CAGCAAAATATTATATTCCAAGTGGAAGATGTATACAGGCGCTGGATTATTCTCATCGTAATGAAGATGGTAGTGTCGGAGCGATTCCGGATTCATTAATTTCTGAGTTTACGACAAAAAAAGGCCGTAAGGTTTATGATGGAGGAGGGGTTTCACCGGATGTGCAAATCGATCAGGAAACGCTGAGTAGTCTGAGTATCGGTTTGGTAACAAAATTTTTGATCTTTGATTTTGCTACAAAATTTCATTCTGAAAATGAGTCGATTGCCTCACCTGAAGATTTTGAAATAACAGATGAAATGTACAATCAATTCATAGCATATGTAAAAGAAAATGATTTTGACTATGAATCTGAATCTGAAAAAGAGTTGGATGATTTGATTAATCATGCCAAAAAAGATAAATATTACGGTTTGGCAGAAAAAGAGTTTGAAGCTTTAAAGGCAAAACTTGCTCCTGATTTCGACAAGGATTCAAAAGAATTTAGTGGAGAAATAAAAGAGTTGCTGCAAGATGAAATTGTTTCAAGATATTATTATCAGAAAGGCTCAATTCGTGCTGCTATTAACGACGATAAAGGAATTAAAAAAGCTATTAGAGAATTAAATTCGGAAACAGCTTATGCGGCCTATTTTAAAGGCGGGATTGTGATAAATGCAAATTAGAGTATAATAGTCTAATCAATTTCTCGGAAAACTTTGTATAATTTTTGATTCTTAAGCTGCACGAAGTAACTCAGAGATATACAAAGGTGATATTTAGTTAATAGCCAAAACTATTATAAAAAATATTAATAGATTTCTGTTAGCATTTTGTTAAATAAAAAAACCATTCCATGAAAATTTATTTTGCCGGTTCAATTCGTGGAGGAAGGAAAGATGCTGAATTGTATCTTCAGATAATTGAATATTTGAAAAAATTTGGTGAGGTCCTGACAGAGCATGTGGGTGATCAGGAGTTAACCGAAGCAGGAGATGATGGCCCCACAGATGAATATATTCATGACCGTGATTTGGATTGGTTAAAATCTTCGGAAATATTAGTAGCAGAAGTTACACAGGTTTCCATGGGTGTGGGTTACGAAATAGGACGGGCAGTTGAAATGGGTAAAAGGATTTTATGTCTCTATCGTCCCGGAATTGGTAAAAATATTTCTGCGATGATTTCCGGTTGTCCTGATTTGAATCTTGTAGAGTATAATTCTTTAAAAGAAGTAAAAGTGAGCATCGATAATTTCCTGAATTATTGAATCTAATTTTTGATTTTTACGTTTTCAAAATCGTATAATTTATTTTTTGCATTTAACAGAATATTGATTTCTTTGTTCCATGATTGAAGATGGTGATGAAAAGAAATTTATCAATAGTATTTGTTATAAGTATACTTTTGTTTTTCCCGGTACAGGGGAAAGCTCAGATTTATATTAACGAATTTTTAGCTTCTAATTCTGACGTAATTACCGATCCGGATTTTAACGAAAGTGCCGATTGGCTTGAGTTATATAATGCTGAAAACGTTCCTGTAAATGTAGGCGGCTATTTTATAAGCGACAACTTCGATAACAAAGACAAATGGCAAATACCGGAAAATACGTGGATTGGAGCCGGAAGTTTTCTGATTATCTGGGCAGACAGTCGCGATCAAGGGCTACATGCAAGTTTTAATATTTCTGCATCTGGCGAAGAATTGGCGATTTTTTCGAAAGATGGAAGTTTGGTCGACTCGGTATCTTTTGGGATTCAGAATTCGGATATTTCGATGGGACGTATCCCCGATGGTGGAAAAAGTTGGGGTTATTTTGCAGAACCTACTCCGGAGGCTGAAAATAATACAGAAGTTTTTGAAGGAACTACCAACAATACCCCGCATTTTACTCCGCTTGGCGGGATCTATCAAAACGCAGTAACGGTTAATATTTCAAACACATTTGGGGGTGAAATTCGATATACCCTTGATGGCTCGGAGCCTTTAAAAACTTCGGCACTTTATAATTCGTCAATTCAAATCGATAGCACGACCCTTTTACGAGCCCGTATTTTTCAGCCCGGAAATATTCCCGGAAGGATAATTACACATTCCTATTTTATTGATTCTGAAAATGAAATTGGCTCTTTACCGGTAGTTTCCATTGCCACAAATCCTGAAAATTTTTGGGATAGTATTCAGGGAATTTATGTACAGGATTTTAAACCGGACTGGGAAGTTCCAATCAACATAGAACTTTTCGAAAATGATGGTAGCGACCGGGCGGCTTTTAACCTGCAGGCAGGAACAAAAATTAACGGTCTTTATTCATGGCAACTGCCACAAAAAATGCTGGGGGTATATTTCAGAAAAAAATATGGTGAGGGGAAACTTGATTATCCTATACTATTTGACAAAGAAAGGAACTCGTATCAATCTTTTGCGTTGCGGGCTTCAGGAAGTGATTGGGCCTACTCTCTTTTCCGCGATGGAATGACACAATCCCTGACTGCCGAAAACATGGATGTTGATTACCAGAGTTACCGTCCTGCCGTACTCTTTGTTAATGGAAAGTATATGGGTATCAATAACATCAGGGCTAAGGTTGATGACGATTTAATTATTCAGTCGCATAATTTATTGGAGAATGAGTTTGATATGGTTGAAAACGAGAATTATGCAGAGGCTGGCTCGCTTGACCAGTATGTAGGATTTGACTCTTTATATCACCGTGATTTGTCCGTTCAGGCAAATTTTGATACGGTTGCTACATTAATGGATATTGAGAATTTTACTGATTTTGTAATTACTGAAATTTATTCCCAAAACACCTCAGTCGACCATAATATTATGGCATGGAAGCCCAAAATTGGAGGGAAATGGAAATGGATTCTGAATGATTTAGACAGAGGATTTTTTAATCCAGATGAGAACCTTATCGATTTTTATGCTGGTAAAGATGTAATCCCTTTGAATCATTTGTTAAATAATGAAGGCTACAAGAAATATTTTGGGAAACGACTTGCAGATCATTTATTTACTACTTTCGATCCATTGCATGTCAAAAAAACGATTGAGCTTTACAAAAACAGGATTGAAAATGAAGTGCCAAAACACATTATCCGGTGGCAGGGAACATCGTCAAAATATGGTGATCCGATTTATTCGTATGATTATTGGGAATCTCAAATTAACAGGTTAAAAAGATTTGCAGATGAACGGCCAAATTATTTGTTAAACGATTTGATAAATTACGGTTTCGAACAAAGTACCCCACTTACTTTAAACATATATCCTGCAAATTCAGGAATTGTAGATTTTAACAGTATTAAAATTACTCAGAAAACCAGTAATGGAGCATATCCCGAAAAAGAAGAAATTGTGCTTTATGCACAAGCAAAATCAGGGTACGAATTTAAAGGATGGAAACTTGCTAAAGGTGAGGCCCTTATTTCAAAAGAGGAAAACTGGAAATTCTTTGATAAGGGATTTGAACCGGATTCAAACTGGCAAAAACCTGATTTTGATGATTCTTCATGGATTGAAGGCAAAGCAGCACTGGGGGATGGTGATGACGATGAAAATACTGTTGTAAGTTTTGGTGAAGACAGAAGAAACAAACATATAACAACTTATTTCAGAAAATCAGTTTCTGTTGAAAACATTGAAAACATAACTGAACTTTTAATCAATTTGAAATGTGATGACGGAGCCGTGGTTTATATAAACGGATTAGAGGTATTCAGACTGAATATGCCCGATGGTGAGATCAATTTTGAAACTACTTCAAACAGAAGTATTGCAGGATCAGATGAAGATAAATTCACCTTATTTGAATTAAGCAGGAATATATTGTTGCCGGGGAATAATGTTGTTGCCGTTGAAGTTCATCAGGACGACCCAAGAAGTAGTGATATAAGTTTTGATTTGGAGATGGTAGTCAAAAACGATAATGAAATTGAATTTTATTCCAAAGCTTCGTTGTTAAATTATATTCATTCGGGAAATGTAAGCATTACTGCTGTTTTCGAAAGTGATGGATCCTGTATTCTTCCGGAATTGATAAGCGAGGATATTACATTATCAAAAGATTGTTCACCTTATCGTGTTCCAAACAACGTTTTGGTTGCCGATTCCGTGAGTTTAACTATTAAGCCGGGAGTAGAGTTGTGGTTTTCCGATGATGTTACGATGACAGTTAACGGGAAATTAAATGTAAAAGGAACATATTCAGAACCGGTTGTATTTACAGGTAATCCCGAGAGTGAAATTCAGAAATGGGGTATTTTGAATTTTGTAAATGCTGATACTTCAATTTTAAAAAACATGATTATTGAAGGGGCGTCTAAAGGCAAGCATCCTTTGAGGGAAAATGCAGCGGTTTCGGTTTTTAATTCTGTACTGAAAATCGACAGTCTTGTGATCGATAATGTTCATGAAAATCCGGTTTTAGGAAGATATGCTGATATTTCAATGACAAATACAAAACTGCATTCAAAAGTAACGGGCGATTTGATTAATGTAAAATATGGAAAAGCATTTATCGACAATTGTACTTTTAGAGGAAACACGATGCCAGATACTGATGCAATAGATTACGACGATGTAAAAGATGGCATCATCAAAAATAGTGTGATTTACGATTTTTACGGATTTAATAGTGATGGAATCGATATTGGCGAAAAAGCAAAAAATGTTTCTGTCGAAAATGTTCTGGTTTATAATATAAGCGACAAAGGTATTTCTGTAGGGCAGCAATCAACAGTAAAAATATCAAATTCGATATTTGTTAACTGTAATTTGGGCGCCGGGATTAAAGATTCAAGTCGTGTTTATATTGACCATTGCACCTACTATGGAAATGGTACTCCGATTGCAGTATATGAAAAAAATATTGGCGATGCCGGAGGAAATGTTGTCGTTTCCAATTCAATTTTGTCCAATGCTTATGATGCCACAGTATCTGCCGATGATAAATCAACATTAGAAGTTTCTTATTCTGCATCGGATAACGATATCTTATCTTCCGGAAATAATCTTTTTACAGATCCGGAGTTTAAGAATCCAAACCTGTTTGATTTTGAACTTGAGGCGACATCGGCATGTTTGGGAACGGCGTCTGATGGAAATATGGGGGCTGGATTAAACCCAACCATAAAATTCAGCCAACTGTTTATAAGTGCAGTAGCGTATAGCTCTGATGCAAATTCAGAAGTAAACGAGTTTATTGAATTAACAAACCCGGGGAGTATAGAATTAGATATTGCAGGGTATGAGTTTACCAAAGGTATAAGCTATAAATTCCCTGAAAAAACTATAATCGAAGCCGGAGAAAAAATTTATGTAACATATAATGCCGGTGCCGGATTCTGGTTAAAATCCGAAGAAAGGGTTTTTCAGTGGGAAAGCGGAAGATTGGCCGATGAAGGGGAAACTGTTCAACTTCAATCTCCATATGGAATCGTTATCGATAAAATACATTATAAAGCAGATGATTCATGGCCGGAAGTATCTGATAATGAAGGCATAAAACTGGCAGCAAATAATCTTGACAATCATTTTGGTAAAAACTGGATAAGCACTTCTTTAAATACAATTGTCAACGTAAATGAAGATTTATTGACAGACAAAATCACGGGTATTTATCCAAATCCGACAACAGGGATATTGTACATTTCAAATTTGAAAAATAAAGACACTTTGGTGGAAGTATTCAATTTACATGGTGTTCTGATAAAATCTGAAATGTTAAATGCCAGCCATTCACAAATCAATATTTCAGAACAGGAAGCCGGAATTTATATTGTTCGTGCATTCAATTCGACTCGTCGCATAGTATTGTTGAAATAGAATTTCTATTTTAGCGGAAATTAAACTAACTATTTATTCCGTAACATGGACAATTCTTCTAAAATCAATCCAGGGAAATTATATTTTGTATTTGTATTCGCTGTCTTAAGTTTTACTTCATTTTCACAGGATAACCTGCTTACCAATGGTGATTTTGAAAATGGAACTGTTGGATGGCAGGTGTGGGGAGCTAAAATGGAAATTACTTCCGATGCGCATCAGGGTAATAATGCGGTTTTAATTTCTAACCGTAAAAATCCCTGGGATGCGCTGACCAGGGATGTTAAAAGTTTGTTAGAAAATGGAGAAACTTATACCATCAGCGCCTGGGTGAAAATTCCGGATGCAGCAAAAAACTTCAGAATTACGCTGGGATTAAAAGTGGATGGGGTAAATTCTTATACTTCCCTGTGTCGAACTGATTCTCCCAAAATTGGTGATTATGAATTTTATACCCAGAATTTTACGGTCGAATGGCAAGGCAATCTTCAAAGCGCAAATATTTATATCGAAACCGAAAGTGTTAACGGAGTTTATTCCGATTATCTGGCCGACGATATTATGCTGTCGAAATTTGTTCCTGAACCGGAAGCCGAAATCACCGCTCCGGGATTTAAGGATATGACAGGCTTATTGCTGTTTGGTGGTGTTATCGGTGGAGAAAAAAATTATTTTAATAATGAAACTGCCAAGGCTCAGGTGCTTAATGATTGTAATACAATTCAGATTACCTGTTACCCTGCCTGGGGCCGCTGGGACGAAAGTAAAAAACATGTTTATTATGTCGATGAGTTTTCAACCAGGATAAAAGAAATGAAAAGCCAGAATCTCACAACAACAGCTCATATGTTGATGGGCTGGGACAAATATTATCCTGAGTGGTTCCGCAAAGGTGATTTCCCGGCTGATACCCTGGATGCCATAATGAAAAGCTGGCTGGAAGCAATCATTTCTTCGAATGGTAATGATACCTTAGTTGATAACTGGAATGTAGTAAACGAAGCGATTAGTTGGGATGGACATGGTGGTTACTGGCCACTTTTTAATGCCAATTATGAAGGTGCCTGCGAATTCCAGAGAATGGGATTCGAAGCCGATGCATCAGGTTTAACAGGGGAGCAGTTTGTAAATGCAGAACATCCGGTTTACATCCGTAAAGCATTTGAATATGCCAGAACCTTAACCGACAAAAAACTGGAACTTCGTGATTCGGGATTTGAATTTCCGGGAAGCCATAAATACAATGCATTTTATCAATTGGCAAAACATTTAAAAGAGGTAGGTGCTCCGGTTGATGTTATTGGATTTCAAACGCATTTGGATATTGATAAAACTTACGATTGGGAAGGTTATGCTAACAACATTAAACGTTATATCGAATTAGGTTACGAAGTAATTGTTGCGGAAGTTGATATAGGCGATACTGAAAAAGACTGGAATGAAGAAAAAGCTGAGTTGCAAAAGAAACAGTATTATAATTTGATAAATGCAGCGATTAAAGGCGGTGCTACCGAATTTCACACCTGGGGATTTATCGATAACAACGAAACCGGATGGAGATATGGAGAAAGTGCATTTCCGTATGCCAATAACTTTGAAAAAAAGCCTGCCTGGTTTGGAATAAAAAAGGCATTAATTGATATGAGTTCTGTTCTTTACTGGGAAATGGAAGAAAATATAAAGGACACCATGCCCGATGTAATGAAGTATAACAATTTTGGAGTGATAAAAAATAATATTCAACCCGAATTTGTTAAAGGATATTTAACAAATGCAATGCAGTTTGACGGTGTTGATGATTTTATTATTACCGAAAACCTGTCTCACGTAATAAGAGAAGATTTAACCTTTTCATGTTTCGTAAAAACAACTTCCCAAAATACGTCTGTGCTGACATCATTTTTATCCGGTGATGAAGATGATTTAAAAATTGGTATTGGTCCTGAAGGAAAAGTATACGTAGAAGGCATGGGAATTGGAAGCGGGGAGTTGGTAAGTCAGGATTTAATCAATGATGGAATCTGGCATTTTATTGCTGTTCAACGCGACAGCAATATTTATCGATTGTATGTGGATAATAAAGAACCGGTTGCCATTACACAGGGGCAAATTCAGGAAATTAAAAAACTGACTGTTGCTGCAAATTTAAATGGAAATGAAAATTTTAAGGGAGTGATCGATGAGGTTAAACTCTTTGATTCTGCAATAGAAGAAGCCAGTTTTGAAAGAAATTATCTGATTGAAAATGAAATCACTCTTGAATTCAAGTTTAGCCGAATGAGAGTAAAACTAACCTGGAATGACAATGGTAATGAGGAGATTGGATATGTAATTGACAGAAAAACAGGGGAAGGCGATTGGGAAGTAGCCGGGGAAGTAAATGCGGGAGTTGATTATTTTATTGAAACCGTTGATTTATACGATACAGTTTACACTTACCGTGTACGTTCTGCAGAAAGATTTGCCAATGCCGGTGCTTCAAACGAAGTTGAGGTTCAAACACCAAACGATCCCAATACATCAGCACTTAATTATAAGGAAGATTTTGAATTTAGTGTTTATCCCAATCCGGCAGAAAATAAATTTACCTTTAAATCTTTGGGATATGCCGATGTTAAGATTTTTAATGTTCAGGGAAAATTAATGTTGGAAAAAGTAAATATTCCGGGTTCTTTTGATTTTAATATTTCCGATTTCCAAAGTGGTATATATTTTATTCAGGCGATAAAAAAGGGGAGAACGGAAGTATTAAAATTGGTAAAAAAGTAGTAAAAAAATGAAGGCTTCATTTTGAGTGAAACCCTCATTGACTATATCTTAATCTATGTTTTAACACTGGTTCCTGGCACAGGGACTGTTGGTAATAAAAAATCCAAAAAAGGCACCCACCAAAGCACTTTGAACCAATTCGCCTGTTCCGAATTCAGCAAGGGTTTTGTCGGCTGTAAAAACCGTAAATAATACTCCGGCCACAGCTCCCAGTAAAATGTAGATCAATGTTTTTCTTAAATGGGGAGATTTCAAATTTCGCGTTAACCAGTTGCCTTCGGGTGTAACATCCAAAGTTTTGAATTCCATTTTAAAGTCCTGTTTTTTATCGGTTTCGGTGCTCATATTTAATTTTCTAAAATCTTGAAATTACATTCCCGGAATACGGGGTATATTTTTCAGTTTGGAGTTTTTATAGTAAAATCCCCATCCTTTTTTCAGCCAGTGCCCCACAATCGGCAGCATCATCATGGTTTCCTTTTTTGCTGTTCTTTCTACCCATGCAGCACCATCCCCTGAATCCATCACACAAATGATGCTTACTTTATCTACGTAACTTTTTGTTTTTCCCGTGCCTTTAATTTGCTGGTCTGCATTATAAGCGGCAACGTCCGCCATAATTTCAGCCATATGGCCTTGTTTTGCACCCCAGGCCGGACCCAGTAGTTCTGCAGAGTCGCCAATTGCATAAACCTCAGGAAATCCTTCCACCTGGCAGGTAGGTAATGTTTTTACAAAACCGGCTTCTGAAAGTGGCAATCCTGAATCTTTTAAAACAGAATGACCACTGCCACCTGCGATAAAAACAATCAGGTCACTTTCCAGTTTTTTACCACCTTCAAACTCTATTTCATTTTTTGTAAAACCTGTGATTTTGGTTCCCACATGTTCTTTTATTCCATAATGTTTATAGAATTTTTTCATGTTTTGAACTGCTTTCGCGCCCATTCTTTTGCCTGGTTCAGGCATGGGTGCAAAAAAGTTGAGTTCAAAATTATTCAGCAAGTCTTTTTTCTTTAAATAGGTGCTGATGTTGAACAACAATTCAAATGCAGGCCCACCTCTTACAGCAGAACCTTTGCTGTCTTTTGGATTGCCGCCAAAACCCACAGCAATTTTTCCTTTTCCGGCCTGAACAAGTTTTTCCAGCTCGTTGCCAATACTTACCGCCTGTTCCGGTTGGCCACAAATCGACAAGGTATTTTCAGCACCTTTTGCATTTACTTTGTGCATTCCCAAAGCAATAAAAAGGTAGTCGTAACTTAGCTCACCACCAGCAAGTTTAACTGTTTTACTGTTAACATCAATGCTTTTTACACTGTCAATGACCAATCCGAAACCATGTTTTTTCTGAAGCCGGGCCAGTGGCATTTTACTGTCTTCAAAACTGATTCCCTTAACAGGAATCCAGATTGAGATGGGGTATATAAACAAGTAATCCCGGTCGGAGACCAGGGTTACTTTATATCCTTTTTTTTGCAGTTTGATTGCGGCTTCAACACCGGCAAATCCACCGCCCAAAACTAAAAAATGTTTCATGTGTTTAAAATTGTTTATTTATTAAGGTAACACATGGAATTCGCATGATTTTTAATTATTTTCGATTGGTGTGAATCAATAATCATGCTCATTTCATTTTAATATCTTGACATCATTGCTGAAATACCACCACCATTAGTTACATTGGTGTATCCACGTTGTTTTAACACCTGTTGTGCATAAGCAGAACGGGCACCAGAAGCACAGTAAACAATAATTTCCCGGTCTTTATTTTCTCCGATATCCATATTTCCCGACATCATATCATCAAGCGGAATATTTAACGCATTTGGAAAAGCGCCGCTCATAAATTCACCTTTTGTACGAACATCAATAACCAATCTTTCCAGTTCTTCAGTACTTACATTTTGATTGGTTTCAGTTTCTTCAACCGTATTTTCCTGTAAGCTTTTTTTCTCAACAGGAAGTGGAATCATGCTAAAATTCTTAAATCCAACAGCCGCAGCATGATGTTGCAAGGAAGTATGACCTCCGGAGATGTTTATAACTTCATTACATCCGGCGCCAATTAAGGTGCGCAATGCCTGATGTCCTTTTTTTCCTGTTTCATCATAAATCAGGATAGGAACATCTTTTGGTATTCTTTGCAGGTTTTCCTGCAGCATTTCAAGAGGTAAATGGTAAGCCCCGTTCAAGTTGCTTTTTTGGTGAGCAAAAACATCTCGCACGTCTAACACAATTACCTGTTCTTTGGTTTCCAGATAATCATCCAACTCGGAAACCATTAAACTCGGACTATAACCCGACATTTTGTTTTCAGCGGCGTAGGCGGCCATATTCATTGCATCGTTGGCTGTACCAATCGGTGGCGAATAAGCAAAATCAATGTCTGCAATTTCGCTGACAGGAAGTTTAGCTGCTGTTGCTGTTGCAATAACATCCAAACGTTTGTCAGCGCCTTTGTACCCGGCAGTTTGTCCACCAAGTACTACTCCTGTTTTTTTATCGAAAACAAGAAGAACACTTACAGTTTCAGCACCCGGGTAATATGATGTATGATGCTCTTTGTGAACCACAACTGCATCAGCATCAATTCCTAAAGCACGGGCTTGTTTTAACGACAAACCGGTTGTTCCGGCCACAGCATCAAAAACCCTTACTACCGAAGTTCCGATTGCACCTTTGTAACTATGGTTTCCCCCAAGTGCATTTTCTGCAGCTATTCTACCCTGACGGTTTGCTGGTCCTGCTAAAGGTATACGTACTTTTTTGCCGTTTACACGATGTTCAATTTCCACCATGTCGCCTGCAGCATAAATATCTTCATCTGAAGTCTGTAGTTTATCGTCTACCAACAAACCTCCGGCTTCACCAATTTCAAGTCCGGCTTCTTTTGCAAGTTGCAATGTCGGGCGAACACCAATTGACAGCAGAACCATATCTGCATTCAAAACTTTTCCATTATCCAATTCTACCGAGTTCCTGTTGATTCTTGAAACAGCTGTTTCGGTATGTATTCCTACATTAAAAGCACGAAGCTCCCGGGTTATAAAACCTGCAGTTTCTGCTTCCAAAATCGACATTACATGAGGCATTTTTTCAACCACATGAACTTTTAAACCTCTTTTAACAAGCGCTTCAACCATTTCAAGTCCAATAAAACCTCCTCCAACTACAACAGCTGTTTCAGGATCTTTGGTCTTTAAATGATTGTCGATTTTATCCATGTCATCCAATGTCCATAAACTAAAAACATGGTCATCTTCGGCACCCGGTAAATCGGGTTGTATTGGTCGTCCTCCCTGGGCTAAGATCAGTTTTGTATATTCAAATGATTTTTTCTCATTATTCTTACTGTTTAAAGTCGATACAGTATGTGCTTCTTTATCAATGGCTGTTACAGCTGTATTGGTGTAAACAGTAACGTTGTATTGCTCTTTAAAACTTTCAGGACTTTGTAAAATCAATTTCGATCTGCTATCGATATCTCCTGCAATATAATAAGGTAATCCACAGTTTGCGAAAGAAACGTCAGGTCCCGCTTCGAGCATGGTAATCTGGGCATCCGGAGATAAACGTCTCGCTTTTGCCGCTGCAGTAGCTCCTGCTGCTACTCCTCCTATGATTAATATTTTCTCCATTGTGTAATTATTTTTCTGCTTTCAAATATTTAATTATCTAAATATGTCGATACAAAAATAGATATTTTTTCCAATACTGATATAAAATGGGCTTTTATGTTAACTTATTATTTACTGATTGGATAAAATTTTTTAAAAAATTTTAAAACATATCAAAATTCGACTTTCCCAGAAACCTTATCAATTTGAGATTCGTTGAAAACTAAAAACGAGGAAGTGTGTATTTTAAAACAAGAATAAAAATATTTCAGCAAGTAAGAGCTATTTATTTGTCATGTATAATTCTTATTAGCAGTTTATTGTCATGTGCTCAAAATTTCAATTTTGAAAAAATGCGTCAAAATATGGTAGAAACGCAAATTGAGGCCCGTGGAATTTCCAGTCCAAAAATATTAAAAGCATTTATGAATGTTGAAAGACATCGTTTTGTTTTACCCCGTTATATTTCCAAAGCATATGATGATAATCCATTGCCTATAGATGAGGGGCAGACCATTTCGCAGCCATATATTGTGGCCTTTATGACTCAGTCGTTAAATTTAAAGCAAAAAGACAAGGTACTTGAAATAGGTACAGGTTCCGGATACCAGGCAGCCATTTTAGGACAACTTTGTGATTCGGTTTATACCGTTGAAATCTTTCCTAAACTTGGCAAAAAAGCAAATGATTTATTTATTGAACTGGGATATAGTAATATCTACAGTAAAGTTGGCGATGGTTATGAGGGTTGGTCTGAACATGCTCCTTTTGATGCAATTATTGTAACCTGCTCACCTACCCATATCCCACAGCCTTTAAAAGATCAATTGGCAGAAGGCGGAAGAATGGTTATTCCTGTTGGTTCCTATCCTTTTCAAAACCTGGTATTGCTTGAAAAAAGAAAAGGCATTATCAGGGAAAAGAAAATATTACCGGTCAGGTTTGTACCAATGCTTGATAAAGAAGGGGACAGGTATTGAATTAATTAATTGTATCTCAACGGCTTTATTTGTAAATTTAATAAAGCCAATTATCATGTATAAACTGTACTTTATTCTGATATTCGTTTTGTTGTGCGCCTGTGTCAACAACAGATACAAAAATACACTTCCGAAAGTTAAAACAGAAAAACTTAAATTATTGCCTGAGTTTTATTTTGAAAAACCCACTTTAAACTCACCATCTGTTAATGAAAATAGTCGCGAATTGATTTTGCTGAAGTCAAAGGATGGAAAGTTTTTTTGGATGGATGGGACAGTTGAGAACGGAGAACCTTTTAATCTGAAAAAACAGTTATTTGGAAAAGGAAATCAGTTTACTGCCGATGATAAAGATTTTCCGACTTTTGCAAAAACAGGAATCCATTCTACCAAAGAATTAATAAATACGAAAATAATTACAGGGAAATCGGTTTCTCAAATTACCGTCGATGGCAGGCCATGGGCTTCTTCAGGAGTTGGATTTCTGGCTGAGGACGAAACCATAATGTCCGTTATTTATGCCGATAATATTACGGTTGATAAAATTAATCTTACTCATGCAGACATTGCCAGGCCACTTTTTCACTTTTGGAATGTAGCGCGTAATTTTGACAATTTAAATCCGGATTTAAATGCCAACAAAACACCAGAAATAGAAGCATTGATTTATAACGGGAACGAAGTGAAATTTAAAATTCAGGGTAGCAGGGGATGGCAGGAGTCAATTTTTAATGACGAAATATTAGGTACCGGACATTTGGAATTTTGGAGAGAACTTAATCCGGATGAGTTAGACTTTCTCCAGAGCAAGTATTCAAATCTTTCTCCACAACAGTTTCAGTTTTTGACAAACAAATTATCACACATTCATACCGGTGAAATGGTTTTTTTCTACATCAACCGTTATGGGTTTTACGAGGGTCATAATGAGTACCGACCCGATCCAATTTCGGTTGTAATAATATTTGGTTTAACCACAATTGAAAAAGTACATAAGGCGGTAGGAGGAGATCTATACAGCTACTTTAACAAGCATTTTACTCAAAATCCAAACTGATATGAATAATAAGGCAGGCATATTTCTTCTTCTTACTTTGATTTTCTATGGTAGTACGATTGCAGCTCAGAATTTGAGTAAAGACATTGATTCTTTGGTAAATGAATTGAAAACCGCAGGACGCAACTGGAACGATTTTTCAGTTCCGTTAATAAAAATTGGGGAGCCTGCAGTTCCTGCTTTAATTAAAAATGCTGAAGATAAAAATCTTCCGGTCTGGAACAGGAGGATTTCGATAATAACATTAAATAATATTCATTCTCCAAAATGGAAAAAACCGGCGTTAAGAATTTTATTTGATGAGGAAGAGGACCCCGGAATCAGAAATCATGCTACTGCGGGTTTAACAGGATTTGATCTCAGCAGTGAAAAAGAAAAGTTGTGGGATTTGTATCAAAAAACAGAAAATCAGTTTTATAAATCAAATCTTGCAGGATTATTGGTTAATGCCGATACCGTTTATGCTTATCAGGCATATCACGAACTTTATACGACTCAGGATGGTCATATACAGAGAAATGCTTTGTTGAACCTGGCAAAATTAAAACCCGGTGAGGCAATATACTGGTATTTAAATGCCATTCAAAATGGAAGCTGGATGACAGCAAATCTTGCAAGCGATAGCCTGATTTCATCCAATAATTTTAATGCACGTGAATTAATCAATGTATACAGTCAGGCTGAAAATAATGAAAAAATACAATGGCGAATCGTCTATATTTTAGGGCAAAGGAAAGAGCCTGATTTGTTGCCCTTTTTATTGGAAGCGTTAAAAAACAAAAGCTGGTTAGTTCATAATGAAGCAGCTGTTGCAATTAGCAGATATGAATCCGGCCTTGTTTTACCCATGTTGCAAGAACTTAAAAAAGATTCGCTGGATTTTGTACGACAAAATGCAAAATGGTTGATGAGTAATATAAAATTGGATTAATACCGGTTTTGATTTTACGACTTTTTCAAACCAAAATCCCTATCCACTTTAATTAATGCAGCCATAATAAATCCGGGGATAGTGCAAATCATTACCCAGATAAAAAAGTGTTGATAACCCAGAAATTCCTGTAACCACCCTGAAATCATTCCGGGTAACATCATTCCCAAAGCCATTATTCCTGTACTAAAGGCATAATGAGCAGTTTTGTATTTTCCGGCTGAAACATATAGCATATATAAAGTGTATGCTGTAAATCCAAAACCGTAACCCAATTGCTCAACAGCAACTGCACTTACAACTATCCAGTATTGCCCGGGCTGTACATAGGAAAGAAATACATATACCAGATTGGGCAGATTGATAGAAAAAACAAAAGCCCATAGCAATCTTTTAAATCCATATTTTGAGGCGAGCCAACCCCCTGCTATTCCACCAATTGTTAATGCAATAATTCCAATTGTTCCGTAAGCAATTCCTACTTCCTGGGTTGTTAATGCCAAACCACCGGTATCAGTTGAATCCAGCAAAAAAGGAGATGCCATCTTTACCAGTTGTGATTCTCCCAGTCTGTACAAAAGCAAAAAACCAAGAATAGTCCAGATTTCTTTTTTCCGGAAGTAGGCGTTAATTGTTTCTCCGAAACCTTCAAATACCTGCTTTATATTTTTTGTGGCTTTTTCCAAATCATCTTTCGGGAAAGGCAAAAATATTTTGTGATACACGCTAAACAGTAAAAATGCAATGGCCATAACAATAAAGGTAATTGCCCATGCAATTGGAATATTATTTCCGTTTTCAGGATTTCCCAGTATCGTAGAATTCTCAAGAAATCCTGCCAAAACCACTAAAAGTCCTTGTCCGGTTACCATTGCTATTCGGTAAAACGTATTTCTGATCCCAACAAAAAATGCCTGTTGGTTTTCATTTAACCCCATCATATAAAAACCATCGGCAGCAATATCGTGCGTTGCAGAGCTAAATGCCAGCAGCCATAAAAAGGCCAGTGAAGCTTTGAAAAAAAATGATGTTGGTAAAGTTAACGCCACTCCTGCCAATCCGGCACCAATAAACAATTGCATTATTACAATCCACCAGCGTTTTGTTTTAAATAATTCAACCAAAGGGCTCCAAAACGGTTTTATTACCCATGGCAGGTAAAGCCAGCTGGTGTAAAAAGCAATCTCAGTATTCGATATATCCAGCCTTTTGTACATGATTACCGAAACTGTCATAACTATAATATAAGGCAGTCCTTCAGCAAAATACAGTGAAGGAATCCAATACCACGGATTCCGGTTTTTGTTTCGATTTGGTTTTTTAACGTTCATATAACGCACTTGTTAAAACTTGGGTAAAAATTGGAAAAATTATTCAAAATCATGTATTTTCAGATTTTTATCTTTTATGTCAATCAATAAAATAATTAATTTGGCATCAAACCAAAAATCTTCTGTCATGTCTCGAATCAATCTTTCTCTTTTATTGGTAGTTTTAATTTTACACAATATATCATTTGCACAAACCAATGCACACTGTCAATGGCCAATGTATCGTGGTTTTTATGCAAGTGGTGTGCTGGATGATGCCAATCTACCAGAGTCCTGGAATGTTGAAGAAGATATAAATATTGCATGGAAAACCCCAATGCCCGGTCTGGGGCATTCCTGTCCGATAGTTTGGAATGAAAAAGTTTTTGTTACTACTGCTGTGAGTGATGAAGATAAAGGCGAGGTAAAAGCGGGAGTTTATGGCTCGATTCAACCCGTGCCGGATTCATCAATGCACAGGTGGATTTTATATTGTATCGATAAAAATACAGGTAAGATTAAATGGGAGCAAACGGCATACGAAGGGATTCCAAAACAAAAAAGACACCCCATGTCGTCACATGCCAATTGTACTCCGGCAACCAACGGGAAATATGTAGTAGCATTTTTTGGCTCAGAAGGATTGTATTGTTATGACATGAATGGCAATTTACAGTGGTCGAAAGATTTTGGTGTATTAATTTCAAATTTCTTTTTGGTTGAGGATGCCGAGTGGGAATTTGCAAGTTCACCCTTGATTCACGAAAATGTGGTAATTATCCAGGCAGATGTTTATAAAAATTCTTTTTTAGCCGCTTATGATTTGGCAACAGGGAAAGAACTCTGGAAACAGGAAAGAGATGAGTATCCGGGATGGTGTACTCCAAATATTTACAAAGATGGTGATAAAACAAGAGTTGTTGTAAACGGTTACAAACACCGGGGGGGATACGATTTTTTTACGGGAGAAGAAATCTGGCGGATGTCGGGAGGTGGTGATATTCAGGTGCCAACCCCAATTGTAGCAAATAACCTGGTTTATTTTAACAGTGCACACGGGAAATTCTCTCCGGTAATGGCAGTAAAAACTGATGCCACAGGAGACATTACTTTAGAGGAAAAAGAAACTTCCAATAAAGGGATTCAATGGTATCATCCACGTGGTGGATCATACATGGGAACCATGCTGGTTTACGGAGATTATTTATACAATGCAGCATGGAACGGCAAACTAACCTGCTACAATGCTTTGACGGGAGAGGTGATTTATTCCGAAAAAGCAGGCAAAGGGAATAGTTATACTGCATCACCTGTTGCGGCTGATGGAGTAATATATATTGGTGATAATGACGGGAATATTTATTCAATTCAGGCCGGACCGAAATATAAATTATTACAAACCAACAAACTGGGAGAAACCTTAATGTCAACTCCGGCAATTGCTGAAGATTATTTGTTTTTTAAAACTATAGGGCATCTGGTGGCGGTTTCCGGGAAATGAAGAATCAAGGTTTTTTAAGTCCCGGCAAAAATGCGGTTTGAATCCTTAGATAACAGGTATGGCATAGTTAAAATTATTTTATTCGAACTATTGGTCTTTTCTAAATTCGCATATTTGTCTTATTTTCGCACACTAATTAATAATCAGGTTTATGTGGATTAGGGTTTCCGGATTTGTCCTTAGGAACAGAATCCTTTTACTCATCATTTTAGCATTAATAACGGTATTTTTTGCTTTTCAGGCCAGAAAAGTGGAAATGTCGTATGAGTATGCTGCAATGCTTCCGCAAAAAGACAAAGCCTACCAGGATAATCTGAAGTTTAAGGAGATATTTGGCGAAGAAGGAAATATCATTACCATAGGAATTCAGGATTCAACATTCTTTGAGTTAAAGAAATTTCAACAATGGCGAAAACTTTGCACCGATATTTCCGCAGTGGAAGGAGTCGAAAACCTGCTGTCAGTATCAAACTCCTACAATCTGATTAAAAACAAAGAAAAAAAACAATTCGAAATACAGATGGTATTTCCCGATACCATTTCAAATCAAGCAGAACTCGACCGGTCTGAGGAAATCTTCAGAAAATTACCATTTTACAGAAAGCTGCTTTACAACGACGACAACAACGTTTTTTTGTTGGTAGTAACTGTAAACAAAGATAAAATGCTCTCGGTTGAACGCGAGAAAATGATTAAAGCGATTCAGGATTTGGGGGCAGAGTTTGAGAAAGATCAAAATGTAAAACTCCGCTATTCAGGATTGCCATATATCAGGGTGGTAACTTCGATTATTATAAAGCGCGAAACCTATTTGTTTAGTGCGCTGGCACTGGCCATTTGTATTATTGTTTTGTTTCTTTTTTTCCGGTCATTTAAAGCTGTCTTTTTCCCGGTTTTGGTGGTTCTTACAGGCGTGGTTTGGTCATTGGGTACGCTTAGTCTTATGGGCTATAAAATTACAGTTCTTACCGGAATGGTGCCATCACTTTTAATTGTAATAGGCATACCTAACAGTATCTATATGATGAATAAATTTCATCATGAGTTTGTATCACATGGAAACAAAATAAAGGCACTGCAAAGGGTTATTGTAAAAATCGGAAATGCCACATTCTTAACCAACTTAACTACAGCATTGGGATTTGCAACTTTCACGATTGTTGAAAGTGATATTCTCAGGCAGTTTGGGATTGTTACTTCATTAAATATTCTTGGACTGTTTATACTTTCATTAATTCTGATTCCTGTAATTTTTAGTTTTATCAGTCCGCCAAAACCAAGACATGTTAAACATCTTGAATACAAGTTTGTTTCCCGCATAATCGACAGGTTTATTGTAATTACTCAAAAACATCGTGCCTGGGTTTACACATTTACCGCAATCATTTTGGCAATGGGATTTTACGGCATCTCGATCATGAAAACTTCGGGTTATGTGGTAGATGATATTCCGAAAGACAATCCGATATATCTGGATTTGAAATTTTTTGAAGAGAATTTCGACGGAATTATGCCTCTTGAAATAATGATCGATACAAAAAAGCCCGGGGGGGCAATGCAGCTTTCCACTTTTAAAAAAATCGATCAACTTGAAAAAGAATTAGAAAAATACAATGAACTTTCATCCGCAACCTCTGTTTTGAATCTCTTAAAGTTTTCAAAACAAGCATTCTATAATGGGAGAGAGAAATATTACAGTCTTCCTAATAACCGGGAGAAAAACTTTGTACTTCAATATGCATCTGCAGGAGAGAGCAGATCCGAATTGCTTTATTCTTTTATGGATAGCACACGACAGTTTACCAGGGTAAGTGTTCGTGTAAAAGATGTGGGTGTAAAAAGAATGGAAGAACTTTACAATGGCTTTTACAACGATGTCGATTCCATATTTAATCCTGAAGATTACGATGTAACTCTTACCGGCACAAGTATTACTGTTTTTAAGGGAACAAATTATCTGTTGAAAAATTTATTTACAAGTCTGGCACTGGCAATCGGGTTAATTTCAATTATAATGGCATTGATGTTTTCATCATGGAAAATGGTGGTCATGTCGTTGACTCCTAATATTATACCGTTAATTTTTACAGCTGCAGTAATGGGTTTTGCAGATATCCCGATTAAATCTTCAACTATTCTTGTTTTCAGCATTGCCTTTGGTATTTCAGTAGACAATACAATACATTTTTTAGCCAAGTACCGTCAGGAACTAGAAGTAACCAACTGGGATATTAAAAAATCCGTTTTGCTTGCTTTGAAAGAAACCGGAGTAAGTATGTTGTACACTTCTGTTGTCCTGTTTTTGGGATTTGGAATCTTCTCGGTATCCAGTTTTGGAGGAACACGTGCCATGGGAATTTTGGTTTCCTTAACATTGGTGGTAGCAGTTTTGTCGAATCTTGTACTATTGCCAACCTTGTTGTTTAGTCTTGACAGAATTATAACTACCCGTGCATTTAAAGAACCTATGCTGCATATATACGACGAAGAGATTGATATTGAGCTGGAGGATTTGGAAATAGTAAAAATTGATAACAAAGAGGAGGACTGAAATTGTATACAATTACCGAACTTCAGAAATTGATAAATGAAGAACTGAAAGTCAGGTCAACGGAGTTAAAAAAAACTAATCCGGTAGACTTATACAGCCCGGTTAATTATTCGCTCGATATGGGTGGCAAACGATTACGTCCGGTATTGGTTTTGCTGTCTTATAATATGTTTTCTGAAACAGTCAGGGAAGCACTACCGGCTGCAATTGCCATAGAAGTATTTCATAATTTCACCTTACTGCACGATGATATTATGGATAATGCTGATGTAAGACGGAACAGGCCTACCGTGCATAAAAAATTTAGTGAAAACAGCGCCATTCTTTCTGGAGACGTAATGGCATTTATAGCGTATCGTTATCTGTATGAATGCAAAGCTGAACAATTAAATGAAGTCTGTAATTTGTTTACAAATACTGCAATTGAGGTATGCGAAGGTCAGCAATACGACATGGAGTTTGAAAACAGAATGGATGTTACAGAAGAAGAGTATCTTGAAATGATTAGATTAAAAACTGCGGTATTGTTGGCATGCAGTCTAAAATCAGGTGCACTTCTGGTGAATGCGGATAAAAAGATCACCGGGCAACTTTATGATTTTGGTATAAATCTGGGTTTGGCATTTCAGTTACAGGATGATCTTTTGGATAGTTTTGGAGATCCTGATTCTTTTGGTAAAAAAATTGGTGGAGATATCCTGGCAAATAAAAAAACTTTTCTTTCAATTAATGCTTTACAACAGGCTACCGGAGAAACCAAAAATGAACTGTTAAACTGGTTCAGTAACACTGAATTGAATCCGGAAGAAAAAATAAAATCAGTTTTGGAGATTTATAAGAAACTGAATATTAGAAGTTTTACTGAGCAAAAAATAGAACTCTATTTTAATAAGTGTAATCAGATTTTGGATGAAATAGAAATTGATTATGAAAGAAAATCTCAATTAAAAGAGATAAGTAAGCTAATGTTAAAACGTGTAAGTTAGGAATAGAAATGTTCCAAAAGTTGAAGAATTTATTGGACAATCTAAAAACAATACTAAATTTGTTTGTGTTAATACAAAGTATTTAACCAAACTTAAAATTCTGAGTATTTTATGGCAAAAAATATAGGCGAAATTATACAGGTAATCGGACCTGTTGTTGATGTTAGTTTTGAGCAAGAAAATATCGATTTTCCGGCAATTAATGATGCATTGGAAGTAGAAAGAGAAGGGCTTGATAATTTGATTATTGAGTGTCAGCAGCATTTAGGAGAGAATACGATTCGATGTATAGCGATGGATGCAACCGACGGATTACGTAGGGGTATGAAAGTTAAAGCTCTTGGATCTCCTATAGTAATGCCTAAAGGAGAAGAAGCTTTAGGCCGGCTTTTAAACGTAGTTGGGAATTCGATTGACGGTATGGAGCAATTACCTAAAGAAGGATTGAACATTCATAATGAGCCACCAAAATATGAAGAACTGACTACTGAAACAGAAGTTCTTTACACAGGGATTAAAGTTATAGATTTGATTGAGCCTTATGCCAAAGGAGGTAAAATAGGTTTATTCGGTGGTGCAGGTGTTGGAAAAACTGTTTTGATTCAGGAATTGATTAATAATATTGCATTGGCACACAGTGGCCTGTCAGTGTTTGCAGGAGTTGGTGAACGTACGCGTGAAGGAAACGATCTTTTGCGGGAAATGATTGAAGCAAACATTGTAGATTATGGTGAGGATTTCAAAAAATCGATGGAGGAAGGGACATGGGATCTTTCTAAAGTGGATAAAAACAAACTAAAAGAATCGAAACTGGCCATGGTTTTTGGCCAGATGAATGAACCTCCCGGAGCACGTGCCAGGGTTGCTTTATCCGGATTAACAATTGCCGAAAGTTTACGTGACGGAGATAGTTCATCGGACAAAGGTCGTGATATACTTTTTTTCGTGGATAATGTATTCCGGTTTACACAAGCAGGTTCTGAAGTTTCAGCACTTCTTGGTAGGATGCCTTCTGCTGTAGGTTACCAGCCTACGTTGGCTACAGAAATGGGAATTATGCAGGAACGTATTACTTCAACCAAAAAAGGATCAATTACATCGGTGCAGGCGGTTTATGTGCCTGCGGATGACCTTACCGACCCTGCCCCCGCAACTACATTCTCTCACCTCGATGCAACAACTGTGCTTAGTCGTAAGATTTCTGAGCTTGGTATTTATCCGGCAGTGGATCCGCTGGATTCAACATCCCGGATTTTAACTCCTGAAATTGTAGGTGATGAGCATTATAACTGTGCACAGGATGTGATTCAGCTATTACAACGTTACATTGAACTTCAGGATATTATTGCAATTCTGGGAATGGATGAACTTTCTGAAGAAGATAAACTTGTAGTTCACAGGGCTCGTCGTGTTCAACGTTTCCTTTCGCAGCCGTTCTTTGTCGCTTCTCAGTTTACCGGTCTTGAAGGAAAACTGGTATCTATTGAAGATACAATTAAAGGATTCAGAATGATTATGAATGGCGAAGTTGATCAATATCCTGAAGCTGCCTTTAACCTTGTTGGAACTATTGAGGAAGCCATTGCGAAAGGAGAAAAATTATTGTCTGAAAACTAATAGAAACCATATTTCATGTATTTGGAAATAATTACACCCGATAAAAAGGTTTTTGAAGGAGAAGTAAATTCGGTTCAGGTACCCGGCAGTAAAGGAGCTTTTACTATTCTGAAAAACCACGCACCTATTATTTCCACCCTTGAAAAGGGTAAAATAACTGTTAAGGAAAAAGAAGGGAAAGAACACCAGTTTAATGTAAGTGGAGGAGTAATAGAAAATCTGAAGAATAAAATCATCATTTTGGTTGAATCAGTTTAGGCAGAAAAAATTCTCAAAAAATGTTAATCACAAAAAACAGTGATTTTTATTGAATGAAAATTAAAATTCTGATAATAAGGTTAAGTTCAATCGGGGACATAGTGTTGACATCACTGGTTGTTCGATGTCTTAAAACTCAGTTGAAAAATGCCGAAATACATTTTATTTCTAAAAAGAAGTTTGCATGTATCGTGGAGTCGAATCCCCATATTGATAAAGTACATGTTTTCGAAGATAATTTAAGCGAACTTATTCAAAACCTTATTCCCGAGAAATTTGATTATATTATTGATTTACATAATAATTTCAGAAGTGCTCGTTTAAAAAGAAAAATAAAGGCAAAAGCATTTTCCGTAAACAAACTGAATTGGCAAAAAATGCTGTTAATTCAATTTAAAATTAACAGGCTGCCCAAAAAGCATATTGTTGATCGCTACCTCGAAACTACAGCCGCTCTTGAAATAAAAAATGATGGCAAGGGTCTCGATTATTTTATTCCCAAAAATGAGGTTTTCCCATTAAAAGATTTACCCAAACCTTTTCAGAAGGGATTTGTTGGATTTGTAATTGCCGGAACTTATTACACTAAAAAATTACCCGTAGAAAAGGTATCGGAGATTTGTCAGAAAATTGATTACCCGGTTATACTGTTGGGAGGTAAAAAGGAGTTTAGTGAAGGAGAAAAAGTATTATCTCAGTCTAAAGGGAATGTATTAAACTATGCCGGTAAAATAAGCTTAAACCGGTCAGCATCTTTGGTGCGTGAGGCAAAGTTAATTTTGTCAAACGATACAGGTTTAATGCATATTGCTGCTGCCTTTAATAAAAAAATTCTTTCGTTTTGGGGAAATACTGTTCCTGATTTTGGAATGGTGCCCTATCAACCTGATCCAAATTCTGAAATTTTACAAGTTGATGGATTAAAATGTCGTCCATGTTCAAAATTAGGATATCAGAAATGTCCTAAAAAACATTTTAAATGTATGTCGGAAATCGATGTGAAAGAAGTGGTAGGATGGATCAATAAGAATTTCCAGCATCCAAAATTTTAAAATTCTGAATGTTAGTTCTTATTTCAATATTTTCACAGTTTTTATCAATTATTTTCCAACTCTTAAGAAGTATTTCTGTCAGTTTATAGTGAAACGTTTTTCGATTATTAAAGAATAATTTAGTTTTTAAAATGAAAAATCAGAAAGTTCAGATAGTATTGATTTTGTTTTTAGCATGTTTTTTCTTTCAAAATTCAAATGCAGCATCAAATTTCGTTACAACTGACAAAAGTTGGGAACTTGTAAAAAATGAAAAAGATATTTTGATTTATTATCGATGGATTGAATTTGAAAATGGGGGGAAAACACGTGAAATGAAAGCAGAATTTACCATCGATGCAGAAATTTCAAAAATAGTAAAGCAATTTTCTGCTTCTGAAAACTATTTAAAATGGGCGGTTGGCATAAAATCGTGCGATATATATCAAACCAGTGATACCTTGTGGTACACTCATACAATTATGAATTATCCCTGGCCTTATAATAAGAAGGATTTAGTTACCCGGCATTATCTTAAAGATATAAATAATGGTGTTGTTATAAACATCAATGCAGATCCTGATTTTATTGCGGTAAATGATAAAATTGAAAGAATGAAAAACTATAAAGGATTTTGGGAAATATCAGTTTTGGAAAGTAATAAGTCGAAAATCAGATATCAGGTCATATCGTACGAAAAGCCAATAGTTCCAAGGTTTATACAGGATCCCATAATTCAGAATCAATTGATCAAATCTTTTGTAAAATTGAAAAAGTTGGCAGAAGAAGAATAAAAAACTTTACCCAAAGGCTGTTGCCAAACGTTCCAAAGCTTTTTCTAAAATACTTCTTGGACAGCCGATATTTATTCTTAACCAACCATCCCCGCCTGTGCCAAATCTTCCACCATCGTTTAAGCCAACTTTGGCATTGTCAACTGTAAACTTCATCAATTTCTCATTTTTCATTCCATATTCCCTGAAATCCATCCAGATAAGATAGGTTGCTTCCGGTTTCATAACCTTAACTTTTGGAAGTCTGGATTTTGTAAATTCCTCAAGGAAGAGATAATTCTTCCACAGGTAATCAAGCATTTGAGAAAGCCATTCGTCACCAAAACTGTATGCTGTTTCCAATGCAATCGTACCAAATATATTTCCCATGTGCAGGTGACCTACACCAATTGCTCTTTCATAACGAACCAGGTTTGTTTTTTTTGGTATAATTACCAGCGAAGATGAAAAACCGGCAATATTAAATGTTTTACTTGGAGCCATTAAAACCACACAATTATTTGCCACTTCTTCTGAAATGCTGGCGAGCGGAATGTGTTTATGACCACTGTAAATTAAATCAGAATGTATTTCGTCCGAAATAATCATGATTTTATGTTCCAAACAAAATGACGTAAGTTTTTCCAGTTCTTCTTTTGTCCAAACCATTCCTCCCGGATTTTGAGGATTGCACAACAGTAACAACCTGGTTTTTTCGCTAATTTTTGATTCTAAATCTTTAAAATCGAAAGTATAACGATCGTTTTTAATTCTTAACGGATTTTCAATCATTTTTCGTTTTGTTCCTTTTACCGAATCAAAAAACGGGAAATATACCGGAGGTTGAACGACAACCTCATCATTAGGTTTTGAAAAAGTTTCAATGGCAAAAGTTAATCCTGCCACAACTCCCGGGCTAAAAGAAATCCATTCTTTTTGAATATCCCACTTATGTCTTCGTTTCATCCAGTCAATAATAGCCTGGTAATAAGAATCAGGCCTGAATGAGTATCCAAAAATTTCATGTTCGGTTCTTTCTTTTATAGCATCAATAATAAAGTCGGGAGTTTTAAAATCCATATCGGCTACCCAAAGAGGCAATACATTGCTGTCGCCAAAGAATTTTTCCCGGGCATCATATTTTAAACTGTTGGTTCCTTCTCTCGAAATAATTTCATCAAAATTGTAAACTTTCATTTTTGTTTTATACTTCTATTTTTTTCAGGTAGTTTAATTCATTTCGGTTTTCTGCTTTTAAAACAAAATCAAAACGATTGATATCCAAACAAAGTTCAAAGTCTGTTTTTGGAGACCAGGATTGATTTTCAGGTTTAAAAAATCTGGCTCCTGAACCCACCTTCAGTTTCTCAACCATTTTTTCAAAATTACCGGGTCTGTTTTCAAGCTTGTTTTTGATATATTCTGCACAGAAATTATCTTCATCAGTTGGATGAATACATGCGTAACCCATACAAACCAACGAAACTGTTTCAGGCTTTTTCTTTTTTATGTATTGTACAATTGCATCTGCATTTACAAAACTACCTGTAATAATTTCGCTGGCTGATTTTGCATTTGCAATTCCCTGAGTGCCCGAACTCGTTGTATGAACAAGGGTTTTGTTTTTTAAATCAGCAGAAAGAATATGTGATGGTGAATTTCCGAAATCAAATCCTGATATTTTTTTTCCATCGCGTTCACCCACCAATACAAAGTCAGGGTTATTTTTTTTCATTTCCCTCGCTTCATCAATTCCCGCAACCGGAAATATTGTTTCTACACCTTTGTCGAAAGCAAAACAGGCTGTAGAAAATGCCCTGAATACATCTATAATTACGGTTAATCCGCTTGCTTCTTTTGCTCCTTTAAGCAAGTGCAGGACTCTGATCTTCATCCACAAATTTTTTCCGAAAAGTAAATAAAAATCAAGACACATTTAATTGCTTTCGTTTCACTTTCCGGATTTTTTGAAATAAGATTCTTAACGTTCAGAACTAGAGGTGTTTATAAAATTATTTTTCTAATTAATGTATTGAGCGGAATTTTTAGTCGGGTTAAATGTGCCTATAAAATACACGTTTTACGTTTGTCGATAATTTTTGGCTATTTAAATACCTTTTGGTGTTGTTTGTAGAATTAGTTGTGTTTGGCATGTAACTAGTCCGTAAATTTATTGTCGAAAACAATGAAAACAGTTTAAAAATTAAAGCTATGAAAACAAGAATCTGGGTATTTGCTACCCTGGTATTATTTGTTGTAGCAACAACTAATGCCACAAATTTACCAAAGATGAATGTGGAGCCCGTTGCTGATGAAAAGGTAAAAGTGGAATTTGAATCAGTAACTCCATGTCCGGTAGAAATTACAATCTCGCAAAAAAACGGGAAAGTAGTTTACCATACTCAATCAGAAAAGAGAAACTGTGAATACAGCAAAACTTTCGATTTTTCTGATTTACGCGATGGTACGTATAAAATAAGCTTGAATTACGGAAATCAAAGTGTTTCACGCAATGTTCAGGTTGATGATGGCCAGGTAAATATTGGACCTGCCCGCCGCTATTTCGAACCCTATTATAAAATGGAAGATGGAAAGCTAAATGTTTCATTTTTAAATGTTTCAGGCAAAAATGTCTATTTGCGTCTGTATAAAGATGGTGCATTTATAAGCGGAGCAAATCTGGGTAAAGAAATGTGTATTCAAAAAAGAATGGATTTTAGTGGATTGGAAAAAGGAAAATATAATGTTGTCCTTGCCGAAGAACTGGATACGCACACCTATGCTATTGAATTATAATTGTTGCTTATGCAACTTTTGTTAAACAGAAAAGATTCTGACATAATTTGAAAGTTAACTTCAACTTTAAAAATATAATTTAAGTGTTAAGAATTGCCAATGAATAAAGCTTCGTTAAAGCGGAGCTTTTTTTATTGATAATTCTGATGTAAATTGTTTTAATTTCATTTTCGGGTGAGGATACAGTTGCTGAAATTTATTGAATTTCTGATTAAACCATTTTAACCTTAATAAGTCAAAGTTGCTATTTTAACACTATACATTACTATATATTGTGCATATAAAAATTGAAAACCTGAATAAAGTTTATAAAGGTGGCAGTTATGCTATTAATAACTTGAATCTTGAAATTCCCAACGGAATGTTCGGTTTGTTAGGACCAAACGGTGCGGGTAAATCTACTTTAATGCGCATACTTGTAACTCTAATGAAACCAAGTAGCGGCAAAGTATTAATTAATGATATGGATTTGGCCAAACATCGTCGCGAAATCAGGTCAATGTTGGGTTACTTACCACAGGATTTCAGTTTCTTCTCGAAATTAAAAACATACGAATTTCTGGATTATACAGCCCGTCTGGCCGGGATGAAAAACGGCACAAAAAGACGTACTGCTGTTGAGCAAATGCTTGAAGAAGTTGGACTTTTTGAAGCCCGTGACAGAAATGCCAATAAACTTTCGGGAGGTATGAAAAGAAGGTTGGGAATTGCACAGGCCTTAATCAACGATCCTAAAATTATAATTGTTGATGAACCAACTACGGGTCTTGATCCCGAGGAACGTATCCGGTTCAGAAACCTTCTATCCACAATAAGTACCCGCGATGTAATTATTATTCTTTCCACGCACATAGTAGGGGATATATCGAGCACATGCGATAATATGGCACTGCTAAACAAAGGTAAACTGGCATTCTCAGGCTCCCCCGAACAACTGGTAAAAGAAGCCGAAGGATTTGTGTGGCAAATACAGGCAACCGAGCAGGAGTATTTGGAAATCAATGAAAAATACCCTGTGATTTCAACCATTCCGGTTGATGGTGGTTGGGAAGTCCAGGTAGTAACGGGTGAAATAAACGGTTATTATGGAGAACAGATTACTCCGAACCTGGAACATGCCTATGTTCATTTTATGGAGAATAAATTAAACCAATGGAGTAACGCATAATCTAAAAAGAGCATTAAATGATTTCTTTACATAACATATTATCGATTGCCAAATACGAACGCAAAACACTGCTTCGAAGCTGGTTCTTCCGAATTTTTAGTATTCTTTCACTATTCGTTCTTTTTGGAATGAATTTCGGAATGGTGATCGAAGGCGGGGGAAGTGAAGGATGGGCAATTCGTTCCATTCCCAGTGCAATACCATATTTTAACCTGTTGATTTTAAATGTTACGCAAGCGATTATTGCTGTTTTTCTTGCATCCGACTTTTTAAAACGCGATAAAAAACTCGACACAACGGAAGTAATTTACATGCGCTCAATGACCAATGGGGAATATGTTATTGGGAAAACATGGGGAAACCTGCAGGTTTTTATGATATTAAATGTTCTGGTTGTAATTCTTGCTTTAATTTTTAACCTGGTTGCAAAAGGTACAGCGGTTGCATGGGAATCGTATGCCATTTACCTCCTCGCCATAAGTATACCAACCCTGATTTTTATAATGGGGCTTGCATTTTTGTTGATGAGCATAATCCGAAACCAGGCGATTACATTTGTACTTATTTTGGGATATATAGGTATTACCCTTTTTCTTCTTCAGGCTAAATACTATTACATTTTCGATTACATGGCATTCAATATTCCAATGTTGAATTCCGATATAATTGGATTTGGAAATCTGGAAACAATTATTATTCACCGCGGTATTTACCTTTCTCTGGGGCTTGGTTTTATTTTTGGAACTATCTTTCTCTTAAAACGATTGCCACAATCCGAATTAGCAACTTACTTTTCTCTGGTTCTGAGCATAATATTAATTTCAACAGGCGGGTATCTGGCATATACGCATATCAATAATTTTAAACAAACCGAAAATTTCAGGTCCGAAGTAATAGAGCTAAACAATAAATATGTATCGGTTAAAACCCCTTCTACGATATCTCAAAAAATTTCTTTGGAGCATCATCCACAATCTGTTTCTGTTACCTCAGAACTTACACTTAAAAACGAATCAAACGAACCAATAAATAAACTTGTATTTAGTTTAAATGACGGGATGGAAATCGCTCAACTTAAAATTAACGGGAAAGAATCTCCGTTTTTACGAGAGAAACATTTGGTAATTGTTTCGGATAACATAGAACTCAATCCTGATGAAGAAGTAAAAGCTGAGTTTTCGTACAAAGGGAAAATAAACGAAGCGCTTTGCTATCTCGATATTGATAAAGAAGTTTTGCAGCAGAAGTATGGGAAATTTGTAATCAATGTTGACAAAAGGTATGCATTTATCACCCCCGAATATTTGTTGTTGACACCCGAAGCCAACTGGTATCCTAGAACAGGAGTTACTTATAGCACAAAAAGTGTGAGCTGGTATCAGCCTCAATTTATAAATTTCAATCTTGAAGTGAAAACAAAAGAAGGGTTAACTGCAATTTCGCAAGGTGAAATCAATGAAGTTTCTGCCGGTCATTTCAAGTTTGAAAACAATCATGCCTTAACACAGATTACTCTGGCTATAGGAAAATACGAGCAAAAATCTGTTCAGACTGAGAATACAGAATTTGGTGTCTGGTACCTTGAAGGGCATGACTATTTTACCGGATCGTTTAAAGAAGTTCAGGATACACTTGTTGAGGTAATTACTGAAAGATTTGAGGATTTCAAACGTACCTACAAGTTGGATTATGTCAGCGACAAATTGTTTATTGTAGAGGTTCCCGCACAATTTAAAACTTATCCCAGAAGTTTCAAATCGGCACAGGAATATGTGCAACCCGAGCAGGTGTTAATTCCTGAAAAAGGATTTATGCTCCGTAGTGCTGATTTTGAAAATCAGAAAAAAAATATGAAACGTTGGAGCAGGGATGATAATATGACCGATTTAGATTTGGAATTACGTGTTTTGGGCGATTTTGCCAGAACTTTTACGCGTGAAACTGAAACTGAATGGAGAGGAGGCCCCGGGGGAGGAAACAGAATTACAGTGATCAATCCCTATTTTATTTTCCCAATGTTATACAACTTCCAAAACAATATTCAATCCGACCAATGGCCTATTACCAACCGGATATTCGAAGCTTATTTGAAAAATCAGGCAACAGATTTAAGGTCTGTTTTTATGAGCAGGATGGATGGTCAAAGTCCTGATGAACGTGCCAACATTGTTTTGCAGGATAGTACGTTCCAGGAGATTCTTGCAGATCCAAAGCAAAAAGGAATTATCGAAAATGTTATAAAACTAAAAGGAGATGTACTCTTCTCGATGATTGAATGGAAAGCTGGACAGGATGAGTTTCAGGAGTTTCTCAGAAAACTATTGGTAGAGTACACCCATAAGAATATTTCGTTTGAGGTTTTTTCACAAAAAATATATGATGAGTTTAACCTTGAACTTATTCCCATTATGGATGAATGGTTTAAGGCAAAATCTCTTCCCGGATACCTGTTCTCTGCAGTGGAAGCTAAAAAAGTTAAATCAGGGAACCGGATGAAAACCATGGTTTCACTTAAGGCAACAAACTTTTCTGATACTGAAGGATTGGTAAAAGTAACATTTAGAATTGGCGGTGGGCCCGGTGGCAGAGGAAGAGGACCCGGAGGAGGAGAAGAGATGATAAACAAACTGGTTTATCTCGAACCACACCAAACCAAAGATTTAAGTTATCTGCTGGATGCTGACCCCAGAATGGTAATAATAAATACAATGACTTCTAAAAATATTCCACAAACCCTAATGAACTTTTTTAGAGATATTGAAGAAGATACCAAAGCAATACCGGTTGAGAAAGAAGAAATCTCTGATGTTCCTGTTCAAATGGCATTGCCAAACGAAATTATTGTGGATAATGAAGATCCTGAGTTTTCTGTAACAAAAATCGAAAATATTAGTCTGCTTGAAAAATGGATTTTACAGGAGAAAAAAAGCGAAAGTAAATATTCAGGCATGAACTGGTGGAGACCACCATCAAACTGGACATTAATAACCAATACCGATTTTTACGGTGAATATGTTCGTTCAGCTTATTATTTGAAAGGCGGGGCCGGGGATTTAAAAGCCATATGGAATGTGCCTCTCAAAGATCCTGGTTATTATGATGTATATTTCCATGTTTATAAATCACGAAGCAGAAGAAGAGGTGGAGGTGATCAGGACAATAACGGAGAATACAATTTTACAATTCATGGCGATGAAGGGGCTGAAGAGTCGACACTTAGTGGTAAAAATGCCGAAACAGGATGGAACCTTTTAGGCACATATTATTTTACAAGTGATACAGCTATGATTGAGCTTTCAAATAAATCAGATGCTAAAAAACTGCTTTTTGCCGATGCAGTGAAATTAGTAAAACAGTAGTATTGAAAACATTAATCGAATTAAATTATATACCAATGCAGAAATTACTTATTCTTGGGGTTTTAGCCTTCTTTTGTTGTACAGGGCTTCAGGCACAGGAAGTTTTGACGCTTGATAAAGCTTTGCAAATCTCACAGACCGGTAGTCCCGATTTGCAACTTTCTTTGCTTAACCTTGAACGTTCACAAAAGAATCTTGAAGCACAACGGGCAGCATTAAAATCAAGGCTTTCATTAGATGTTACTCCGCTGAATTACAGCAACCAGAGAAGATTTGATACAAGGGTGTCGGAATGGTACACCAATGAAAACCTTACAACAAATGCTCGATTTTTAATTTCACAACCCATTCTTCCTACCGATGGAACTATTTCCTTATCAAATGAATTCGGATGGCAAAGCAGTAATTCAGATGCTGCTGCATCTCAGGGAGAAAGCCAAAGGTTTTATAACAATCTTTATTTAACCTTAAGCCAACCGGTTTTTACCTACAACAGGTTAAAACTTCAGTTAAGAGAGCTTGAACTTAGTTTGGAAAATGCCAATATCAGTTATGCCATTCAGCGATTAAATCTCGAACGGAATGTTACTGAGTTTTTCTACAATGTTTATATGACTCAGAAAAACCTTGAAATTGCAAAGGAAGAATTAGTAAATACACAGAGAAGCTACGACATTATCAAAAATAAAGTTGATGCCGGGTTGGCTGCTAGAGAAGAATTGTATCAGGCTGAATTAAACCTTTCAACAGCAAATTCATCACTACAAAACAGCCAGGTAACTTATGAGAATGCGAAAGACCAGCTAAAACTTTACCTTGGTATGGATTTGTATGAGGATATTGTAGTATTGGCAGATATTGCTTCCAATCCGGTTCAGGTTGATATGGATTTGGCAATTAACAATGGATTAAATTCAAGGATGGAATTAAGACAACGTGAAATTGATATTGAAAGCGGTCAGTTTGATTTAATTCGTACCAAATCTTTGAATGAATTTAGAGGAGACATTAATTTGCGATTAGGGATAACTGGCGATGATCCAAATTTAGGTCAGGTATACAATAATCCCACACGAAGTCCATCTGTAAACGTGAGTTTTAATATCCCTATTTTCGATTGGGGCGAAAAGAAAGCCCGGATTGCGGCACAGGAAGCCACTATCAAATCACAGGAAATTAATCTTTCCGAAGAAAAGAAACAAATTATTATCGGAATCAGGCAGGTGTACAGAAATTTGCAGAATCAGTTAAACCAGATAGAAATTGCAGAACAAAATGAAACCAATGCTCAGTTAACCTATGAGATTAATCTGGAAAGATATGAAAACGGAGACTTAACAGGTATGGATTTAAATCTCTTCCAGACTCAGCTCTCAACAAAGAAACTGGAATTGGCCCAATCATTAATAAATTATAAGATTGAACTGCTTAACCTAAAAATTCAGTCCTTATACGATTTTGAAAAAGGTGAAGCAATTTTACCAAACGAACTGTATTTAAACGAAGAAACCGAATCAGAAAAATAATCAAAATGAAGAATATAAAAAATCTATTATTTGTGTTTGCAATGGCTCTGGCTGCCGTTGCTTGTAACAACAGACCAGAATCAGAAACTACAGAACTAGCTGTCCCTGTGTCAGTTCAGAATGTAAAGAAAGGGAGTATCAGCCAATTTATAAATACAACTGGCACAGCAAAATCGTTGTATGAAACCAATCTTGTTTCAGAAGTTGCGGGTGAATATTTGTTACAAACAAATCCTGCAACAGGGAGGCCATTCAAATTGGGAGACAAAGTTAAAAAAGGACAGGTAATTGTTGTTTTTGAAGACGATGAATATGTAAACGGCCTGGCCATTGAATCAAAGAAACTAAATCTTGAAATTTCGGAAGATGAATACGAGAAACAAAAATCGCTTTACGAAAAGGGCGGAGTTACATTGCGCGAATTGAGGAACTCTGAAGTTTCAAAAACAAATGCCAGGTACGATTACGAAAGTGCCGAAATCAGACTGGCAAAAATGAGTGTTGTAGCCCCGTTCTCAGGCGTTATTGTTGAATTACCGTATTATACTCAGGGAACAAGAATAACTACCGGACAGCCTATTGTCAGCCTGATGAGTTATGATAAAATGTATATTGAAATTAATCTCCCGGAGAAAAATATCTCAGAAGTAAAAATAGGTCAGGAAGTTCTGATTACCAACTATACAATTTCTGAGGATACATTGATTGGAAAGGTAAGTGAACTTTCACCAATGATTAGTTCTGAAACCAGAACATTTAGCGGGAAATTGCAAATCAATAATCCGGATCTAAAATTACGTCCGGGAATGTTTGTTAAAGCAGATATTATTACAGATAAAAAGGACAGTGTTCTTGTGATCCCTAAAAACGTGATATTAACCGGTAATCGTGGTAAATACGTCTTTGTAGTTGAAAGAAACAGTGCCGCCGATGACAGAAGAATAACAACAGGAATTGAAAATAAAGATTTTGTAGAAATCGTCGAAGGCCTGAAAGAAAACGACAGACTAATTATCAAAGGATTTGAAACGTTACGCGACAATTCTAAAGTAAAAATAATTTTATAATTCGTGAAGCACAACGCAATATTTTCAAAAAATCTTCGCGCTTCGTGCTTCCGACTTCGAACTTTCTTTTATGAAAAAATTAACACAGTTTTCTGTCAATTACCCGGTAACAATTTCAATGATAGTTCTTGGAGTAATACTCCTTGGATTTATATCGTTTAACAGGCTGGGGGTTGATCTTTTCCCCGATTTAAATTCGCCACGTATTTTTGTGGAGATAAAATCAGGAGAGCGGCCACCCGAGGAAATGGAAAAACAGTATGTCGAGAATATCGAAGCACTTTCCATGCGACAGTCAGGAGTGGTTCAGGTAACATCAGTGTCGAAAGTCGGGTCGGCACAAATAACGGTAGAGTATGCCTGGGACAAAGACATGGATGAAGCTTTTCTCGATTTGCAAAAAGCATTAAATGACCTGACTCAGAATTCAGACATAGAAGAAATTCAAATAACCCAACACGATCCTAATACTTCACCGGTAATGGTTATTGGTTTAACCCACTCCGAAATTAACGACATGAACGAAATCAGGAAAGTTGGTGAAAGTTACATTCGCAACGAATTGGTTCGTCTGGAAGGAGTGGCTGAAGTCGAGTTGGCTGGTCAGGAAGAGAGTGAAGTAATCATTGAAACTGATATTTACAGGCTTGAAGCTCAGAATCTTTCTCTTGATGAAGTTAGTACCAGAATTCAGAATTTTAACAGAAATGTCTCTGGAGGAAGGATAAGTGAATTAGGCCTGCAGTATATCGTAAAAGGAGTAAGTCTGCTAAGAGACAAGGAGGATTTCGAAAACCTGATTGTTGGATACAAAGCAACCCGGAGTGAAACTACTGGAGAAACTACCGCTGAATGGGCTCCTGTTTTTTTGAAAGATATTGCCACTGTGCGTTATGGAAATAAAGAACCCTATAACATTGTACATATTAATGGTGAACGTTGTGTAGGGCTCTCGATTTATAAAGAAACAAAATATAACACTGTAAAATCTGTTGAGCAAATCGAGGAGGCAATGATTCAAATCGAAAAAGCATTGCCTGGATATCAGCTTACAAAAGTTACCAACCAGGGAAAATTTATCAGCAGCGCTATTAATGAAGTTCAGGATACCGCACTTTTTGGGATTTTACTTGCGGTTGTTATTCTGTTCCTGTTTTTACGAAGATTGGGTGTTACATTAATTGTAAGTGTTGCTATACCGATTTCAGTAATTGCAACCTTTAACCTGATGTATTTTAATAATCTGACCATTAATATAATGACTTTGGGAGGATTGGCATTGGGAGCAGGCATGCTGGTCGATAATGCCATTGTGGTAATGGAAAACATTTTCAGAAATCATGAAAGCGGACTGAGTGTCAAAGATTCAGCGGTTAAAGGAACCGCAGAAGTAGGAGGAGCCATAACTGCTTCAACACTAACTACAATTGTAGTATTTCTGCCAATTGTTTATTTACATGGCGCTTCCGGAGAATTATTTAAAGATCAGGCCTGGACTGTTGCTTTCTCTTTGGTATCATCATTGTTTGTTGCAATTTTTCTGATTCCGATGTTGTATCACCGGATTTATAAAAACAAGAAAACCATTAATAAAAGTAAATCTATCAAGGTCGGAAGTTATGGTCGGTTTTTAGAAAAAGTCTTAAATGTAAAATGGTTGGTTGTTATTGTTTCAGTAATTGTATTAGCAGCTTCAGCATTATTGGTTCCATATCTGGGTGCCGAATTTATGCCAAAAACTGAATCAAAAGAATTTACCATTGAAATGAAGTTGCAGGAAGGAACAGAACTCTCGCGAACCGAAGGAATGGTAAGAAATATTGAAAACATTTTAAAAGATTATCTCGGTGAAAACCTGGAGGCCTTATACGCTCAGGCAGGCCCTTCATCTGGTATTTCAGGAGATGCCAGTTCGGTTTTCGAGGGTGAAAATACCGCAAAGATATTAGTAATACTTAAACAGGATTCAGAAATTCAGGCAGAATCTGTCATTGCTTCAATAGATAAATTAACATCCAATATACCAGGGCTTGAGGTTGTTTTTAAACAGGAACAAAGTTCCTTAAGTTCTATATTAGGGACAAGTGAAGCGCCGGTAATTGTTGAAGTTCGGGGTGAAGATTTGGATGAAATAGAATCGGTTGTAAACCAGGTCAGAGATTCAATGCTGACTATGAACCAACTTTTTAATGTACAAACTTCGATAGAAAATGGAGCTCCGGAAGTGGAAGTTAAAGTTGACAGGATGCGGGCAGGAATGTACAATATCGATATTAATTCCATTGTAAGCCAATTGCAGGATCAGCTTGAAGGAAAAAATGCCGGACAGCTGGAAAGAGATGGAGAAATGCGTGACATTACCCTGAAAGTTCCTAAAAAATCATTAAATGAAATCAATGAAATAATGATTACCTCGGGAACTCAGGTATTCAGATTAAATGAAATTGCAGAAATCTCGATGGATGTTTCTCCAAAAGAAATTATCAGACGAAACCAAAACCGAATTGGAAAAGTTACAGCACAAATTCAAAAGGGCGTAGCATTGGATAAAGTGGCAGAAGAAATAAGACAATCTACCTCAACAATAGATTTGCTGCCCAATTACAGGATTCAGGTTACCGGAGAGGAGGAAAAACGTCAGGAATCGATGAACAGTCTGGGTTTTGCTTTACTGCTTTCAGTGGTTCTTGTGTATATGGTTCTGGCTTCCCAATTCGAATCGCTGGTGCATCCTTTCACCATTCTGTTAACTATTCCGTTAGCACTTGTTGGTACAATTTTTACTTTCTTCTTAATGGGTAAAACACTAAATATAATGGCGATTATAGGAATAATTATGTTGGTTGGAATTGCCGTTAATAATTCTATCATTCTGGTCGATCGCATTAATCAGTTAATTCATGATGGCCTTGACAGAAAAACGGCAATAGTTCAGGCCGGGCAACAACGAATCAGGCCAATCATAATGACCAGTTTAACCACTATACTTGCTTTGTTTCCATTAACTCTCGGGTTTGGAGAAAGTGCTGCACTCAGGTCACCTATGGCATTAGCCGTTATTGGAGGATTAGTAACTTCCACCTTACTGACCTTAGTAGTGATTCCATGTGTTTACGACTTATTAGACAGGTTTAGATTATTGTTTGTTAAAACAAAATAAAGGAGATGGTAGGTTTTAAGTTTGTTAATCTAAAAATTTTGAAAGAGAAACTTCGGTCTTCAGTCTCCTGGCTTCCGACTATTGTTTAAACTATGAAATTCATTATACATAGAAAAATATTCATAAGTATGCTTTTCCTGGGGCTCACAGTCCTTGGTTATGTTTCATACAATCGTCTTTCTGTTGAATTGATTCCGAATGCAGAATTGCCAATGCTTTTTGTTCAGGTTCAGTCAACTATTGAAGTCGATCCAAAATACATGGAAAATCAGGCAGTGATTCCTATTGAAGGAGCTATCGGAACCATGGAAGGCATCGAGAGTATCGAATCAAATTTAAATAACCGCTCGGCAACCATTCAGGTTAATTTCGAACAGAATGTCGATACAAAATATACTTTTCTGAAATTACAGGAAAAGATTGAGCAGGTAACTGATGGCCTTGATGATAATTTTTTTGTAAGGGTAACAAAGGTTGATATCCAGCAACTCACCAACCAGTTTATGGAGTTGCAGATTCGTGGGGAAGGAGGTACTGACAGGCTACGGAATATTGTAGATACGGAAATTTTACAATCTATTGAAAATGTTAATGGAATTGCTTCAGTAACCGTTTTTGGAGGAAATGAGAAATCTATTGAAGTAACCTACGATTTAGCAGCTTGTGAAGCGTATGGAATTACTCCCTCACAAATCAGAAATGCAATTAACCAGAATTCACGAAACAGGGTATTTGCAGGGTATCTTCACGATTCTAAAAAACAATATTTTGTTCATGTAACAGCTGAATATGATAATGTTACCGATATCGAAAATATCCAGGTAGCTGAAGGGCCGGTGTATTTGAAAGATATAGCCGACGTTTATTTTGGTGTAAAAGAAGAAGAAACCATAAGCCGTGTGAATGGACTCGATGCGGTATCAATGACATTGGTCAGCGATTCCCAGGCTAATAAAATTGACCTTTCTCATAAGGTTCAGGAATTGCTGGACGAATTAAATAAAAAGTTGGAATCAAAGGGAGTAGAAATTGTGGTTCAAACCAACCAGGCCGAGGTGATGGAGAAAAATATCACCCAGATGATTGATTTGGCTCTGGTGGGCGGTTTACTTGCAATTTTTGTATTATGGATGTTTCTGAAAAATTTCAGAATAGTTTCTTTTATGGCACTGGGAATTCCGGTTTCGGTGTTTACTGCCTTTAATCTTTTTTATGCTGCAAATATTTCAGTAAATAGTTTAACACTGGTAGGACTGGTACTGGCGATCGGAATGCTTCTGGATAACAGTGTTGTTGTTCTTGAAAATATATACAGACTAGCCGGTAAAAGATTTGATGCAGACCTTGCAGTTACGCAGGGCACAACGGAAGTAATGCGTTCGATTATTGCATCTACACTAACCACCATAATTGTTTTCCTACCTTTTGTTTTCTCATCAGAATTTATGATCAAACTGCTGGGGGACAATATTGGCGTATCGGTTATCTCAACCATGATAATTTCTCTGTTTGTTGCTCTTTTACTGGTGCCGATTGGTGCACATATCCTGTTAAAAGGAAAGCGGGCAGGTAATATCTTTTACGAAAAAGTTACCACCAACAACCGGATAATTCAGATTTATATCGTGTTGTTAAAAGCAAGCATGCGCAATCCGGCGCGTACCATTATTGGTGCCCTGGTACTTTTCTTTGTAACCATCTTTAGTATTCTGGCAGTTAGTGTAAACAGCCTTTCGGAAGTTGAGGAAACACAGTTTTCAATTTATGTTACCATGCCCACCGGCTCAACACTTGAAAGTACCGATTTGGTAGTAGCCGATGTTGAAACCCGTTTGGAAGATATTGCAGAGAAAAAAGATTTGATTTCAAGAATTCAGCAGGAAGAGGCCATTTTAACTTTTGTGTTTAAGGAAGATTACAAGGATATCGATGGCAGGACCATTGCAGAAGTAAAGGCAGATGTAGAAGGAAAAGTAAATAATGTTGCCAATGCCGAAATCAGTTTGACACCTCCTGAATCGAGTGCAAGTTTTCGTGGCGGAAGCAGATCCGGAACGGAAGGCTTCAGTAATTTTATGGGTATAGGTACCAACAGCGAAAGAGTGGTAATAAAAGGTGAAAATTTTGATGTGATGAAAGGAGTTGCTGAAGACCTTGAATATTATATCGAAGATTTGGAATCTATACGAAGTGCAAATGTGAGTGTTGCCAGCAACCGGCCTGAGATTCATATTTATTTCAACCAGATTTTAATGACAGAATACGGTATCAATCTCCAGAACATTGCATCGGAACTTACCACATTTACCTCAGAATTTACTTCTGGTGTGAATTTTAAACAAGGAACAGAAGAATATGAGATCATAATAAAAGAAAGGAAAATTAATCCTGAAGATGAGGATAAAACAGAAAAAACTATAGAAGATTTACAACGACTTCAAATCAGTAATTCGCAAGGAGCAACTTACGATTTGCAGGATATTGCAGAATTGATTTATGCCAGCGGAACATCGAGTATTACTCGTATTAACCAGGAAAAACAAATTGAACTTACTTACAGATTTGTAGCTGAAGCAGAATCTTCAAAGGACCTTCTGGAAGCTTATCGCCTGGAGATTGATGATATTGTTAGTTCTTACAAACTTCCCCCGGGAGTGGCGGTTGAAGTTATTCATGAAGAAGATCAATACAGGGAATTTTACTTTTTAATCGGTGCTGCATTTATCCTCATTTTTATGGTTCTTTCTGCAGTATTTGAATCTGCAATTACTCCGTTTGTGTTGTTGTTCTCGGTGCCGTTTGCAGCGATTGGTTCTTTTATCGGCCTTATTATTACCAATAACAGTTTGTTTAATGCCAATACTTTAATGGGTTTTATTATCCTTCTGGGAGTCGTTGTAAACAATGGTATCATTCTGATTGACTACACCAACATTTTACGAAAACGGGGGCATCGAAAATCGCGGGCATTAATTACCTCCGGATTATCTCGGGTAAGACCGATTCTGATTACAGCAATTACAACCATAGTTGCATTATTCCCCCTGGCAATGGGACAATCGGAGTACGTTGGAGCAATTGGGGCACCTTTTGCTATTACCGTTATCGGAGGCTTGTCGTTAAGCACAATACTGACTTTAGTATTTATTCCAACCTTATATGCCGGACTGGAAAATGCAATTGACTGGATTAAATCGCTTAACTGGATACTAAAAGCTGGGATGTTAATTGTTTTTGTGATTGGTGCGATTTATATCTATTTCGAGGTTGATGCATTTATCTGGCAGATGCTCGATTTTATTTTGTTAATCGTTTTGGTACCGGGAATAGTGGCTTTTGTAAAAACAAGCCTCAGAAAGGCAAGTACCAATGTAATTGGCGAAAATGATGCAATTACGATTACCGTAAGAAAACTGGTAAAAGTTTATGACCGCGACAGCCGTTTTATGCGCGAATGGAAATCAGGAATTAAAATAAGGGAAAGAGCAGGGCTGTTAAAAGACTACAAAAAACTGCGCGATTTTAATGATTTACTTTGGCAGATTCCACTGTTTGGATTCCTTATCTATTTCACCTTTTTTTATATGGAAAGTAATTTCTGGATGTGGGTGATGTCTCACTTTGTATTTTTCTTTTTGTTTGTTTTAAGGGTTCCGATAAATCAGGTTTTAATCAACAAAAATGAAAAATCCGGAAAAAAGATTTACCTGAAAATAAATAGGATTATTTATAATCTCTTTTACTGGTTTGTGCCACTTGTATTTTTAGGCATATTTTATTTTGAATGGGATAATCTGGGTATGTTAATTTTTATAGGAGTTATCTGGTATTTGCTTCTTACATTTTACAGTTCAGGAGAATATATTCATAAAAAAGATGTAAATATTGCCAGAATAACAGGTCGATTTGCAGGTTTGCGCAGAGGCTACTTTAATATGGTTCGCCAGATTCCGGTTGTTGGAAAACGTAAAACTCCGTTCCGTGCTTTAAATGGTGTTTCTCTCGAAATAAAAACCGGAATGTTTGGATTGCTTGGTCCGAACGGAGCAGGAAAATCAACCATGATGCGGATTATTTGCGGAATACTGGAGCAAAGTTATGGGAAGATTTGGATAAATGGACTGGATACACAAAACTATCGCGAAGAGTTACAGGGACTGATTGGTTATTTACCGCAGGCCTTTGGTACCTACGAAAATATGTCTGCGTGGGAATTCCTGGATTATCAGGCCATTCTGAAAGGAATTAATGATACAAAAACCAGGGAAGAAAGATTGGAATATGTGCTGAAAAGCGTGCATATGTACGACCGTAGAACTGATAAAATCGGGGCCTTCTCAGGAGGTATGAAACAACGAATCGGGATTGCGCAAATCCTGTTAAACCTTCCTCGAATATTAGTGGTGGATGAACCCACTGCAGGTTTGGATCCGCGTGAAAGAATCAGGTTTCGAAACTTGCTTGTGGAATTAAGTCGTGAGCGGATTGTAATTTTCTCCACCCATATTATTGAGGATATTTCAAGTTCGTGCAACCAGGTGGCAGTAATCAACCGGGGAGACCTGAAATACTTTGGAACACCAACTGATATGGTAAACATGGGCGAGGGTTTTGTCTGGCAGTTTAGCATCCCGGCAAAAGAGTTCGATAATATTGCCGATAAAAAACTGATTGTGCATCACATGCGCGATGGCGAAAATATCAGGGTGCGTTGCCTCGCTAAAGAAAAGCCTTCGGAAAATGCGGTACAGGTTTCACCTCACCTTGAAGATGCATATCTATGCTTATTAAAAGATTTTAAAAAACAGGAAATAAATGAGTAGTTCGTTAAATATAAAAAACCGGCTGATTATCCTGTTCCGGATGGTCAGGTACAACCTTAAAATAATTTTTGCAAACAAGTTTGTGTGGTTCCTGATTTCAGCATTTGCTTTTTTTCTGTTTTTTGCCATTCAAACCGTTGTAAACAGAAATACAATTGTTGATGGAACAATTTATAATCTGCTGATATTTCCCGGGATTCTTTTAATATTTTATCCTTCAGCATTTGGCATTCAAAACGATGATGATTCAAGGATGCTGGAAATCCTTTTTGGAATACCGAATTACAGATACAAAGTGTGGCTTGTGCGACTGGTAATGATTTATGTAATCATATTTATCATTATAATGTTATTTGCCGGAATAGCATCTCTTATTCTTTATAAAATAAACATATTAGAAATGGCCTACCAGTTAATGTATCCGATTGTGTTTTTGGGTTCCATGGCCTTTATGTTTTCAACCCTGATAAAAAACGGAAACGGAACTGCAGTGGTAATGGTGTTAATTGGTGTCTTCCTGTTAATTATGGCCGATGCACTGGAACGCACTCAATGGAATGTGTTTTTAAATCCGTTTGATATCCCTGATAGTATGAATCAGATTATCTGGCAGGGGATAATTTCTAAAAACAGGATTTTCCTTGGTGTGGGGATGTTGGTGTTTATCCTTTACGGTTTATTCAATTTGCAGAAACGGGAGAAGTTTGTGTAACCCAGGGTGAGGCGAATTCCGATTCGCCGATTTGATTTTTACTTCTCGCCCGATTAAATAAAAACAGAACCGTTCCCTCTGTGTTTTCAACTCAGAAGGAACGGTTCTTTAAAACAAACAGCGGGAGCCGGACTTTCCCAAGTCCGGTATATTATCTTTGACTTTGGAAAGTCAAAGTCCCAAATCATATCTGTCATCAGCGTTCCATCCCTTCAATATTCCAATTTCCAACAAATCGATTAACTTTGCCGCCTGAAATTAGATAGAATGGAGAGAAGAGATGTAGAAATAATGGCGCCGGTTGGATCATACGAATCGTTGATGGCTGCTATTCAAGGGGGAGCAGGATCGGTGTATTTTGGGGTGGAGCATTTAAATATGCGTTCCCGATCCTCCAGTAATTTCTCTTTGGAAGATTTGAAAAAGATTGTAGAAATCTCTTCCTCAAATAAGGTAAAAACCTATCTAACTTTAAATGTTGAGATTTTTGATGGCGAAATCGATTTAATGCATGAAGTAATTCGAGCTGCCAAAAATGCAGGAGTTTCAGCGGTGATTGCAGCCGATGTTTCTGTAATACAGTTTGCACGTTCCATCGGGCTCGAGGTTCATATTTCAACACAGGTAAATATTACCAATATAGAAGCGGTTAAATTTTACTCCCTGTTTGCCGATGTTGTGGTTTTGGCACGTGAGATGAATCTGGGGAGGGTGACAGAAATCAGTAAACAAATTGAAAGTGAGCAGATAAAAGGGCCATCAGGAGAATTGGTTCGTCTTGAAATGTTTGTGCATGGAGCACTTTGTATGGCGATAAGCGGAAAGTGTTATTTAAGTCTTCATGAAATGAATTCATCAGCCAACCGCGGTGCATGTTTGCAAACCTGCAGACGTGCTTACACGGTTACCGATAAAGAAACCGGTGCTGAAATCGTTATTGATAACGAATATATCATGTCGCCAAAAGATCTAAAAACAGTTCATTTTCTAAATAAAATCCTGGATGCCGGCGTTTCTGTTTTAAAAATCGAAGGGCGTGCCCGATCTGCTGAATATGTAAAAACAACCGTTCAATGTTACCGGGAAGCTGTGGATGCATATTTCGATAATAGTTTTACTGACGAGAAAATAGAAGATTGGAACAAGCGCCTGGCAAAAGTTTTTAACCGCGGTTTTTGGGATGGATATTATTTGGGGCAACGTTTGGGTGAGTGGAGCAAAAATTACGGCTCACTGGCGACAAAAAGAAAACTGTATATTGGAAAATGCACCAATTACTTTACAAAAATTAAGGTGGCAGAATTTAAACTCGAAACCAATAATCTGAAAGTAGGTGATGAAATTATTATCTCGGGCCCAACTACCGGAGTAGTGGAAACTATTGTAGAAGAAATCCGGGTTGATTTAGAACCTGTTCAGGAGGCAAAAAAAGGTGAGCGTGTGTCAGTTAAAATTGATACTAAACTTCGTCGCGCTGATAAACTTTACAAATTGATTGATGCCAAAGAAGTTAAGGGAAGGCGTTAACCTTCTTTTAAAATCATAAATCACGTAAAATTCAAAAATACATCGCTTTATTTTTATACATTTGTAAATGTATGAACATTTGAACAAATATGACTTTTGAAATTGATCATCACAGTAAAATTCCTTTGCATTTTCAGGTTGAAGAACTGTTAAGAAAACTAATTGAGCAGCCACAATATCAGAATGGTGAATTTCTTCCACCCGAAGTTGAAATGGCCAAAACCCTGGGAGTTAGTCGGAATACAATCCGGCAAGCTACCAATAAACTGGAATACGAAGGATTAATCATTCGGAAAAAGGGTTACGGAACAAAGGTTGCAGAAAACACACTTACGACACAACTCAACAGCTGGCATTCTTTTACCCAGGAAATGAATGACAAAGGGATTTCATTTAAAAACTACCAGAACAAAGCTGAATGGGTAGAAGCTGACAATAAAGTATCTACTTTTTTTAATATTCCTGAAAAAACAAAAATATTAAGAGTAACACGATTAAGAGGCGACAGTTTAGCTCCTTTTGTATATTTCGAAAGTTATTTGCACCCTCGACTGGGAGTTCGACAATACGAAGATTTTAGCCAACCTTTGTACGAATTACTGGAAACAAAATATAAAACCCCTGTGGCAATCTCGTATGAAAGAATTAAAGCCCGGATTGCTTCAAAAATTACCGCCAACCGTTTACAAATAAAAACAGGTGAGCCTGTTTTAATCCGGGAACGTAGGGTGAGCGATCCCGGGAATCGGCCTGTAGAATACAATATTGGATTTTACGTTGCAGAAAAATTTACCTACTCCATTGAAATAAGAAGATAATATGGATAAAAAACTGGCCATAGGTGTTGATATTGGCGGGAGCCATGTAAGTTGTGTAGCATACAATCTGGAAAGCAAAACATTACTAAAAAAAACACATGCTGAAAATGACTTAGATAATCATGGACAACCGGATGAAATAATTAATACCTGGGGAAGAACTATCAGAAAAACCATGGAACTGGCAGGTTTTGATAAAGTTTCAGGAATTGGATTTGCCATGCCCGGTCCGTTTGATTATGTCAAAGGTATTCCACTTTTTACGGGAGAAAACGGGAAATACGAAAATATTTACGGAGTTAATGTTCCTGATTTGTTAAAAAACTATCTGGAATTACCCGGCGATTTTAAAATCAGATTTATAAACGATGCAACAGCTTTTGCTATCGGGGAAGACCAGGTTGGAAAAGCCAGTGATTGCAGTCAATCTTTGTCGGTTACACTTGGAACAGGGTTTGGTTCCGCTTTTATCAGAAACGAACTCCCGGTTGTTGATGGTGACGAAGTTCCCGAAAACGGATGTTTATGGCATTTGCCTTTTGAAAATGGAATTGCTGATGATTACTTTTCAACACGAGGACTAATATCTCGTTTTGAAATGCTTGCCGGAGAAAAACTTTCGGGGGTGAAACAATTGGCAGAATTAGCAGGTAAGAATAAAATAGCACAAGATTTATTTGATGATTTTGGGATAAAAATGGGAATGTTTTTACATCCATGGATTGAAAAATTTGGTATTGAAGTCTTTGTTATAGGTGGGAATATTTCAAGAGCATATCATCTTTTTGGAAATAGCCTTAACAAGTATCTTGAAAAGAGGGGCTTAAAGATGGAAATCTCTGTTTCGGAATTAAAAGAAGCTGCCGCGTTTATTGGCGCAGCAACGCTTGTAGATAATAATTTTTATAAAAGGATAATTCCCGCACTCAGTAAAATGTAACAGTTCAAAATAAATTACAATGAGGACAAGGATAATACAGTTTCAAATAAAGAAAATTGGACAATTATTTGGGTATAAAATCTTAAAAGGCTTGTTTGCAATTACACTTTTGAATGTGATAGCTTGTCAACCTGAATCAGATATTCAACCAACATATAATGCTGTGCAATATGTAGATCCGCAAATAGGTTCCGTGCATGCCCGCTGGTTTTTTTATACCCCTGCAGCATTACCTTTTGGAATGGTCAAACTGGCTCCGCACACCAATGCCTACGAAAGTATTGGCAGTTGGCTCCCCGGTGGTTATGATGACCGGCATAATTCAATTGAAGGATTTGGCCATTTTCACGAATTTCAGATTGGTGGAGTAGTGGTTATGCCAACAACAGGAAATCTTAAAATTGTGCCGGGTACACTGGAAAATCCTGATGATGGTTATCGCTCGCGTTTCGACAAAAAGGACGAACACGCTGAGCCGGGTTATTATTCCGTTTTCTTAAAAGATTATGGAATTAAAACCGAAATAACAGCTACCGAAAGAGTCGGTTTTCATCGATATACTTTTCCTGAATCAAAAGAAGCACGTTTAATATTTGACATTGGCCATAAACAGGGCGAAAGCAGTGATGTAACTAAAGCATATGCACGATTGGTAAACGAAAGTGAGGTGGAAGGATATGTTGAAACTAATCCGGAATATGTAAAATTCTGTGATCCCGGGAACAGGGTAAAAATGTATTTTGTGGCTAGGCTAAATAAAATTCCTGAAAGTGTAGGAACCTTTGTGGAGTCAATTATTGCAGAGAGCAGCACTGAAACCAAAGGAGTTAAAAACGGCCTATTTCTGAATTTCAATACCTCGGCCAACGAGGTAATCGAAATGCAGGTGGGTTTGTCCTATTGCAGCATTGAAAATGCGAGGTTAAACCTGGAAACAGAAGCAACAAATGTCACATTTGATGAAGTTCATAAAATGGCTACAAATAAATGGAATAAGATGTTGGGAAGAATTCAGGTAGATGACGAAAATGCGATCAACAAAACCAAATTTTATACCGGTCTTTACCATGCTCTTTTAGGTCGGGGCCTGGCAAGTGATGTGAATGGACAGTACAAATTAAATGGTGATGGAACAGGTCAAATTCCTTTGGATAAAAATGGAAAGCCCAAATACAATCACTTTAATACAGACGGAATGTGGGGTGGTTTCTGGAATTTAAGTCAATTGTGGTTCCTGGTTTATCCCGGTTATTTTCAACAATATCTACAATCCAATATCGATTTTTATAAAGAAACAGGATGGTTACATGACGGAGTTGCAGCCGGAGCATATACCAATGGTGTACAAACCAATTTTCAGGGATTGCTGATAGCAGGAGCATACAATTGCGGATTTCGGGATTTTGACTGGGAAACCGGCTACCGGGCTGCCCATAAAAATGAGACTGAGTATCGCGGTAGAAATTTAGGAAACGGTAAATACGATATGCATCGTTTTATCAACCTGGGATACGTTCCATACGAAGATACGATAATATCAAATGGCTGGTCTTTCAATTTCGGAGCATCCCATACCCTGGAATATTGTTTCAGTTCCTATGCCGTTGCACAAATGGCGAAACAATTGGGTAAAAAAGAAGATTTTGAGAAGCTGATGAATCAAGCAAACTATTGGAAGAATATTTTTGATCAGGAAACAAAATTTATCAGGCCAAAACTACCGGACGGTGAGTTTATCAAAGATTTTGATCCACTAAAGGCATGGGACGGATTTCAGGAAGGAAATGCATACCAGTTTACATGGTTTATTCCCCATGATCCTGCAGGACTGATTAATAAAATGGGATTGGATTTATTCAACGAAAGACTGGAAACTACTTTTGAGGAAAGCCGGAAATCTTTATTCGGTGGAGGTAAAGAGATTGATAGTTTCTCGGGAGTTCAAACTTTATACAATCAGGGAAATCAACCTTGTTTGCATCAATCGTGGTTGTTTAATTATTCGGGCAAACCCTGGCTAACACAAAAATGGACCCGAACCATTTGTGATGAATTTTATGGAACGGAGTCGTTACATGGCTATGGTTACGGGCAGGATGAAGATCAGGGACAATTAGGTGCCTGGTTTGTGATGAATGCACTTGGTTTGTTTGATGTGCAGGGGCATGCCAATGCTAATCCTACCTTTCAGTTTGGAAGTCCTTTGTTTAAAAAAGTTACCATTCGGTTGGAGAATAGTCCTGAAAAAACTTTGGTAATTCAAACAGAAAATAATTCATCAGAAAATAGATATGTTCAGGATGTGCAGTTCAACAAAAGCAACATAGAATTATGCTGGATTAAACGATCTGAACTTTTAAAAGGAGGAACATTAAAATTTACGATGGGTGCAGCACCCAATAAGAACTGGGGAGTAGAAACTCCTCCTCCTTCAATGAGTGACCATTAGATTTAATGATGTATTGTCATTTCGAAGAAGGAACGACTGAGAAATCTTCAACATTATTAGGATGAGAGACCATAATTACTTCGTGTATATCGTAACTATCAAAAATAAAACAGTTCTCTATATTGGAGTTACCAACGATTTACGAAGAAGGACTTATGAGCATGAGTACAGCTTAATACCGGGATTCACTCAGAAATATAATTGCAACTTCTTAATTTATTATGAACATTTTCAAGACATAGAAGATGCAATAAAAAGAGAAAAACAAATAAAAAAATGGAGACGAGAGAAAAAGGAAAAGCTGATAAAAGAATTCAATCCTAATTTAGAATTTCTGAATGAAAGAATTTATGATACATTATAGAAACAGATTTCTCCTCGCCAACTCGTCGAAATGACACCATAAATTATAACATTGAAAATAATAATAAGATGAAACTAACAACATTATTAATCATCATTCTATATTTGGCAGCCTGCACAAACAAAACTCCCAAAAAGGAACAATCACCCGACTTAAAAGACCAAATCAAAGCCAACGAATATTTTGCATTCACCAAAACCAAAGCATTGGAAATTGTTAAAACGGGTTTTAATGCGGGCGATGGTTATGGTGAGGTTTGGATTCGGGATTACAATACTTTTATTGAATTATCAGCAGAAGTTTATCCCAAAGAAACTCTAAAGGAAAACCTGCGTGTATTCTTTCGTTTGCAAAGAGAAGACGGTAATATAATAGATGGTTTTATTCCCAGGGAAAAAGCAAAACAATCCGAGGGTGGATACCAATATATTTTTACCGACCTGGAACCAAACTATGCAGGGCATAAAAATACAGTTGAAACAGATCATGAAACATCATTGGTTCAGGCGGTTTACAAGTATGTAAAAAAGACCGGAGATACAGAATTTCTGGGAGAAGATATAGGAGATAAAACTGTTGCTGAAAGAATGGAATGGTCGATGGAATTTTTATTAAACCATCGTTGGAGTGAAGAATATGGTTTGATTTGGGGAGCTACCACGGCTGACTGGGGCGATGTTCAGCATAGTCATCCATGGGGAGTTTTTATAACGGATGACAGTAAATTCTGTTTGGATATTTACGACAATGCAATGCTTATAATTGCTCTTGACAATATGATGGAAATAATTCCTGCAACAAAAGAAAAATGGGAACCTGTTCGTAATAAGATTGCAAAAAATACCATGAAATATTTGTGGGACGATAAAAACAACAAGTTTATTCCTCATGTTTATTTAGATGGTTCGCCCTATCCGGATGATTTTAACGAAAACGAAATTTACTACCATGGCGGGACAGCCGTTGCCATTGAAGCCGGATTGCTTTCATCGGAACAAATAAAAATATCGCTGGAAAAAATGGTAGCGAATGTTAAAGCATCGGGAGCGGGTTCGATTGGATTGACGATGTATCCCCCATACCCCGAATGGGCCTTCGAGAACAAAGGTATGTATCCTTATGGTTACCAAAATGGTGGCGACTGGACCTGGTTTGGAGGGCGTATGATTCAGCAACTAATCAAAAATGGATTTGTGGAAGAGGCTTATGATCATATTCAGCCCATGGTAAAACGAGTGAAGGATAACGATGGATTTTATGAGTGGTACACAGTTCAAAATGAACCTGAAGGTTCGGGGACTTTTCGGGGATCGGCAGGAGTACTTTATAAGGCCATTTTAATGTTCGAGAAATTTGCTGAAGAAAACAAACAATGATAAAAACGGATTGGAGAAATTCGAGCCAGTTTTTAATGCCGGCTCAAAAGGAAAAAGAAATTGTTGGAGAATATGGATTATACCCAACTTACTCATTAGGTGAAGGGAAAATTCATACAGGATTTGAAAAGCTTGCAGCAAAACTTTCGAATTACAAAACAGTGCTTATTGATGGATACCAGGGAGTATTTTATGAAAACATTCGGGAAAAGTTAGAATTTGAATTCAGAATAAAAGGAATAAACACCAACTGGATAAATATTGCTAAAACTTTAAAACCGGAATCTGAAATTGATAGTATAATTGAACCATTTTTAGGAGGAGACGATCCTATTTTTGGGACACGAACAACCTTGGATTTAGTTGATTTTTTTCAAATCAAAAAATTGAAAGAGATTAGCCTGAGCAAAAAATCAGATTTAAACATCATTTATGGAGTAGGTGCAAGCCTAACAGGAATTCAAGGTTTTTTGGTTTATATTGATTTACCCAAAAATGAATTGCAATTTAGAGCAAGGGCAAAATCGCTTACAAATATTGGTGCTGTAAAACCGGATGAAATAAAACCCATGTACAAGCGCTTTTATTTTGTCGATTGGATATTAATGAACAAGCAAAAGCAACAACTTTTACCAAAAGTAGATATTGTTATTGATGAACAACGGCCCGATGAAATAAGCTGGTTAAAAGGCGACGATTTAAGAAATGGATTAAAAGAAATCAGTGAGAATGTTTTTCGTGTTCGACCATGGTTTGAACCAGGTGCCTGGGGCGGAAAATGGAGCATCGACAAAATCAAAGGTTTAAATAAAAATGTCCCAAATTACGCCTGGTCGTTCGAGCTGATAGTCCCTGAAAATGGTTTGCTTTTTGAAAGCTCAGGCAAAGTTGCAGAGGTGTCGTTTGATACGCTGATGTTTCAGGAAGCAGAAAATGTTTTGGGTGAAGCTTTTCAGGAATATGGTGTGGAATTCCCGATTCGTTTTGATTTTCTGGATACCTTCGATGGTGGAAATCTTTCCATTCAGTGTCACCCTCACAAAGCATACACAAAAAAGCATTTTAACGAGGATTTTACGCAGGAAGAAACCTATTATATTCTGGATACAAAGAACGATGCGGATGTTTATTTGGGCTTTCAGGATAATATTGAGCCAAAGGAATTTAGGAAGGCTTTAACTGAAAGTTATCAGAATAAAACTGAATTGGAAGTAGGCAAATATGTACAAAAGCATACTGCAAAAAAACACGATTTATTTCTGATTCCACCGGGAACAATTCATGGTTCGGGAATCAATAACCTCGTGCTGGAAATCAGTTCAACACCCTATATTTTTACTTTTAAATTATACGATTGGCTTCGTTTGGATTTGGATGGTAAACCACGCCCGATTAATATTGAAAGAGGTATGGAAAATCTGTGTTTTGAAAGAAAAGGAGAATATGTAAAAAAGAACCTGATTTCAAAACCAAAACTTATTGAACGAGGAGATGGATGGGAACTTTTTCACTTGCCAACACACAAAAAACATTTATACGATGTGCACCGCATTCATGTCAATACCAATGTTAAGATTCAAACAAAAAACAAATGCCATGTACTTAGTTTGGTAGAAGGTACAAGTATTATAATTGAAACGAAAAACGGGGCAAAACAACGATTTAATTATGCCGAAACTTTTGTCGTTCCGGCAGCCGCAGGTTCGTATGAAATTATAAATGAATCGGATAATGTAGCCATGATAGTGAAAGCTTTTGTCAAATAAATTGATTAACAAGGCTTATAAAAATGGATTTAAAAAATGTCGTCAAACTGCCAGAAGCAAAACAATAAAAATTCAGAAATGAGGATAATAAATATTCTTATGATATCCATCGTATTTTTTTTGATTGCCTGTTCATCGGAGCAAAAAACCAATAAAAAACTGGCTGCAAAAATACTTGCAGACAAGACTATGGTAAAAGTAGACAGTATGGCCAGGAATTTAATGAGAAGGGGATTTTATGCAGGCACTGGTTATCAAATGGTATGGGCCCGGGATTTAAATACCTTTATAGAACTTTCGTGCCAGGAATATGATACTAATATAATAAGGGAAAACCTGTTGATGTTTTTCCATTTTCAGCAGGAAAATGGTGAGCTGTTAGATGGTTTTGTCCCGAAGGAAGGTTTTACGTGGAATGATCCAAATCCCTATTATTCAAAAACCGCCCCCGGTCATGTCGGCTTTAAAAATACAGTGGAAACCGACCAGGAAACTTCTTTAATTCAGGCCATTTATAAGTACATTCAAAAAACCGGTGACAGAAGTATTCTTGAAGAGGAGGTTGCCGGAATCACCGTTTGGGACAGAATTTTCAAAGCTTATGTTTTTCTTATCGAAGAAAGATATTCTTCGATTCATGGTCTGTTAATTGGTGCAACAACGTTTGACTGGGGAGATGTTCAGGTTGAGGGTGGTGCTGTTGTAGATGTTGATAGTCTAACTCATTGGAGTATGGATGTTTATGACAATGCAATGTTTGTGATAGCGTTAAAAAACCTCGCTGAATTAGCAAATAAACAGGACGAAAAGGAAGCTTTAGAACATATGGCTAATGAATCCTTACATAAAATTAGGATGCATCTTTGGGATTCACAAAACAAAAAATTTATTCCACACAGATACATCAATGGAAATTCTCCATTTCCCGATTCTTTTGATGAAAATAAAATTCACTTTCATGGAGGAACAGCAGTGGCCATTGAAGCAGGAGTTCTGAATAAAGAAGAAATTTTAATTGTGCTGGAACAAATGAAAAAGAATGTAAAATTATCGGGAGCACCTTCAATCGGATTAACACTTTATCCACCCTATCCTGAAGAGGTGTTGGCGGAAAATATTTCAAAACCATATGAGTATCAAAATGGAGGAGATTGGACCTGGTTTGGTGGACGAATGATTCAACAATTAATTGCTAACGGTTATGTTGAAGAGGCTTATGAGTTGGCACAACCGATGTTTAATCGTGTCGTAGTAAACAATGGTTTTTACGAATGGTATAAAATTGATGGAACTCCTGCAGGCTCTTCCGATTTTAAAGGTTCAGCAGGAGTTTTGGCAAAATCCATTGAAATGTTTTATGACTGGGCAAACGAAAACAGTAAGTAAAATGAAATACAAATTTTTATTTCTACTAATATTATCCGGATTAATCTGGCAGGGTTGTCAGACTGAAAATACAGTTATCTGGCAAATAGGGGCAGCAGATAACAGTTGTGCTGAATTTGCTTTGGCACCTGATAATTATGCCAATTTTATTGAAAATGATTTTGGATGGGAGGACAAATTCTATTTGATCGGAGCATCGAAAGAGAAATCGGATTTTCCATATGTTCTGCCCGGCCCACTTGACCAGTGGGGTGGAACATGGTCTACTTCAGGCTGGCGAACCCACACTTTAAATATTCTTTTTGGAATTGAAAAATTGCCAAAAAACAAAGAGTGGAAACTGGTAGTCGACCTGTATGAAATCAACTCAGAGGAGGCTCCTGTTTTTAAGATAACTGTGAACCAAAAACAGTTTAATTTTCATTTACCAAAAGGCTCCGGGATAAATACCCTTGAAGATAATTCAGGAGAAGGGCAGGAGTATTTAATTGAACATCCAATTCCTTCTGATTTGTTAAAAACCGGCGGAAACCAAATATCACTAACTACTATTCAAGGCTCATGGCTTTTATTCGACCAGGTGAGAATAGAGGGGCCGGCAAATGTGCAACTCAGCGATAACCGGGATGTATTTTTGAGAAATGTAAAATCAGCTGAATATGAATTAAAAACTGAGTATGGGAATTTTCAGCCACTGTTGGTTGATGTTGAACACATCAACGGCTTACCCAAACTAAAAGTTTTGGTTGACGGTGATCAAATTTTTGAAGAGACAATCGAAAAAGGGCGCTATATTTTTGAAGCGCCCATGCCTGCTGTTTCGAAAAAAGTAAAAAGTAAATACGAAATCAGTTTGAACGGTGAAATCATACAATCGGGTAAAATAGTACGGGAGCCCAAAAAAATACAATCAGCAGCAGGTTATGTGAATACAAAAATTGGAACAGCCCATTCGCGTTGGATGATTGCTCCCGGACCATGGATGCCTTTTAGTATGGTAAAACTAAGTCCCGATAACCAGGATGCAGGTTGGCAAGCCGGTTACGATCCTATTTTTGAAACAGTTGGAACATTTAGCCATATTCACGAGTGGACTATGGCTGGCCTTGGATTTATGCCAACAAACGGCGAACTACAAATCCAAATGGGAGACCAGTACAATCCGGATGAAGGATACCGTTCGCGGTTAAATAAAGAAACCGAAGAGGCACCACTTGGTTATTACAAAGCAGATTTAACCGATTATGATATTACTGCTGAACTGACCTCAACTACCCGCTGTGGATTTCAGCGTTATACTTTTCCAAAAAACAGGGAAGGTTCACGGGTGATGATTGACTTGAAAATTCCAGCTGAATACAGTTACATGATTAAAAGCTTTAAAATAGAGAAAATCGGGGAAAATCAGGTTGTGGGTTACAGCAGGCACCATTCTCCCAATACCTGGGCAGGAGGAATAAACCAGGATTATATTGTACATTTTGTTGCCGAGTTTGACCAACCAATTAAAGAAATAGGCTTCTGGACAGAGGACGGTATTGTGAGAGGTAAAACCAGATTGGAAATGGAAACTGTTGAAGATGCAGGTGCTTTTGTTGAATTCGAAACAAAAGAAAATAATGTGGTACAGGTTCGAACTGGTTTGTCGTATGTAAGTATTGAAAATGCGATAGAAAATCTGTCCACCGAAATCAGTGACCCGTTTCAATGGGATTTTGAAGCGGTAAGGGAAAACCATGTGGCTGTATGGAATGACCTGTTGGAACGGGTTAAAATAAAAAGCAACGACGCCCGCGAGAAAATGCGTTTTTATAACAATATGTACCGCTCTTTATGTAGCCGAAATATTTTTAGTGATGTTAACGGTCAATGGATCGGTCCCGATGAAAACTTGCAGGAATTGGAGAATCCTGATTCACCGGCATTGGGTTGTGATGCTTTTTGGAATACCTTCTGGAACCTGAACCAGTTTTGGAACCTTGTAACCCCTGAATGGAGCAACCGATGGGTAAACTCACAACTGGCAATGTATAAAACCAATGGTTGGCTGGCAAAAGGACCTGCCGGGATGGAATATATTCCAGTGATGGTTGCAGAGCATGAAATTCCTTTAATTGTAGGAGCTTACCAAATGGGAATTCGCGACTATGACGTTGAATTGGCATATGAAGCCTGTAAAAAAATGCAGACAACAAAGGCTAGTAATGTAGGTGGTGGATTCGCCGGGAACCGTGATTTGGAGCATTATCTGAAATACAAATATGTACCCTATGACAAAGGACGCTTTTCAAATACACTCGAATATTCTTTTGATGATTGGACGGTGTCGCAATTTGCCAAGGCATTGGGGAAAGAAAATGATTACAAAACATTTCTAAAACGTGGTTATTATTGGAAGAATGTAATTGACAGAGAAAGTGGCTATGCCCGATTAAAAGACTCAAGGGGAAAATGGATGACAGATTTTGATCCTTATAAATCAGGTGCAAATCATCATTATGTAGAAGGGAATGCCTGGCAGCTTACTTATTTTGTTCCGCAAGATGTACCGGCATTGGCACAAGCTATTGGCAAAGAACGTTTTATTGAACGATTAAACTGGGGCTTTGCCGAAAGTGATATAACACGCTACAATGGTAAAAACGACCAGTACTGGAATTATCCGGTAATACAGGGGAACCAGCAAAGCATGCATTTTTCATATTTATTTAACTGGGTTGGCAAACCGTGGCTAACACAAAAATGGAGTCGCTCGATTATTGACCGTTATTATGGATATGGACTGGCAAATGCTTATTTGGGTGACGAGGACCAGGGACAGATGAGTGCCTGGTTTATAATGGTTTCTTTGGGGCTGTTTCAAACCGATGGAGGTTGCCGTGTTCAACCTGTTTATGAGATTGGAAGTCCTCTGTTTGAAAAGGTAGAAATTAACCTTGGGCAACAGTATAACAGGGGCGAAAAGTTTACCATTGAAGCCAAAAATGTATCACGTAAAAATATATATGTGCAAAGCGCAATGTTAAATGGAAAAGTATTAAATACTTTTTCTTTTCCGGCCAGTGAGCTATTAAAAGGAGGTGAACTATTATTGGAAATGGGGTCGGAACCAAATAGGTTATGGGGAGTAGAATAGCCTAATGATGTAAAAGGCAAGAAATAACAGAACTAATTCCTAAATGTACATATAGGAATCATCAAACAAATATACTTAGTAAAACAGTAATTTTTTTGAAAAATTTGGAATAAAATATTTAAGCGCAATTAATACTTGAGACTCAGTTAAGATAATACATTTGTCTTGAATTGGGATTGCAGTTCCCAAAACCACACATTCTGTTTTTTCATTTTTCATTTTTTCATTATTTTAATATATTCGCACGATAGCGCTGATTTACAGCTGTATAGGTAAAATTAGTGTAAATTTATTGTTAACTGTGTGTTAATTGATTCCATGTTTTTAACATGAAATAGGATTGGATTGATTTGCACATAGTTTCAAAAACTTATGTAATTAAATTAATGTTTTTGATCTAACTAACTGTTTATGAGAAATTTTGTTTGGAGATTTCGATCTGTATATTTTTTAAAATATTATATTCTTATTTCTTTTACATTTTTATACAGTTCTGTAACTTCAAAAATTTATAGCCAACCAATTGCATCATGGAATTATTCAATCCAAACGGGAAATATTGGTACAAATTACAACTGGATTGATTGCACATCAGGAATTTCTATAGTTTCAGGAGATGATGTTGAAGGTAGTTTTACGTGGCCCTTCGCTTTTAAGTATTACGATAATATCTACACTACTGCAAACCGATTAAGTGTTACTACCAATGGATTTATAAGATTTGACGGTGTCGCATCTGTAGATGATGCTTCAGCAAGTGATTATAATCTAACCAGTACTTCAATTAGTTTAGGTCAAATTCTTGCACTGGCAGTTTACGATAACAAAGTTGGGGATAATGGTGGATTTTGCAAATATCTGGTTACAGGTGCTGAACCAAACCGCATATTAACTTTGGAATTCAATAATATTGAAATAGACTTTAAGGCAAACAGATATGCAACAGTACAAGTAAGTTTTTACGAAACATCAAATAAAATTGTAATAAAGTTTGGGACCGAAAATATAAACAAGAAAGGAGTTGACATAGGTTTGCATAGTGGTGTTTCAGGTTATTTTAATAAATGGGGAGAAGTAAAAGGATTTGCAGGTAATACATGGATAGAATATACACCCTTGGCTTCACTTATTGTATCGCCTTCAGTTCTTGCTTTTGGTTTTGTCGATGATGGTGGTATTTCGTCAGAACAAATATTCACCGTTACCGGAATTGATTTGGGTTTAGCACCAGGATATATTACGGTTAATGCACCTGCAAATTTTGAGGTTTCGTTATCATCTGGAAGTGGATTTGGAAAATTTGTTGATATCCCGTATTCCTCTTCCGGCTTGGCTACGATAAATGTTTACGTTCGTTTTACACCTACCTCAACTGACGTAGATTACAGTCAGGAAATTACGGTTTCAGGGGGTGGTGCCAATACACAAATTGTTACTGCAACCGGAACTTCAATACCTCCTGGTTATTGTACTTTTACTTTTAATACCGTTAAAACAATCACCGGAGTTGAGTTCAGCACTTTAAATAATACTAATAACTCAACAAATAGTTATGAAGATTTTACAACAACGGTAAGTCCCGGAATGATATTTACAGGAGGAACCTATAGCATAACGATTCAAGGTGAAGCTGATACATGGGAAACTTTGTATTATTCTGTTTTTTTTGATTGGAATCATGATGGGGATTTTACAGATGCCGGAGAATCATTCCCGATTGGAACAATTTCTGATTCCAACGGAAATGATGGAAAATATACTGATGCTCAAATAAATGTGCCAACGTCAGGAATCGCATTGGGAAATACAAGAATGAGAATTATTGGAGATAACGAAGGTTATTCAACAAATCCTTGCTCCAGGGTGAAAAATAAAAGTAATGGTCAAATTCATGATTATACTGTTCTTGTTTCAAAACCTGCTTTTGTTTGGCAAGGTACAGTAGATTCAGACTGGGAAAATTCGAGTAACTGGAGTCATGGTGTTGTCCCCGGTTCAAATGATGAAGTGACAATTCCTGATATGGTTTCAAGTGGTAACTGGCCTGTAATTACCGAGGCCGTTGGTACAATAAAAAATTTGAACTTAGAGTCTACTGCATCAGGTACAGGAAGTGTAATAATTAACGGTGGATCTTTAATCGTTTCGGGAAATGTACAAGTAGGAGAATTTGTTCCAAGTGATGATTGGCACATAATATCTTCACCGGTATCCGGTCAAGAATTAGGTAGTTTTGCAGCAAGTAATAATCTGGGTTTTTATGATGGAGCATATGACATAGCCCCATATTCTGAAATCAATGGAGATTGGGGACCTTTTGATGTGGTCTCAGCGACATCAACTCAATTTGGCAGTGGTAATGCTTACTTGTCCAGATTACCTGTAAGTGATGGAAACAGAGTGATTTATTTTCAGGGAATTTCAATTCATTCCGGAACTATCACCCGATCAATATCTTATTCAACTGCTCCATCAGCAAACGGATGGAACAGTATCGGTAATCCATACACATCATCATTAAAGGCTACAGGAACAGGAAGCTTTTTGGAAGCAAATGTTGGCAATATACATCCTGATTTTGCGGGAATTTATGTTTGGAATAAAGACATTTGGGATTACGATACTTATTCTGCTGTTACCCCGATGGATATTTCATTAGGACAAGGATTCGTAATCAAATCGAAAACCGGAGGCGGTACAATTCAATTTACTCCTTCAATGCAAATTCATTCAAATGTAGCTTTGAAATCTACAGAAAAACCACAATCAAAAATAAAATTAAAAATCTGGTCAACTGAAGCTGAAAATAGTACGATAATTTATTTTGGTGACAACATGACTAAAGGATTTGATAAAATGTATGATATCAGTAAGTTAAAGGGCAATCCCGATATTGCACTTTACACAAAGCTTCCTGAAGATAATATGTATGAACTTGCAATACAGGCACTTCCTAATTCAGCAATGGACGAAACAATCATTCCGGTTGGAGTTGATTGTTGGCTGGGTGGTGAATACGAATTTATGGCTGATTGTGAGGGAATACCAGGTTCTGTTGATATAGTTTTTGAAGATAGAAAGGAGAAAAAAAGTACTATTTTAAATACAAGGAAAAGTCATTATTATACAATTTTAGAGGAAGGAGAAACCGGAGCCGAACGTTTTTTTCTGATTATTAAAAGTAGTACAACAAATGTCAAATCTGAAATCAATCAAAAACCATTTAAAGTTTTTACCAGTGAGAAGGTGATTTTTATTAATGGACCTTTTGATAATTCCACTACTTTGTGCCTGTATAGTGCAGATGGCAAATTATGGAAAAATAAAAAAGCGGAGGATTTGTCAAGAAATAAAATCGATGCTTCATATTTTCCGGCAGGAATTTACTTTCTAAAAATAGACCAAAGTGGAAGACAGCAAACAGAAAAGTTGATATTAATGAGATAGGTTGAGAAGTATGAGTAAAAAGGATTTTCAAAAGTCAGAAAAAGGATTAAGAAAAAAAATAAGTCGAAAAAAGGCGATAAAAAAAATAGGGATTACAGCATTAACTGCTTCATCTGTAATGTTTTTGGAGACTAAAGCGGCAGCTGCAGACTCTTATGCTTCACCTGCAAGAGCACCTAAAAGAGGAAGATAATGAATCTAAAAACTTAACACCAAACCTGTAAAAACAGTGGGAAGTCTAACTATTAAAAACAAGAAAGCGGCGAAGAATCACCGCTTTTCCTTTAAAAACCAAACAATTAATTACTTGTTTAACTCTGCACTTACTGATAACCAATCAATCCACTAAGTACTTGCGGAGTTAGTTAAAGTGTATTAGAAATCTACGCATGTAGTTTTAATTTTGTTTCGTTAATTAGAAATTTAATCTTCTTTAACAATTCAAAATATTTCCTTTTAAAATACGATTTTAATAAAAAAGTTACAATTTTGATTTAATTTGACTATTTGATTTTTTGTGGATTTGAGAAGTAATTGGTTTGATAATAAGTCATTTATACAGTGCAGAAATTTAATCAAAGTGTTGCAAATACTTTTCCCAAAATTTTTTATTTGCAACTTCACCCTTTTTTTTGAAATTTCACTTTCACTGATTTCAGGACCAAAATAATCTTTTATAACCGACTTACTATTTCACTGCTTCAATTTTGTCAATATCTTTTATTAATGGTGATTTTTGGTAACTGCTTTTACCTTTTTTATGATAATATATTAACTCCTGCTGTAACAATTGAGTTTTAAGAATTTCCTCGCTAGAATTATGTATGAATTATTTTATTGTTGATTTAAATTCTGAAGAAAATTCTTTTTTTGTACAAATAATAACACAAGTAGCCTTCCAATCCTAAAATGGTAATTGATGTTATTGTTGCAATAAGGAATGCAGATGCATTTAACCAAAGGAGAATTCCATTTGTAAATATAAAAACAAAGTCGTTCAGCCACTGCATTCCAATAGTATTGAAAAAGAGATAGATAAATATCGAATTGGTGCCAAAAATCACAAATGGCATAATCAAGCCGTTTATTTTTTTTATGTCGATAATCCAATAACTAAAGGCGAGTACTATCAGCGCCCATCCTCCTGATGCCATTACAAATGATGAGGTTGATATACGTTTAATAATTGGAGTAATCGAAGTTCGGTCGAGCAAATATCCGACAAAAAGAATTATAAAGCCTGATAACAAAAGTATTTTGAATTTATTGATTTGAGGTTTGTTGGACAATAATAACTGACCAGCAACAACTCCCCAGATTGTATGAGCTGATGTGGGGATACAATTTATGGCTACCCAGCCACCGCCATTGTTTATTTTTCCCATCAAAATTAAATCCATCCAACTTCCAAAATTCTGGTCTTTTACAAATGGCTGATTAAATCCTTCAACAGGGAAATATCGATACGCAATTTCCGTAACAATCAGCAGAACAAAAGAAGCAACAATTTGAATTGTCCAGTTGAATCTCATAAGGAAATAGGCAATTAAAATTGTAACTGATAATTGAGAAAGTACATTCCAGAGTTCCCAAACAAGTTTTTTGTTATAGCCACAATGCAAACCTACTCCAAAGGCCAGCAAAATTATACAGCGTTGAATTATATGTCTGGTTATTTGCTTTTTCGAATCTCCACGTTTTAATCTTTTAACATAAGAAAATGGCATGGCAACACCTACAATAAACATAAAAAATGGTTGTATTAAATCCCAAAATCTCAATCCGTTCCATGGGTGATGATGAAACTGCTGAAAAAAAGGCTCCAGAAAAGTTCCGGCTATGGGCTCTTTTACTAAAACCGACCAAAGCGCTGTGCCTTCCGCAACCAGCAAAAACATTGTTATTCCTCGGAAAAAATCCAATGATAACAATCTTGAATTTGAACCGGTGATTTGGTTATTTTCAGTCATAGGTTAAGGATAAATTCTAATCTCAAATTTAAAAAAAATGGAGAACATATTGTTTATTTCTGACTATGGTAAACAATAAGGTTGCAGTACTGTTTCTATTTCAGTAAATTAAATAAAAAATAAAACAACTAACATGGAAGAAAAATTGCAAGGTTATTTAGAGATGGCTTACGAATTAATCGTGGCCCACGGTATGAAAGTAGTGATGGCCATTGTCGTTCTTATCATAGGACTTTGGATAATCAGCCGCATCGTAAAAGTACTTGACAAGGTAATGGAAAAACGGGAAGTTAATGTTTCATTGCGTGGATTTTTCAGGCCCTTGGTAAGTATTTTGTTAAAAGTAATGCTTTTTATAAGTATTGCCAGTATGATAGGTATAGAAACAACATCGTTTATTGCTGTTTTGGGTGCCGCCGGTTTGGCAATTGGTTTGGCATTGCAGGGAACATTGGCAAACTTTGCAGGAGGTGTTATGATACTGCTGTTCAAGCCTTTTAAGATTGGAGACTTAATTGAGTCACAAGGCCATAAGGGAACAGTTAAGGAAATTCATATTTTTGTAACTGTATTGCTAACTTTTGATAATAAGACAGTTATAATTCCAAATGCTGCTGTGTCCAACAATGACATTGTAAACTACACCACTCAGGGAATTTTAAGGGTAGATATGACCTTTGGAATATCCTATGATTCAAATATTAAAGAAGCCAAAGATGTATTGATGAATATTGTTAAGAATCATCCAAAAGTATTAAAAGATCCTACTCCTTTTGTTGGAGTTGCAGAGTTGGCAGATAGTTCTGTTAATCTGGTAGTTCGTCCTTATGCAAAAGTTCCGGATTACTGGGCAGTTTACTTCGATGTTTACGAAGGAGGAAAAGTAGCGCTTGATAAAGCCGGTATTACAATTCCATTCCCTCAAATGGATGTTCATTTGGATAAATAAAATTATTTATGACGCCCAAAGACAGGAGTTTGAAATTGAGGTAATTATAACTTGTTTACATATCCAGAATAAATTATTACAGAAATTCCCGGGTTGATCTCCCGGGGAATTTTTTATACATATTTGTAGCGTTTAATATTCTTTTTAGGTGTTTTTTCAAACTCTTCCTTTACTATTTCGATGCTGCTTACCTGTTCATATTTTGGCAGTTCAGCATTGGCTTTCTTTCTGTTTTCCTCCATGATGTTTTCAATCTCTGTATCCGGTATTTTTTCCAGTTTCAGCGATTCAAAATCTGGATAAACCAAAGCAACTAATTTTCCATCTCTGTCTGTTACAACACATTCAGCAACATGATTCTGGTTGCAAATTTTGGCTTCAATTTCTTCCGGGTAGATATTTTGTCCTGACGGACCCAATAACATGTTTTTCGAACGTCCCCTGATATATACGTAGTTGCTTTTATCTATAATTCCCAGGTCGCCGGTTTTGAGCCAGCCATCTTCAGTAAATGTTTCTTTTGTTGCTTCTTCATTTTTGTAATATCCCAACATAATATTTTCACCCTTAACCTGTATCTCTCCTACTATATTATAGGGATCTTCCGAATCAATCCTGATTTCCATCCTGTCAACCAATTTCCCTGCAGAGGAAGACATTGAAGTTTTCCAGCCATCGTAACTTATAAGTGGCCCGCATTCAGTCATTCCATATCCGATGGTAAAACGGAAATTAATTCGTTTAAAGAATTTTTCAACATCAGCACTTAACGGTGCTCCACCGATAACAATTTCCAGGAAATTTCCTCCAAATGTTTCTTCAAGTTTGGTTTTAATTTTATTGAGTAGAATATTTGATATACCGGGGATGGCCAGTAAAAACTTAATGACGGGTTTTTGTAATGTTGGAAGCAATCGTTTTTTATAAATTTTTTCGATCACCAACGGAACAGATAAAATCAGACGAGGTTTAACCATTCCAAATACTTTCGTGATTATTGCAGGAGTAGGGATTTTGCTTAAAAAAGTAATATGGCATCCGATACTTGCAGGAAACAAAAACTCAAACAATAAACCATAAACATGGGCCATGGGTAAAAAAGATACTATTTTATCGCCTCTTTTAACAGGAATGTGTTCTTGCGCATAAATAATATTGGAAACCAGACTTCTTTCCGGAATCATCACTCCCTTTGTAAAACCCGATGTGCCCGAGGTGTACGAAATTATACACATTTCATCCTCCTGCCACTTTTCAAAAACAAATCCTTGCGGCTCAAGTTTGTTTTCTTTGTAATAATTGAAAGCATCGTTTAGTTTGTATTGAATATTCTCATCTTTTGCCTGATGAAGAGAAAAGTTTTCTAAAACCAAAATTGCCTGAAGATTAGCAGATTTCTCCAGATCAACTTTTTCCAAAAGCGACTCGGCACCGATAACAATTTTCGATTCAGAGTGATTGATAATATGATTCGTATCACTTTCATTAAAATCGGGGAGTACAGGAACAACAACTAATCCGGCGGAAATTGCCGATAAAAAAGTTGCCCCCCAATGTGCTGAATTTCTGCCTACTACGGCAATTTTATCCCCCTTTTGAATGCCAATAAGTTGATAAAACAAATGGAGCGATTTTATAATTTCTGCAATTTCTGAGTATTTAAAATCTTTTCCCTCGTAATCGGAAAACGCGAGATTATTCCAGTTTTTTTGAAAGGAATTGGTGTATAGTTCTGCCAGATTATAATCTTTCATATTTTGAAATTTTAAAATTTAAATGGAAATTGGTAATGTCCGAATAAAAGTCCGGGTATTCCGTGTTGCAAAAAACTACTAATGTGATTTGAAAAATTCACTTTTGTTTTATTGGTACCAGCTAATGTTATTATCAAATTTATGAAAAAATGCGGACTTAAAAACTTTTGCAGAAACTACCTGTTATATAAGCAATAAAAATAGGATAGATCATGAAGGGTTTTGTTGTAGTTCTTTTGGTTTTGATTTTTGGAATAGCGCAGGCACAGAATTTTGAACATCTCGCTGTTGGAAATGAAGCCATTGATTTTAGTTTAAAAACAATGGAAGGAAGAGAAGTACAGTTGAGTAACTTATATGAAGATAATCTGGTGGTACTTGTTGTTTTAAGAGGTTTCCCTGAGTATCAGTGTCCTATTTGCTCCCGACAGGTGGGTAGTTTACTTGCTGAAGCTGAAGGATTCTCGGAAGCAGGAGCAACAGTATTGATGGTATACCCCGGAAAAGCAAATAACCTGGATGAACATGCCGATGAATTCACTACTGATTTTGATTTTCCTGAAAATTTTCATTTTACCACAGATCCTGATTATTCGATGATTAACAAATATGGTTTACGCTGGGATGCTCCAAAAGAAATTTCGTATCCATCTACTTTTGTCATCGATAATAATGGAATTATTAAATATTCAAAAATTAGCACAAAACATGGTGGAAGAGCAAAAACCAGAGATGTTCTGGAAGTTCTTAAAAACCTGTAGGTAGTGGTTTAAATTCTGTATTCTTTCATAACAAGGCTACAATCAATTTTTTCTCTTTAAATCCGTTCCTCTATCATTTGAAGGCAGCAACCCTTTTCGTTAATAATTTTTTAGATGAATTTGTTGGTTGAGTAAACCCGCCAGCATGTTTTTTGTGAACTATTAAACTTAAGTTTTTGTAAAATCATGTTCCCAAAATCGCAAATCGCAAAGATTAACATAAATTAACATATTCTAAAAGGTGCTTATTTATAGGTATTATATGAATTTGTAGTTTAAATGTTTATTTAAATAAATGAAAAAGTAAACAAAAATGTTTTTTAAGGTTTATATATGGTAAACGTCTAAAATTAAAAACAATGAAAACAATGAAAAATTTTGCAGTATTATTAGTATTGGTGATGTTAGCGAATGTCGCTTTAGCATCAGGGAACTTAAAAGTTAATTTATTAGAAAATGATGTGGATTATGCAGTGATGGAAATCTCAAACGCCGACATGAGTTTGGTTGAGATTGATGTTAAAAACGCGTATGGTGATGAGCTTTACTCATTAGAAACTACAGTCCCTGTAAATGAGTTTAAAAAACGTTACAATTTTTCAGAATTGGAGGATGGATTGTATTTTTATTCAGTTAAAATCGATGATGAAAAAGTAGTAAAGGAATTGGAAATTGTTGATGGAAAAGTAGAAGTAGTTGATGTTAGAAAATCGGTTGACCCGTATTTTGTTCAGGAAAATGACATGTTAAAATTCTCGTTTCTTAATTTTCAGAAAGAAAACGTAACATTGTATGTTTATGAAGATTCAAAACTATTGACGGAATCAAAACTTGGCAACAGTTTTACTATTAACAAAGCAGTAGATCTAAAAGATTTGAAGAAAGGGAATTATGAAGTAGTTATTACCAATGAAGAGGATGTATTTTCACACAACTTTGTAATTCAATGAATGTAAAGTTTAAGATAATGGTTAAAAGTGCGTTTCTTTTTGAATCGCACTTTTTTATTACAGTTATTTTTTTCTGCATTTCCATGCAGTCTCCATTGTTAGAAATACTAAATATTCAATGCTTGGTAAATTGCAACCTGGAAAATATTAAATAATTAAAATTTCTAAGATTTGATTTTAACAACAAAATATGACATGAAAAGCTATAAGTAATTGAAGGCAGGATAATACTATAAATACCAATTCAGAAATTAATAAGCTAAATTAAAAACCAGTTATTTTCAAAACCGGCATTAAGATCTTATTGAGTCTGACGAATTCCGATTTGGAAACCACGAGACCTGACCTGACATTCTTTGGACAAATAAAAACCGGCTTATCGTGAAACCGGCTCTTTATCTATTCGTCAATTTTTTGACTTTTAACTTTACCCTTTTGCCTTGATTAATCTTCCTTATAAGCTTCAATCAAAACCTCAAGAATTTTTTTACCTGCAGCTGCAACACTGGTACCAGGACCAAAAATGGCAACTGCACCTGCATCATACAGGTATTGGTAATCTTGTGCTGGGATTACACCACCACAGATAACCATAATATCATCGCGACCCAGATTTTTCAATTCTTCAATAATAGCAGGAACCAGTGTTTTGTGACCTGCAGCCAATGATGAAACACCTACCACATGCACGTCGTTTTCAACGGCTTGTTTAGCACTTTCTTCCGGAGTCTGGAACAATGGCCCCATGTCCACGTCGAAACCAAGGTCGGCATATCCTGTTGCAACAACTTTTGCACCACGGTCGTGTCCGTCCTGACCCATTTTGGCAATCATAATACGTGGCTGACGACCTTCCATTTCAGCGAATTTTTTCGCTAAAGCCTGAGCTTCCTGGAATTCAGACTTGTCTTGAGCTTCTGCTTTATACACGCCTTCAATAGTTCTGATTACTGCTTTATAACGTCCTGCAATTTTTTCGCAAGCATCTGAAATTTCACCTAACGAAGCACGTTTTTTAGCGGCTTCAACCGACAAGGCCAACAAGTTACCTTTGCCAGTTTCGGCAGCTTTTGTAATTGCTGCCAATGCTTTCTGTACATCTTCTTCGTTACGCTCGGCACGCAGTTTTTCCAATCTTTCGATTTGCGATTTTCGAACTGCAGTGTTGTCGATATCCAGAATGTCGATCGGATCTTCTTTTTCTAAACGGTATTTGTTGATACCTACAATTGTTTGTGACCCACCGTCGATACGTCCCTGTGCACGTGCTGCAGCTTCTTCGATACGCATTTTTGGTACGCCGGTTTCAATGGCTTTGGCCATACCGCCCAGTTTTTCAACCTCTTCGATAAGCGCCCATGCTTTTTGTGCCAGTTCGTGTGTTAATGCTTCCACATAGTACGAACCTGCCCATGGATCGGCAGAACGACAAATTTCAGTTTCCTGCTGGATGTACAACTGCGTGTTACGCGCAATACGTGCAGAGAAGTCGGTTGGTAATGCAATCGCTTCGTCAAGTGCGTTGGTGTGCAAACTTTGAGTTCCGCCCAATGTTGAAGCCATTGCCTCAATTGCAGTACGACCAACGTTGTTGAATGGATCCTGCTCGGTTAACGACCAACCCGAAGTTTGCGAGTGTGTACGCAATGCCATTGATTTTGGGTTTTTCGGGTTAAATTGTTTAACCAGTTTTGCCCAAATCATACGAGCAGCACGCATTTTTGCAATCTCCATAAAGTGGTTCATGCCAATTGCCCAAAAGAACGACAAACGTGGAGCAAAAGCATCGATATCCAAACCGGCTTTTACACCTGTGCGTAAGTAATCCAAACCGTCGGCAAGGGTGTAAGCCATTTCAATGTCGGCAGTTGCACCTGCTTCCTGCATGTGGTAACCCGAAATTGAGATGGAGTTGAATTTCGGCATGTTTTGAGAAGTGTACTCAAAAATGTCGGCAATAATCTTCATCGAGAACTCAGGTGGGTAAATGTAAGTGTTACGCACCATAAATTCTTTCAGAATATCGTTCTGAATTGTTCCTGAAAGTTGATCTAAAGTAGCGCCTTGTTCCAAACCTGTAACAATGTAAAATGCCAATACAGGAAGAACAGCGCCGTTCATGGTCATCGATACCGACATTTTATCCAAAGGAATCTGATCGAAAAGGATTTTCATATCCAGGATTGAGTCGATTGCCACACCAGCTTTACCAACGTCACCAATCACCCGTTCGTGATCAGAGTCGTATCCGCGGTGTGTAGCAAGGTCGAATGCCACAGACAAACCTTTCTGACCTGCCGCAAGGTTACGACGGTAGAAGGCGTTTGATTCTTCGGCTGTAGAGAACCCAGCGTACTGACGGATGGTCCATGGACGCATAGCGTACATTGCCGAGTATGGTCCGCGAAGGTAAGGTGCCAAACCTGCTGCATAGTTCAGGTGCTCCATTCCTTCAAGGTCTTCTTTGGTGTAAACCGGTTTTACAGGAATCTGCTCCGGTGTTAACCAGTCTTTTTTGATGTTATTTTTTGCAGCCCAGTCAGATGCTTTCGCCTGCTCGGTAGCTGCTTTTATGTTTATATCTTTAAAATTCGGTTTCATAATTTTTTTGTTTTAACCGCAAAGGCGCAAAGACGCTAAGTTTTCTTTGAGTCTTCGTGACTTTGTGTTTAAATTCCCAATTTTGATTGATATGCTTTTAACTCTTCAAGTATATTGCTTTTAACATGAATGAAATTGGTGATACCTTTTGCTTTCAACTCGTCTGCACAAGCAGGAGCTCCGGCAACAACCAGAATTTCTTCACCCAATTGCTCAGCTACTGCAGGAACAATCTCAGCATACTCATCATCCGAACTACAAACTACAACAATGTCGGCGCCTGCTGCTTTTGCTGCGGCAACACCTTCTTCAACTGTTGTAAATCCGTTATTGTCTTGTACGTCGAAACCGGCAACTGCAAAGAAATTACAGCTGAATTGTGCACGTGCTTTGCGGAAAGCTAGATTACCCATGGTAAGCATAAATGCCAATGGGCGTTTGTTTTCGCGCGCGTACATATCTGTAGTGTAGCGCAATGTTTCAAATGGTTGAGCACCGCGGTAAGGTTTTAGTGTTTCCACTTCAGCTCCTTCTGCAGTTAAGTCAACAGCCTCAAACAACGATCCATCGAAATCAGCTTTCATCTCTTCAGTGAAATTAGGGAACTGGTTAGTTCCTAACAGGTTTTCACGACGCTGAGCGATTTTTTTATCACGGTCAGCAGCCATTGCTTTAACCTCAGCCTGAATAAATCCTTCTTTAAAAGCAGCAATAAAACCACCCAAGTCCTGAACAGCAAGGAAAAGCTCCCATGCCTGATCGGCCAAGGATTCAGTAAGTGTTTCAATGTAGTACGAACCTGCTGAAGGATCGGCAATCTTATCAAAGTGCGATTCTTCTTTTAACAGGATCTGCTGGTTACGTGCGATACGCTCCGAGAACGGAGTAGTTTCTTCGTAAATAGCGTTAAAAGGAAGTACGGTAACCGAGTGTGCGCCACCTAAGGTGGCCGACATTGCTTCGGTTTGAGTACGCAACATGTTTACATACGGATCGTAAACGGTTTTGTTAAAACGGTTGGTTTCGCTGTGAACGATCATTTTTGCCGAACATTTGCATTCCGGTCCGTAAGCTTCAACAATTTTCGACCATAAAAGTCGGCCGGCACGCAACTTGGCTATTTCCATAAAATAGTTGTTGCTGATACCCATGTTGAATTTAATTGCTTTGGCTGCATCGTCAACACTAACACCGGCTTCGGTTAATTGTGTTAAGTACTCAGCCCCTTGAGCCAGTGAAAACGCCAACTCCTGAGCGATTGATGACCCGCTGTTTGCGAAGAATTTTCCGTGAACGCCAATTACGCGGAAATTTTTAACAGCTTTTGCAGCCTCAACAGACGGAACAAGTTTTTTTACTGCATCTTCTTCCAGTTTTCCTTTTAAAACAAAAGTTCCGATTGGGTCGAGCGATGCCGAAGCAATCACATTATCGTTATCCCATTTTCCTTCTGCCACATAAGCTGCAAAAGTTTCAGCACAATTGTTATTATCGCAAGAACAAACCAGGTTTACTTCGGCTGCTTCCAGACAAATGTCTTTTAGCAACACTCCCAGGCTTTCTTTGGTAACCGAACCACAATCGCTGAAAAGGAATCCAAGCGAGGTAATGCCTTTTCCAAGCACTTCCAGCGCTTTTTTGTTTGCTTCTTCAAAATCGGTAACAAAAATGTTTTGACGAATGAACCAATCGTTGTTGGTTTTATTGTTTCCCCGCACATACGGAAATTCTCCCGGTAAACTCTCCAGGTAGTCTTTTCCTGCAAGGTTTTCCTGACGGTAATACGGACGCACATTGAATCCTTCGTAAGTTTTCCAAACCAATGCACGTTCGTAGTCTTTGCCTTTTAAGTCGGCATTAATTTTTGCTTCCCACTCCTCTGTGGTGATGGGTGCAAAATCGGTGAACAGTTTTTGCTCTTTATCTGACATACTATTAGTAGTTTTTGAAAATCGAACGGCAAAATTAGAGCTTTTAACCATTTGAACCTCAATATCGCAATGCTTTTTGATGAATGTTAACAAAAATCATATTAATCAGGGGTTTGAATTAAGGTTGTGGTAAAACTTAAATGGCAATTCAATTAAAAGGCTGTATTAAATACTAACTGGATGAATATAAAAATTGCCCAAATCATGCGAGTAAATTCAGCTTGAGTGATTCGCTATTTATTCTTAATAGGTATTAATATTTATATGGCTCTCGATAAATTAACAAAAATTAACAAAACAATAAAAAACCCTAATAATAAAGGGGTGAAAGAGCAATAAGTGGTTTCGTTGTTTAATAAAAAACACAAAAAAATAAACAAAAAATGTTTAAGATTGTATCAGTAATCGTTAAACAAAACGAAAACAAGAAAACAATTTCAGAAAACGAAAACAGAAAAAATTGTAATCACTTAAAATCAGAATCATGAAAACGAAAAACATCTTTGAAAAAATGAAATCAGTATTTAATCTGACAACTGTATTGTTGTTAACTGTTGGGCTTTTTACATTAAGCTCGTGCAACGACGATGACGATGAGCCAATGCCCGAACAACCTATGGAAAAATCGATTGTTGACGTAGCGGCTGAAGCCGGTTCGTTTAATGTGTTACTGCAGGCTGCCCAAAAAGCAGGTTTGGCAGACTTTTTAAGCACCGAGCAAAACATTACCGTATTTGCACCAACCGATGCTGCATTTGCCGCTTTATTAACCGACTTGGGCGCAAGTAGTCTGGATGATTTGGATGCTGCAACACTTGCATCCGTTTTAACTTACCATGTTGTTGGCGATTTGGCCTATTCCAATAACCTTGAATCGGGAGCAGTGCCAACTTTAAACACCGGTTCGCCTGATAATACGGCGCTTTCGTTACTTGTGAAAGTTGACAATGGTGTAATGATTAATAATGCCAATGTTACCACTGCCGATGTAATGGCTTCAAATGGAGTTATTCATATTATTGATAAAGTTTTACTTCCACCTTCGGTTGTAGATATCGCCACATATTCCGATGATTTTTCATCGCTTGTGAGTGCTGTAGTGAAGGCCGACCTGGTTGAGACCTTAAGTAGTGAAGGGCCATTTACCGTATTCGCACCAACCAACGATGCATTTGCTGCGTTGTTTGCCGCACTTCAAATAACAAGTCTTGATGAAGTAGGAAATGAAGATCTTGCATCAATTTTAACTTACCATGTTGTTGGCGACAATGTATTGTCAACCGAACTTTCGGCTGGTGAAGTAGAAGCTGTGTCGGGACAAAAATTTAATGTTTCCATTGACAATGAGGTAATGCTGAATGGAACCATAAAAGTAATTGCAACAGATATACAGGGGACGAACGGTGTTGTACATGTTATTGATGCCGTGTTGGTTCCTGAAATGCAAAAATCGAATACCATAGCCGATATTGCTGTGGCCAATTCGGAGTTTTCAATTCTGGTTGAGGCGCTGATGAAAGCTGACCTGGTAGGAGCTGTAGCGGATGATGAGGCAGAACTTACAGTATTTGCACCAACCAACGATGCTTTTGCGGCGCTTCTTTCAGATTTAGGAGCCAGTTCATTAGACGATATACCGGTTGAAACCTTAACCGATATTCTGCTCTACCATGTTATAGGAAGCAAAGCAATGTCAACTGATCTTTCATCGGGTTATTTCCCTACTCTTTCCACCTTTAGTGGTAACAATGTGTCAATGTACATTACGGTTGATAACGGGGTTTATATTAACAAAAACACCATGGTTACAGCGCCCGATATTGCGGCCGACAATGGAGTAATCCACGTGGTGGACAAAGTAATCCTGCCACCATCAGTAGTTAACATTGCTATTGACAACGATAACTTTACTACACTGGTTAGCGCAGTTGTTAAAGCAGGTTTGGTAGATGCCTTAAGCGGAGCAGGACCATTTACGGTGTTCGCACCAACCAACGATGCGTTTGCTGACTTGTTTGCTGCACTCGAAATTTCGGAAATTGAAGACCTTACCGCAGAGCAATTAACACCAATTCTTACTTATCATGTGGTACAAGGTAATGTATTGTCGACCGACCTAAGTGCCGGAACTGTAGGTACACTAAATGCCGAAAAAAGCATTTCGATTGACCTGAGTTCAGGTGTAAAAATTAACGACAGCAATGTAATAGCTGCCGATATTCAGGCTGCAAACGGCGTAGTACATGTAATCGACAAAGTATTAATTCCGGAATAAAAATAGAATAATGTGGTCGGGGTGGTTGCTTAAAGCAGCATCCTGACCCCAACAAACAAATAAATTGTAAACCTTTAATAAAAAGAAAATGAAAACAGTAAAACAATTTTTCTCGATTGTATTGGTAGCAGTGCTAACCGTTGGCTTCGCATTCAACTCAGAAGCTAAAAAGAGTGGCGATACTTCGTCGTCAACCGTAGTAGAAATAGCTGTTTCAAACCCTGATTTTTCAATCCTGGTTGAAGCAGTAACCAAAGCCGATTTGGCCGGAGCTTTAAGTGCCGATGGTCCTTTTACCGTATTTGCACCAACAAACGATGCTTTTAGCTCGTTGTTTAAAGAGCTTGGAGTAAACGGAGTGAGTGATTTAACAGCAGAGCAGTTAACACCTATTCTTACTTACCATGTAGTTTCAGGCAAAGTAATGTCGAGCGATTTATCAAACACATCGGTTGAAACCTTAAACGGAAAAAAAATTAAGGTAGACCTGAACGAAGGGGTAAAAATAAACGACAGTAAAGTTGTAGCAGCCGATATTGCCGGTAAAAACGGAGTGATTCACGTTATAGATAAAGTCTTGGTTCCTGCCGGGAAATCAGGTGGTTGCAACTAAGATTTGCCAAAACGCCATGGCATATTAAATGATTGACCATAATAAAAAACCGACTTCTGATGGAGTCGGTTTTTTTACGTTAAAGAATCTAAAATTAGAATGAAGCTGTTTTTTTCCTGGAATTTTTCCTCTTAATTTTCATAAATTGCATTTTTCAAAAAAAGAAGTTATTCTATATGGAGAAGCTAAAGTGGAGTAAGCAAATATTTGGGTCGAAGCTTGAAATCATGCAGGGTGACGAGCAGATTGGAAAAATCGATTGGGAGAATATGCTTAGCTCAAAAGCACAGGCCATAATAAATGGCAGGTATTTTACCCTTAACCGCGAGTTTTTCTTATCGAAGCTTGAAATTTTTGACGGCAATAGCATGGCTCTTCTGGCTACGGTAATGGTTAATGTTTTTAATCCGCGCAGCGATGTGGTGATAAACGGAAAACGTTTCGAGCTGGAGGTGAAAAATTTTTGGCAGTCGAGGTGGAGCTGGAAATATAATGGGGCTGAAATTGTCACTTTTAATTCGCACGAGTTTGTTTCAAAAGACAAAGGAACAATTGAGCTGGCGACCCCCATAAACGAGGAGGTGGAAATTCTTATTCTACTTGGTTTGTTTGTTCGCAACCAATTTATTCTTTTTATTCTCTTGCTTTTAGCAGTGTTGTTTTTTGTGATTGTTTGATTAGTAAGCTACGGTTTATAAAAAAAAACCGCCCTTGCGTACAAAAGCGGTTATATATGTTGAGTAAGTTTTCTACCCGCCTGTGCGGCAAGAAACCTTACGGAAAAGCGCCAACGCTATGTTGGCACTTATTATCTTTTATCGTATTTCTGATCCGTTTTTAACAGCCTTATCCGGCGAAACGATCGACAATGTTCCATCAGCATTTTCAGCACATAGTATCATTCCCTGCGATTCTATTCCGCGCAACTTTTTTGGTGCCAGGTTTACTAAAATAGAAACCTGTTTCCCGATCAAATCTTCCGGCTTATAATATTCGGCAATGCCCGAAACAACAGTGCGTTGGTCAATTCCCGTGTCAATTCTTAATTTCAGCAGCTTTTTGGTTTTGGCCACTTTTTCGCATTCGATAACTGTACCGGCCCGAACGTCCATTTTTACAAAGTCGTCGAACTCGATATTTTCTTTTGCAGGTGCTGCTGTTGCTTCAGCCATTTCGTTGGCTTTTTTGGTGTCGGCCAGTTTTTGCAGCTGTGCTTCAATTACTTTGTCTTCAATTTTTTCGAAAAGCAACTCCGGCTTGTTTACTTGGTGGCCACTTGGCAACAATTCGGTATCTCCCAGTTTTTCCCAATCCATTTTTTCAAGGTTCAGAAAACCGCGTAGTTTTTCCATGCTAAATGGTAGGAAGGGCTCAAGGCAAATAGTAAGATTGGCGGTAATTTGCAAGCAGATATTCATGATGGTTTCAACACGTTTGGCATCGGCTTTAACCACTTTCCATGGCTCTTGATCGGCTAAATATTTGTTCCCCAAACGGGCCAAATCCATGGCATTTTTCAACGATTCGCGAATACGGAAACTGTCGATACTTTTTTCAACCTCGCCTTTAATATTTGCAATTTCTGCCAGGGCTTCTTTGTCGTAGTCGCTTAACTCACCGCGCTCCGGTACAATTCCGTTGTAATATTTTTGCGTAAGCACCAGGGCCCGGTTTACAAAGTTTCCGAGAACAGCTACCAATTCATTGTTGTTGCGGTTCTGAAAATCTTTCCAGGTAAAATCGTTGTCTTTTGTTTCCGGCGCATTGGCAGTTAAAACATATTTTAGTACATCCTCTTTCCCCGGGAATTCTTCCAGGTACTCGTGCAGCCAAACGGCCCAGTTTCTTGAGGTTGAAATTTTATCATTTTCAAGGTTCAAAAACTCGTTTGCCGGTACGTTCTCCGGCAAGTTGAATGTTCCTTCAGCTTTCAACATGCTCGGGAAAATAATACAGTGGAAAACAATATTGTCTTTCCCTATGAAATGCAGCATGCGGGTTTCCGGATCTTTCCAATAGGTTTCCCAGTCTTCGGTTAGTTCTTTTGTTGCCGAAATGTAACCGATGGGCGCATCGAACCAAACGTAAAGCACTTTACCTTCAACTCCTTCAACCGGAACGGGTACACCCCAGTCGAGGTCGCGGGTAACGGCACGAGGCATCAAACCACTGTCAATCCACGATTTACACTGCCCGTAAACATTGGTCTTCCATTCTTTGTGACCTTCCAGAATCCATTCTTTTAACCAGGGTTCGTATTGGTCGAGTGGCAGGTACCAGTGCGTGGTTTCTTTCAAAACCGGCTGGTTTCCGCTAATGGTTGAAGTTGGATTAATTAATTCGGTTGGGCTTAACGACGTTCCACAGCTTTCGCATTGGTCGCCATAAGCTTTTTCGAAACTGCATTTTGGGCAGGTACCTATAATGTAGCGGTCGGCAAGAAATTGGTTATTAGCCTCGTCGTAATACTGTTCTGAGGTTTTTTCAACGAATTTTCCTTCGTCGTAAAGTTTCTTAAAAAATTCCGAAGCTGTTTCGTGATGAACAGGTGCACTGGTGCGTGAGTAAACGTCAAACGAAATGCCAAATTTTTCAAACGAATCTTTAATTATTCCATGAAATTTATCAACCACATCCTGCGGTGTAATTCCTTCGTTTTTGGCTTTTAAAGTAATAGGCACGCCGTGTTCATCAGATCCGCCAATCATTATTACATCCTCCTTTTTCAGGCGAAGGTAACGCGCATAAATATCAGCAGGAACATAAACTCCGGCAAGGTGGCCAATATGAATTGGGCCGTTGGCATAAGGTAGTGCTGTTGTTATCAGCGTACGTTTGAACTTACTCATTGTTCTAATTTCAAATGATTTTTAGGGCTGCAAAGATAACAAAATTAAGGGAGCAATTTTAAAACTATTACCTTCGCATAAATTTTAAATAAATGGGAATCTTTTCACACATAATTTTTGATCTCGACGGTACACTTACCGATAACACTCAGGGTATAAAAAACTCGTTAAAATATGCTTTGCAGCAAATGCATGTTGATGGTTACGATGAAAATATTCTTGAACGATTTATTGGCCCTCCGCTGCAATGGGGTTTTCAAACACATTTTGGGCTAAGCGAGCGCGATACCAAACTGGCAGTTGAATATTTTAGGGAGTTTTACGGAGAAAATGGTTGGCACCAGAACGATCCGTATGATGGAATTATGGAATTGCTGGCCGAGCTGGATGCACAAGGTAAAAAGATGTATGTGGCAACGGCCAAGCTCGAAAAATTTGCCAATAAAATTATCCGGCATTTTGAAATGGACCGCTACATTATTCAGCTAAAAGGTGCCGATTACCATGCTAAAAAGGCATCAAAAGATGTAATAATCGAGGAAGTGCTTTCGATGCAACAGTTGGTACCATCAAAAGAAATAATAATGGTTGGCGATACTGTTTATGATATTGACGGCGGTAGAAAAAACGCCATTTCAACACTTGCTGTTGGTTATGGTTTCGGAAATGAGGAGGAGCTGCGAGCTGCCAATCCTGATTATTTTGCCGAAGATGTGGATGAACTTTACGAGATTTTAACGGCATAACTCAATTATTCAAAAATGATAGTAAAAAGAAAATCAATGAAAGCTTTTTTTTTATTGGCGGTTGTAATTGCCTTCTTAGGTTGTAATAGTAAATCGCCTGAAGATTCAGAACAAATTCAGTCGTTAAGAATATTCTTAACAGAAAACCCTGAAAATATTACCGGACTACATGAGGCCATATCGGTAGGGGAGAGTGAACTGGCGGCTCAACTTATTAGTGCATACCTCAGTAATGAATTAAAAGAAAAGTACAGAGCAGAATGGGAAACCGAAACGTTGGTTTTAGACGATTATCAGCTTCAGTTTAAATATAAAAAATTTGGTAAAAAACCGCCCCAAGGTTGGAGCCTTTATATTTCGATGCACGGAGGTGGTAATGCTCCGCCAGCACTTAACGACCAGCAGTGGGCGAATCAGAAAAAACTGTACGAGCCAGCCGAGGGAATTTATATGGCACCACGAGCTCCAACTAACACCTGGAACCTCTGGCATCAGGAGCATATCGATTTATTTTTTGAGCGTTTTATTCAGTTGGCCAATGCCTATGAAAATATAAATACCAACCGGGTATATCTTACCGGGTACTCAGCCGGCGGAGACGGAACCTATCAGCTGGCACCACGAATGGCCGATTGGCTGGCTGGTGCTGCAATGATGGCCGGACACCCAAATGACGCATCGCCACTTGGATTAAGAAACCTGCCTTTTGCCATTCAGATGGGTGCTGAGGACAGTGCTTATAATCGAAATACGATTGCTGCCGAATGGGGCGAAAAATTAGATGAATTGCAAAAAAATGACCCGGAAGGCTATGTGCATAAAGTAGATGTTTATGAAGGAATGGGGCATTGGATGGAGCGAAAAGATACCGCTGCATTTAATTGGATGGGTCAGTTTAGCCGAAAGGCCTATCCCCAAAAAGTAGTGTGGAAACAAAGTGGCGTAACACACCATCGTTTTTACTGGTTGGCAGTGCCTGCAAATGAGGCAGTAAAAGATGCCGAGCTTGTGGCGGTAATTAACGGACAAACAATACGTATTGAACAAGCGGAATTGGTTAACCATGTCGTTGTTCGTTTAAACGATTTGATGCTGGACCTCGATAAAAAAATTACAGTTGAATATAAGGGTGAAGTTGTTTTTAACGGAAAAGTAAAAAGATCGGTTTCTACTGTTTGGAAAACGTTGAATGAACGCAACGACCTGAATCAGTATTTTTCTGCTGAAATTGAACTAACTTTAGACTAAAAGAATTGCCATGATAACACCTTTACCATTGCACGCCGGCGCAACCATTCGCATTGTTTCCCCGGCCGGAAAAATTAAAGAAGAACATGTTTTACCGGCGGCAAAGTGGTTGCAGGAACAGGGATATGTGGTAAAGCTGGGTAAAAATGTTTTTGCGCAACATTACCAGTTTGCAGGCACCGATGAGCAACGTTTACACGATGTGCAGGAGGCCCTCGACGACCCGCATTGCGCAGCTATTATTTGCTCGCGAGGAGGTTACGGAACAGTTCGTATCATAAACCGGATTGATTTTACCCAATTTGTGGCAAAACCCAAATGGCTGGTGGGATTTAGCGATATTACCATTTTACATGCATGTTTAAACAACCTGGGTGTGCCAACCCTGCATGGAGTAATGCCCCGCTATTTTTTCACCAAAGACAACGAACCCGGCGATAGCCTTATTTCGATGATGAAATTGATTAGAAGTGAAGGAATTGAGTACCAACTCGAGGGTAGTAATTTTAATAAAACCGGACGCGCTAAAGCACCGCTCGTTGGCGGTAATTTATCAATAATCACCAGCTTGCAAGGCACAAAATACGACATCGATACCGATGGCAAAATACTTTTTCTCGAAGATATTGATGAGTTTTTGTACCATACTGACCGTATGGTGCATCAGCTTAAATTAAGTGGGAAACTGGAAAATCTGTCTGGGTTGGTATTGGGCGATTTTACCGATATGAAAGACAATGAATCGCCTTTCGGACAAACGGTTCACGAAATAATAAACGAAGCCGTAAAAGATAAGGATTATCCGGTTTGTTACGGATTTCCGGGGGGACATGATAAAAAAAATCTGGCGCTGGCCTTTGGTTGCGAATGGGAACTGGAAGCTGCTGAAAGCGGAGCAAAACTGAGGTTGGTGTAAATTAAAGATAGCTTGAGGGCTGCATTGGTGAGCTGAGAATGGATGTTTAAACGGATAAATTGTAAAATTGCTTCGGTCTTCAAGACTTTACCGGAAATTATAAAGTACAAACTTTGCCTTTCCACTTTTTACTTTTACCTTGTTTAAACTTTTCCTTAATAAACGCTGAACAAACATGGTATCAACACGCGAATTGGGCGAAATAGCAGAGGGACTGGCACAGGATTACCTTCGTAACCAGGGCTACCAAATAAAAGCTACCAATTGGTATTATGGCCATTTAGAGCTTGATATTGTTGCCCAGGATGGCGAAGAGCTGGTGATTGTTGAAGTAAAAGCCCGCTCAGGATTACGTTACGAACACCCGTCGGAAGCGGTTACCAATACCAAAATAAAGCGCATAGTTGAAGCCGCCGATGCTTACATTGTTGAACACAACAGTGAATTAGATACGCGCTTTGATGTAATTACCGTCATCTTTTTTCAGCAAGGCCACGAGCTCGAACATTTTAAAGATGCATTTTACCCCACTATTTAAAAAGAAAAGTAACTTTTATTCGTTCCAAAATCATAGCAAGTGATAGCTGCATCTCCCTTTGTGCGGAGTATTTAAGGGGGGATCCTGAGAGTTGGTGTTGGCGTTCTTTTTCAATATTAAAACACTACATCATTTTTATTTCAGTCTGTTTCTTCTATTTTTAGGCTTTCCAAATTGGGAGGTATGAATATTGAAGAAATAAGAGAATATTGTTTGCAGAAAAAAGGAGTAACTGAGAGTTTTCCGTTTGATGAAACAACACTGGTTTTTAAGGTAATGAATAAGATGTTTTGCCTGCTGGGACTCGATGATATGCGGGTGAGTTTAAAAAACGACCCGGATAAAAACATCGAACTAAGGGCGCATTACCCGGCTATTTACGGAGGCTACCACTTAAATAAACAGCACTGGAATACCATTGAACTGGATGGCAGTGTACCTTCGAAATTATTGGCCGAAATGATTGACGATTCATACGACTTGATTGTTGCCAGCCTGACAAAGAAATTAAAAGAAGAATTAAAAAATTTATAAAAGCATGAAGATTGTGGGTTTATTTGCGGCATTGCTGATGATAGTTTCAGTGGGCTTTGCCGAGGGGGAGAAGGAGACGTTTACCATTGAAAAGGAAGTAAAGCATACTCCGGTTATCAGCCAGGGACGAACAGGTACCTGCTGGAGTTTTGCAACCACCAGTTTTCTGGAGTCGGAAATTATGCGAATGGGGAAGCCCGAAACCAACCTCTCTGAAATGTTTTTTGTGTATTACAACTACCAGAACAAGGCTTTCCAGTATTTGCTTTACCATGGGAAAAATAATTTTGGAGAAGGCAGTTTGTCGCACGATGTGCTAAAAGTAGTTGCCGACCAGGGTGTAATGCTTTACGATGCCTATCCGGGAGTATTAACCGAAGGCAAATACAACCACTCGGCTTTGGTAAAAGGCATACGCAGCGAGGCCGATGCGATGAACAAGAAAAAGAAAGGAAAAGCCGATGTTTCGGATGTAAAAGGTTACAAGTCGGTGTTGAAAAAAGAGCTCGGAAAACTGCCCGAAAAAATGGATACGGAATATGGGAAAGTAGATCCACAAAAACTGCGCGATAAGCTGGGAATAAACCCCGATGATTATGTGGAGCTAACCTCGTTTAGCCACCATCCGTTTTATGCCGCCTGCGTGCTGGAAGTCCCCGACAACTGGGCACACGCTTCTTATTATAATCTTCCGCTAAACGATTTAATGGACGTGATGTTTTTTGCTTTAAACAATGGCTTTTCGATAGCCTGGGATGGTGATACCAGCGAAAAAACATTTGTACACAAAAACGGAAAGGCCGATGTGCCTGAAAAGTTGCAGGGGAAAGTTGACCAGGAAAAGCGTCAGCAAGGCTTTTACAACAGAACAACTACTGACGACCATTTGATGCACCTGGTAGGCCTTTCGAAAGATGCTGACGGGACAAACTGTTTTTATACAAAAAACTCGTGGGGAGCCGATAGCAACGAATATGGAGGCTATTTGCACATGACCGAAGACTACGTGCGCCTGAAAACCATTGGCATTATGGTACACAAAGATGCGATTCCGAAAAAAATAAAATCAAAACTAAAATTGTAATGCGCGAATTTCAGCTGAGTACCGACTTTATTGAATTGGTAAAATTGTTAAAACTCCTGCGAATTGCTCAAACCGGAGGCCATGCAAAAATTATTGTTGAAGATGGCGAGGTAATACGCAATGGCGAACCCGAGTTCAGGAAAAGAGCGAAACTGGTTAAGGGCGATGTGCTGGAAATTATGGGCGAAACAATCCGGATTGTGTGATATTAATTCACCCATTTATTTGTTATTGATTTCAAGTCGTCCTCAACATTGGCTTTTATATGTTTTTTAATTTCTGAAAATGATGAGCCCTGAAGTTGAGTAGAAAGATCTTTAAAATAGTCATCAATTGCTTTTTCAAATTTATCCGTTTCAGTTTTGGCAATTTCTTTTGCTTTATCGCCCACCATAAAGAGGCCCGAGTCTTGCAAAAGTTTATATTTCATTCCGCCATCCTGGCTAACACAAAATCCAACAATACAGGTTGCTGTTTTCGACTCTACACTGCTTTCGGCTACGCCATTTCCTTTGGCTTTGCATTTTAAAAATGCAGTGGCATCAATGGTTGCCGTTACTTTTGTTGGGTGCGTGGCAGAAACTGTAACCGATGCTTTTTTTTCTTTGGCTTCTTTTAGATAGGTTCCTTTGGTTTCAATTTCGGTAGGTTTTAATTCAAGCAATTCTTTTATTTTTAAGTGACGATTTATTTTTGCTACCCGGCGCACCCAGCTTCGTTTTTTAATTGGTTGGGTATTTTCGTTTACTGTTACCAGGTACTTACTTTCAGCCGATGCATACAAATTGGCATCGGTGGTTACTCTGCGTTCCATTCGGGCTGTACCGCCCGAAAGATCCATTCCTGTATAAATTAACAACTGACAGATGTCGTCGATTAATTTGGCAGATGTACCGGCTGTAGCAATACTGAAAATTGTAAAGCCAAGTTCGGCTGTTCGTTTTCCGCGTCCGAATTCTTTCATAAGTTTTCGTTCAAACTCAACCGGATCTATAGCCTTGGCATTTGTTGCAGTACTTACTGAGGCAACGCCAACTACATACGACCATTCGTTTGCAGCCGGTTTTATTTCGATATAATGATTGCCTTTCGCTTTTGCTTTGGTGGCAATGTAGTCGGTTTCAAAATTCATGCTGTGGGCTTTGTAGTCTTCCACTTCTTTTCCCCACATATTTGCAATACCATTTGCATAGCCGCCAACAATGTCGCCGTAACTGGCAGAGTAGGCTGTGCCGGGAATAATAGACAAGTTTTCTCCCCTAAAACCATCGCTGCCTTTTTGGGGAATCTGAATTCCTCCATCTCTGAATTTTCTGATCACTTCATCTTTTTCGAGGATACTGGTTAAGGTGTAGCATTTGTTGGGTAAGGCGTGGTAAATGGCCCCGCTTATGCCACAAGTGCACACACTTGAGTCCTTTTTCCCACCATCGTCGGTTGGGTAGCGTGGTTTTCCCGAGGTAGTAGTTGGACCACCTGATTCTTCACCGTTCTGAGATGTTTTTAGAGTATCAATAGGGTGGTATTTAAGAAACTGTTTTAGCAAGTCTAGTATGTACCCTAAGCCATTTTTGTTGGTTTCATCTGATGCGTCTTGAATAAGTTTGGCCAGTTCTTTCATCATCTTTTCATGGTCGTATGGAATGTTTGGTTCAGGATGCCACGAGTAGTTATCTTTAAAAAAGTCTTTTATAAAAGCCAGGGTATCAGCAGGTGGAAGTACCTGGTAAAACGAAGAGTCTTCAATGGCTTTATCCATTTCTTTTTTTAGTTGTTCCGGGTCGTAATAAACCAGTCTCTCATCCGGATTCAGGTTAACTTCAATGTCAAAATCTCCGCGTTTAATGGCCGTAATTTCCAGTTGTTTGTCAACCGTATTTGCCCCTTCTTCGTTGTAAATTACTACAGTTTCAGAAGTGCCAGCCGGAAGTTTTATGGTGGATGGACTTAGGTTTTTAACCTCAATGGCAATTGGCCTGGTGTAGTTTTCCAATCCGTTTAAACGAATGTTGAGTTGTGTTTTTTGGCCTCGTCTCATATTGGTTTTACCTATCGATAGCTCCATTTCTACAACCCTAACGGTTTCTTCAATAAAAGTATTGGCAGAAACGGCATCAATAAATAAGTGGTAAATGCCTTGTCTTTCTGGTGTTTTTATGGTTAATGTAGAGTCGGTTTTTGTAAGTATTTCTGCCGGATATGGCAGTTCGTCTTTTTCAAAAAAAATGGAAATATCTTCCTTTTCATCATGAAAATTACCCTTAATTTCGGCATTGCTGTTGGCTACAAAAAGTTCAGGAAGCTGATACCCGGCAAGGGAATTTTGGGCATTTGCCTGAGGTAAAATCAGAAATATTATGGAAATTAAAACAAGCGATGATAGAGTTTTGGCTTGTAGCATGGCAATTTGGTTTTTTGATAGAATACAAAGATTTGTAAATGTTGCCTTATGGCAACTGCTTAGTTCATATGTTGTTGTATTCTGCAAGTTAAGGAAAAACACGCCAAAATTCAAGTTGAACTTACTATCCGTTGCATAAAAAAGCCGGTAGCTATTGTAAACTTCCGGCTTTGCTAAAACTGAACATTGGTTAGTTATTCTTGTTTTTCTTCAATGGTTTCTTCTACCTCCACATCAACTTTCATTTCGCCGCCTTCCTTGCGTTTTTTAATAATTATTTTTTTGCCGTCTTTTTCAATCACCTGCGTGTCTTCAGCTCCTTCTTCAACCGTCCAGGTTTTGCCATTTTCAATAATTTCAACGCGGCCATCATCGTCGGCAATTACTTTTATTTTTTTGGTTTTGTTCCCTTCTCCTTCATGAAAAATCATTGGTGCGGCATGGTTTCCGTGCATAATAATCTCTTCGCGAACTTCAAGCTCTTCTTTCGATGGTTTTTTACGCACGATAACGATTTTTTCTTTTCCGTCTTTCAGGTCCTTCTTTTCGTACGAAATAATACCCGGGTCGCTCAGGTCAATTATATTGCCGCTTTTTTGTTTTTCAATACGAATAACTTTTGGTGCTTTGTCGGGTTTGGCAAAAAACATATTGTTTCCTGCATTTTCGTGCCATTTCAACATGTCAGAAGAAATTTCGTCCGTAATTACTTTCATCCTGATGTGCTTTAAAGAATCGCCGTCTTTGGTTTTAAACTCGTAAATCATAGGTTTGTTATCGCCTTTCCCTTTCAGAATAAAAACATTTCCGTTTTCGTCGGTTTCCATGTCAAAGTCAAAATCCATGTCAAAGTCAAAATCTTCTTCCGATATCCATTTCAATGCTTTATCGTTTGCCAGCGTGTCGCCATTCCAAACAAAAACCTGGTTGGCTTCAATAACTGTGTCAATCTCCATTTTTTTTCCTTTGTCATCAATTTTCACCATTTTAATGTGTTTCTCCCCTTTTTTCGAGGTGGGCGGATCTTGCGGAACTTCGTTGATTGAAATGGCAGAGGTGAACACAAGTGCAAGGGTAATAATTCCTGTAAGAGATAAAAAGCTTTTCATATTTCTTGTTTTTAATGAATTTGTTTTTGTTCGATTTTCTGAAATCATTATGTATTTGTTTTTCTGAGAACAAATATAGTTTCAAGCTTGTCAATCAGTCCGTTAAAGACCGGTTAAAATCTGTTAAGGAAAAGTTAAAGTCGGGAAATGGCTGTTCTATTTGCCTATATTTGAGCTATGAACAAAAAACGTTTTACCGGATTAATCATTTTAATGGGGATTTCCATTTTGGGAATTATTGCTGTTCAGCTGGTTTGGATGAATAATGCCATTAAGGTAAAAAACGAAATGTTTGAGCGGGGCGTAAACCAGGCTTTACAACAAACGGTTAACCGTCTCGAGGATTTACATAACCTTGGTGTAGTAAACGAAATGGTTTTTGCCGGCGACTCTGCTGAATGGATTCATGAATTTGGGCACGAGTTTGAGTTTGAAAGCGATTCTTTAATGCAGTGGCATGTTGAACCCAGACCCGTGCGCGTTTTTAAAAAGAGAGCAGAACTGGAAAAACGGCCGGTAAAAGTAATTCGCGAATATGCTCCCGATAATGCAGATTCCCGATTGGAAATACGCATTGATAGCGATGTAGAACGAAAAAGTGTACAGACTTTTAGCTACAACATGAGTACCTCAACAAAAGGCGAAAACCATGTAATTATTACCGGAGAAGGAAACGGAGGTGTTGTTTGGGTGAAAAGAGATACGTTTATTACCGATGCCGATTCGTTATATACCATAAGCACAGTTAAAATTGATTCTTTATTAACAAACCTCGATACTTTTCAGGTTCTTGGCCCCGATTTATCAGAGCGGGTTAAACTAAAGGCAAGCAGTTTAAAACGTATGGCCAACAAAGTGGTTACCGAGGTAGCAACCTGGGATGTACGAATGCTGGATGAAGAACTGATATATGAAGTGCTAAAAAAAGAATTGGATCAAAACAGTATTCCGCTCGATTTCGAGTACGGGATTCAACGTGGCGATTCCATTAGTTTCCCGCAATTGGTAAGCGATACGGCACAGTTTGCAACAGCAGCTTTTAAAACAAATCTTTACCCCAACGACATATTTCAGAAAAATATTCAGCTGTTGGTTTTTTTCCCGGAGCGCGATACTTTTATTTACCGTTCGCTAAACTGGTTGCTTGTGGCATCATTCTTCTTTTCGGTGTTTATTCTGGTAACTTTTGCTCTAAGTATTTTTTACATTCTGCGGCAAAAGAAAATTTCTGAAATGAAATCGGACTTTATAAATAACATGACCCACGAGTTTAAAACACCAATAGCAACCATCTCGGTGGCTGCCGATTCAATTACCAACAGCAAAGTAGTAAGCAACCCCGAGCGTATTCAATATTTTGCGGGAATGATAAAAAAAGAAAACACCCGCATGAACCGACAGGTTGAAGATATACTTACCATTGCCCGGCTTGATCGGAAAGATTTTGAATTTAACTGGGAAACCATTGATGTGCACGAACTTATTGGCGATGCCATGCAGGGAATTGTGCTGCAGGTTGAAAAGCGGGGCGGTACCATAACTACTGATTTTGCAGCTTTAAACTCAACAATCAGTACCGATAGAATGCATTGCACAAACGTTATTTATAACCTGATTGATAATGCAATAAAATATTCGGCAGGGAAGCCGGAAATAAAAGTGACTACAAAAAATAACCAGCAAGGTATAGTTATTTCGGTGGAGGATAAGGGAATAGGAATGAGCAAAGCCGTTCAGTCAAAAATATTTGAGCGCTTTTACCGTCAAACCAGCGGAAACATTCATAATGTAAAAGGATTTGGTTTAGGTTTGAGCTATGTAAAAGCCGTGCTTGAAGCCAACAGGGGCACAATTACTGTGAGCAGCGAACTCAACAAAGGAAGTAAATTTGATGTATTTTTACCTTTTGTAAGAGCTTAGCAAATGGGGTGAATGGCTGACGTGTTTTATTCTGTTTTCCGTTATTGGAAAAAGAAACAAATAGGATGAGTGAAAAACAACATATTTTTTTGGTAGAAGATGACCTGAGTTTTGGGGCAGTTTTAAAATCATATCTCGAGTTAAATGATTTTGAAGTGTCATGGGTTGACGATGGAAAATTTGCGTTTGAAAGATTCAAATCCGGTGTGTTTCAGATTTGTATTCTCGATGTAATGCTGCCCAACGTGGATGGTTTTACCATTGGCCGCCATATAAGGCAGCTAAACCAGGATATTCCAATTGTTTTTCTAACCGCCAAAGCATTAAAAGAAGATATTCTGAAAGGCTACAATGTGGGTGCCGACGATTACATTACCAAACCTTTTGATACCGAAGTTTTATTGTGTAAGATTCAGGCCATTATAAAACGTCAATCGGTAAAGCCTGCCAATGCTGAGACCCTTTTTATTATTGGTAGCTATCAGTTTAATTATAAGCTGCGAAGCATTACCCGGAACCAGCAAAAACAAAAATTATCGCCAAAAGAAGCCGACTTGTTGCATTTGCTCTGTCAGCATAAAAACGAATTGCTCCCGCGCGATACAGCGCTTCGAAAAATTTGGGGCGACGATGGTTATTTTACCGCCCGCAGTATGGATGTATTTATTACCAAATTGCGGAAATATTTAAAAGACGATCCGGCTATAGAAATAAAAAATATTCATGGGAGCGGCTTTCTTTTAGAAGAAAAAACGAACTAACTTAGGTTCCGTTCCCCGGGCTTTCCTCAAAAAAAAAAGCAAAAGTCTGTGCTTGATGCGTTCCTCTTCTTATCTTTAGTTCCCAAAACCAAAAATATGACAAAGAATAAAACCGCCATAATAACAGGGGCCGGGAAAGGCATTGGAAAAGCCATTGCTATTGGATTGGCCCAACTAAAATACAATACGGTTTTAGTGGGCAGAAACCGAGACGACCTGGAAGCGGTTGCCTTGCAAATTAAAGAAGATTCGTGGATTGATTCTCAAATCATCCAGGTGGATATTACCAATACCGATGCATTAAAAAAAGCCATAGCACAACTTGTAAACGACTGCGAGAGTATTGATGTACTGGTTAATAATGCCGGTGTGTATTACAGCGGCACCACGGATGCAAAGGAGGATGAGTTCAGTAAGATGTTGGAAACCAATCTTACTGCCCAATACCAGCTTTTAAAACAAGTGGTGCCGGTAATGAAAGTGCAGGGGAGCGGTTATATTTTTAATGTAGCTTCCAGGGCCGGCAAAATAGGTTTTGCTGGTAGTGGTGCCTACAGCGCATCAAAATTTGCAATGGTTGGGCTAAACGAATCGTTGTACCGCGAATTAAATCCGCTCGGCATTCGGGTAACTGCTTTATGTCCCGGGTGGGTTAACACGCAAATGGCCTGTCTGGCAGGAACCCCGCATAAGGCTGATGAAATGATTCAGCCCGAAGATTTATTTAAAACCTTGCAATGGCTGATGAGTCTTTCGCCTGGTGCTTGTGTAAAAGAAGTAGTTATTGAAACACCCTTTGGGATAAGCTAAACAAATGCCGGAACTCCATCGAAAACCAAGCCTGAGTGATTTTCAGGAATATGTTGCCGAGTTGGAACAAGAACGTGGTTTTTTATCGCAAACAACCATTGATAAATGTTTATTGCTTGGCGAAGAAGTGGGCGAATTGTTTAAGGCTATTCGCAAAACTGAGGGCTTGCTGATTGACACCAATTCGGCATTTACGGAGGTTGGCGATGAGCTTGCCGATATTTTTATTTACCTCTGCGCTATTGCCAATAGAAAAGGTATTGATTTGGAAGCCGCTTTTCGGGAAAAAGAAGAGAAAAACAAAAAACGAAGCTGGAAAAGTATTTAATATGAAAGAATTTCGGGTACCCTATGAAACAATGAAAACCGTTTTTCAGCAAGTATTACAAAAGCATGGGTTTTCAACCGAAAAAGCAAGGCAATGTGCAAAGGTTTTTGCATACAACAGTTTAGAGGGGATTTATTCGCACGGAGTGTATCGTTTTCCACGTTTTGTAGAATATACTTTAAAAGGATTTGTAAAACCCGATGCCGTACCCGAAAAAATACACAGCGCCGGCGCTATTGAACAATGGACCGGAAATTTAGGCCCGGGAATGCTAAATGCAAGTTTTTGCTCAAACAGGGCCATGGAAATTGCACACAACAATGGTTTGGGCTGCGTGGCTTTAGGCAATACCAATCATTGGATGCGGGGTGGCAGTTATGCCTGGCAAGCCGCAAAACAGGGCTACGTTTTTATTGGATGGACCAATACCGAACAAAATATGCCAGCGTGGGGAGCCAAACAAAGCAAGTTAGGCAACAATCCGCTGGTAATTGGAGTACCCTGGAAAAACGAGGCCATTGTTTTGGACTTTGCCATGACTCAGTTTTCGTATGGCAAAATTGAAGCGACAAAAATTAAAGGAGAACAGTTGCCTTTTGAGGGCGGGTTTAACCGTGAAGACCAACTGACAAAAAACCCACAGGAAATTCTGGAAACCATGCGCGGGGTGCCTATTGGCTATTGGAAAGGCGCAGGCTTATCGCTTTTGCTCGATATTCTGGCAACAATTCTTTCTGCGGGGCTTTCAAGCCACCAGTTAAGCCGGCAAGAGGCCGAGTACGGAGTGTCGCAGGTTTTTATAACCATTGATTTAAAAAAGTTATCGAATTATCCCTCCATTGAAAACAGCATAACGGCAATTATCGATGATTTTAAAAGTACCCAACTCATTCATCCTGACAGTCCGGTAAAATATCCTGGCGAGCGTGTAGTAAAAGTCAGGCAGGAAAACCTGAATTGGGGAATACCAGTGGATAAAACAATATGGAACAAAATTCTGGCGATGTAATTCCTACATCAGGCACTAAAAAATGTGTAAAAATAAAACTGCACATAGGCGAAACGTTTTTAAGAACTCGTTACCGGTTATGCGCAGTTTTAGTTGCCGTGTGGCAAATTTTTAATCGTATTGCTGTACAATTACACCGGCCAAACGAAGCAGGGATGTTTGGGCGTTAATAAAATTGTAAATGGCTTCGAGCCTGCCCTGTGCGGCCTGAAGGTAAATCTCCTGTACATCGCGATAATTGAATGAATTAATTGCTCCGGCCTCAAATTTATCTCTCGAAATCTGAAGGTTAAGTTTTGCTGCTTCAAGGTTTTCGTCGGCAACAATAAGCAATTCTTTTCGAACCTGGTAAAACTCAAAAAGATTGGCAAGGCTGTTATCCAGGTCGTGTTGCATTTCGTTTAATTCAACCATGGCGATATCGCTATCAATCTCGGCAATTTGCAAGGCTCTTTTACGATTTCCTCCACTAAACAAATTCCAGCTTAGCGTAAAATTTCCATAAAAGTTAGCCGAGTTTGCCCAGTCCATGTCCACATCGCCGTATTTACTACCCGCTCGTGTTCCGGTTACACCTCCAATAAAATCGAGGCTGGGCGAAAAGGCACTTTTTGCAGACGCAATGGCGTTGTCGAGCAGTCGTTGGTTAATATACTGGCTTTGCAAACTCTTGTTGTTTTCCATCATTTGGGCCCTTAGGTCGGCAATGGAATAATCCTCGGTAACCGCCTCAAAGTTATCCGTGTAATCATAGTCAGTCGCCTCTTTCTCAGCCATTAGGTATGCCAGGTTGCGTTTCGAGTTTTTGTAGGATACTTCTTGTAGCAGGTAATTTGCCCTGTCGGCGAGGTATGCATTTTGGGCCTGCAAAACATCGTAAGTTACGGCTGCTCCGTATTCTTTCTGCTGTTCTGTGCGCTCAAAACGATCTTCTGATAACTGCATTACTTCATTGTAGGTTGCCAGTTTTTCTTTTTGTAGCAATACATCGTAATAGGCCAGAATAATTGACTGAATAGTGCTTTCAACCATAACGGCAGTATTATTTTTTGTCAGGTTTTCGAGTTCTTCAAGTCGTGCTTTGCTAATGCTTACCGAAAAACCATCAAAAATAGTCCAGCTTACTGAAGCCCCGCCCGTTAAGCTTATTGTTGTGGTGTTGTCGCCATCAACGGCGCGGTACGAGTTGTTGTCGCCCAGCGAGAGATTAATGTAGGGGTAGCGTCCGGCAGTGCCCCAGTTGTTTTGTATCTCTGCAATTTTTTGGTTTTCGCGGGCAATTATAATGTTGTAATTGTTTTCCAATGCTTTTGCAATGGCATCGGTTAAAGTAAGCGACTGCTGGGCTTGTGCAACCACGCTTACAACCATTAACAGTACTAATATTTTTATCGTTTTCATTTTATTCTTTTTCCTCATCTTCTTCATGATAAATAGTATTGTCGATCTTTCGTTGAGCATTCAGCCAGGCAATTTCAACCTGTTCGCGTTCCAGTTTTTTAGCGGTCCATTGTTCGCGCACAAATTTTCTGATATCGTTTAGTACCAGAATAAGGGCAGGGAAAAACAACAGAATAAACATGGTTCCGAAAGCAACACCGTATACCAGCGAAATGGCCATTGGAATTAGAAACTGAGCCTGGAAGCTAGTTTCTAAAATAAGTGGGTAAAGACCAAAGGCAGTGGTTAATGTGGTCAGAATAATTGGGCGAAGCCTTGATTTTCCAGCTTCAATAATGGCGTCTTTTACTTTTTTCCCTTCTTCAACAAGTAAATTGTACTTGGCCAGAAAAACCACAGCATCGTTAACAATAACCCCGGTGAGTGCAACTATTCCCCACAAGCTGAGAATGGACAAGGGTTTGCCGTGTACCCCATGCCCCCATACAGCTCCAAGAATAGAAATTGGAATCATGATGATAATGATTATCGGCTGTTCAAAGGATTTAAAGTTTATCATTAAAATAAATATAATGGCGAGGAACGCCATCGGAAACAAAAACATTAAGTCGCCCATATTCCGCTGGCTTTCGCGCTGCTGCCCCTGAAAAATCACTGATATTCCAGGATAGAGCAACTCAAGCTCGGGTATTACCTCTGCTTTTACCTGGTTTAAAGCGTCGGTAACCGAGCCATCGGGGTCTACCATATCGGCATTTACCCGTATTTCGCGTTTTCCGTTAAAACGGTTAATATTTACCGGACCACGTTTCATGGTGTAGTCAACCAGCTCCATCAAAGGGTATTCGCCTTGACTTGTTTTTACCTTCATTTTTTCGAGCTGCCCGATGCGTTCGCGTCCTTCAGCAGGGTATCGTACCCAAATACGCAGTTCGTCGCGGCCAACTTGCAGTCGTTGAGCCTGTCCGCCATAAAATGCCTGGCGCACCTGGTTGGCAATAAAGGTTTCGTTAAGTCCCAGCATAAAGGCTTTGGGTTTTAACTCAAGCAAAATTTCCTGTTTCCCAAGGGCGTTGGTGTTTACCACATCTTTAAGCTGTGGGTATTCCATTAACCTACCCATCAAAAAATCGCGTGCACCCTCGAGTTCGTCGGTATTTCGCGACATTAGACCAATAGAAATGGGATCGCCAAAACGGCTACGGGCACCAATGGTAAATTTCTCCGCTTCAGATACATTTCCTATTTTTTTGCGCAGGCGATTTATAATTTCAAACGAGCTGATACCCGTTTCCTCCGAATTTCGTGGCGATACATCAACATAACCGCAGTGTGCACCACTTTCTTCGCGGTCGAAAGCCGAACCCAGGTTTACGATGCTGTTTTCGATAATGGGTAAGGAGTCATTGTAATCCTTCATCAACTCTTCGTTTACCACCCAAACAATGCTGTCGAAACGTTCAAGGTAGTCTAAGGTCTGACCTTCTCCCGATCCGGGAGTAAAAGCAATGTTGATGTTAAAAGAATCGAACTCCATTCGTGGAAAGAATGTTGTTTTTATAAGGTTTCCGCCAATTAAACCCAATGTAATTATAATCATCGCTACCGGAATTCCCAGAACGATATACCGCCATTCAAGTACGAGTTTAATTACCCGGTCGTATGCATAGTCGCGCAGCCAGGTAAAAAAGCGTTCGGTGTATTTGCGCAATCCTTTTGCTTTGCGGTGCAGTGTTTTTCTGTTTAGTACTTTTTCGTTACCCAGGTGGGCCGGAAGCACCAAAAAGGCTTCTACCAATGAAATGAGCAAACTGGCAATTACAATTACGGCCATTTCAAACATCATTTCCATTCGGCCGGTAATAAAAATCAGGGGCGAAAAAGCAGCAACAGTAGTAAGTACCGAAGAGGTTACTGCCGGTATTACTTCAACGGTTCCATCAACAGCTGCCCGCATAGGACTTTTCCCCCGCTCGAAATGTTGAAAAATATTCTCGCCGATAACGATGCCATCGTCAACCAGAATACCAATCACCAGTATCATCCCGAAAAGCGACATCATGTTTATGGTAATTCCCATTATATTGGCAATAATAAACATTCCGAGGAACGACGCCGGAATACCCCAGGCAACCCATAACGAGAGGCGCGTGCTCAACATGATGCCCAGTATAAGAACGACCAGAATAAGCCCCATGCCTCCATTAGAGTACAAAAGGTCGAGTCGCGATTTTAGTAAATCGAGGTACGAGCGTGAAAGAATTAACTTTACACCATGCGTATCGGCATTAAATTTCTTTACATAGTCGCGAACATACTTGTCAATGTCATCAAGGTCTTCGGTTATCAGTTTCATTACCGTAACACGAATGAGGGGATTGCCTTTCTCCATCGCCTTATTGGGTACATCGGAGAATTTCATTTTTACATTGGCAATATCGTTAATGCGTAAAACACTGCCATCGGGGTTGGCACGCAGAATAATGTTCCCGATTTTATTTGGGTCGGCACTACGCGAACGCAAGCGAATTAAAAGCTCCTCTTTTTTCGATCGAATTTGGCCGCCAGAAACATCGCGGTTGTTATTGCTAATTGCATTTTGCAAATCGTTAAAGGTTAGTCCGTAACGCAGCAGATCTTCTTCTTCTGCTTCAACCGATATTTCAAGGCTGGGAAATCCTGAAACGCTTACCTGGCTCATTATTCCTGAAGCCAGAAAATCTTCTTCAACCTGTTGGGCATAACTTTTTAGTGTAAGCAAATCAACCTCGCCGGTAACCAGCAAACGGGCCGCAGGTGTGGTTGTTCGTGTTTTTGCAACAATGGGGCGCTCAGCAGCTGTTGGAAAAGCCGAGATTCCATCAACGGCATTTTTTACTTCAATCAGGGCTTCGTCGATATCATAGCCGGGCTCTATTTCAATACGTACGCTCGAACTGTTTTCTGATGAAACAGAATTAATTTCGTAGATGCCCGGAATAGCTCTTACTGCTTCTTCAATTCTTGAGGTTACGCCTTCTTCCATCTCAACCGGCGATGCACCCGGGTAGGCAACGCGCACCGTAATAATGTGCGACTCGCGCTCGGGGAAGAAAGATTTCTTCATCGACAAAAAACTTAAACTTCCAACAACAATAAGGAAGAGTAAGATGAGGTTGGCGTAAAATGGATATTTTACAAAAAGTTCAACAATCTTCTTCATGGATTTGTCTCCTTTAACTATTTGGCGCTTGCCTGTTTACGTGGTTTTTGACCATTGTTTTCTTCCTCGCCTAAAATATTAACAGGAGTATTCTCTTTTACGTTAATAAGTGGTTCGGCAACAACTTTGGCACCTACAGGCAACCCATTAAAAACAAGAGTTGTTTCGTTGCGCTTAATCACATTTATTTCACGTTTTTTTAACTCGCCATTAACTACAATGTAAACGGTGTTTGAGTTAAAAACCGCTCCGCGCGGAATCTCCATGGCATCCGGTATTTTTTGACCCGGAAAAGTTACTGCATAAAGTTGCCCCGGTAGAACCCGATCCGAATCGGCCTGGCCAACCTTTACAAAAATACTTCGCGATTGCGTTTCGGCTTCAATAAAGTCTGATTTTCGCACTACCTTTCCTATTAACTCAGTATTGCTCTGATTGGAATGAATAAAAACTTTATCTCCAATTTTTATCCATTCGCTGTCTACATTAGGCACCGGAACTTCAATTTCCACATTATCCGTGCGAATCATTCGTGCAATTTGCCCTCCGGTATTTACATACGAACCGGTTTCGTAATTTACCTGTATAAAAGTTCCATCGAAAGGAGCGTAAAGGGTATGGCGTTTTAATCTTTTTTCATCTTGTTTAATGCCATAATATTCGGTAAGAACTCCCCGGCTTGCTAAAAATACTTTTAGTTTCTCATCTTGAATAACCGGCATTTCCGGAAGGTTCTGGTCCAGGTCAATGGCCCTAAAAAATGTTTCGTAAGTATTTAACTGATCCGGGAAATCGATTTTCATATCGGGTAATAAAGATGTCATTGTTGTTAAAAACTGTGCTTTACGGGCTTTAAGTGCCAGCTCAACTTCATCCTTATAAATTTGGGCAAGTAACTGGCCTTTTTTAAACGAAGTTCCTTTTCTGAGCACTACTGCGCCCGGTTCAATTTTCCCTGATGCTTCGGAAACCAGCAAAACTTCGCTACCTGAAACGGCTCTTCCTCCCGGGAGCGATAATGGCGAAGTTATTTCAGCGTAGTTTACAGTTTCTACTTTAACTGATCGTTTCATTTCAACATCGGGCCTTTTGGCTTGCTCCGGTTTCATTGAAACAAAAAGTTTTGATAGAGCTGCTGAACCTCCTAAAAGAACTATTAAGGCAACAACAATAAATGTAATTTTTCTCCAACTCATGGCTATAATTTTATTTTGATTTTATTTTAATCGGTATAGGTTGATTCAGGTGTGCAAATTTCATTAAAATTTTTGTGCAATTCGTATTATTCTGTAAAAACAACACAATGCTTCTGTTTATTATTGTTTAAGGTGTTGTTGTACGAATAATATTATCACAGACAGTTTCGAATATACAAAGTTTAATTGTGGTGGCAATTTTTTACTATTTGTTGTCGATTTTGCGTTTTATTACAAGTCTGACAAAAATAAATTTTACGGTAAATCTCGTTATAAACCCGCGATAGCACGGGCTTGACAAACGAAAACAGGAACCAGGGAACGAGGGTATCTTATTATTTAAATGTGCTTGAATTTATATGGAAGCTAATTGATAAAATTTAGGTTTTTGCTTAAAAGAAATGCTAACTTTGCAGGCTCGTTTGCGGGAAGCATAAAAAATAAATGCAAATACTTGAATTTGATACGGTTGTAATAGGGAGTGGCTTAGCCGGGTTGTCGGCAGCCTACCACTCTTCAAACTTCGGACGCGTGGCGATAGTTACCAAGTCGCAACTTGATGTCAGTAACTCCTATTATGCCCAGGGAGGCATTGCTGCTGCCATTGCCGCAGATGACTCGCCGGAACAACATGCTCATGATACACTGGTTACCGGAAGGGGGATTTGCGATACCGATGCTGTTGACGTATTAGTTCGAGAAGGACGCGAACGGGTACGCGAGTTGATAGACCTGGGAATGCAGTTTGATAAGGAAAACGGTAATTTTGTTCTCGGGCTTGAAGGAGGTCACACAAAACGCCGTATTCTTCATGCAGGCGGCGATGCAACCGGAAAGGAACTTACCTGTTTTAAGTTGCAGCTAATCAGGCAAAAAAAGAATGTTGAGGCTTTTGAATTTGTTGCAGCGGTTAAATTATTACAGCAAAATAACCGTATTGTTGGGGTTCAGGCGTATGATTTTAAAACCAACAAGAATGTAATTTTTAGAACAAAAGCTGTTATCCTGGCTACAGGCGGATTATCGCGGCTTTTTGCCCGATCAACTAATCCGCATACTGCCACCGGCGATGGTATAGCATTGGCTTACGAGGCAGGTGCGCGTCTGGCTGATCTCGAATTTATACAGTTTCATCCATCGGCATTGTACATTCCCGGAAAAGAAGCGTACCTGATTAGTGAAGCCGTACGAGGCGAGGGAGCCTGGTTGTTAAACCATAAAGGCGAACGCTTTATGAAAGACATACATCCGCTGGCAGAGCTGGCGCCACGCGATGTTGTAGCTTACAGCATTTTCAGGCAAATTCAAAAATCAGGCGAAAAGCATATTTTCCTCTCGTTAAAGCACCTGGATAAAGCGAAAATCAGAAACCGGTTTAAGAATATTGACAAACATTTGCGCGAGTTTGGGTACGATCTTACTGAGGATCGATTGCCCATTTCTCCGGCCGCACATTATATGGTTGGAGGTGTGCGGACCAATTTAGACGCCGAAACCAATATCTCAGGCTTGTTTGTTTGCGGCGAGGTGGCATCAACAGGGGTGATGGGAGCCAACCGTTTAGCAAGTAATTCGTTATTAGAATGTTTGGTGTTCGGGAAACGTGCCAGTGTAAAGGCAGCTCAGTTGCAAATGCACGATTATGATTTTGTTGATCCAGCACCAATAGTGCTCGACCAACCCAACGAGCAACTTTTTCTTCAGTACCAGAATGAGCTGGCAGAACTTATGTCGAAAAACCTGGGAATTGTAAGAAACAGAAAAGATCTTGAAAATGCACTAAATCGTTTCTCCGCAATTGTTGAAGACTTTGACGAAGACCTTAACGAATACAATTTAATAAAAATCAGAAACACCGCACTTATTTGCAAACTAATTGCACAAGCAGCCCTGGTTCGCGAAGAGAGCCGCGGAGGACATATTCGCGAAGATTTTCAGAAAGAAAGTCCTGATTTTAAAACACATATAATTCAACAAAAGAACAAAAACATTGAGTTTGAACCCATAAGAAAGTAAAGCGATGATGGATGAGAAAGTATTGAAATCGGCAGAGGTTTTATTTGACCTGGCCTATGCAGAAGACATCGGTGACGGAGATATTACTACAAATAATCTTATTGATAGCAATGATCGGAAAACAGCACATTTTGTAGCAAAAGAAGAAGGCGTAGTTGCAGGTTTACCTGTTGCCGAAATGGTATTCAAAAAGTTTGACCCAAACCTGGAATGGAATGTGCTTTTACCTGATGGAAGCCATGTGGTTCCGGGCGATATAATTGCCGAATTTAAAGGGAATTATCGTGCCTTGTTAACCGGCGAACGAAAGGCTCTTAACTTTTTGCAACGCCTGTCGGGAATTGCCAGCTACGCAAATTTATGCATGAAAGAAATTGAGGGAACCAAGGTGGAGATTTTGGATACCCGCAAAACATTACCTGGCTACCGTTACCTCGATAAATATGCGGTGCGAATGGGGGGAGCTTCAAACCATCGTTTTGGTTTGTACGATATGGTTATGATTAAAGACAACCACATACAGGTTGCCGGAAGCATTACAAAAGCCGTTGAAGCCATTCGTAAAAAAATACCAAAAAGCATTAAAATTGAGGTGGAAACCACTACCATTGAACAGGTGAAAGAAGCACTGGAAGCCGATGTTGATATTATTATGCTTGATAATATGCGTTCATCGATGATGAAAAAGTGTGTAGAGATTATCGATCGTCGGGCTAAAATAGAGGCCTCCGGAAATATGACCATCAAACGTATTCGCAAGGTAGCACATACCGGCGTCGATTATATTTCAATAGGTGCATTAACCCACTCGGTAAAAGCATTAGATATCAGTCAGCGCATTATCGACTAATGAACCTGGTTATAGATATAGGCAATACCCGCACCAAATATTCGGTGTGTACCCATGACGAGGTGCTGAAAACAGTTTTTGTTGATGCGTTTTTACCTTCGTCGATTCAATGGTTAAAGCAAGAATACAAGGAACTGGATGGTGTTATTCTTTCGGCAGTTAAAGATTATTCGGTTGAACTAAAAAATGCTTTATTGCAGAAGTTTCAAACGTTTATCGAACTAAATGCAAGCACGCCATTGCCTGTTGAAAACTGTTACGAATCAAAGGAAACGTTAGGGAAAGACCGCATTGCAGCAATTGTGGGAGCCTTTCATTTATATCCGAATAAAAATGTTTTGGTGATTGATGCTGGCACTGCTATTACTTATGATATATTAACAGCAGAAGGAAAATACCTGGGAGGAAATATCTCGCCCGGCTTGGAAATGCGTTTCAACGCATTAAATCATTTTACGGGAAAACTCCCGAAGGTAGAAAAAGGAGATTGCTACAGTTTATATGGTAAAACAACCGAGCAGGCAATAAGGGCTGGTGTACAAAAAGGATTGGTATTTGAGGTAGACAGTACAATTGCCTCATTTAAGGAATTTTATAATAATTTAGAAGTTATTATAACCGGGGGCGATGCTGAATTTTTTGATAACAAATTAAAAAATTCTTTCTTTGTACACTTTAATTTAACCAGCATAGGTTTAAACCGCATTTTACAACATAATGGGGAGAGTAAGTAGAGTAAGTTTTTTGATTGCCGGGTTATTATTTATCCCGGCTGTATTATTTGCACAATTTAATAATAGCACCACTTCGCCATATTCGCGTTACGGCATTGGCGATTTGCAACCTTATTCTTTTGGGCGGTCAACAGCAATGGGAGGAGCCACGCTGGGAAGCAGATATAATCTTCAGATTAATCCGGCAAACCCGGCAAGTTATACAGCGCTCGATTCGCTTAACTTTATATTCGAGTTTGGCCTCGAAGGTAAATTCTCGAATTATAAAACCGAAACCAACAGCATGAATGCTAATGATGTTAATTTCAAGTATTTCGCGCTGAGTTTTCGCATTACCGATTGGATGGCCACCAGTTTAAGCTTAACGCCATTTTCTGATGTGGGTTATTTTGTGGAGTCGATTACGGATATGGAGCATGTTGGGAATGTTTACACCACCTACTATGGCGCCGGAACAATTTCTAACGCTAAATGGGGGCTGGCCATCGAACCAGTTAAAAACATATCAGTTGGTGCTAATCTGAATTACCGGTTTGGGCAGCTAAACCGTAACACCGAAATTGTTTTTGCCGATCCGAGTTTTTACAATGTTCAACGTTATTCAACACTTCGTATTCGAGATTTTGGACTGGATTTAGGGATGCAGGCAACTCTGCCCATGAAAAATGATAAAAGTTTAACATTAGGTGTTGTATTTGCAAACTCGCCGGGCTACACTGATTTTGTGTCGGATATTATTCAAAAAAACCTTTCGTACGGAGGGGCGCTTGATCAGGACACTCTACTTTATCGCGAAGAAGAAAAAGGAGAGTTGGTGTTTCCTTTAACCCTGGGAGGCGGAGTTTCTTTTGCCAAAGAGAATGTTTACGAAATTAATATAGATTATTACCACGAAGGATGGTCTGATGCCCGGTTTTTGGGGAGTAAAAGCAAATTTTTAACAGATTTAAATAAATTTGCGATTGGAGCTGAATGGATTCCGGACAAGTTTTCCATAAGAAGTTTTGTAAACCGAGTGGCATACAGAGCCGGTTTTAAGTACGAACAAACTTACCATACCTTTGCCGGACAACATATTAACGACTTTGGCATAAGTTTTGGAGTTGGAATACCAATGTATCGTTCTAATTCTACACTAAACTTAAGTGCAGAGTTTGGACAAAGAGGAACCAAAGAGTATAATCTGGTACTTGAAAAATATGCAAAAGTAAACTTAAGCGTAAGTTTACACGATTTGTGGTTTATGCAACGAAAGATTGATTAAAAATCAAAAAAGAAAAAACAAATAAAACTCATTATGAAAGCTATTTTACGCATATCTCTTTTTCTTGCTGCGGTTGTAATTGTCGGTGTTACAGCTGTTCAGGGGCAAAGGGTAATTAAAGGAACTGTTTATATGGACGGCGAGCCGGCAGCCGGAATTACTGTTGAAGCCCACAAAGGGGGTGAAATGATGACAAGTTTTGATGGTAAATATGAAGTGGAAGCTGATGCAAAAACAAAATACATCAGGTTTACTTTTATTGATGAATCAAAAAAACTGGAGATTGAAGGAAAAACCGGAGACATTTTCGATTTTGCCTTCAGAGGAAGTATTCCATCAGGTGATGGTGAAGAAGAAGAAAGTGGTGATGTAAACCTTGGTACGTTGGAAGAGTTGATGAAAGCACAGGACAAAACTTTCTTAAACGAACTTTCGTTGTACACTGAATTTTATAAGCAAAAAGACTACAAATCAGCAATTCCTCACTGGGAAAAGCTTTATAATCAGTATCCAAAGTCTACTCCAAACCTTTATATTCACGGTGGGAAAATCTACGAAAATTATATTGAAAAGGCAACAAATGATGCTGATCGCGATAAGAACATTGACAAATACATGAAATTGTATGATAAACGTATTAAGTATTTTGGCGATCGTGGATACGTTCTTGGCCGTAAAGGAACATCGTGGTTAAAATACAAACTTAGCCCGGATAGAGATCAGTCTCCAGAAGGTGACGATCTGAAAGCAATTCACAAATCGGGTTACGAATGGTTATCAGAATCGGTTGCCATACAGGGTGATAAAACAGAACCACCTGTGCTGATTTTGTTAATGCAAACAACTGTTGCCTTGTTTAAATTAGGTGAACTGCCAAAAGAACAAGTAGTAACAAATTACGAAAAATGTAATGAAATAGCCAACGCTATCGTTGCTGCCAACGAAGACGAAGAAAAAGTAAAACAAACACAAGAGACAGTACTTCCGTATATTGAAAATATTTTTGGAAAATCGGGTGCTGCCGACTGCGAAGCTCTTGTGAACATATTCTCTCCACAATTTGAAGAAAAAGGCGACGATGTTGATTTCATTAAATCTATGTTACGTCGTTTAGGAAGAGCAAATTGTACCGAAACAGAACTGTTTGGAACAGCTACCGAACGTTTATATCAATTAGATCCTTCGGCTGAAGCGGCCTTTAACATGGCTCGTCGTTTCCTGAAAAAAGACGATGTTGATAAGGCAAGAGAATACTACCAAATGGCTATTGACCAGGAAACTGACGATGAATTGTTAGCCAATTACCATTACGAACGCGGTTTGTTGCGTTATGCAAAAATGGGCAACCTGGTAGGTGCACGTAACGATGCCCGTAGAGCTCTTCAGTTAAATCCTGACTTTTGTGAAGCCAATATGTTAATGGCAAATATTTACGTAGCAGCATCACAAAAATTTGAGGGAACCGATCTGGAAAAATCAGCTGTATTCTGGTTAGCCTGCGATTATTTTGCGAAAGCACGCCGAGGTGAAGATTGTGCAATTGACGCATCATCGAATTTGGCCAAGTACAAAAAATATTTCCCCAATAAGGAGGAAGCATTCATGGAAGGCCTGCAGGAAGGCACCACTTATCATGTGGGAGGATGGATAAATGAAAACACGAAGGTTCGCTTCTAAAATAGTGCAACTTATAAGAATATTTCGTATTGCAGTTCTCACCATGGGAACTGCAATACTTTTCTTTGCCTGTAAGAAAAACGACATAGAAAAGATAAAAGCCTTTAGCTCGCCGGAAGAATTGCCGGTACTAGAGGCAACCAATTTCGAAACTTTATCAACCGACTCGGGTACCGTTCGGTTTTTATTACAGGCCAAAAAATTACTACGTTTCGAAAACGAAGGAAAAACCTATCACGAATTCCCCGAAGGCCTTTTACTTATAAAGTACGACGAAGAAAAAAATGTAATCTCCAGCATTAAAGCCGATTATGCAAAGGAGTTTATTAAGGAAGAGCGTTGGGAAGCTAAAAACAATGTAATTGTAACCAACGAAAAAGGCGACTCGTTAAAAACAGAACACCTGATTTGGGAGGAAAAAAACGAGAAAATTTACACGGAAGAGTACGTGCAGATTGTGAGTGCCGATAAAATTATTACCGGAACAGGATTAACATCAGACCAAAATATGCTTAACTGGAAAATAAAAGATCCGAAAGGTGTTCTTTATGTAGCAGTTGATAACCAATCGGTACCACAAGCGGAAAACAAACGACAAGAGCCAGTTCCTGTTGATTCAATAAAAACGGAACAACCGCCCCGGGAACCCTTAAAATTTAAATAGAAAAAAATGAGTCCACTTTTGCTGATTTTGCTAACGATTATTCTATCGGCCTTTTTTTCAGGCATGGAAATCGCTTTTGTGTCAGCAAATAAATTACGACTTGAACTCGATAAACAATCCGATCCCTTTAGTTCTAAATTACTTAAGTTTCTTACCAATAACGGAGGACAATACATCGCCACTATGCTGGTGGGTAACAATATTGCACTGGTGGTTTATGGTATTGCCTTTGCCACTTTACTCGAGCCTGTTCTTCAAAAAACAATACAGTCCGAGTCCTTAGTTCTTCTGATGCAAACAATAATTTCAACGTTTATAATTTTACTGTTTGCTGAGTTTTTGCCAAAAACATTGTTCCGTATTTTCCCGAATACCTTACTCAATATTTTTGCTATGCCTTTGGCTTTCTTCTACGTTATCTTCTATCCGGTTACACGTTTTTCAATGAGTGTAACCAATTTTATGCTAAAAAACCTATTTAGTACCAAATTCACCAACGAAGACGAAAATAAAGTATTCCGACGAATTGATCTAGATGAGTTTATAAATGAAAGCGACAGGCCCAGTACCGAAAAAAAGGAGTTTGTTGAAACCGAAATTAAACTGTTTAAAAATGCACTTGACTTTTCAAAGGTAAAACTTCGCGAAATTATGATACCGCGCACCGAAATTGAAACGTTGGCAATTGATGCAACCATAAATGATTTAAAGCAAAAGTTTGTTGATACCGGTTATTCAAGAATTCTAATCTACAACGAAAGTATTGACAATATTATCGGGTATGTACATTCTTCAATGATGTTTAAAAACCCGCAAACCATTGATCCTTTTATAAAAAGTGTACTCATTGTACCGGAAACAATGCCGGCCAACAAACTACTCAGCACTTTTATTCAGGAACATAGAAGTATTGCCATTGTGGTAGATGAATTTGGAGGCACCTCAGGAATGGTAACCAGCGAAGATATTCTGGAAGAGATTTTTGGAGAAATTGAGGACGAACACGATACGCGCGATATTGTTGAAAAACAACTAAACGACCGCGAGTTTATATTTTCGGCACGGGCTGAAATTGATATTCTCAATGAAAAATATTTTCTGGAACTGCCCGAAAATGAAGAATTCGAAACACTGGCCGGTTATATTCTATATCACTACGAAAGTATTCCCAAAATAAATACGGTGATTAAAATCGAAAATTTCCAGTTTAAAATCTTAAAAGCCACCAGCACAAAAATCGAATTGGTAAAACTCAAGCTTCTTGAGGATTAAAACCACAAGGTGCTTATTTGTAATGCGCAGGAAATGAGTTGATTCCAATGCTATAGCTGTGTCCTGTAAAAAAAAAATAATAATCGAGGTAAAACAGTTAAAATTGTTATCTTCGTACCTCGAAAAATTCAAACGATTTTAGACAAAAAATAACTGTAAATCAATGGCAACGTTACAAAAAATTAGAACGAAAGCAGGATTACTGGTAGCAATTGTAATCGGTGTTTCATTGGCCGCGTTTATCCTTGGCGATTTGTTACAAGGAGGTTCGTCGATGTTTCAAAGAAACCGCTTAGAGATTGGAGTAATTGATGGTGAATCTATTCAGTATCCTGAATTTCAGCAAGAAGTAGAAGAGTTAGGAGAGATATTCAAACAAAACTATGGGCAGTCGCAGTTAGACGACAACACATGGGCTCAGGTTCGCGAACAGGCCTGGCAAAGAAAAATTTCAAGCATTGTTATGGGCGAAGCCTATGAGGATCTTGGAATTGCCGTTAGTTCTGACGAGTTGTTCGATATGCTTCAGGGATCGAATCCTCACCAAATTGTGCGTCAAATATTCAGCAACCCTGAAACCGGTCAGTTCGATCGTTCGGCAGTTGTTCGTTTCCTGAAAAACCTGGAAACGGGAGTAGCTCCTGAGCAGCGTGCATACTGGTTAAATCTTGAACAACAGATTGTTGAAGAGCGTACCCAGAGTAAATATTCAAACATGGTTGCTAAAGGAATGTATGTAACTGGCGAGCAGGCAGAAACCAGTGCTAACGCCGGAAGCAAATCGGTAAATTTCGATTACATTGCTTTACCGCACAGTACAGTAACCGATGAAGAAATTACACTGACAGATAAGGATTTAAGAGCTTATTACAACGCGCACCAAGACGATTATAAATCGGAAAAGAGCCGACGTATCGAGTATATTGCTTTCCCGGTTGAGCCATCAGAAAAAGACTTTGCCGATGCTGAGGAATGGATTTCAGATATTAAAGCTGAACTGGAAGCAACAGAAAATACCATTCAGTTTGTAAATTCAAACTCCGACATCGACTTTAACGATGCGTGGGACAAAAAAGACGACCTGCCGGAAGCAATTGGCGCCTGGGTTTTTGATGAGGGAGCTGAAGTTGGTGCCGTTTATGGCCCGTACAAAGATGGTGAAGCATTTTCTTTGGCCAAGTTGTACAAATCGGAAATGATGCCCGACTCGGTTGAAGCACGTCATATTTTATTGCAGGTTAGTACACAGGCAGAGTTGCTTGCTGCTCAGCAATTGGCCGATAGCTTAAAAACTGCTATTGAAAGTGGTGCTGACTTTGCAGCTTTAGCGCGCGAAAACTCAACAGATCAGGGATCGGCTATTAATGGTGGCGACCTTGGATGGTTCCAGCGTGGCCAAATGGTAAAACCTTTTGAAAATGCAGCTTTCAATAATACTACCGACAGTGTAACAATCGTTGCTACACAATTCGGAATTCACCTGGTACAAACAACAAAACGCGGAAAGCTTACCCGCCAGGTGCAAGTGGCTTACCTTACCCGTAATGTGGTGCCAAGTACAAAAACGTACCAGGATGTTTACGCACAAGCCAGCCAGTTTGCCGGCGAAAATACAAGCTACGAAGAGTTTAATACTGCTGCCAATGAACAAGGTCTTACAAAGCGTGTAGCAAATGTAGGCGAAAACGACCGCACAATTATTGGCCTGGAAAATCCACGACAATTGATTAGAGCAGCCTATGAAGCAAACGTGAACGATATTTTGCTGAATAACCAGGAATCGCAGATTTTTGAACTGGGCGACAACTTTGTAATTGCTGTACTAACCAGCGCTACCGATGAAGGTGTAGCTAGCTTTGAAGCTGTAAAATCGCGTGTAGAGTTGGCCGTAACAAAAGAGAAAAAAGCAGCATTACTTGTTGAAAAAGCAAAAGCAGCATTAAGCGGTAGTACCGATTTAGCCGCTGCTGCAACTTCGCTGGAAGTGGAAGTGCAAAGCGCAAGCAATGTAAACTTTAACTCATTCTCAGTTCCTGGAATTGGGCTGGAGCCAGCAGTTGTTGGAACAGTTACAACGCTTGACGTTGATAAAGTGTCGGAACCAATAGCCGGAAACAATGGTGTTTATGTGGTAATGGTTACTTCAGTAAACGAAGGAATTGGTGGTGATGTAGCTACTGAAAAGATGCGTTTAGCACAAACCAATGCCTACCGCGTTTCGTCGCAGGTGTTTAATGCACACCGTAATGCGGTTGAAATTGAAGATAACAGAGCAAAATTCTATTAGTAGAATTCTGACAACAAGATATGAGGAGCCGCTTCAAAAGGAGCGGCTTTTTTGTGGCCTAATATTTTGCTTACACTAGCAGATTTGCACCAAACGAATGTCAAAACATAATACTGCATTAGGGGGGATTTTATTACCTGTTCCTTTTCGGCCCCAGGCCAGATCAGCCGGCACCCAAAATTTATAACGGCTGCCTACACTCATCATGGGCAAGCCCTCTTGAAGTCCTTCTATTAGTTCCTCAATTTTAACTTCGTCGGGTTGGTTTTGGCGGTAGGTATCTTCCAGTATTTTCCCATCTAGTAACAGGGCGCGTTGGTGTATTTTTACGGTATCGTAAATAGCAGGTTTGGTGCCTGTTTGCTCATCAACAACCAAATACTGCAAGCCACTATCTGTTTCATGCACCTCCTTTTTTTGCTTGTTCTGGTGCAGAAAATCTTCGCCTGTTTTTCTGTTATTCCCCGCTGATCCCTTGCTTCGGGATTTTTTTTCCCGTCGTGCCATAGTTCGTTCTTGTTTAAAACTTTAACAAAGTAAATGAAAATCAGAAAATGGGGAAATAAGTTTTATTAATTAGTATTGAAACTTTATCTTTAGCAAGTTTTTACAGCATTATTTAATACCAACCAACTGTAAACCTGATAAGGAGGAATTACCATGATATTACGCTTTCTAACTGTTTTTGTATTACTTGTTATCCTGGCCTGTGGGAATATATTGGCGTTTGATAATCCAGAAAATGATATGCGGGTAAAAGGTCGGGGAACGTTATCGTATAATAAACGCGATGCAAAAATTAAGGTATATATTGAAGGGGTAAGACTCGATATGGATTACATGCGGCGTAACATGCGTTTTGCCGATTTTGTTAACGACCCGGCAGTGGCTGATGTGCATATAATTATAAGTAACCGCGTGAGTGGATCAGGGGGTATGGTTTATTCGCTTATGTATAACAACCTTAGTTTCGAAAATTTCAGCGATTTCACCATTACCTGTACTACCTTATCAAGCGACACTTTTGAAGAACAGCGAAGGAAAATAAAAGATGCCCTTTCGTTAGGATTAATGCCTTTTGTAAATCAAACAAAAGCTTCTGATCTGTTGGTGCTTCGCTACCGTGGCGAGGCCCAGAATGTGTCTCAGGCCGAGATTGAAGACCCCTGGAACAGTTGGACTTTCAGAGGCGATGTAAATGGAAGTGTAAACCTGGAAGAAAGCAAAAAGGTATATAATTACTCGTTTAATGCACGTGCCGACAAAGTTACCGAAGAACTTCGGATTCGTAATAATGCCCGGCGTTCGGTACGTACTCAAAAATACACTAACGATGGCGAAGAATATCGTTCTGATAATACGTCTACCTATGCTTCTTCGAGTGTGGTAAAAAGCCTTTCTTCACGATGGTCAACAGGAGCTTTCGGAAGTTTTTATAACAGTAATTACCGAAATACAGTGTATTCAATATCTTTAAAACCAGCCATTGAATACAATATTTTTCCCTGGGATGTTTCAGACCGAAAAGTATTTACCATTGCTTATTACATTGGCCCCGAGTGGAAAAAGTATTACGAAGAAACTATTTACGACAAAATCCGGGAAGGATTGTGGGAACAGGCACTACGTCTTGATTTGCAAATTGTACAAACATGGGGCGAAGTTCAGGCCGGTTTAAATGCAACAAATTACCTGCACGACTGGAGTAAAAACCGAATTACCTTCGATACCGATTTATCGGTGCGGATAATGCGTGGACTTTCGGTTCGGATGGGATTTCGGATAGAGAATGTTCACGACCAGATTTACCTGCCAAAAGGCGACATATCGCTTGAGGATGTCCTTTTAAATAAGGTACAGCTGCCATCAACATTTGAAATTGGAGCTAATTTTGGTGTGCGTGTTCAGTTCGGATCGATTTATAACAACATTGTAAATAACCGGCTCTAATAATTTTTAGGCGATAAGTCCTAAACCACTTCTCACAAGAAAAACGGATATTACTTATTTACTTGCGAAACCACTACTACTCGCGTAGCCATTTGAAACCCGTGCTTCTTTAGGCTCAATTCAATCTCAGGGAGTTGGATTTTCATTTTCTCATAGTCGGGGTGGCTACTACTTTGCTCCAGCATTTCTGTTAACTTTTGCATACGTGTTGAAATTTCTGCCGGCGAGGGAGACTTCAATTCTATGTCATGGTCGAAAGCAATAGAAATAGTAAGCCCCGATGCTTCTATTTGCTCCATAATTTCTTTTCGGGTAAAAGTTTCGTTGTGGCATACGCCATTCATTCGGTCGATGGAACTCCGGAAATGGTGCATTTTTTTATGAACCTCCTGAGCGGCGTTTAAATTATCGCTAAACAACTCATTAACGATAATCCATCCGTGGGGTTTTACTACCCGTTGCATTTCTTTTAAGGTTAGCTGAATGTTGGGCAGGTGGTGCAAAGCCATTGAAATACTGGCAACATCAAAAGTTGAATCGGCAAAATCAAGTTTCTCTCCTGTCATGGATTTAAAAGTTGCTTCGGGGTATATTTTAGCTGCTTCTTCAAGCGAGGCTTCATCCGGATCGACACCAAGAATTTGCACATGCTTATCAAAAACTTTTTTTAATACCGCGATAAAATTGCCGGTTCCTGTGCCAATATCAAGAAGAGTTCTAACAGGCTTGTTGGTAAAAAAGTGTTGCAGTTGTTCCATTATATTAAAAGTAAAAAAGCCGATAAAGCAGTAACAATAATTACAGCTGCCCGGTAGAGTTTATCAGAAATTTTCTGAACCAGTTTTATACCTAAGAAAGCTCCAATTGCTATGGCAGGCAAAAGCATAAGATTGAGCGATAGCGAGCTCCAGTTAATGGTTTTCCAAACAAAAATATGTAAGGGGAATTTCGAGAAATTAAGGATAAGGAAAAACCAGGCTCCCGTACCAATAAAGCTGTTTTTGGGCAAATGCATGGCTAGCAGGTAAATGGCGAAAATCGGTCCTGCCACATTTCCAATCATTGTTGCAAAACCGCCCAAAATACCCATTGAGGCGGCAAACCACCAGGTATCAGGAAATAGGTTTTGTCCTTTTTTGCGGTCGCGCCACAGCATAAGACCAATGCACAGAAATACCAAAATGGCTATAATATTTTTAAACCAGATGTCGTTTACTACTTCGCCTACCCAAAGTGCAATGGCAATTCCTATAAATGCCCAGGGTAATAGTTTCCACAGGTAACGCCATTCGGCATGTCGGTGGTAATAGCCCACGCCAAAAATATCGGCCATCATTAACATCGGGAGCAAAACGCCAGTTGAGGCTTTGCCGCCAAAAATTAAAGCAAGTGTTGGCACCACCAGCATCGATACGCCGGGTACACCAACTTTTGACATGCCAACAAGCATGCCGCAGCAAGCCAACAAAATCCATTGCAGAAAGGTAAAATCGAGTTCGAGCATAGCATGAAAATAATGAATCGCAAAAGTATTGAAAAAATCCGAACCATCCTTTTATAACGGGAAAAGGTCCCGCATAGGCGGGACCAGTCTAGCTAACAATTCGAAGGTAAAGACTACCTTCTCAAAAAACAAAAAACAAAAACCATGTTTAAGGTCGAAACCTTCTTCTAATCATCCAATCTATTCAATCTATAATATGTTCATTACAACGTATGTAACTATTTGGATGTGTGCAAAAGCTGTGCCACAACTTTCAGAAAAGCAATTGTTTAACCTCTGTTAACTTGCTTGTAAAAAAGTCTTAAAATGTCTGATTATCAATATCGTTGAGTTCCTGGGGGTCAATTGCGCCAAACCATTCGTGTGCTTTTTTACGGGCTTTCGCCTTAATTTCAGGGGTAATACTGGTAGCCACAGCCGACAGCGTGAACAATAATACGCCCAAATCATCGCTGTAGCCAATTATAGGTGTCAGGTCTATAATTGCATCGGTTGGCAAAATAAAATAACCCAATGCTGCCGCAATGCTTAGTTTGGTTTTGGTGCTTACTCCTTTATCCTGGAAAGTATAAAGCAACAGCAATACGGCATAAACCACCTTTGCACCTGCTGTTTTACCAAATTGCTTCAATTTATCCCAAAGCGATTTTTCTGAAAAGTGCTGTGAATATTTTTTGTCCATGGTATTGCTTATTTTAAGCTGGCATTTGAAAAATCAAGGGAATAATTTCCGTATTCTTCAGTAATTTTTTCCAGAGTATGGTGTATCTCTTCATTGGTTTCGGCACGCAAAAGCTTCACTTTCAGCTCCCTGAAATTTGGTAATCCCGGGAAGTATTTTGCAAAATGCCGGCGCATCATTAAAATCCCCGATCGCTCGTTGCGCCATTCCAGATTTAAGCGCAGTTGTTCTTTTAAAATTTCAACTACTTCGTTAACCGTAGGTTGTGGCAATTCTTCCCCTGTTTGCAGGTAGTGTTTTACCTCGCGGAACAGCCAGGGGCGACCTATGGCTCCACGGCCAATCATCAGGGCGTCAACGCCGGTTTGGTTGAGCAGTTGTTTCGCCTTTTTACCGCTGTTGATATCACCATTCCCGATAATCGGAATCTGTATTCGGGGATTGTTTTTTACCTCACCAATCAGTGTCCAGTCAGCTTCGCCGGTATACAATTGCTCGCGTGTTCGGCCATGTACGGCTAGTGCCTGAACCCCGGCATCCTGCAAGCGCTCGGCTACTTCAACAATTGGGGTATTGCCGGCCGACCAGCCCAGACGTGTTTTGGCGGTAACGGGAGTTTTTACCGCCTTTACAATTTCTGCAGTCATTTGTTGCATTTTGGGCAAATCCTTTAACATGGCCGAGCCAGCGCCATGCCGAACTATCTTTTTCATTGGGCACCCATAATTAATATCGATAAAATCGGGCTCAAACTCTTCAGCCACTTGCGCTGCCCTTACCATCGAATCGATATTGTGGCCATAAATCTGAATCGCAACCGGACGATCAAAATCATAGAGGTGCATTTTTTGTTTTGTTTTATCAATATTACGCACCAGTGCCTCCGACGAAACAAATTCGGTATACATTACATCGGCACCAAATTTTTTGCACATCAGCCTAAACGATTTATAGGTAACGTCTTCCATCGGTGCCAAAAACAGCGGAGTGCCTTCCAGTTCTATTTTGCCAATTTTTATCATTATCTGCAGAATTGCTGCAAAAATAGGTAAAATTTTAAGAGGTATTTTCAGCTACAGCAAACGTTTAACTTTTGCGTTGGGTCTTAGTTTCATGGTCCTGAAATCGATTCCTGTTATCAGGTTTACACCGGGGGTTTTTCCTTTGTCAAAAGAGCCAAAGGCATTTTCAATTTGAAGTGCCCGGGCACCATTCAGGCACGACCATGTAATCAGTTCATCCAGTTCAATCTCAGGAAAATTTTGCTGAAGAACTTGAATTTCCTGCAATATGGAAAGCTGGGAGTTGGAAGCAAGGCTGTCGGTTCCCAAACAGATATTCAGTTTTTCTTCGCGAAAAAGCTGAAGGTTCGGGATTTTATTCTCGATAAACAGATTGGAATTTGGACATAGAACAAAATAGGTGTCGGCCAGTTTTCGGTACTGTTTTATTGCTTCAATATCTTCTTTGGTAGTATGTGTATTGTGTACCAACAGCAGCTGATTGTTTTTCGGAATAAATTGTAATATTGATTGTAAAGAAGATTTTCCTGTAGGCTGCCAATGATTGGTTTCAAGATTTAAATTGTCGCTAAAATGTTTGGCGATTGCTCCCGTACCCGATAAAAAAAACGCTGATTCGGCCTTGCTTTCCTGGTTATGGATGCAGAACAGGCTTTCTTTTTCAAATGTATGCTGCTGTACTTTTTTAAAAAGCTCGGGCGAAACGGAATAGCCTGAATGCGGAACGATGGATGCAGAAAGTCGGGATTTCTCAAATTTCGATAGAATTTCTTGGGCTTCTAAAAAGGCGCGCTCGGCTCTTGTTGGGTGAAACCCAAAAACTTCAATAAAAGTATGGTAGTAAATTTTGCTTTTTGCTTTTATTGGTAACGAAGCATCTGTATTTGATATATCGCCAACTGCGGCAATGCCTGCAGCCCACATTTTCCGATCGCTTACCTGCATTACCTTTTCCGAGCTGCTCTCAGTCTTGCGCAAAGAATGAATCTGCTGTAAAAAATTGCCTATCCCTGCTTTCTCGGGGACTTTGTTTTGCAGGTGCGATAGCTCTAAATGGCAATGTGTGTTTACAAAACCGGGTACTAAAATGCCACTATAAAATTCAACACCGGCTTCTTCTTTAAAGTTGGCGCCCCGATCCAGGATTTCGAGAATTTTTCCTTTATCGTTGCAAACTAAAATTCCGTTTTTTATTATAGAGCCATTTCCGGGGAAGACGTATGTAGCGGCGATTTTCCTCACCTTGTTGCTTATTGTTTTTCTTCTTCAAATTTCAGAAGCTCCTCTTTACGTCCCGATCGTTCTTGTTCAATCTCGCTTAAACGACTCATTACCTTGCGGTACATTTTTTCAAAGTCTTTTGGTTTACTGGCGTAATAAACCAGCGATTGTTCGAAAACAGAATCGGTCACGGCATGTTTATCGAGTACCGAATAGTAGAAATTTTCGGAGCTGTTATTGAGCATGATGGAATCGTACCTGAACTGGGTGTAGGTAGCTTCTGCCAGATGAACATCCACCAGCATTTCAATCATCCTTTTTTCTTTTAGCAGGTGTTCGGGTTTGGTTATTACTTCTTCTTCGCAAGCAATAAATGCGAAAACCAGTGCGAATAATATGAGAAAAGCCTTTTTCATTTTGTGGCTGCCAAATTATAAATAGTTAAATCGTTTTTCAAAAAAATGGTCGTTAAAAAAGCTTATTTCTACTGTTTTACCGAATGTTTCTCGCTGATTTCGCAAATAACGCTGATTTTATAAGCTTGTGTTCAGTTTTTCTGCGTTCATCTGCGTAATCTGCGAGAAATTATTTTACGCAAAAATCGTTTTGAATACTTCTTCTACCCGGCTAACCTTTACAATGTCGATTTTAAACTTAGATGCATCGAAACCTTTGTTGAGCGATGGTACATAAATACGCGTAAAACCCAGTTTTGCGGCTTCGGCAATGCGCTGCTCTATGCGGCTTACGGCACGAATTTCTCCGGTTAATCCAACCTCACCGGCAAAACATATTTTGTGGTTAATGGCAATGTCGATATTCGACGAAAGAATGGAACAAATTACTGCCAGATCGGTAGCAGGATCGTTAATTTTTAGCCCGCCGGCAATATTTAGGAACACGTCTTTGGCAATGAGTTTAAAACCTGCCCGTTTCTCCAGAACTGCCAACAACATGTTCAGGCGTCGTAAATCAAAACCGGTTGATGAGCGCTGTGGCGTGCCGTAAGCCGCCGAACTTACCAGTGCCTGAATTTCGATCAGGAAAGGGCGCACACCTTCAACGGTTGCTGCAATGGCTGTTCCGCTAACATCGTCGCTTACTTTTGAAATTAATTGCTCTGAAGGATTGGTGATTTCGCGCAACCCGTCGCTGCGCATTTCAAAAATGCCGAGTTCGTTGGTGGAGCCAAAGCGGTTTTTGTTCGAGCGCAAAATGCGGTACATATAATTGGTATCGCCTTCAAACTGCAAAACCGTGTCGACCATGTGTTCCAGCACTTTTGGTCCGGCAAGACTACCTTCCTTGGTAATGTGCCCAATCAGCACCACGGCAACATGATTTTTTTTGGCAAACTTTAGAATTGCCGAAGTACACTCGCGAACCTGCCCAACCGAGCCGGGCGACGACTCAATCAGTTCGGTTGAAATGGTTTGAATGGAGTCGATAATCAGCAACTCCGGTTTTGCCTGCTCGCTTTGTGCGATAATATGTTCCAGCGAAGTTTCGCTTAAAAACAGGCAGTTGCTTTGGGAGTTGCTCAAACGTTCGGCGCGCAATTTTATTTGTTGCAGGCTCTCCTCGCCTGAGATGTATAATATTTTTTTACCGTTTAACCCCAGTGCCAGCTGCAGCGCCAGCGTTGATTTTCCAATTCCGGGATCGCCACCTAAAAGTATCAGCGAGCCGGGAACGATTCCGCCTCCCAAAACACGGTTAAATTCTTCAATACCGACCGAAATGCGTTCGGTCCGGGCCATTTCAATATTCTCGAGTGTGATGGGTTGGTTTCCTGAAATCTGCACCGAAAGTTTACCGGTAGATTGTTTCTTTTCTACAATCTCCTCAACGTAGGTGTTCCACTCGTTGCAGGTAGAGCATTTCCCTAACCATTTTGGCGATTGTGCGCCGCAATTCTGACAGGTGTATATGGTTTTTGTTTTTGCCATTTTGTAAACTACTTTGTTTGTAAGAAAAGAGTTAACCACAAAGAACACTAAGGTTTCGCAAAGTTTCTCAAAGGTTTTTAATTCTGTCTATTATTTCGCTGGTTGAAATTCCTTCTATCAATTCCAGTATTTCCACCTTTCCTCCGTTGTTCAGTACGGTATCGTGGCCTGCAATTTCATGAATTTCGTATTGCGCGCCTTTTACCAAAACATCGGGGATAATTTTTGCAATAATCTCGGCCGGCGTTTCTTCATCAAAAAGAATTACCGCATCAACACATTCAAAGGCAGCCAACACTTCGGCGCGTGCCTGTTCGTTTAAAATGGGGCGCTTATCGCCTTTTAATAGTTTTACCGAAACATCGGAGTTTAATCCAACAATCAATTTGGTGCCAAATGCTGCCGATTTATGCAGCGAATCAACGTGCCCGTTATGAATAAGATCGAAACATCCGTTGGTAAAAACGATGGTATTGTTGCTTCCTTTCCAAATGGATAGCAGGGGATAAAACGATTCAAAATCACGAAATATTTTTGATTTAGACATTAGATTCATATCTGTCAAAAATAGTGATTAATTCCTTTTAATATTTTAATTGAGATAAAACCTTGACTTAAAGACCAGCTTGTCTTATATTATTTTATGTTCAAATTCTTTAAAGGGGGATAATTTTTTTAATTTGCGGACCTTATTCGGGTAACCCCTTTCGACTGCTTCACGCATTTTTTTAATAGAAAGCTTTACCCCGAGCAGTAAAAATTAAACTTTATCAGAAATGTTAAAACTATTCGTGAAACACATTGGCATAATTTTATTCCTGGGTTCCCTTTGTAGTCTATGCTTAGTAAGCAAAAAATGTAATGCGCAAGACGAAAAATTCCCGACCAATATAAATTTTGATTTAGGTACGAATGCATTTGTATTGGATAATGATGATTTTGGATTTTACTTCGGGGCGGGATATGAATATTTCGTGTCGAGAAAGTTTGCATTGGAGTTGAAGGGACAAGTGGGTATGAATTCTCATGAAAAAGAAAAGCCCATTGGTGGTGAAATCGTTCCTTATGGCGATGATTATATACTGTTTACCGAAGCCAGTTATTATACACTTAGCCTGTGTCCGCGGTTTTACCAGGAATTATCTGATATTATTTACTTTTTTGCCGACGTGAATCTGGGATTTGAAAGCTCAAAAAGTAACGCCACTTTTGGAAACGAAGAGACCGAGGAAGAAAATTACCTTGGAAGCTCAAAGTCATCTTTTAATTGGTATCCGGGCTTTCATCTAGGGTTTAAAGTTATTGCCGAAGACCTTTCCGTGTCGTTTTACGTAGGGTGGGAGAAGGTTGATTTAGGAAGAAGTTTAAATGATTTGCCCATCGCTGAAACCGGAGTTTTTGAGGATTATTCGGGTAGTACGGAGTTTTTGCAACTCGGTATTCGTCTGGGTGTTCCATTAGGAAAGAATAGATAGGTTTTATATAATAGGCTCATTTATTGACAGAGATACCACCAAATAAAAAAACCTCGCAGTAAAAACCACGAGGTTCATATTTATATGTAACGTATTTTATACTACAGTATTGGTTTCAATATCGGGGAAGATCAAACTTGGCTTAAATGTTTTGGCTTCCTCGAAATCCATTAAGGCGTACGAAATGATAATTACCACATCGCCAACAGCCACTTTACGTGCAGCCGAACCATTCAAACAAATGGTACCCGATTCGCGCTCGCCTCTGATAACATAAGTCTCTAAACGCTCTCCGTTGTTAATATTAACAACCTGTACTTTTTCGTTCTCAATAAGGTTTGCCACATCCATCAAATCCTCGTCGATGGTGATACTTCCAACATATTGCAGGTTTGCTTCAGTAACGGTATCCTTGTGTATTTTCGATTTACATACTTCAATTTGCATAACTATGCTTATTTCGGTCTTAAAAAACTATATTGTCAATTAACCTGATCTTTCCGCAAAAAGCAGCAACACACCCAACTTTTGTCGATTTTTCGTCCCAGTTTTTCACCGGTTGCAGCTGTTCGTCGTCAACAGGCTCAAAATATTTTAGACTTTTTACTCATAGGTGCTCAAAATTAAATTTGGTGTTTTAACAAAACATGTAGAATTACTACAAACAAAACCACTTTTTAAATTATTTAAGAATATCTTCCCATCTTTAACGAAAATTATAAAATTCAGGTTTTATGAAAAAATGTCATACATTATACTTTATACTTTTTATTCTACTTACTTTGGCTTCAACTGCTCAGGCTCAACCCTATAAAAATTCCACTCTAAGTGCCGATGAACGGACTCAGGATTTGCTTTCACGGATGACACTGGAAGAAAAAGTAGGCCAATTGCTCTGTTCCCTTGGTTGGGAAATGTACGAACGAAACGGCGATGATGTTAGTTGTTCTGAGAAATTTAAAACGATTTTAAAAGAGCAACACATCGGCATGCTTTGGGCGGCTTACCGCGCTGATCCGTGGACACAGAAAACACTGGAGAACGGTTTAAATCCGGAGTTGGCTGCAAAAGCGGGAAATGCCTTTCAGCAGTATATTTTAGAAAACACCCGTTTGGGGATTCCACTTTTTTTGGCTGAAGAAAGTCCACATGGACACATGGCAATTGGAACAACTGTTTTTCCTACCGGTATAGGATTGGCATCAAGCTGGTCGGAAGAACTTTTAACCGAAGTTGGAGCAGTAATGGCCAGTGAAATTCGCTTACAGGGAGCACACATTGCCTACGGTCCCGTACTTGATTTGGCACGCGATGCACGTTGGTCGAGAGTTGAAGAAACATACGGAGAAGACCCGGTATTAGCAGCAAAACTTGGAGCTGCGATTGTTAAAGGCGAAGGTGCAGGAGACCTCTCAAATGAAAGCAGTACCATTTCAACATTAAAACATTTTATTGCCTATGGAGTTCCCATTAGCGGTCAAAATGGAAATGCTTCGTCGGTAGGAATTCACGAGATACATCAGAGTTTTCTGCCTCCTTTTAAAGCTGCAATTGAAGCGGGTGCTTTGTCGGTAATGACCTCGTATAATTCGATTGATGGTATTCCATGTACAGCAAATTCTTATTTGTATCGCGACATTTTACAAAAAGATTGGCATTTTTCAGGATTTGCAGTATCCGATCTATACAGTATTGAAGGAATTCATGGCAGTCATTTTGTCGCTCCAACTATTCAGGATGCGGCCATTCAAGCTCTAACTGCAGGTGTTGATGTTGATTTGGGTGGTGACGCCTACATAAAACTTATTGAGGCTGTTAAAGACTCACGAATTAAAGAAGAACTGATTGATTCAGCTGCATACCGGGTACTTCGTTTAAAGTTTGAAATGGGGCTGTTTGAAAATCCATATGTCGATGCTGAAAAAGCAAAACTGAATGTACGAACACAAGCTAATATAGCTGTTGCACGAAAGGCTGCACAACAATCGGTTGTACTGCTGAAAAATGACAACAACACTCTTCCGTTAAAGAAAACGATAGGCAAAATTGCTGTTATTGGCCCCAATGCACACAACCGCTACAATATGCTTGGCGACTATACTGCACCTCAGGAAGACAGTAATGTAATTACCATTTTAGAGGGTGTTATTTCAAAAATTGGGAAGGAGAATGTAAGTTACGTTAAAGGCTGTTCCATTAGAGATACCAGCCGGCAAAATATTTCGGAAGCCGTTGAAGCGGCCCAAAGTGCAGATGCAGTGCTTGTTGCTGTAGGTGGATCGAGTGCCCGCGACTTTAAAACCAGTTATCAGAATACCGGAGCAGCAATTGCCTCTTCCAACACAATAAGCGACATGGAATGTGGTGAAGGTTTTGACCGGGCAACTCTTGAATTACTTGGTTTCCAAATGAATTTGTTAAAAGCAATAAAAGCAACCGGCAAACCATTAATTGTTGTTTATATTGAAGGCCGACCACTTAACATGAATTGGGCTGCACAAAATGCAGATGCATTATTAAACGCCTGGTACCCGGGGCAAGAAGGGGGAAATGCGATAGCAGATATTTTATTTGGAGATTATAATCCGGCAGGACGGTTGCCGATTTCTGTTCCCCGAAACGTTGGGCAGGTTCCTGTATACTACAACAAAAAAAATCCGAATGCACACGCTTATGTTGAGATTGCCGCAACACCACTTTACACTTTTGGCTACGGACTTAGTTTTACAACTTTCGCATATCAAAACTTACAAGTAAAAAAACAGGCTAACAATGAGTTTGAGATTGCGTTTGTAGTAAAAAACACCGGAAATTACGATGGTGAAGAAGTAGTACAATTGTATATCAGAGACGAATTTGCTTCGATGGTGCAACCCCTGAAACAGTTAAAACATTTTAAACGGTTTTATTTGAAAAAACAGGAAGAAACTACAATCCGGTTTACACTAACACCTGATGATTTATCAATTGTAAATAAAGAGCTGGACCGTGTTCTTGAACCAGGTAGTTTTCAACTAATGATTGGCGCTTCATCTGACGATATTCGTTTGCAGACAAAAATAGCAGTTAATTAAGCGGCTATAAATAAAACACCTCGTGGTTTTTCAGCCACGAGGTATTATCTTTTTAAAAAACATTTATCAGTTTAAACAATACTGTTTGTTTCAATATCGGGGAAAATAAGACTGGGCTTAAAAGTTTTAGCCTCTTCAAAATCCATCAATGCATACGAAATGATAATTACCACGTCGCCAACAGCAACTTTACGTGCAGCCGGTCCGTTCAAACAGATTGTTCCCGTTCCGCGTTCGCCCCTAATTACATACGTCTCCAGGCGCTCTCCGTTGTTAATATTAACAACCTGAACTTTTTCGTTCTCAATAAGGTTTGCCGCATCCATCAAATCCTCGTCGATGGTGATACTTCCCACATATTGCAGGTTTGCCTCGGTAACGGTAACCTTGTGTATTTTCGATTTACAAACTTCAATTTGCATAACTATGCTTATTTCGGTCTTAAAAAACTATATTGTCAATTAGTCGGATTTCGCCGCAAAAAACTGCAACACATCCAACTTTTGTCGAATCTTTCTCCCAGTTCTTCACCGGTTGCAGCTGTTCGTCGTCAACAATCTCAAAATATTCAACATCAAGGAAGGGGTTCTTGTTTATCGTTTCTGTCACCCAATCCACGATTTCTTGTACGGAATTTTGCGCTTTAAGTTCTTTGGCTTTAAATAAAGTCTCTGAAATTACGGCTGCATTTTTCCGCTGTTCTTCTGTCAATAATTCATTTCGCGAGCTCATGGCCAAACCACTTTTTTCGCGAATAATGGCGCAAGGTACAATTTCCACCGGAAGTTGCAGTTGTTTTACCATATTTTTAACAATGGCCAGTTGCTGAAAATCCTTTAATCCGAAGTAGGCTTTTGCAGGTTTTACCATGTCGAAAAGACGGCTAACCACCTGGGCCACACCATTAAAGTGCCCCGGGCGATGTTTGCCTTCCATCACCTCTTCCAATTTTCCAAAGTTAAATTTACGTTTATCCGGTTCGGGGTAAACTTCTTTGGCATTAGGAGCAAACACAATGGCACAACCTGTTGGTTCCAGCAGGTGCATATCGTTTTCGAGCGTACGTGGGTAACGTTCAAGGTCTTTCGCATCGTTAAACTGGGTGGGGTTTACAAAAATACTTACCACTACAATACGATTTTCTTTTACCGCCTGTTTAACCAGCGAAATATGCCCCGCATGGAGTGCCCCCATGGTAGGTACAAAACCAACCTGGCTTTCAGCTCCAAGTTGTTGTATCTCAAATTGTAAGTCGTTTACTGTAGTAAGCAGTTTCATCCCTGAATTTTTGCGGCTGCAAAGTAAGTAATTTTAATTGTTAAAACATCAAAAAAAGTGATGATACTGGCTGAAGCTAACCAACTTAACTTGACAATTCGTTTATTTTTATTACTTTTGCACCCTGTTTTTAACTGCACTTATTGGTTCATGGAAAAGAAAAGAATCCTTTATATTTCACAAGAAATTACTCCTTACCTGCCTGAAAGCGAGATGTCGGAAATTGCACGTTACCTGCCACAGGGCGTGCAGGAAAAGGGGAGAGAGATAAGAACATTTATGCCACGCTATGGCTGTGTTAACGAGCGAAGAAATCAGTTGCACGAGGTGATCCGTTTATCGGGTATGAACCTTGTGATTAACGATACCGACCATCCGCTTATCATAAAAGTTGCATCGATACAAGCTGCACGTATGCAGGTGTATTTTATTGACAACGAAGATTATTTTCAGCGAAAAGCGGTATTGCACGATGCCGATGGAAACGAGTTTGAGGATAATGATGAACGTGCGGTGTTTTTTGCGCGTGGTGTTCTCGAAACCGTAATTAAGTTGCGTTGGGCACCGGATATTATTCACTGTCACGGATGGCTTACCTCGTTGGTGCCACTTTACATTAAAAAGTATTATTATAACGATCCGTTATTCCAGAATTCGAAGTTGGTGTATTCGGTTTATAACGACGATTTTAAAAAGACCCTGGATAGTAAGTTTAACGAAAAATTACTACTCGAAGGCATTACTGCCGATGATGTAAAAGGTATTGAAGATCCTACATTTGCAAACGTTAGCAAGATGGCCATCGGTTATTCTGATGCGGTTATTCAGGGATCGGAAAACATTAATCCCGATGTAAAAAACTACATCCAGGAGAACGGTAAGCTGTTTCTTGATTATCAGCCAAAAGAAACATACATTGACGCATACAACGAGTTTTACGATAAAGTGTAAGATTACGGTGTTAAAGAATCAAAATTATATTTAAAAAGTTCAATTTTGCCGGAATTTCAGAAAAGCTTACGCCGTAATTTTCTATGTTTGTGAAGTTTTTCAGAATTCAGAAAATTGACGAAGCAACCATAACTGTTTTAGTTTGCGAAACTGCATTGGCTACAGTGTGTGAAGCTTCCTTTTATTAAATTGGAAAAGTTAACATGAAATATAGTAGAACGCAATTATTAAAAGCCTTTAGTGGTTTATTAATTCTTGTTAGTGCTTTGGTAGCCTGCAACAGCGACGAAAACGATTTAGGTTTGGGTATTTTGCCCAAAGAAGATCTAATTAATGTCCGGAACATTTCGGTTTCCGATAAAATCTCGTCATTTACCTTTACCGAGAATGGTATTGTTTCAAACAAATCGGATTACAACTTGCTGGGAACATTTAACGATCCCGTTTTTGGGAAAACGACCGTTGATTATGCCGCTCAGTTTCGTTTAACTTCTTACCCTGATTTTGGTACTAATCCGGTAGTTGATTCGGTACGATTATATATTTTTTATCGAAATGTATATGGAGATACATTAACCCAGCAGCATATTAAGGTTTATGAACTGGAAACGTATCTCGATCCGGATGCGGAATATACGCAGGATATTGATTTAAAATCAATGGCTTCAGATGTGCCCTTGGCAGAGTTTGATTTTACACCAAAAGTTGAACTCGATTCTGCCACTCAGGATACCAATTTCCAAATGCTAACCATTCCACTCGATAATTCGCTTGGAGAAAAGCTGGTTTATGCCGATTCGCTTGATTTAATTAATAACGATGTATTTTTGCAATATTTTAAAGGACTTTTTATTGAGAGCGAAGATGTAAGCGGTAAAGGGGCATTAATAACTTTGCATACGATGGCAACCAGTACTTTTCAGGGGTCGGCTTTGCTGGTGTATTACAACAACGATGAAAACATGGATTTGGAAGAAGGTGAATCGCCCGATACCCTCTCGCGAGCTTTTTTAATTACCGATTACAGTGCACGTATTAGTGGAATAGAACACGATTATACGGGCACACCATTTTTTGATCATCTGGACCAGGAAGATGTGGAAGACGATGTGGTTTATGTGCAGCCAACGGGTGGCTTAAAATCAAGAATAACCATATCGGGACTTGAAAACTGGAAAGACTCTACAAATATGGGAATCAATAAAGCTGAAATAGTATTTCATGTTGATACCGTTAAAAGCGATATTCACAATTATCCGCCACCATCGCAATTGATGTTTACTTTTGTGGCACCAGACGAAGAAGAGTACCGCCCGATAGATTACTTCTTTAATCCTGTTTTTTATGGCGGATATCTTGATACCAGCGATTATTCCTACAGCTTTAATATTACGCAGCACGTACAACGTATAATTGATGTAACCGACCCGGAAGATGACGATTTTGTAGGTAATCAGGGCTTTTTCCTAACCACCGGACGCCGTGTTGATATTGCCAACAGGGTAGTGATGAAAAGTGCAAAAAATGATGGTGTGGAAATGCGAATCACTTACAGTAAATTTCTGGACTAAAAGTAAATTTCAATAGTTAATTTTTGGTGATTTTAGGGCTCGCTCTAAGCTCGAGCGTAGATGCTGTTCTTTTAATCAAATGCTTCGATTAAATCGTTCAGTGTGCGCTCCTCTGCTTTGAATATTGTTCCATGCCGGGTTCCTTCAGGAAAACTAATGCTGTCGTTTATTGTCTCCCAATTAATTAAATCGGCCGATCGAATAGCTCCCATATGGTGGCGCGTATATTCATCGTAATAAACAACCCACCAATTATTTACTTTTGTTACGGTTGGCCCTTCAACCCAGTCCGGAGAAATTGGTGGCGAAGCAAGTTTATACCCACCATATAACGAAGTACTTTTTGCGATACGTATGTGCTTTCTTGCCGGATTACGGGTTTCATCTTTTAAAAACATTAGGTATTCGTTATTAATCTTTTTTATCACCGCATCAATTACATTAAAATCTTCGTTGTATAAAAGTTGAGTTGGACTAAAATCGGTAAAGTCTTTTGTGGTGGTAAAATACATCCGGTGATTATAATTGCTGTCGCCCTGTGTTTCGCCAGACTTAAAACGATTGGGAATAGTTGTGGCCCAGTAAATCATATATTGTTGCTCTACTTCATCATAAAATAGTTCCGGAGCCCAGCAGTTGCGTGCCGTAGGCTCATGCTGCATTACGGGAATAAATTTTTGATCAGACCAGTGAATCAAATCTTCGGACCAGGCATATCCAATTCCCCGGTCATTCCAACTAACCGTCCAAACCATATGAAATTTATTGTCAGGGCCTTTAATTATGCAAGGATCGCGCATTAAACGATCATCGGCTACCTGGGGGGTCAGAATTGACGAATCGTTGTTTAGTGCAACAAAGCGGTAGCCATCGTAACTGTAGGCCAGGTGTAGCCCGTCTTGTCCGTTATCTTTAAAATACGAAAACAGATATACTTTCGTACTATTTTCTTTGGGTTGGCAGCCGGTGGCAAGTATGAGCAATAGGATAAAGTAAAATAACTGTTTCATATGTTTTTTATCGTAAAAATAAACAAAGCAAAGGTTTTTCCTTTACCGATGGGCTGGTTTTAGTAAAGGCTGCTATTATTTGCTTTCTATTTGTTTTTGCCTTTAGTTAACCCCAGTGGCTTATATACGTTTCATTGAAATAGCAGTGGAAAGATTAAAATTGTTAAATTTTAATTAAATACTATTTAGTCTCTTTTTAATTGTTTTCTATTTCCATAACTTGTATCTGAATAATAATTACCCTTATTAATGTTGTTGGTCTGCCGGAGTTTTAAAAGGTTGTCGCACAATAAGTTTTCTAAGGTGTGGTGCAAAAACAAGCAGATTGTCCGTTTTTCCTTACATAAACAATTTACTCAAACTAGAAAAGGTTGCATAAGCAACCTTTTTCTCTATCTGTTTATTAACCGGGAAGCCACATGGTTGAGCGAGTCTGTTTTTTTTATAGTTTTATTTTGCAGTACCACACATAAACTGACACTAAATATAAAATGATGCAAAAAAAACTGTTGATTTTACTGTGTTGCTTTTTATCAATTAAAGCGGTGGCACAAGAACAAGCACGTGTTATCCGCGATTTTTCCTTACCTGTTAAAACAACTAAAATAGCACTCGTTGATTATCAGATTCGAAAGGTGGAAACGGCTTTTGATTTAGCTCTGAATTTAAGCTATTTGTACCATGTTTCTGAAGGGCTTTCGGGTACACATCTTATACTTCCCGTTGCTCTGGTTGACAACACTCCTGCAACTGAAGAACAGTTAAAAGCCATAGCTGTCGCAACTATTGGCTATTATAAATTTGAAACCGGCCTAAAGGTGCAGGCTATTTATGGACTTCGGGCTTCGTATGGCTTGTTAACTATTGAAAAAAGGAGCAGGCTTAATCCTCCAAAAATTATTGAACCACCGGAGAACTGATTTAACCAGCTTGTAGTTATTCCTTCCATTTCCCCTTGTCTTTTTTGTACAATCCGGAAAATAATACTCTTTCCCGCTTTGTTTAAAGGCATGCTCAGTTGTTGCCGACAACTATAGTACTTTTTTTATAAAGAGTTCATCCTTATAAAATAGCCGAAGTAAGGTGTTTAATTGCCTTATTTTTATTATCTTATAAGGTTAACAAAAAGTACTTTGGATATGGAAAATACATCAGAAAACATGAGCAAATGCCCCGTAACAGGTGCAAGCGGAAAGCACACCGTGGGAGGCGTTGGTACCAAAAATCGTGATTGGTGGCCCAACCAATTGAAACTTAATATTCTTCGGCAGCATTCTTCTTTATCGAACCCGATGGGTACAAATTTTAATTACGCTGAAGCGTTTAAAAGTCTTGATTATGCTGCCTTAAAAAAAGATCTGCATTCTTTAATGACAGACTCGCAGGAGTGGTGGCCAGCTGATTTTGGTCACTACGGACCACTGTTTATCCGAATGGCCTGGCATAGCGCAGGAACCTACCGAACCGGCGATGGCCGGGGTGGCGGAGGTACCGGGCAACAGCGTTTTGCTCCCCTTAATAGCTGGCCCGATAATGCAAACTTAGACAAAGCCCGACGGCTGCTTTGGCCGATTAAACAAAAATATGGTAAAAAAATATCGTGGGCCGATTTGATGATTCTTGCCGGAAATGTGGCACTGGAATCAATGGGTTTTAAAACCTTTGGTTTTGCCGGTGGGCGCGAAGACGTTTGGGAGCCCGAGGAAGATGTGTATTGGGGTTCGGAAAAAGAATGGCTGCAAAACGATGAAAGAGATTTGGATTTGGAGAAAATGGATAACCCGCTGGCCGCAATTCAAATGGGTTTAATTTATGTAAATCCGGAAGGCCCGGACGGGAACCCTGACCCGTTGGCTGCAGCCAAGGATATTCGCGAAACATTTGCCCGCATGGCCATGAATGATGAGGAAACCGTGGCGTTAATAGCTGGTGGGCATACTTTTGGAAAATGCCATGGTGCAGGGCCGGCCGAACATGTGGGGCCGGAGCCCGAAGCAGCACCAATGGAAGAACAGGGGCTGGGATGGAAAAGTTCTTTTGGTTCGGGTAAGGCAGGCGACACCATAACAAGCGGTATTGAGGTAACCTGGACTCAAACTCCAGCTAAATGGAGTTACTATTTCTTTAAAAACCTGCTTGACTATGAGTGGGAATTAACCAAAAGCCCCGCTGGAGCCTATCAATGGGTAGCAAAAAACGCAGGTGAGGAAATGCCTGATGCTCACGATCCTTCGAAAAAACACAAACCAACTATGCTTACAACCGATTTGGCCTTGCGTTTTGATCCGGCTTATGAGAAAATATCACGTCGGTTTTATGAACATCCGCTAGAATTTGCTGATGCCTTTGCACGAGCCTGGTTTAAACTAACCCATCGCGACATGGGGCCTAAAGCTTTATACCTGGGGCCCGAAGTGCCCGAAGAAGACCTGATATGGCAAGATCCTATTCCGGTAGTAGACCATGCTTTAATTGATGAGAATGATGTGGTAACCCTGAAAGCAAGAGTATGGGAAGCTGGACTAAGTGTTTCGCAGGTAGTTTCGGTAGCCTGGGCTTCTGCTTCTACTTTTCGCGGATCGGATAAGCGCGGGGGAGCAAATGGCGCACGTATTCGTCTGGAACCTCAAAAAAACTGGGAAGTGAATAATCCACCTCTTTTACAAAAAGTGTTGAAAAAACTGGAGGAAATCAAGGAGGAATTTAACAATGCACAGCCCGGTAATAAAAAAGTGTCGCTGGCCGATCTGATTGTGTTGGCAGGATGTGCCGGTGTAGAAAAGGCTGCTAAAGAGGCCGGTTTTTCGATTGTGGTGCCCTTTGCTCCCGGAAGAATGGATGCAACCCAGGAGCAAACCGATGCTGAATCGTTTGCCGTTCTGGAACCGTTTGCCGATGGTTTTAGGAATTACCTGAAAAAACCATTCCCGATTGCAACTGAAGATTTGCTGGTAGACAAAGCACAACTGCTAACGCTGACTGCTCCCGAGCTGACTGTGCTTGTTGGAGGAATGCGAGTTTTAAATACTAATTTTGACGAATCGAAACATGGGGTTTTTACCGATTGTCCGGAGCTGTTGACAAACGACTTTTTTGTGAACTTGCTTGACATGGGAATTGCCTGGATGCCAAACTCCGAAAGCAAAGAGTGTTTTGATGGCCGCGACCGTAAATCGGGCAAAATTAGGTGGACAGCTACACGTGCTGATTTGGTATTTGGGTCAAATTCGGAGTTAAGAGCATTGGCCGAAGTTTATGCAAGTGCTGATGCAGCAGAGAAGTTTGTGGAAGATTTTGTTGCAGCATGGAATAAGGTGATGAACCTTGATCGTTTTGATCTATAAGTATTGCCTGTAATTTTTTGATTTTCGTTCCTAACTACTACAATTATATAAAGCGGGTTGCAAGTAGACTTGTAATCCGCTTCATTTTTTTACTGCTGCCTCGAGATGGCCGGTATTTCTTGAATGAATTCTCTGCTGTTTCTTTAATCACAAGCAGTATCGGGTTTGTAAGCCGTTCTTTTCAGCACAAATCCCTTGGAACTACAAGCTGCCTTCCAACCAGTTTTTAAAGCTTTTAACCTTTTCGCGCGCTACTAAAAAATCATCGTCGGTGTGATGATGTACTTTTAGTTTTAAACGCGAGTTGCTGTAGGCAACTACATCGTTTATGCTTTTTAATGCTACCAGGTATTTGCGGTTTATCCGAAAAAAAGTATCCGGGTTTACCATGCCCTCCACCAATTCCAGGCTTTGGTCGAGCAGGTAATCTTTACCATCGTTAAGTTTGGCGTAAGTGCCTTTTTCAAAACTGTAAAAATACAGCACATCGGTAGTTTCAATAACCCGCAGGTGCGTGCCCACTTTTACCAAAAAACGCTCTTTATAGTTTTTTGTTTTTAGCGAAGCAACTACTTCATTTAGCAATTCAGGAGTTAGTATTGATTTTGTTGGTTGTGAAAGTTGCTTAAACTTATCCAGCGCTTTTTTTAGCTCGGTGCGTTCAATAGGTTTCAAAAGATAATCAACACTGTTTACCTTAAAGGCTTTAATGGCGTAGTCGTTGTAGGCGGTGGTAAAAATTACGGGATGTGTAAAATTACATTGTTCAAATATTTCAAAACTCAAGCCATCGCCCAGTTGAATATCAAAAAAGGCCAGATCCGGAGCTTTGTTATTTTGTAGCCATTCCACTGACGCTTTTACCGTATCGCATACTGCAAGTATTTGCGCCTCAGGTTGCAAGGCCGAAATGTGGGCAGCCAGTTGGGCAGCTGCCAAAGGTTCGTCTTCTACAATTAATATTCTCATTCTAATTAAAAACTTATTGCCGGTTTTATCCTTAAATTTTCGTTTCTTCCAATCTAATCAGCGGAAGGCTAACCCTAAAATAACCGCCATTTTTTAATATTCTCATTTCTTTTCCGGTTAGGTATTGGTAGCGTCCGGCCAGGTTTTTTAGTCCGGTTTTACTGGTTTCCTCCAGCTGTTTTTTGGGCTGAAGATTATTTTCAACCAATAACTCGTAGTCGTCGGAAATAGCTACAACAATTTTTAGTGGATTGGCCTTTGAAATTTCGTTGTGTTTTATGGCATTTTCAACCAATGCCTGTAACGACAATGGAATTACCTTGCCTTGTATTTTTTCGTTGGCGATTATGTCTACCTGTAAAGCTTCGCCAAAACGTATTTGTTGCAGGTAAATGTATTTTGTAACAAAATCAATTTCTTCATTTAAAGCAATAATGTCAAGGTCTTTAAACCGAAGTACATCGCGGTAAAACTTTGATAGTTCGCGGGTAAATTGCTTTGCTTTTTCCACATCCATATCAATAAGGCTACCAAGTACATTTAAACTGTTAAACAAAAAATGTGGATTAATCTGGTCTTGCAGTACCTTGTATTGCAGCGCCAGCGATTCGCGTTTTGCTTCTTCTTTCTGTTGCACTTCGTTGCGCCAGGCTTTAAAAAAAGATATGGCGTAAATAATTGAAGCTACAATAATAAAAATAATGTATTCCGATATAATGGTTCCGCGGTTGTATTGCCAAAACGACGACCAGTCGCGGTTCATAATGTAAATAAACCAAAACCAGTTAACGGTCCAAATTACAAAACTTGAATACACAAAATGCATGAACAAAGCACGTAATACACTGGTGCCTGGCTGGTTTACCCAATCAATATATCGTTTTTCGAACCAGCCAAAAAGGTAGCCGTTGGCAAACAAAGGCAGTCCCAAACTGAGCGAGTATCCGGCGTTCCATACATATTGCATAAAAGGCATTTTTAACGAGCCGCCCATTAATACCGTTGTGGTTAAACCTATCAGAATTGAGACAATGGCGGCAACCAGCCAGTTAACAATAACGTGTTTTCGCATGCAAATTCTTTTGTTTGATTTTTGAGATTTCAAGATAGTAAAAATTAAGATGGTGTTGAAGAAAGTGAAAAACCAGAATAATAAATGATAAAGTTGCTTTTTCCTGCGTAGCTTGTAATAATGGTATGTTGAAATCAACTTTGTGTTTGAAGAAAAGACTCGTGCCAAAAATCAGTACGGGTCTTTTCTGTTAATAGAAGCGCAAAATTCTTCTTTCAAAAGGGGCGAAAACTTAGTTCGCTATTTCGTTGCATTGGCTTAGCAATTGTGAATTGTGAACCTTTCCCCAGCTAGGCATTAAACCATCGTTTTGTTGTGTATTTTTAAACATTTTGGCTGCTTTTTCCAGATCGGGTTTTGCTTTTTCGGCCCCGCCTCCAAAAAAACTGGGTGTATGAAAAGTATTGCTGCCACGCAAGTAGTACACTCTTGGATTGTTTGCATTTAACTTTTCAGCGGTGTTAATAGCTTCCGATGCTTTCATCGAATATTTTGCGCCTTTACTCATATCGGTAATACGCAGCTGGTAAAGCAATGCTTGCAAAGCATGTACTTCCGATTCGTTGCTGTTGGTTTTCATTAATTTGTCAACTAATTCCTGGGCTTTGTCAAGCTGTGCATGTTTGGCATCAGCATTCATTTCATCAAAAAAAGTTGATCGGATAAAACAGTATGCCGCATAATAGTGGGGGAGCCATTTGTCGGGTTCGGCATTGCCTATGCGTTCAAACTTGTTGGCAAGCAACTGCAATTCAGCAGAGCCGGATACCTGGTACATTTTTGTAATGTTGGTTTTCATGGTTTCTTCATATTTCGAAGAAAAAGCTGTAAGTGAAAGAACTGCGAGCAGAATTGTGATAAACGTTTTCATGATTTTAATTTTATTTGTTATGACTAAGTGATTTATTTTCTGGTTCAAATTTCGGCTGAAAGTGCTGCAATTAAAATTGTTGTTTACCGAATTGTTGATTTTAAGGGATGAATTGTAACCCGGGAAAAAGTCTTGTTGGTTTCATTTAGAAATTCAGAAACAAACCGATAAAGACAAAACGTTTAATGTCGCGTTTTACAGGTACCAAAGTGTAATTGCCCTGTGCGTCGGCTACATTTGTAGGCCGATAGCTTAGCACATTATTGTTGCCCAATACATTGTTTACCGAGCAATACAATACTGAATACTGATTGCCAAGATAAAATACATGACTCATGTTCAGACTCAAATCCGAATACATTTTTGTTCGTTCGGCATTAAATTCGTTGGTGTTAGGGTTGTTGTACGGGCGTCCACTGGCAGCGGAAAATGAAGCTCCAAACTGAGTGTTTATTTTATTCACCCAATATTTGCCAACAGCTGAAAAGTTGTGCTTAGAAATGAAATAAGGGGTTGCCTCCTCTGGGTAATACTGGTATTTGCGTTTTGTGTCGATGAAGGAATAAGTTAACCAATAATCAAATCCTTTAATACTTTTTTGGTCGCGCCAAAACAGGTCTAAACCTCCTGCATATCCGTGGCCATTGTTTTGCAGGTTTTCAGGTAAGCCGTTTTCTGCAAGGGTGTAAGTAATAAGCTTCTTGTATTTTTTGTAATAAGCTTCGGCTCTAAAAAGTCGTTCCGAATTATCGCCAAACTGGTAACTGGCAATGTAGTGTGTGGCCTGCTCAAAATCGAGGTTTGTATTTATTTTCAGGTAATCGGCCTGTGGTGTTTGGTAATAAAGCCCCCAGGCTCCGGCCAATTGTGCTTTTTTTCCTGTTTTTAAGGCCAGTGCAAAACGTGGCGCAATGTTCCAATGCTGAATTGCCGAAGAATATTCATTACGAATACCGGGCCGGATACCAAAGTTTTTGCTAAATTTTATTTCCGGCTCAATAAAAGCACCCAAGAGGTGATCGTTAAAAGTGCCATTGTATAAAACATTTTTATTTTCGATGTAATCCTGGTTGTATTTATTGAATGTTTCGTTGGCGCCCCAGGTAAGCTTAACTCCATCCGAAATGTCGTGCACAACAGCAAAACGTGTTTCTATATTCAACTCTTTTGTGTTAACATCGTCACTATCCAGGCCAAGCCGGTTGTCCTGCCAGGTTGATGATACACCAATTCGATAGCAAGATTTTTCCGAGAAACAATCGCGGTACGAAAGATTGGAGTAAACAGTTCCGCCTTTGTTACTAATTTTCATTTTATTACCTGAATTGCCTGTTGGTACCAGGTAGGCCAGTTCTCCGTAATCGGCGTTAATGTAGGCTTTTAACATGTCCGAAGAACGTGTTTTATGACGGAATACAGCAGAACCATTTACCGATTCAACCGGCTTTTCCCAATCAATAGAACTGTTAAAGATTTTATCGTACAACGAAAGGTTGGTGTATCCTCCGGATACCATCAGCGAGGTGTTTTCCCAACGTTCTGTTCGGTTGGCTTCGGCTCCGATGCTCATTAATGAAATTCCGGTATTGTCATCATCGGGTAAGTCGGTTGATTTTAAAACCAGCACAGACGAAAGTGCTTGTCCGTATTCAGCCGAATAGCCTCCGGTATTAAATTGCACCCCGTTAAACAACGACGGCGCAAAACGTCCGCGAGTGGCTACATCGGGTGTTTTTGAATAATACGGTTTGGCCGCAATTAGTCCGTCAATGTAGGTTGATGTTTCGTAGGCATCACCACCGCGTACGAGCAATCGTCCGTCGTCAGCCGAAGCCTGTGTTCCTGGCATAGTTCTAATGGCAGCCATAACATCGCCGTTGGCACTTGGTGTGGTGTATACATCCAGCGATTTCATTATCGAGGCACGCGATTCATCGTCGGCAGCAAAACTCCCCGCAGTAATGGTTACTGCATCAATGGTGTTTATATTCTCGTGCAGTTCAATTTGCAGGTTTATTTCAGCATCCAAAACAAGGAGCTTTTGCCATGTTTTATAGCCAATAAACGAAGCAATAAGTTTTTGTTCGCCCGTTTCTGTTGTTGTAAAGCTAAAGTTCCCGTCTGCATCCGAGCTGGCTCCGTCGTAAGTGTTCTCAACAAAAATATTTACCCCCGGAATTGGCTCTCCATTTTTTGTTAGTACTCGCCCCGAAATGGTAGCTTGCGAGAAGGAATTTACGGATAGAACGATGAAGAAGATTGTAAAAATTGTTTTCATGACTTGTTTTTGTTTTGATGATTCAAAAATCAGGGGAAAACGCAAGCCCACGAAATTTACATTACCCAACTGTGGAAATACACGGATGAATTGTGCCGATAATAAAAAGGCTGCCCGAACTAACGGACAGCCTCTACTTGAAAACCACTAAGCATAACCAAACTGATTGATTTCAGAATGATACTCGCCTCTTCGCAATCATTACGGCTCGGGGGTTAATACAAAGTCAATCTGGCTTGACTCTCCTTTTAATACATCCACATTCCATATGGTATCTGTCTGAAAACTATCCCGTTCAGCAGTCATGTAATATGTTCCTTCGGGTATGCCAATAAGCTGATATTGTCCCTCCGGGTTGGTAAATGCTGTAGCTACTATCGAGTCGTTATCTACATCGTTTATCTCTTCCCATAATTTTATAGCGGCATTTTCAAGCGCATTTGCTGTAGTATCGGTAACCCTTCCTTTTATTCTTCCGGCCCTGTCGAGTAAAACACCTCGAACAACCGGTTTAAAATTGAAGCCTTTAATATTTCCGTCTTTCCAGTTTCCTTTCACCACAAATGATTTGCTAACATCGAAATCAAGTAATACATCAGTGGTTTGCCCGCTGGCGATGGTTATTTCTGGCTGAATTTTAATTTTTAAACCGCTGCTTGTGCCACTTGGTATTTTTAAATCAAACTCCGAACCATCGGTAAGAATAACTTTCGCGTCGGTAACGTGCATTCGAATTAAATCATAGCTTCCCGCTTCCAGCTCAACCGAAGCAAGTTGTTCGGTAATTCCATTGGATAGGGTAAGCAAATCAATTTCAAAAGCTTCTTCCATTAACGAAATAAATATTGCTTCAGTTGAGTCGTTTTCGTGTTTCCTGATTTCAACTTTATTTATTGTTACAATGGTTTGAGACACCAGACTGATTGGGAAAGGAGCATCGGTAAGGTATACGTTTATTTTTCCGTTACCATCGGCAAATTCCGTCGAGTCGTTTTGGCTACAAGCCATTATTAATAGTGCTCCAAGTATAATTGTAGTAATGATGGTTCCAATTTTCTTCATTGTAGAATTTTTATGTTTTTCTTTAAAAGAATTGTTTTAAGTGGGGTTCTTTGTATTAGCAAAAAGAAAGAGAAGGGTGCAAGCACTCTCGCACACACTTCTGCTTTCAGCAAACCTATTTTATTTCAATTACAGCATACTTCGATATTTTCCAAAACTCATCGGGGTTATCTATATTTAGGTAGGCAATAACACCGTCTTGTTCGATAAATGTGTAAGAACTATCGGGGTGTTCGGAAATAATGGTGGCTTTGTTTGAGAATAACGGTATTGATTTGGTGTCGCGAATATTTAATTCGGTAAAATAATCCTGATCCAGGTTTTTCTTGAGCGAAATATGTTTCCCAAGTCCCAGAAAACCTCCGTTTTTGGTAAGAACACCATTTTCTTCTAATTCTTTGTAAGTTCCATAGGCAACAAACCCTTTATTAAGTTGGTATGTTTTTTCCTCAATTAGTTGTTGCTTTATTTTCAGGGTATCAACTTGTTTCGAAATTTCAACCTGCATATCGTCTACCTGTCGATTCAGTTGGGCAAGCATTTCGTCGCGTTTTTCAATTTGTTGCTGAAGCGCAATAATCTGGGTGTTTTGTTCTTCAACACTTTGGTTTAAGGTTTCAATTTTCTTTTTCAACGAACTGATTTGAATGCCCGATTTCTGAAGCTTACGCTCTAATTCTGCAATGTGTTCGCTGCTTTTTTCCAGCATTTCATTCATAAGACTAATGTCTTCAACAATGGCTTTTTTCTTGTCGTAATTGCCTTCGGTTTGCGATTCTATTGATAAAACCTGGCGCTTCTCCTTTATGTATTTCAGATTTTGCTCAATTTCATCAAAGGCTCCAAGCAGTTCGTTAACCATCGAGTCGCGCTCTTGTAACTCCTGGTTTATATTAACATTACTGCTTTGTAGACTATCAATCTCAGTATTCTTTTTGGTATAAATTGAAATACCAACCAATGCTGCACCAATAATTACAACAACTAAAAATGCACTTATTGCATTTTGTATTTTTCTATTCGATTTCATGACTTTTTCCTCCATTTTAATGATTAAACAATTTGGCTCCTAAAAGCCAATTGCTATGCCATAAAACAGGTTGCTCTGTAAGGTGCAGATAGTCAGCGATATGTGAGAATTCTTCTTGACCGAAGGGATATCATAATGATAGCGAATTATCAAAATGATAATTGAAAGCTGTTATTCATCTTTAATCATTCGGTAAATGGTAGCTACCCCAATATCAAGTTTTTCGGCCACAATTTTAGGTTTGTTGTCGTATTTTTCAAGCAGTTTTTTTACCAGGCGCAAGTTGTATTCGCGCAAGCTGAGTTCTTCATTTAGCAGGCTCTCGATGTTTTCGGTATCATCGAGCAGTAGGTGCTCGGCTTCAATTTCTTTTTTATCAGCGAGCGTAACAGCCAGTTCAATCACCGATTTAAGTTCTCGCACATTTCCCGGGAAAGGGTAACCCAGCAGTTTTTTGCTGGCCGATGGTGTTAATATTTTTTGTCCGAGCTTATTTTCCTTACAAAATTCGCTAACAAAGTTTTTAGCCAGCAAAATAATATCGTTGCCTCTTTGGCGCAAGGGGGGAAGATCGATTGGCAGTCCATAAAAGCGGTAATAAAGGTCTTGTCTGAATTGGCCTTTTTTTACCTGTTCGAGTAAATTTTTATTGGTGGCAATAATGATGCGGCAATCAATTTTTACAGGTCGGTTACTGCCAATTCTAACAATCTCTTTTTCCTGTAATGCTCTTAGCAGCTTAGCTTGAAGCGAAATTTCGAGTTCTGCAATTTCATCAAGGAATAAAGTCCCCGAATGTGCTTCCTCGAATTTTCCTATTCTGCGCGATGCTGCTCCGGTAAATGCACCTTTCTCGTGTCCAAACAGTTCGCTCTCAATGAGTTCGCTAGGTATGGCTGCCATGTTTACTGCAACAAAAGGTTGTTTGGCGCGCAGTGAGTTGTAGTGTATGGCTTTGGCAACCAGTTCTTTGCCTGTGCCCGTTTCGCCACTAATCGATACTGTAACATTGGTACGGGTGGCTTTCTCAATCAGGTCAAATATTTTTTGGGTTGCCGCACTGTTACCGATAATGGTATTCTGGTAGCTGTATTTCTTTTTTACTTCTTGACGAAGTGAATGAATTTCGTTTTTCAGCTTAAATTCTTTACGAATATTATTTACAGTATTAAGGAGCCGTTCGCGAATATCTTTTGATTTTACAATGTAGTCGTAAGCCCCGTGTTTTAACAGGTCAACTACTACTTCAATATCGTCCTGTTCCGAGATGAGAATAACCTGAATTTCAGGATTGGAGTTTTTTATCTGTTTGAGCACTTCAATTCCCTTCATATCCGGAAGCCGGTAGTCCAGGGTAATTACATCGGGTAATTGGTGCAGGTTGTTCAGGCATTCTTTTCCGTTTTCAAACGACTTTATTTCATAATCCGGATTCATGGAAAGATTATGAACCAACAACCGGCGATACCATTCATCGTCTTCAACAACAAAAATTTTAAATGCTTTTGCTTCCATTTTCTCCGGATATTTTCAAATCAGAACAAATGTATTGAATATGTATCGATTCAAAAAGGTTAATGCATGTTATTCATCTTTTTCTGAAATGAGTTTTTCAAGTTCCTGATTCAGTTTATTTATTTCGGACTTTACCTCTTTTATTTTTTGTTTAATCTCCACGAAATTATCGGATTCGCCTGCCAGCTTTTCAAGTGCCTTTATAAGGTCATAAAGCTTTGTAGCACTCAAATATTTTACCGGCGATGCAAGTTTGTGGGCCACTTCGGCAATGCTTTTGCCGTTTTTTTCGGCAAGGTGCTTTTCTATTGTGTGAATGCTGCTTTTGCTGGTTTTTAAAAACAATTCAATCATTTCTTTTACAAATGCGGGATCGCCGTTACTCATATTTTCCAGTTCGCTTAAGTTAAACTTACTGGTTGGCTTCATTTTTTTGCTTGAATTTTCTGCATTTTCAATGTTGTTAAAACAATTGGAAATAACCTCGTATAAAGCTGCCTCGTTGAATGGTTTTTTCAATGCGTCATCAAACACCTTTCCGCCTTGCTTTTTTGTTTTTACATTGTTGGTGTTTGCCGAAAGGGCTATTATTCGTGCTTTATGCCCCGAGGCTTTTATTTGATCGGCTGCGTCGATTCCATTTACCAACGGCATTCGAATATCCATTAAAATTAAGCGGTAATTTTTGTGTGCAGCCATTTCAATAGCAGCCTGTCCATTCTCTGCTTCATCAAAATCAACGTTCCATTTCAAGAAAATACTTTTTAACAAGTGTCGATTAAATTCTTCATCGTCAGCAATTAAAACAGAGTTGTTTTTTAATGCACCGGGCGCCTTGTGGCTTTTGAAACTATGCTGCAACTGTTCTCTTTTTCCTTTTTTAAGTGGTATGGAAATGTAAAATCTAGTGCCAACATTTGTTTTGCTTTCCAGCGTTATTTTACCATTCAGCAAATCCACCAGTTTTTTTACAATGTACAACCCAAGTCCTGTGCCACCGGCTTTTCTGCTCAGGTCTGTTTCAAGTTGTACAAATTCATCAAAAATTTTTTCCTGGCTTTCTTTGGGTATGCCAATGCCAGTATCTGAAACGATGCATTCAAGCAAAATAGTTTCATTTTTCTGTTTGGCTTCTACTTTTAATCGCACCGATCCTTCGTCGGTAAATTTTATAGCATTGGATATCAGGTTGTTCAGCACCTGTTTTAGTCGTCCTTCATCGCCATATAAAATGAGGTCATTATCCGTTTTGTTGTTGATGTGCAGGGATATATTTTTGTTTTCTGCTGTTGCTTTATTGTAAAGATTGATTTTGTACAGCAGCTCGTGAAGTGAGAAATGAGTGGAAACCAACTGGATATTTTGTTTTTCCAGCCGCGAGAAATCGAAGGTGTCATTCACCAGGTCGGCTAAATGTTTGGTTGAGTCGAAAATAACTCTCAGGTCTTCCTGCGTTTTGGGGTCGTGTTGTTTTTGCAATAACTGCTCGCTTAAACCATAAATTGCATTAACCGGGGTACGCATTTCATGACTTACGGTTGCAACAAAAAGTTCTTTTGTGCGGGCAAGGTTCTCGGCCTGAGCTTTGGCTTTTCGTAATACATTCTGGTACGATCGCGATTTGCGCAGGTCGCGAAAAAAGAGGAGCAAAACCAACATAAGAAGCAAAAATACGGAAAGGGCAAACAGCAAAAGTCGTTTGTAGGTTTCGTTGGCCAGTAGCTCTGCTTGTTGCGATTGCCGGAGGAAGTGTTCTTCTTCCATAAGCTCCAGCGCAGTAATAATAGCTACCAGACTTTCAGATATTTCCAGGTTTTTACGCATGTAAACAGCCTCCATAGTACTCATGCGCCTGCTACGTTGAGCCAATTCTTTTTCCAGTTCTTCCAATTCTTGTTGGAGGCGTTGTTTCTCGGGTGTTCGATCAACGATCACCGGGGTTGGTGGAGCCTGTTTTTTGCCAAATATGCGTTTTAAAAGGCCCCTTTTTTCAGGTTCCTGAAAATGTATGGTGTCTTGTACACTTAACACGGTGTCTAGTGTTTCAACATATTCGTTAAATGCTTCGTGTTCGCTGCCTTTGCTCAGGTGGAGATTTAATATTTTTTCCCAAATAACTATTTTTTGCTGTGCGAGCAAAAGAACCGAATCAACAAGAATTTGTTTGCTACTATCGATAGCCGGCAGCTTTTGCAGTTCTTCAAATTTAAGATCAAGCGATTGATTAATTGTTTTGTAGTTTTTCAGGTAAACTCGGTCATTACTTAACGAATAAAGTTTAACCATGTTTTCTGTTTCGTTTAGTTCCATGGCAACATCTTTTACCCACAAAAGCGTGTTGTCGGGGATTGACTCTGAAAGCATGGATTGAACAATTTTTGATAAACTTTTATACACAAAGTGCCCGGACAGTCCTAATAACGAAATTATTATAACAGTGAGAAGTACAACCGGTATTTCAATTCTGATTTTTTTCATTGTCTGTACAAAAGTAAAACGAAAATGTACTTCATAAGTTGCCTCTTCGGTTCAAATACCCGGTTCCTGAAAACCTGGACTACGGAATGGAAAATTATGACAATGGCAAGCCTGTTTTATTTAAATATTTAGTATATCAATCCCAAAAGATTGTTAAATCCGTGTGAACAAAGTAAATGTAATTTCTTTAATGATTTAAAAAAGGATATTTTTGTCCGTTCTAAAAAATGTTATTAATAAAAACAGAATATAATGGCTGATAATCAGAAGACTTTATTGATGATTCTCGATGGTTGGGGAATCGGCGACGGCTCGAAAAGTGATATTGTTGCAACTGCACCAACTCCTTTTATGGATTCGTTAATGAAAAAATATCCGAACTCCCAATTGCTGGCAAGTGGCGAAAATGTGGGACTGCCTGATGGACAAATGGGTAACTCTGAAGTTGGACACCTTAACATTGGTGCAGGGCGTGTTTTATACCAGGATATGGTAAAAATAACACGTGCAATTAAAGACAAATCATTGTGGCAGCATCCGCAAATTTTAAAAGCATACAACTATGCTAAAGCGAACAATAAGAAAGTGCATTTGCTTGGTTTAATTGGGCCTGGCGGAGTTCATGCATTAAGTTCACACATGGTTGCACTATGCCAGATTGCTACTGACATGGGTTTGGAAGACGTGTTCATTCATGGATTAACAGATGGTCGCGATACCGATCCGCGTTCGGGTTATGGCTTTGTAGAAGCCGACCTGAAAGCACTGGAAGGAACCAATGGTAAATTTGCTTCATTGATTGGTCGTTATTACGGAATGGATCGCGATAATAATTTCGACAGATTAAAGCTGGCTTACGATTTATATACTCAAGGGAAAGGCGAGAAATCAACCGACATACTTGCCTCCATGAAAGCATCGTATGAAAATGGTGTTACCGATGAATTCCTGAAACCAGTTGTTATGGTTGACGAAGCCGGCGAGCCTTTGGCAAAAATTGAAGAAGATGACGTAGTTATTTGTTTTAACTTCCGTACCGACCGTTTGCGCCAAACAACCATTGCTTTTACACAGAAAGATCTTCCGGAGTTTGGAATGCATACCATGAACTTGCAATGGTATACCATGACAACATATAAAGCAGATTTTGAAGGTATTAATGTGATTTTCGAAAAAGAAAACGTTACAAACACCATGGGCGAGGTGGTTTCAAGGGCCGGATTAAAACAAATTCGAATTGCCGAAACCGAAAAATATGCGCACGTTACTTTTTTCTTTAGCGGAGGACGTGAAGCTGAATTTGAGGGAGAAAGCCGCATTCTTATTCCATCGCCAAAAGTGCCAACTTACGATCATCAGCCCGAAATGTCGGCACCAGAAGTTGCCAAAGCTATTGTGCCAAAACTGGAAAACGGCGAAGCTGACTTTGTTTGCCTAAACTTTGCTAACGGCGATATGGTTGGGCATACCGGAATTTACGAAGCTGTTTATAAGGCGATAGAAGCTGTTGATGCTTGCGTAAAGGAAGTGGTTACTGCTGCTAAAAAAGGTGGATACGAAGTGATGATAATTGCCGACCACGGAAATGCTGACAATGCGGTAAATGCCGATGGTTCGGAAAACACGGCTCACTCATTAAATCCGGTACCTTGTATTTTTGTTTCAGAAAAAGAAGGAGTTAAACTGGATAACGGGATTTTGGCCGATGTGGCTCCAACGCTATTGAATGTGATGGGATTGGAGGTGCCTGCAGATATGACAGGTAAAAATCTTATTAAGTAAGAATAACACCTGATAAAGAATAATAAATGAAGAGCAAGAGGCTTTATTAAAAGGTTCTTGCTCTTGCTTTAAAAAAAAACTTTTTTTGTGTTGCTGTGATTGAGATTGGAAGAACAATAGTAAGTCGCGATGTTTTTGAAAAACATTTTCTTTGCGATATCCTAAAATGTAAGGGAGCGTGCTGTATTGAAGGAGATTCCGGAGCACCTTTGACAGATAGAGAGGCCATGCTTATTGAATCGGAGTACAGCCATTTTGAAAATCTATTGCCTGAAAAACACAAAAAAGAAGTAGAAAAGCAAGGGCACTCGGTAATCGATAGCGATGGTGATCTGGTAACACCACTTGTTGACGACCGTCAGTGTGTTTACTCCTACTACAACAAACAGGGGATATTAAAATGTGCCATTGAGAAAGCCTTTTTTGATGGCAAGACAAAATTTAGAAAACCTATTTCTTGTCATTTATTCCCCATACGAATAACCGAATACAAACGCTTTGATGCCGTAAACTACCAGGAACTGGATATTTGTAAACCGGGCCGAAAATGCGGAGCCGCAGAGAAACTTCCGCTTTATAAATTTTTAAAGGAGCCTTTAATTGCCAAGTATGGTGCCGAATGGTACCAGGAGTTGGAAATAGCAGCAGATTATATCCTTTCGGATAAATAAAACCTCTCTGAACTACTTCAGATTTACTCTACTTTTTTGCTGTCCCAAAATATGTACTTTGTCCCAAGTGTCAAAATAATGTCCCATATAGAGATTGTGTAAATTTGTGGCACGAGTCTTAATTGGCTGTAAATCAATTGCCAAGATGTTTTGGCATTTGTGTTGTTTATGAAAAAGCGTATCCGACCCTAAAGGGTACAAAAGCTTTTTGAAGAAATTACAAACAAATAAACAACACAACATCATGAAAAAAGTAACATTATTTTTAGCAACAATTTTCGTTTTCGGAGTTAGTACTTCAGTTTTGGCACAGGGAGGTGATACAGACAAAGCCAATCACCTGGTAAAAATTACTGTACCTACCGTAAATCTGGTAGATATTGAAAACGCCGAAGGAGAAAATGCCGGTTTGGCAGAGTGGATCTGGACGGAAGACCTGTTTGGGTCGGAAGCCGGTGATTTTAATACAGACCCGCTGGTAATTGAAGAAACTTTTTATTTGCAGTACACTAGTATTCGCAATAAAAACAAAACAAACAAAATTACTGCCGGCTTAACCGTAAATGAATTGCCAGAAGCAATGAGCTTACAGGTAAAAGTTGACAAAGACGCCAATGCAAGCAAAAAAGGTACAACAGGTGATGGTAATGCCAAATTTGAAACCATTCCAACAAGTGGTTCAATTGATGTGGTAACAAAAATAAAAACCTGTTTTACCGGTACCGAGGCAACCAATGGTCATAAGCTAAATTATCAGTTAGTAATTGACCCTACGCATAACAGTTTTGGCGATATGGAAGCTGATGTTTATGATGCAACCATTACTTATACAATTATTGAAGATTAGAGGAGAGGAATATATTAGGACAGATTTGAAAGGGCAGGCCAGAGGGTCTGTCTTTTTTTTTTTTTAAAATTAGGAGCAGCATAAAGGTTGAACCCGGCAACGAGACATTTTTATTATGCTTGCAAGCTATTTAAGTTCGATGGAGGTTTTTAACTGCAAAATAGCACAGGCTTAAGGCGAGACCTGTTTTTGTATATTGTTTCCAGGTTTCCTGATATCCAAATTTTTTAAAAAATGAAATTTATTTCGTTTGTTTATTAGGTGAGCAGAGGTGACTTTTAAACTCATTGTTTGTTAAATACAATCAGGCAAATATTGTAGTGTGCTTGTGATACTTTCTAACAGGCTTTTATGTTAATACATCATCTTGTAGATTTCTATCATAGTTTAATCATGTTTTACAACGGATTAAAGAACTTATGTTTTATTGTCCGGTTTGGGTATTCTGTCCCTTATGTACAATAACTGTCCCGGCGCGGGACACAATATTTTTTATGGCACAACTATAAAGTGCAGTAAAACAGGGCTTTATGATTATTGGCACCGGTATTGCTTATAATAAGGCGTATCTGACCCTAAAGGATACAAAAGCTTTTTGAAGAAATTACAAACAAATAAACAACACAACATCATGAAAAAAGTAACATTTTTATTAGTAGGAATTTTTGTTTTCGGGGTAAGTAACTTGGTTAAGGCGCAGGATAACGACAAAGCCAACCATGCAGTAAAAGTAACTGTACCAACCGTAAATCTGGTTGATATTGAAGATGAGAAAGGAGATAACGCAGGTACAGCCGAGTGGGAATGGACCGACGATATGTTTGGAACTGAAGCCGGTGATTTTAACCTGGAGCCACTGGAGGTTGAGGAAACCTTTTATTTGCAGTACACCAGTATCAGAGCGAAAGGCAAAACAAATAAAATTACAGCAGGATTAACCGTGAACGATATTCCGGCAGCAATTAGCCTGCAGGTAAAAGTTGAAAAAAATGCAAGTGCAAGTAAAAAAGGATCAACAGGTGAAGGTAATGCAGCATTTGAAACCATCCCAACAAGCGGTTCAATTAATGTGGTAACAGGAATAAAAACAGGTTACACCGGAACTGACAAAACAAATGGTCATAAATTGAATTACCAGCTGGTTATTGATCCTACACATAACGACTTTGGCGATATGGAAGCGGATGTTTATGATGCAACCATTACTTATACAATCATTGAAGAATAAAAAATAAGGGTTAACAAAAGATTGAGGCTGTCCGGATTAACGGGCAGCCTTTTTTATGCGAATTTTTCTAAACATTCCAAATTGCTGACAATAAAATCATCTCTTTTTACCCGCTAATTAGGTTTTTTGTATTGACCTGATTAACCAGTGTTTAGGTAGCTTTGGCTATGCAATTAAAAGTTACCATAGTTTTGTTCGTTTTTATAGGGCTTGCCACACGTGTTGTTGTGGGGCAAGAGCAGCAAGCAGAGCACCAGGTAAAAATAGAAGTGCCTGAAGTGGCCTTGCTCGGATTAGTTGCGGAAAATAGTACGGATGTAAACTTACAGGTAAATGTTCCGAATGAAGCCGGAGAAATTGTTAACCTAAATGCGGTAAGCAGCGAAAAAATTTGGGTCAACTATACCTCTGTGATATCAAAAGCAGTTCCTGCTCGCAAAGTGGTGGCTTTTGTTGAGGGTGAACTGCCCGATGGGATTCGTTTGCAAGTAGAAGCATCAAGCTGCAAAGGTTCCGGTAAAGGGCGCATGGGGACTTCTGCCGGTATGGTAACACTCAGCAATCAGCCAACTGACGTTATTGTGGGTATTGGTACCTGTTACACCGGGAAAGGTGCTCAAAACGGTCATTTTTTGAGTTACCGACTGGAGCAAACCGACAACGACAAAGATTTTGCTTTAATCGAAGAACAAAATCTTGCAGTAAATGTGGTTTATACACTTACCGATTACAATTAGTTTTCGTTCATTAATTGCATTTCAATCCAAAGATTAATAATTTTAGCCGACGCTTAAAGTGTGTAAAGCTGCGGTTTGGTTAATAGAAAACCATCAGCAGAGCGCTTAAAAAATTATTAATGGTTTAATTTTGATAAAAACTGAAGTATGAATAAGATCACCCAATTCATTACCTATCTATTCTTTGTTCTCATTTTTTTTGTAACAGAGTCAAATGGATCCATAGTTATATTAAATGGCTTAACCCAAGAGAATAGTGTTGAACCGGGAAGTTCGTATCGGGGAACCATACAACTGCAAAATGTAGGAAAAGCGCAGAAAAATGTAAAAGTATACTTAAAAGATTACTGGTATTCGTATACCGGAGAAAGCAAGCACGATCCGGGAGGAACATTAGCCAGATCCAATGCCAATTGGATTTCCTATAACCCCGAAATTCTAACACTCGACTCGGCAGAGATAGCAACCATTGATTTTGAAGTAACAGTACCGGATAACGATTCGCTAAGGGGTACTTTCTGGAGTGTAATTATGGTTGAAGGAATAGTAGAGGTAGATACCGCTAACCGACAGCAGGGAGTTCGAATTAATACAGCCATCCGTTATGCCATACAGGTTATTTCGAATGTTGGCTCGGAAGGAAACAGCGATTTGCAATTTTTGGGGATGGAATTGGCACGTGAAGATTCAGCCAATATATTAAATGTAGCCATTGAAAATACCGGAGAGTGGATATTGCGACCTGAAATGAGCCTGGAGTTATTTGATGAAACGGGAGCAACGGTGTCGCAAATTAAAGGTGAAAGCCGAAAGACTTTGCCGGGAACCTCGGTAATGTCGTCGTTGGTACTCGAGAATATTCAGGCCGGAAAATATACCGGAGTGCTGGTTGCCGATTGCGGCAACGATCGGTTGTATGGTACAAATCTATCGATCGAAATTGAATAATGTTGGCAAACAGATGGCTTGTTATATTGCTTTTTTTGTTGGTCGTTTTACGAGCGAATACGCATGCACAAACCAATGTTTCATACAGTATAAATATTCTTAAAAAAGAAATAGCTACCCCCCCTGGAAAAGTAGTTAATATTCCATTTTTCATCGTTAATAATTCAAGTGCCGATTCAGAAATCTTACCAAATATTATATTGCCCGAAGGCTGGGAGTTGGTCACAAGTCTGGGACAAGTTCATGTTAAGGCTAAAGAACAAAATTTCCAGATTCTTAGTGTAAAAGTGCCTGCTGCAAGCGTAGTTGGAGATTACAACATTGAAATTGTGGTTGGTGCTGCAAGCCAGGGGAAAGCAGTTGTTCGGGTGCAGGAGGTTGAAAAAATTTCGTTACAATTAATAGAAGCCAAAGAACATGTAATGGCCGGAGAGGAATATCGGGCAGGATTTATTGTTGTAAACGATGGAAACACCGAAAAGACCGTTTTTATTGAAACACAAAAATGCAATGTAGATGGTGAGGTCACAATTAAACTTCAACCGGGCGAGAAAAAACGCTTTGAGGTGGTTGAATTGATATCAAAAGAAATTACCAATACACGAAGAGACTATATTTCGGTTGTGTTGCTTGAAGGGGGCGTTGTAAAAGATCGCATTTTTAAAACCATCATGATTTTTCCGGTAAAAGGTGCTGCCGAGGATTTGTTTTTTCGGTTTCCGGTTAATGCGTCGGTCTCGTATATGGGTGTTAGTCAATATGGTGTTTATCAATCGGCCTATCAATACGAAATTTCAGGAAGTGGTTCGCTTGATCCTGCAGGGAAACATCAACTTGAGTTTGTTGCCCGTGGCCCGGATAATATCGACCTGAGCTATCTGGGTACTTATGATCAGTATTACCTTAATTATTCCAATCAAAACATTGATGTTACGGTAGGTGAAAAAACTTATCAGTTTACCCCCTTAACCGAATCCTCGAGGTATGGGTTCGGGGTGGAGAATAAAATAAATCTGAAAAACGGATTGTTGGCAGGATTTACTTATGTGCGGCCACGTTTTTACGAAGATATTAACTACGAGTTGGCCATTTCTGCCGGTTATGCCAAGCCGGGAATAAGCCGGGTAGAGGGTTTCTTTATCCAGAAGAAAGACAATACCCTGAAAGATATGGTTTGCCTTATGAGTTTAAATACCATGCTAAAGCCTTTTAAAAAAACAACTTTTGAAATGGAGCTCTCGCGTGGTTTTACCGGGGATATTGCCGGGAATGCCTTTCGAGGCAATATCAATTCGCAATTTTCCGTGTTTTCAGTTCGCGGAGAATATTATAATGTTGGGAAAGATTATCCCGGGTATTTTAGTAATTCAAAATTCTATTCGGGTGCCGTTTCTGTTCGGTTAACAAAAAAATTGAATGCCGGGGTTTTTGCCCGCCAGGATTTTACCAATGCGCAATTGGATACTTTTTTTGTAACCGCTCCTTATACACGCTCCTTACAGTATTCGCTTAACTATAATTTGGCACCCAATACAAGTTTGCGAATATATTGGAATGAAAGTGAAAGGAAAGACAGGCTTTCGCAGGAAAAATTCCATTACAACAGCCGTTTGATAAATACGCAGTTTCAACAAAAAATAAATCGTTTTAACTATTCGCTTACAGGCGCTTATGGAAAAACTTCCAACTATTTGCTTTCTGAACTTTCAAGTAAACAAAATACCTATCGCTTTTCTACGGCTTTTGGATTTCAGTTTAACACAAAGTTTTCGGTGCGGGCTTTTGGAAGCTACTCTAATCTAAACAGTATTGTGTCAGAAGATCAGCAGAATTTAATAGCCGGAATTGCCATGAATGGGAAGTTTGCCAATAAGCTAAACGCCAGTTTGTATTTGCAAAACGCCTACGATATTGATGATTATTATCGAAACAGAAACTTGTTACAGTTTAATTTAAGTTACAAGGTAACCCGAAATCACCAGTTGGCCTTTCAAACCTACTACACACTTTTTAGGAATGAAACAGAAAATCCGGAGCTTTATTTATCGGCAAATTACACCTACACTTTTGGTGTGCCTTTAAAACAAGTGACAAAAGCCGGCGATTTAACAGGGCATCTGGTTAATTTAACCGGCGATCCGATGCCCGGAATTCAACTGCAGTTGTTAAATAAAACAGCAATTACCGATAAAAATGGTCGGTTTGCATTTTATGCGGTAGCGCCCGGGGTGCATGTGCTGGGTATCGACCGAGCCAAACTGGAACTTGATGAAATGCCTGACATGCCCGATATAATTCGGGTGGAAATCCTGGAAGATCAGGAAACCGAGCTTGATATTGTTATAACTCGTGGTGTCAAAATTCGGGGAAAAATTCAGCTAATCGATACGCAAAACAATAATTTACCCAGCAAGCAAAATCCCAAACTCGGAAATATTATTGTTGAATTACGTAACGATTTTAAATATTACCGGGTGCTTACCGACGAAAATGGGGTCTTTTCATTCCCTTTGGTTGTGCCGCATTTCTGCACGCTTAAAGTTTACGAAAATTCACTGCCAGAAAATTATGTGCTCCTGAAAAATAATCTGGAAATTAATTTATCGCCCGGAGAGCAAAAAGAGTTCCTGGTTGAGCTTAAGAAAAAAGAACGGAAAATCATCTTTAAATCGCAAGGTTTCTCATTGTCTGGCTCCGGAGCAACAGGCTTCTCAACCATAAAGCCAAAAGAAAAGGAAGTGACTGCACCAAAGTCCAACCCAACAGAGGAAATTTACACCGTGCAGGTAGGAGCATTTTCAAAACAGCTAAGTCCTGATTCGCCATTCTTTAAAGGGCGAGGTTTTGATTTTGAAAAACAAATAGATAACTTTTACAAATATTTTATGGGACGTTTTAAAAACTTAGACGAAGCAAAACGTTTTAAAAAAGAACTGGAAACAGAGTTTCGATCAGCGTATGTTGTAGTGATTAAAGGTGGAAAAGTGTTACAAATTGATGATCATTAAAAAGTAGACCATGAGAGTTTATTGTAAATATATAGTGTTGCTGTTTGTGCTACTGTTGGCAGGCAAGTGGGGGTATGCTCAGTTTCCGAACGAAAAAAAATTAACCGTAAACTATTCGTTTAACCCTATCGCTTTAATCGATATTGAGCCTGATATTAACAATAGTATTCAGTTTGAAGTTATTGCAAATACAAATTCAGGAGGAGAGCCCATAATGACCAACACCAGTTCGGCCTCATTGTGGTTAAATTATACCTCGGTAACAAACAGCGAAACGCGCGATATAAAGGCTCGTATTGAAGGCGGAAATTTACCTGATGGAGTAAAATTATTGCTTTCGGCCTCTGCTTACAAAGGTGCAGGAAAAGGAAAAACCGGGCAGCCGGTTGGCGAAATTGCACTTTCTTCAGAAGACCAGGTTATTATAAGCGGGGTTGGTAATTGTTATACCGGCGATGGAATGCAAAATGGCCATGCGCTTGATTTTGAGTTGGTTTTGGATGACTTTTCTAAACTCTCGGCGGTTAACGAGTCGATTTTGACCATATTGTACACCATTAGCGAGTAAGTTATGACGATGAAGAACAGAATAAAATATTTGGGGATTCTTGCTTTGTTAGTGATAGCCTTGTGCACGAGCGCTCAGGATTTTGAAGTAGAGGTAGTTGGTAATATTGAGTTTAATAACCTGCAGGTAAGTGTTACCGAGGCTGGTTTAAATTATACCTCAGCTGTTGAAAGTACATCCGACGTAATGGTTTCTATTAAAGATGTGGATGCACTTGGGAAAAAAACAAATCCGAATAAAAAGTGGACGCTATCAGTAAGAAAGGAAGAAGCAATTTCTGATGCTTTTACGGTACTGGTTGTTCGAACCGGAAAAGGAAGTAGGGTTGGTAGTAATGGCTCGTCGAATATTAAAGGAGGAGAGGTGTACCAGGAGGTAAGTACTACCAAAACTTATTTTTTCCATGGTATGGGTGAGATTTCCGATATTCCCATACGTTTTAAGCTGGAAGACTTATCAGTGTTATCAGGAGCCGGCAATAACCAATTTGACATAACCATAACCGTTGACGAAGGTTGGAAATAGTAGAAGGAATGATTCGTAAAAACTTGTAGGATAGGTAGTTGTGCGGCAGTAGTTAGTAGCTATAGTTTTTACCGTTTATGATGATTAACTTTATAGATTAAATTGAAGTTCAACCCGTTTGCTGATATGCGAAAAATTATATTCATCTTATTAATCGTAATTGCCAGTGTTGCATGTGAAGATCGAGAGCCGGAGCCCATTGTGGTGCCCAACTGGTTAAAACCACAACTTAGCGAATTGGAAAGCTCTGGCAACTGTGTTGGTTGCAGGGTTCAGCGCTGGACCTACAACGAAGAATATTTCTACCACTTGTATTGCGATTACTGGTCGTGTCTCGACTGCGTGATGTTTCATTACGACGGGACACCCGTTGAATGGGGTGTTACAGTCGATCAGGCTGATTTTTACGACAAAAGACATCGCCCCAAGTTGATTTGGGAATGTGGCGATGAACTTTAAAAATTGCCGCAGATGTGCTTGTTCTTACCAGGCAAAATCAAATTTATAATCATCCGGATTTAGTTCCCATTTCTCAATCAGCCATTTGGCTGCCCGCATGTCGTATTTGTTTCTTGTTTTCGATTCGGCAGTAGCAATCATGTCGATAACTCCTTCCTGAATTTCAGGGCTGTTTTCCTCAATGCAATCAATAACATTCAGAGCATGGCAACGAGCAAACTCATTTTTGTTTTTCAGAACAGCAAGTAGGCCTTCTTTCGCAATTCCTTTTTCACCTAAATTGTAAAGTGCCTCGGCAGCCACGTTAACTACATTAGCCGAGCTGTCTTTTGTGGCCAGCTTTAATTCATCTGTAGCAGAGGCTGCATCTTTGCCCAAAATTAGTAAGCCCGAGGCACCCCAGTAGCGAATTGCTCCATCATCCGATTTTAAGTAGTTTTTAAGTATTTCAATATTTTCAACCTTTCCAAGCGTTGCAATTTCTGCCGCTTCCATAATTTCATCATGGTTAATTTTTCCTGAACGCATAATGTCGAACATGGCAGCTCCCTCTGCTCGTTCTACTCGTTCTGCTTCCGGGATAAATCCTGTGTCCTTAATTCGTGTTACCCATTCTTTATTGGCAGCACGCATCCGCGCCAGCACTTCACTGTAGTTGGGGTCGTTTGCCAGGTTGTTTATTTCCCATGGGTCATTTTCGGTATCATAAAGTTCTTCCACCGGTTTTGTGTTCCAAAATGCACTTTGTGCTTCGTTGCATTGGCCATTTTCAAAAGCTGCTTTCCACGACCGGATTGAAGGTGCCCGAAAAAGGAATTCAAGTCGTTGGCCATAAATGCGATAAGGCATGTAGTTTCGGATGTAACGGAATTTCTGATCGCGCACGGCACGGCACATATCGTACCGTTCGTCCATGCGCCCGCGAAACATGTATGCATACTCAGGGTCGGCTGTTTTTTGTGTTCCCAGAAAAGCGTGTCCTTGCAGGTAGTCGGGTATTGGTGTTCCAATTATGCTTAACAGGGTTGGCACTAAATCAACAAAACTTACCAAACGGTCGATTTTCGAACCTGTATTTTTTTCAGGAAACAGGTGCTTATATTTCTTGGGAATACGAAGGATAAAAGGTACGTGTGTACCGGTTTCGTATACGTACCGTTTGCTTCGGGCCAGCACGCCACCATGGTCGCCATAATAAAAAACAATGGTGTTCTCTGCAAGTCCGGCATCGTCAAGCTCTTGTAGCCATTTGCCAATCTGGGCATCCATATCTTCAACTTTATCGTAATATTGGGCCCAGTCGTGTTTCATTTCCGGAGTTGCCGGATGGTGAGGCGGTATAAAAACATCTTCAGGACTGTGCCGCAGTTCATCATTGGGAATAGACCTGTGGATACTGCTTTCGTGTGAGATTCCTGTGTTAAAAACAGCAAAAAACGGTTGGTCGTTCGGTCGGTTTTTCCAATGGGCTGTTTTGCTGCAATCGTCCCAAATTTCGTTGGGGTTAATGTTGTTTACATTATAATCGGTTTTTGAATTGTTGGTGCAGTAATAACCGGCTTCACGCAAAAAAACCGGGTAGGGTTTTACCACATCTGACTTGGGGTAGTAACTGCGCATGTGTTGATTGCCGTTTGAGCAGGCATACACTCCGGTTAAAATGGTGTTGCGTGCCGGTGCACAAACGGGTGCATTGGCGTAAGCGTGAGTATATAAAAATCCTTCAGAGGCCAGTCTGTCCAGGTTTGGTGTTGTGGCAAAGGTGTCGCCATAACATCCCAGCAGAGGACTGTTGTCTTCGCTGGTAAGCCAAAGTATATTCGGTAGTTCTTCAGGAATAGGGTCAGAACATGAAGAAAAAACGATGCAAATGCCGGAAAATAGAAACAGAGCCCAAAACCGGCTTTGGTAAAAGATTTTCATTTTTGGTTGATTTAGATTAAATCATAAAATTAATGGAAAAGAAGTAACTTTAACAATACAAACTATATTTAAATTGGAAAAGGAATTAATTGTTGCCATATTTTTGGGTGTTGGATTAAGTGCAAGCTGTGGTTTTCGCGTGTTTGTGCCCATGTTGTTGGCCAGCATTGCAGCACGTTTTGGTTATTTGCCTGTAAACGAAAGTTTTGAGTGGTTGTCCAGCGGTTCAGCTATTATTTGTTTTAGCGCTGCCACCGTAGTAGAATTGCTGGCCTATTATATTCCTTTTGTTGATAATTTATTAGATGCCTTAGCAATGCCCTTGGCTATTGGCGCCGGAACTTTGTTAACAGCATCGGTTTTGCCTGTTGAAGAAAATATGCTAAAGTGGGTTCTTGCGCTTATTGTTGGTGGTAGCACAGCTTCTATATTTCAGGGGGCAACATCGGTTTCGCGTTTATCGTCATCTCAGTTTACCGCCGGTTTCGGAAACCCGGTAATTGCAACCGGCGAGAATGCCGTTGCACTCGGCTTGCCTCTGCTGGTAATTGCATTTCCTTTAGCGCTGGGCAGCGTTATATTGTTGGTAATGATTTGGCTTTTACGTAGGTTGTTTATTAAAAAGAAGAAGTATTAAAAAACAGGTGCCGGAACTAAGCCATAATTTCAACCCTGTTTCCATCAGGATCCAATACCACACTTTCATAATAGCCGTCGCCAGTTGTTCGGGGTTCTCCAATAATCTTAAATCCATCTTTTTTCAGGTCCTGCGTAAGGGCATTTACTTTGTCTCTCGTGCCAAGTTTAAAGGCAAAATGCACAAGCCCGGTAAATTGTTTTAAAGGATTATCTTTAGATTTTGGAATTCCCGGCATTTCCATCAATTCAATTCGGCAGTCGCCCTCAAACGACAGGAAATAGGACCGGTATTCTTTGCTGTGGTTGTGGTAAATTTCGCTTGAGGAGGCATCGAAATAATGAATATAAAAACTTCGCATGCCTTCAAGGTTGTATGTCCAGATGGCGATATGTTCTACTTTCATAACAAAATTGTTTTTGGCTGTCGTAAATTTACGAAAGGCAAATGTTAAAAATGCAAACACAAGGCTATTTTTTGCATTCCCATTCTAAAAAAAATTGTGTCAGAAAATCTTCCATGAACAGGTGGCGTTCATTGGCAATTTTTATTGCCGAGTTAGTGTTTAACCGATCTTTTAATAAAAGTAGTTTTTCATAAAAATGATTAATCGTTGGCGCGGTTGTTTTTTTATATTGTTCAAAACTCTCGTGTAATTCTGGCTGAATAGTCGGATCATACAGCAAGCGTCCTTTATTGCCACCATAAGCAAAAGTGCGTGCAATACCTATTGCTCCAATGGCATCCAGTCGGTCGGCATCCTGAACAATTTGCGCTTCAAGCGTATAAGCTTTTGTTTTTTCGCCGGCACCTTTAAACGAAACCTGGTCGATTATTTGCAATATTGTTGTCCCATCACTAGGGTTTATGTTGATTTCATTCAACCATTTTTTCGTTCTTTCATCACTGTTTTTCGATTTTAATTTCCAGTCGTCCAGGTCATGCAGCAATGCTGCCATTTCAATAATAAAAAGGTTGCCTCCTTCGGTTTCCGCCAGGTGCATTGCCATGCTCCGAACCCGGTGAATATGCCACCAATCGTGCCCCGAACTGTCGCCTGCAAAATGTTGTTTTACAAAGCTTTCAGTAGCTTTAATTAGCTTATTTTGTTGAAAATTAGACTCCATAATTCGAATTTTAGTCAGTAAAACTAGGAATATTATTCCTAAAAAACGTTAATTGTTTAGCTGGCTGGTTTTTAAACGCCTGAAAAACAGGTAGATGGTCAATTGGGAAGGATTGACATGGTTACTTATGTCACACTAAAAAATGGAATTTTTACTATTTTTGCCGCGATTGTTTTTAGGGAGGAAAAATTAAAATGATTGACAAAACGAAGTTGACTTTACCCGGATTGTTTTACAGTTCGGTAGAGAAGTTTGCCAATAATACTGCGGTAAAGTTTGTTGGTGAAGAAAACTACACATACCGGCAATTGGGCGAGGAGGTTGAGTTGCTTGCCGAGCTTTTGCTGGAGTTAGGTATTAAGCGAGGAGATAAGGTGGCCATATTGAGTACCAATATGCCAAACTGGGGTAAGGCGTTTTTTGCCACATCGGTTATTGGGGCTATAGCTGTCCCAATTTTACCCGATTTTCATAGCAACGAAATTGAAACAATAATTGAGCACTCGGAGGCAAAACTATTGTTTGTTTCAGAAGGGCTTTATAAATCCATAAATCAAAGAGTTTGTGAGCTTGTAGAGCACATGGTGTTGGTTGATAATCTCGCAATTATCCCCAAGGAAGCTCCATTGGATCATCTGGAACTTTTAACCACATCGGTTCCGCAGGTAAACCGCAAGTTCTTACCCATAAATGTTGATGAAGAAGAATTAGCTTCAATTATTTATACATCGGGAACCACGGGCAGCTCAAAAGGGGTGATGTTAACACATAAAAACCTGGTTTGGACAGCGCGGCAAAGTCGCACTTTGCAGCAAATTAATCCAGATGACAGGTTTCTTTCTATTTTGCCACTGTCGCATACACTCGAAAATACCGTTGGTTTTTTATTGCCAATAATGTACGGAGCTTCTGTTCATTATTTACGCAAGCCGCCTGTTGCTTCTGTTTTAATGCCGGCACTTCAGGAGGTAAAACCTACTGTTTTGCTTTCGGTGCCCTTAATTATTGAAAAAGTTTACCGGGCAAAAATTCAGCCTGAATTTCAAAAAAGTGGCTTAATGAGGGCCTTGTCGGGTTTCGCTCCAACCCGAAAAGTTTTGCATAAGCTGGCAGCAAAAAAACTACATCAATCGTTCGGAGGGGCTTTACGCTTTTTCGGTATTGGCGGTGCAAAACTCGACCCGGCAGTTGAACGATTTTTATATGAAGGTGGATTCCCGTATGCCATTGGTTATGGTTTAACCGAAACAGCCCCATTGCTGGCCGGTGCCGTTGGGAAACATCGAAAAATTGGTTCAACAGGTATTGCCATGAAAGGCGTATCGTTGCGTATTGCCAACCCCGATCCGCAAACAGGAGAAGGTGAAATTCAGGCCAGAGGACTAAATGTAATGAAAGGCTATTACAAAGCACCCGATATAACAAAAGATGTTTTTACCGACGATGGTTGGTTTAGAACCGGCGACAGAGGAATGTTTGATAAAAATAACCTCTTGTACATAAAGGGGCGCATAAAAACAATGATTGTAGGTGCAAGCGGCGAAAATATTTATCCCGAAGAAATAGAATCGGTCATCAACAAAATGCGTTTTGTTTTGGAATCGCTTGTTGTTGAAAAGAAAGGCAAACTGGTGGCAATGATTCACCTGAATATGGAAGAGGTTGAAGAACACTTTAAAAACCTTCGAGCAGAAGCAAAGCATTTTATTTCTGACAAATCGGATGAAGTTTTGCAAGAGATTATGAAGAAGGTAAATCAGGAAGTCAACAAATTCTCGCGAATCAACCAGGTTGTGCTTCATCCAATGCCATTTGAACGTACACCAACAAAGAAAATTAAGCGCTTTTTATACGCGTAACACTAAAATATTTTAAAACAAAGGAAAGGCTTGTAAAGTACTTTCCTTTTTTTGTATGGGTGGGCGGCAAAATGGCACTCAATCTATTAGAAATTGTTACTTTTGTAGCCACAAAAATCACAAAGTAAATGGTAGCGGAATCAAGATATAGCGCGAGGGGCGTTTCGGCGTCGAAAGAAGATGTGCACGAAGCAATTAAGAATGTTGACAAGGGCTTGTTCCCAAAGGCATTCTGCAAAATTGTACCCGACATTTTAGGTGGCGATACAAACTGGTGTAACATTATGCACGCCGATGGTGCCGGAACAAAATCAGCATTAGCCTATATGTATTGGAAAGAAACAGGCGATTTGTCGGTTTGGAAAGGAATTGCACAGGACGCGCTGATTATGAACGTTGACGACCTGCTTTGTGTAGGAGCAACCGATAATATTTTGGTTTCTTCAACCATTGGGCGAAATAAAAATAATATCCCCGGAGAGGTAATTGCTGCCATTATTAATGGAACAGAAGAATTACTGGCCAGTTTGCGCGATATGGGAATAAGTATCTATTCTACAGGAGGCGAAACGGCTGATGTGGGCGATTTGGTACGTACGATTATTGTTGACTCAACAGTTACCTGCCGGATGAAAAAAGAGGATGTGGTTTCGGCCGATAAAATTAGTGCAGGTAATGTTATTGTGGGTTTATCGTCATCGGGTAAAGCCACTTACGAAACCGAGTATAATGGCGGCATGGGCAGCAATGGACTAACCTCGGCCCGACACGATGTTTTTGCCAATTACCTGGCACAAAAATACCCCGAAAGTTTTGATCCTGAAGTGCCGGCAGATTTAGTGTACTCGGGCGGAAAAAAACTTACTGATGCCATTGATGGACTTGATATTGATGCCGGCAAATTGGTGTTGTCGCCAACCCGCACCTACGCTCCGGTAATTAAAAAAGTATTGGATAAATACCGTTCTCAAATCACAGGAATGATCCATTGTTCAGGTGGGGCGCAAACAAAAGTGCTTCATTTTGTCGACGGCGTTCATGTGATTAAGGATAATATGTTCCCGGTTCCTCCGCTGTTTCAGTTAATACAAGAGCAATCCGGAACCGATTGGAAAGAAATGTACAAGGTGTTCAACATGGGGCACCGCTACGAGATTTACTGCAGTGCCGATATTGCCAACGAGATTATTGAAATCTCAAAATCATTCAATATTGATGCACAAATTATTGGGAAAGTTGAACCTTTCGAAGGCAAAAAACTAACAATTAAGTCGGAGAAAGGCGAGTTTATTTATTAAGAAAAGCCATGGCAGAATACGCATTATTAGAAAAATTTGAATCGATAAAACACCGTTTTGAAGAGGTGGAGCAGCAAATAACCGACCCTGAGGTTATTGCTGATATGAAACGCTATGTAAAATTAAACCAGGAATATAAAAACCTGCAAAAGCTGGTGGGTAAATTCCAGGAGTATAAAAATCTGGTTGATAATATTCAAACCGGAAAGGAAATGCTGGCCGAAGAAAGCGATGAGGAAATGCGCGAAATGGCGCGTGAAGAAATCGAGGAGTCGGAGAAACGCATTCCGGAGATTGAACAGCAGGTAAAATTATTGTTGGTACCGGCCGATCCGGAAGATGCCAAAAACGCCGTGCTTGAAATTCGGGCAGGAACAGGAGGCGATGAGGCAAGTATTTTTGCTGGCGATCTTTTTCGCATGTACACTAAATTTTGCGAGAAAAAAGGTTGGCGAATGGAGATTTCTAACGTAAACGAAGGTACTGCCGGCGGTTATAAAGAAATTGTAGCAACAGTATCGGGCGAAGGCGTTTATGGAATTCTGAAATACGAATCCGGAGTTCACCGGGTACAAAGGGTTCCGCAAACCGAAACACAGGGCCGGGTTCATACATCGGCAGCAACAGTTGCGGTATTGCCCGAAGCAGATGAATTTGATGTTGAACTTAAAAACGAAGATATCCGAAGAGATGAATACTGTTCTTCAGGACCAGGTGGGCAGTCGGTAAATACCACCTACTCGGCCATTCGTTTAACACATATTCCAACGGGTATTGTCGTTACTTGTCAGGATCAGAAATCGAAATTAAAAAACCTTGACAAAGCAATGGCGGAACTGCGCACACGTTTGTACAATATGGAATACCAGAAATACATCGACGAAATTTCGTCGAAACGTAAAACTATGGTATCAACCGGCGACCGTTCAGCAAAAATTCGTACCTATAACTGGCCTCAGGGCCGGGTTACCGACCATCGTATAAATTTAACACTCTACAATTTACAAGCAATTATTGGTGGCGAAATCGATGAGGTTATTGAAAAACTAATGATTGAAGAAAACGCTGAAAAATTAAAAGAAGCAGAAATTTAAAAACAACTTTAATGCATGCGTACTTCTTTAAGCAGGTGTCGTATGTATAACTCTTTACCATGAATCAACAACAATTATTTGAGCAAATACAAAAAAAACGCAGTTTCCTTTGCGTTGGTTTAGATACCGATATCCAAAAAATTCCGCAACATCTGCTGGATACATCAGATCCGATTTTCTCGTTCAATAAAGAAATTATTGATGCTACCGCTGAGTTTTCGGTGGCCTACAAGCCCAATCTGGCATTTTATGAAAGCCTGGGCTCAAAAGGCATGGAAAGTCTTGAGAAAACAGTGATGTATGTAAAATCGAAATACCCGGAAATATTTTTAATTGCTGATGCCAAACGCGGAGATATTGGTAACACCTCGAATTTGTATGCACGGGCTTTTTTCGACAAACAGAATTTTGATGCAGTTACCGTTGCCCCCTACATGGGCGAAGATTCAGTAAAGCCATTTATGACTTACCCCGACAAATGGGTAATTCTATTGGCACTTACCTCAAACAAAGGAGCTTTTGATTTTCAATTTCTTAAAAATAAGGAGAGCGGGGATAGGTTGTATGAAACTGTTCTGAAAACTTCGCAGAAATGGGGTACCGAAGAAAATATGATGTATGTGGTTGGGGCAACTAAGGCAGAAAAGCTAAAAGAAATTAGAAAGATTGTACCTAATCATTTTTTATTGGTGCCGGGTGTAGGAGCACAAGGTGGAAGCTTGCAGGAAGTAGCAAAAAATGGAATGAACAGTAAATGTGGCTTATTGGTAAATTCTTCTCGCGGAATTATTTATGCTTCGCAAAATACTGATTTTGCATCGAAGGCGCGTGTTGCCGCCGAAGAAGTTCAGAAAGAAATGGAAACGCTATTGCAGGAAGCCGGATTGATTTAGATCGAAGTTTATGATATAAAAAAAGGGGTGTGATTTTATTTTGGTCACATCCCTTTTTTCTTGAATACTGGTTTTATATCTGCTCCCAGCCGTTACGATAAGTATGCCTGATCCACTCCTCTGCCATTTTTAGTGCCGGTAGTGTTGCGTAATCTTTTTCAAACCTGGGATCCCCATTAACTACATCAAACTGGTCTTTGGTAAGTACACGAATGGTGTCGGATGATCCAATGTTTTTAAAGCGCATATTTGGGCCGTCCCATTCCAGTTTACGTTGCAGGCTTTGCAGGCGCACTGCCAATACGCCCAGCAATACCATTTCGTTCAACGGCCCCGCGTAGGCAAAATTCGACGAAGCCTCAACTCTTGCGTTTTTATCCTCCTTGCAGGCTCTAATCCAATCCTGCTCATGGCCACCATCCATTGCGTTGCTAATTCGCCGAATCATCTTTTTGGGCTGCTGAAAATGCTCCATGTTGGCAGTTGGTAAAAGAGTAGGGTTAGCAGCGTAGGTGCCACACATTATTTTCCCCTGGGTGCCGTAAAAAACACAACCTCCACCATCGTCACCCATTTGCTCTCCATCCTTAAGCTCATCGGGGCGTGGAGGCATAAAACCACCATCGTACCAATGTACGCTTACTTTGGGCATTGCAACTTTTGGAAGGTTGTCGCGTCGGTCAAATTCATATTTTACAAACTCGGCATTAGGCGCCGAATCGTTATTAAACGGTGTTGAACTTCCTTCAACTGATGTGGGGTGTTCAAGCATTAAAGCCTTAAAAACGGGATCAAGAATATGGCATCCCATGTCGCCAAGTGCTCCTGTTCCGAAGTCCCACCAGCCTCTCCAGTTCCACGGATGATAAGTGGGGTGGTATTCGGTAAATTTGGCCGGTCCGATAAATAAATCCCAATCAAGTGTTTTCGGAATACGTTTGCCTTTTTCAGGACGGGTTAAGCCCTGGGGCCAGATTGGCCGATTCGTCCAGGTGTCAACATGGGTAACTTCTCCAATTGTTCCCGACCATATCCATTCACAAATCTGACGTATGCCTTCAGCAGAATTGCCCTGGTTGCCCATTTGTGTTGCTACGCCGTAGCGCTGTGCCGTTTCGCTTAGTATTCGCGATTCGTATACCGAGTGGGTTAATGGTTTTTGCAGAAAAACATGTTTGCCTTCGCGCATGGCCATAAGTGCCGGTAAAGCGTGTGTATGATCAGGTGTTGCAATCATCACCGCATCAATGTCTTTTTGTTCGTCAAACATTACCCTGAAATCTTTGTATTGTTTGGCTCGATACCATCTTTCAAAAGCATTTCTGCCGGCGTAATCCCAGTCAACGTCGCAGAGTGCAACAATGTTCTCCGTTTCCATAAAGCGAAGGTTGGTATAGCCTTTGCCGCCTACGCCAATTCCGGCAATATTTAGTTTGTCGCTGGGGGCTTTATGGCCAAGTCCTGCAATTACATTTGAAGGAACAATTGTAGCCGCGGCCAGGCCTGTAGCTGTTGTCCCAATAAATTTTCTTCGAGATAATTTACCCATATGTTAGCTTTCGTAAAAAGATGTGGCAAAATAGGAAAAATCTAAACCTTAACCTATCATTTTAGCTTTTTGAAGAAAGATTAACAAAATTTTGGGAAACAAAAAAGAAGCGCCTCCGAAGAAACGCTTCCATATATTTTTTCATGGCGTTGTGTGAACTTATATTTATAACTCAATCGGCAGAATTACTGTATCAATTACATGAATAATACCGTTTGATGCTGAGATGTTTACAAAGCCCGGAACCAACATTGCAGTATTTCCCACTGCCCAGATTTTTAAATCTTTATCCACTTTAAAAGTGGCTCCTTCAAGCAATGTTTCAATTGTTTTCGGGTTTTTCTTTGGAACAACACTATTCGCTGCTCTTCGTCCGTCGGTAACATGATACAATAATACGTTTAAAACCACTTCAGCCGGTATATCGCTAATTCCATTCACTTCTGCTCCTAACAAACTTTCAAGTGCTTCGCTGTCATACAAGGCCTGAAATGCATCATTGGTAGGTGCAAAAACGGTATATTGGTCTGTTCCGTTAAGAAACATGTCAACCAACTCTGTTCCTAATTCTTCGTCAACATAAAATAGTGCGCTAACCAGTTCTGTAAAACCTGCTCCAATAGCAATTGCTGCAATTGATTCATCACCCGGAGGAAGAGCTTTTCCTGCTTTCAATGCTGAGTTTTCACTAAATTCATTTTGAGGAATGTAATCATCATTTTCTTTTTCGCAGCTAATAAATGCCATACTTACAATAATTGCTGCAACGAAAGCCAAACTTCTAAAGTTCAACATTTTTTTAAAATTTACTGTTTTCATTTCTGTTGTTTTTAAGTTGTGATTTAAATAACTGTAATGAGAACAGCTTTTCTTGTAATAATGTTTAAATAAAAGACAAAAAAAATAAACAAAATAGAATATAGAGTTTATAGACAAGTGCTAAAGTGCAGTAATATAGGGGATTAAAATCACATGTTAACAAATGTTAAATAATTGTGTGAAGTTTTACCGCCAACAAAAAAGCCGGACAATTATGCCCGGCTTTTTATGGTAATATGATTTTTTTAGCTCGCCTTTAATCTTCTGATTCCGGATTTGTCAATCTGGTTTTCAGCATATTCTTTAGTGATATGGAATTCCGAAATATCCTGAGATGGTGCGTCAAACATAGCATCGTTCATTATGTTTTCGCAAATGGAGCGCAAACCACGTGCTCCAAGTTTAAATTCGATGGCTTTATCAACAATGTATTCCAGCGCATCTTCGTCAAATTTAAGCTCAATTTCATCCAGTTTAAACAGTTTTTTGTACTGTTTAATAACCGAATTTTTAGGTTCAGTGAGTATACTTCTTAAAGTTTCCTTATCCAGCGGGTTTAGGTAGGTAAGCACGGGCAGACGACCAATAATTTCAGGAATTAACCCAAATGATTTTAAATCTTGTGGAGAAACATATTGAAGCAGGTTTTCGCGCTCAATACGGTCGGCGTCTTTTGCCGCACTATAGCCAATTACTTTGGTGTTTAACCGATTGGCAATTTTACGTTCAATTCCGTCGAATGCTCCACCACAAATAAATAGGATGTTCTTGGTGTCAACCGGAATTAACTTTTGTTCCGGATGTTTTCTTCCACCCTGAGGGGGAACGTTAACAATTGATCCTTCCAATAATTTTAATAATCCTTGCTGAACACCTTCACCCGATACGTCTCGTGTAATCGATGGGTTATCGCTTTTGCGTGCAATTTTATCTATTTCATCAACAAAAACAATTCCTCGTTCTGCCGCCTCAACATTGTAGTCGGCTGCCTGAAGCAAACGCGTCAGCAAGCTTTCAATGTCTTCGCCAACATAACCGGCTTCTGTTAAAACGGTGGCATCAACAATGGTAAACGGAACATGCAGCATTTTTGCAATTGTACGTGCCAGCAATGTTTTACCTGTACCTGTTTCGCCAACCAAAATTATATTTGATTTTTCGATTTCGGTTTCATCATCGTCAACGTGTTGTGTTAACCTTTTGTAATGATTGTAAACCGAAACAGAAAGAATGCGTTTGGCTCTGTCCTGTCCAATTACATACTGGTCGAGAAAGTCTTTAATTTCTTTTGGTTTTAACAGTTGCAATCCGTCTAAATCAAAAGAGTTGGTAGTTTTAACTTCTTCCTGGATAATGGAATGAGCCTGCTCGGCACAGCGGTCGCAAATATGCCCGTCAATCCCTGCAATAAGAAGATTTACTTCCTTTTTTTCCCTTCCGCAGAACGAACACTTGTCCATCTTTTCTTTATTTGACATTACTTGTTATTTCGAACTAAAATTTCGTCTATCATGCCGTAATCAACTGCTTCTTTTGCAGTCATCCAGTAATCACGGTCAGAATCTTTTTCGATTTGTTCGAAAGTCTGGCCGGAATGATCTGCTAAGATGGTGTACAGCTCATTTTTAATTTTTTTAATCTCGCGTGCTGTAATTTCGATGTCGGAAGCCTGCCCCTGTGCACCACCCATTGGTTGGTGAATCATAATTCGGGAGTGAGGCAATGCCGAGCGTTTTCCTTTTGCGCCTGCCGTCATTAATACGGCTGCCATTGAGGCTGCCATTCCGGTACAGATGGTCGCCACATCGGCAGAAATGTATTGCATGGTGTCGTAAATTCCCAAACCGGCATAAACCGAGCCTCCGGGCGAATTAAAATAGATTTGAATATCTTTTGTCGGATCAGTCGACTCCAGAAACAGTAATTGTGCCTGAATGATATTGGCTACCGTATCGTCGATTGGTACGCCAAGGAAAATGATACGATCCATCATTAATCTTGAAAATACGTCCATTGATGCTACGTTCAATTGCCGTTCTTCAATAATTGTTGGCGAGATGTAATTGCCGTATACTGATGTGTATTTGTCCATTGTCAGGCTGCTGATTCCGGCATGCCTTGTTGCATATTTTTTAAATTCGTTGTTGTCCATTTTTTTAAGTACTTGTAAAAAAAAACTTTGTAAATACGTGTAATCACGATTTACAAAGTTATAAAAAAGATTTATGCTGATGCACTCAGCAAAATATTTTCGATTAATGTAAGCTTATTGGTTGGCTTGCATTAATTCATTGAATTCTTCTTGAGAAATTTCTTTTTCCTGAAGTGTTACCTTGTCTTTTACAACGGCTACCACTTTATCTTCAAGCAGCTTTTTGAAAATACGGTCTTTTTCTTCCGGCTTCTCCAGCATCATTTTGGCAAACGATTCCAGTTGTTCTTCAGGTACATCGTGAATTCCGTACTGTTGGTATTGTGCCAAAGCCATTTTCTTTGCAAAATCTTCAGCTTCTTCAGCTTCAACTTTTAATTCGTTTTCTTTGGCAATCTGGTCTTTAATCAATTGCCATTTTAAATCAAGAATAAACGCAGGAAATTCATTTTCAATTTGTTCGGCTGTAAGTTCTTTGTTTACAGCAGTAAGCCAGCGTTTCAAGAATTCCTCAGGCAATTCAAGCGCAGTTTTTTCAACCAGGGCATCGCGGGTGTCTAACGAAAATTTATGCTCTGATGAATACTCCAGGTTCTTGGCCAGGTCTTCTTTTATTTTTGCTTTAAAATCTTCAATGGTTTTAATTTCAGTATCCTCACCGTAAAGCTTTTTAAATAAATCTTCATTTAGCTCTGCTTTTTCAAACTGAAGCACTTCGGTAACAGTGTATCTGAATTCGCTTTCCAATGTTTCTGCTTCTTCAGGCTTAATGTTAAGCATGTGAGCAACTTCGTGTTTATTTTCGAAAGCTTTTACCGGATCAAACACAAGAATGTCGTCTTTTTTGCAGCCAACAAATGCGTTTTTAATTTCCTCGTCTTTAATCTTGTCAATGGCCAACAGAACGCCTTCCGGAGCAATTCCTTCTTCAACTTCGCTTCCTTCGGTGTCTAGTTGAACAAAGTTGCCGCGCACTGTGCTGTTGTCTTTAGCTTCTTCGGCAGGTACGTTTTGTCCCAATTGCGAAGCAGCCATATCAACTTGTTGCTGAATCATGTCGTCAGAAACAGCTATGTTGTAATAGTTGTATTTGCTGCGCTTGTCAACCGATACGTTTACTTCGGGTGCCAGTGCAACATCAAAGGCAAACTCAAAAGTTTCATCTTTTTCCCAGTCAATGGGTTTTTGTTTTTCCTCGTTTGGAAGAGGTTCTCCAAGAATAGGAAGTTTTTCATCAATCATGTATTTCGTCAGGTTTTGCGAAATCAGTTTGTTAACTTCTTCCACCAAAACGGCTGTACCAAATCTTTTTTTGATTAATCCTGCCGGAACTTTGCCGGGGCGAAATCCAGGGATTGAAGCTTTTTGACGATAGTCTTTTAAAACATCGGCAACTTGTTTTTCGTAGTCAGTTTTTTCAATGGTAAGATTAATTACCGCATTAACTTGGTCGATGTTTTCTAAATTAATGTTCATGATGATAAATTTTTATAAACCCCTAAAGCAAAAAAACGCCAACCTTTTTGTAAGGTCGGCGGTTTTTTTGAGTGCGGATGAAGGGACTCGAACCCCCACGCCGTATGGCACTAGATCCTAAGTCTAGCGCGTCTACCAATTCCGCCACATCCGCGAATTGCGGCGCAAAGATATATAAAAAATTTATTTTGCAATAGCTTAGCAGAGAAATTTTGAAAATGAAGCTTTAATTAACAGTAAACTTTTCAGTTTTTATGTTTTTTTACCTCCATTCAACAATGGTTCCACGGTTTTCATCCTGCAATTCTTTAGGAACAGATTCTTTCATTTCTCTCCAAAGCAGGTTTATTAATTTGTGTTTTGCAAAATGTCGTGAATACACAAGGCTGACTTCGCGCAGCGGTTTTAGGTTGGTAAAATTCTTTACATTGTACGCCCGCTTTTGCGACATGGTAGCTTTGGCAAGCTCCGGAATAAGTGTCAGGCCTCCTTCCCGGTCAACAATATTCATTAATGTTTCAAGCGAGCCCGCTTCAAAATGAAAGGGGAGCTGGCTATCGGTTGTTCCCAGGTAAGAACAGAGGTTAATTACCTGGTCGCGAAAACAATGCCCATCACTCAGCAACCATATTTCAGGCGTGGCAATGTCTTCAACCGTTATTTTATCCTGTTTATGCAATTTGTGCCCGCTATTGGCATAAATCAGCATCTCTTCGTAAAAAACAGGTTTCTCAATAATTTTTTCTTCATGTAAGGGAGTAACCAAAATTCCTACGTCGATGAGATCTTTCTGCAAAAGCTGAATGATATTTTCGGTAGTGGCCTCAACAACTTTTATAAAAATGTTTGGATACTTTTTTTTGTAATTACCTACAAAAATTGGCAGCAGGTAAGGTGCAAGTGTTGGTATAATGCCAATCCGCAGCATACCGGAAACCTGGTTTTTATGATCTTTTACAATGTTGTTAATTTCATCGGCTTGTTTTAGAACTACCCTGGCCTGCTCTATTATCCGAATACCCACATCGGTGGGAATAAGAGGTTGCTTACTTCTGTCGAAAATAATAATCTCGAGGTCTTCTTCCAGCTTTTTTATTTGCATGGAAAGTGTGGGTTGTGTAATAAAACATGCTTCAGCTGCTTTACCGAAATGACGATACGTGTCAACAGCAGCAATATACTCCAACTGGGTTAGGGTAATCATGGCGTAAGTCGATTTTTGTTTTTAAAGATAGAAAAAATCGATAACTAACGGCGTTTTGCAGGAGTTAATTCTATTTTGTAAAATGTGAGAACAGTGAGAGGTTGTGTTAATGCGCAGTTAGACAGAGGTTTGCTGGCGGTACCATTCAAATGCGGCAACTGCCAATGCATTTGATATATTTAACGATTTGCAGTTGCCCGGCATAGGAATATACACCTTTTTATTGGCCATGGAAATTATTTTTTCGGGTAATCCGTGCGACTCGCTTCCGGCAAGCAAAATGGTTTTTTTAGGTAGTTTTTCGTTAAAAATATTGTTTGCACCGGTGCAGGTTTCTAAAATTGTTAACTTAAACTGTTGGTTTAAAAGTGCTAAAAAATCTCTTTCTGAAATAAAGCGCCAGTTCATTTGGTCGAAAGAAAAGCCGGCTGTTTTTTTGATTTTCGATTCACGGTGATTTTCATTTTCTTTTATGAATAAGGCTTCGGAAGCTCCCAGGTTGTGGGCAAGTCGAATTATTTTTCCAATGTTTTCGGCATTGGCTAAATGCCAGGCTGCCACAATAATTTGCGAACTTTTGGGAAAATTTTCGTTAGCGCGGGAAGTGAAAAATTCTACAGAGTTGGTGTTCATGCTTGTTCAACTACTTTTCTTTGTTCCTATTAAAATACTACTTTTGCACAAAACAATAAAGATGAAGATTTCTGTTCAATACCTGTTCATTTTAGTAATACTATTTTTTGTTTCTTGTGGCCCTTCGGATGAAGATAAGGCACGCATAAAAATTGATATGGCGAAGAACCTGTTACTGAAGAATGATACTGCTGGGGCTATTCGTCAGTTAGATAGTATTCCGAAGTTATTCCCGGAAGCCGTTTATTCGGCCAATGCTGCAAAAAACCTGCTTCAGGAAGTACGTTTTGAACTGATGCAGCGCAAAGAGGCTGAACTCGATTCAGTGAAATTGCAGGTTGCTGAGCTTGAAAAATCGTTTGTAAAAGAAAAGACAGAATTTGACAGGTATACCCAATATATTCATAAACGTCAAACGTTTAAGCGCGCCTGGGACCGGTCGTACATTCAGGTGCATTTAGATGAGCGTGGCGAGTTGTACTTAAGTAGTAATTACCACGGCGAGAACTGGTTAGACCATACCGGGTTGCGTGTTTACGATAGTGGTGATGATGCTAAAACCGAAAAAATTCCGATCGGAACGGTTGATAATCATCGTAGCGATTTTATGGAAGCAAAATGGGAAAAAGTATCGTACCGAAAAGGAAAAGATAATGGAGTAATGGAATTTATTGCTGCCAATGTAGATCGAAATCTTAAAGCTGTTTTTCTGGGAAAAGAGTATTATTATATCCTGCTTGAAACCTACGATAAAGAGGCTGTTCGCGATGCGCTGGCCTTGTCGAAAGCCTTAAAACGGAAAGCAAAACTTGAATCGGAAGTTAAAGCTTTGCAAAAACAACTGGGTATTAGCTAAAGCTGCTAACTTTTCTTTTTAATTTTAAGTTTTTGCCCGATAAATAATCCCCTGTCGTTTTTCAGGTTGTTTAAACGCATAATTTCATCTGCCGAGATTCCGGCATACTTTTGCGCAATATCCCACAGGGTATCACCTTTTCGTACCGTGTAATATTCGTAGGCCGGATCGAGAGGTTTAGTTTCGCGGGCTTTGGTTGGAGTGCTTGATTTGCCTATTGATGCCTGCTTTTGGGCAAAGGTCATGGCGTTAACTTTTTCGTACGTGTCTTTTTCCTTTTCAGGAACATAAATGGCCAGCTTTTGCCCAACACGAATCATGTCGCGATTTATATTATTCCAGTACCTCAGGTCGGATGCCCTTACCTTAAACCACGAAGAGATGTAACCAACATTGTCGCCCGATTTTACGGTGTACACAACTTTTGCTTTTCCTTTAATATCAACTGGAGTAAAATAACTGCTTGTGCTTGTTGTTGGATTTATCAGCGTATTATTCGGGAAATACTTTTCGCGTTCGAAGGCATAAATTGTAGTGTCGAGACCTACAAAATCCAGAATCACATCGTTAGGTAAAACCAATGGATAAGGTTTGCTCTGTTTTGCGGGAATAACATCTCGCCGGTACATTGGATTTAATGCACGAAGCTCTTCTTTTTCAATTTTAACTTTTGCACAAATCTGGTTAAAATGCAGGTAATCGTTAACCATTACCGTATCTGCCGATAGTTCAATCTCGGGGTAGCGTGCAATGAGCTGATGCTCTTTGTGGTATTCAAAAGCATAGGTGGCAGCTATAAATGCCGGCACATAACCTCTTGTTTCCCGGGGCAGTCGGTAATAAATTTCCCAGTAATTGGTTTTCCCGCCCGAGCGACGAATAGCGCGATTAACATTTCCGGGGCCACAGTTGTAGGCCGCAATTGCCAGGTGCCAGTCGCCATAAATATCGTATAGTTTTTGCAGGTACCTTGCTGCGGCGTCAGTTGCTTTTACAGGGTCGCGACGCTCATCAACAAAAGACGTAATTTCCAGTTTCATGTTTTTTGCCGTGACATACATAAATTGCCACAGGCCATTTGCTCCAACACGCGACCGCGCTGTAGGATTGAGTGCGGATTCAATAATGGCCAGGTATTTTATTTCGAGGGGCATGTCGTATTTATCCAGCGTTTCTTCAAAAACAGGAAAGTAGTAGGCCGATAAACCCAGCATCACTTCAACCAGATCGCGGCGTTTTTCGGTATACATTTTTATGTAGTTTTTTACTACCTGGTTGTAGGTGAGGTCAATCACCTGCTCAATATCCTGCAGGCGCTTAAGATATACCGAATCCGGCAAGTTGCGCGGATAGTCAAGTAATTTAACTTCGGATGTGTCAAGATTAAAACGCTTTTGTATATCCCACGATCCCATTAAACTATCCATTTTTTCCGAAAAAATAGCATTCAGTTTGTCGTCGGGTTCCATTGAGAAAAAGTCGGTGGTATCAGCACTGGAAGTAGTGTCGGCACTTACAAACATGGTGTCGGTAACCTGGACAGCTAATGCATCGATATGCTCTTGTGCCCAACTATTGCTGAAAAAAAGTATTGCTGAAAGAGAGAATAGGAATCTGCTTATTTGCTTCATTTTAGAAAGTAAAAGTACAACTTACTCCGTAAACGTACTGGGTTTTATGGTATTGCATTGTAGGTTGCCAGTTAAATGTCAGGTCTTCGCTAATATCAAAATCGAAGAGGTGCGCATCAACACTGGCATCGATAATATTCAGGCCATAAAATCCTACCATGCTTATAATCAGCAGGTCGCGATTTCGCCGGTAGTAACTTTGTTGTTTGCTAAGGCCTGTTTTAAAATTGTTATAATCGGTTGGGTCGTCAAGGTCGTAATATTCAGATGCTTCCAGATCTTCATACGACCGTGTATTCTCATCGCCATCGGTAAGGTCGCTGTAGGCTTGTTTTAGAATTTTGTAATTGTCGTTATTCCAGTGAATAAAGTATCCGATGGTACCAAAGCCCGCGTAAATGATGGGGATTTTCCAGTATTTTTTGTTGTAAGCCTGGCCCATACCGGGCAAAATAGCAGAATAAAGTGTTGCTTTTTTGGGTGAATGTACGTATTCTTCTTCGGCATTTGCCTGAGCCACAACAGCCGAGTCTTGCTCAGTTGTTTGTCCCAGCGCAGCGGTGCCCATAAAAAGCAGAACTGCCGGAATCAATATTTTTAAGAAAAATACGCGTTTAATCACACTAAAAATTTTGCGCAAAAATAGAAAACTCCCTAAGTATTTGTGTGATCCTTAAGTTTTATTTTTGATTTTCAATTATTTTAACAATTCTTTCCAGGTCTTCCTGCGACTTGAACGGAATAGTTATTTTGCCTTTTCCTTTGTCGTTAATGGCAAAATCGATACGTGTATCAAATAGTTTGTCGAGTTGCGTTTTCACCACTTGGTATTCTTTCGGGAATTTTGGCTTTTTCGTGTCGCTTGCTTTCTCACCGTTGGCATTTAAATCGCGTACAAGTTCTTCAACTTTTCGCACCGAGAAACCATGTTTTATAATCTGTTCGAAGATCATAATTTGGGTGTCGGCTTCTTCAATATTAATAATGGCGCGTGCATGGCCCATTGATATTTGTTTGTCGATTAATCCTTTCTGAACGATGGCGGGAAGTTTTAATAAACGCAGGTAATTGGCAATGGTTGAGCGTTTTTTTCCCACACGTCCGCTTAGTTCTTCCTGGGTATATTCCAATTCATCCATCAATCGTTGGTAGCTCAAAGCAATTTCAATGGCATCAAGGTCTTCGCGTTGAATGTTCTCAACCAAAGCCATTTCCAGCATGCCATCGTCTTTGGCTTTACGCACATAGGCCGGTATCTTTTTTAGTCCGGCCAGTTGCGAGGCCCTGAAACGGCGTTCTCCGGCAATAATCTGGTATTTGTCGTCGCTTATTTTCCGTAAGGTAATGGGTTGGATTAAGCCAATTTCTTTAATTGAAGCTGAAAGTTCCTGTAACGCTTCATCGTCAAATTTCGACCGGGGTTGAAAAGGATTTGCTTCTATTTTGCTCAGTTCAATCTCATCCATGCCGGCGCTTTGTTGCATTTTTTCAGCATCATCAATAAGTGCGCCCAGTCCTCTTCCCAATGCATTCCTTTTTACCATCATAGCTTAGTTACAGATATTTAGTTTATAACAACATTGTCTTTGTCTTGCGACATTTTAGTCATCGCATTGCGTTGTAAAATTTCGCGAGCCAGGTTCATGTGGTTAATGGCTCCTTTCGAGCTTGCATCGTACAATACTACTGGTTTGCCGTAACTTGGTGCCTCGCTAAGTTTTACGTTCCGCTGTATAACGGTTTCAAAAACCATTTCCTGGAAATGATGTTTAACCTCCTCGTAAACCTGGTTCGACAGGTTTAAGCGACCATCATACATGGTTAATAAAAAGCCTTCTATTTCCAATTCCGGATTCAGCCTGTTTTGTATGATTTTAATGGTATTCAGCAGTTTTCCAAGTCCTTCCAATGCAAAATATTCGCACTGAACCGGAATGATTACTGAATCAGACGCCGTAAGTGCATTTACCGTAATTAATCCCAATGAGGGGGAACAATCGATAAAGATAAAATCGTAGTTGTCTTTTAACGATTCAAGGGCGGTTTTAAGCACTTTTTCCCGATTAGGTAAGTTCAGCATTTCAATTTCTGCCCCTACCAAATCAATATGAGAAGGTATTAAATCCAGGTTTTCGATATCCGTATTTAGCACGGCCTTTTCGGCCTCTACTTCGTTTACAATACATTCGTAAATACTTGATTGAACATTGCGTAAATCGAAGCCCAGTCCGGATGTGGCATTGGCCTGTGGGTCTGCATCAATAATCAGTACCTTTTGTTCGAGAACAGCCAGGCTGGCAGCCAGGTTTATCGTTGTGGTTGTTTTACCAACTCCTCCTTTCTGATTTGCTAACGAAATTATTTTTCCCATTTATAGCGTCTTTATCATTTATGAGCGGTTTCAAAGTTAATAATTTACCCTAAACCAAAGAGATATTTTTTAGTGGAGGAGGTGGGATTATTTAGTAAGGGCTTGGGTTTGAATACTAAAGCGTTTAAATTTTTTGAGATTTCATCTCTTTCTTGAGCTTGGTTTGGTCAACCGGCACAACTCCAAGCTTCTCGCAAACCAATCCGCCTGCCAGGTTCGACATTAATGCCATTATTTTTGGTGGCAATCCGGCCGCCATGGCTAAACTGGCAACACTGATAACGGTATCGCCGGCACCCGAAACATCGGCAATATCTCTGATAGCAACCGGGTAATATTGTTCTTTTACTCCGTTGCTAATAAATACTCCCAACTCGGAGAGTGTTATAAAAATCAACTTTAATTCTTGTTGATTTTTAAATTCTTCAGCTGCTTTTTTGAGGCTTTCCAAATCACCTTTTACCAAAGGCAAACCGGTACCATCCACAAACTCTTTAAAATTGGGTTTAAACAGCGAAACATTTTTGTAATGCCTGAAATTGCGTCTTTTAGGATCCACAGCAGTTGGAATTCCTTTGGTTTGCGCAAGGTCGTTGATAGTTTTAAAGAGGTTTGGAGTAACTACTCCCTTGTCGTAATCCACAAAAATAATTACATCAACCGGATTCGAATTGATTTCTTCAGTAATGGACTCAATCAGCTTCAATTCCATCTCTTCTGAGATATAGTCTGTTGATTCTTCGTCAACCCGAACAATTTGTTTCCCGGCGCTTATAATTCGGTTTTTTACTGTAGTATTTCGCGAAGAATCGATAAAAATCCCATTGTCAGAAACATTACGTTTTACCAAAAGCTTCTGAAATTCTTTTCCGTTCTCGTCGTCGCCCACCACTGAAAAAAGTACCGGTGTTGCTCCCAATGCCTGCACATTACGCGAAACATTTGCTGCACCTCCCAGGCGGTTTTCGCGCTGAGTTATGGCAACAATCGGAACCGGAGCTTCAGGTGACAGACGATCTACTTTTCCCCACAAATAGGTGTCAACCATTGCGTCGCCAATGATTATGGCACGCATTTTCGAGAATCGTTCGAATATTTGATTTACTTCTGTTTTATCCACAAAACGATGTTAAGGCCACAAATCTATAAAAAAAACAGTGGTAGAAAAATGTCAAAATGCAAATTTTATGATGTTTTTGTGTTTCGATAGTTAGGCCGGATCAACATCGATATTAAAAATGCAATTGCCGTTGGCTGGTAACTGTTTTACCGATTTAACACCCGCAACAATTTCTGCTTTCACCAAATCGAGGTTTAACTTTCGGTTTATTTTTATCCAGATTTCTTTATGGTGCCACAACTGAATACGGCTGATTAACGGATATTCAGGGCCCATAACCAACAGCTGTTTGTGGTTTTTTAGTTGTTGAGCCAATTGATTGGCTGCACGATCAACTGTTTGCACATTTTTATGTTTTACCACAATTTTAATGAGCCGGTAAAATGGGGGATATTTAAACAACTGTCGTTCTTCAAATTGTTCTTTTAGGGTAGCCTGGTAGTTTTGGTCTTTGATTAGTTCGATAAGCAAATGGTCGGGTTGCGAAGTTTGAATAACCACTTTGCCTTGCTTGTGTTTTCGGCCTGCACGGCCGGCCACCTGCGAGATAAGCTGGTAGGCACGTTCGTGTGCTCTGAAGTCGGGGAAATTAATCAGGTTGTCGGCGTTTAAAATACCCACTACGCTTACATGTTCAAAATCGAGCCCTTTGGTAACCATTTGTGTTCCAATCAGAATGTCGGTTTTTCGATCTTCCAGGTTTTTAACAATTTTGGCAAAGGCATTTTTCGATTGTGTTGTATCTAAATCCATACGTGCAATCCGGGCATTGCGAAAAAGGCTTTTTAATTCATCTTCTATTTTTTCGGTACCATAGCCTCGCGTTTTTAATTCAGGCGATCCGCAATTGTCGCAAGTTTCAGGCAACTGGTAACTAAAACCGCAATAGTGGCAGTTTAAGCGTCTTTTGTATTTGTGGTAAGTTAAACTAACATCGCAATTACGGCATTTGGGAATGTGTCCGCAGGTAAAACACTCAACATAAGGCGAGTAGCCACGGCGGTTCTGAAAAAGAATGATTTGCTCTTGTTTTTCAAGCGCTTCTTCCATTAGCTCGTACAATTCGGGCGTTAAAAACGAGCGCATTTGTTTTCGCTTATAGGCGCGTTTTATATCGGAAATAATAATCTCAGGCAGTTCCATTTCCGAGTGCCTTCTCATTAGATTTACTAACCCATACTTGCCTTTTAGGGCGTTGTAATACGATTCGAACGACGGTGTTGCCGAACCCAAAAGTACTTTGGCATCGTTTTGATAGCCCAGTACCACAGCCATGTCGCGGGCGTTGTAACGTGGTGCCGGGTCGAATTGCTTAAACGAATTTTCATGCTCTTCGTCAACAATAACAATTCCCAGTTTTGAGAAGGGCAGAAAAACGGCTGAGCGTGCCCCTAAAATAACCTGATAGCCTTCCTGGGGATTTTCGTTAAAACGTATTACTTTTTCCCAAATCTCTACCTGCTCCTGGCTGTTTAATTTTGAGTGGTAAATACCAACTTTATTGCCAAATACATTTTTCAGGCGTTTTACAATTTGCGTGGTTAAAGCTATTTCGGGTACCAGGTACAAAGCCTGCCGGCCTGTTTTAATAATTTCGTCAATCAGGTGGATGTAGATTTCAGTTTTTCCGCTGGCGGTTATGCCGTGTATTAACGTAACCTGTTGCGACTGAAATGTTTCTTTTATGTGGTTGTAGGCTTTTGCCTGGTGTTTATTTAAAAGGTTTATACTTACCTGCTCGATGGGTTCTTCCTCGAGACGAGATACCTGTTTTTGTGTTTCGGCAAGTATTTTCTTTTTAACTAACTCTTTAACCAGGTTGCCCGAAAAAGAAGTGCCGGCCACTAATTCTTTTTTGGGTATTTCATCAAGCTGATTGTTGGAAAAGGTATTCGTGGCAGCGCAAAAGTGCAAAAGTAACTGTTGCTGTTTTTTTGCACGTTTAAGCAGGTCTATTTTTTCATTCAATGTTTTTTCGGACTGAATGCTGTGGTGCAGCTTTACAAAAGCTTCGGTTTTGGGTTTATACTTGCTACTAATTTTTTCTTCGGCATAAACCACTTTCTTATTAATAAGCGACTTTAAGGCCTGGAACGAAAACTCGGTTCCCAGCTTGTGTTCCAGTTCCGATAACAAAGACACATCTTCCTGCAACTGCCGGATAATCAGTTCTTCTTTTGTGCTTAAGGCCAGGGGTTCATCAATTCCGGTTAAAAATAATTTCGATTTACTTTCAAGTTTAAGGCCGGTTGGCAGAGCGGCTCTAAAAACATCGCCTAAGGTGCAGCAGTAGTATTGGGCCAGCCATTGCCATAATTTAAAGTTAGTTGGAAAAATAATTGGATGCTCATCAAGTATTTCAAGCACTTCTTTCACTTCCAGACCTTCCGGTTTTTTATCCGAAAGAGCGCTGACCAATGCTGCATAAAGTTTCTTTTTACCGAACTGCACAATAACCCGTTTTCCTGCAGCAATGTTTTGCTGCAATGGCAAGGGGACTTTATAAGTATAGCTGTCGTGTAACGAAAGCGGTAATATTACTTGTGCAAAAAGTTCAGGCATAAAAGAAAATGCTTTCTTAAAAGTAAGCTAAAAAATGAAATGTAATGAAAAAATTTATTCGAAGTTGCTGTGAATCCAGGCGGCCACATCATCCATTAGCCATTGTGGAGTGGATGTTGCCCCACAAATTCCAACCGATTTTACTTCATTAAACCATTCTTTTTTTATTTCCTCGATACGGGAAATACGGTGCGATTTAGGATTAACCTCTTTACAAATAGTGTACAGGTATTGCCCGTTTGAGCTTTTTTGGCCTGCAACAAAAAGAATCATGTCAAAACGGCCGGCAAATTTTGTAAGGTAAGGTACCCGGTTTGATACCTGACGGCAAATGGTGTCTTTTATTTCAACCGGAACTCCCGGGTTGGTAGTTTCCTTAACTTTTTTTGCAATTTCATGAAAATCCTCGATACGCTTGGTGGTTTGCGAGTAGAGAGAAACCGGGCGATTTTTATCGATTTTGTCTACATCGGCAATACTTTCGATAATAATGGCATTGTGGCTGGTTTGCCCGTTGAGCCCTTCAATCTCGGCATGTCCTTTTTTGCCGTAAATAACTACCTGCCCATCTTGTGGGGCGTGTTTCGAATACGAACTTTTTACTTTTTCCTGAAGGGTAAGTACAACCGGACAAGTCGCATCAATTAGTTCAATATTGTTGGCTTGGGCATAGGCGTAGGTTTCGGGTGGCTCGCCATGGGCACGTATTAATACTTTACAGTTGCTTAAAGTAAAAAACTCTTCTTTCGAAATGGATTTCAATCCCATTTTTTCGAGCCGTTCAACCTCCATGCCGTTGTGTACAATATCGCCTAAACAGTACAGGCGCTTTGTTTCCTTTAACTCATCCTCTGCTGCTTTAATGGCGTTAATAACCCCAAAGCAAAACCCCGACCTGTTATCTATTTCAACAATCATTTTCTTTTAGTCTTTCTTTTACTTTCTTAACGGCCCAATCGAGTTGTTGTTCGCGGGTAAGTTCACTATTATCAAGAATTATGGCATCGTTGGCTTGTTTTAAAGGGCTAACAGCTCGTGTAGAGTCAATTTTGTCGCGTCCTTCAACATTGGCCAGTATTTCTTCTAAGTTAACCTGTTCCCCTTTTTCGCTTAGTTCAAGGAAACGGCGGCGGGCACGTATTTCCGGCGAGGCGGTCATAAATATTTTTAGTTCAGCATCGGGAAAAACAACGGTGCCAATATCGCGACCATCCATTACTATACCCTTATTTTTGCCGTTTTCGCGCTGCTGGCGAACCATTTCGTGGCGCACTTCGGCAATGGTACTTATGGGGCTTACGTTCTCCGATACTTCCAATTGGCGGATTTCATCTTCAACGTTCTCACCATTCAGAAAAGTAGTGTTTTTTCCTTCTTTTTCATCCCACTTAAAGGTGATTTGAATGTCTTTAAGTCCTTCAATAATTTTTTTTGTAAACGGAATTTTATTTTCAATCCATCCTTTGCGCAGTGCCACCAGCGTAACCACACGGTACATGGCTCCGGTGTCGATGTAAACGTAACCAAGTTGCCGTGCCAGTGCTTTGGCCATGGTGCTTTTTCCACAAGATGAGTGGCCATCTATGGCGATGATAATCTTTTTTTCGTTCATGGTTCTTCAGGAATTTGAAACAAAGATGGGGAAATTTTAATTAAGATTCAATTGTCCGTTTTTAGAATTTGTTATTCAGGTTAATGGATACTGAAAACAGATTGGACGAGCCGGCCAGGTGGAAACGCGATATGGCATAATCGAAATGAAAGCGTTTTATTTTTAAGCCAAATCCGGCTGAAAAACCAACCGTTGATGCTTTGTCGTTGAATTTTAACTCCTGGCGTCGTTGATAGTTATAACCTACCCGCAGGGTGAAATTTTCGGATGGCAAAATTTCTGCACCTAAAACTACATGTCGCATCATTTGTTTGGCAAAACTTTCCTGCCGCTGGTGAATGGTTTCGCCTGTAAAATCCTGTTCTTCTACGGGTGTTGACAGGTCCCAGTGGTTGAGGTGCTGCAGGGTGGCTGAAAAAATGAGCGGGGCATGTTTTAGCCGTTTGCTTAATCCGGCCTGAATATTTAGCGGAATTCGTTCGCGGTCGGCTCCATCGTAATAGGTAGTAATTTGTGTTCCCAGGTTACGTGCCACAAGAGCAACTGTGGTGTATCCGTCTTTGCTTTTAAAACTGGCTCCAATGTCGGCCGCAATACCAAACGACTGGTAACTTTCGAACGACGAAAGAATTGGTTTTAAGTTGACTCCGTAATTCAGGCGTTTGTAGCTGTTGGAGTAAATAAGGTTTAGCGCATATTCAGCCGCGTTAAATGTGGCGCCGGTGAGTTCGCCGGTTTCTGTAGCTTCGTCGAACTGGCCGTAATTGATGTAATGCATTCCAACAGCAAAATTGCCAATGCCCGGGTAAGTTTTGGCGTACGAGGCATAGCCATAGTTTACATCGGCCAGGTAATTTACATAGTTCACCAAAAGCCGATTGTCCATGTCTTTGTGAAGCAGTGCAGGGTTAGCGTAGGGCAGGTTCAGGTCGCCCGAATCGGATAGGGCTACCTGCGTGCCACCCAAAGCGGCAATGCGTGCCGAATTGGTGAGCTCCAGAAACTGGTAGGTATATTCTCCTCCAATTTGTGCCTTTCCGGTTAAAACTACTAGGCTAAGTAAAAGTAATACGTATATTTTTCGCCTCATGCGCGATTGTCATTTTTTCTAAAACGCCAAAGGTATTTATTTATTATTACAGGCGAAACAGATTGAGAAAATTCTGTCTTGGCACGAAGCCTTTCGCTTGCTCGAATTGCGTATTTTATTTTCAGTATGGGCAGCAGGCTATGGGTTGAGTTCCATAACAAGAATTCGTTTAATAAAATACTCGCAGCTCTTATCATAGTTGTGTAAGAGTCCGCTGGCAAGCAAATGCAAAGAGGTATTTCCGGCAATAGCTTTGTAGTCTAAAAAGCTTGATACCAACGAATCGTTGGCGGCAATTGTGCCGAGTGCCGGGTAAAAGGTGCCCGGATGGTTTTCAATACGACGGGGCTCGTTTTTTAATTCATTGGCAAGGGAGTGAATCTCCTTTTTGTCAATAGGAATAATCGATTCCTCAATTTCCGAACCTTCAAAAAGCAGGTTAACAAATCCATCTTCAATCCAAACCGAGTCGGGGTAGATGGAGTCGTAGGTGGCAAAAAGCCGGTTGGGCAGATAGCGGGTATGCAGCTCTTCGCCTGGTTCCCATATATCTTCGGTGCTGCCATCGGATAGTGCTTTTAAGTAGGTTTTTAAGTTAGATGTATTGTTTTTACTACCGTATTTCTTTTCAAGAAAACGTTCAAAATCATACACCATTTCATTGAGGAACGCTGTTTCTGTTTCTCCAAGCGCGGCTTCAAACTGGCTGATATGGTTAGATTTTACCGATTTGTGAGGGCTACATGCGATAAAAAGTGGTAGAATTAAAAAGAAAATGTAACGTTTCATTTTGGTATTGAAATTAGTGTGACTGTTAAAACCAGTTTAGTTTGGGGTTAAAATAAACAAAGAGCAGAACAACTATAAGCAGTCCGGTAATAATACTTAAAACAATAGTGCGATAGCCACTTTTTCGTTCTTCCAGCAATTCGCTTTGTAACTTTTGCTTGTAGCGCTCAGTATAGGTTTTGCTTTTAAGGATAGAGAATTCGCGTTTTTTAATGTGGTAATAACTGCTGACACCAGGGCCGGAAGAGGGCTCTCCGCCACCGCCATCAGGTTTACTGCGTTTGCCTAAATATTTTCTTGGTTTCATTGTTGAAATCCAACGCTGCATTCCGAGGCCATTGTAACCCATGTGTTGGTTTTTCTGTTATGCTATAAAGTTAAAAACTTTCTTGTTTTAGTGCCTCAAAAATTTCTAAAACAACGGGGCAGGTTTCGCAATTTTTGTGTGATAAGTCGAGGATTTGGTAAAAACGTTTTCTATCGGTGTGTGGGTATTCGCGGCAGGCTTTTGGGCGGCTTTCGTAAACCATGCAATAGTTGTCGGGTAACAGAAAAGGGCAGGGGTGTTCTTTAAAAACAAAGTCGCCGTCTTCGTCAATTCTGATGTATTGCTCAATAAAATCGGCCACTTTCATTTTCAGGTGTTTGGCCAGTCGATCCAGATCTTTATCAATAAGGCGTGGGCCTATTGTTTTGCAGCAATTGGCGCAATCAAGGCAGTCAAAATAATCAAATGCTTCGTAATGCAGCGCATGTACAACATCGTCGAGCCGTTTAGGTTTTTTCTTCTTCAGCTTTTTTAGCAAGGCTAAAGTTTCAGGCCTGTTTTTGTCGGCAAGTAATTTTAATTCTGCGGGTGTTTTGTAATTGATATTCATTTGGTGCGCAAGGTATATAAAACTTTTGTTACCCCTTACCCGTTCAGCCGCTCCTGTTGAGCAAAGAGCCGGGTTATTCCAATTGTAGAGGTTTTGCATCAGGGAGTTTTTATGTTTTAAGCGAAAATGTAAACAGGAAAAAGGGTAGGAAAATAACAATGCAACTACTTCCGGTGTACCTCAATCGCTTTTCGCCGTCCATTGCTTTCTCTTCTTTTTAGTTGCGAAAGGAATAGCCCGCTAACAACCACAAGAATTCCGATTATTTTTTGTAGGCCTAATTCATCTTTCAGAATAAAAAACGACAAAACTGCAACAAAAACCGGGATTAGGTTTACAAACGTATTTGAGCGGGTTACCCCCAGTTGCCGAACACTTTGCGTAAAAAATACAAAGGCAAAGGTTGAAGAGAAAACTGCCAGCAAAATAATAGCTCTGAATGCCTGCGGATGAAATGGTGTTTGTATGAAATCTTTTACATCGATTAACAACCAGATGGGCAAAAACAGCATTACTCCAATAATATTTTGGTAGGCAATAATGGTTAATGTATTGTAACGCGCAGCCAGGTTTTTTAAAATAATAGAGTAGGCAATAGCTGAAATAACTGCCATAAACTCGAGGCTTACCCCCAGGGGCGATGCATCAAAACGGAAATTGCCGTTTAACACCACCAGTCCAACTCCTGCAAACGACAAAAGTAAACCGGCAATATTCATGACTTTAATTTTTTCTTTATGAAAATACCAGGCAGCAATAGGCGTAAATAAGGGAATGGTTGCCACAATAACTGCTGCTACTGTAGATGAAACATATTTTAGGCCGTAACTCTCGCCCAGAAAATATAAAAACGGTTCGAAAAACGACATGAAGAAAAAGAGTTTGTAATCGGCTTTAGCGGGTTTTTGCAAACGTTTTAGCAGCAGGGCTATAATTGTTATTAGCACTGCCGAAATGGCCAGCCGGAAAATAACAACTGTAATGGGCTTGTAGGCGATAAAAGCAATTTTAAACCATACAAACGAAAAACTCCAGAAAAAAACGGCGCCAAGGGCCGAAAGTATTGCGGTTAATTCTTTGTTTTTCATTCTGCAAAATTGAAGCAACAAAAGTAGGAATTTTATGTACAGGCAAAAGTGGGAATAATGCAGGAAAAATCACATATTTGTGAGAATTACAATTTGACTACTAAATTATTACCTAAAACCAAGTAAAAATGAGTTTAAAAAAGATGTATTTAAAAACCTCTGCAGCAATTGTTTTTGCAGCTTTGTTACTGCCCTCATTCTCTGGCTGTACTTCTGCAACTAAAAAAGCCGACGAGAAAAGTGTAGAAACAGAAAAAGAGCTCTTTATCGGGCTACAGTTATGGTCGGTAAAAGATGCAATGAAAGCCGATGTTGCCCGAACCTTAAAAGCAGTTGGCGAAATGGGCTATAAGTTTGTGGAAACGGCCGGCTATGCCGATGGTAAAATTTACAACCTTGATCCGCTTGAATTTAAAAAGTTGTGCGAAAGCAATGGCTTACAATTTTTAGGAGCACATACCGGACAAGAAGTACCTGGCGAAGAAAACTGGGATGAAACCATGGCCTGGTGGGACACCTGTATTGCTGCGCACAAGGCTGCCGGTGTAAAATGGATTGTTCAGCCCTGGATGGGAGGATCGGCCTACGAAAGCTTTGACGGTTTAAAAGCCTATTGTAAATATTTTGACGCTGTAGGCGAAAAATGCAATGCTGCCGGAATTCGGTTTGGCTACCACAACCACGACAAAGAATTTACCACCGAATACGAAGGAAAACCGCTTTACGACTGGATGCTGGAATTAACCACAGCAGAAAATGTGATGTTTCAGCTGGATTTATATTGGATACATGAAGGAGGAAAAAATGCCCTGGATTATTTTGAAAATTACCCCGGGCGGTTTGAACTTTGGCACATAAAAGACGAAAAAGAACTGGGCGAAAGTGGAAATATGGACTTTGCAGCCCCGTTTGCACAGCGCGAAAAGTCGGGCGCCCAATACGGGATTGTAGAAGTGGAGCGGTATAACTTTGAACCGCTTGAAAGTTGCAAAAAAAGCCTGGATTATTTAAAAGCGCAGGATTTTGTAGATTTTTACGAGTAGTATTAATTCAAATCAGCAAAAAAAAAGCGCTTGCCGGATAAAAATGGCAAGCGCTTTTTTGATGTTGAGCCGCTTAAAACTTCCCAAATTTGAAGGTCATTCCAACATTAAACCCGCGCAATACATCGGCACCGGTGTCGTATAATTTAATATCCGAAGTTAAGCGGTAGCTTCCAAACGCCGCAATTCTGAAAAAACGGGTAAGGTTAACTTCCAGTTCAACACCGGGTTCGAATACAAAAAACAAGTCGGTATCGTATTCATGGGTGTAGTTCCAGTCCCAATCCCAACGGTTGTGTTCTATCAGCGATATGCCTCCCATACCCACAAGTATCGGAAACGAAACATGTACCGGCTTTGTGCCACCAACAATGGGCTCAAAAAACAAACCGCCGTAGCCACCTGCTAAAAAAAAGCGCTCTTCCGGATTGGGGCGATAATCGTAATGTTCTAAATCGTTTACAAAACCATAGCCGGCCAATCCAATGGCAAACGAATGGTCGAAAATAAATGCACCACGGGCACCGGCAACCATGGCATCGCGCCCGTCAATTTGTGTATATCCAACGCTAAATGCCCCGTAACCGCCGTTGCTTTTTCGGTTCGAGAAAATGGTTTCCACCTGGTCGTTGTAATAGTCGTCCTGGGCATAGGCCAAACCTGTGGCCAAAATAAAAGCCAATAAAATTGTTAATTGTTTCATGTGTTTAATATTGTTTATTTCCTATGGTAACAAATGGAACTCCCGATGAATTTTAATTTTTCTGGATTGTGGAATTTAGACTACTAAAAATCATGGTTGTTTCCTGTGTTTTCTGAAATTGATTAAGTAATTGTTTTTTAGCTAAAAAAGATATTTGATGGTAAAAGCAAAATCGAATAGCTCCAGGTTGAAGAAATCGCGGCCAAGCACATCAACATAGGGTTTTACCTCGAAGCCCACCGAGAGCGGTACCTCGTAAAAAAGGTATTCAACACCAACCAGAGCATCAACTCCGGCCAGCAGTGCTGTGCGCTCTTCGTACCAGCTGGTGTTGTTTTGCACATAGTATTTATCCCACTGCTCGTAACCAAAATGTACTCCAAGCCCGTAAAAGAGCGATAATTGTTCTGAAAAAGCGAAAAGATCATACTGGTGAAATTCTTTAAAAGCATGCAGCTGAATTCCGTCGTCGCGTGTAGCCAGCAGGAATTTGTAAGAGTTGGCATCATCAGTATAAAAGCGGTATTCAAACCCCGATGAAAGCCCGCCACGTATGCCAACAGCCTTGTTAAAAGTTTGAGCAGAAAGGGCTAAGGGAAAACTTAAAAGAAGAATAACGAAGAGACGTTTCATAGCCAATGGGATTTTAGTTATTACTGATTACGCTTCCCGAACCGGAGATACTCGTTTTTACTTCAGGACTTCCGTAATAAAATACATTGCCGCTGCCCGAAATTCTGGAATCGAGGTAATGGTCAACATTTACCCACATATCGCCCGAGCCAGAGGTGGTTGTTTTGCAGTTATAAAGGTCAAAAGAATAGCCATTAATAGTTCCCGAGCCGCTAACAAGAAAACTGGCATTGTCGGCAGCACCGGTTAGCTCCATACTTCCCGATCCTGAAAGCAAAGCATCAATTTCATTGGCTTCAAAAGCAGCAATTAATCTTCCCGAGCCGGAAAGAACAAGGTCCATTTTGTTGGTGTAAAAATAGTTGGTAGTTATGGTGCCCGATCCACTGAGTTTTATTCCTTTCAGTTCCGGCGTTACAACATAAACTTCCATAGGGAGGGTGTTTTTTAGGTTTCGTATTCCTTTTACTTCAATCTGCAAAGCATCACCTTTAACAAAGGTTTCAATGTATTGCAACAGGTTTTCATCGGCGGTAACAAGTACATCGTTTTTGGTGCCTTCGGTAATGTGAACCCTAAAATTACCTGACGAATGAACACGGTCGAAGTTCGAAGTTATTCTGCTCTCTGAGGCCTCTATTCCATTGCCTTTCACCGTAATGTCTTCAATACAACTGCTTGTGGAAAAAATTATGGCAAGGCCATAAATGAAAAATTTAATTGTTTTCATGACTAAATAGTTTTCTGTCGGGAAAGTTTGCTTAATTGTTTTCATGGCTTTGGCAAATTATTCCCGGGTGGTTAATAATTGTTTGCTTTCTGTTTTTAATGACAGGTGTTTTTTGAAAGGGTTGCAAAATGTGTGCTAAAAAATTTAATCGAACAGATTTTAATAGGCTGCTCGAATATTTATATTCCCTGAATTGGCATTTATTCTGAGCTTTTCAGGGCTTTCTGCCTGCTTGCCAAAATACCCGGTTATAAGCATTTCTTTTTCTTTTTCATCGAGCATTTCTTCTTTTACGATAATAAAATCAGGGCCTAAATCAACTTCTGCTTTTGTATTTTTTAAGTTGTACGAAAAAGCCGATTCCCGGCTAAAATAGAGGTTAATGTCAGTTGATTTTGATTCGATGTTAACGTTGCTGAAATCGGCTGCTGTTTTTTCCAATTCAATATCGCCGTACTCGGCCTGAATTTTAATGCGGTCGGCCAACTCGTTTATTCTGAATGATGTAAAACTGCTGCGTGCATCCAGTAATTCTATCTGACGAATTCTGAATTTGTCGCGTCGCGAGTTGGCTGAAAGGTTTTCAACTTTCTGCAGCTCAAATTCGGTTGATTTACTTTGAATACGCACTGTTCCCATATTCCTTACAAAGAGTTCACTAAAGTTGCAGTCTAAGCGTCCTTTGCTGATGCTGTTCACCGATGCATCGGCAAAATTAAGGGTAAGGTTTAGGGTGTTTATAAAGTTATGCGCTTTTAAATTACCATTTGACAGGGTAATATCTGCTTCGCCTTTGTAGTCGCCAATATAAATATCGCCAAATTTATTGTCAACTTTCAGGCGGTTCGAGTCGGGCATCCAAACGGTATAGTCTACCTGTACGTTTCCATCAGAGCTTAACAGTGTTTCTTTAAATTTTTTAATTTCACGTCCCAGGGTGCTTCTGTTCTTTTCAACAGCAGTGCGAACAATCAGGTAATGCTCGCTATTGGTAATGTCAAAATCAATTCCATCAATCGATTCTTCGAGTTTCGACAATTTTTTTTCTTCAACACGTATGCTTATCCGAAACCTTACCGAATCTTTGTCCCAGTTTTTAATATCAATTTTGCCGTATTTGTTTGATATTTCTATTTGCGTTTCAGGCGTAATGCGGTAGGTTTTTGTTATTTCACGGGTGTCGGTAAATTGGGCACTAACGCAAAATGGCACCATTATAACGATAAGCACGGTAACTATTTTCCATTTTATTCTTCTCATTTTTCCCCCTTCTCTAGCATTTTATCTGGTCAAGTACATCATCGCAAAGCTGAAGCCTGTATCGGTTGTTCTCAATCATGGCCTCAATAACGCTCTTGTTCGAAATATTTTCTTCAAGGTCGTTTTTTAGCAGCAGGTACATACTTTCCAACTCGTTTAAATCAGTTTCAATATCTTCCTTTAATTCCGGAAAAGTATAGTAGCATTTCTGTATTTCCTTAAGTTTCTGATTTACCTGGTGCGAGTAAAATGCTTCGGCCTCAATTAGTTCCATTAGCTCAGGGTCAGCATTTTCTGCCATGCTTTTCGTGTTTAAAAAGCTGCCTTGCCAAATAACCAGGGTAGTTACTACCAATACAACGGCCACAACCGCTATTCTTGAAAGATAGCGACGCAAAGGAATTACTTTTGGTTTTTGGGTGCTTGCTTCAATTTTGGCCCACACATCAGGCGATGGGGCACGAAAATCAAATTCTTCGCGATTGGTTTTTACAAAATCTTCTAATTTATTTGTTTTCATAAGGCTTATGAATTATCCATAGCATCCCCATGGGTTTGTTTTAATGTTTCAACAATACGGCGCTTTGCGCGCATAAACTGGCTTTTCGATGTGGATTCGGTAATGCCTAAAATCTGTGAGATTTCGGCATGGTCGTATCCTTCAAGTAAATACAGCGAAAAAACCATTCTTCCTCCTTCCGGTAGTTTTTCCATGGCCTTTGTAATGTTTGCTACGGTATATTCCGGTTCATAATCGTTACTTTCCTCTGTTGCATCATAGTCGTATATTTCTTCGCAATAAGTTAGTTCTACTTTCTTTTTATTTATAGCGTTAATGCAGGTGTTTACCACAATTCGTTTTAACCAGGCTCCAAAGTTCGACTCGTATCTAAACGATTCCAGTTTTAAAAAGGCCTGGGTAAAGGCTTCCTGCAACATATCTTCTGCTTCTTCACGGTTGTTCATCATCCGGTAACTAATGTTGAACATGGCTTTTGAGTAGAGCGCATACAACTCGTAACGAGACCGGTTGTCCCCCTGTTTACAGGCTTCAATAATTTTTTTATGTATGTGCTCTTTTTCTCTCAATTGTTCAACTTTCAATTTTAATGACAAGAATATCAATGGGAGGTTGCAATTTAAGGATGTGTTTTTACAAAATATCAAAAGTGTATTCAAAAAAAAGCATTCAAAAAGTATTTTTTTTGAGTACTAAAAGAATAAAATATTTATATTTGCACCCGCAAAACAAATGGTGGATGTAGTTCAGTTGGTTAGAACGCTGGATTGTGGTTCCAGAGGTCGCCGGTTCAAATCCGGTCTTCCACCCTTTTAAAACCCCAGTTTTACTGGGGTTTTTTTATATTCCTCTTTTTGAAGACGATTGATCAGGATACAAAGTCCCGGTGAAGCGGGACTTCTTTTTCTTCTTCTCTAATCATTATTTTTTTTAGACACAAACCGCCAAAGGTTTGCTGCCACAGGTATAACATTTTTGTTGAACCTGTATTTTGTTAACTGATAATATGGAGAAGAATGACGATAGACAAAGTTGTAACGTTTCTTTCACGATTTATACCTTTCCCCGAAATTGGAGAAGTACAGGTTTTTGCCGAATGGAAAAATAAGGTGCTGATAATTATGCTGGGGGCATTTGTTTTAATTGGCCCCATTGCGTTTATTCCGGGTGTTGCCTTTGGTATAAAAGAAGGCGTTTGGGGGCTTGTAATTTCCAATACGTTTATTTACAGCGTTTTTGTAATTGTAGCTTTTTCAAAAAAAATTGGAGCACAGGTAAAAGTAATAATCAGCACCCTGATGTTTTTTTTACTCGGAATTACTGTCTTCCTGCTAATTGGTACCCGAGGGTCTGCTTTTAACTGGATGTTTATTTTTGTTCTTCTATCGTGTTTTTTTTATGGCTACAAGGGATTAATCTATTCCGAAATTCTTTCCACTGTAGCTTTTTTACTGCTTTATGTTCCTATTCATTTTAATTCGCCATATACGGTTGATTTAAATGCCTACGGAAAATTCGGATGGGCTGTAAATGTGATTCTGTTTCTTTGTGTAACAGTGTTTTTCTCTATTTTGCTTAACGAAATGCTTCGCAATCTCGATCAATCGCTAAAAAAGGAAAAAAACGTTTCTGCTTTATTGCGCGAAAACAAGTTGATAATGGAGGCAGAACGCAACAGAGCGAAAGAAGCTGATATGCTAAAATCGCAGTTTTTGGCGAATATGAGTCACGAAATCCGAACCCCAATGAACGCTTTGCTTGGATTTTCGAATATGCTTGGTGAACCGGGATTGCCAAAGGAAATGATTGACAGGTACCGGAATATAATTACCGTTTCGGGCGAGCAGTTGTTGCGAATTATTGACGACATTATTGATGTTTCGAAAATTGAGTCGAACCAAATGAAAATTGAGTTGTCAAGGGTGAATGTGATTAAAAGTTTATACGAAGCCCTGGATATTGGTACCAACAAAATTCAGGTGCAGAATAAGAAGTTAAGTATTGAATTGCAAATCCCGGAAAAAAACGCTGATTTTCATATTGTAACGGATGAAATACGCTTCAAACAGATATTAACCAATTTGATTGATAACGCTATTAAATATTCTGATAGTGGAACCATAAAAATTGGTTACAACCTAAAAAGGCAGGAAAAAAGGGTGGAGTTTTTTGTGAGCGATGAAGGACCCGGAATTCCGGAAGCTGAGCAAAAGCTGATTTTTGACCGGTTTTCACAGGCATCGAATATTGAGTTTAAAAAAGGAACCGGACTTGGTTTAACCATTGTGAGTGGACTGTTACAACTGCTCGGTGGTAAAATATGGTTAACATCTGAACCCGAAAAAGGGAGTACTTTTTTTGTGATGCTTCCGCTTGAAGAGCAGCTGGAAGAAGAACACAATGCCACACCGCAAACTGATGTGTCTTTACTGCCCAATCTGTTGGGAAAAAATATATTTATTGCTGAAGACGATGACAGCTCCTACCTTTTAATCAATCACAGCGTGAAATTAACCGGCGCTGCTACAAAACGTGCTCAAAATGGTATTGAACTGCTGCAAATGATGGCGCATGAACTTCCTGATTTGGTATTGCTCGATATTAATATGCCCGAAATGAATGGCCTGGATGCTTTGGTGAAACTGCGAAGAAACTGGCCACATCTGCCTGTTATTGCTCAAACAGCTTATGCCATGCCCGAAGAACGAAAAAAATGCCTCGACTATGGCTGCAGCGCTTATATTGCCAAACCCATTAAACAAAAGCAACTGTTTGATTTATTACGTTCTTATCTGCAATAAAACTAACTTTAGACTTTAATTTGAAATGCATGAACAGTTCAGCAATTATTTTAGCCGGTGGAAAAAGTAAACGCATGGGCACCGACAAAGCCTTGCTCGGGTTTGGCGGGAAAACCTTGCTCGAGCGGGCAATAAATCTGTGTAAATCGTTCTCTTCAGAATTGTTGATCAGTTCAAATCACCAATCGCACTCTAATTTTGGCTACCATGTTGTGGCAGACGAGGTAAAAAATTGTGGGCCAATGGGTGGAATATATTCCTGTTTAAAACAATCTGAAACAGACTGGAACCTGGTGCTTAGTGTTGATGCTGCTTTTGTGGATAGCGATTTTTTAACATTTCTTATAAGCCAAACCGGAAACTTCGATGCGGTAGTGCCTACTTCTGCCTCAGGTGCTGAGCCACTTATTGCCCTATACCATAAAAGCAGTCTTCCCATTCTTGAAAATATGTTGCAATGCGGCGATTACAAGATGCATAATTTTATTAATAAGCTGAATACAAATTGGGTGGATGCAACTGCACAGCTGAAGCGAAATAAAAAGTTGTTTACCAATCTTAACCGGCCTGAAGACTTGTAATTAACCAAACTCAGAAATACTTTGCAATCGTTTTTTGTCGGCAATTAAAATATCTTTCCCAAAAATTTTAATGATTTTGTCTTTTCGGAATTCCGACAATGTACGGATAACATTCTCGGTTGTCATTCCAATATATTCGGCAATTTCGCGCCGCGATATCGGAAGTTCAAATTCATCTTTTTTATAAATGTAATCAGAAAAGTAGAGCAACACATGGGCAATTCGTCCTTTCAGGTGTTTGCGCTTAATATCAAGGTTGTCGAGAATAATTTTATCAGTCATCTGGCTAATGTGCATCATCAAATCCATGGAAAACATGGCGTTTTCCTGCGCATATTTTTTAACCATATCAAGTTGTAATATACACACGGTGGTTTCTTCAATGGCGGTAACCGAGTATTTGTATTTGTTCGACGAAAATACCGACAGGAGGCTTACAAAGTCAAATGGTTTTGAAAAGCTGATAATCTGATCTTTGCCATGCAACGTCGCTTTTGAAAGTTTTACCAGGCCTTCCTTCATGTAAAGAAATTCGTCAATGGGGTCGCCTTCGTTTATAATTATTTCTCCTTTCGAATATTGCCTTTCCACTTTCAGGTCGCATATATTTGTCAGTTCCTCGCTGTTTACATGAGCAAAGAAAATACTTCTCAACTGGCAATTTTCACAAGTACACATCGTGTCGCCCATAATCCTGATTTTTCGCATTTCGTTAATCTGCAATGTACCAATTTCTTATGATATTTATTACACACTGATAATTATCATAACAGGTTATACAGCATGCCGCCGGCTGAGCGGTAAATTTAAAACGCAGATAAACCAATAGAACGAATTGAAATGAAGAAATTAGTTATCCTGGGTGCCGGAACTGCCGGTACAATGATGGCCAACAAGTTGAGGAAAGCACTGGAGCGGGAAGAATGGTCGATTACTATTGTTGACCAGTTTAAAACCCATTATTATCAGCCCGGTTTTTTATTTATTCCATTTGGTATATACCAAAAAGAAGATGTGATAAAACCAAAGTCTGATTTTATTCCGGCAGGAGTAAATATGGTTTATTCGGCAATAGACCGCATTGAGGCCGACACCAATAAAGTACATTTGGAGGGAGGGAAAATACTGAATTACGACTTTCTTATTGTAGCAACGGGCACGAAAACTTTTCCGGAAGAAACTCCCGGGTTAAAAGATAAACTTTGGTATGAAGAAATTTTTGATTTTTACACTGTTGAAGGGGCCATGGCACTGCAAAAGTATTTTAAAGGCTGGGAGGGTGGAAAACTGGTGATGGCCATTACCGAATTGCCTTATAAATGCCCGGTGGCTCCACTTGAGTTTGTTTTTTTAGCCGATGCCTTTTTTACCGAATTGGGTATACGTGAGAAAGTGGACATATCGTATGTTACTCCTATGCCCGGTGCTTTCACAAAACCGGTGGCAACAAAAATGCTGTCCGAGCTTCTGGCTGAAAAAAATATTGAAGTGATTCCTGACTTCTATATCGAGCGGGTAGATAATGACGCGAAAAAACTGATTTCATACGACGAAAAAGAAATTGATTTTGATGTGCTTACGGTGGTTCCGGTAAATATGGGCGACGAAATGATTGAACGAAGCGGATTGGGCGACGATATGAATTTTATACCTACCAATAAGCATACGCTGCAATCGGTCGCACATGAAAATATTTTTGTTTTAGGCGATGCTTCCAATATCCCAACATCAAAGGCAGGGTCAGTAGCTCATTTTGCTGCCGAAATTCTTTTCGAGAATTTGTTGAGTGCCATTGAAGGTAGGCCTTTACTGGCAAAATTCGACGGCCATGCCAATTGCTACATCGAAACCGGTTTTGGAAAAGGTGCACTTATCGATTTTAACTACGATACCGAGCCGCTTCCGGGTACATTTCCGTTACCGGGTATCGGGCCTTTTGGCTTGCTGAAAAATACCAAAATCAATCACTATGGCAAGGTGATGTTTCGGTGGATTTACTGGCACATCTTACTTAAAGGAAAAGAATTGCCCGTAGAACCACTGATGACCATGGCCGGTAAAAAGAAGGTGAATTAAGGAAGGGAACCCGAAATGGAAGAGAAAGTATTACAATTACAAATAGCGGAGCTAAACCAGAAGGTTGACTTGTTGCTGGAGTATGTTAACCAACAGCGCTTGAAAACCAATCAGTTGGAAGACCTGGTTGCCGACTTGTCGATAGTTGGCAAAGATATGTACGATACAGCCGTTGAGGAACTGGATAACCGTATGGTAAATCTTGATTTGGATGAGGTAAAGGGATTAATGTTGCGCATACTCAGAAATATCGATAACATGAACCGTTTTCTGGAAATGTTTGAAAGCATTACTGATTTGATAAAAGATGCTTCGCCAATACTAAACGAAGTAATTATTGATTTTTCGAAGAAGATGAATGAACTGGACCAAAAAGGCTATTTCGAGTTTTTTGCCGGTGCAGGGCAAATATTTGACAACATTATTTCGCACTACAAACCTGAGGATGTTAGAGATTTGGCAGACAATATTGTAACCATAATGGATACCGTACGTTCGGCCACTCAGCCCGAAATGATGACAGCCATGAACAATGGCCTGCGGATTTACGCGAGTATGGAAATGGACAATGTGCCAGAGTACAGCCTGGTGAAAGTATTCCGCGAAATGTATAAACCGGAAATGAAACGGGCGCTCGGATTCTTTGTAACATTTATGAAGAATATGGCAGCCGAAACCAATAAAAACAACAATTAAAAATAGAATTATGGCAGAAAAGACATTTGCAGGAAAAACAGTTGAGGTAACCGCAGAAGGTTACCTGGTGAACAAAGGTGACTGGAGTAGGGAAGTTGCCGCAGAAATGGCAAAAGAAGATGGAATTGAGCTTAGCGATAAACACTTTGCTGTGCTTGATTATTTGCGCGAGCAGGAAGCTGCCGGTGCCGCTTTAACAATCAGAAGAGTCGGAAAATCGGGAATTGTGGATATTAAAGGCTTGTACCAGCTATTTCCGGGTGGGCCACTGAAATTATCATCAAAATATGCCGGCATTGCAAAACCGGCCAGTTGTGTATAAAACTTAAAACCTGAAATTATGACTGAAGTAAAAGAAATACCTTTAAAAAAGGTGATGATTATTGTTGCCAAAGCCAATATTGAGGATGTTTATGCCGGTTTAATAATGGCAAACGGAGCAGTCATGGAAGGCATTGAAGCCAAGTTGTTTTTTACCTTTTTTGGTTTGGATGCCATTACCAAAAAACGAATGAACAAACTGCACACGGGTACCGTGGGAAATCCCGGAATGCGTATGCCAAACGGATGGCCTTTCCCAACCTTGCTTGGAGCCTTGCCGGGGGTAGAAGCCGGCGTTTCGGCAATGATGAAAAAACAAATGGATGAGTTGGATGTGCCGCCGGTTGACGAATTTTTAGATATGATAACTGCCGGTGGTGGCGAGGTTTACGCATGCAAAATGGCTGCCGATATGTTTAAACTTACCATGGACGACCTGTGTGAGCACGTAAAAGATATTATTACTGTAGGAGACCTTTATGCAATGTCGGGAGGCGAAGGAACACAGATAATATTTACATAGCTTATTTTTTTATTTTGGGAGCTGGGCGCCATCTGTAATCAGGTGGCGTTTTTTTGTTAAACGAGCCAGGTTGCTTAATTCCAATCAGGAATAATACACTTTGCTGTGCGTTGCTGCAATTGTGCTTCAAAGTTTGTCAGGCTTACTTTCATTACTGCGGAGTTGTCATCATGACAAGTGAGGCAGGCACCAACTGTTAACATACTTTTTTGCTGTTCAACATTTAGTGGAGAAACGTTGGAGCGTGTAGCCACCTTCCCGGTTCGGGTTTGCAGAAAATCTATCCAGGCATCGGCCGGTAAGCCGTCGTTTTCATCGCGCTGGTAAAGTGGCGAAAAAGTCCATTTGCCTTTTCCGTCTGTAATTTTGTATTCTAATTTTCCTTCGCCATAGCCCAATGCCAGCGAACTGTTATGGCAGCTTTTACAATCGCGTCCTTCTTTGGTGGTGGTGTGTGGTGCTACCGGTGCGTATAAACGATGAAAAATTGTGGACTTATCGGTGTCGTTCGTGTACGTGCTTTTGTCGATTGTTAAAATCATTCCCGGGGCAACAGGAATTATTTCTGTTTTATCGCCATCGGTACGCATTCCAAGCGAAGGAAGTTTTGCCTGGTATTCTCCAAAAAATTCTACCCAGCCTCCGGTTTGTTCTTTGTTGGCCACCATGTTGTACGATGGTTCGTGTGGGTCGTATTCGTTATGGCAGCCAATGCAGGTAGGTACCCACGACGAGTGACAGCTTGAACAGGCCAGTTTGGAGTGGGCATTGTTGCGCGAACAAAACTCCGCCGGAGGACTTAAGGCCATTTTTATACCGCTGTTTTTGGTTTGTAAAAAGGCTGTGTCGTTTTCAATAAATGTATTTACAAGTGCATGCTTGCGTTTTTCGGTTAGCAAAAATTGCTTATCCGAGCTGTTTTTCAGCCTTAATGCTGCAATAATGGCCGATTCATTGTCAAGGTTTTCAGCACGAATAGTTCTTGCTTTTCCCAAAAAATGACAATCGGAGCATTGAACATCTGCCTGATCTTCCTGGTGCGCATATAAATTGCCATCGCCCATTACTTCGTAAGAATGGTGGCAGTCGATACATTCCATGCCTAATTGGTGGTGCACATCGGCTTGTTTCTTAACAAATACCCGTTCGCCTTCGATAAGCCGGTAATTTTTTTCTTGAGGCATTTCTTCGGCCAAAAGGGTCGTTTCATGCCAGCCTTCGAAACTGGTTGATATTCTGCCTGAGCGACTGTGGCAGCCAAAGCAGTGATTGTTACTAATGGCCAGGCTTATTGATGGGTGGGCGTTAATAATGGTGTCGCCAGCCATGGCTAGAGCGGCTTCTGCTTCGTGGCTGTAATTTAAATGGCAGGCCAGGCAGCCTCCTCCACGGCTGCTTTCGTTAATTGGGCCATATTCCGTTTTGGGATTTCCCAAATGGCAACGTACACATAAATTGCGCAGGTGTTCGTCGGCAGCAGAGTTGCCCAGGCTGTGTACGTTGGTAAGTATATCAGGACTATCTTGTTCGTTAAAAACAAAACGGTCAACACTAATCATGCCGCTAAGAGTAGCCATAAGACCGGTAGGTACACGTTCAACAATTTCGGGGTGGCATTGTGTGGTTCCGCACGATTGCCAGGCAGTTGCCAGGTTGCCCGGAATTAATATCATGTTCTGGTGTGCCTGTTTTTTTGCAGTGGCAAAGGGATTGCCTCCATGGCACGATACACAGCCTATGGCCTCTGGCGAATGCGAATCGACCAACCCATGGGTTTCGGTGTGGCAGGCCAGGCAAGCTTCTTTTCGCCCCTGAATTAAGGGTGATGCCATTGCTGTTTCCAGTTCAAATTCGGGTGAGATTAGCACCCGGGGCGCTTTAAAATTGTTGAGCACCTCGTAATTGTATCCGTTTTGCCACGGGTATTTCCATTGCCAGCGCTCTCCTCTGAAGAACAAGCCAATTACAGTTAAAACAAAGTAAAAAGCAGTAAAAAGCAGTAAGCTGCGTTTACTAAAAAACATGGTTTTCCCCGACAGTGAATTAACAAGGAAAATTAGAATAAGTAAGGCCAAAAATAGCAGCAGTGACCATTCGGGTTGGCTCAGCCAATGCAAAATTTCCTGGAAGCCAACAAAATACCAGGGGCCTTTTACGGCCGGGTTCAGGTTGTCGTGCAGTGGAGCACTGAAAAAATAGCTAAACGCCAGTACTCCGATTACTGAAATTACAAAATCAAATAAAGGTGGCCAGTATTTTTTTCGGCTGTGCTCAATTATTATTACGGCAATAAATACAGTAAATGTGGCAATATGATGAACGTAGATCAGCTGATAACTTTCGGGATGGCCCAGTAAGGAAAACGCCAGGCTTTCTCCAATCAGCGGTACACGCTCTGCAAGGGTATGTAAAATCTGGCGGGCTTGTTCGCTGTCGGCATCGCCTTTTAATAAAAAGCCGGTAATCATGGCCAGAAAAATAATTAAAACCCCGATACTTAAACGAAAGGCCATGCCTGCCTTTAGCCCTATTTTATCTTTTTTATGAAAATGATCGTACAGATGTACAAGGCTGAAAATCAGGAAAAACTGTGAACTCCAGTAATGAAAGTTGCGAATAAATGCCCCCCACGGATTGGTAACAGCAATGGTACTAACACTCTGGTAAGGCGATTCTACATTAAACGGAACAGCAAGCAAAACGCCTGATAAAATTACCAGCCAGAACATGGCTACTGCCAGAGTTCCAAAAGTTGTTTTATCTTTTTTATTACCCATTTATCCGTTTACAATAATGTTTTTGCCGTCTGCAGTTGTGGTGTAGTTTACTTTTTTAAGGTCTTTATATGCCGGACCTTTAATTACAGTTCCGTCGAGTTTATATTCCGAGCCATGGCAGGGGCATACTAATTTTTTATTTTCCACCTTGTTGATTTTACATCCCAGGTGGCTGCAATAAGATGAAAATACTGTTGTCCCTTTTTCACTGTTAACCACAATATATTGGTCGAAAAACTGCACCTCTTTGTTTTTGTTAAGCGGCAAGGTGCTTGTTTTGTTTTCGGAGGTTTTAATGTGCTGAAGCGTTAGTTTATTCCAGATGTATACAAAAAAGGCAAGCAATCCTGCCGTTGCAAATTTTAAAAATGCCCGTCGGTTTTTTGTTGTCATCTGAATACTATTTGTGGCAAATGTAATAAATTGAAAAAATACCTGCCTGAAAATAGCACGCAATAAAAATGCTAACTCTGGTTTTGGTAATCTCTTGTAGTCGGTTTACATCAAACAGTTCGCCAAAATGAATCAAAGAAATTTTTACGTATTTGTAGGGGGTACATGTTAAAGAACCTATTTTCTGATTATGGAAGCCTGCTATTTATCCGTACTTTTAATTTTTCTTTTTACAGCGTTTAATAAGTTGTAAATAAGAATTATAGCGCGTTCTTGACAGGCATGAAAATGGTCCGAAAACAGGCTTATTTTTATCAGTTTCAAATTAGAAGCTGAAAGCACCGAACTACAAAATCCTTTATATATTTGCCCGGTATCTATAAATGTAAATAGGTATATATGAGAAAATATAGAACGGTAATTATTAAAAGGGCGCAGGGTTTGGTTAAAGGTAAATGAGGAAGCATGAACAGCTGAAAAATGTCATGTTTAGCGTGGATAAAGGTGAGATAAGTAAGAACGAAAACTGTAAAAAGGAGTACAATCGTCAGTTTAAAATGGGATTAAAATAGCGCTCTGGCTACTGTAACAAAAAACGAATTGTAATAATTGAATAAACGAGCCAAATAAAATTCTTTTAAAGACACAGGATAATGATTAGGCGAGTTAAATAAGTTACCGATAAAAACAAACAATAATAAACGAATGAAGACAAGACGGGATTTTATCAAAATTTCAACTGCCGGTGCCGGTGCTGCTGCAATAAGCGTAAAGGCATTTGGATCAAAGGGCTTCGGATTCTTTGAACCAAAAACTGAAGGTCCGGTAAGTGATGAGGATCTTACTCCGTATCCAACCTATTGCGAAGTGTGTTTTTGGAAATGTGCTGCCTGGGCTTATGTTGATAAGAACGGCAAAATTAGAAAAGTACTGGGTAATAAAAACGATCCGCACTGTAACGGACGTTTATGTCCGAGAGGTACAGGTGGGGTAGGTATGGTTTACGATGAAGATCGTTTAAAAACACCACTTATCCGGGATACACGCAAAGATGGCAGCCAGTATTTTCGCGAAGCATCGTGGGACGAAGCGCTAGATCTGGTAGCCGCTAAAATGAAAGAAGTAAAGGAGAAACATGGTCCTGAAGCATTTGGCTTGTTTAATCACGGAACTCCTGGCGGACAGTTTCATCATTTGTTGCGTGCCTATGGTTCTGAAAGTAATGCTGAACCTGCATTTGCCAACTGCAGGGGGCCACGCTCGTCGGCCTATTTCTCAACTTTTGGAGCTTATGTTGGTTCGCCCGAATGTACCGACATAAGAGATACCAAATGTCTTGTTTTAATTGGTTCGCACCTGGGCGAAAACATGCATAATTCGCAGGTACAGGAAATGTCGGATGCTATTGACAAGGGGGCAACAATCATTACTGTCGATCCAAGGTTTTCAACAGCAGCTGCGCACTCAAGCCACTGGCTGCCCATTAAGCCGGCAACGGATATTGCCCTGTTAATGGCCTGGATTCATGTTTTGGTTTACGAAGGATTATACGATAAAGATTACGTAGAACAATATACATTCGGACTCGATTACCTCAAGGATCATGTAAAACACATGACTCCGGAGTGGGCTTACGGTATTACTACCATCGAACCCGAAGAAATTAGAAAAACAGCGCGGGCTATGGCTGGTGCTGCTCCGGCAGTGGTTATTCACCCCGGACGCCACGTGGTGTGGTACGGCGACGATACCCAACGCGGAAGAGCAATGGCTATTTTAACCGCTTTGTTGGGCTCGTGGGGAAAACGCGGCGGATTTTATTTTCCCGAAGGCGTTTCTGTTCCTCATTATCCCCATCCGCATTTTCCGGAACCAAAATGGACCTGGAAAGACTGGAATGATGGAAAATATCCGCTGGCAACAATGGGTATTACTACCGAATTGTTAAAAGCATCCATTCCGCGATACAATTATAAACATCAGGTAAAAGCCTGGCTGGTAGCTGGTACTAACCTGCCACTATCAATGCCCGATAAACCTTTGTTTAAAGAGGCAGCTGATGCAGTAGAGTTTATTGCTGTTATGGATACCATGCCAATGGATATTACCGGTTATGCCGATGTGGTGTTTCCTGAGGCTACTTACCTGGAACGCTACGATGTGTTGCGTGCATCGCCAAATCGCGAGCCAAATATTGCATTGCGCATGCCGGCTATCGAGCCGAAATACGACTCGAAACCGGGCTGGTGGATTGCCAAACAACTTGGCGAACGACTGGGTTTGCACGAGTTTTTTAACTACAATGATTACGCTGAGGTAATTGACTGGCAATTAAAACAATTGGGTACCTCTTTAGAGGAAATGAAGAAAGTTGGAATTAAGAAATTCCCGAGAAAGAGTGGCCCGTTGTACCTTGGCGAAGGTGAAGCATTTGATTTCAATACCACAACCGGTAAAATAGAATTATACTCTGTTGATTTTGCTGATTATGGTTTTGATGCCATTCCAAATTATACCAAACACCCCGAGCCTCCGCAAGATTTCTACCGTTTAATATACGGACGTGCACCAATGCATACTTTTAGCCGTACTTCAAACAATCCGAATCTTTCAGATTTAATGAGCGAAAACAGTGTGTGGGTGAACCCAAAAGTTGCCGACTTATGGGAGCTTAAAAACGGACAGGAAGTATGGTTGAAAAACCAGGATGGAGCAATTACTTCCTTCCCCGTAAAAGTGCGGATAACAGAACGTATTCGTTGGGATTCGGTGTATATGGTTCACGGATTTGGACATAAAAACAAAAAACTCTCGAGGGCTTTCGGAAAAGGAGCCAGCGATACCGAAATGGTAACCAATGTTTTGGTTGACCCAATTATGGGAGGTACCGGAATGAGAGGAAACTTTATTACATTTTTAAAAGAAAATCCTGAAGTGGAAGGGAAGGAGGTTAAAGCATGAGGTATGCAATGGCAATTGACACCAAAAAGTGTGTTGGATGTGGCGACTGTGTAGTTGCTTGTCAAACTGAAAATAATGTGCCGCACGGTTACTGTCGCGACTGGATTGTTGAACGAGTTGACGGAACTTATCCGAGTTTGAGTCTTGAGTTTCGTTCAGAACGTTGTAATCATTGCGATAATTCTCCTTGTGTAAGGTGTTGCCCAACCGGGGCAAGCCATATTGGGCAAGGCGGAGTTGTATTGGTAAAGCACAACAAATGTATCGGTTGTGGTGCCTGTATTCAATCATGTCCTTACGATGCCCGTTATTCGCATCCCGAGGGCTATGTTGATAAATGTACCTTCTGTTTACACCGGGTTCAAAAAGGACAACTTCCGGCATGTGTTGATGTTTGTCCGACAAAGTGCTTGTATTTTGGAGACCTTGATGATCCGAACAGCGATGTATCACTGGCCATTAAAGATCGAAAATGGAAAGTGCTGGCACCGGAAGCCGGAACAAAACCACAATTATTTTTTCTAACCTAACACTTTTAAGCATATGAAAGAAGAATTATTTGTAAGTGGAAGAAATATACCAAACATTGATCCTTACCTCAATATTTGGCATTGGCAAATTCCTTTGTATTTGTTTTTGGGAGGATTAGCGGCAGGAATATTGTTTTTTGCCGGTTACTACGTAGTACGTGGCAAGGAAAATACAATGGAAGCCACAGTAAAATGGGCACCAATAATTGCTCCTTTGGCATTGGTAATTGGGCTGGGTGCATTGTTTTGGGACTTAAAACACAAGTTGTTTTTTTGGCAGCTGTATACTACCGTTCGACTAGATTCGCCAATGAGCTGGGGCGCCTGGACCCTGATGGCAATAACACCGTTGTCGTTTATTTGGGTAGCCAGCTATATGAAAGAGTTAGTGCCTGGCTGGGATTGGAAGCTGGAGATTGTAAATAAGATGGAAGCCTGGGTAATAAAACAACGCGTGGCTTTTGCCTGGGTAATGATGATTTTATCAATTATTCTGGGAGTGTACACCGGTATACTATTATCGGCTTTTAATGCACGTCCGTTATGGAACACCAGTATCCTTGGGCCTTTGTTCCTGGTTTCTGGTTTTTCAACCGGCTTAGCGGCAATAATCTGGATAAGTAAGGATGAAAAAGAAAGAAGAAAATTAAGTCGTATCGACCTGATCTTAATCATCATCGAAATTTTCCTCATCATCCACCTGTTTATGGGGTTCCTTGCCGGATCAGAAACAGCCATTGAAGCAGCCAATCTTTTTCTTGGCGGACATTTTACGGTAAGTTTCTGGGTATTTGTGGTGGTTATCGGTTTAATTTTTCCGGCACTTTTTGAAACGCTTGAAATATGGGGCTTACACGTACCCAAATGGTTACCACCGGCAATGATCTTGTTTGGCGGATTTATGTTCCGTTTTATAATGGTTGAGGCCGGACAAATAACACGATATCTTTATTGATAAATTTTTTAAACAAAAAGTATGAGTTCAGAAAAAACAACAATACAACAACCCAAATACATTAATCCGTATTTGGGAGGCGTTTTACTCGGATTACTTATTCTTGTAACTGTATTTATTACCGGCCGCGGACTTGGAGCCAGTGGTGCCGTAAAAAGTGCGGTAGTTACAACGGCAAATACTGTTGCTCCAAACGCTACCGAAGCTAATGCCTACATGAAACAATTTGTTAGCGATGATCATTCGCCTATGTACACCTGGCTGGTTTTTGAATCGCTTGGAATTTTATTGGGAGGTATTTTCTCGGGAATTGTTTTTGGTCGTATGAAGAAAATCAGAACCGATCATGGTCCGCGAATTACCAGCCGGAAACGACTTCTTTTAGCAGTAATTGGTGGTGCATTATTTGGTATTGGCAGCCAGTTTGGGCGCGGATGTACCAGCGGTGCAGCACTAAGTGGAAGCGCTACATTTGCCTTAGGTGGCGTAATTGTAATGTTTGCCATTTTTGGCACCGGCTATGCAGTAGCTTATTTCTTCAGAAAACTTTGGATATAATAAACAAACAAAAAATTTAGAAAAAATGGGACCTTTAATTCCTAATGGTATAATTGGCGAAGGCTGGGATTTTGTAATTGCAATTTTACTCGGCATTGCCTTCGGATTTATTCTTGAAGCATCCGGGTTTTCTTCTTCACGTAACCTTGCCGGTGTTTTTTACGGATATAACTTTGTTGTTTTGCGTGTGTTTTTTACCGCCCTTATTGTTGCCATGGTCGGACTTATGTATTTTGACTATGTGGGCTGGCTCGACTTATCGCAAATATTTATACTTCCAACCTATTTAACACCAATGATTGTTGGCGGAGTAATTATGGGCTTTGGTTTTGTTATTGGAGGCTATTGCCCCGGCACCAGTTTTACCGGAATAGCCATTGGTAAACTTGATGCGATATTTTTTACGGTAGGATTGTTCGTGGGAATTTTCCTGTTCTCCTTAACTTACCCGCTTTTTGAGGGTTTCTTTGATAGCGGTTATCTTGGAAATGTTACACTTACCGAGTTAACCGGAATTCCTGCTCCGTGGTTTGCGTTTGCATTTACTTTTGTGGCATTGGCAGCATTTTGGGGAACCATGCTTATTGAAAAGCGTGTTCGGAAAAACATGAAACAATATAAATTCTAAACCTGCAATGCAGTATTCGAATTGAATCTATTCACGCAATTTGAGAATTGATAATTTAAATGACATGAACCGAAATTATATTTTTCTAACCATAGTAATGCTGGTGCTGGCAGCCGGAACCTTATTTTTAACCACCAGCGATGAACCAAAACAGATTGCTCCCGAGGAGCTGTTGCAGGAAATTATTCAACCAAGCCGGTATGTTACTACCGATCAGGTGGCAAAAATGATTATCCAGGGCGACCCCTCGTTATTAATGGTTGATGTAAGGCCGGAGGGAGAATTCGAGGAATACGCATTGCCGGGATCGGTAAATGTTCCGCTCGAAAACCTGCTGGATGAAGAAAACCTGTCGTATTTTGGTGTACCGGGTGTAAAAGTAGTTTTTGTTTCAAACGACGATATTCGTGCCGATCAAACTTGGGTGTTAACCAAACGCCTGGGGTACAAAGGCACCTATGTATTAAAAGGCGGTATCAACTGCTGGATGCAAACGATTATCGATCCCTTACCACCAAATGAAGATGCTCCAAAAAGTGAATTTGAGGCCTACGCTTTCCGCCGTGGTGCTCAAATTTATTTTACCGGTGCCGCAACACTTGCCCCTGATGGCGAAAATGTTCAGGTTCAGGTGCGTCGCAGAGAAAAAACAAATGTGGCAGCCGGAGGTTGCTAATATCTAAATCAGTAAAATTATTACCATGCATATACATGAAATAAACCCGTGGAGAACTTTAATTGCAGTAGCAATATTTGTGGTTATTCTGCTAATTGGTTTTTTAACCATGCCAAAACCATTGTTGAATTACGAAAAGAGCATGAACGAAAGTGTTGATGCCCTGCTGATGTCGGAAGATTATGTTTATCCGTGGGAGCTTGAAGAAATTATTGCTGATAAACCCGATAGTATTGTAATTTTTGATATCCGGGATAACTTCGTTTTCGGACAGGGGCACATTCCCGGTGCCGAGAATTTATCGGCCAACACCTTAACATTTCCCGAGAATATTGAACGGTTAAAGGCTCTTAAAGAGATGGGAACTACCATAATTCTGTACGGCGAAGATGAATTGCAGGCCAATGGCCCATGGTTGTTTTTTCATCAGGTTGGATTCGACAATATGAAACTTTTATTGGGTGGTTATAAGTACTATAACGAACATAAAGATGATTTGTATTCAACGATGGATGACGATGCTTATTATAGCGGCTTTCCAAAGTTTGATTATGCCGACATGGCTGCACCCAAAGAAGGTTCTGAACTTTTTTCTGATTCAGAAAATAAACCGGTAGAGGTGCGACGACGCAAAAAATCGAATATTGCAGCCGGGGGCTGTTAGTAAACCGCTTGTAGTTAAAATACCAATATATTCTATAAAATCCTGAAGTATTTCAACTTCAGGATTTTTTTATTTGGAATCATTTTTGTTAAGCGCTCGGCTATAGTTATTTTTACAACAGAAACAAAAACAAATATACATGTCAAAAATCCTGGTTATAGACGACGAGCGGAGTATCCGTAATACCTTAAAAGATATTCTTGAGTACGAAAAATACGAAGTAGATTTAGCAGAAGACGGCGCGAAAGGAATTGAAAAAATACGATCGGCAGAGTACGACATCGTACTTTGCGACATAAAAATGCCTGGATTAGATGGGATTGAAGTACTGGAGCGCCTTGTAGTTTTAGCGCCCGATACTCCGGTTGTAATGATATCGGGCCACGGAAATATCGATACGGCAGTTGACTCGATAAAAAAGGGGGCTTTCGATTATATCGAAAAGCCGCTTGATTTAAACCGCTTGCTTATAACCATCCGGAATGCCATGGACAAATCAAGCCTGGTAACTGAAACCAAAATTTTAAAGAAAAAAGTAAATAAGAAATTTCAGATTATCGGTGAATCGAAGGCCATAACTGAAATTATTGAGATGGCCGACCGGGTGGCTCCTACCGATGCACGTGTTTTAATTACCGGGGCAAACGGCTCGGGAAAAGAACTGGTTGCCCGACGCATTCACGATCAAAGCAATCGGTCGGCTGGGCCTTTTGTAGAAGTGAATTGTGCTGCCATTCCATCTGAATTGATAGAAAGCGAACTGTTTGGGCACGAAAAAGGTGCCTTTACATCAGCGGTAAAACAACGTAAAGGTAAGTTTGAACAAGCCAACGGAGGAACACTTTTTCTTGATGAAATTGGAGATATGAGCTTGTCGGCGCAAGCTAAAGTATTACGGGCATTGCAAGAAAGTATTATTAGCCGCGTAGGTGGCGATAAGCATATAAAAGTTGACGTGCGGGTGGTGGCAGCAACCAATAAAAAACTGGCGACAGAGATTGCTGAAAATAAATTCAGAGAAGACTTATACCATCGTTTAAGTGTAATTTTAATTCATGTGCCAACGCTCAACGATCGCATTGAAGATATTCCTTTGTTAGCCGGCCATTTTATTCAGCAAATTTGTAACGAGTATGGCATGCAAGAGAAAACAATTACAGCAAAGGCAATAAAAGAGCTCCAAAAAATAAACTGGACAGGTAATATTCGTGAGTTTAGAAATGTTATCGAAAGATTGATTATTCTTTGCGATAAAGAGATTAACGACAGCGATGTGCTCAAATTTGCAGCTCCTTTGAAATAGTTTTATTTCAATTAATTACATACTCCCTCAAACATCTTTCCCTATTTGTTGTTAATTATGTAACTAATGCAGTTTTTAACTGCGTTTTAAGTTATGAATAAAAGATATTAGCCTCTGGTTTCGGAAGTCAATTTGTCATGGCGTATTATTAATCTTTCCCTCGGGAAAATATTTTTCTTCCGTTTTCAGAGGCTTTTCTTTTGTTAAAATTTTACTTTAAACAGGTAGAAGAAAACATTTAAAACGATGTACAGCAGAATAACCAGTGCCAATCCGTACACGTTAAAAGCAAGCAATAAAACCAAGGCCAGCAAAAGAAACAGGTAGCGATACCAGTTCTCTTTAAAACGAAGGTTCTTTACTTTTAACGAAAACATTGGTAAGTTAATAACCATCATTCCTGCCATAAAAACACACAGAATAACCAGGTTTTTGGTGGAATATATAATTTGAAAATATTCGTGGTATTTAGGAAACTCGAGCATTAATCCCAATGATGCCCAAAAAATACCATTCGAGGGGATAGGCAATCCTCTAAAAAAGGGTTCGTTATCGGGCAGTACATTAAACTTTGCCAACCTTAGTGCACCAAATACCGGAATCAGGAAGGCCGAAAACAGGATGAGCCACTCGTACCATTCGCCGCTTATTTCGTGAATTGGCTGATTGGTTTCAAACAATGAAAATTCCAGGAGCGTAAATAAAATGGCACCGGGCGCTATGCCAAACGAAACCAGGTCTGACAGTGAGTCGAGCTGTTTGCCTATTTCCGAATAAGCTTTTAAAGCCCGGGCTGCCAATCCATCGGCAAAATCAAATACTGATGCTGCACAGATAAAAATTCCGGCCCAAATCAGGTGTCCGTCAATAGCAAAAAAAGTGGCTATAATTCCTGAGAGGAGGTTAAGTGTGGTAATAAAATTGGGTATTTGTTTTATCACTGATCTCATGAGTGAGTTGTTTAAACGTTACCGGTAAAAATTAGCCAAATAAAAATGGCTGGAATAACAAACAGCAGGCTGTCGAGGCGGTCTAAAAAACCGCCATGCCCGGGTAGTATTGTTCCGGTGTCTTTCACATTAATTTCGCGTTTTATCTTCGATTCGAATAAATCTCCCAATGTTCCGAATACCACGGTAAGCAGTGCAATAACAATCCAGCTAATCATGCTTACCGCCTGAAACAGTACCGCATTTGTTATGCCCATAATTACGGCAAGCACTGCACCGCCAATCAGGCCTTCCCACGATTTTGCCGGCGAAATATTTTTACACATTTTATGTTTGCCAAATTTTGTGCCTACAAGGTAAGCTCCCGAGTCATTAATCCACAAAATAAAATAAACACCTACCATAATCCACGGATAGAAGGTGTTTTCGCCGTTTACAGTGGTGTGCACAACAAAATTCATTAAACTAAACGGTAATGCAATGTAGGCAAACCCCAAGGTGCTAAATCCTCCGTTCTCAAGCGTGTTTTTATTGCTTCTGAAAATTTCAACAATCAGCAGGATAACCACTATAGGGATGAAGCTAAAGCCAAACTGACGTGGAAGAAAATCGTTCGAAAGGGCAAAACAAACCAGAAAAAAGATGACCCCAAAGATACTTCCAATAATTCGCGATGGATGATGACCGGCTTTCTCTACCAGGGCATAAAATTCGTATTGCGTAAAAAATAACAATGCTGCAAAAACCACTGCAAAAACAATAGGATGCAGTAGTGTTCCACCCAGCATAATAGCAACATAAATAATACCCGTTAAAGCTCGTTTTACAATATTACTCACCTTTTAAATCTTTGATTAGGTTTATGGCTTCGGTTCTGTTTTCTTTTGCAACGTATAATCTAAACTCTCCAAAATTCTGATAGGCTGAATCGTGCTGATTTAGTAAAACTGTTTTTATTCCTGCACTTTCCAGAAGGTCTTTGGCCATCTCGGCTTTGTATTCATGTGCCGTCATGTAAATTTCTTCCCAACCTGGTTCCATGCTGCAAAGTTAACAAAATATGGTTTCGAATAAGTTAAATAAAGTGAAGCTAATACAGAAATACGTGTAACTCGCGGGGGCCGTGTGCTCCCATTACCAGCGTTTTTTCAATATCAGCGGTTCGGCTGGGGCCGGTTACCAGCGTAATTTGCGAGGGAAGCTGATCGATATATTTTTGCTGTATTTTATCGTATGCCGTGCCAAGGTAATCTACGAGTTGTTCTTGTTGGGCAATTACAACATGTTGGGGCGGGTACACCGACATTTGCCGACCTCCTTCCATTGCCGAGCTTACCATTACCGAGCCCGTATGTGCAATCAGAAATTCACACGAAGTAATTCCAACTTCCATAGTTGTAGCTTCTTCACGGTAATTCTGATGTTTAATATTGCTCTGGGTTAAAAGGTTTTGTAGCTTTTTTTCTGCACAGAATATAGCTGAATCAGCGATGTTTTCAAGGTGTGTTCTGAGCTTTTCGGTAAGCTCTTGTTGCGATTTACATATATAAACGCTCCCGTTTACTGCTTCCAGATTTGCTTTAAAGGTGAGATCTAAAGCTTTATCTATAGTGTGGTAAACGGGAGCATCAAAATCAGGCATTTCCGGTTCCGGATGAACAGCATTTTCGAGCCGCTTTAGTATTTCCTCCCGTGCCGATGCCATTTATTCTTTTGTTGATTCCTTTTCTGAATTCTCGTCAGCTTTAGGCTCTTCCTGCGCTTTTTCTTCAGCATCAACAACCTGGTCGCCGTTGCCGTTTTCGGAGATAACATGTTTTTTATCCCAGGGACGCTTGCCAAAAATCTCTTCCAGGTCTTCGCTAAAAATTACCTCGCGCTGAAGCAGCAGGTTGGCCAGTTTTGTATGACCTTCAGTGTGGTCTTTTAAAACCTGTTTGGCCCGTTCGTACTGACTATCGATAAGTATTTTAACTTCTTCGTCAATCAGTTCTGCTGTTTTTTCGCTGTACGGTTTAGTGAAGGAATAATCCGACTGGCCGGTAGAGTCGTAGTAACTCACGTTTCCAACTTTTTCACTCATCCCAAAAATACTTACCATGGCATAGGCCTGTTTGGTAACTTTTTCCAAATCGTTTTGTGCGCCCGAAGAAATTTTACCAAATGTAATTTCTTCTGCCGCACGTCCTCCCAATGCCGATGCCATTTCATCAAGCAATTGTTCTTTGGTGGTTATCGATCTTTCTTCAGGCAGGTACCATGCAGCACCCAGAGCTTTACCTCTCGGTACAATGGTTACTTTTACCAGTGGGTGGGCGTGTTCCAACAGCCAGCTAATGGTAGCGTGTCCGGCCTCGTGGTAGGCAATGGTTTTTTTCTCTTCCTGCGAAATTATTTTGTTTTTCTTTTCCAGTCCGCCAATAATCCGGTCAACGGCATCCAGAAAATCTTGCTTGGTAACAGCATCTTTGTTTTTACGAGCGGCTATCAGCGCAGCTTCGTTACAAACATTGGCAATATCGGCACCCGAGAAACCCGGAGTTTGTTTTGCCAGAAAATCAACTTTAACTTCTTCGCTTAATTTTAGCGGACGCAAGTGTACATTGAATATTTCGCCACGTTCGTTCAGGTCGGGCAATTCCACATGTATTTGACGGTCGAAACGCCCGGCGCGCATTAATGCACGGTCGAGGATATCGGCACGGTTGGTTGCTGCCAGAATTATTACACCACTGTTGGTATCAAAACCATCCATTTCGGTTAACAACTGGTTCAGCGTATTTTCGCGCTCATCGTTCGATCCCATATTCGGGTTCCGTCCACGGGCACGGCCAATGGCATCTATTTCATCAATAAATACAATACACGGTGCTTTTTCTTTGGCTTGTTTAAAGAGGTCGCGTACGCGCGAAGCTCCAACCCCCACAAACATTTCAACAAAATCGGACCCCGACATACTGAAAAATGGCACATTTGCTTCGCCGGCAACAGCTTTGGCCAATAATGTTTTACCAGTTCCCGGAGGGCCAACAAGTAGTGCTCCTTTTGGAATTTTTCCTCCGAGCTTGGTATATTTTGCCGGGCTTTTCAGGAATTCTACAATTTCTTCCACTTCCTGTTTGGCTTCTGCGAGTCCGGCAACATCTTTAAAGTTGGTTGATACGCGCTGGTCTTTATCAAAAACCTTGGCCTGCGATTTACCCACATTAAATATTCCACCGGCACCACCACCAGCACCACCCCGGCTCATTCGGCGGAAAATCCACCACCAAAGCAGAATTATAAGTATAAATGGCCCGATAGACCAAATTATGTCGCGTGCCCAGTTTGTTTCATCTTCGTATACCGGGAAAACCTTGTCGGGCGTGCTTTCTTGCGCAACGGTAAGGTCTTCAGCAAATTTCTCAATTGGCCCGGTGTTTAATTTAAAGTGTGGTCCTAAGTCTGAAGGTTTCGAGAAGTTGCCTTCAAATTGCGATTCGTAATTTTTAACCCGATCCTTTTTTAGGTAAATACGGGCAATTTTTTCGTTAATAACTACAATGCGCTCAACATCTCCGTTTTGGAGCATTTGTTTTACCTGTGGCCACGAGGTATCAACCGGGCCACGGCTGTTGCTGATGTAAAACTGAACAATAAGAAATACTACGGCAATAATTCCATAAATCCAGTAAGCATTAAATTTTGGAGGTTTACCATCGTTTTTCTTGGGATTTAATTTCCCGAACGGGTTGTTCAGATTGTTTTGGTCTTTTTTATTTTTTGTATCTGTCATGGTCTTTTACTGTTCGTCTTCAATTTTTGTAATTTTTGCATCTGCCCAAAGTCCTTCCAGGTTGTAAAACCGGCGTGCTTCTTCCTGAAAAACGTGTAACATCACATCGCCGTAATCCAGCAAAATCCAAATTGCATTTCGGTAGCCGTCGCGATGCCAAACATCTTCGCCAATTATTTCTTTAACTGTTGCTTCTACCGTTTGTGCAATTGAATCAACATGTGTTGAAGAGGTTCCGTGGCAAATTATAAAATGTCCGCATTCGGTATGATCGATGCTTTCCAAATCAACGTGTATAATGTCTTTTCCTTTTATTCGATGTATTCCTTCAAGAATTGCTTCTATTAAAACTTTTGACTGTTCCGTTTTCTTCATATAAAATTATTGTACCTCACAAAGATAATCTTTTTGTCAATTAACCATTTTTTAAGCGAATGGTTTACTTTTGAATTTATATGTTTTTAACTGACAAAAATATTATTGTTTTAAGTGAGCTTGACAGTACCAACAACTATGCCAAGCAACTGCTTGCCCAAAAGGCAACTCAAGGTACTGTCGTTTTGGCACATTATCAGCATAGTGGGCGCGGACAGGTTGGCAATTCGTGGGAAAGCGAAAGGGGTAAAAATTTGCTTTTTAGTTTAATTCTGAAACCTGATTTTTTAATAGCCGCCCAACAGTTTTATATTTCAAAAATTGTTAGTTTGGCTATGGTTAAGGTTCTTAGCCAATATCTTAAAGGGGTAAAAATTAAATGGCCAAACGATATTTATGTTGGAGAGCAAAAAATTGCAGGCATGCTTATCGAAAACTGGGTGAAGGGAAATAACCTGGAATCGTCGGTTGTTGGAGTGGGATTAAATGTTAACCAGGAAAAATTTTTGTCGGATGCTCCCAATCCGGTTTCTCTGAAACAATTGCTGAATGAAGAACAGGATATTACGGCAATTTTGAAGGAGTTTTTATTGCAGATGGATGAGTACCTGCATATTTTAAACCGTGGCTTGTTTGATGAAATTGATGAGGCGTATTGTAAAAATTTATTCAGAAATAGCGGTTGGCACCGTTATAAAAAAGGAGCTACTGAGTTTGAAGCAAAAATTACCGGTATTGGCAGTTTTGGTCAACTTCGGCTCGAAAAGCGCGATGGAACACTTAGCGAATTTATGTTTAAAGAGGTAGAGTTTGTTCTTTAATTTTTTTTTGAACTAGCTAATTTTATCGGTAAGGCAGTTTCGAAAGCGTGTCGGCCAATTGGTTAATGCCTTCTTCGAGTTTACTGCCGGCCATCATTTTAATCATCATACTCATTTCGGCATGCAGTGTCAGGCGCATTTTAGTTTTGTACTCGCTCTCTGGCAACAACTGTATCCAAAAAGTAAAACTCAAAGGTAAGCCTCCCGAACTCTCTACTTTTATGGTTTTAAAAGGTTCGCGGTTTACAATTTTAATTTCGGCAAGACCAAGCCCGGTAATGTTGAATTTACAAGAATCTTTATCCGATTCGAAATCAGTAATTTTAATTTGCGGAACTTTCTCGGTAATCTTTTCAATCAGGCCCGAGTTCAGATACGTCGACAGGTTTTCGAAATTCGACAAATAGTTAAAAACGATCTGTTGGTTATGATCAATAACTTTTACTTCGCTAACGTATTTATTAAGTGCCATATTGCTAATGAAAAAAAATCCCGCGCAAAGGCGGGATCATATTTAGTTGCTAATTCAAAATCGATTTATTTTCCCCAGTTTGCAGGATCTTCACGCCATTCCATTAACGATTCCACCTGGTCTTTTGAGATGTCGCCTTTCTCAAGTGAAAGGTCGATTAAAATCTGGTACCGGCTTAAAGAGGTAAGCTCAATACCTGCTTTTTTGAAATTCTCGTTTGCCAGCGGGAAGTTATAAGTAAAAATAGAAACCATACCAACAACCTCTCCTCCAAAGTTGTTAACGGCTTCGGCAGCTTTAAGGCTGCTAATTCCTGTAGAAACAAGGTCTTCAACTACAACAACTTTTTGAAATGGTTTCAGGTCTCCTTCAATCAGGTTTTCCAAACCATGTCCTTTTGGTTTCGAGCGAACATAAATAAACGGTAGCCCCAGTTTATCGGCAACAAGAGCACCAATAGCAATGGCACCAGTCGCAACACCGGCAATTACTTCTGCTTCGGGGTATTTTGCCTGAATAAGTTTTACAAACGCATCGCGAATGTAGGAGCGTGTATCAGGATATGAAAGTGTTTTCCGGTTGTCGCAATAAATTGGAGATTTCCAGCCAGAAGCCCATGTAAATGGATTATCTGGTTGTATCTTTATGGTGTTTATTTCTAATAATCTTTTAGTTATTTCAATTTGAGTAGATTCCATAATAATGTGCAATTTTAATTCGATGCAAAAGTATAAAGTTTTTTTTAATGAAAAGAGGATAATATTTGTGCCGGGCGCGAATATAACATTGAGTAAACCAAGCAGCAGATTAATTGCAAAATGCCATGAGAACAGCATTTCCGACTGGTTGCAACAGTTTGAAAAAGGGGAGGAGGAAGAAACTGTTGTAGAACATTTAAAAGCACAGGAATTGTTTCAGGATTTCCGGTCGTCGTTTTTACAAATTAATGCAGCCGGTGGTGTAGTGCGGCGGGGAGAGGAGCTGTTATTTATTTTCAGAAACGGCAAATGGGACCTTCCGAAAGGTAAAATTGATAAAGGCGAAAGCTGCGAAACTGCTTCCTTGCGCGAAGTGGAAGAAGAGTGTGGTATTTCAGGGCATTCGATAATAAAACAATTGCCATCAACCTACCACATTTACCAGTCGCCTTATAAAGACACACGGGGGAGGTGGGTTTTTAAAGAAACTTTCTGGTACGAAATGGACTACCGGGGGCAAGATGACGGAATACCGCAATTGGATGAGAACATTACAAAACTGCGCTGGTTTCGGCCTGCACAGCTCGATTTGGTTTTGGAAAATACTTACGAAAACTTAAAAGCTTTAATACGTATTTACCGGGCTTGATTTCGTTGTCGCATAAACAACTCTTTTTGAAGCCACGAGCCAAATTGCTGCTCAAAACCATTTAGCGGAGCTTTCGCATCGTTAAAAACTACCCGATGATTTTCATCGAACAAAAAACATTGAGGGAACGACCGGATTTTATAATCGGCAATTGCTTTTGCGTTGGTGTCAAGTAATTTTTCTCCGGGGATCTCATGGGTGCTAAAAAAACTATCGATGCCCGATTTGGGAGTATTCCGTAGAACAATAAAAATATCGAGATGCCGGCCAAATAGTTCGTTAATCCGGCTTAAGTATTTTAAATGCTCCTGGCAAACTATCGTTTCAGCATCAGCAAAAACAATGTATTTGAATTTTTTGTTGCCGGCATTGGTGCAATGTTTTTCTCCTTGCAAATTAGCTAAACAAATCGCCGGAGCCTCGCTTCCTTTTTCCAGAAAGGTAATTTTGATACTTATGTTTTTTGCTGTTTCCTTTATTTTTGGTGTTTTGTTTTGTGCAAAGTAATTGCTGGTAATCATATTTTTGATGGCTTTCTTCGAGAAATCATTGGAATAAAATCCATCGTGTAATAGTTTTAGTAAAACCAAATCGGCCACTTGTCCGGTAAGCTTATATTTGGTGCTTATAAATTCAATCAGCGCCTTTATGTTTTCAGTTGCCACAGCTTCCGAAATTTTTGTTCCACCAATGGCTTTGGCCGAAAAACTTAGTTGCTCGTCGAAAGTTTTGTTAAACAGGGTGTTAAATGCCTGTTGTTGCCACAGCGCTGGTTCAATATCTTGAAAAACAGAGCTGTACTGTTCGGGGCGCAAACGAAAAATATCTGCCTCAATTAGTTTTAAACGAAGTAACTTGTGCAGCTTAAAACATGCGGGCGTAGTTTCCGGGAAGATAGTATCCAGTTGGGTTGAAAGTGCCGCGAAAGCTGTTTTTGATTGCTGAAAGTACAAGCGCTTAAAATCTTTGTCGGTAAGTTCGTTTAACTTTTGTTCAAACTTGCTTATTTTATCGTTTAGCTGAGCCCCGTCTGTTGAGTAAAACCAAAAAGAGACGGGCGTGAAATAAGGATTCTTTTCGTCGGAGAAGGATTTCTTTTTTAAGGGCGGGAGTTTTAATCCTATTTTTGTTTCGGGTTGCAGCAACAACATGCCCCGGTATATTCCAAACTCGCAGAATGCAAAAACCGGCTGCGATAGTTGAATGTTTACAGATCCATTCCCGTTTTTATCAATTTTCAGGGTAAATAAATTTTGAGTCTCATTCGACACCGGATCAGCATAGGCATAAAACTGGAGTGTTTGGTTGGCATATGCCGGGTTCGAACACCTGATTTCAGCACTTTCTGCAGAATTGAAAAAAGATACAACGAGAAAAAAAACAACAAAAAAACGAATACTGCTCATGGGCTAATCAACTTTAAATTCGCTCATGTCTAATCCTTCGGGTAAAAACATACTTGCATCGCCCCCATGCGAAACAATATCGCGGATGATGGTGGCATTTATTGGAGTATGCTCCGGAAGGGTAAGTAGAAATACCGACTCAATTTCAGGGTGCATTTTTTTGTTTACCTGGGCAATGGCTCGTTCGTATTCAAAATCTGAAGAGGTACGAATACCGCGTAAGATGTATTTGGCACCCACTTCTTTACAAAAATCAACGGTTAGTCCTTCGTGCATTCTAACTTCAACCTTTGCTTCGTTTTTAAACACCTGGTTTATCCATTTCAGCCTTTTCTCAATGGGGAAGAATGATTTCTTATTGGCATTAAAACCAATCATGATATAAATTTTATCGAACATTGAAATGGCACGCCGAACAATTGACTCGTGTCCGATGGTAAAAGGATCAAACGATCCGGGGAATATGGCTATTCTTTCCATGTTGAAGCTTTTTATGTGGTTCAAAATTAGCTAAAAATGCCAGTTGAAGAAACGAAAGCAACAGCTAGTTTATTGCTTTTGCCCGGTTAGAACTCACAAACAGGATGTTGCCCAGGTCGTTGTAGCCTTCGCTAAATTCTTTAATATTTTTTAATGCATCAGTTGTAAAGCCAATTATTGTAAGGTCGGCATCGCCCGAATATTTCATGATTACATTTTTGCGATCGCCGGTATTAAATGGTACCATCGAAATATTAGACGGGCTAATGGGCAGGCGGCCGGCTTTTATCAGTTCCATTAATTGTTTGCGTTTTTCTTCAATAGCCTCTTTGGGGTAAAGTGCAAAAATTTTAATTTTTCCCTTTTTCCATTCCGGATGGCCTAAAATAATGTAACCCAGCAAAATCATCAGGTTGGCATTAACGTAATCTTCGGGGCTAATCCAAATATGAATTTCATTCTTATAACCAAAACTTTTGTACGAGGTATTTAAGATGCAAATATCAAATCCGGCCGATTCAACAATTTCGTAATTGGCTGTAATTTCCTTTAAATTTCCGGGATCGGTTCTCGAGAACTCAAAAAGAATAAGATTGTTGCCTTTGCCAGATATTCCTGAAAGCTGCACTACCTGGGCAATTGCCGAGGTGTACGACGGCGAAATAATTGTGTCGAGGTAAACCCTGTTTTTGCTTCCTGCAGACAACTGAATCAATCGGTCGAGAATTTTTTTTGATTCGCTGGTATTTTTCTCATTCAGTAAGCCTTTTATAAAATGAATGTAGGTGCCAAAACCATATTTGTACGAAATCCAACGCATGATATCAAAAGCTGAGCGCCGCTTAAAAGTGTCGTGCGAAATGCATACACCAAATGGTCGCCAGCCCTTGTCTTTTTCGTTATCGGCCCGTTGAAGCATAATTTGTAATTGCCGGCTTAGCTGGAAAATAACACCCCTGAATAATTTGTTTAGTCCCTGGTTTTCTTCGTTGTTTAACATGATAACGTAGTAAATAATGGCCATAATTACCACCGAAACAGCAGCATAGGTGGCATTCATTTTAAACATTAACCAGAACGATGCCAGTGTGCCCAGCAACGACAAATGCCAGCTGGAACGGAAGGTTGGCCGGTAAGCCGGATCGGCAGCAAAATGTTCAAGAAATGAAATAAGGCAGATGGCACTGTAGGTAACCATAAAAAACATCGAGATTATTTGAGCTACAAAATCAACATCGCCAATAACCACAAAAACAAATGCAATAATGATGGTAATCAGCGACCCGTTAATGGGTTCATTATCTTTTTTTCGGCCTTTGGCAAACCAGCGGTTAAGGCTCCCCTGGGGGAAAATATCGTCGAAGCCTATGGCCTGCAGGGTGCGTGGTGCTACCATTATCGATCCCAGTGCCGAGCTAAGCGATGCAGCTGCAAGGCCAACCGGAATAATGGGACCCCAAATGGCTATTTTGCTCATTATCAGCTGGTCGGAAACCAGGTCCTCGGGCGATGCCGAAATTGTGAATTTATAGGCCACAGCAATGTAAACGAGCATACCCACCACCGTAGCCCACAGGGTGCCGCGAGGAATTGATTTTTTTGGGTCTTTTAAGTCGCCCGAAAGCCCCAGACCGGCAGCCAAACCTGTAAATGCCGGAAAAATTATGGTAAAAACGTAGAAGAATGGCAGATGATTGCTTATGGTTACATGAAAGTCAACTTTGTCGGGTTTAATAGATGATTCGCCCATAAAAAACATGGCTATTGAAGTGAGAAGAATAGCCACCACCACATAAAGGGCTTTCATTCCAACATTTGCCCCTTTTGTTAATATAAGCACCGATAGCAGCACCATGGTAGGTATGGAAATCCAACGACGGTCGGGGATGTAAAAATTGTAACTCTCACCAATCCATCTAATAAGCGGTTCAAAGGCTTCTCCAAAGGCAATTACATAAAAGGCTACACTTATGGCTTGCGAGAGGTAAAGCGCAATACCAATTGCCCCGCCAATATTCAACCCAAACGACCGGCTAATGATGTAATAGGCTCCACCGCCTTGTACCCTTTGGTTGGTAGCAATCTCGGCAACAGCAAAAGCGGTGGGTATGGTAACCACATGTCCTAAAACAATTATACCAATTACACCAATAAAGCCAACCTGCCCTACTGCCCAGCCAAAACGCAAAAATAAAATTGCTCCGAGAATAGTTGATAGCGCCGTTAAAAAGACCGGCAGGGTGCCAAATTTGGCGTTAGTGTTTACCAGCGATTTTGCCATATTAGTTCTGTTTGTAATTTTAAAGGTGAAATATAATTTGGAATTTTCAAATGATTTTCGCGCAAAATTATACTAAGTACTCCTGTGTTCAGTTCATATATTTGTTGAGAGCTAAAGAAGTAAGCGAAGGAAATTAACCTATATTTGAAGGAAATTTTTTAAGAATGAACCAAAATCTACTGTCGGTCATTATTCCGGTTTATAACGAGGAAAAAACGATTCATTTAATTTTGAATAAAATAATTGATGTAAGTCTTAACCATAATTTTGAAAAGGAAATTATTTTAATCAATGACTGTTCAACTGATAACTCATCCGATATAATTGATCAATACATTCAAAAGCATACGGAAGTTGAAATACGTCAACTGCACCAGCCTGAAAACAAAGGCAAAGGCGCTGCTTTGCACCGTGGAATACAAGAGGCAAGAGGCAATTATATTATTATTCAGGACGCTGATTTAGAATACGACCCCAGAGAATACAACCATTTACTTAAGCCAGTTGCCGAAGGTTTTGCCGATGTGGTATACGGCTCGCGTTTTATGGGTGGCAATCCGCACCGCATTTTATTCTTCTGGCACTCCATTGGCAATAAGTTTCTCACTTTTTTGTCGAATATGTTTACCAATCTGAACCTTACCGATATGGAAACTTGCTACAAGCTATTTGATGCACAAATAATAAAATCGCTGGTTTTGAAAGAAAACCGCTTTGGTTTTGAACCCGAAGTAACTGCAAAAGTGGCTCGTGTACCCAATATCCGAATTTACGAGGTAGGTATTTCATATTACGGAAGAACTTATGCCGATGGTAAGAAAATTGGCTGGAGAGATGGCCTGAGAGCGCTGTGGTGTATTTTGAAGTATAATATTTTTTCACGATAATAATGCGACCATGAGAAAGGATCCCGAGAAGCTGGGTTTATATGTGTTTTTCTTTTTATTAGTTGTTTTTCAGCTTGTTCTTATATTTCTCAACGAAAAAACATTTGGAGGAGCAGATAGTATTTCGCATTATCATATTGCAAAATATGCATTTAAGTACCCGCATTTATTTCTTGATTTGTGGGGAAAGCCCGTTTATACAACACTCCTGTCATTTTTTGCACTTGGTGGATTTAAGTTGGCGCAGATTTTTAACCTTATTGTTGCTGTATTTTCTTTGTATGTTGTTTATATAATTGCAAGACAATACTTCCCTAAAAGTGCGTTTAGTATAACAGTACTCGCTGCTTTTGCTCCTATCTATTTTGTACTTACAACTTCATGCCTAACCGAAGTTTTATTTGGTTTAGTGCTGATTATATCCGTTTACCTTTTTTTTGCTAAAAAATATCTTTTCTCAGCTATTGTTTTATCATTTATTCCTTTTGTCCGATCAGAAGGAATTGTATTTCTTCCGGTATTTGCTGCGGCACTTGTTTTGAGTCGAGCCTATCGTTCAGTTTTGTTTTTGCTAACCGGAACTCTTTTTTATTCGCTGGTTGGCTTTTTGGCATTTGGCGATGTTTTGTGGATTATTAACCGTTTTCCTTATCCAACCGGAGAAAGCGTTTATGGTAATGGAAGCCTTTTTCACTTTATTAAAAAAAGCGACACAATTTTTGGTATTCCTATGTTGACGTTAATTTTGATTGGATTAGTAGTGGAGACCACCGATGTGTTAAAAAAGTTTTCACTGACAAGCCCAAAAACAATTCATTATATTCTTGTCGTTGGAAGCTGGCTTACTTATTTTGCAGCGCATAGTTATGTCTGGTGGCAAGGTCGAGGCGGATCGTTGGGATTAATACGTGTTATTGGCGGAGTGCTTCCTTTGGCTGCATTATCGGCGGCAGCTGGACTGGAGTTTATTCTTGATAAAACAAAAGGAAAAAGAGCAATACTGGTAATTGCGGGTTTTGTTATGGCAAGTCAGCTATTGTTGTTTTTATTTAAAAGTGATTTGCCGGTAAAAGCACCGGAAACAGATAAGTTAATAGAAAAAAGTGCCCGGTTCTTGAAAGAAAACCAGCTGAATGGTAAAGTCTATTATTTTAACCCGATGATTGTTTTTCATTTGGATTTGGATCCTTACGATAAAACGAAAAGCAATTGGGGAATAGGTGATAAGTTGAAGCCATCGAATTCGATGGATTATGGAGATATTATTGTTTGGGATGCACATTTTGGCCCCAACGAAGGACGAACAAGCCTTGCTACACTCAAAAACGATGCGTCGCTTCAACTGGTAAAAACCTTGTTGCCGGTACAAAAAATAACCGTATTGGGAGGCCATGATTACGGGGTTTATATTTTCCAAAAGGTTAAAAACAGGGTGGCTTCGGGCAGATCGGAAACAATAGTGAGAGATTTGGGAATTGCAGAATCTGATGCGCCACAGATCTTAAAATATAATGGAGAAAATGCTCTGGAGATGTCTCCCGCAACCGAATATAGTCCGAATATAATTGTGGCTATGAATGAGCTCCCTTCCGGAGAAATTATTGATGTTGAATTGTCGATCGAATTTATGGGCGATGCCGAAATCTTTGAAAAGGAGGTTTTATTAATTATTTCAGTGGAAAATGAAAGGGAGAATTTACGATACGAAAAACGATCGCTGCTATGGGGTAAGGATGATTCTGACTGGAAGAAAGCCACTGTTAACACACGTTTTTCGGCAGATATTCCCCAATCCTCAATTATTAAAATGTATATTTGGAATAAAGATCGAAAAAAACTTTTTGTAAAAAGCTTGAACGCTGAAGTTAAAGCCCATTAGTTTTCCAATGGTTTTATTCACTTAGCGGTTCTTTTTAATTATTTCCAGATCATCGATGTAAACAGAACCACCTCCACTGTTCCATATGTGCATTGAACAATCATTAGATTCTGATTTCTGTGGAATCCAGTAACTCAGTACATATTCTTTCCATCCCAGCGAATCAGTATTATAGCTTTCGCTGCAATGAAAATGATGACTGTCTCCATAATCAGAAACCAGATGTACCTGCTTAACATCATCGCAAAGAGCCCAAAAACTTATTTCCAAATAATCGTTATTATCAACATTCAGATTTATTCTGGAACCATAGCGAGCTTCCGGAGTAAGTCTGATACTGTAGCCAAGCGAGCGGGATTGTTCTTTGGAGTGTAAATCTATTTTTTCAGCTTTTTCTCCGTTCGAAAAAAGAATATTCTTTCCAGATGAGTCTTTAGTTTCGTAATCGCACCATATGGTGTCTTGTACCGACCATATCCCTTTTTCCCAGCTGTTTGACTCATTAACTGACAATTCAGCTTTTTTAAATAGAAAAACAGGGAAACTGCTTCCAACAAGTTTCCAGTTAGTATCGGAAAAATATTTGTTTCGTTCGTTTTCGTTTTGCATGTGCGTTAGTAGGTAATGATTGTCGAATACAGAAAATACAATGTATTCGGCATCCTTAATATTAGGGAAGTAATAAATTGATTTTCGTTGGGCCAAATGAGGAAGAATGTAATTTGAAGCACTTACTCTTGCGTTTGCCGGTATTATCTTTATAAGCTTATTAACCTCTTTGATATGATAAGGAGTTGTGTAAAAAGCTTTGCTATACACCTTTTCTTTCGATGTATTTAAGGTCCAGGGTATCCTGCGGTTCGATGGCTCAAGTTTTACTATGGTCATAAAAAGGGTTCCAACACAAACCATAATAATCACCGTTTTTTGTAACCAGCTTGTTTTAAACGATGCAATGGCTAAAAACACCGACAGCGGCAGCAATGTTACAACTTCAACTGAATAATAGGATGCAATTCCCCAGCGGGTAGGATTGTCGTTTAATACTTTTTGGGCAACAATGGGAATAAACCAGATTAGATACTTTGGCCTGAAAAATAGCACCAATCCTCCAGAAATAAGGTAAACCCAATAAAACTCGGCCTTTACATAATCGTATGTCGGATTATTTTTATGGTTAACAAAGAATAATTTAATGGCATCAATAGGGTGCCGTAGTATGTAGGCAAGTGCTTCGCCCGGAGTTGCTCCCAGTGCCGAATAGTTAAACAAGCTGTAACTTATTCCTTCCGTTTCAACCGAGGGTATAAATACTTTAAACAGAAGAATAAAATAAAGCACAGAAATGACCATGCCTGCCGTTGCAATTAATACTGCTTTTTGGTTTTTTCGCTGATCAATGATTAGGACCGCAAAAATAAAAATAAACCACAACGGAATATTTTCCCGTGAGAAAAGGGATAAGAATAGAATGATAAAGGACAGAAAGTATTTTTTGGTAAAAAAGTAATATAAGAATACTGGAATAAAACAAGACGATATAATTGCCAGGTTAACATCTGCAGAAAATGCGGTGTACCTTCCAAGCAACAGGAAATAAAACAGCATAATACCTGTTCCCAACCATATATTTTCAGACCTTAATTTTACAATTTTGTATGAATACCATACAGCAATAACAATCAGAGCGCATTGAATAATAATTAAAGTATAGGTTTGGGTTAACCAATTTAAAAGCCAGTAAACAGGCACAAAATACATGAGGGTTAATGAAAAGTGGTCTTGCAGGAAATTGCCTCTGAAGGTTGGGATTGTACTTAGTTTGAAATGCGAATAATCCCAAAATGCAAAATTATAATTGCCATAATCATGGGTGGCTGTTCTAAAAAAGTAATGGTTTAGTATCCCCATGGCAAACATAACCAAACCAAAAAAAATCAGTAGCAGACAGGGAATATGTTTTTTTTGGATTTTAGGCTTCCCTGTTCGGTTTTTTGGATTTAAATGAGAATACAAACATAAAAAAGATTTCTGATTATGGTGGGTGTCTGCACTCAATCAGCCCGAAGGAAATTTGTGGTAAGAATAAAAGCTTAACTTTGGGCACGAATTAAGAAAACCAGCGAAATGACCAAAGGCATTTTTATATTTCTGTTTATAATTACTTTTTTTATAAACACCAGTGCTCAAAAAGATACACTTTCTTATCTTTTTATGGGGCATACTTATCAATATCATACACCTGGCGATAAAGTCGATTCCCGAATAGAAAAAATGGATCTTGGAACTTATGATGGTATTTGGCTGGGAGGAGATGTTTGTTCTGAAAGTTTGATGTCGTATTCCACTTTAGCCTATATCGATAGTATTTTCGATTTAAAAAAACAAACAACAATGTGGGCTCTGGGGAACCATGATACCCGAAACGGCAACTGGGTGTGGCTTGAAGAAATTACCGGTAAAAAAACATATTATACAACGCATTACAAAGGCATAACATACATTGTTTTAAATACCAATCTAACACCTTATGATTGCGAACAGCTAAACGATCAATATAAAATAATTGTTGATGTATGTGATAGTATCAAAAACTCTTCACATCTGGTTTTGTTAATGCACCATGGGATTTGGGCCGGGGTGCCAGGACTTCCACCTCCGTCAACTTATGCACAAAGCAATCTGGTTTATTACAATTTTAATTGTTATTCGGAAGGAAGTACCTTTGTAAACGAAATTTATCCGCGCCTTGTTGAGGTAAAAAATAGGGGCATAGAAGTATTGTGCATTCTTGGAGATATGGGCGCTAAAAAGATCGACATTGAATCGGATGACGGTATCCATTTTTTGGGAACGGGATTAAGCCGGAGTTATTATACCGATCCTGAAGAACGAAAAAAAGCAGCGCCTGATTGGGCAATAGTATTTAAGCATGTCCCAACTAACAGTTGGCTCGAATGGGAGTTTGTAGACTTTGATGAATTTACCGGCTATACTTATGAATAACCTGTTTGCCGGTTTGGATAAGTTTCCCTTCTCTTTCTACCCTGTAAATATAGGTTCCGTCCTGAACGTATAGTTGAATTGTGTTTTTAGTATTAGCCTGAATCGGCTTTTCCAGAATTTTTTCCCCTTTTAGAGTAAAAAGCGAAAAAGATAATTCGGTATTGTTCGCGGTGACAGGCTCAACAATAAATTGTTGAAAAGCCGGATTTGGATAAACAATAAGAGAGGTTGCCGAGTCGGTGGGTAAAATGCTGGAAATAAGTTGGGTGTTACCGTCTTTTGAAAGCTTATATAATACGATATCCGTTTTACCCAGTTCGGCAACATTTGTCCATCCTGTAAATACCACTCCTGAATCGGGCGTTGCCACAATTCCTGTAGAATAATCAGATTCATTGGAGCCAAATGTTTTACTCCAGATAAGCTCACCGTTTATGTCGGTTTTTATGATATAATGATCGGGTTTACCATTATTGGAGAAACTTGCACTTGTTGCTGAAATATAGATATTTCCGTCAGTACCAATCACCAGTTTTTCGCCATATTCAAACTCTTGTCCGCCATAAGTTTTAATCCAAACTTGCTCCCCCTCCTCGTTTATTTTCATTAAGAAAACGTCAAAACTGCCCTCTCCGAAACTTTGGGTTGAGCCACAAACCAGGTAGCCTCCATCTGTTGATGTTATAATATCTTTTGCCCAGTCGTGGCCGTTTCCTCCAAAAGTTTTATACCATACTTGTTCTCCGGTTTTGTTTGTTTTAACCAGTAAAATATCAGCGTCATGCGTTAGAAAATCGGTTTGTGTTGGGTTGTAAAAACCATTTTCAGTTCCCGCGAGAATTAATTCTTCGGCCTGATTTTCTATAAGGCTAAAACCATAGTCGACATAGGAAGGGCCAAAGAAATTTTGCCATTCCAGATTTCCTTTATTATCCGTTTTTACAATATACATATCGCCGAAATCGGTTCTGGAGTTTGAAAAACCGATCATTGCAAAGCCACTGTCTTTTGTTCGGATCATATTCATTCCCTGGTCCTGGAACTCGGTTCCGTAGTATTGTTCCCAATCTTTATCTCCGTTGGTTTTCAATTTTACCAGGTGCATATCAACATTAGGAAAGCCATGGTCGTACGCGCTACCCAGAATGTAAAAACCATCATCATCGACAATGATTTGGTTGGCAACATCATGCTTTGGAAAACCATAAACATATTTTTTTTCAACCGAAGCATTCGACCTGATTTTTAATACATAATAATCAAGAGCGCTTTGGGCATCTTTTCGGGTTGTACCAACAATGTAATATGCTCCTTTGTATAGTTTTATCGAATGCCCAAAATCCTGTTGTTCCGATCCAAAAAGTAATGGCTCCTGGCCATAAGCACAGAAGCTGGTTACAGAAAGGAATATACTTAAAATTATTAACGTACTTTTTTCCCAATTCATATGAAATAAATATCAGGCGAAGTTAAAAAGATTATTGTTGAATTGTTAATTTTGCGAATTCTTATTGAGGTCTATGCCATATTTGCAAGTAAATAAAATTATCGTCTTTTTTTTGTTGTTTTTGGGATTCGCGTGTTCCTACGATTCAAAAGAACTTTCTGAACTTAACGAGGTTTATTTATGCAATGCCGAAAGTATGGATGAGTCAAAACACCACTTTCTCGATTCAAAAGGAAGTAAACAGGGCTTTGGTAATATCGACAGGCGCACAAACGAAACAGCACAATCAGGAGAATACAGCATAAAACTTATACCTAAAAGCCCTTATGGTTTTACAACTGATGTAAAAGGGATAGGCCCCGATGAGTACCTTCGGGTAACAGCATGGCGGAAAAATCAGAATAATAGCGGAGTAATTGTTATCGATGGAGGAGATGGTTTTTACAACGCCGGTAAGTTTGTTGTTGAGAAAAAGGCTGATGGTTGGGAAAAAATATTTTTAGAAGTTTTTACCCCTCCCACTTTCACAAAAGGTCAGGTGAAGGTATTTGTATGGAATAATAGCCCTGATTCGGTTTATTTCGACGATCTTCAAATAGAACACAGGAAAACAAAAGATTATCCCGTTTATGAAAAAACTGATGGTTTGCAGTTGTACATCGACGACAACGATTTAAGAAAGTTAAATGACAAACGGTATATTGCTTTCGAAACCGGGGTATTGGTAAATAACGATGAGGATTATTCGAATGTAGTATTGTTTGACGGAAGTGATTTTTTAGATGCAAAGTTTCGTCTGAAAGGTGATTTGGTCGACCATATACGTGGAGATAAGTGGTCGTTTCGATTTAAATTGAAAAAAGGATTTACCTGGAAACATCTCAAGACTTTTTCGGTTCAGAATCCAATAACACGAAATTTTCTGGATGAGTGGCTGGCACATCAGATTTTTGAGAAGGAAGATGTACTTACTACTCGTTATGGTTTTGTTCCCGTAAATATTAATAATCGTTCGCTTGGCATTTATGCCTGGGAAGAACATTTTGAGAAACAACTTGTGGAGAGTAGAAATCGTCGCGAGGGGCCAATTCTGCGCTTTGATGAAACCTTAATGTGGCAGCGAGTACTCGAAACCAACGTTACAGGACGCGAATGGAATATCGATTATTTTGGAGCTGCTCCGGTAATTCCGTTTAAAGTTGGTCAGGTTACCGCAGACTCGCTTATGCTTGAAAAACTTGAGGAGGGTCAGAAACTTTTGTATCAATATAAAAACAGGACAAAGCCCGTTTCACGGATTTTTGATTTAGATAAATTGGCGCAATATTACGCATTGGTAGATATCACCCAATCGTACCATGGTTTTACCTGGCATAATCAGCGTTTTTATTTTAACCCGGTAACTTGTTTGCTTGAGCCAATTGCTTTTGATGGATATATAGAAGGAGGAGTTTATAAACGTTTTGATGAGAAGGTCTCGGGGATGTTTAATCCCGAAAGTATAAGCACTTTAAAAGAAGAAGAGCTGATGCTTATGCAGGTATTTTCAGATAGCTTGTTCAACCTCAATTACCTTCACTATCTTGAAAAATACAGTTCATCTGAATTCATTAAAGACATAATTACCAATTATAAAAACCAGGCTGATTCGTTAAATCAACTTATTCAAAAAGAATTTCCTTATTATCAGTTTAATTTTGAAAGTTTAACAGAACAGGCCAAATGGGTTCGGGAAAATTTAGCAGAAATAAAAGAAAATGTAGAAAAAATCGGGCAGCAAGTAGTAAATGAGAATAGTAATGAAAACACTTCTGACCTGAATAAGAACCTGGTTCCATTGTTGGTTCATGCTTATTACGATCGTGAGAAACAAAGTTTGCAATTGCTGAATTACCACAATGCTGAAATAAAAGTATTGGGCGCATTTATGAAAGACCGTATGCCCGAAAGTTTTGATCCGGCGCCAGTACTTCCTGCCTACAAGGCAGATGGTATGAAAATCCTTTCCGTTCCGCTTGATGAATTGCCAGAAAGAATATTGTTTTCGGTTGGTTCGGTTATGTTGGAAACAGAGGTGTATCCATGGAAATATTCGGAAGGTTTAAGTACCCGGCAAGCACTTGAAGAAACACCACAGCAGTTAACTCTGGTTGATGGAAAAATTATTTTTGACGGGGAGTATGTTTTTTCCAACGATATATTTATCCCAGAAACTGTTGAGGAAGTTCAATTTAATGCAGGTACTCGGATGGATTTTGTTCATGGAGCCGCTTTTATATCTCTAGCACCGGTAAAAATGCTGGGTTCTCAAGAAAAACCGATAAAAATATATTCAAGCGATCATTCGGCGCAAGGATTTAATGTTATTCAGCCAGGTGAAAAATCAAAAATGAACTTTGTTCAATTTAGTGGATTGGGAAGCATGCATAAAGGAGGATGGCAGTCGCCTGCTGCGGTTGCTTTATACGAAGCCGATGTTGAAATGGAAAACTGTATATTTGCGTCCAATTTTAATTGCGATGATGCTCTGAATATCGTGCGTTCTCAATTTCATGTGCAAGATTGCCGGTTTGAAAATACGTTTGCCGATGCTTTTGATTCTGATTTTTGCTCAGGCAAGGTTGTACGATGTACTTTCAATAAGATTGGTAACGATGCCATTGATTTCTCGGGGAGCCATGTAGACATATCGGGGTGCACCATGTATGATATTAGCGATAAAGCAATTTCCGGAGGAGAGCACTCGTTTTTGAATATTACAGAATGTATCATTGATAAAGCCAATATAGGTGTGGCATCAAAAGATATGTCTGAACTGGAGCTAGATAGAATAGAGATGAGCCATATTGTTTATGGATTGGTTGCTTTTGTTAAAAAGCCTGAATACGGTGCGGCACAAATTACAATCAATAATTTGAGAATGAAAAATAATATGATTTTTCACCAGATAGAAGAAGGGTCTGTATTGATCTTGAATGGAGAAAAAATTTACGGAAGAGAAAAAAATATAGCAGAAAAATTATATCAATAAACACTTAATTATGGATAAATGGAACCTGTTTCAGCGGTTTTTAATTACTGAAAATGCACAAATTTCGATATTAGATTTTGTAATAAATTCGGTTATAATACTGGTATTGTCGTTTATTTTGGAATACACCTATTCCAGGTGTGCAAAAAGTTTATCGAGCCGAAAAGCTTTTGGGGCAAATTTCTTTTTGATTGCTTTTACAACTATGCTGATTATTTCGATTGTTAAATCTTCGTTGGCGCTATCTCTTGGTTTGGTAGGGGCACTTTCAATTGTTCGTTTCCGCTCGGCAATAAAAGAGCCTGAAGAATTGGCCTATTTGTTTTTTACCATCGCCATTGGTTTGGGCTTGGGAGCCAGCCAGCAAATAATAACTGTAATTGCAGCTTTTGTCCTGCTGACTATTATTTGGTTGAGGTTCTTGAGCTCATCAAAAACACGGAAACAAAATCTGTATTTAACTATCAGTAGTAATGGAGAAGGAAAGCCTAAGCTGGAAAACATTGATTCGGAGGTAATGGATATTTTTAAATCGTCGAAATTGGTGCGTTACGATGAATCTTCAGATTTAATTGAGGCAGCTTATTGGGTTGAAATAAGTAAGGCCACCGATTTACAGCAGTTTAAAGATAAAGTTCATAGTCTAAATCCAGGAGTTCGGGTTTCTTTTATCGATAATAATTCGTTTTAAAAAATGCAGGGATATACCGAATTAAATACATTTAGGTACGAGCGAAAGTTTGTAACCCATCCGTTAAACCGGTTGGCTACCGAGGCTATAATTAAACAAAACAACGCATTTTTTATTTCTGCATTTTCAAAACGACGAATTAATAACATCTACTTTGATACTCCGGGTTTCGATTGTTATTTTGATAATCTTTTTGGCAATGGTAATCGCTGGAAGGTACGTTTGCGATGGTATGGCGACGAATTTGGGAAGGTAGATTCTCCTATCTTGGAATTTAAAATAAAAAAAGGGCTGGTAGGTACAAAAAAATCATATAGTGTACCTTCATTTTATTTTAATAAAAAAGAATTTCATGCAAGAGCGCTAACAGGTATTTTTGATAACGCGACTTTACCGGCAGACGTAAGGGAAAAGCTTACTGGTTTGCAACCGGTTTTGTTTAATACATATTTAAGAAGTTATTATACAACGCTTAATAAAGTGTTCAGAATAACAGTTGATGACCAAATGGAATATTACAATTTAAGGCCATCGTGGAATCATATGCAACATTCGTTTAAGGAAGACCTGAAAGTGGTTGTTGAACTAAAATATAATAAGGAGCATAACGAAAATGCAGATCAAATCAGTAATCAGTTTCCTTTTCGTTTAGATAAAAATTCAAAATTTGTTTCAGGTTTAAGTCATTTCAGAAGTGAGATAGCTCATTAAATAATATTCTTTGCCTTACGGAAGTTTAGTGTAAATTTTTCCCCAGGCTTGCTCTCTTTCAAACTCTTTCGCTACCCGGCTGAAACTGGCAATAGAATCTATTTGTGTCTCCTCTCCAAATGAGGTACAATCGTTTAAAAATATTTCAGCTTCCTGATATTTTTTCAGGTTCATTACCTGCGAGAAACCTTCGTTAGAAGAAACATAACCAAGATGGGGATTGCGTAAACAAAAGATTAAGTTGAAACTGGCTGAGATAGGTTTGTCCTGCCAATTTTGTTCTTCGCAATATTTTACCATTTCCTTGTGTAATTTTACTACATGAACATAACCAAGGTCGCTGTCACTGTTCGTCTTTTTGGCTAAAGTATAATAGAGTGGTGCTGCTGTTACTAATCCAACTATTATAAGATTTAAGTACCACTGCTTAAATCTAGCCTGGATAAACAGTATTGATGTAATTGTTATAAAAAGAGCCAGAATGCAAAGCATGTAACGCTGCGTATAAAAGTTAAAGGCAGAAAATATTATAAACAACAGGCTTAATAAAAGAAGCAATGCAAGAACGTTTTTGTTCTCCAGTTTTTTCTTTTTTATAAAGATAAATCCCAATGCAACTACTACTGCAAACAGAATAAACTTTCTTCCATAACTGTTGTAAACAATGTTTGTTGCCATTTTTATTTTTCGCAACACTGATGTTAAACTCAACTCAATGTATCCTGTGTGTTCTTGAAAAAAGAATGATCCAAATTCTTTTTTATGCAGAACAAGGAACAGTGCGTATATTAGAATTGGGATGGATATCAGCAGGCTCTCAAGAATGTATTTACGCGATTCTTTGCCTGGTTTCAGGTAAATAAAAAGATGAAAAAGCAGAAACCCTGCAATAAATACAATACTTGTTTCTTTTGTTAATACCATTACTGAAGCTGACAATGCAAAGAGCCAATATTTTTTCGCCAGATAAAAGTGTACAGAAAATAATAATAAAAGCGTGATAAGCATTTCGGGTAAAAGAAATGTTGCCTGGGCCAAAAAGAGCGATTGTACGCTGAATAAAAGAATGGAAATGTTGGCAGCCCAGATACCGGCATGTTTTTTAACTAAAGCAAACAAAGCACCTAAGGTGGTTAGTGAAATAAGAAAGGGTAATATATGCACCCAGAATACTGACGTGCCAACCAGTCGCATCCACGATGATGACAGGAAAAAGAAAAATAAAGGATGCCCTTTGGCTTCCCAGAGTGATAATGCTCCGGGCATTAATCCCGGGCCATTTTCGTACATCTTAAAAACTGCCGGGAAATAAGACCAGGCTTCATCCCAAAAATAGGGCAGGCTCAACCGGGGATAAGTTAATACCACAAAAAAGACCAGAGGAAGCAGAAAAAAGTAATCTTTTATTTTATTAAAAATTTGATTCACCTGAGACAACATTTATAAAACAGACTGGTTTGAAACATATTTGATAATTGAAAGGTCGTCAAAATAGGTTAACTGACCTTTCGGATTCCAAAGATATATTTTTAGTGTGTCATTTTGTAGCTCAGGAGGTACATTTAATTTAACCCGCAGTAGCTCCCATCCCTGCTTGTCGGATAAGATGCCTGTGTGTTGCGATTTATAAAATGATTTATCATTCTTAGCTGATACAACCAATCGCCCACTATTGTTATCTGCTTTTCTCCAGATTGATATCTCGTAAACTTCGTTTACGTTTAAATTTTTCAATTCATAGTAAACCGCATATTCAACACTGCTATCCATTTTTACAGCATATTTTCCTGAACGTGCCTGATCATTTGTTCTGTTGTATGCGTTCCCAAAACTATTTTTATCCGATCCCAGATAAAACTGATTGTCCATACTTAGTTGCTCAGCATCAAAAACAATTTCTTCTGCAATTTGCAAAATCGAATTGGTATTTTTTTGCTGAAATTTAACAGAGTCCAATTCATAAACTCCCTGTACTCTTCCCTGATATATTTTTACAAGAGGAATACCAGATTGAATCATTTTGTTAGCTCCTTCATCATTCCTTGGCCCTCCAACAAATAGAATTTTATTTCCGGTTTGTTGAACTATTTCCTCGAGTGTTAATTCTGAATTCCAGCTTTGAAACATCTCGTGGGCATAGTTGTAAAAAAAGGTATTTGGGTAGATGGCATTTAAATGGGGAAGTAGCCGGTGTTGGGTATGTACATCGCCAAATTTAAGCGCCGAAAATTTGTTTAACGAATATGGGTAGTAATAAACAGGCGTATAATCAGAATACCTTTTATCAATTAATTCCTGCGTTGATTGCAGTTCTTCGTTTGTTAGTCTGTACCCTCGTTCTGCATATTTTATTTTCTTAGGCTGTATGAAAATGAAAAGAATAATCAGGGAACTAACCAATATTGGTAGAACTATTTTATCCGATTTAATAAGAAGTTTAATGTTAAAAAGTAATGAAATACCTGTTAAAAGTATTACCGGAATGAGGTAATGGTTTCCACTGTATTGTTTGGCCACCAGCAATATCCCGAAAATATTTGTAGCAGTTAAGCCCAGCAGGATTTTTGCTTCAATATCTTGTTTGTTCCTTTCCTGGTTATTCTTATTAAAAAAATAGTAATAAATCAGTGTGATGATTGAAATAATAGTTACCACTCCAAAAACAGGATTGTTTTGAATTATTTTAATCAGGTTTGGCAAATAGGTTGAAATATCCAAAAGGCCTTTATCTCCCTGCCCGTATTTACCGGTGTGGCTAAGCATATTTCTAAACCAGAAAAACATTCTTTTATATTCCGGTATTGCAGGAATGGTAAAAAGAATAAAAGAGAATACCAGGCTACCTAAATAGATGATTTTCTTTTTAATTCCCGGGAAAAGAATAAAAGGGAATAGTACAAGTGGCAAAAAAGTGGCTTTAGTTGCCAGGCCTGCTCCTGTTAATGCCGCAAAAGTTAATAAGTATTTTATAGTCAGTCTTTCTTTTGAAGTATAAAAAAAGAGTAGGGTAATAACATAAAGGCAGGTAAGAAAAAACAGGATTGGTTCCGGTGATATTTTTGTCCAGACATGATCGAGTGTGTTTGCACTTAAAAAAGTAGTCGTTTGTAATAGTATTCCAACCCATATAGAGCCTGTTTTTTTTAACGCAACGTAACCCAATAAAAATAAAATTAGTGCATTAAAAACTACAAAAACCAAATGGATGGTATTGACAAAAATAAGAGGTTCTTTTAGTACATGTTGTACAAGTGTTTCGTTATTCGGATTATCGAGCAAGTGCCTAAGCGTTATTGCTATAGCACCAATCTCCATAACGGTAGTTCCGGGATTATCAACATGTCCAACACCCTTGCCGTCGCAAATGGATGCTGCATTCGCTAAATAAATATAATTTGGATCGTTACCATAATTGGCCAACTCAATTGTGCTTCCTGCCCAAAGAAATAAAGCAGGCAGGAGTAGTATAATAAAATAATTAATCCTTTTTGGCAAAATGAGAAACAGTTTATTTGTTAATTAAATATCTTATTCTTCACCAATCCCCATCTGTGTAGCCTGTATTGGCAGGCGGTTTTTAATACTCCAATCGCATAAATGGTACTGTTTTTAATACTAATACTCGACGCATCGTCGAAATATTTGGTTGGGCAGGTAATTTCGGCTATTTCGTAACCGGCAAACCAGATTTGTGCCAGCATTTGGTTATCGAAAACAAAATTATCGGAGTTGGCATTGTAATTTACGGCTTCGAGTACTTCGCGCGAAAAAGCTCTGTATCCGGTGTGGTATTCCGAGAGTTTGGCATTAAGTAATATGTTTTCGATGAAAGTAAGGCCTCGGTTAGCAATGTATTTTATTAGTGGCATTCCTCCTTTTAGCGCTCCCTTTCCCAAAATTCTTGATCCCAAAACAACATGATATAAACCGTTTCCTAGCAAATTGGCCATTGCCGGAATTAACATGGGAGTATACTGGTAGTCGGGGTGGAGCATAATAACTATATCAGCACCAATTTCAAGGGATTTGTTGTAACACGATTTTTGATTTCCTCCGTATCCTTTGTTCTGTTCGTGTACAACAATGTGCTTAATCCCCAGTTTTTTACCAACTTCTACGGTTTCATCGTTGCTCACATCGTCAACCAGAATTGCATCATCAACAATGTTAAAATCAATCTCGTTATATGTAATTTCCAGTGTTTTTGCAGCGTTGTAGGCCGGTAGCACTACAACAACTTTTTTGTTATTGATCATTCGGTTTTCAGTTTTGAGCCGTAAAAATAACAAGAATTCACAGAAATTATTGTTTAGAAGTGATTATATAAATGAATGCCATTTTCAGTATATCCTGAAGAATGGCATTCATTTGTTATTAATGGAAAAACGTACAGTAACCTTATCAAAAGGAAAGTAAAATGACACTATAAACTAATCTTTCTCCTCCAGTTTGCTTTCATACTTTTTTAAAACAATTCTGATTACCTGGTACGAAACAATTATCAGTATCGGCCAGCTGAGCATTTCTATTATTGCATCTGTATACATATTTAAAGCTTTAATTGATTAGTAAACGTGCGATTCGGTTTTCATCTCTTCATCCGAAATCTTCTTCTTATTCATGGCCCGCCAAAAGTAAGTGATGTAAGCCAAAACAAACGGAATAAGCAACGAAACGTATCCCATTGCCACCAGTGTAAATTTACTCGACGATGCATTTTGTATCGTTAGCGAAGACTGCAAATCGAAGTTTGAGGGGTAAAAGGCTGTATTGTTAAAACCCGCAAGCAGAAATAGTGCAAAAACTGTGAGAACAGTTCCTACTCCGGCAAACCAAAATCCTTTGTTACTTTTCATAAAAACCGTTGAAATAATGCCCCATAAAACACCTACCACACCAAGCAAAAGGATGATGGTATTTAATGGCATTTGCAGCACATTGTGCAGGTATTTATAAGGTTCCATAAAAACCTTACCGGTGTCGGGATCTACTGCGTAGCCTTGTTTAAGTAACAGGGCTACCAGAAAGTAAAGAAAAAATAGCAGGAAAACGATACTACAGCGCAGAAGGGTTTTTCGGGCACGATTAACAATAGTTTTGTTATCAATGGTAAAAATGAAATACAGGTTGCCCAGTACGCGCGAAAGGAACAAAACGCTTAGCCCCAATGCCACGTTATGGAAGGTTAAAACTGCTTCCAGCCCGCGGAAAGGTGTTTGCCAGTCGACCTGGTTGAGCTGGTTTAGCGAAAACTCGGCACCGTTAAAGAACGTTCCAACAGCTGTACCCACCAGTAAAGTGCCTAACACTCCGTTTATTACCAAGAATATTTCGAAGGTTTTTTGTCCCAGGAAATTAGCGGGTTTTCGCCGGTATTCGTACGAAACTGCCTGTATAACGAAGGCTATTAAAATAGCCATCCAAACCCAGTAGGCCCCACCAAAACTGGTAGAATAAAAAAGTGGGAAAGAGGCAAAAAAGGCGCCGCCAAAAGTTACCAGGGTGGTAAAAGTAAACTCCCATTTGCGACCAAGTGTATTCAGTAGCATTGTTTTTTCATCTTCGGTTTTTCCTATTTGGAAAATTAAAGTCTGTCCGCCCTGAACAAACATCAAAAAGACAAAAAGCGCGGCAAGAATGGATACCAAAATCCACCAGTATTGTTGTAATGCGACATGCGATAAATTTTCAAACATCTTGTTTCCTCCTTGTTTTAATGATGTGGACCAATTTTAATCTGGCGAATCATAATTTTAATCTCGGCAATCATAAGCACGGTAAAAAGTACGGCAAAAAGCCAGAAGGTAACCTGTACCGACCCGGAGCTGATTCGTGTAACTGCAGCCATTGTGGGCATCATATCCTGCACTACCCAGGGCTGTCGGCCAACTTCGGCTACAATCCAGCCAGCCTGGCTGGCAATGTAAGCCAGCGGAATAGCAATAATCGACAGCCAAAGCAACCATTTCTTTTTGCCGATCGTTCCTTTCAGGGTAAACCAGAATACGAGTATAAAGCCCAAAATAAAAGCAAACCCCAGGCCAACCATTGTGTGAAAACTGTAAAAAGTTAAAGGTACATTCGGAACCATTTCCTGCACATCTTTAAAATAGCCATAGCCAAAATACCTGAAATAATTGTTCTGAAAATCAGCACTGGTTAGTTCTGCCTTCAGCTCTTCTGTTAATCGACTATCGCCATTTTTTTTGGCTGTTTTAAAGGCACCAAGTTTATTAATGGCCACTTTGCCACGTTCTATTTTTTCACTGGCCGACATAATGCCGTATTTCTCATTTCCCCGAACAATATCGTTAACTCCCGGAACAAAAGCATCCCAATCTAAAAAGGCCATGTACGAAAGAATATTCGGGATTTCCAGTTTTATGGTCATATCTTTTAGGTTCTCGTTGCTGGGGTCATTTTCCGATGTTGAGAACATTCCCACTGCAATTAAACCTGCCCCTTCGCTTCCGTTGTACAAACCTTCAAGTGCTGCAAATTTCATGGGTTGGTCGTTGGCAACGGTACGTGCTGAATTGTCGCCTGTCCAAACCACGTAAACCGACGAAAGCAAGCCAAAAATTGCCGCAACCAACATGCTTTTCCGAGCCAAAACCACTTCGCGTTTTTTAAGCAGGTACCATGCCGAAACGCCAATAACAAAAATGGCAGCCAGCACAAAACCCGACGAGGTGGCATGTAACCATTTATCGATGGCCATTGGCGAGAAAAGCACGTCCCAGAAGTTGTTCATTTCGTTGCGCGCCGTTTCGGGGTTAAAAATCATGCCCACCGGTTTCTGCATCCACCCATTGGCAACCAATATCCATAGTGCCGAGAGGTTGGCTCCGATAGCTGTTAGCCAGGTAGCTACCAGGTGCGTTTTTTTTCCAACTTTATTCCACCCAAAAAACATAATGGCAATAAATGTCGATTCTAAAAAGAAGGCCAGTATGCCCTCAATGGCAAGCGGAGCACCAAAAATATCGCCCACAAACCAGGAATAGTTCGACCAGTTGGTGCCAAACTCAAATTCAAGAATAATACCGGTAGCTACACCAATAGCAAAGTTTATCCCAAAAAGTGTCATCCAAAATTTGGTTATGCGCTTCCATTCTTCATTTCCGGTTTTTACGTAAATGGTTTCCATAAAGGCCAGAATAAACGTAATACCCAGTGTTAGCGGAACAAATAACCAGTGGTACATGGCAGTTAAGGCGAATTGCGCCCTCGACCAATTGACTAATGCTTCGCTGGCAATTCCAATTTCATTCATGCGTTTTTATTTTGTATTTGTTAAAACTTCCAGAACATGGTTGCTGCGTTCTTCGTCGCTGCTAAAGTTCGATTTCAGAAAATTGGGGAAGAAAAATACTCGGAGGATTACAAACATGATAAAAAGTTTTACCAGAATTATGATCCAAACCTGTTTACCCCAGTTGCTAAGATTTTTAAAACCACTGATGTAAAAACGGGCAATTTTGGTAAACGTATTTTGTGATGTCATACGGAACTATTTTATACGTTTTGTTCACTGAATGTGATGAATCAAATTTCGCAATAATAAGCATATGTTGAAAATAAAAACCTATTAAAATGATTCTAAATAGTACCTGCCGATGGAATTGAGGGGAGATGGCAAAGAGAAAATTGCAGGTTAAAGTTTTATTTTTCCGGCAAGGCGGGTAACAAAAGTGGCAAAAGCAACAACCGACACCGAGCTTATGGGCATTAAAATTGCAGCTACCACGGGGGATAGATTTCCGGTTAGCGCAAAACCAATGCCTATAATGTTGTAAAAGAATGAAATAGCGAAACTAAGTTTTACAATATTGAGCGAGGTTCGGGTGAAGCGAATAAAATTAGCCAGCCGGTGAAATTTATCTGCTTCAAGCACGGCATCGCTGGCAGGCGAGAAATGATACACTTTATCGGCAATTGTTAAGGCCACATCGCTTTGCATAAGAGCTCCGGCATCGTTAAGTCCGTCGCCGGTCATTAATACGGTATTGCCCTTGTGTTGTTGTGCTTCTATAAAAGCTGCTTTATCTCCCGGCTTTTGGTTAAACAACATGCGTTTCAGATCAAAATAACCGGAAAGATTATGTGCTTCAGCATCGTTATCGCCTGAAATAAGGAACAGATTAAATTTTTCTTTAAGGGTATTCAGCACTCGCCCAAAACCATCGCGGTATTGGTTGCTGATGGTAAAATGGCCTTTTTCATGGTTGTTTATGGCCACGTAAACCATCGACGTTTTATTTCCTCCGGCTACCGAAGAACCGGTGACATATTCTTCAGATCCGAGACGGACATCCATACCATTAACTTTTCCGAAAATGCCACGCCCGGCTACTTCAACAAAATGCTCAGGGGTTGTGTAATTCAGTTTATTAAAAAATTGCGCAAGAGCAGCACTTAACGGGTGGGTAGATTGTTTTGTTAAGGAAAATATAGCTTCTTCCTCGGTGTTGTTAAGTGCTGTCCCCGAATAGCTTACTTTGTTCTGGTTGGGCTGGGTAAGGGTTCCGGTTTTGTCAAAAACAATGGTGTTTATGTGCGAGAGTTTTTCAATAACATCGGTGTTTTTTATATAGAGGCCGTTTTTACCAAAAAGGCGCATCGTATTTCCAAAGGTAAACGGAATGGAAAGTGCCAGGGCACACGGGCAGGCAACAATTAAAACGGCAGTGAAAACAAAAATGGCGGTGTGCGAATCGCCTTTTGCCAGCCAAAAACTAAATCCGCCAAGGGCAATAGCTATAACAATTAGTGTAAAATATTTGCTAACCCTGTCGGACAACGTTTTTAATGTATCGCTTGGTTTTTCGTAAGTTTTATCCTGGTTCCAGAGTTTGGTAAGGTGGCTTTGGTTAACTTCCTTTTTTACCCTGATTTTAATAATTCCGCCCATTTGACGGCCACCGGCATAAATAAAATCGCCTTTCTTTTTTGCAACTGGCGCCGATTCGCCGGTTACAAAGCTGTAGTCAATCTGTCCATCGCCATCAATTAGTTCAGCATCAGCCGGAATAAGTTCTTTGTTACGAATAATCAGTTCGTCGTCCACTTCAATCTTTTCCAGCAGAATACTTTCTTCAATTTGTTTGTTTATTTTGGTTACTGCAATGGGGAAATACGACTTGTAGTTTCGCTCGAACGACAGCGCCTCGTAAGTTTTACTCTGGTACCATTTACCAACAAGCAAGAAAAAAATAAGGCCCGACAAGCTGTCGCTGTAACCCGGACCACCTGTAAAAATTACCTCGTAGCTGGTTACTAAAAAAAGGACAATAATTCCCAGAGCAATGGGTAAATCAATGCTGATATTCTTTTTTAACAGGTTTTTAATGGCCGAAATGTAATAATCGCTGCCACTGTAAAAAGCTACCGGAACCACCAGAATGTAACTTAAAATGCTAAACAGCGATTGTAGTTTTTCGCTCAGTGGCTCGCCATTAAAATAGGCCGGAAGGCTATAGGTCATTACATTTACAAAAACAAATCCGGCAAGGCCTATTTTGTACAAAAGCTTTTTGTACGATTTGTCTTCTTTTTTGTCGGCCAAACTTTGCGAAAGGTCGGGAATGTAATGAATTGAAGCAAGCAACTCTACCAATTGACGGAGCGTAATCTTCGTCTCGTCGAAGGTGATGTCAACCTCTTTTCGGGTGAAATTTACAAAAGAATGCCGAATGCCCTGATGCAGTTTTTGCAGGTGCTCGAGCAGCCAAATGCACGATGCGCAATGGATAACCGGGATATAAAATTTTACTTTCGATATGTTTCCTTCAGTAAATGAAATGAGTTTGGCTTTTACCTCGTCGTTATCAAGAAAAGCGTACTTGTTGCCAAATTCGGTGGTCGCTTCCACTTTTATCCCCGGTGTTTCTTCCAGGTTGTAATAATTGTAAAGTTTGTTCTCGTTCAGCAGCTGATACACAGTTTTACAACCGTTGCAACAAAATTTCAAATCATTCGAAATTACCGGACTATTGCCGCAATCGGCACCGCAGTGCACACAACTATTCTCCTGCTTCTTTCCCATCTTTCTTTTCGGTTGATCTTCTGTTGCCTAATCAGTTTTGCAGCAATCTCCTTTGCTTTCATTGTGCAAATCAGCACTCTCGCTTTCCAGGCTTTTCTCAAACTTCTGTTCTATTTTTTGTTTTGGCGGACTTAGGTAGGGTATACCCAAGCTTAAGCCCCGCAGTACAAAAAGAATACCAACCACAACAACCAGCACCGGAATTAGTTTGTTGATTTTATTACGAACAGCAAGCCCCAGCACGTTCCCGGCCAGCGAAATGGCCAGCAGCATAGGTATGGTTCCCAGTCCGAACAGAATCATGTATAACGATCCTTCGGCAATGCCGCCTGTGCCAATTGCACCGGCAATAGCCATATAAACCAGGCCACAGGGCAACAGGCCGTTTAACATACCTATAAAAAATAAACTTTGAAAAGACCGGATGGAAAACATCTCTCCAATTTTCTTTTTGAGTTTTCCTACAGCCGAAAACCAGCTCTTGTTCATGCTGTACTGGTTTTTAAACAGTTTTGGGAACAGCACAGAAATTATCATGAGGGCGCCCATTACAACCGATACCTTCTGTTGAAAACCAATTAGTTGCAGACCCTGCCCAAGTAGGCCAAATATAGCCCCCATAATGCCGTAAGTTATGGTCCGGCCGATATTGTACAGGGTACCTCCAAAGATTTTTTGTGGAACAGTATTTCCGTGAAGCGGCAGTGCAATGGCGATTGGCCCACACATACCGGCACAGTGAAAACTTCCCATTAATCCTAAAATAAGTGCTGATAGGTAAATAGTCATGGCATATGTTTTATTCTATAAGCAAAAATGGTGATTATTGTACATTAACGGGGCGCTCAATTTCGTATTTCACGCCCCCGGCATACCAGGAAAATTTTAAAATATAACGCCCGCTGATTAATGCTTGTTTGTCAAATTCAAAACGAAGGTTGTCAGTGCTTTCTTTGCCCAGAAATGAAGACTGGATATCTTTGGTGTAATCCGATGGCCGGAACATGTGAATGGTTCCGGAGTCAATTCTACTGATTAAGCTTTCATCAATATCAACAATAAAAAACCGTTCGTTTGATGAGGTTTTTAGTGCGTTGCCATAAGCTTTCGATCGGGAGCGTACCCGCATTTGTTCGGTATAGTCAACGCCCTGCTCGTAGTAATCTTTATGCACCAGGTTAACCTGCTGGCGTACTGCAAAAGTTATAAATACTGCCGATCCTAATAAAAAAAGTAGCAGAAAAAGAAAAATACCCGTCCCCCAATTAAATTTCATTCGTTATTTCTTAGTTGTTATACTGTACTGTTTATTGTAAAAAGTATGAGCCCATTTTATTTTACGGCCCCACAAATGTTGTTTTATAGGTTTCAATTAATTCATTATTGCTGAAAACACCAAATTCAACCTCTGTTTTGTCGCTGGTTACCTCGCTTTTTGGCAGAAAAAGAATAAAGGTCGATTCGTACATATCCTGATCTTTTAAAAGCATGGTGTTTCCGGCCATCTGGATTTTTCCATCATGAGAGGTAACACGCAATTCAAGCGGAAGTTCGTCGTGTGTTTTATTTACAATTTTAATGTTGTACACATTTGATAGTGTTGAATCCTGTTCCTGATAAAGCAGCCCCGGAGTCCGCAATATTGTTGTTTCGAGTACGGGTCTGGAAAAGAGGGTGTAAATAAAAAATGAGAAGATAAGCAGAAGCACTACCGAGTAGGCTCTGTTTCGGGCATTCCAGATGGAGTTTTGCTGCCCTTTAATTTGTGCCTCGGATGCATAACGAATTAAGCCCGGTGCTTTACCTGTTACGTGCATAATTTTGTTACACTGGTCGATACAGGCTGTGCAGTTTATACATTCAAGCTGCGTACCGTTGCGAATATCAATGCCGGTTGGGCATACCGAAATGCACTGTTTACAATCGGTACAGTCGCCACCGCCATGTCCTCCACGGGGTTCGCCGCGGATGTAGTCGTAGGTAACGGCTATAGATTTCGAGTCGAGCAAAACGCCCTGCATGCGGCCATAGGGGCAAACCATGGTGCAAATTTGTTCGCGAAAAAAGGAATACACCCAGTAAAAAAAGGCCGAAACAAGTAACATCACCAGAAAGCCTGAAATGTTTTCGAGAATGGGTTCCTGAACGAGTTGGAGCCAACGGTCGCTGCCAATAAACCACATCAGAAAAACATTGGTCATGGCTAAGGCGATGAGTATAAAAATACTATGCTTCAATGTTTTTTTAACAATCTTTTTTGTCGTCCATGGACTATTATCCAGCTTGTGTCGTTCGCGATAATCGCCTTCAATCAGGTACTCTATTTTGCGGAATACCATTTCAAGAAAAATGGTTTGCGGACAGGTCCATCCGCACCACAGCCGCCCGAAGGTAACAGTAAATAATACTACAAACAGTACAAACGAGAGCATTAGCAAGGCGAGGATAAAGGTATCTTGTGCCCAGAAAATGGCGCCGAAAATGATAAATTTTCTATTGGCAATATCAAGCAGAATAAAAGGATTGCCGTTGATTTTTAAAAATGGGACACCTACCCAAAACAAGAGTAAGAGCCAGGCAACAATGGTACGTCGGTTAAACCATTTCCCCGAGGGCTTTTTGGCATATACCCATTTGCGTCCCCCTCGTTCGTTCATATTTATCGGGTAATCCCTGAAATCGAGTTTTTGTTTTGCCATATGTTCAAATTGGTGCTAAAAAAGTGGGGAATGCTTTTCCCCAATTTTTTCATAAGTAGTATTTAATGTTATTCACATTTTTCGCCCTGTGCTTCTTTTGCATTTGCCGGGTTGGTGCCTTGCATGGTCATTACATAACTGGCTACTTTCTGAATTTTTTCATCGCTAATCTGGCCTTTAAAAGCAGTCATCCCTTTAGCCGGGTTGCCGTTTTTTATGATGTTAAAAACACTTTCAAAATCGCAACCGTTTAATGAGTATTCGTCGCAAAGGTTAGGCCCAATTGCATTTCCTTCGCCATTCATTCCGTGACAGGCCATGCAAGCCATATCGGTATAAATTTGTTTTCCTTCGGCAATTGAAGCTTCGTCGGTAAATGCAGTAAGCTCGTCAGCCGATAAGGATGCAATTTGGTATTTGTCGTCGTGTTTCATTGATTTTTTGGCGTATTCGGCATCCTGGTGGTCACCTTCCTTTAGCCAAAAATAATAGGCACCATACAAAATCGACCAGCCAATGGTAATGTAAAACATCAGCATAATCCAGCGCGGAGGAGGATTATCCAACTCTTTTATCCCATCATAATCGTGGTCCATTAGGTGTTCATCCTGATCGAGTATTTGTTTATTTTTATCTGACATAGCTAAACGTTTAATTTGAATTATTGAAGTCTCCGGGTTCACTGTCGAGTAATATGGAATTTTTGATGTCTTCCATTTCTTTATTCGGAATACGCATGGTTCGAATAAAAATTACTATAAAGAGAACGACAAAAATCAGTAATCCGATGATGTAAAAAATCTGGATTCCTTCAATGCTGGTTAATAAATTACTTACGATCTTCATGTTACTTGTTTTGTAAGGTAATTAAGATGTAACTGGTTAGCTGAGTAATTTGCTTTTCAGAGAACTGTGATTTATATGGAACCATTCCTTTGGCCACATTTCCTTCGGCAATTGATTTGTATACCTCGGCAGGCGAATTCCCGGTAATCCATTCATCGTCAACCAGGCTTGGGAAGGTGGCAATGCCTTTACCGTCGGCACCATGGCACACCACACAGGTTGTTTGAAATATTTTCTGCCCTGCTTGCAGGTCTTCAGCACTTTCCAAAAGTTTAACTTCTTTTTCTTCAGCAGCTTCGCTTACTGCTTCAGTATGCAATTCCACCTGGGCAACCTCCGGCTGTTCCGAAATGTCGCGGCCCAGCTTGTGCATGTAGGCAATCATGGCAACAATTTGTTTTTTGGCATCCGTTTCAATTCCCGATGCTTTAAGGTCAGCAACAATTCCTTCTGCCTGTGTAAGGTAGTCGTCAACTGCTTTTTCATCATAACCTTCTTCGTATGGAACCCCAAGCGTTTGCATCGCCCTTATTTTTTTAGGGGTTAGCGAAAGGTTTACGTTTTTAACGGCCAGCCAGGCATAGTTTGGCATTATTGATTGTTCATTCATTTTTTGCGGATCCATGAAGTGGTTGTAGTGCCAGGCTGCATTTTTATACATTGGCCCGCCAACTACACCGGCACGTGCCAGATCGGGGCCCGTACGTTTCGATCCCCATTGGAATGGATAATCATAAACAAATTCGCCAATTTTCGAGTATTCGCCATAGCGGTCGGTTTCCCAGCGGAAGGGGCGAACCATTTGCGAGTGGCAGACATAGCAGCCTTCTTTTATATACAAATCGCGTCCTTCCAACTCAAGTGGAGTATACGGTTTTACCGACTCGATGGTAGGAACATTGGATTTTATAAATATCATCGGGATAATTTCAACAGCACCACCTATGGCCAGTGCCACAAATACCCAAATTGAAAAACGAACCGCTCTTCTTTCCATCCAACGGTGTATGGTTTCTTTCAATGGGTTGCGCGAGCCGGCAAGAACAAGTGCCGGTGCCTCTGAAGGTTCGTCGTTAACAAAACTTCCGGCTGCCATTGTTTTAGCCAGGTTGTACACCATAATAATAAACCCAACCAAGAACAAAATACCAGCAACAATACGTGCCATATACATTGGTATCAACTGCGTAACTGTTTCCAGGAAATTTGGATACTGAAGGAAACCTTCGTCGGTGTAATTACGCCACATTAACCACTGCGTAACAGCTGCCCAATATAGCGGGATAGCATAAATTAATATGGCAAGAGTTGACAACCAAAAGTGAGTGTTGGCTAATTTCTCGGAGAATAGTTTTGATTTAAACAGTTTTGGAACCAACCAGTAAAGCATACCAAAAACAAGGCCGCCATTCCATCCCATTCCACCAATATGTACGTGTGCAATGGTCCAGTCGGTAAAGTGTGTAATTTGGTTTACTGATTTTAACGACATCATTGGCCCTTCAAATGTAGACATCCCGTAAGCGGTTACAGCTACAACCATAAATTTTAGAGCAGCGCTGTCGCGAACGCGGTCCCAGGCGCCACGTAAGGTTAACAACCCGTTAATCATTCCGCCCCAGCTCGGGGCAATAAGCATTATCGAGAATGTTGTTCCCAACGCTTGTGCCCACTCTGGCAATGCCTGGTATAAAAGATGGTGTGGCCCTGCCCACATGTATAGAAATATAAGCGACCAGAAGTGAATAATTGACAGCTTGTAAGAATAAATTGGCCGGTTGGCGGCTTTTGGCAGGTAGTAGTACATTAAACCTAAAAACGGTGTTGTAAGGAAAAATGCAACGGCATTGTGTCCGTACCACCATTGAACTACGGCATCTTGCGCTCCTGCGTAAATCGAATAGCTTTTAAACAGCGAAACCGGAAGCTCGAAGGAATTTACCACGTGCAACATGGCCACTCCCAAAAAGGTAGCCAGGTACCACCAAATGGCTGCATAAATATGTTGTACTCTCCGAACAATCAGTGTTCCAATCATATTCCATCCGAAAACCACCCAAATTATGGTAATTAGAATATCAATTGGCCATTCAAGCTCGGCGTATTCTTTTGAGGTTGTAATGCCAAGCAAGAGTGTAACAGCTGCCAATACAATGATGGTTTGCCAGCCCCAAAAATGAATTTTACTCAACGTGTCGCTGAACATTCTGGTTTTAAGCAGTTTTTGCATTGAATAATATACTCCTGCAAAAATGGCATTGCCTACAAAAGCAAAAATTATGGCATTGGTATGCAGCGGTCTAACCCTTCCGAAGGTGGTAAATTCGAGTCCGAAGTTGAACACCGGAAAAGCTAACTGTGCCGCAGCAAGAACCCCTACCAGAACGCCAACAACACCCCAAACCAGCGTAGCCAGAATAAAAAGCTTTACTATTTTGTTGTCGTAATTAAATTTTTGATTTTCCATAAGTTGGATAATTATTTTTTGTTATTTTCTTCTTCTTTATCCGATGTTTGCTCTACATCGTCATCGTCAAACAATACCCGCATCGATGGAGTTTCGTTATCATCAAACTGCCCGGATCGTACTGCCCATATAAAGGCGCCTAAAAAAATAAGTGCAGCCAGTAAACTAACTCCTATCAGCAGGTAAAATATATTCATGTTTTATTCTTTCCCGGCGCGTTTAATTTTTAGAATCTGAAAAACGACGTAGGCAATTGCGCCCCAGGCACCGCCAACGGCGGCAAGGTACGATAGCAGTAACCAGGTTTGAACGTTTTCGTTAGTCGACCAAAGCACTTCTTTTTGAATGAGTACCGGTGTTGGTTTTTGTTGTCCTACCTGTGCAGCATCAAGTACTACCTGGTCGGTAATAAAACCTTCGCCCAATTCAACAACAATATTTACCATTCCCTGCTCATCGCCAATTAAGGTCTCTGGGATTTGATATTCAGCGCGGCCTTCTTTATTGGTAAGTACTTCTCCAATAGGCTGTGTGCCGAAAGCTTTTTTTGCTCCGATAGAAATAGGCGTTTCGGCAAGTGCCAGGTATTTTCCATTGGCGTCTTCTACCTCGGCAAAAACCTCCACCTTATTTTCGGTTTCGTTAACCGATGCCAGTATTTTTGCATTTTTGGGAGGAGCTTCTACCAATACAGGTTCATTGGCTGGGTTGTAATTCATAATGTAGTTTACCAGTCGCCAACGATCGTCTTCCGAAATGGTTGTTTCAAATTGTGGCATCCCGCCACGTCCTTTGGTAATTTTATAGTACAATTCGCCCGGGGTATTTGCCTGCATAATATCGCTGGTAACATCAGGCGGCGGTGGCACCAATGGCAATCCGTTGTTTTTGCCGGCATCGCCGTGGCACGATTTACAATTTAGCAAATACAGGTCTTTTCCTTTTTTTACATTTTCAAGGTTATATTCCGAAGGATTTATCAGGTTCTTCTGATCTTCCGGAACCAACCATTCCTGCGCCATTCCGTGCTGCGCCAGAAAAATTAATGCTACAAGTAAATATTTTATTTTCATGTTTTTTAGTTTTTCGGTTCAGCAAGAATTTCTTTTTCAATACCTTTTTCTTCGGCGTACTCCCAAATGGTAATTACCGGAAACATTTTAGCCAATACGGTAATTATTAGCAGTGCAGCCATAAACGAGAATACGGTAATCATAATCTCGATACTTGTTGGCTGATAGTGTTTAAAGTGTTCCGGAACATTCTGTACGGGTAAAAACGGGTGTTCCAGTGTTGGAACTACAATTACATACCTTTTAAACCACGAAGCCACCAAAACAAAAACCGAAATTATGGTTAGTGGTAATGGTTTTCTGAAAAAGCGGCAGACCATTAAAATGATAGGTAGAATAAGGCCAAAAATCTGGGTTAACCAAAACATGGTTGAATAACTACCGGTAAACAGGTTGCGCAGGTGAATGGCCTCGGCAGTTTTCATTTTATAGGCAGGTACCAAAAATTCGTTTACGTTAAAATAAAGGTAAACCAGGCAAACAAAAACCAGTAATTTACCCATATAATCAAATTGTTTTTCGGCAAAATATTCGCTTAACCCGTAGCGTTTGCGGTAGGCATACATTAAAATTACAACGGCAGCCGAACCCGCAACAAAGGCACCGGCAACAAAGTAAGGACCAAAAATGGTAGTGTCCCAGCCCGAACGTAAAGTTGCTGCAAATAACCATGATGTTACGGTGTGAATAGAAAGACCAACCGGAATAATGAGAATCATTAATATACGCATAGCATGCGAAACCAGGCGGTATTGTTCATCGTTACCTTTCCAGCCCAAAGCCAGTATTTTGTAGATGTTCATTTTCCATGTCGGGATGTCTGAACCACCCCGGTCGCGCAATAGCGCAAGATCGGGAATAAGTGGAATATAAAATAATAAAACAGAAATGGTTAGGTAAGTAGTTACCACTGTAACGTCCCAAATGATAGGTGAGGCAAAACGGCCGTGTAAGAATACGTTGAGAAAACGGTCGGGGCGCCCCATGTCCATTACAATAATAATTCCGGCCAATGCTACGGCGGCAATAGCCACCTGCTCGGCTACCCGCGATATCGGTTTTGCCCAATGAATTTTTAGCAAGTGAAGTGCCGAACTGATTAGGAAACCAATTAAACTAACGGCAACAAAAAATACAAAGTTCCCGATGTACATTCCCCACGACACGTAATCGCGCATTCCTGTTACGCCAAGCCCATCGCGGATTTGTATAAACCAACCCCACAGGCCAACTACAGCAAACATGATGAGTAAAAAATACCAGAAATGGGTTAACTCATCGCGTTTTACGATTGAACGGGTGAGGTCGAATGTGATTTTATCCAATAATTTCCGGGATTCTTCCGGCGATTTTGTTTTTTCCATCGTTTAAAATTTAGTTGCTTATGAGTGGTGTTCATCAATTTCGCCCTGAAATGGGAAAGCCCTGTCTTTGGGAGGTAGATAATAAACCCTGGGTTTGGTTCCCAGCTCTTCCATTAAGGTGTATGCTGCATTGTCTTTTATTAATTTGCTAAAACTTGTTGTTTCCTTGGTTGTACCATTGGTAACAGCATCTTCGTTTTGGTCGCCAAACCAATAAACCCCATTCGGGCACGATGAAACACAAGTTGGAAGTTTTCCGTCGCGTAATCGGTCGGCACTAAACAAGCATTTCGAGATTGTACCTTTCTTTTGAGGCACATTTGCTTCAATGTTGTAGGTTACACCTTTGTATTTTTCTGCATCGCGGGGTTCAAACCAGTTAAAAACCCTAGCCGAGTAAGGGCATGCTGCAATACAAAAACGGCAGCCAATACAACGTTCGTTGTCGATAAGCACAATTCCGTCTTCGCGTTTAAACGTAGCATTTACCGGGCACACTTTTGTGCAAGGCGGATTATCGCAATGCTGACAAGGTTTTGGCATGTAATAAGGTGCAGTGTGGTCGGCATCCTGCATTTGCAACACGTTAATATGGTGTTGCTCGGGCCGCAGCTGGTGGTGATTTTGGCAAGCTTTCATACATTCGCGTGCATTTCTACACTTCGATAAATCAATTACCATTACCCACTTACGTCCGGGCAGACCCTCGCGGCCTCTTTTCTGATTTTCAGAAAGATCCGGCATGTCGGCAGGTTTTAGTTGCGATTTATCAACTTCTACCAATTCTCCACTCGAGGTAAGCAGTTTAATCTTATCTCCGGAAACCGTTTCAACCTGGTTGCACGAACTTAAAAAACTTGAACCCCCAACAAGTCCGGCTGCACCAATTGATGCCCCCAGCTTTTTCATGAAGTTTCTACGCGATTTGTTTTCCATAAACAGACTATTTTTTTACCAATCATTCCAAAATGGGATGAAGATATTCAGCTAAATTTAGTTTCTAAACATTACGAATTTAAAAAATAAGCCCGAAGCTGCAAACTTGTCGCGCAAGGATGAAATAAAAGACTAAAAAGACTTTAATAGTTATGACAGAGTTAGTTACGCTGGTTTGTTGCTGCAACTTAATTTTGATTATTTCATAATTTATTGATATATGAATACATAGGGTTTGGTGTAGAAAAACTATTTATTGGAGCAGTGAACAAAACGTAGTAGAGCTTGTTTATAATTGGTTTTTTCCTGGCAAGCGTGCCTTGTCTTTGTGACTAAAGTTACAAAGAAATATGCTGAAAAGCATATTCTAAATAAGCCAAAGCGGTTTTTAAGCAGCTTGCTTCGTCTAATTTTTCAGTTAAAATCGGTATTTTTCGAAAATAATATGCATTAAATATGGGGGTGATTCTTTTGTTCACCAATGGTTTGTTCAAAAAAAAGAAGAAAGTTAAGTTTTACATAAACATTAAGTGTATTTTTTGGTTTAATGAAGGAAGAAGGTAAAAAGGTATTTATTGTTTTTGTTTCATAAGAATTTTTGATAACCAATTAGCAATTAAAACGTACTATTCATTTAAAAACTAAATAAACCTTAACCTATTGGTCATACTTAAATGAAAACAAATTTATTCTATAAGCTCACTCTAATTCTGGGATCTTTTATCTTTCTAACATGTAATGCATGGTCTCAGAGTGTAATAAATCCGGCTGCTGAAGACGAAGATGTGGAGATTGGAGTGGTAGAACATCTCGACGAATATTTGCCCGATAGTATTGCTTTAGTTAATGAAGCGGGCGAACATGTGTGGCTCGCAGACATTATTGATAAGCCGACTATAATTAATTTTGTGTATTACCGCTGTCCCGGAATTTGTAGCCCTTTAATGGAAGCTGTTGCCGGAGTTATGGACAAATCGGAGTTGGTGGTTGGCGAAGACTACCAGGTGTTGACCATTAGTTTTGATCCGCGCGAAACCATTGATCTTGGCATTCGGAAAAAAACAAATTACTTAAACCTGATGAACAACGAGCAAAAGGTGGAAGAAGCAAAAACAGGTTGGCAATTTTTTGTTTCGGATAGCGCAAGTATTATAAAAGCTACCAATGCCACAGGTTTTAAGTATAAAAAAACCGGTAACGATTTTCTGCATGCAGCCTCATTAACCGTAGTTAGCCCCGATGGTAAAATTACCCGGTATTTAAATGGCATGTATTTTTTGCCATTCGAATGGAAGATGGCTATTGTGGAAGCTTCAAAAGGTCAGTCGGGGCCAACATTAAACAAAGTGCTGCGGTTTTGTTACAGTTACGATCCGGTTGGACAAACATACGTATTAAACATTACCAAAGTTAGCGGAACCATAATTATGTTTTTCGCGTTGGTTTTATTGCTCTACCTGGTGGTAAAACCAAAAAGAAAAAAAGTAATTTAAACTAAACTTTATGCATACAACAAATGCTGTTAACGGAGCAAACTACCTCACTTATCAGGGGAAATACAAAGGTTTGCTCGGATGGATTTTTTCTACCGACCATAAACGAATTGGTCTTCTTTATTTGTATTCAATAGCAAGTATGTTTGCCATTGGAGTTTTGTTGGGGCTGGCCATGAAATTTGAGCTGTTGGCACCAGGGAAAACCATTATGGACGCACAAACCTACAATGCTACTTTTACGGTACACGGTGTGATAATGATTTTTATGGTTGTTGTACCGGGGCTGCCGGCTGTTTTTGGCAACTTAATGCTTCCTATAATGATTGGGGCCAAAGATGTTGCTTTTCCAAAACTTAACCTACTGTCGTGGTGGTTGTATATTGCCGGGGTAGTTTTGGTGTTGTCTGCGCTGCTTTTCGGTTCGGGGGCACCCGATACTGGTTGGACCTTTTACGCTCCATATAGTTTTAAAACGGGCACCAACTTATTGCCTGCCATTTTTGGGGCTTTTGTGTTGGGTTTTTCGTCTATATTAACCGGCTTAAACTTTTTGGTAACCATACACCGGCTTCGTTGTCAGGGTATGAACTGGACGAAGTTGCCATTGTTTGTGTGGACCTTGTACGGAACGGCCTGGATTCAGTTACTGGCTACGCCGGTGGTGGGTATCACCCTTGTTTTGGTGGCACTCGAGCGTTTCTTCGGCGTTGGTGTTTTCGATCCGGCACTTGGAGGAGACCCAATATTGTACCAGCACCTGTTTTGGATTTATTCGCACCCCGCCGTTTATATTATGATTCTTCCGGCAATGGGTGCAATTTCAGAGATTATACCAACATTTTCGCAAAAACATATTTTTGGTTACAAAGCAATTATTGCCTCTACCATGGCCATTGCATTTGTGGGTTACCTGGTTTGGGGACACCACATGTATACGGCGGGTATGAGCGGAACTGCACAATACTATTTTTCCCTGCTTACATTTATTGTTGCCATCCCAAGTGCAATAAAGGTTTTTAATTGGATATCAACGATGTATAAAGGATCGATTAATATCCAAACGCCCTTTTACTGGGCTGTATCGTTTATTTTTGTATTTATGGTTGGTGGCTTAAGTGGGTTGGTTCTGGGGGCACTGGCTACCGATATTTATGTGCACGATACTGCCTTTGTTGTAGCCCATTTCCATTACATTGTTTTCGGAGGAACCGGCTTTGCCTTTTTTGCGGCAATGCATTACTGGTTTCCCAAAATTTTTGGAAGAATGTATGATAAAGCCTGGGCCAATATTGGCTGGCTGGTTTTCTTTATCGGTTTTCTTGCCTTGTATTCACCCATGTTCTACCTCGGGATGATGGGGATGCCAAGACGTTATTACGATTACCTGGATGAATTCCATGGAGGAAATATCCTGAGCACTTTTGGCTCGTGGGTATTGGTTACCGGTTTTATCATCATTGTTGTAAACCTGGTTCGGTCGGCTCGCAAAGGCGCACCTGCCGAGGTTAACCCGTGGCACAGTAAAACACTGGAGTGGACAGTTCCATCGCCTCCTCCGGTTTTAAATTTCGACGAAGAACCGGTTTTGGAAGAGAATGACGGACCATATAACTACAAATAATATGAGTGAACATCAACATGCACATCATGTAGAACACCCCGATATGTACGATCCTGAATCGTCGAAAATTGGGATGTGGTTGTTTATTTTTACCGAATTATTACTGTTTGGTGGTTTGTTTATTGTGTATTCGGTATATCGTTATCTTAATCCCGATGCTTTTCATTTGGCAGCTGAGGAACTGAATACATTTATTGGGGCCTTAAATACGGTAATTTTGTTGGTAAGTAGTATGACCATTGCCATGTCGACAACAGCTTTGCAAAAAGGGCATAAAAAAGTAGCCATTGCGCTGGTTAGTGTAACTTTTCTTATCGGACTGGTTTTTTTGGTGAATAAGTATTTTGAATGGGGCGTAAAATTCTCGCACGGAATATGGCCCGGATCAGAGCAAATGCTAAACGAAATGAGTCAGGGCGAAATACTTTTCTTCGGATTGTATTTTGTTATGACCGGATTACATGCACTGCACATTGTTGTGGGGCTTGTTATTATGGTTTTTGCCATAAAAGGAGTCAGCAGCGGAAAAGTAAATGCACAAAGGCCATCCTTGCTCGATAACTGCGGATTATACTGGCACCTGGTCGACCTTATCTGGATATTCCTTTTTCCCTTGTTTTATTTAATCCATTAAACCTGTCATTATGGCTGAAGATAAACATCATCATATTGTTCCCTATCGTTTATATGCAATTATTTTGGTTGCGCTACTGGCGCTAACCTTTGCATCAATCGGTATTACTGAAATTGAATTGGGCAAATTTACGGTGGCCGGAGCCTTGTTGCTGGCTGGTGTAAAATCTGTTTTGGTGCTCATTTATTTTATGCACCTTAAATACGATAAACCATACATAAAAATAATGGTGGCCTTTGTATTTCTAATTTTTGTGGTTGTAATTGTGATAACCTTTTTAGATTACCTCTATAGAGTATAACTATGTATAGCTCAGAAATAACCAAAGCCTCGAATTTTGTGCAGGGAGTTGATACAGCTTTCCTGGTCATCATGGGCATCTCATTTTTGTTCCTTATCGGACTAACCGTAGTTATGCTTGTTTTTATTTACAAGTACAACCGAAAGAGAAACCCGAAAGCTACCCAGATTGAAGGAAGCGTAAAGCTGGAAATTATCTGGACTGTTGTTCCTTTTTTACTCACCATGCTGATGTTTTATTATGGCTGGGCCGGTTGGAAACCCATGCAAAGAGCACCAAAAGATGCCATGGAAATTACGGTTTACGGACGAATGTGGAATTTTAGTTTTGAGTATGAAAATGGCCGCAGAACAGATACCCTGTATTTGCCAAAAGATCAGCCGATAAGACTAAACCTGGTTGCAATGGATGTTTTACACAGCCTTTATATACCGGCATTTCGGGTAAAACAGGATATGGTGCCAGGGAAAAAAGATAACCACATGTGGTTTGAACCACAAAAAATAGGAACCTACGAGTTGTATTGTGCCGAATATTGCGGTTTACAACACTCTTATATGTATTCGTATGTAAAGGTAATGGAGGATTCGGCTTTTCAAACCTGGATTGCCGATACCACTAACGTTTCCGGATCGGTGGCTGAAATTGAGTCGCCAGCGGCAACCGGAAAACGCATTATGCAAAATATTGGTTGCTTTGCCTGTCACTCGTTGGACGGAACAAAACTCGTTGGTCCAAGCTTTAAAGGTATTTGGGGCGCAGAACATACCGTTAAAACCGGGCGCGAAACACGTCAGGTTACAGTTGATGAAGAGTACATCAGAAAATCGATTTACGATCCGAATGCTGATGTGGTGGATGGTTTTAGTAAAGGGCTCATGCTGTCGTACGAAGGGCAGCTATCGGATGACGATATCGGAAATATTATTGAGTATCTGAAAACGGTGAAATAGGCTTGTTCTACTCTTGGGAAAGTAAGGGCTTAAGAATTGAGCGGAAGTACATGACGATAACTAAAACGTGTAGGGAGTAGAATGTGGTTCTAAAAAATGAGACAACAGTTAAAAATAATATATGAACTGGGTAAGGTGCGTATTTCCATACCCATTGCCTTATCGGCTTTAACGGGCTATGTGTTGTTTACAAAAAGTGTTGACACGCAAGCTTGGCTCTTAACAATTGGCGTGTTTTTTATGGCATGTAGTTCAAGTGTTTTAAACCATTGGCAAGAGCGCGATATTGATGCCAAAATGCCACGAACCAAAAACCGCCCGCTACCAACCGGAAAGATTAGCCCGAAAAACGCATTTTTGCTTGCCCTGGCGTTTGCGCTTATCGGAACAGTAATACTGGCGATTAGTAATCCGCCAATGGCCTTGCTTATCAGCTGGTTAACCCTGTTTTTTTATAATGTGGTTTATACGCCGTTAAAAAAAGTATCGGCGTTTGCGGTAATACCCGGTTCAATGGTAGGTGCTTTGCCGCCAATGATTGGCTGGGCCGGAGCCGGAGGAAGTCTGACTTCAGAAGTAATTTTGCTGGTTGCCACTTTCTTTTTTATCGGGCAAATACCGCATTTTTGGCTACTGCTGCTTATGTTTGGCGAGCAATATAAACTGGCCAACATGCCCAGCCTGAACCAACTGTTTACCGACGCCCAAATTAAACGGGTAACCTATACCTGGGTGTTAACTACCCTGGCATCGGCATTTTTGGTTATCTTTTTTGTAATTGGCAATAAGATTATTATGTTTTTTCTTCTTTTCTATATTTTCTATTTACTTTCATCGCTAACCCTGGCGGTATTTGCACAACAGGAATTTAAAGTAAGGCCCTCCTTTTATAAACTGAATTTCCTGTACCTTTTTATGATGATATTTTTAATTGTTGATAGTTTGGTTCGCACATAAAAAACCACAGTAAATTTGTGCGTTTATTTTAACTACATTTGTAGCATTTAATAAAAGAATTTAATGACATTTGAAGAACTTGGTATTCACTACGATTTATTGGATGCCATAGAATACATGGGCTTTAAAGAAGCCACTCCTATTCAGGAACAAGCAATACCGGTAATTCTTGATGGCTACGACCTGATTGCCTGCGCACAAACCGGCACCGGAAAAACAGCAGCTTTTTTATTGCCAATATTGGATTTGATTGCCGATTTACCCGGTGGTGAAACATCAACACTTATAATAGTGCCCACGCGAGAGTTGGCCATGCAAATCGATCAGCAGGTGCAGGGCATAGGTTACACCATGGGGATACATTCCATTGCATTGTATGGTGGCGGCGATGGTGACGAGTGGGGGCAGCAAAAGCTGGCGCTTACCAAAGGGGCCGATATAATTATTGCTACTCCGGGTAAGCTGATTTCGCACCTCAATCTTGGCTATGTAAAATTTGATAAAATTGATTTTCTGATACTGGATGAGGCTGACCGCATGTTGGATATTGGTTTTTACGAAGACATCACAAAGATTATTTCGTACCTGCCTAAAAAGCGGCAAACGCTTATGTTTAGCGCTACTATGGCACCAAAAATACGTAAACTTGCCTCCGAAATATTGCACCAGCCTAAACAGATAAACATTGCCATGTCGAAACCGGCAGAAGGAGTATTGCAAGCCGCTTACCTTACTTACGATAAACAAAAGGGCGACCTGGTTGCGCACCTCATTACAGAAAACCCGGAGTATAGCAGTATTATTATTTTTTGTTCTACCAAACGGGTAACCAACGAGTTGGCACGCAAATTAAAAAAGAAAGGTTTTGATGCTGAAGCAATTTCATCTGATTTAGAGCAGAAAGAACGCGAGAATGTATTAAACGGATTCCGGTCAAGGCGAATACGAATATTGGTGGCTACCGATGTAATGAGCCGTGGTATCGATATAAAAGACATTAACCTGGTTATTAATTACGATGTGCCGGGCGATGCCGAAGATTATGTGCATAGGGTGGGGCGTACAGCTCGTGCCGACTCTACAGGGGTGGCACTTACGCTGGTGAATGAAGATGATATGTACAAATTTCATAGGATTGAAGAACTGATTGAGCGCGAAGTGTTTAAAATACCACTACCCGAACAGTTTGGAGAAGGTCCCGAATGGAAAACACCTACAAAAAAGAAAAAAAACCAACGCGGCAAATTTCATAAATACAAGCGTAACAACAACCAAAGCAAACACCGAAAAAACTACCAGCAGAAAAAGAAAAAATAACAAGTAGAAAGGAACGGTTTTCAACCATGATTCTTTTTTTTATTATTTAAATGTTTGTTTAAACGCCTCTTCAATTGGCTATATTTTAGAACTAATTGTAGCAAATAACACAGCATTAGCATGCTGTTTTGTTTGTGCTAAACAAAATCTTATGTTCATTTAAATTGGTGATTCGAAACTTGGTGTTACCAAAGAATTATCCTCGAATTGAAGATGCACAATCGCGAATACATAAAGCTATTGTTTGGAGGTAGTGATTTATAGTGCAGATTATCTGGTAGTTAAGTGTGCTGTTTCTGAAGGTAGCAGCTAAAATCAGAGGTAAACATGTTATAGGAAATGTATGCCATGAGTTTTGCAAATTCCACAAAGACCATGAGCAATAATTTATTATCTTCAAGCAAATAATTTTTGCTATGGAGCACTATCTAAAAACGGAGCTTTACGAGCTTTTAAAAAAAGACGATACTATTTTTGACTTTATTCAGCAAGGATCGCTCGACGGACTCTGGTATTGGGACCTTGAAAATGCCGAAGATGAATGGATGAGTCCTGGTTTTTGGGAAGTTTTGGGCTACAACCCCAAAGAAATGCCACACAAAGCCAGTGCCTGGCAGGATATTATCAACCCCGATGATTTAAAAGTTGCACTCGATAATTTTCACAAACATGTGGCCAACCCCAATCGCCCTTACGACCAGGAAGTACGCTACACCCATAAAAACGGTTCAATAGTTTGGATACGTTGCCGCGGCCTTGTTATTCGCGATAATGAGAATAAAGCCGTTCGTATGATTGGGACACATCAGGATATTACCCAACTGAAACGTTCGGAACAAGACCTGAAGAAAGAACATGATGAAATCAAGAAAAACGAGGAATTATACCGTTTCTTAACAGAAAATACCGCCGATGTTATTCGGTATCAAACCCCTGAAGGCCGGTTTAGTTACATTTCTCCAAATATTAAAGAACTAAGCGGTTATACTGCCGATGAATATCTGAAATTTGATTCTTTAGAAAATGTTGTCCCGGAAGACCATAATCTGTTAAAACAGGTTGTGGAGAAGTTTAAACAGAATGAAGATAACGTTCGAGTGGAGTATCGCTTATTTCATAAGAATGGAAGTGTAATCTGGGTTGAATCCCGTATAAAAGCGATACGTAATGAAAACGGGGAGGTAATCTCATTACTTTCGAGTACGAACGACATCACACAAAAAAAAGCAACCGAACAAAAACTAAAATTAAGCAACACCCGCTACAAACAGTTGGTAGAAACTGCCGTTGATGCCATTTACCTGATTGACGAACAAGGGATTGTTATTGATACCAACCATCAGGCTACCTTAATGCTGGAAAAAAGTAAGGAGGAAATTATCGGTCAAAATGTTGAAGTTATCGACCCCAACTTCCCGGTTGATGCATTTTTGGCTTTTTGGAATCCTATTCCTTACGATGAAACACGAATTTTTGAGACCACTCATATTGATAAAGCAGGACGGGTTGTCCCCATTGAGATAAGCGGGAAGAAATATAAGCTGGATGGGAAAACTTATTATTATGGCATTGCTCGCGATATTAGCGAACGAAAAATAGCTGAAAACAAAATAAAACAAAGCCAAGCAAAATTTAAATCGTATGTAAACAATGCGCCCGATGGTATTTTTATTGCTAACGAAAAGGGCAAATATCTTGAAGTAAATCCTGCCGCCTGTCGAATTACGGGATACTCAAACGAGGAACTACTCAAGTTAAGTATTCCTGAATTATTGCAAAAGGAAGAGCTGGAAAAAGGAGCCCGGCATTTTAAAGAAGTACAGGAAAAAGGAGTATCCAATGAAGAAATTGGTTTTGTAACCAAAAGCGGAGAAAACAGGTTTTGGCATGTGGCAGCAGTTAAATTGTCAGACACTCGCTTCTTAGGCTTTGTAAAAGACACAACAGAACAAAGACTTGCCAGGCAAAAATTGCAAAACAGCGAAAAAAGACTTAAAGAAGCTCAAAAAATGGCTTCAATGGGTTATTATGAGTACAATATTGAAACCGAGGAACAGTGGTGGTCTGAGGAGCTCTACCATATTCTGGAATTCGATGCCAATAAGCCATCTCCTACCATTGAGGAATTTTCAAAACGTTTGGACCAGGAAGATATTGACAACCTAAACCGCTTGCTGCAGCATGTAATTTCAACAGGCGAGAGCGATTCGCTCATTTATAAAATCCATATGCCTTCATCGGGCAAATACAAATACATAAGCACAAAAGCCGAATTTTATACTGATGAATTCAATACAAAATATGTAAAAGGAACACTCCAGGATGTTACCGAACGTATAAAAGCAGAAGAAGCACTTATTGAAAGCGAAGAGAAATTCAGAAACCTTTACGAGAAATCACCATTTGGCATAGCAATATGCCAAATGATTCGAAATGAGGAGAATGAATTTGTCGACTTTTTACATGTTCAGCTAAATGAGTCTGTAAATGAACAGACTGGATTTGATATAGAACAGCTTGCCGGGAAAAAAGCTTCAGAAATTGTTGATGAGAAAACCTTAAAAGAATTAGTTCGTTTATATGGTGAAGTTATTTCCGATTCGAAAACAATTAACTACGAACAGTATTTTGATGTATATGACCGTACGCTGGGGGTGACAGCTTTTCCGCTTATTAAAGACTATTTTATAATCAATTTTATTAATATTTCTGAACGTAAAGACGCTGAGGAAAAAATCAGGCTCAGAGAATTACATCTTAGTTCTCTTGTGGAAAATCCGGTTGGCTACATCATTTATCGAACCCGTTTTAATCGCGAAACCGGACAAATAGAGGTTGTGCAGGTAAGTCCTTCATGTACCGAAATATTAAGTATATCCGAAGAGGATCGGGAAAATTTTCAACAATGGTTCCAATATGTTCATCCCGAAGACCTACCAAAATTAATGGAAGCAAGTAATGCCGGAATAAACCCTCCTTTTAAATTGAACATAGAAGTACGTTATAATCATCCGGTAGAAGGTTTAAAATGGCTAGAGATACGTGCCAATGGCATTCCTTATGGGGATGATCCCAATATGATTGAATACGCCAATGGTATAATCCTGGATATCACCGAACAGAAACATGCCGAAGAAAAAATAAAAGCCAGCGAAGCCAAATTTCGCGGCGTTTTCGAAGAATCCAATGTGGGTATTGCCTTAGGTTCTGCCAAAGGAACAGTTATAGAAGTTAACGAAGAATACCTTAAAATAACAGGTTATACCCGCGAAGAATTTGTGAACCTGAATTACGCAGAAATTACCCACCCCGACGACCTCGTTAAAGAATTGCCTTTATTTGAACAACTACATAAAGGAGAAATCGACCATTATCGCCTTGAGAAAAGGTTATTGATGAAAAACGGTGAATACCGCTGGTTAGATGCAGCTATATCGTGCCGTAGAAATGCAAAGGGTGAAGTTGACCTTACCATTGCGTTGGTTATTGATATTCATGAAGGCAAACGAGCCAACGAAATTGTTAATACCTTCTTCGACCAGCCCATGAACATGCACCTTATTGGTACAATCCAGGGGGAAATATTAAAGGTTAATAAAGGCTGGGAAGAAACACTGGGCTACACCAAAGAAGAAACCCTTGGTAAAAACATTATGGATTTTATCCATCCCGATGATGCAGAGTCAACTGTTAATGAGTTAAAAGACCTGGAAAGCGGAAAAACAACCTTCTATTTCGAGAACCGTTACAAACACAAAAACGGGAACTATATCAACCTCGCGTGGTCTGCCATATTCAATACCTCTGGAAAACTCTTGCATGGTGTTGCCAAAGATATAACGCAACAAAAAGCTTATCACGAACAATTATTAAAATCAGAAGAAAATTATAAAACGCTGGCAGAAAATGCCAAACATTTAATTATAAGACACCGACCCGATGGGGAAATAACTTACGCCAATAAATTTGCATTTAACTATTTAGGTGTACCTGAAAAAGAACTGATTGGACTGGATATAAAAGAACTGATTGGAGATAGTGCAAAAGCAGAACACAACCAGCAGATAAAAGCATTCCGGGAAAATATGGATACGAACTACCGCCATCATTTTGAACTGGAACTGGAACGTGGTGCTGAAGCCAGTCGCTACCTCGATGTTATGGCAAGTCCTGTTATTTCAGCGAAAAAATTAGATTCGATATTAATTGCCGCGTACGATATTACCGAACGAAAACAAGCAGAGCAAAAAATTCTGGACCAAAACGAAGAATACGAAGCCTTAAACGAAGAATTGCGTCAAACCAACGACGAATTATATAATGCTATAAGCAGGGAAGAAGAAATTAACGATCGCTTTAATAAGGCCATGGAGGCTACTTCCGATGGCCTTTTCGACTGGAATTTAAAAACCAACGAAATTTATTACTCGCCACGCTGGAAAGCCATGTTGGGGTACCAGGACTATGAACTACCCAACGACTTTTCTATTTGGGAAACGCTCACCGACCCCGAAGATGTTAAACGTTCGTGGGAAATGCAGAACGAGCTCATCAATAAAAAACGCGATAAATTTCGTATTGAATTTAAAATGAGGCACAAGAAAGGGCATTGGGTGGAAATCCTTTCGCGTGCCGATGCCTTTTTTGATGAAAACGGGAAAGCCACCAGGATTGTAGGTACACACACCGATATTACCGAGCGAAAAATTGCCGAAAATAAACTTCGCCAAAGCGAAGAAAAACTACGCTTGGCCATTAACAACTCGCCACTCGGAATTTGTTTAAACAGCATGCAGGGCCAATACATTTCGGTTAACAAAGCATACGAAAAAATTGTTGGCTACACCGAAAAAGAATTGCTCGAGATGAGTTTTTTTGACATCACCCATCCTGATTATCTGGAGAATAACCATGAACTGTTTGATACCATGGCCAGCAATAAGGCGCCGGGTTTTGCCATCGACAAAAAGTATATTCGAAAAGACGGAACCGAGGTCGACGTTCGAATTCATGCCGGAACCATCCAGGATTCTGAAGGGGAGCCCCTGTTCGGAATGGCCTTTGTTGAAGATGTAAGTTGGCAAAAGCAAGCCGAAAATAAATTAAAAAATAGTGAAAAACGCTTTAAACAAGCGGAGCAGATTGGTAAAGTGGGGCACTGGGAATATTATGTCGATAACAAGACCTTTTGGGCATCCGATGAAGCCAAACTAATGTATGGCTTTGATTTAGAGCAAGAGTTTGTGTCGTTGGAAGATGCTGAAAAACAAATCCCGGACAGCGCACGTACCAACAAGGCACTGATGGATTTAATAGAAAAAGATATTCCGTACGATATTGATTTTGAAATAATAAACCGGAAAACCGGTGAAAGAATCAGTATACATTCGATAGCGATAGCCGAAAGAAATGCCAATGGAAACCCTGTGAAAGTAAATGGGGTAATCCACAATATTACCGAGCGCCTGCAATTTGAAAACGATTTGCTGCAAGCCAAAGAGCAAGCCGAAGAAAGCAACCGCCTGAAATCGGAATTCCTGCATAACATGAGCCACGAAATCCGGACACCAATGAACGGAATTATGGGATTTGCCAATTTGCTTGAAGAGCCGGAAACATCAGAAGAACAACGCAAATATTACACCTCAATAATACAAAACAGCAGCAATCAGTTGCTACGTATTATCGATGATATTCTCGAAATATCAATACTTGAAACCAAACAACAGCAGTTGGTTAACAAGCGTTTTCTTTTAAACGATTTTGTTATGGAGTTGTTTGCTATTTTCGACCTAAAGGCAAAAGACCGAAAGCTGCCGTTTTACGTTAAAAAAGGACTCGCTGATGAAGAAAGTGCAATAACTTGCGACAAAACCAAATTGAATAAAATTATTAGCAACCTGCTTGAAAATGCCTTTAAATTTACCTCAGAAGGTTTTGTGGAATTGGGCTACTATCCCGAAAAAGAGAGCATTGTACTGTACGTTAAAGATACCGGAACAGGAATATCAAAAGAAAACCGGGAACGGATTTTTAAACGCTTTTCGCAGGAAAACAAAGGCATTGCGCAAAGCCATGGAGGATTGGGGCTTGGCCTGTCAATTGCAAAAGAAAATGCTCAGCTTTTGGGTGGAGAAATAGCGGTGGATTCGGAAAAAGGTAAGGGCTCAACGTTTAAGTTAATATTGCCGTTTAAAACCGAATTAGAAGAGCCGGCAGATTCCAATAAGCAAACAACAGGCAAGAGCCGCACCAAAAAACAACATTGTAAAATATTAGTAGCCGAAGATGAAGAGGTGAATTATTTATACCTGGAAACCATTTTAAAATCGGTGGCGGATATTGGGTGCGAGGTTATACATGCAAAAAATGGGAAAGAGGCAGTTGATGCTTGCGAAAAAGACAGGGATATTGATCTGATCCTCATGGATATAAAAATGCCGGTTATGGATGGTTATGAAGCTACCCAAAAAGTGAAGAAAATTTGCCCCGATGTGCCGGTAATTGCCCAAACGGCCTATTCAACAGAAGCCGATAAAAACCTGACTTTGCAACATGGTTGCGATGGTTTTATATCAAAACCAATTGAAAAGGAAAGCATTTTGGAGTTATTAGTAAAATTCGCGAAATTAAAATAATAAGTAGAAAAAAAGAGTAGGATCATCAGACAATAACCTTATCATGAATTTTGTTGTAAAAAAACCAGTGGTAAATTGCCACTGGTTTTTCACTTGTAAGCCCATGTGTAGTTACATTTAAATACAAAGGCAAAATATAATTTTTGTTGTCCTATTTATCATCCAAAAAAAATATGTGTACATTTAAACTGTGAAATTAGAACCGTTGAATACTCTTCAAAAAATACCATCACAACAAACAACAGCTATGGGCTCAACTCCTTTTCTGAGGAATTTTTTATTGCTGTTATTCTTCTCGCTGTTAATGGCCGTGAGTGCCTTGGCTGGTAGTAAACATGTGCTTTTAATTAGTTCGTACAATTCCGGTTTTCCCACTTTTTTTCAGCAGGTTGAAGGTATTAAATCGGTACTCGACGACAAAAATGTTGTTCTTGATATTGAATGTATGGATAGCAAACGATTTTTTACCGCAGAAAGTAATCGTTTGTTTAAAGAACTGCTGCAATACAAACTTGCCAATACTTTTCCGTATGATGCTATTATAACTACCGACGATAATGCCCTGAATTTTGTTGTAGACAACCAGGATAGTTTATTCGCCGGTATTCCGGTTGTTTTTTGTGGAGTTAACGATATTGCTGTGGCCTTAAATCAAAACAGCAATCCACTTGTTACCGGGGTTGTTGAAGCCGTTTCGTTAAAAGAAACAGTTAAAATAATGGTAAACCTATTTCCGGATACCAAGACCGTTTATGCTATTGTTGATGGCACCAGTAGTGGTCAAGGCGATTTAAAAACTTATTATAAAGTGGCCGAAACAATGCCAAACGTCGAGTTTAAAGAAATAGCACTACATAAAACCACATACAATAGTTATAAACAGCAGCTTCAGGCAATACCTGAGGAAACGCCGGTGCTTTTGCTTTCGGCTTATTTCGACAGTACCGGTCAGGTTGTCGACTTTGGGCAGTGTATGCAACTGCTCAATGAAAACCTGAAAGCCCCCTTGTTTCATTTGTGGGAACACGGTTTAGGCGATGGTGTGTTGGGTGGTAAAATAATTTCGCACCACGAGCAGGGAAAATTCGCAGCAACAATTTTACAAGGTATGTGGCTCGGAGAAAAGATTGAAGAGATAGCTGTTAACAGCACGAGTCCCAATCGTTTAATGTTCGACTACGAGCAACTGGTACGCTTTGGGATAACCGAACGGACACTCCCCAATAAAAGCATTATTATAAATAAACCGGTTAGTTTTATAACAAAATACAAAGCCTTTTTGGGGTGGTTTTTGGCTATTATTGTTGTGCTAACAGCCTTTATCCTCGTTCTTAGTTATAGTTTTTTTAAACAACAGCGTATAAAACGGATTTTGGTGCAGCAAAACAAAGATTTTGAAGCACTTAATAAAAAACATTTGAAACAAAATGAACAGTTGAGTGCTGCCCAAATTCAACTGGAAGAGAATGAAAAACGCTTTTGGCATTTATTCGAAAATAATCCGGTATCGTTGTGGGAGGAAGACTTTACTGAACTTATTAGCTGCGTAAAACAAGTGCCTTGTGCATACGAAGACCTTCCAAAATACTTGGATGATAACCCCGGGTTTGTTCAAAAATGTGCCGAAGCTGTTACCATTACCGAAATAAATAAAGCTACACTAAAACTGTTTGGTGCAAAAAATAAAAACGATCTTAAAAATAACCTGAGTGTTACTTTTAATAAGAAATCCTTGGAAACTTTTAAGAAATTGCTTGTTGCGCTGGCCAATAATAAATTGCGTTTTATTCAGGAAACCGAATATGTGAGTTTGTCAGGCGAACGAATTTTCGCAATTCTTTATGTTTTTACTTTTGAAAAACTATCAAAAAGTATTGTGGCTATTGTTGATACAACCATTATTAAACAAACGCAGGAGGAGCTTTCCAATAAACTTTCCGAGCTTCAACAATCGGAACAGGAACTAAAAAGCATAAACGAGCAATTAGTAGCGGCTAAGGACCAGGCGGAGGAAAGCGATCGACTGAAGTCTGCATTTTTGGCCAATATGAGCCACGAAATTCGAACTCCAATGAATGGGATAATGGGATTTGCCGAATTGTTGTCGGAACCACAACTGGAGACCGAACTACAACAAAGCTACATTTCTATCATCCAGAAAAGTGGCGAGCGTATGCTGGCCACTATAAACGATATTATCGATATTTCGAAAATTCATGCCGGACAGGTAAAGGTTAATTTCGAACAAATTGACATTGTAGAAGAATTACAAACAGTTTACGAGTTCTTTAAACCCGAGGCAACAAGTAAAAATATCGATTTCAGAATGCAACAGCATATACCAGAGGCTTATAAACTGGTTTATACCGATAAAACAAAATTAGACTCGGTATTTAACAACCTGCTAAAAAATGCAATAAAATATACCGACAAGGGCCAAATTAACCTGCAGGCAACTGTAAATAACGAAAACTACACTTTTGTTGTTAAAGATACTGGCATTGGTATACCCGAAAACCGGCTTGAGGCAATTTTCGAGCGCTTTGTACAGGCCGATATTGCCGATGAAAATGCCAAAGAAGGAGCCGGTCTTGGGCTAGCCATAACCCAATCGTATGTTAGTATGCTTGGTGGCAAAATTAAAGTGAAATCAAAGCCTGGGTTTGGCTCGGAGTTTACCGTTGAAATTCCGTTTAAAAGACCCTCGCATAAAAAAGAAAATCCTTTGCCCAAGTCGGCAGAAAATGGACAGCCTATTAAAAATGGAAAATTTAATATTCTGATTGTTGACGACGACGGGGTATCGGTTGAACTGTTAAAGGTAGTGTTAAAACCCTATGCAATTAGAATTATGGTAGGCACCAATGGACCCGAAGCTATTGAAATGGCCAAAAATAATAACGATATCGACCTTATTCTGATGGATATTAAAATGCCGGATATTAATGGTTTTGAAGCCACAAGGCAAATACGGGCTTTTAACAACAGTGTAAAAATTATTGCTCAAACCGCCTTTGCAAGGCCCGAAGACAGTCGGAAAGCATTGGCAGCAGGATGTAATGCTTTTATGGCAAAGCCAATTGTTAAAGAGGAATTGCTGGCACAAATTTCCAAACTATTTTCCCTCTCATAACAATAAGAGCATAAATATGCACCTTAAAAAGCTATCGCAGAAGTAATAAACTGCCGGGCTATTCAAATATGCCTTAAGTTTGCGAGCCTGGCGTTACAGTTCATAAATCTTGAAAAAAAGAGGAAAGCTACTTTTGCCTTTTGCGCTGCTACTTTTGCCTTTACACTTTTTCATTGTATTTTTGCCGCCCTAAAAATGTACAAATGAGCAGGGTAGTCGTAGGTCTTTCCGGAGGAGTTGATTCAAGCGTAGCAGCATGGCTCTTAAAAGAGCAGGGGCACGAGGTTATTGGGTTGTTTATGATTAATTACCGCGAGCGCGAAGGGGTGCTAACCAGTTCGTGTACATGGGAAGAAGATTCGCTGATTGCCAAAATGGTAGCCAAAAAACTCGATATTCCCTTCCATATTGTAGACCTGAGTAAAGACTATAAAAAGCGGGTAATCGATTATATGTTTGCCGAATACCAGGCCGGACGCACTCCTAATCCCGATGTGCTTTGTAACCGCGAGATTAAATTTGATACTTTTATGGAAGAAGCCCTGAAATTTGATGCCGATTTTGTGGCTACAGGGCACTACTGCCGAAAAAGCGAAATAGAGAAAAATGGAAAAACCATTCATCAACTCCTGGCCGGGAAAGACCCAAACAAAGATCAAAGTTATTTCCTGTGTCAGCTTAATCAGCAGCAACTCTCAAAAGCAATGTTCCCGGTTGGCGAATTACTAAAACCCGAAGTACGCGAAATTGCGCGCAGCCAAAACCTGCCAACAGCCGAGCGTAAAGACTCGCAGGGCATTTGCTTTGTGGGTAAAGTGGATTTACCTACCTTTTTACAGCAACAGCTCGAACCCACTGTGGGAAATGTAATCGAGATTCCTGCAAAATTTATGGAGAAGAAAAAACATCTTGAAATTACAGAGGAAAACTATAAAAAACTGTGTTTCCAGTTTCCGTATAAACCCTGGAATGGGAAAGTAATTGGCGAACACCAGGGGGCTCATTTTTATACGGTGGGCCAACGCAAGGGACTAAATATTGGAGGCCGTAAAGAACCTTTATTTGTAATTGGCACCGACGTAAAGCGAAATATTATTTACGTGGGCGAAGGTGCCGAACACCCGGGGCTTTACCGCAAAGGTTTATTTGTTGATAAAGCAGAGATGCACTGGATACGCCCTGACCTGGAAATGGCAATTGGCGAAAAACGTAATTTCGATATTCGTATTCGTTACCGTCAGCCATTGGAAAAAGGAAGCATACACATGAAAGAAGATGGCGCCTGGTTTTTGTTTGAAAAAGAACAGCGGGGAATTACCTCGGGCCAGTTTGCAGCCTGGTACCTCGATGACGAACTGATTGGTTCGGGAGTAATTGCCTAAAGAAAAATATTTTAAGCCACCTGTAAAAAAATATATTGGGTTGGCGGCTGAAACTATCACTTGGGTAAACAGCAGTTTTTACAGACTTTATACTAAATTTGAATAAAAATATTCACTATGATAAAATCAATGACCGGCTTCGGTAAAGCGGAATTCGAGGTAAACAACAAAAAAGTTACCATCGAAATAAAATCACTAAACAGCAAGCAAATCGATATTAATACACGCACGCCGGCACTCTATCGCGAAAAAGACATCATTATACGCAAGGCTATTGCCGAAAAACTGGTACGTGGTAAAGTTGATTTTAATATTTATGTGGAAAACCTGGGAGATGAGACCAATTCAAAAATTAATGAACCCATTTTGAAAGGGTATTTTAAACATCTCGAACAAATAAGTAAAGATTTAAAAGTTGGTGCCGACCATACCACCTTGCATGCCGCCATGCGTTTACCCGATGTGGTTAAAACCGAGTACGAAACACTCGACGAACTGGAGTGGGAGACTATTTATACCAATATTCTGGCTGCACTCGACGATATTAACGATTTCCGCCAAAAAGAAGGCCAGGCGCTTGAAGCCGATATCCTTGGGAATGTGGAAAGCATAAATAAGCTGTTGAAAGACGTTGAACCTTTTGAGAAACAGCGGATAGATGCGCTAAAAGTGCGACTGACCGATAACCTGGAGGCCTTAAAACTAAACGGTAGTGTTGACCAGAACCGTTTTGAACAGGAACTTATCTTTTACCTGGAGAAACTGGATATTAACGAAGAGAAAGTTCGTTTGGCCAACCATTGCGAGTACTTTTTTGAAACCGCAAAACAAGAAGGCGCCTCGGGAAAAAAGCTTGGTTTTATATCGCAGGAAATTGGGCGCGAAATTAATACCATTGGTTCAAAAGCCAACCACAGCGATATTCAGCGAATTGTGGTGCAAATGAAAGACCACCTGGAGCGCGTAAAAGAGCAATTGTTAAACGTGTTGTAGCAAAGGCAAAAGGAAGAAGTAATGAAAGGAAAGCTAGTGATTTTCTCAGCCCCCTCAGGGGCAGGAAAAACAACCATAGTAAAGCATTTATTAAAACAGGGTTTTGATCTGGAATTCTCAATTTCGGCTACCAGCCGCGAACCACGCCATACCGAAACGCATGGTAAAGACTACTACTTTTTATCGGCCGACGAGTTTATAGAAAAAGTAAAAAACGATGAGTTTTTGGAGTGGGAAGAGGTGTACCAGGGAACCAGCTACGGAACTTTAAAAAGTGAAGTGGAACGGATTCGTGAGCAAGGCAAAAATGTAATTTTTGATGTAGATGTTGTTGGGGGACTGAATATTAAAAAATATTACGGAGATGAGGCCTTGGCTGTTTTTGTGCAGCCTCCATCGGTTGAAGAGCTGCGTAAGCGCCTGGTTGGCCGGTCGACTGACAGTGAAGAAAAAATTGCAATGCGGGTTGCCAAAGCCGAACATGAGCTGAGCTTTGCACCGCAGTTTGATGTGGTTATTATTAACGATAAACTGGATGATGCTTATCTTGAGGCAGAAAATGTATTAGCCGACTTTTTGAGTTCAGAATTATCCTGAAATCAATTTGTGAGGAGTAGTTTATAAATCTGAAAATTGATTTTGGAGACCAAGAAATTTATGAATAACCTGGTAACTGACATACTTGCTCCAAAAACCAATCTTAAATTGAAGGTTGGGCTTTATTTCGGAAGTTATAATCCCATTCATATCGGGCATTTGGCCATTGCCAATTACATTGTGGAGTATACCAATATCAATCAGCTTTGGTTTGTGGTTTCGCCGCAAAATCCACACAAGAAAAAGAATAATCTGTTAGCCGACTATCATCGCCTTGAAATGGTACATCGGGCTGTTGATGGCGACGATCGCTTCCGGGCCTCAAACATCGAATTTAGTTTGCCGAAACCCAGCTATACGGTTGACACATTGACTTATCTAAAAGAGAAGCATCCCAATTATCATTTTAAAATATTGATGGGATCTGACAACCTGGAAAACTTTCATAAGTGGAAAAATTTCGAAACGATTGTTGAGGATTATGGAATAATTGTTTATCCCCGCCCAGGTTTTAACCCCGCAAAAGTTAAGGTCAATAAAAATATTACCATTGCTAAAGAGGCTCCTTTAATGGAAATATCCTCTTCATTTATTCGGAGAGCCATAAAAGAGGGGAAAGATATTCGGCATTTTGTTCCCCAAAAAAGTTGGGAATACCTTGAAGAAATGAACTTTTACCGATAAATCAAATTACTCCTTCGCGAACACAACGGGCAATTAGCTCGGTAGTATTGTGGCAGTCGGTTTTCTTTAATATGTTTTTTTTGTGCGTATTAATGGTATGTGGCGAAATGTTTAGAATGGTTGCAATTTCAGCAAAGGTTCTTCCTTTTGCAACATTGGCCAGAATCTCCTTCTCTCGTGCAGTGAATAGTGTATGGTAATCCAGCTTTTCTGGCCTGAATTCATTGTCGGTTGATAAGGAGTAATATGATGGGAGCCCATCGCCAATAAATGAAATTTTGTGGTCAACCGGCATATTTAGGTAGGTAACATCGGTATGTATGCCCAAAACCTGTTGTACTTTTCCATCTTCAGAAAGGGTAAGGGTTTTGGATTGCTGAAGAATAGTTTTGTAGGTTCCGTTGATATGGCGCAGGCGCAATACATAAACCACTTTATACTTTAAAATATCTTGAGTTTTCAGGTGGTTCAGAATAAAATCCACCGCTTTGGCTTCTTTGTTATGCATTTGTTTCAGGTCTTCAGGATGAACCAGTTCAAACATTTTGTCGAGGTTCCAGTCTTTTGGTTTTACACCCAGAACATCCTCAATTCGTGGATCAACATGTTCCATTTGCAGGCTTGCAAAATTCATGATGTAATAGTAGAAACTGCCGGCAGAGAATAAATTAGCCACTTGTTCAATGATGTTCAGGTATAATTCGCTCTTTACAGGGTGCGCAATTTTGTTGGGCTCCCAAGCCTTTTTTATTTTATCAATACTTTGCTCATCCATTCTCAGGTTCTATTCATCTCTTTTGCCATAAAGACTCAAGATACGTAAAAAATACCTAAAATAGGGTATTTAATTTCTTCTCATACTAAAGTATCTTGCGGATGCATTTAAAAAAATGCAAAAACGAGAATTAAGAAGTTCTCCGGTCACACGAAATTTATAAAGCAGGACTCCGGATCCTGCTTTCTTTATCTGGTCCGTGTCATATCTTCATCTACACAAATTGTAAAATCAGCTAAACCTGTGTTTTCTTCTTTCAGTTCCGAAACGTCTTTTTGAAGAGTAGAGTGAATGGTAACAATTTTTAGGTTGGGATTTTCATGTTCCAGGTACCAGTAAATACTTTCAAAATTTTGCGAGTGATAAGCGCCGTGGTAATGCAAAAGCACTTTGCCTGGCTTCCAGTTATGCAGAATAAAATGTGCCATGGTAGCATCTTTTATGGCCTGTGCTTTTGGGAAGTTTTCATTAACATGATCGCCCATTCCCATCATTTCCAACATACTTTTGTAGCAGTTTAGCGTAGAGTCGTAAGCAACTGGTAATGGTGGCAGAAATGTCTTGGCTTCATCCGAAAGTTCTTCTAAACCCTCGAAACCTTGCTTGTTTACTAAAGCGGCGTAACGTCGGGGAACATTCGTGGTTACAAAATATAAACCGCTGTCTTTGGCAAATTCAACCAGGGGTTTATAGTCGGTTTTGTAGTTGGGCCAAAGTCGTGCTTCCGCTTCAAAATTCCGTTGCGAAATCTTTCCCGAGAGGTATTCGTCCATAATTACCTGGTTGTCGCTTTCAAACATTTCTGCACCCAATATCAGGTCTTGCCCATTCTTTTCGTACATATCTTTGGTGAGTTCCAGTTGCCCCTCGCTGGCGCGTATTTGCAATCCGTGCCTTTTAAAGTAATCGGTACCATATTTTCAAAAAAAACATATTTCTCTATTTGAGATACTATTACCTCTAATATTTCTTTGTTTCACCCTATAAATAAAACGGATTGAGTTTTAAGGAACCATTCTTTTAAAAAGAGAACGGTTCCCTGAATCTTAACTTACTCAAATATCCTATTCAAATATTTCCAGCCAACAACTGTTGCAGCAGTTCGTTGCTGAAAATCGCCACCGCCGTAAACCAAAAAATTCTGTGTATTTAATTCAGAAAAAAGTTTATTGAAATAATGGAAGCTTTTAAAAAAGTCAGGAATTATGGTTTTCCCCGATTTAATTTCAATTGTTTTTAATTGCCCTTCCATTTCAATAAGGGCATCTATTTCATTTCCATTTGAATCACGGAAGAAATAGATTTTTCCGTTATTTTTTTGATTGAAGATTGTTTTATGTAACTCGGAGATAATAAACGATTCAAAAAGCCCCCCCCTTAAATAATGAGAAAGTAAATCTTCCTTTTTGTTTATCCCAAGAAGGTTGCAGGCCAGTCCTGTATCATAGAAAAACAAACGTGGCGATTTTATTACTCTTTTATTGAAATTTCGGTAATAAGGTTGTTGTAGAAAAACGATAAAACTGGTTTCTAAAACTGACATCCAGGCTTTAACGGTTTTAACATCAACTCCCAGGTTGTTCGAAAAACTTGAAAAATTAATAATTTGCCCGGTGTGCCCCGCACACAATTGTAAAAATTTGGTAAATAACGATAAATCTTTCACTGCTGTAATTTGCCGGACATCCCTTTCGATATACGTATTTGTATAATCCTGAAGCCAGGTATTTACATCAAGGTTTTCATCGTAAATCCTGGGGAAAAAACTTTTTACCATATAGCTCTCAAATTCTTTTTCTTCAAAATTTGTCCCCTCAAGTTCCGAAAAAGAAAAAGGTAAAAGAGTAAAAAGAGCAACCCTGCCAGCCAGTGTCTGACTTACCGATTGCATTAATAAAATATTTTGGGAGCCGGTAATAATTATCCTGCCATTTAATTTTCTTTCATCCACAAAATACTGAATGGAAGACAGTAATTCAGGAACACGCTGAATTTCATCAATTATTATTCCCTGTTCAATGTTTGCCAAAAAGGCAATTGCATCGGTTTGGGCAAATTGTCGGTGTTCCGGAAATTCAAGATTGTAGTATTTATAATCGGGGAAGAGATATTTTACAAGGGTTGTTTTGCCTGATTGCCTTGGACCGGTAACACAAATTACCGGCATTTTATCTTTGATTTCAAGTATTTTATTTCCAATATCTCGTTGTATCATATTATGCAAATATGGAATTCAATTCCAAAAATGCATAAAAATTGCATAAAAAGCAAATTACCTCGTTCTGGTCATATCTTCATCTACGCAAATCGTAAAATCAGCAAGACCCGTATTTTCTTCTTTTAATTCCGAAACATCTTTCTGCATGGTACTGTGAATAGTAACGATGTTTAAACTCGGGTTTTCATGTTTCAGGTACCAGTAAATACTTTCAAAATTTTGCGAATGATAAGCACCGTGGTAATGCAAAAGTACTTTTCCCGGCTCCCAGTTTTTCAGGATAAAATGTGCCATAGTCGCATCTTTTATGGCTTGCGCTTTTGGGAAATTCGGAGTTACATGGCTGCCCATTCCTTCCATTTTCATCATGCTGGCATAGCATTCCAATGTTGAATCGTAAGCAGGCGGAAGTGGTGGCAAGAATGCTTTTGCTTCGTCAGAAAGCTCTTCCAGCCCTTCAAATCCTTGTTTATTTACCAAGGCTGCATAACGACGCGGAACATTGGTGGCCACAAAATAAAGGCCACTGTCTTTGGCAAACTCTACCAAAGGTTTGTAATCAGTTTTATAATTGGGCCATAAGCGAATTTCAGCCTCAAAATTCCGTTGCGAAATTTTTCCTGTCAGGTATTCATCCATAATTACCTGGTTGTCGCTTTCAAACATTTCAGCACCCAAAACCAGGTTTTTACCATTTTGTTGGTACAGGTCTTTTGTTATCTCCAGCTGCAGCCAGTGCGAAATCGGATTATCATGCAGTTCGCCAAATAAAACAATATCGGCATCCTCCAGCACTTTTAGCATTTTTTCGTATCTCACAGCTTTCCCTTCTTTGTTGTAAAGGTTATAAGCGGGCTTGTCGGATTTAAACGAGGAAAATAAAAGTAGAGCGAGAATACTTAGAATCAGATAGTTTTTCATGCTATTAAAATTATTTGTTCTTAGCTGTATAGTATGGAACTCGCACGTATTTTAATAATCCTCTCGGGTGTAATGTTTTACATGCTCGTTTCATTATGATTATTTTTAGACATAGATAACAACAAAAAAAACTTCATTGAGTTTATGAAGTAAATACTTTCGCCGGGAATGAACAAATTGCTACTTTCAATAACGCTTGTTTTTCTTGCTGAACTCGCTTTGGCACAACGATGGACGGAAACTATGCCGGTGGTTGTTGAAGGACTAAAACGGAACTACGAATTGTTTGTGCCCAAAAATTATTCTGAAGGAAAAGCCCACCCTGTGGTTTTTATTTTGCACGGTGGCGGAGGAAGAGCCAGCCGGATGCCGCGATTTACAAAGTACCGTTTTAACCAGCTGGCCGAACGCGATGGTTTTATTGCTGTTTACCCGAATGGTTATAAAAAGGGATGGAACGATGGCGAGCGCGATACGCTTACGGAAGCACGTAGATTAAAAATTAATGATGTTCGCTATTTTGATGTGGTGATTAACGATCTTAAAAAGCAGCTATCGATTGATGAAGAGCGTATATTTGCCTGTGGTATTTCAAACGGTGGTTTTATGGTGCAGCGTTTGGCCCTTGAACGCCCCCGAATTTTTAAAGCAATTGATGTGGTAGCTGCAAATATGAGTAAAGATCAGCAGGCTATGAGCCTGGAGCAGCCTGTGCCTGTAATTTTTATTTGCGGAACAGCCGACCCCCTGGTTCCGTACAACGGTGGGCCGGTTACCGTTTTTAATCAGCAAAGAGGGGAGGTGCTAAGTGTACACGAAAGCATTCAGTTTTGGAAAGAAGAAAACAGCTGCCTTGTATTGGCAGAAGAAACGGATTATCCCGATTTAAATACGAGTGATGATTGTACAGTTCATAAAACTGTTTGGAAAAACCCCGATAATTCAGCTATTCAGGTGGTAAACATTCGTATTGAAAACGGCGGACACACCTGGCCGGGAACCCGACAGTATCTGCCTAAAAGATTTATTGGTAATGTGAACCAGGATATGAATGGCTGTGACGAAATATGGTCGTTTTTTAAAGCAATAAAGTAGAAATAGATGTTAGAAACAGGTTTTGTATACAGTACAATTATTGATCCGCTGCTGGGTAATTTACGAAAACGCCTGGCGCTTGAAATTGAATATGGCGATACGGTAATTGATATTGCTTGTGGAACCGGGGCACAAGTGTTGGAGCTGTCGGCAAAAGTAAAATGGGTAACCGGTGTTGATCTTTCCGAATCGATGGTGAGTTTTGCGAACAGAAAAGCCGAAAAACAACAGCTAAAAAATGTTTCGTTTGTGGTAGGCGATGCCACCGATTTGAGCTACTTCTACAAGCAACAATTCGATGTAGCCATTTTGTCCATGGCTCTTCACCAGTTCCCTCTCCATCTGCATAAAACCATTCTTGCCGAAATTAAAAAGATTGCCAATAAAATTATTATGCTGGATTATGCTGTGCCCTTACCAAAAAATTATGCGGGTGTGGGAAGTAAAATTGCTGAGTTTATGGCGGGTGCAGAACACAACCGAAACTTTAAAAGCTACACACAAGCTGGAGGTTTGGCAACTATTTTGCCGGAAAATGGATTTACTCTTCAACGATCGAAACATATCGGGAAAGGTGCTTTTCAATTGGTGCGTGCACAAAATCATAAGGCGTAAGTTCATTTTTTCCATAACCAGGAATTAACACTTTTAACATTGATAAATTTTGTTTAACAATAATTTGTCTTTGTTAATCCGTCTTAACAGAGTTATCCTTTATTTTTGAAATGTGCTTAGGAAATGAAAGCTGAATGAGTACAATAAACAGTATTCAGAAAACGTCAGAAACATGGGTTGTCTTTTAGCGGAGGCAGCCCTTTTTTATGCCCGTCTTAACACTTGTTCCACTTTGTTAGTAACGCTTAACAAAATTTGGAGCGGCATTTGCAAAAGTACTGCATCAATCAATAGGCAATATCACCTTTAAGTGATTGAAGATGATTGCCATAGGGGTCTCAGCTGCCGAGGCTCCTTTTTTCATGAAAGTATAACGCGTTAAATCAGTCCCAATTAATAAGGGGATACAAGAAAACGTTGAAATTAGTTGTTGATCTCTGGTAAGCTCGATTGTTTTATTTATCCATTTGCTCTTTTAACCATTTGGGGCGGTTTGTTGTTAGCCCGGTAACTCCAATTGCAGTAAGCCGTTTGGCTTCTTCTGGGTCGTCAACGGTCCAGGTAAGTACCTCCAGGTTTAGTGTTTTGGCATGGGCCATTATTTCTTCATCGATTATTGAATGTTTCAGGTTTACTCCGGAAAGCCCTTCTTCAGCAGCTTGCTCCATTTTTTTCTTTAACCCTGGCTTTAAGGCACTCAGCCAATAGCATTTATTTTGTGGAAATTCTTTATGAGTTTCTAAGATCGTTTTCCAGCTAAAACTGATAAATACAATTTGTCTTTCTTTGCCACTTTTATTAATACAACGTTTTAATGACGGTAGCACCTCTTCATTACATTTTATTTCTATCACCAGTGTTTTGCCTTCCGGAACGGTTTCGATTATTTCGGTGATGAATGGAATTTTTTCTCCTTTAAACTCTTCTCCTTTCCAAACACCTGCATCCAGATCACGTAATAGTATTGATGGATTTTTTTCAATTTCCAGATTTTTCTTACCGTTGCAGGTCCTTTTTGTATCTTTATCGTGTATTACCATAACCCGGTTGTCTTTTGACTGATGCACGTCAACTTCAACGGCATCGGCTCCCAATTCCCAGGCCAGCTTAGCTGCCGCAATCGTGTTTTCCGGTGCCAGGTACGATGCTCCCCGATGTGCGATAAACGTGTTCTGTGCCATGGTATTTATTCCAATAAAAAGAAATAAAAGTGAAATTACTGTTCTCATGTTTCTAGTTTTTCGTCAGTCGAATATAGAAATATTTTTAGCGAATGTAAGCTTAAAAGTGTAGTTTTGAAACTGTTTTTTAAGCTATTTTAACAGGCAATTCAGGTGAATTAATGGGTAAAAACACCAACAAAAAGAGTATTTTCAGTCAGACAGGTAATCAGCTGGTTGTGCTGTTGTTAAAAGCAGCTGCCCGTTTGCCATTTGCCGTGCTTTACGGCATTTCTGATGTGTTATATTTGTTGCTTAAAACCCTGATAAAGTACCGCAGTAAAGTAATTACCGAAAATCTGCGGTTTGCTTTCCCCGAGAAATCAGAGGAAGAAATCCGACGCTTACGAAATTGTTTTTACCGCTACTTTTGCGATGTAACACTCGAGAGTATAAAACTGTACAGCCTTTCAGTAGGCGAACTGGAAAAACGACTGAAATTTTCCGGAGTAGAAGATTTAAATAAACGAGCCATCCAAAATAATGGGGCTATTCTTTTGGCCTTTCATTATGGTAACTGGGAGTGGTCGAGCGCCCTGCAGCTAAAGCTGGATTGCAAACTGTTAATGGTTTATAATAAAATGCGCGATAATCAGTACATGGATGCTTTTTTATTGCAGTCGCGCGAAAAATGTGGAGGTGAAGCGGTGCAAATGGGACGTGCAGCAAAAGTGGCTTTTCGGTATGTTGCTGAAAATATTCCGGTGGTATTGGGTCTGATTGCCGACCAGAGTGCGTTGGAAAGTTCGCAGTACTGGGTAAGGTTTCTTAATCGCGAGGCGTCTTTTTTCTCCGGACCCGTAAAAATTGCGCAAAAAACCAATCACCCCGTATTTTTTCAATATGCAAAACGCTTGGGCAGGGGCAGGTACGAATACTGTTATGAATTGATTGCCGAAGAACCTGCAAAAATCGAATCGGGTGAGATTTTGTTACGCTACATTGAAAAAATGGAAGAAGTAATAAAAAATGAACCGGAGTATTATCTTTGGAGCCACAAAAGATGGAAACACAAACGCCCGGAGGGCACAGCTTTAATACAATAGAACTTGGTTGGCATGGTTGATGAAAGTTTACGAAAAAAAGATAAACGGTATCACGAGGGATTTTTTAAACGCCTGGTGAATGGTCTGTTAGTATTGGTGCTAAAGTTGGTGGCTTTGTTGCCTTTTTGGATAATTTGTGGTATCGCCGATTTTTTTTATGTCATTATAAGATACGTAATTGGTTACCGCAAAAAGGTAATTCTTGATAACCTGCGGCATGCTTTTCCTGAAAAAGGCGAAGTAGAGATTAAACAAATTATGGCTCGTTATTACCGCCATTTTTGCGATTTTTCGTTGGAAACCATAAAGTTACACAGTATCAGTGCGAAAGAAATGGATAAGCGGCTGGTGGTTAAAGGTTTGGAGCCCACCTTGCAATATGCTAAACAGGGCAGAAGCATTATGCTGCTTGGATTTCATTACAATAACTGGGAATGGTGCAGCTCGATTCAACGTAAAGCGGCCCATAAACTACTGATGATTGTAAATCCTATCCGGGGCAATTTCGCCTTTGAAAAGTTTATCGAACATTCGCGCGGACGATGGGGGGGTGAGTCGGTTCCGGTGCATAAATCGGCACGTACGGCCATTCAGTATGTTAAGCGAGGTGAGCCTGCGGTTTTGTGGTTGGCTGCCGATCAAACTCCACCAGCCAATTCGCCGTTCTGGACCATCTTTTTAAACCGGGAAGCGCCATTTTTTACCGGCCCTGAAAAGATTGCCATAAAAACAAACCAGCCCATTTTCTTTTTGCATTTGAAGAAAACAGGACGGGGGCGCTACGAAGCAGAGTTCTCCTTGCTTTTCGACGATCCTTCGAAGGTTGAATCAAAAGATATTTTGCTTACCTACATCCGAAAAATGGAAGAAGTTATACGTGAAACTCCGGAGTTTTACCTTTGGTCGCACCGCCGTTGGAAGCATAAGCGCCCTGAGGATATAGAACTCACCGTGTAACCATTTTTTGTAAGCCAAAAATTCAGGTAAATGAAACTACTAAAATTACTGAGCATTATTGTGTTTGTTTTAGGTCTGGCTTGTAGTACCGATCTGGAAAATTACGAAAAGGGCATGACTGAAAAACCGCCCAGCGAACTGACTTTTGACAAAACCTTATGGCTTGAAAAAAACGGAAAAAAATATCCGTATCGAGATAAAATGCTTAACGATGTGGTTTACAACGATACCATCAGAAGTTTGAAAAAAACCGAAATTATTGATTTGTTGGGGCAACCCGACCGTAGCAATGAAGATTATATTTATTACCTGGTTAAGCAGGAACGATTGTTCTTTTGGCCACTGCATAGCAAGTTTATGGTGGTAAAATTTGAACCCGATTCATCAGTTGAATGGATTCGGATTCATCAATGATAAACTTCTCTTGTACTTATTCTCTTTTGTAGCATTTGGTAGATAACAAAAAGGGCTCCCCGAACGGGAACCCCTTATCTGAATTAAAATTTTGCCAAAAAAAGGAGAACCGACGTTTCACGTTCTGGTCAAGGGAAAGTGATTTTGTTTCGGATAATAATATTTCCTCCTCCCGCCGGAACTCCTGAAAAAACTGCACTATAAAATCACATAGTCAATATAAAAGACTATTGCTAATTTTTACTTTAAACGGTTTGCCGGGTTACGCCTGGCAAATAGTTGTTTGCCAATTAGGGCAAAACGGTATCTCCCATCAGGAAGGTGTCTACTTCGCGGGCAGCGGCTCTTCCTTCGTTTATGGCCCACACCACCAACGATTGTCCGCGCCGTGAGTCGCCGGCAGCAAAAACCTTTTTTATACTGGTTTTAAACTCCCCATAATCCGCTTTGTAGTTCGAACGCGCATCTCGTTCCATATCAAGCTCTTCAGCAATTTTGTCTTCCGGTCCTAAAAATCCCATTGCCAAAAGCACCAGGTCGGTTTTTACGTATCTTTCGGTTCCCGGAATAGCTTGTGGCATTCTACCGCCGTTTTCTGTTTTTACCCACTCAACCTGAACGGTGTGTATGGCTTTTACTTTTCCATTTTCGCCTTCAATTTTAGTGGTCATTACCGAATACTTTCGCGGATCTTTGCCTTTTGAAATCATTGCTTCGTACTGGCCGTAATCAGTTTTTTCGTTACCCGGCCATTCGGGCCATGGGTTTCCATCGTGGTTACGCTCTTTTGGTGGCTGAGGCATAATTTCCAGCTGGGTTACACTTTTGCACCCGTGGCGTAACGATGTGGCTACACAGTCGGTACCAGTATCACCACCTCCAATTACAATTACGTTTTTATCTTTAGCTGAAATATATTTACCATCTTCCAGTTTACTGTCGAGCAAACTTTTGGTGTTGGCTGCCAAAAACTCCATGGCAAAGTGTACTCCTTCCAGTTCCCGGCCTTCCACATTCAGGTCGCGTGGTTTTGTTGCGCCTGTTGTTAACACAACCGCATCAAAATCATCCAGCACTTTCTTTGCCCGAATATCTTTACCAACTTCAGTATTGGTTTTAAATATTATTCCTTCATCAGCCAGAATATCAACACGGCGCTGAACCACTTTTTTATCCAGCTTCATGTTCGGAATACCATACATCAGCAGGCCGCCAATACGGTCGTCGCGTTCAAAAACGGTTACCGTATGCCCGGCTTTGTTAAGCTGAGCGGCACATGCCAGTCCTGCCGGTCCTGAACCTACAACGGCAACGGTTTTTCCGGTGCGGCACTCCGGTGGCTCCGGAACTACCCAACCTTGTTCAAAACCATTGTCGATAATTGTTCTTTCGTTATCGTGAATTGTTACCGCCGGTTCGTTAATTCCTAAAACACAGCCTGCTTCGCAAGGTGCCGGACAAACTCTTCCTGTAAATTCAGGAAAATTGTTGGTGTGATGAAGCCTTTCAAGAGCTTCTTTCCAACGTCCTTTGTAAATCAAATCGTTCCACTCGGGTATCAGGTTATACACCGGGCAACCCGATGCTCCATTATGCAATAGTGCCCCGCGATGGCAGAAAGGAACACCACAATCCATGCAGCGCGCTCCTTGTTTCTCACACGTTTCTTTATTGCGTAGCGTGTATACCTCGTTCCAATCTTTAAGGCGTTCTTCTACCTTGCGAGTAGGATTGGAAACTCTTTTATATTCTAAAAATCCTGTTGGCTTTCCCATGTCTTAACGTCTATAAAAAATTACAAGTTGGCCAGATGCATATCAAATGCAGCATCAATAATATCAGACTCTTTGTCGTATTTACCCGTGTTACGGGCTTCTTCAATGTAGTTCAGCATGCGTTTGTAATCAGTTGGAATTACTTTTACAAATTTGCCTACTGTTTCTTCCCAATCGGCAAGAACATACTCGGCAACAGTTGATCCGGTTTTTTCCAGGTGTTTAGCAACCATTGCTTTTAGTTCTTCCTGTTCTTGTTTATCCGTAACTTTCTCAAGTCCGATCATTCCCATATTGCAAAGGCCAGGGAAAGTTCCATCGATATCAAGTACATATGCAATACCTCCCGACATACCTGCACCAAAGTTGCGACCTGTTTTACCCAGTACAACTGTTGTCCCACCGGTCATGTACTCACAGCCATGGTCGCCAATTCCTTCAACAACCACTTTTGCTCCAGAGTTACGTACACAGAAGCGTTCGCCGGCAACTCCGCGAATGTATGCTTCGCCGCCAGTTGCGCCATAGAAACTTACGTTTCCAACAATAATGTTTTGTTCCGGAATAAACTGCACGTTTTTAGCCGGATAGATTGAAAGGTGTCCGCCTGACAGTCCTTTTCCGAAATAGTCGTTGGCATCGCCTTCTACTTCCAGCTCAATTCCTTTGCAAACAAATGCACCAAACGACTGTCCGGCCGAGCCTTTCAATTTAAAATGAATGGTTCCGTCAGGAAGTCCTTCGCCTTTGTATACTTTAGATACCTCGTGCGACAGCACTGTTCCAACGCTTCGGTTAATGTTTTTAATTTCAAATTCAGCCGCTACTTTCTCCCCATTTTTGATCGCTTTTTCTGCTGTTTCCACAAATTTCCAATCCAGAATTTCTTCCATCTGGTGGTTTTGTGCTTTGCTGCAGTAAAGACCTTCTTCTTCGCCTGCGGTTTCTTTGTATAGAATTGGGCTAAGGTCAAGACCTTTATATTTCCAGTGGTCAATATCTTCTTTAAATTTCAGGCATTGCGATTGTCCAACCATTTCGTTAATGGTACGGAAACCAAGCTCGGCCATAATTTCACGAAGTCCTTCAACAAGGAATTCGAAATAATTTACCACATGGTCCGGATTTCCTTTGAATTTACCGCGTAATCGCTCATTTTGTGTTGCCACACCCACAGGGCAGGTATTACTGTGGCATTTACGCATCATTATACAACCTTCAACCACAAGAGCCATAGTTGCAACACCCCATTCTTCAGCACCCAGCAGGGTAGCTATAGCCAAATCTCGCGAGGTTTTCATTTGTCCGTCGGCCTGCACAACGATACGGTTACGCAAACGGTTACGCACCAGGGTTTGGTGTGTTTCCGATAAGCCCAGCTCCCAAGGTAAACCTGCGTGTTTTATCGAGCTAATAGGAGATGCTCCGGTTCCGCCATCAAATCCCGAAATTAGAACTGCATCGGCTTTGGCTTTACAAACACCGGTGGCAACAGTACCTACACCTGTTTCAGAAACCAGCTTCACATTGATGCGTGCATCACGGTTACTGTTTTTCAGGTCGAAGATCAGCTGTGCCAAATCTTCAATCGAATAAATATCGTGGTGTGGAGGAGGCGAAATAAGGCCTACTCCGGGAGTTGAGTTACGAGTGCGTCCGATCCATCCGTTTACTTTATGTCCCGGAAGGTGACCGCCTTCTCCTGGTTTTGCACCCTGAGCCATTTTAATTTGAAGCTCTTTTGCCATGCTCAGGTAGTAGCTGTTAACGCCGAAACGTCCGGATGCAATTTGTTTGGTTGCAGAACACATGTCGTCGCCATTGGGTAATTTAGTGTAACGCACGGGGTCTTCACCTCCTTCACCCGAGTTCGACTTGGAGCCAATGCGATTCATTGCAATGGCTAATGTTGTATGTGCTTCCCACGAGATAGAACCAAACGACATCGCACCTGTGGCAAAGCGGGTAAGTATACTTTCTGCCGGTTCTACTTCGTCAATCGAAATAGGCTTTCGTTCTGATGTAAAGTCCATCAGTCCGCGCAGGGTAAACGCTGCTTCAGCCTGCTCGTCAACTACGGTGCAATATTTTTTGTATTTCTCGTAATCTTTTTTTCTTGTGGCTTCCTGAATTAGTTGTATTGCCTCAGGACTTAATAAATGGCGTTCGCCATCTTTTCGCCAGTGGTATTCTCCTCCCGGCTCCAGAACTTTGGCTCCGCCCTGGCGCGTTGGGAATCCTTGCCGGTGGCGCATCATTGCCTCTTTTGCGATGTCATCAAGGCTTAAGCCTTCAACACGACTTACTGTTCCGGTAAAGTATTTGTCAATTACTTCCTGCTTTAATCCAACTGCTTCAAAAATTTGTGCGCCCTGGTACGAGGCCAGCGTAGAAATTCCCATTTTAGAGAATACTTTCAGGAGGCCACTACCGATGGCTTTCACATAATTCTGAATCGCTTGTTCTTTCGATAAATCACCAAGTTTTCCATCAGTTGCCATGTGCTTAATGGTGTCGATGGCCATATATGGATTTACTGCAGAGACTCCATAGCCCAGTAATGTGGCAAAATGATGCACTTCGCGAACATCTCCAGCTTCCATAATAATGTCGGCTTTTCCTCGCTTACCCACACGAATTAAGTGGTGGTGAACGGCGGATGCTGCTAGTAATGACGGAATTGGTGCATGGTCGGTGCTAATGGCAAAGTCGGAAAGCAGAATGATTGAATAAGCTTCGTCAATCGCATCTTCAACATACTGGCACAAACGCTCCAGTTTGTTTTCTAAAGTTCCTTCTTTTCCGTTGGCATGGAAAACAATACTGATTTTTTTAGTTTGGAAATGTGTATGATCCACATAAGCCAGTTTTACCAATTGTTCGTTGGTAAGCACAGGCTGAGGAATGGCAATACGTCGGCAATGTTCCGGCGATTCAGTCAAAATATTTTTAAAACCACCCACATAGGTTCTCAGGTCCATCACAATACGCTCCCTGATGGGGTCGATTGGTGGATTGGTAACCTGTGCAAACAACTGCTTAAAGTAGTGAGCTAAATGAATTGGGCGGTCAGAAAGCACGGCCAGGGGATTGTCGGCACCCATTGAGCCCAGGGCTTCGCCACCGTTTGCTGCCATTGGTTTTAAAATTACTTCAAGATCTTCGTGCGTAAAACCAAAGGCTTTCTGGCGTTTAAAAAGTGTTTTTGTATCCGGATCTTTTAGTTCCAAATCAGGAATTGATGGAAGATCATCCAGATAAGTCATATTGTCTTTTACCCATTCGCCGTAGGGTTGGCCTGAACAGATTTCAGCTTTAACTTCTTCGTCCGAAATAATGCGTCCCTGCTCTAAATCGGCAACAAACATTTTTCCGGGTTGCAAACGTCCACGAATAACCACCTGGTCGTGAGGAACATCAATTGCTCCGGTTTCCGATGCCATTATTAGTGTATCATCGTCGGTAAGGCAATAACGCGATGGGCGTAAACCGTTTCGGTCGAGTGTTGCCCCTACTAAAACACCATCAGTAAAACATACGGATGCAGGACCATCCCATGGTTCCATCATGGCCGAATAGAATTCATAAAATTCTTTCTTTTTCGGATCCATATCCGGTGCATTTTGCCAGGCTTCAGGTATTAGCATCATCATTACATGCGGTAACGAGCGTCCGCTTAATACCAACATTTCAATGGCCATGTCAAGGTTGGCACTGTCAGAATCTCTCAGGTCGCAAATTGGGAAAATCATTTCCAGCTCTTCGCGGGTAAATGCCGAGCACTCCAGCAGTACTTCACGCGCCCGCATCCAGTTTATATTTCCCTTGTTGGTATTAATTTCACCGTTGTGTGCGATAAAGCGGAAAGGCTGTGCTAATTTCCACGAAGGGAAAGTGTTGGTTGAAAAGCGCGAGTGAACAAGTGCAATTGCGCTTACTGCCAATGGGTTGGTGAGGTCTTTAAAGTAGAGCGAAACTTGTTCGGTTGTTAACTGACCTTTGTAAATAATGGTTTTATACGAACAAGAAATGATGTTGAGCCCATCGTAACCCAAGCCGCTAACCGACTCGCGAGCAAGGCGTTCGGTGTATTTTCTGAATACAAAAAGCTTGCGGTCAAATTCCTCAAGACTCATTCCATCGGGTTTGCCGATAAAAAGCTGTTGTGCGTACGGCTCGGTTGCCAACGAATCGCGACCAAGGTCTGAGTTGTCAACAGGTACTTTTCGATAACCCAGATATGGAAGGTTAAACTTCTTTAGGTTTCTGGTAATAATGTCTTTACATTCTGAACGTTTTCGATCTTCTTTTGGGAAAAAGATCATCGCCACTCCATATTCGCCAAACTGCGGAAGTTTTATGCCTTCTTTTGGGCATTCTTCCATAAAAAGTTCGTGTGGAATTTGCGATAATATCCCTGCACCGTCGCCACTTTTAATATCAAACCCGGTACCCCCGCGATGTTCCATTCGAGCCAACATTGATAAAGCATCAGATATTACGCTGTGCTTTTTTCGGCCCTTCAGGTTTGCAACAAACCCGATACCACAACTCCCGTGTTCAAATTCGGGGCGGTACAATCCCTTTGCTACAGGTTTTTTTGTCTGCATCATATTTTCCTTTCTCTTTAAAATTCGCACTAAAGCAGCATTGGTGCTGTCGTTACCAACTTGCTGCAAAACTGTAAGCGAAAACCATATTTTACTTACGAAGTGAAATCAAAAATAAACAAACGGGTGTGTATTCGCAATCCTGATATGGGCAAATTGTGTTTAATAACATACAATTAACCTTGAGAAAATGATCGAAAAAGCAGTCTTTAACTGCCTGTGTTTTGAAAAACGTGACATTTGTCACATTTTCAGCAACTTGGCGTTTTAGTTCAGTAAGGAACTTTTGGCTTCATCTATTTTGTTAAATAGAAATTTGTCCATGATTTTTTCTTTCTTTTTCGTAATACTATCCAGACATAAATTCCCGATGCTCCCTTCGTGGCTATGGTTTACGCTCTTTTCCGGCGAAAAGTTGCCGTTTTCAATTTGTTCGCCAATTTGTTTATAGGCTTCACGAAAAGGGATGCCCTGAAGAACAAGCTTGTTCACTTCTTCCACACTAAACAGATAGTCGTATTTATTGTCGTTTAAAATGGTATTGTTGACTTCCATTTTATCGATTGCCAGATTTACAATGTTCAGGCAGTCGTTCATTTCTTTAAAAGAAGGCAGAAAAACCTCTTTTACCATCTGAAGGTCGCGGAAATAGCCACTTGGTAAATTATTAATTATTAAACCAATTTGTGCCGGAACCCCCTGAAGTTTATTGCAGCGTGCGCGTGTTAGTTCAAATACATCGGGATTTTTTTTGTGCGGCATAATGCTCGAGCCTGTAGTAAATGCGGTTGGCAGGCTTACAAAATTAAAGTTCTGGCTCATGAATAAACATACGTCGTAGGCCAGCTTTGAAAGTGTTGCTGCCAGGTTAGCTAAGGCGAATGAAACAATTTTTTCCACCTTGCCTCTTCCCATTTGTGCATACACTACGTTGTAATTCATGTTTTCGAAACCCAGCAGGTGTGTTGTTAGTTGCCTGTTTAGTGGAAATGATGAGCCATAGCCGGCTGCTGAGCCCAATGGATTCTGGTTGGTGATTTTGTATGCAGACTGCAAAATCTCCAGGTCGTCGGATAAGCTTTCGGCGTAGGCGCTAAACCAGAGACCGAACGACGATGGCATGGCTACCTGAAGGTGGGTATAGCCCGGCATTAAAATATCTTTAGTTTCGGCTGCACGCGCTAATAAAACGTCGATAAGCAAGGCTGTTGTTTCTGCAATTTCGCGAATCGCGTCGCGGGTAAAAAGCTTGAGGTCGAGCAAAACCTGGTCGTTGCGCGAGCGCCCGCTATGTATTTTTTTGCCCAGATCACCCAGTTTTTCCGTAAGTAAAAATTCGACCTGCGAGTGCACATCTTCCACTCCTTCGTCGATGCTGAAATCTCCGTCTTCGGCTATTTTGTATAGGTTTTTAAGTTCTGCCAGTAATGCGGGTAGTTCATCTTTTTCAATAAGGCCAACCGATTCGAGCATGGTAACATGTGCCATCGATCCTAAAATATCGTGCGTTGCCAGGTATAAATCCAGCTCGCGGTCTTTGCCAACAGTAAATTCTTCGATTGCCTTGTTTACAGGTGTTCCTTTATCCCAGAGTTTCATTTTTTATGAGTTGGAAGACGGAAACGATACCTTGAAGCACAATTCCCGACATCGTTTGCTTGTTTCGTCTGTTTTAAAAAGGCAAAGATATGATTTCAATTGAAATGAGAGCCGGGCTTTGTTGATCGGAGCTTTCGTGTTATTAAAAAAATAACGATTTTTGCACAGCGTTTTTCAATACAATAGTAAGTAACCAGTTTTTAGGTCTTATACAATAGATAAAATGAACAGTTCGAAACTTCAGAAATATATATTGATTCTTATCCCGGTTTTATTTTTGTTTTATTCGGCACCAAGTGCTTTGGACTATCTTTTTTTTCATGCAGACGAAAAAAGATATACCGATGCCGTTGTTTTTATGATGGAAAAAGGGGATTGTTTTACGCCCTATCAAGCGGATGGAGAAACGCCACGTTTTAAAAAGCCAATTATAACCTACTGGGTTTTAATGAGTGGTTTCAGACTTTTTGGAATTTCACCATTTGGAGCTCGTTTGTTTTTCTGGCTAACAGGTGCGCTGTTAGTGCTTATTAGCTATTTTATGGCTTATTCGTTGTTTAAAAATCGAAAAACGGCAGTGCTTACTGCCTTTATTGTAGCATCGAATCCTTTGGTTTTGATGAGCGCCAGCAGAACAATTCCGGATATATTGCTTGTCACCTTTTTAACGGTAAGTGCCTGGGGTTTCATTGAAATAATGGTAAGCGACAAGCCTGCCCGGCGTTTTTATTGGATGGCATATTTGGGGGCAGCATTGGCTTTTGAAACCAAAGGAATTCCGGCGGCAGCATTTGCCGGATTAAGTATGTTGTTTTTGGCTGTTAATCCGTGGCGGCGTGTTGGGCCTGGTAAATTGTTAAAGCCGCTGCCAATTGTTGTTTCGCTTGTGGTAGCTTTGAGTTGGTTTATTATCATGTACGTGCTACATGGCTCTGCTTATCTTGATGTCTTTTTTGCCGATCAGGTTGGGGAACGGGTGTCGTCAAAATTTGCACAGGTATTCGGGAATGGCATGCTTGGGATTGTAAACCTGGTGCTGTTTTTTGTTCCCTGGGTGTTGATGGTGGTTTTAAAGCCCAAAAAAGTGCGGGCAGTTGTTGCTGCATCAGGTAGGCAGGATAAAGCAATTCTTGGATTTATATTAGGCTGGATATTGTTAATTGTTGTGATGGCCGCCTCGGTTTTTAAATTTTACGACAGGTATATTTTGCCGGGTATTCCTTTAATTGCAATGGCACTTGCTTATTTAATTGACAACAGTGTTGTTCGGGCAAGAAAGGCAGTGTTAGCGGTTTTTGGCGGTATAAATTTAGTGGCATTGCTGCTGGCTTTAGGTTATCAGGTTTTTATTTCCTTTAATATATTATGGTTTGTTTTATTGCTTGTAATTGCGCTTGTGAATCTTTGTTATTTTCTGGGCCTAATAAAAAATATTCGAGCCGAAGTAATAATAGCCAACCTGATTATGATGATTTATTTTAGTGGTCATGTATTGCTAAGCAGTGTGCTAATGCCTGTGCCCGCCAAACAGTTAGTTGTTTCAATCTCAAATTTACTTGAAGAAAAAAATGATCCGGTTTATGTTTACGGTCATATTGGAATTCCGGCTAATGTTAGGGTGCAGAGCGGAGGGGCGCTCAATATTGTTAGCATGGATTCGGTTTATATCATGCCTGCAAATCCAAACCACCTGATCGCTTTTAAGGAAAATGAAAGGCATCTACTCGATTTAAGTGGGTATGATATTTATCCCGGCTCTGAAACACTTGCAGCAGTTCCTGTAAATAAATTTCCGGGTAAATTGGTGAAACTTATTACTGATGCGAAAAAGAATGGAAAGAAGTACTTGATTGGCAAACCTCGTAAATAGTTATCTTTTATTATTTTTGTGCGTTGTTTCTGTAGCTTTTGTAGTTGCAGCTAGTTTCTTTAATTGAATAAATATTCACTAAACAATAGGATTATGATGAGTAAACTGTTAAGAGGAGTGTCATACATTATAATAATGTCGGTTTTAATAGCTGCTTCTACCTTTTATTATGCCGAAGAGCTCTATCATAAATTTGTTGCAGAAGACGGCATTTTTGAAAATGTTACAGCCCTTGTGCTGCTGGGAATTTCAGTGTTGTTTTTAGTACGTTTTCTAAAAACCTGGCGCACACGAAATAAATACTGGATTCTTTTAAATCTCCTGATAATTATTGGTGCTTTTTTTGGTTTCGGTGAAGAGATATCGTGGGGGCAACGCATTTTTTCAATCGAATCAGGTGAATTTTTTACGCAGAATAATTTACAAAACGAAACAAATTTGCACAACCTTGAAATAAATGGAGTAAAAATTAACAAGTTGATTTTTTCGCAAGGCATGGTGCTTGTTTTTGGCTCTTATTTCGTACTGTCGCTGCTCTTGTATCGAAATTGGAATTTCTTCAGAAATTTAATTGATTTATTTGGTGTTCAAATCCCCAAATTTAAACATAGCGTTATAATGCTGGTATGCACAGGTGTTGTTTTGATAATTCCCGACCTTCGAATCTGGGAGTTGTGGGAGACCCTGTTTGTTGTGATGCTTATGTTGGTTTTTGTGGAGCCCGATAATGAAAAAGAAAGTGTACTATTAACCAAAGTATAAATGGTAACGGTTGACAACTGTTGTATTTTGGATTAAGGGTAGTGGCCGTTTGAAAAGCTGTGTAAGCGATATGATTAACAACGGAAAGATTAATTGGGAAAAGATAACATCGCTGGTAATTGGTGTTTTTTTGATGCTAACCTACATTTTGGGACTTTTTGTGCCGGTAACAAGCGATGCCGGTAAGTATGCTGCAATCAGCCGCATTATCTATGAAACGGGGGACTGGATTAATCTCACCATTCATTTTGAGCCTTATCTTCAAAAACCTCCGTTGCTTTTTTGGATTACTGCACCGTTTTATTTCTTGTTCGGGCCATCGGAAGTTGCTTTTAAATTGCCGGTGCTCTTGTACTCGGTGCTTGCCATTTATTCTACCTATCGTTTTGCACGATTATTTTACAGCAGGCAAACAGCACGGCTGGCTGCAATTATGCTGGCTACTTCCGAATTTTATTTTCTTTTTCACAACGATATTCATACCGATGTGTTACTAACGGCCAACGTAATTTTTGCCATGTGGCAGTTGGCGGCTTATTTTAAACAAAAAAGGTTGATTAATATGCTGTTGGCGGGGTTAGGTATTGGCCTTGCCCTTATTTCAAAAGGACCAATTGGCGTTTTTGTTCCGGTTACTGCAGTGTTTGCACATCTTATTTATACCCGCCGCCTAAAAGATGTGTTTAACTTAAAAATAGTTGCAGGTGTCCTGCTTTGTTTACTGATACTCGCCCTTGGTTTAACCGGATTGTATAATCAGTTTGGCTGGGAAGGACTCCGGTTTTTCTTTTGGGAGAATAATGCGGGCCGTATTTCAGGAAGAATTAAAGGAAGTAGTGTGGATTATTTCTTTTATTTCCATACGGCCTTGTACATTTTTCTGCCCTGGGGAATTTTATTTTTTCTATCGTGGTTTTTCGAAATTAAGTCGCTGCTGAAAAAGAAGAGTATAGAGTTATATAGTTTAGGTGCTATTGTGCCTTACTGGATTGTTATTTCGGTTGCACAGGCTCAGTCGCCTCATTATTTTATGGTGTTGTCGCCTTTTATGGCCGTTTTATCAGCCAAGTGGCTTGTGTTCTTTTTACAATCAGAGCGTCATAGGGGTATGAAAAAGGCTCTTAGTGTTATACAGTATATAACTATTGTATTTATGTGGGTGTTGATATTAGGCCTTTGCCTGTATGCTTTTCCGTCGAAAAGTTTTTTGTTTTGGGGAGGCTTGATTGTTTTGATGGTGCCCATGCTTTTGCCCTTGCCACAAACCCAAATAAATAGAATAATGCTCAGGTCGGTAATTGCAATAGTTGCATTAAGTTTTTCAATTAATGCGCATTTATTTCCGGCTGTATTTAAATACCAATCGGTTATACCTGCATGCAATACATTTAATAATAGGGCAAAAGAAGGAGAAATGTTGAACTCCTATCTTTCGCAGCACCGCGAATTGTTTTTTTATGCAAAAACGCCCGGATACTTTCTCTATGATTCAGCAGATTTGAAAAAGTGCCTGACCAGGCAAAAAAGTACTTGGATTTATACTAACGATGAAGGATTGCAGCAAATTGCTGAAAGCGGAGCAGGTTTTGAGTTGGTTGAGTCGTTTAAACATCGTAGCCTTTCAGGATTCACCCCGGGATTTATAAATCCTGCAACACGCCATAGTCGTTTAAAAAATATGCACTTGGTTCATATTTTCCCTGCTTTCAACTAATTCAGGGAAGTATTTCTCATTTCTTATCGTTTTTACCCCTTTTTTATTCAGTTCGCGTTTTATGTGGATGTTGAATGAATTTGATATTTATGATTGTTTATTTTGTATTTAAGTGTAAAATCGGCAGTAAAAACGATAAAAACATATCAAAAAGGTATGATATTGCATCGGATATTAATAATTTGTTAAGTGAATTGTGTTTAAAATAAAAAATAGGGGTGTGAATGAAAAAAAGTGCATTAATTTGAATCGAAAACAAAAAATAATGGGGTCAATATAAAATAAAAGCATAAAAAATTTTTTAGACACCATTTAAAATAGGGATACGACAGAAGAAGATAAAATAATAGCAGTTTAACTTTTAAAATTTACAATTATGAAAAAGACACTACTGATTTTTGCAAGCATGTTACTTTTAGTGGCCGTTACGGCACCAACAGTAAAAGCACAAGAGGTAGATGCAGGTTTAGACATTTACAGCAGTTATGTATGGCGTGGTATTAAATTTGGTGAAGGTGCAGCCTTCCAGCCATGGGTTGAATTTAGTGCCGGTGGTTTTGCCATTGGAGCATGGGGGTCGTACTGTGTTTCGGATAATGAAGCAGCAGAAGCTGACTTGTATGCAAGTTATGGTTTTGACTTAGGCGAAAATGCATCCTTAAGCTTTACCTTAACCGATTACTATTTCCCCGGAACTACAGCTGATCCAGTATCGTGGACAGATGGTGACAATCACTTTTTTGAGCCAATGGTAGGACTTGGTGTAGGTGCATTCTCATTCTCAGCAGCATATATGTTTTATGATGGTGCCGGAAAAGACGGTGATGCTTCAGGCGACTTGTATGTTGAAGCCGCAGTAACAGCCGGTCCGGTTGATATTACCTTAGGTGGTGGTAACGGAGCATATTCTATGAAAGATGATGCCGGATTTGATATCTGTAATATTGGAATTTCTACTTCAAAAGAGATCAAACTTTCGGAGTCGTTTTCTCTTCCTTTGTCAGGAGCAGTTATCCTGAATCCATCTTATGAGTCATTCCATGTTGTAGTTGGTATTTCACTATAATCCGGAATATTATAAAAAATGAAACGAGTTCGCTAATTCCGAACTCGTTACATCTTATCCTTTAAAAACAAACAATATTAAATAAGATGAAAAAAGTTGAAGCAGTAATTCGCAAAACAAAATTTGAAGAGGTAAAAGATGCTCTTTATGAAGCAGGCATTGAATTCTTCTCTTTCTGGGATGTTAGAGGAGTTGGCCAGGCTCGCCAGGGTAGAGTATACCGTGGAGTTGTATACGACACCAGTACTATTGAAAGGATAAAATTATCCATTATTGTTCGTGATAAGAATGTTGACAAAACTGTTCAGGCCATTTTAGGATCTGCACGCACAGGAGAAATTGGTGACGGAAAAGTATTTATCCTGCCAATTGAAGAATCATTCCGTATCCGCACGGGCGAAGCAGGAGATGAATCGCTTTACATAAAAGGAAAAGAAGAATAATAACGAGAAAAAATTGAATTATCATGGAAGAACTTTCGATGTCGATTAACAATATATGGGTTTTGGTTGCCACCTTTTTGGTGATGTTTATGCAGCCAGGATTTGCAATGGTGGAAGCCGGTTTTACCAGACAAAAGAATGCGGCTAACATTTTAACGAAAAACCTGGTAGACTTTTCGGTTGGTGCCATTTTGTTCTGGGTAATTGGTTATACTTTAATGTATGGCGAATCAATTGGCGGATTTATCGGAATGCCAAGTTTGTTTATTAACGATAACGGTATTGGCGACTATGCCAACAAAACCGATTTAATGTTCCAGACTGTGTTTGCTGCTACTGCCGCAACAATTGTATCAGGAGCAGTTGCTGAGCGTACAAAATTTAGCGCGTATATTATTTTTACAATCGTAATTACCGTATTTATCTATCCAATTTCTGGTCACTGGAAATGGGGTGGCGGTTGGCTTGATCAACTTGGATTCCTTGATTTTGCAGGATCTACAATTGTTCACTCTGTTGGTGCATGGGTTGGTTTAGCTGGTGCTATCGTTCTCGGACCTCGTATGGGTAAATATGTTAATGGTAAAGCAAAAGCGATACCGGGTCACAACCTTGTATTAGGTGCCTTAGGTGTATTTATCCTTTGGTTCGGATGGTTCGGTTTTAACCCAGGATCTCAGTTGGGAGCTGCCGGTAACGACAATGCTGTTGCAATTGCACACATTGCTCTAACAACCAACCTGGCTGCTGCCGGTGGTGCAATGGCTGCCCTGTTTACTTCATGGATGAAATATAAGCGTCCTTCATTATCGTTGGCATTAAACGGTGCATTGGCCGGGTTGGTAGGTATTACTGCCGGTTGTGACATTGTTAGCCCTGGCGGCGCTTTAATTATTGGTATTATTGCCGGTATTATACTTGTTTTCAGTGTTGAATTTATCGACCAGAAATTAAAAGTAGACGACCCTGTTGGTGCAATCTCAGTACACGGTGTAAACGGTGCATGGGGAACATTGGCAGTAGGTTTATTTGCTACCGATGGTGGTTTATTCTACGGCGGTGGAGCAAGCTTATTAGGTGTTCAGGCAATTGGCGTTGGTGCTGTATTTGTATGGGCATTCGGATTAGGATTAATTCTCTTTAAGGTTATAAAAGCAACCATAGGATTGCGCGTCTCTAAGCGCATTGAAGAAGAAGGACTCGATGTTTACGAACATGGTGAGAGTGCCTATAACTAATCTTCTTCAGCTTTTAAGTCTGTAGCTGTCTGTTTGTGGCCCCGTCGCTGGGCGGGGCCTTTTTTCAACTACACGACTTCTGGCAAAAAGAGAACAAAGATATTAACTATACAATTATTTCGTTTTACGTTTAATTAAGGTCAAGGGAGTTTATAGTTAGTTTAGTTAGATTAAAAGAATCGGTAACCGGCTGCAATTTGTAGCCGGTTTTTTTGTTGAAAAAAATTACAGCTTTGCAGGAAAAGTATAAAAGGCTTGTTTATTTTTGCTGCCCTAAAAATTAGTTGTTATGATGCAGACCTGGTTTGAAAGTAAAGTAAAATATATGAAGGTTTCTGAAAGTGGAGCCGAAAACATGGTAACCGAAAACTTTTTATTGGATGCCGTGTCGTACACCGATGCTGAAACAAGAATTATTCGCCAAATGCAGCAGATGGTTCGCGGTGGCGAGTTTCAGATTGTTGACATAAAAAAGTCGCGTATTGCCGAAGTTTTTCCTTTTGAAAATGGCGAGTGGTGGTTTAAAGCAGCCATCAATCTGGTTACAATTGACGAGGATGCCGGCAAAGAGAAAAAGATAAAAACTAATTATCTGATAATGGCCGATGATATAAAAGAAGCATTGGCCCGCCTGGATGAAAGTCTGGAATACCTGGTTATTCCATACGTTGTTACTTCGTTGGCTGTTAGCCCAATTGTAGATGTTTTTCCGTATAATCCTGAGGAAGCTCAAATTCCTGAAGGTTATGTGCCGGTAGAAAATAGCGAAGAGGAACAGAAGAATCCGATATTTACTGATGGTGTAAATCCGTTTGAGGAAGAACCTGAGACTGAGTCGGGTGCTGATGAAACTGATACTGACGATAGCGAGAAAGCAGTAGAATAATATAAAAACGAAAAGCCTGCCGAATAATACCGACAGGCTTTTTCTTAAGTAAATTATTAAGTAGTTGACAAAAAATCCTTACAGGTTTACCATCACTTTGTAATAGTTGAATTTGCATCTCATTTTCGGATCAAACTGATAATAAGCAATAGCAATACGGCAAATATCCTGAATGGTTTCATAAATCTCAGCAACTTCTTTTTTCCCGTAATTATCAAGTTCAGTTTCCCCTTCCAATGCCACAAAACAATCTTCAAATTGACTTACACGGTTGGCGCACATTAGTATCTTATCAAATAAAACATCAGGCGTTCCATGTTCAACCACTTTCTGTCTTGTACTTTCTGTTAGGTTGGCAGCAAAGGTTTTAAGAAACTTGAAAAGACTTAAGTGGTCGCCGTTTTTAGCATCGCTGAAGTAGTCGGTATAGCCGGTATTTTGAAAAAACTCTTTAAGAAAACCTTTGTCTTTTTTGAAATCGACTTTAATTGAAGCCCTAAGTACTTTCAGGTGTTGAAGCCCTTCAACCATTATTTGATGCCATTCGCGGTAGTGTTCGTCTTTTAGAACTTCCAGACTGTCGATATAGTGCTTGTCTATCGTATCCTCAATCCATACACTTAGCGAGGTGGCAAATTCCGGATCCCAGTCTTTGCGCAGAATGGACAGTTCGTAAATGTTTTCTTTAAAGGTTTTCGCGATTTCCTGGCACGCTAAAATAGTTGCCGTACTGGTAGGACAAATGGTTAATGTTTCCATAAATGCGGTATTTTGTAGTTAGAAGATATAACAAAGCTACGGACTACTAATTAAAAATACCAAATTGTAAAGTGGTTATTTACAATGTTTTATAATTATGTTATGGAACTATGTTTCATAAGCATGTTATAGAATATAAAAAGCAGGCATTCACCTAAGTGAAAGCAGCGTGAAGCGTAAAACTTTTTTACTAGGTGGTTTTTGGTTTGGAAGTACTGAAAATGGGAATTACTTGTGCCTTTTCTTAAGCTCGCGTACTACATCTTCAATCCGGTAACCTTTGTGTGTTAGCAAAACTATAAGGTGGTACAACAGGTCGCCGGCCTCGTACATAAAGTTTTCATCGTCGTTGGCCATGGCTCCAATAATGGTTTCAACGGCTTCTTCGCCAACCTTCTGTGTAATTTTTCGTGTACCTTTTGTAAAAAGCGAAGTGGTGTATGAGCCTTCAGGCATTTCAGCTTTACGTTTGTCGATAAAATCCTGGAGGTAGCTCAGAAACTGGATGTCGTTTGCGGTGTTGCTTTCTTCAAAACAAGTATCGTCGCCTTTGTGGCAAACAGGGCCAACCGGATTTACTTTTATCAGCAGCGTGTCGTTATCGCAATCAATGGCTGTTGAAACAAGGTTCAGAAAATTTCCCGATTCTTCGCCTTTGGTCCACAAACGGTTTTTGGTGCGGCTAAAAAAGGTCACTTTTCCGGTTTCCTGTGTTTTCGAAAAAGCTTCATCGTTCATGTAACCAAGCATTAAAACATTTTGTGTTTCGGCATCCTGAATGATAGCAGGAATAAGGCCATTGGTTTTTTCGAAATCGATTTGCGAAATATCTGTAAGCTGTCTCATATCTGTTGAATGAATTCCGGAGCCTTTGGTCCGGCGTAATTTTTAATTCTGCTTTAGCGCTGCGAATTTACTATTTTGATTGACTAACGAACAACAATGCCCTGTTCTTTTAAGTATTTCTTAAGAACCGGGATCGGGATTTCGTTGTAATGAAAAATACTGGCCGCCAGCCCGGCATCGGCTTTACCTTTGGTAAAAACATCTACAAAATGGTCTTTAGCGCCTGCTCCTCCCGATGCGATAATTGGTATTTTTAGCATATCGGCCATTTTCGCCAGCTCTTTGTTGGCAAAACCATTCTTGGTGCCGTCGTGGTTCATTGATGTAAAAAGTATTTCGCCGGCACCACGGTCTTCGGCTTCTTTTGCCCACGAAAACAGTTCTTTGTCGGTTGGAATGCGACCACCATTAACGGTTACCGTCCAGTGTTGGTTTTCGTCGCCGCGTGCATCAATGGCCACTACCACAAACTGGCTTCCGAAGTTCAGGGCCAGCTCGTCTATTAACTTTGGGTTTCGAACTGCCGACGAGTTTATGGATATTTTGTCAGCTCCGGCAGCCAGCAGCTTTTCTGCGTCACCAATTTCGCTAATGCCACCTCCAACGGTAAACGGAATGTTAATGTGTGCTGCAATACGTTTTACCAGTTCTACAAAAGTTTTCCGACCTTCGTGTGTGGCAGTAATATCCAAAAAGCAAAGTTCGTCGGCACCTTCGGCTGCATATTTTGCTCCCAGTTCAACCGGGTCGCCTACTTCTTTGATGTCAACAAAGTTGATTCCCTTAACGGTTTGTCCGTTGCGGATATCGAGGCATGGTATAATTCGTTTTGCAAGCATATTTTATTTTGTTTTATCATTTCGACGAGTATGCGAGGAGAAACCTGTTGTTAATGCCACAGTTTTCTCAGCTTCGTTCCTCAGGTTTCGAATTGACAGCGTAGCTGTTACGCAATAAACTTTTCAATTTCCTTCAAAGTTATGCGATTTTCATAAATGGCTTTTCCGGTAATAACGCCCGGCACTCCCATTTCATCTAATTTTAATATGTCGCTCATGGTAGCAATTCCACCGCTGGCAATAATTTCCACTGTTGGCAGTGTGTTCATAATGTCGGCATACAATTCAAACGACGGGCCGCTAAGCATGCCGTCGCGGCTAATATCGGTCGAAATTACTTTGCTGATGCCGTTTTTCTGAAAACTTGAAATAAAATCGATTACTTCTAATTCTGTAGTTTCCAACCAGCCACTAACTGCCACTTTGCCGTCTTTGGCATCGGCGCCCAGAATTATTTTATCGCAGCCAAATTTCTCCAGCCAGCTCAGAAAAGTATCCTTTTCTTTTACAGCAATACTTCCGCCGGTAACCATGGCAGCTCCCGAGCTGAAAGCTATTTCAAGGTCTTTGTCTGATTTTAAACCGCCCCCGAAATCAATTACCAGGTTGGTTTTTGTGGCGATGGTTTCCAGCACTTTGTAGTTTACAATGTGTTTGGCTTTGGCACCATCTAAATCAACCAGGTGCAAACGTGTAATTCCGGCTTCTTCAAACATTTTTGCTACTTCCAGCGGGTTTTCGTTGTACACCGTTTTCTGGTTGTAATCGCCTTGCGAAAGCCGCACGCATTTGGCGTCAATCAGGTCGATGGCAGGTATTATTTCTATTTTTTTGGTCATATTTCTTTTTATTGCTTGCAATAATGCGAGGGCGCAAAGGTAAAAGAATTAGGCATTTTCAAGAATCATTTTCAATACTGCCTGTGCCGTAACCTCGCGGTTGTATGCTTGTTCTACCACAATTGAATTCGGGCTGTCGATAACTGCATCGCTTACTACCATGTTTCTTCGTACCGGCAGACAGTGCATAAATCTGGCATCATTTGTCAGTGCCATTTTTGCTTCATCAACGGTCCAGCTCATGTCTTTCGAAAGAATCTGCCCGTAATCGGAATATGAGGCCCAGTTTTTTGCGTAAATAAAATCGGCTCCTTCAAATGCTTTTTGCTGGTCGTATTCTACTTTTACATCGCCCATAAATTCGGGTGCCAGTTCGTATCCTTTTGGGTGAGTAACTACCAGTTCATAATCTGTTTCGCGCATCCACTCAACAAACGAGTTGGCCACTGCCTGAGGCAATGCACGAGGGTGAGGAGCCCAGGTTAACACCACTTTTGGTTTTTCCACTTTTTTGTATTCTTCAATGGTAAGCAGATCGGCAAAACTTTGCAGCGGATGGCGGGTAGCTCCTTCCATACTTACTACCGGAACACCTGCAAACTCTACAAACTGGCTCAGTATTTTCTCTGAATAGTCGTCTTCGCGTTTTTCAAATTTGGCAAAAGCACGTACGCCAATAACGTCGCAATATTTTCCAATTACCGGGATGGCTTCACGCAGGTGTTCGGCATTTTTCCCATCCATAATCACGCCCATTTCCGACTCAAGCTGCCAGCTGTCTTCGTTTACATTCATCACCATGGTATTCATGCCCATATTCATGGCTGCTTTTTGAGTGCTTAAACGGGTGCGCAAGCTTGAGTTAAAAAATACCAGTACCATGGTTTTGTTTTTGCCAAGGTGCTGAAATCCAAATTTGTTCTTTTTTACTTCAAAAGCGGTTGCAAGGGCTTTTTCAATGCCCGGAATATCTTTTACGGATGTGAAATTTTTCATTGTTATAAGTTTGAAGATGGAAGTGCTACGATAGATGTTTTAGCTTCCATTGTTTATATTTTGCCTGTTTTTTACTCCTTTTATCTTGGACGGGTTTGGCCGTCGCCTTCAATAATCCATTTATAGCTGGTAAGCTCTTCTAAGGCCATTGGCCCGCGTGCATGCAGTTTTTGGGTGCTGATGCCAATTTCGGCACCAAGGCCAAATTGAGCACCATCGGTGTAGGCTGTTGACGTGTTGGAATATACTGATGAGGCATCTACCATTTTGCGGAACATATCAATGCGTTGCTGATTTTCGGAAATAATAGCTTCGCTGTGCTTTGAAGTGTATTTATTGATGTGCGCTAAAGCTTCTTCAAAAGTATCAACGGTTTTTACCGACATTTTCATGGATAAAAACTCGGTGCCAAACGATTCTTCTGTTGCTTTAAAAAGCAAATCAGTTGGATAACTTGCTCTTATTTGTTCGTAGGCTGGTTCGTCGGCATAAATTACCACGTATTCTTCCGACAGTTTTTGGGCAAAGCTGCTTAAGTCAGTCAGTCTGTTTTTATGAATTACCAAACAATCCAGCGCATTACAAACCGAAACACGTCGGGTTTTTGCGTTAAAAATTATCTCGCAACCTTTGGTGGCATCGCCAAATTCATCAAAATAAGTATGGCAAATTCCTGCTCCTGTTTCAATTACCGGGATCGTGGCATTTTCGCGTACAAAATTTATAAGTCCCTGGCTGCCACGTGGAATAATTAAATCGATGTAACCATGCGCACGTAACATTTCGTTGGTTTCTTCGCGACCGGCCGGAAGCAGTGTAACCGTATTTTCATCAAGTTTAAATTGTTTTAAAACCTTACGAATAATGGAAACAATGGCCTGGTTGGAATAAATGGCGTCGCTGCCACCTTTTAGCACACAGGCATTTCCCGATTTCAGGCACAAGGCAAACACGTCGAACGTAACATTGGGGCGTGCTTCGTAAATAATACCAATTACGCCGAAAGGAACCGATACTTTCTTTATTCTTAATCCATTGTCCCGTAATGTTTCCTTGAGTGTTCGGCCAACAGGGCTTTCCAGTCTTGCCACATTCTCCATATCGGATGCAATGCCCTCAATTCGCTCTTCGGTAAGTTTTAATCGGTCGAATTTAGGATCTTCAGGATCCATTCTTTCCAGATCTTTTTGGTTTTCGGTTAGAATAAATGCTGAATTTTCACGAGCCTGTTTGGCCAGTTCGAGCAGCAAGTTGCTAACGGTTGATTCTTCAACCAGATTTAACTTTCGCGAAGCTTCAAGTGTTTTTTGCAGTTGTTCCTTTATTTTCATTTTTAACGTTTTTTAAAAAAAGAAAAAACCCTCTCCCGGGGGAGGGAGAGGGAGCTCAGAATAAGTTTAAATTAAGGCATCAAAAAAAAGGGGAGTAAGGGTGTTTGCCGGAGCCGACAAACGCTAGTTACGAGTTACTCTGAGCTGTTTTTGTTTCTATATATATTTATGTACTGTTTGTTCTGTTTTCCAGGTACAAATAATCGTAATGTATTACTGGTTTTTGTTTCTCTGTTTGTTTTTCTTTATCAATTTTGTCCGATCCGTACGAAGCTTTTCCCATTCCAACAAGAAGCCCATTTGTATCGGTTATTTTTATCAGATCACCTTTTTTAAATTCACCTTCAATCTTTTCAATTCCTACGGGTAACAGACTAACCGCTTTGTCGGAAATCAGCGCTTTTGCAGCGCCTTCGTTTATTACAATTTGTCCTTTTGTAAAACCATCGGAATAGCCAATCCATTTTTTTACACCGCTTGATGGTTTTTTATTAGGTACGAAGAAGGTGTGTTTTAGGTTTTTTGATTTATCGAGTAAGTCAATGAGCACATCGGGGCGGGTGCCGTTGGCCACATGCACGCCAATTCCATCGCCGGCAACTTTTTTGGCAATTCGGAACTTGGTTAGCATTCCGCCACGCCCAAAGTTTGAGCGCTGCGATGAGATGGCATTTTTGGGCCCTTTTTCTGTTATTTCTATGCGTTCAATCAACTCTGCACCTTCACTTTCGGGATGTGCGTTGTAAACGCCATCAATGTTGCTAAGAATAATCAGGGCCTCCGAGTCAACCATCGAGGCGATTAAGCCTGAAAGTTCGTCGTTGTCGGTAAACATCAGTTCGGTTACCGAAATGGTGTCGTTCTCGTTTACAATCGGAATGACTTTATTTTCCAACAGCGTGGTAATGCAGTTTTTCATGTTCAGGTAATGACCGCGGCTCGAGAAATTTTCTTTTGTAGTTAGCACCTGCGCACAGGTTAAACCATCCTCTTGAAAGAAATCGGAGTAACGCGAAATTAATTTTACCTGCCCTAGTGCAGCCCAGAGCTGGCGCTGCGAAACGGCGTCCGATTTTTTTGTTTCGCTCATTACGGCTCTGCCGGCAGCTACAGCCCCCGATGATACCAAAACCACCTCAACTCCATTTTTATGCAGAAGCGCAATTTGGTCGACAAGATGGGCTATGCGCGAAACGTTTAGTGTTCCATCGGCTTTGGCCAGCACATTGCTTCCAACTTTAACAGTTATTTTTTTGTATCGGCACTGCACGTTTTAGTTGTCTTTTATCTTTTTGTATGAAGCCAGTACTCCCTGGATTAGTGAAGAACTGAAGCCTTTGTGTTCCATTTCGTTTAAGCCGGTAATAGTAACGCCCATAGGTGTTGTTACTTTATCGATTTCGCGTTCCGGATGATGTCCTGATTGCAACAATAACTCAGTGGCACCTTTAACCGTTTGCGCCGTAATTAGTTGTGCCATTTCGGCGCTAAAGCCAATTTCAATGCCACCTTGCATGGCTGCCCGGATGTAACGCAGGGCGTAGGCAATTCCGCACGATGAAAGTACGGTGGCAGCAGCCATTAATTCTTCCGGAATTTCAATTGTTTTTCCCAGTTTATCAAATAACTCCACTACATATTCGCGATGTGCGGCGGTGTTTCCGTTGGCAGAAATACAAGTCAGCGATTCTTGCAAGGCAATAGCAGTATTGGGCATTACCCTAAAAATAGGAATGTCGTTTCCAGCCATTGCTCCTAAATCGTCGATACCTACACCTGCAACAATTGAGATGAATATTTTATTGGGTGCTAAAACGGGTTTTAGTTCATTTATCACCCCTTCAATATGGTAAGGTTTTACAGCAACAATAATTACGTCGGCATTTTTAGCCGCCTCAATGTTGTTTTGATAAGTGGCAATTCCCAAATCGCTCATTTTTCTGAGCGTGGTTTCTTTTCTGTCGGAAACGGCGATATTGGCCGCATCAATCGAACCCGATTTTAGCAGTCCGATTGCTATGGCTCCTCCCATGTTTCCTACGCCTATAATTGCTATTTTTTTATTTTCCATTTGGTCTAATTTAGAAAAAGTGTGGTTCTGATTTTTATTTATTCAACAACGGTATCAAGTACTTCTGCAAACGCCGTTAAAAATACGTCGGCCTGTGTTTTTGTAAGACTTAACGGAGGCAGCAACCGTATGATATTTTGTCCTGAAACACCGGTGAAAATTCCGTAATCGAACAACAGTTTCCGGCGAATATCAGCAATTGGTTGTTTAAATTCCAGACCGATCATTAATCCTTCTCCTCTGATCTCAAACTCTGCATCTATCTCCGCCAGTTTATCCATCAGGTAATTTCCTACTGACTCTGCATTCTCCACCAGCTTTTCGTCTTTCATTACGTCCAGAACTGCAATGGCAGCAGCACAGGCCAGGTGATTTCCGCCAAAAGTGGTTCCCAGCATGCCAAACCACGGCTCAATTTCCGGCTGAATCAGCACGCCTCCAATAGGAAATCCGTTACCCATTCCTTTTGCCATTGTTACAATGTCGGGTTTAATATCGGTATGCTGGTAAGCGAAGAACTTGCCACTTCGTCCGTAGCCCGATTGTATTTCGTCGAGAATAAGAACTGCTACATATTTTTCTGTCAGTTGTTTTAGCTTGGTAAGGAACTCGGTGTCGGGTACGTAAATTCCTCCAATTCCCTGAATTCCCTCAACAATTACTGCTGCAACATCACCTTGTTTCAAAACATCTTCGGTAGCCTTTATGTCGTTAAACGGAAGAATTACAGCATTATCTGTTTCGTTAACAGGAGCAATAATTTTCGGATTATCGGTAATGGCAACGGCTGCCGATGTACGACCGTGAAAGCCTTTTTTATAACTGATTATTTTCTTTTTACCAGTAATAAAAGATGCAAGTTTCAGTGCATTTTCGTTGGCTTCGGCTCCCGAGTTGCACAAGAAAAGCTGGTAGTCTTCACATCCTGAAATTTTGCCTAGTTTATCAGCTAATTCAGTCTGTAGCGGATTTTGTACTGAGTTAGAGTAAAAGCCAATTTGCTGAAGCTGCTGAGTAATTTTTTTTACATAGCAGGGGTGACTGTGTCCGATTGAGATTACTGCATGCCCGCCATAAAGGTCAAGATATTTCTTTCCGTCGGCATCCCAAACGTAACATCCCTCGGCTTTTACCGGGGTAATGTCGAAAAGTGGATATACGTTAAATAGTTCCATATTCAATTCTTTCTCGCAGATTACGCTGACAAACGCTGATTTTGTCTGTGTTAATCTGCGCTATCTTTGTGCAATTGTTTTAAAAAGCTACCGGTTTTAAGTTGAGTCCGGCTTTTTCGTCTAACCCAAACATCAGGTTCATGTTTTGAACTGCCTGTCCGGATGCACCTTTTATTAAATTGTCGGTTAAACTGATTATAACCAGTTTGGTGCCGTGTTTTTCCAGGTAAAGTACGCCCTTGTTGGTGTTTACCACTTGTTTTACTCCCGGGTTTTTATCGCTTATAAAAACAAAGGGGTGGCCGGCGTAATACTCTTTATAAATTTCGTTGGCTTCTTCAAGCGAGCCTTCAAATTTTGTATAACAAGCCACAAAAATACCTCTTGTGTGGTTTCCACGAATGGGCACAAAGTTGAAGTCTTTTTCAAAACCAGCTTGCAATTGTGTAAGGCTTTGGATGATTTCGCCCTCGTGCTGGTGCTCGAAAATTTTGTAAGCCGAAACATTGCTGCTACGCCAGCTAAAATGCGATGTTGCGGTTGGTTTTTGTCCGGCACCGGTTGAGCCTGTTATTGCTTGTACATGAATTTCGTCCTGCAATAAGTTGTTGGCAGCCAATGGCAACAGTGCCAGCTGAATTCCGGTGGCAAAACAGCCCGGGTTGGCAATGCGTTCTGACGATTCAATTTCTTCGCGGTTTAGTTCGGGCAAGCCATACACAAAGTCGTTACCGGCTCTTTTTAGCCTGAAGTCGTGGCTTAAATCTATAATTTTTAAATATTTAGGAAAATTGTGTTTTTCCACAAATTCTATCGATTTGCCATGTCCCATACAAAGGAAAATAACATCAACCTCATCAAAAGGCATCTGATCGGTGAACGTGATTTCCGTTTCGCCCAACAAATCAATGTGCACATCCGAAATCAGGTTGCCGGCATTGCTCGTGCTTTGTATAAAGCCAATTTCAACCTGCGGATGATTCAGTAAAATTCTCAACAGCTCTCCGGCAGTGTATCCGGCTCCTCCTATAATTCCAACTTTAATCATCCTATAATTTGTTATTTACCTTGTTGTAGATTTTTAAGGAGTTCGATAAGATTTTGGTAAACCCTTTAACGTCGTCGGCTGTCCATGCTTCAACGGTTTCGCCGTACTCTCCAAATCCCGAGTTCATCAGGTCGTGTTCCGATTCAATACCAACCAGTTCAAAGTGGTAAGGTTTAAGTTTTACGATTACTTTTCCGGTAACATTTTCCTGGGTCGATTCCAGAAAATCTTCGATGTTTCGCATAACCGGTTCCTGGTACATGGCTTCGTGTAAAAACATGCCGTACCAGTTACTCAGTTGTTCTTTCCAGTAGGCCTGCCACTTGGTTAAGGTATGTTTTTCCAGTAGGTGATGTGCTTTAATGGTAATCAGCGGGGCGGCAGCTTCAAAACCAACACGGCCTTTAATACCAATAATGGTATCTCCAACGTGGGTGTCGCGCCCAATGGCGTATTTTGATGCTACAGTCTCCAGCGCACGAATTACTTCGGGACCGTTTTCGTAAAATTCTCCGTCGAGCGATACCAGTTCTCCTTTTTCAAAACCCAATTCGATGGTTTGTTCGCCTGTGGCTTTCAGCTGGCTTGGATAAGCTTCTTCGGGCAGATTTTTGTTGGTGGTTAGCGTTTCTTTTCCGCCAACGCTGGTGCCCCAAAGCCCCTGGTTAATGGAGTATTCCATTTTGGTAAAATCGGCCTCAAAACCATATTTTTTTAGGTAGTCGATTTCGTACTGGCGGGTTAAAAGCATATCGCGGGTAGGCGTTATTATTTCAATCTCAGGTGCCAAAACCTGGAAAGTAAGGTCGAAGCGAATCTGGTCGTTTCCGGCGCCTGTGCTGCCGTGTGCAATATATTTTGCATCAATTTCTTTGGCGTACTCAATAATGGCAATGGCCTGAAATGCGCGTTCTGAACTTACCGAAATGGGGTAGGTGTTATTTCGCAATACATTTCCGTAAACCATGTAGCGAATGCATTTTTCATAGTATTCGTTGGTAACATCAAGTGTAATGTGTTCAACGGCTCCAAGTGCCAGTGCCCGTTTTTCAATCTCTATTAGTTCCTCGTCAGAGAAACCTCCTGTGTTGGCAATTGCTGTGTAAACATCATATCCTTTTTCTTCCTTTAAGTATTTTACACAAAACGAGGTATCTAAACCACCGCTAAATGCCAGTACCAATTTTTTACTCATGTCTAAATATCTTTAAAAGAGTGACGGCCTTATACTATTCAAGTTAAGTCTGTAGCTGTCCGTTGAATAATTTACCGTCACTCTACTTGTTTTTCTTTAATAGTTTGTTTTTCTTTTTTGCTACCCCCGGCTTTCGCTTCGGTATCAAATCAAGTAAACTTCTTTTTCTAATGCCATTACCATTCGTATAAGTTGGTTTTTCCCACGCCGGGTCGTATAACATTCCGGTGCAAAGGCATTTTGTTCTGCCGGTTCGTTCCAGAATGTCGTGGTTTATACAGCCGGTGCATCCTTTCCAAAAATGATCATCCAGGGTTAACTCCGAGAAGGTAACAGGACGATAACCCAACTCGTGATTGATTTTCATTACGGCCAGTCCGGTGGTCAAGCCAAAAATTTTGGAGTTGGGGTATTTCTTACGCGAAAGCTCAAAGGCTTTCTTTTTAATGGCTTTTGCCAGTCCTATTCCGCGGTAATCTTCGGCAACAATAAGCCCCGAGTTGGCCACGAAGCCTTTTTCCTGCCAGGTTTCTATGTAGCAAAAACCTGCGAACACTTCACCTTCTTCCAGCGCAATTATTGCTTTCCCCTGCTTCATTTTATCAGCAAGGTATTCAAAGGTTCGGCGTGCAATACCCGTACCTCTTTGTTTCGATGCACTATCGATGGCATCGTTTATATCGTCGATGAATTTCAGGTGATTTTCGTCGGCAATTAATACTTTGATGTTATTTAAGCTCTTCATCCTTCGATCTACAATTTGTCTTTTAGCTTTGGCATAATTTTAAATAATGCCTCGGTCAAATCATTTTTCGATATTCCTTCCCTTTGAATAATTAAAATCGTGTCGTCTCCGGCAACTGTTCCCAAAATCTCCCAGGGGCTGGCGGTGTCTATCACCGCAGCAATGCTGCTGGCATATCCGGGTACCGTTTTTAATACGGCCAGATTGCCCGAAAACTGTAAATCCTGAAATCCGTCGGCCAGGTAATTAATGCGGTTAATGTGTTCTGCACTATGCTTTTCTGTTAGTCCGTTTTCGGGTATGGTATAAACATAGCCTTTAACCGGATGTGGTACTTTTGCAACCTGTAGCACTTTTAAATCGCGCGACAGGGTGGCCTGCGTTAAGTCGAAGCCCCGGCGCTTTAATTCAACCAATAATTCATCCTGGCTGTGTACATTGCCTTTTTGAATTATTTTTCGGATTTCAAGTTGTCGTTGTATTTTATTCTTCATTGAATAAATATTCATTTATGATGCAAAAATATGCATTTTTTAAGAAAAGCAGGTATGAAATTCAGAATATTTTCTATTTTTGTGACGGAAATGATATTTAATTCATGTTCTTAACATTTATGATTGCGAGAGTGTATTTGAAAATAAGTATAAAGAATAACTGAAATGCGTTTGAACTATTTTAGGGCAAGCGCATTTTTTTTAATTATTAAATCGGAAAATGTATAAAGTAAAACAGGCAAAATTAACTCTTGAAGACGGTACCGTTTTTATAGGGAAATCGTTTGGAAGCGAGAAAGCGGTAGCCGGAGAGGTAGTTTTTTATACCGCAATGACTGGGTACCCGGAAAGTTTGACTGATCCATCTTACACCGGCCAGATCCTGGTGTCGACTTACCCAATGATTGGGAATTATGGTGTTCCTTTTAATCAAAAAGAAAATGGGATACATAAGTTTTATGAATCGCATAAGTTGCATATTTCCGGATTAATAATTTCTGATTATTCGTTTGAATTCAGTCACTGGAATGCTGAAAAAAGTTTGAGCGACTGGTTAAAAGAATATGATGTTCCGGGTATTTTTGATATTGACACGCGAGCCTTAACAAAAACTTTACGTGAGAAAGGCTCGATGTTGGGCAAAATTGAATTTGAGGAGGAAATAGACTTTTACGACCCGAATAAAGAAAACCTTGTGGCAGTGGCAAGCTGCAAAGAGCGTGAGGTTTATGGCAATGGCGAACACAAAGTAGTGTTAATCGACTGTGGAGTAAAAAACAACATTATGCGTTGCCTGATTGACAGGGGAGCTACCGTAATTCGTGTGCCATGGGATTATGATTTTTCAAACGAAGAATTTGATGGACTCTTTATATCAAATGGTCCGGGAGACCCGGCGATGTGCGATGTTACTGTTAGCTACATAAAAAAGGTAATTGGCGATAAGAAGCCGATAATGGGGATTTGTTTGGGGAACCAGTTGCTGGCACGTGCTGCCGGAGCCGACACCTTCAAATTGAAGTACGGACACCGTAGCCATAATCAGCCGGTATTGCTGCAAGGCACCAACAAGTGTTACATTACCTCGCAAAACCATGGTTATGCGGTGGCAACTGAAACACTGCCAGCCGACTGGGAGCCATTGTTTACCAATGTTAACGATGAAACAAACGAAGGAATAAGGCATAAAACCCTTCCGTTTTTCTCTACGCAATTTCACCCTGAAGCAGCAAGTGGGCCGGTAGATACCGAATTTTTGTTTGATGAGTTTATCAAAAATATTGAAGCTTCTAAAAAATAATCATTCACCGAAATTTTTAAAAATATCATGATAGATACACACATTAAAAAAGCTATTGTTCTTGGTTCGGGAGCACTAAAAATTGGCGAGGCCGGTGAGTTTGATTATTCCGGGTCTCAGGCCCTGAAAGCCCTGAAGGAAGAAGGAGTTGAAACGGTTCTTATTAATCCGAATATTGCAACCATTCAGACTTCAGAAGATATTGCAGACAAAATTTACTTTTTGCCTGTTACGCCTCATTTTGTTGAAGAGGTGATTAAAAAAGAAAAACCACAGGGTATTTTGCTGGCATTTGGTGGACAAACTGCATTAAACTGCGGGGTTGCACTATACGAATCGGGAGTACTTGAAAAATACAATGTTGAAGTGGTGGGTACACCTGTTCAATCCATTATTGATACCGAAGACCGCGACATTTTTGCCAAAATGCTCGACGAAATTGATGTGAAAACCTGTAAAAGTATAGCCGCATCAAACATGGCAGAGGCAAAAGCAGCTGCTAAAGAGGTTGGTTTTCCTATTATTATTCGAGCAGCTTATACGCTTGGTGGCCTGGGCTCTGGTTTTTGCGAAAACGAGGAAGAACTGGAAAAACTGGCCGGAAGTGCATTTTCTTATTCGCCACAAATTTTAATTGAAGAATCAATTAAAGGATGGAAAGAAGTGGAATACGAGGTGGTTCGAGATAAACACGACAATTGTATTACCGTGTGTAACATGGAAAACTTCGATCCGCTGGGAATTCACACGGGTGAAAGTATTGTTGTAGCGCCCTCGCAAACCTTATCAAATTCGGAGTACCACAAGCTTCGTGCTATTTCAATAAAAATTATCCGCCGTGTTGGTGTAATTGGCGAATGTAACGTACAATTTGCACTCGATCCGCATTCGGAAGATTATCGGGTAATTGAGGTAAATGCCCGTTTGTCACGTTCGTCGGCACTGGCATCGAAAGCTACCGGTTATCCGCTTGCTTTTGTGGCAGCCAAACTTGGTTTGGGTTATGGTTTACACGAACTGAAAAACTCGGTAACCAAGGTAACCACCGCTTGTTTTGAGCCTGCACTCGACTATTGTGTGGTTAAAATACCACGTTGGGATTTGAGCAAATTTGTTGGCGTTTCAAAAAACATCGGAAGCTCTATGAAATCGGTGGGCGAGATTATGGCCATCGGACGAACATTTGAAGAGGCCATTCAAAAAGGTATTCGAATGGTTGGACTTGGAATGCACGGTTTTGTTGCCAATAAAGAAGAAATTACCATTGAGGGTATTGAAGAGGAGCTGACAAATCCTACCGACAGACGAATTTTTGCCATTGCCGAAGCATTCAATAAAGAGTACTCTATTGATGCGATTCATGAAAAAACAAAAATCGACAAATGGTTTTTGCAGAAACTAGGCAATATTCATAAAATAAAGCTGGAGTTGCAGGAGATAAACGAGTTGGAAAAATTACCAATTCCTTTATTAAAAGCATCAAAACAAGCCGGTTTTTCCGATTTTCAGATTGCACGCCTGGTTCTAAACAGTAAGGGGACAAGCATTAACGAAGACTTGTTAAAAGTTAGGGCTTACCGAAAAGCTAACGGCATTGTTCCGGTGGTAAAACAAATTGATACCCTGGCCGGAGAATACCCCGCACAAACCAATTACCTGTACCTAACACATAACGGTACCGAAAACGATGTTACTTATTTAGGCGATCATAAATCGGTAATGGTACTTGGTTCGGGTGCATACCGGATTGGAAGCTCGGTAGAGTTCGACTGGTGTAGTGTAAATACCATAAACACCATTAAAGAGCAGGGTTATCGTTCGGTAATGATTAACTACAACCCTGAAACGGTAAGTACTGATTATGATACCTGCGACAGACTTTATTTTGACGAGTTGACTTTTGAGCGTGTAATGGATGTTTACGACCTTGAAAACCCGCATGGTGTGGTTGTTTCAATGGGTGGTCAGATTCCGAATAACCTGGCAATGAAATTAGACGGGCAAAATGTTCCGATTCTTGGAACATCGGCCAAAAAGATTGATAATGCAGAGGACCGTGAGAAATTCTCTTCATTGCTTGATGATTTGGGAGTAGACCAGCCACGCTGGGCACGTCTGTCAACCATCGACGAGATTCACAAGTTTGTTGATGAAGTAGGGTATCCGGTGTTGATTCGTCCTTCGTACGTACTTTCTGGTGCTGCAATGAATGTGGTTTCCAATCCCGATCAGTTGGAACATTTCCTTGAAATGGCTGCCAACGTATCGAAAGAGCACCCGGTGGTTGTAACCGAATTTATTGAGCAAGCCAAAGAAATTGAAATTGATGCAGTGGCCAATAAAGGAGAAATGGTGGCTTATGCCATTTCGGAGCACGTAGAGTTTGCCGGTGTGCACTCGGGCGATGCAACCATTGTTTTTCCACCGCAAAAACTGTATGTTGAGACCATTCGCAGGGTGAAAAAAATTGCCCGACAAATTGCCAAAGGCCTTGAAATTACCGGGCCATTTAATATGCAGTTTCTGGCAAAGGATAACGATATTAAAGTTATTGAGTGCAACCTGCGTGCATCGCGAAGCTTCCCGTTTGTATCGAAGGTTATGAAGCTTAACCTGATTGAAATTGCCACCAAGGTGATGCTGGGAATTGATGTGCCGAAGCCGGATAAATCGCTTTTTGAATTGGATTATGTGGGGGTGAAAGCACCGCAGTTTTCGTTTGCACGTTTACTGAAAGCTGATCCTGTTTTAGGAGTTGATATGTCGTCGACCGGAGAAGTTGGCTGTATTGGCGAGACATATTATGAAGCCATGCTGAAAGCCATGTTATCGGTAGGTTACAATTTCCCGAAAAAGAATATTCTTATTTCTTCGGGGCCATCTCGTGGTAAACTGGAGTTGCTAAACAGTGCAAGAATGTTGGTTGAAAAAGGATACAACATTTTTGCCACTGAGGGAACACACAAATTCTTCCGCGAAAATGGCATTGAGAACACCCTGATATACTGGCCTGATGAAGAAGATCAGTCGCCAAATACCATTGAAATGATCAAGGAAAAGAAAATTGATTTGGTAATTAATATTCCGAAAAACCATACCAAGCGAGAGCTGAAAAATGGTTACCAAATCAGACGAAGCTCCATTGATTATAACATTCCGCTTATAACCAATGCCCGTGTGGCAAGTGCTTTCCTTTACGGAATTTGCAGGTACAACCTGGATGATGTTCAGGTAAAAAGCTGGGATGAATATAAAGCATAAAATTGCAGTTTTAACGATAGAAAAGCTCCGGCCATTGGTTGGAGCTTTTTTTTATTGCACAGCAGGGGCAGTAAGTTTTGTACGCTAAAAGAAAAGTCTAAACCTGGTTGTTTCGATACTCGCGCGGCGATTGACCAATGTATTTTTTAAAAATTTTGCAGAAATAGGCATTGCTTTTATAGCCGCACAATTCGGCAATTTCAATGCACGATTGCGATGTGGTATTTAAAAGCAACTGTGCTTTTTCAATACGTTGGGTATTAATGTAATCGCGAGGTGTCAAATGCGTTAGCTGCTTAAATTTTCGGGTAAAATGTGCAGGTGATAAATGAACCATATTTGCCAGTTCTTCAATCGCAAGGTTTTCGTTTAAATGACGGTGAATGAATGTAACTGCAGATAAAATATTGCCTGAATCGCTGGTCCCGAAATCTATTTTTGCGGCACCAATAAATTTTGATAGCAAGAGGTAAAGTAAGCCCGATGATGCCAAACTGCGCTGAACATCTTTTAGGCCATGGTTCCAACACCTGCTGTTTAGGCGTTGGTAAATGTTTGGGTCTTTGGCAGGCAGTTCCATATTCGGATTTGCCTTCCACAGTTGCTTAAAATAGGCATAGTGCTCATCGGTAGCTTCAATTTCAAAACTAAAGTTAAACAGCTGGTAAATGCTTAGGTGATTAGGAAGCTGTATGGTGAATGTGGCATAAAAGTGTGTCATTTCATCTTTGCAGGTGTAGCTGCACGGGGTGAAGCTGGGCACCAGGTACAGGTGGCCTTTTTTCAAATGGATTTTTTTATCTGCTGTAAAAATGTGCGCTTCTCCGGCGGTAACTAAATATAACCGGCTAAACGAACTGATGATGTTTTTATAATTCCATTCGGCGCCAACCTTACAGTAGGCAACTGACGAGAGGTTAAAAGTTATGCTCTTTAAAAGTTCTGAGCTATCCATGCCTGTGTTTTAAAATAACAAAGTAAAAATAGTATAAAACCCGGCAAATAATTGACTTAAAAATTAACAATGATTGAAAAGTGCAACTATATATTTGTTTTGTGAAACAATAATGTGGCTTCCGGTAGTAATTTTGGTTTTGAATTAGAACCAAAAACCAATGTTTAATTATACCGGAAAATCAACTTCGCTTGACCGAAGCGAAAATGCACAAAAAAAAGTGAAGCGCCTGCAGATGGCAGCAGGTCACCAGGAACCCGACCGTATTCCCATCGGTGAGTTTTTCTGGAACAGTTTTATCAATCGCTGGAGAATCGAACTGGGCTTGCCAAAAGATGCCAATCCGTATTATCATTACGATTTGGATTGGATTGTTGTTAATCCGAATATGGATCCGCACATAAAGAACTTTAAAGTGTTGTTTAACAACGAAGAGGAAGTGCAAGTGGAAACGGGCTACGAAGTGGAAATGCGAAAACGCCACGATTTTCCGATGCCTGAAATGATAAAATGGAAGGTGGACACCATTGAAAAATTACTTGACTTTACGTTTGATAACCCCTATGATAAACGCAGGTATTTTGCGGCGGGCGACGACCATATTAATGGAGTTGGCGACACTTTCGAGCAAAATATACCGGCTTGGATTGACCGCGTAAAATCGTTTTATCCCGATTTTGCTGTTTTTGGAGGTGTTGGCGAAATTAACGAGTGTCTTACCCGATTAATAGGGCAGGAAAATGCCATGCTGTGGTCGATGATGCACTACGACAGTTTTCCGAATGCCATTGCTAAAATCGGGCAGTTTTATTTTGACATTTGCAAGGCGCAGGTTGAAGCAGCAGACGGCCTGCTCGATGGTATGGTAATTTGGGGAGATGTGGCTTATAAAAACGGCCTGTTTTTCGACCCCGAATACTGGCGTGAACATTTTAAACCCTGGGTGAAAAAGATGGTAGACTATTGCCACGAAAAAGGCCTGATGGTGATTTACCACGGTTGTGGAAACGTAAATGCAATTTTTGGGGATTACATTGAGCTGGGGGTAGATTTTTATAACCCCCTTGAAGCAAAAGCGAATATGGATGTAAATTGCCTGCGCGAAAAATATGGTCATGCAATTGGTTTTTGTGGCAACAACAACGTTATGGATTGGGAAACTGGTGATAAAAACCAGATTAAAGCCGATGTGCTTAAAAAACTGCAGGCTGCCAGAGGAGGTAGTTTTATTTTTCAGTCCGACCATTCGGTAACGAGCCAGGTTTCAGGCTCAACATACGATTTTATAATAAAACTGGTAAGAGAGCACGGTAACTATCCCTTAAAATTGTAGCGCTTCCGGTTTTGTTTTACTGCGAAAATTCAAATCAATAAATTAAAACTTAAAAAGCTTGCAATGAAAAAACTGACAGCAGCAATTACGATGGCAATTATTTGCTTCAATTTTTATTTTGCCCGGGCGCAAAAAACATACGAACCTACATGGGAGTCGTTAAAACAATACGAATGCCCCGAATGGTTCCAGGATGCCAAATTCGGGATTTATGCACATTGGGGGGTGTATTCCACAGCCAAATGCCCGGGTACTCCCGATTGGTACGGCCACAATATGTACGTTGAGGGGCATCCCAATAATACTTTTCATGTTGCAACTTATGGGGCTGTGGATGAGTTTGGCTATAAAGACCTTGTGCCGCTTTTTACTGCACCAGAGTTTAACGCCGACGAGTGGGCCGATTTATTTGTAGAGGCAGGGGCTCGTTTTGCAGGCCCGGTGGGCGAACATGCCGATGGCTTTGCCATGTGGGATTCGGATGTAAATCCGTGGAATGCAGTAGACAAAGGACCAAGACGCGATATTGTGGCTGAGATGGAAAAGGCCATTCGAAAACGTGGTCTGAAATACGTGGTAAGCTTGCATCATTCGTGGTTGTGGGGCTGGTTTCCGGTTTGGGACTCCAACACCGATTGTGCCGACCCAGCCAATGCCTCGTTTTATGGCGAAAAAGTGCCTGAAACGGCCTGGCAAACAAAAGATTCGAAAAATTATTACCAGGTAAGTCCGATGCCAGGTGCTGATTTTGAGCGCGTTTGGCTTGAAAAAGTGAAAGAAGTGGTTGATGGTTATTCGCCCGACTTGCTCTGGTTTGATAACCGCATACAGATTCTTTCGGAGGAAGTGCGCCGCCAGATGATGGCTTATGCCTACAATCATGCCGAGAAAAAGCAGCAGGAATTTGTATTGACTTTTAAACGTCCTGATTTTCCGTTGGGCACCGGTACAGTTGACCTGGAGCGTGCGCGTATGCCTGAAATTTACCCGGAGCCCTGGTTAACCGACAATTCGGTATCGAACACTTCGTGGACCTGGTCAACCGACTTGGAATGTTATACAACCAACCGCTTAATAGACGACCTTGTTGATATTGTAAGTAAAAATGGCTGCCTCTTGTTAAATGTTGCACCGCATCCCGATGGTTATATTCCTGAAACGCAAAAACAACGCCTGCGTGAAATGGGAAAATGGTTGAAACTAAATGGTGAGGCAATATACGAAAGTCGCCCCTGGTTAATTTATGGCGAAGGCCCGACAGAAACCCTAAAAGGACACCTGGCCGACATGAAATTTAAGGGTTTTGGCGATGAGGATATCCGCTTTACCACACGCAAAGGGCAGTTGTATGCCATAGCCATGGGATGGCCCGAATCGGGAGTTTTGGCAATAAAATCATTGGGGGCAAGCTTTTATAACGGAAAAATTGAAGGAGTAGAGTTGATAGGTTCAGCTGCTGATTTAAAATGGAAACAGAATAAAAATGCCCTGGAGATTGAATTACCCGAAACAAAGCCTTGTGAGCATGCTTTTGTATTTCGAATTAAATAGTGGATCAGTTAGAATTTCAGGTGGAGCAACTCATTTAATTAGCTTGCTATAATATGAAAGCCGAATCAATTAATAAGCTTAAACCCTCGCCGGGCAGGCCTTCATTTAGCTAAGGCTGATTTCCGCTGCGCTCCAATTCTCCTTAGATGAGAAACGAAGCAAAGAATCAAGTCAAAAATAACCTTTGTGTTTTTTCAAAGTTACCAAATAGCA
>NZ_CAJXYQ010000005.1 GCF_913063105.1 uncultured Draconibacterium sp. | reverse complement strand
ACGAATTGGATGTGACTGAAAAAATAATTTAATTTGAAAAATAGAAATCAATCAGACAGAGTTACATTTACATATCCGAAACTCCTCGCAGGTGACCTGCTTACTTGGAAAAATAATTACTAGGTAAACTTCAATACTAACTCTTGTAGGCCAATATACAATGGCTACTCTCTTTTTTGCGAAATGGCTAATGCTTCGCCATCTGTTGGTTCAATTAAGATTTCACCATCAACCACATTTAAAACGGTGGATTCTGTCCTTCCCCTATCTGTAATTCTAACCGCATTCACTTCATTTACACCTTTCCATTCCTTCGGGATTGCCCATTTATAAGCCTCGTCGCCTTTATTGTATGCAAACCATTCACCATCGGTCCAGGGTGCGGGTATAAAAATATTATCTCCATCGACAAATAGCCTTTCAGCCTGTTTTATGGTAAGGTGGCGGTCTGACTTTCTTACATTCGATACAACACCACCGGTGAACGTAACGGTGTAGTTTTCAAGATCCTGAAAATGCGAAATTGGACGGTATTGATTTAGAAAGTACCACACCAATGTTTTGGTACAAAATTTATGGACGATATTTTTGAGTTTCCCTTGCCTTTCGGTAAAGTCGCTATCGATTGATGCCCCCCAGGCTTCTTCGTAAAAACAGCCTGCATCAGGCATCATAGCCCAACCTGCATGAGTATAAACTCTATCTTCAGGATTACGCATGTTTCCAATCGAACCGCCACCACAAATAAGACTTGGTGGGTATTTCAGCCTATTCTCTTCAGCAAGGTTTAAGTGCCATACCATTGGAATCCTACCCATTAATTGCATATCAGCATATTCAGTTGTTACATCAACACCGTTCTTTTTCCAATAATCAAAAATATTGCATACCGTTTTATACTTCTTTTCATTATCACGAACCAAACCGAAGGCATCAATATGCACTGTCCCGTTTTCCTTTATAAAAGGCAATATTTCTAAAAGCCCATCAATACGTTTTTGTGCAAAACCTTTATCCCATTCCTTTACTTTATCTACAAAATGGCTTATTTCGCCTCCCCAAACCATACCTTCTTTGATCGACCCATCCGGATTGCGAACTATTAAATCATTTTTCAGATATATATCCCACAGAGGACTGTTTTTATAGGCATCCGACATGTTGATATGGATACTTACATAAGCATTGTACTGCCTGGCTTCTTCGGCTAGCCTAATAAAACTTGCTCTGGCATCCGTATCGCCAGACCGCTTCAACCGGTGATTAACTTCCGACCAAGCCGGATATTTTGAATCATGACCATCGAACTGCCAACCTACAAAATAGATGATTTGCTTTATCCCTCCTGTAATATCATGAATCGTTCGGATCATTTCCAAAGATTCATCAAAATCTATTTCAAGCTTCTCCCCATCTTCCGGAATATCGTTTAATACTTTATACACCAAACATTGGTGGTATTCATGGTTGTATTCATATATCCTGCTGATTTCCCCATTAACATTGGAAGCGAAGGGCTTTGTTTTATTATCGTGTGAAGGGTTTTTTACTGTGCATGAACAAAAAGATAAGATGATCAGAAATAGGCTAATTAAGGTTCTCATTTTAATCAATTTAAAAGGTTTCTTAAATGTTCATCCAATTTCAGATTAAGCTAACTCTCAAAGAAAAGAGGCGACATTTATAATGTGTTACATTCATAAACGAATCATGGGATAAGAGTTTTTAAGTCAAAAATCCAATTAAACCAGATAATTTAGTCTTAGATACCAAAGGACATTAACTCTAATAAACAAACAATACCATTTCAAAATCAACGAGTTCCGGCAGTGTTAGGCAAACCTTCCCATCCTCATTCTTAAAGTCTACGTATTGATTTGCACGTATAAGCTTAACTGCTTTCACCTCTTTCTCAGGATCGATTTTAAGGGTTATGTTGTTGATTGGTAAAGGTGAATGAAATGATGGCCCAAGTACTCCGGTATGATTTATCAGACCAACCCATTCAAAGGCATTATTCCTGTTCTTCAAATGAGTAATTTCAACCAATTCATGTGCATCTGTTTCAATGTTTGGCTGATAGCCCATAATGTTTAATATTGATGACATGATAAGTTTTGAATGAGAATGGTGACCTTTTGAATTATACATCTCTCCAATTTTAAAAGGGATATATAAACTCTTTCCTTTACCAAAATCATATGCAATCATTCCCGGAATCTCTGTAACCTCAGTGTAGTAACACTTTTCAGGAGGACCATACATAGCATTTGGAATCAACTTGAGAAATGGCTGAGCTCCTTTTTTTAGTTTGCATTCAAGAAAGTCGCTATGAATATAAGCCAGCTCCATGTCCTTATATGATTCTCTGCCAAGCCGTATCTTATCTTGCTCTTCAATTTTTAGATAGTTCGAATTTGCTTTCTTTCTTAAGTTATACTCAGATTCGACTCCCAGTGACTTTAGTCGAATTTTATTCAGCGGCCTTCGTTTCTCGTCATTCGTTGAGGTCAGGCCGGTGACTATCATTTTTCCTCCGTTTTCAACATATTCGTCCAATCTAATCACTAATTCATCGCTCATGTTTGGGTGATCAGTAACAATGATCAACTTGTAATCATTTATACTTTTGGGAGATTTTCCTGAAAGTAATCCCTCTGCGAACATCACATCGAATGGTATGTGATTTTCAGATAAGATTCTAAAAATTCCTCTATAATCATTCCATTCCCCCTTAATTAAACAAACATCAGCCTTCGACTCAACATTTGTAAATAAAACTTCATGGTTTTTATTAAAGCCATAAATATCTTTAGCATGATACAATGCAACTCTGTCTTCCTGATTAGTTATTAACCCCATACAAGCAAAATCAAGAGGAGCTGCGTTTAGTAAGTTTTCAGTCAACCTAATTCTGGTAATATCCGGAGAAGCAGGGACGTGCCTAAAACCAATATCTAAAAAACTAATGGCTATGTTTCCGGAGGTTTTATTAGCATAGGTGCCAAGAGCAGTTTTTACATGATCGCTTGCTGAGTAATGCCATTCCATTGAAGATCTTGTATTTGAAGCAGATTCACGAGCCAGAATATCCACACCATTTGGCAGGTAAGTATTAATAACTAATTTGGGATCTAATTCCTTTACAAAATTTCTCACACGTAAAAATTGTTCAGCCGATGTTATTTGAACAAACTTTCTATACTCCCTGTAAACCGGGTCATTCCAATCCTCTTTTATTGGAAGGACTAAATCTGTCGAATCTTTAAATCGTGTAATACATGCTTCACATTGGCAAATACCATGATAGTTACCGCTGTAATCACGAGTTGTATAGCCGGGCATATTAAAAAACACTCCATCTAAATCGTAGTTAGTTATAGCCTCTTCCAGTATTTCTAATGCATAAGATTGCTGATAACCTCCATTAATACAAGTATGAACCTGACCGTTATAATTTACAAATTCGCCACTTGTACTTTTGTACAGCCATTCAGTTTTTTGGAATGCATAATTTTCATTCAACTTACTAAAATCGAATCTGCCGATGACTCTAATATTTTCCTCATGGAGCCGTTTAATTAATGTCCCCAATAAATCACCTTGCATGTATTCATTTTTCCAGTGATACTTCAGAACCGTAGGATAAAATGCAACAATACCGCCAACATTTAGTCTGACTGCATTTGCTGAAACATCTTTTAGAGATTGAATATATTGGTCGATGTCCATTTGCGCATCAATCTCGCGCATATTTTGCTGAAATATTCTAACTGGTGTTCTATTCCACCAAGTGGTGTCGTATTGCCCCGGATCTATTTCAGAGATATTAATTCGAGGTCCATTACAAGCGGCTAATAACCCAATTAATATTATATAAATAAGATTTTTTGCCATGTTAGTTTAATGATTTTGCGTATTCAATATCTTTTTCCACATCTTTCATAAAGAAGCTCCAATGAAATTGCTCAAAACCAGGCCATTTAGTCATATCGTGCGCATGGCTTACATATGGCATGGGTTTATATCTGTCAACGGTTAAATCAATAACTTTCGCCCAATAGTCAACACATTTCCCTAAATACCTGATAGCATTTTCTTTATGGAGGTGCGTTTTATTCAGGTTAAACTTTTCAAGGGCAACTCCGGCGTTAAGTTTGTCAGCAAAATAGAATCCCAAATAACACCATGTTTCTAAATCATCTAGTTCCGAATTTAGAGTTTCGTTGACACTATGTTTTCGCAGTTTTTCGATAATTTGTAATGCCTCTTCACACTCCATGAATATTTTTTCGGACAATTGTGTCGGTGTAATTACCCCTTCCGGAATTTGAGCTGCACTATTTATCAGTTGACAATATTTTTTAATACTCAAGTATTCTTTGGAACTCAGTGGTTCGCTTTGAATCAATTCATCAATAGAAATGAAAGGGGAATTTTTATTCTTATAAGTAGTACTATATGGGGTAAGAAACCCTTCGCTATAAAGGGTAAGATCCCATGTAGCCTTAAAAAATGAAGCTATATAAAGTGGCACTTTTGATGCTAATGAATAGGCTTGGAGTAAACTTATCCCATCTGTTTCTGTATACCTTTTTACCAATTGTTTTGCCAGGTCTTCATCAGTTATATTCGGATTATATAATAATCTTCCCCAGGTGTGGTAGAACATCCATTGTTTTTGAAAAGCGAATTTCCATGTCTTAATTTCATTATCAAAATGAGAGTAATCTTTGGCTGGAATGTATCCTTCTGAACCAATAAAATAACCGTCAACATAATCATGATTATTCATCTTGATATGTTTTCTGATAAAGTCGGGTTCACCCCACCTCAACACAAAAATGTCTTCATTCCTAATGGTCCATGCTATAAAAAAATTATCAGGTTTAGGGTTCCAGAGTCCTTCCATGATCTGACCATTGTCATTGGCGTGAGTAAGTGCCATTAAAGGAGTAGAATGTCCATGCGACCAATTAAATTTTATTTCAACTACTGTTTTATGATTGAAACCGGCCTTATCGATAACTTGCCTCATTTCGTCAGGTTCGCCCACAAGGACCGCCCTGTGAATAAACTTTGTCTCCCGCTCTGCATCTTTCATTCCTTGGATAATCGTTTTCTCAATCCACTTTTCTCTTTCCTGAGGAGTCATCCTTTCTTTTCCCGAATTCCCCATCCAGTCAGCTAAGGTTACACCAAATCCGGTTAAATCCTGATATTCATTAATCATTTGTGTAACAGATTCTCTGGTGTATTTCTCAACTAATTCAGAGCGATCAGAATACTCTTTCGCACCGTAAGCTTCAGCAAATTGAGAAGAAACTATGATATTCCAATTCAGCATATAAGTTTCAATACCTCTCACCTTTGCCATTTTAAAAAGGGAAGCCCAAAAATATTTCCATTCCGCCATTTCCTCATTACTATACGGAGTTGCCAAAGGATAATTTTTTGCTTTTATCATGAATGGGAAAATATGCTTACTCCAAAGAGTAAGTGCATTGAAACGATTTTTTACCATCATGTCCAGAAAAGATTCCCAGTAGGCTAAATCGCGACAAGTTTCGAGGTGAACATCACTGTGTAGACCTTTTCTATATGGTGCCCAGGGAAGATTGTATTTTATTGCCCGGAATGATATTGTTGAATTCTCTGTTTTTTCGATAATTTTTTTTAAACTTTTTCTATCGTTTGTCTGCTCAAGAATATCCATTAATCCATACAAACATCCTCTCTGTGTTTTTCCAATCACAAGAATATTTCTCCCCTCTTTTAAAATTGCGTAGCCGTCATTTGTGGTAATTTCATTACATTTTTTAAGATACTTTCCTTCAACAAGAGAACCATCATTTAAAATGATCGAAACCTTTGTCATGTTGGGGCTTGAATCTACATTAGCGTAAGACAAAAGTTGAATATCTTCAAAATGTTGTTGCAGTTTTTTAACCCCATATGCAACAGTTTGTAATTCATCGTCAAAGATTATATTTACTTCCTCATCTTGTGAGCAACTTCCTAAAAGCAGAAACACATAAACTGAGGTTACCATAAGTAAAGTTAAGTTTCTCATAACGACAGTTTATTAATTTTATTTATTAGCAGTATTCTTTAAAACCTCTTTTGAGAGAAGAATCTTTATGTAATAACAACAATTCAACTACATCTTGTTACATTCTCTACAATTCTAATTTCCTAAATAAATAGCACCTATTGTTTTTCTGATTTTGCGATTACATTCGGATCCATCCCAAACTTTTTCTTCAATTCTCCCAAATGCTTATTATAAATATCTCTCGGGTCAACTTCGCTCACAACACACATTGATGCAGCCATTCCAATTACTTCACCCATAAGCGATGTTGTTCTTTGAACACGAACCGTACCTAATGCTTCTCGAGTTACACTAATATCTCTCCCTGCCATAAACAAATTAGGTATATTGCGGGAGTACAAACATCTATAAGGAATATAATAAGGAACGACACAATCCTCGAAGTCCACTGTAGAAATGAAAGCATCACCTTCAAATCCCTTTAAATAATTGGGGTTTGGATAATGAACGTCAATCTTCCATCCGGTAGGCACTATCCCGTCATTATACCAAACAGGCTTTTGTACATCTTCTTTATTAAGAATTATATCGCCAAGTAAACGACGCGATTCTCGTGTGCCGGATATAAACGATGACCATTTGAGTTTATGGTTTGGAAAAGTTTGTTCAACATTCTTCAGACTATCCCAAGCTCCATACATTGCACGGAAATTCCAATCTCTTATATATTCTCCTTTTGAAATAGGGTCGTGATTAAACCCACTTTCCCAGAACCAACGTCCTAAGTGTTTTACATTGTGGTCTTTTTCAGTCTTCCCCCTCAAAGCCCAACCTCGTTTTCCGGGAAACGGCTTATCAGAGAGATCAATAGCCCAGGGACAACTTGGAAAATCTGTTGGTTTACCCGTATCTGTTACCGCCCACATATTGCAACGTCCCATGTGTTCGTATGTAGACATTTCGAAATCTGCTCCAGCCAGATAGCCAACTGACCCGTGACCGGTACAATCGGCAAAAAACTGACCTTCGAATTGTAAACGATGACTACTTGCTATATTTTCAGCTACCACAGCTACAATCCGACCTTTCTTCATTTCTACCTTGTTCATTCGGTACATTGGAAAAAATGATAGATTTCTCTCGGAACGGACAATGGCATCTTTTTCACTATCCAAAAATCTTCTAGGATCGTTATGCCCTCTTGGATAGAGGTTATCAAGTTCTTCGTCCGACAAATCAAATTCTGCTAATATGTCTCCAAGTATTGGCGCAAATTTACTCCGAGGAATTCCACCTGTTGACACCATTATCTCTGAACTACTGTTCCCTCCAACAATCGGACGATCCTGTATAAGTGCTACTTTCAATCCTTGCCTTGCTGCAATCAATGAGGCACACATTCCTGCAAGACCTCCTCCAACTACAACGAAATCGAATTGTCCTGCTTTTTTAGGTTTTTCTTGATGACCATGCCATTTTCTGCGAAAATGAGCTAATTCCTCACCATGGTTTGGAGGGATCAAACTAATATCTTTAGTTAAAAAAATACCGGCGCATCGTCCATCAAATCCGGTAAGATCATGCAGTGCTATTTCTACATCCTCGGAGGAAAAATAAATGTGACCTCCATCTTGCCAATGCCAGTCTTCATCCCGATCGCCAAAGACCGTTTTAACTGCTTCTCCATTCACCAATACTTTAAAAATGCCAGGAGTTCCATATGCCTTTTGTGTATCCGGAGTTTCGTCTTTTTTCCAGGGCGCTACCCAATCTCTGGTTCGCACCCACAACTTGTAAGTTCCAGTTTCAATCAGCTTAACTTTTGCCGTAGCATCTACAACCGGGATACCCATGCCATGAGCCAGTAAGAAACCTGAGCCCATTTGATCCATAAACTGTGAATCTAACGACCATCCGCCGTGACTCTGAAATTGAGCCGCTTCTAACAATAAGCCAGCGTGCTGTTTCGCTCCACTCCATGCAAACTTCTGTCCAGCAACGATTGCGCTACCAGCAATTACAGTGTTTCTTAAAAATTGACGACGTTTCATCCTATATTTCTTTTTTACCTTATTAGGAAGGCTGAATTAAACTATCTATGTGGTATAGTCATACAAATCATTTTTAAAAAACCTCTTTCCCGTGCTTCTTCCTATTCTTGCCAATACTAATTCATCAGGAATTAGTTTTATGTTTTTTTAATGATACTATCTATGGTTGGTTGACTCAATTTCGGCTCCAATACGGTGTACTTTAGAATTTCACTTTACTTCCAATCGCAATTCTGAAGATCTGTCTTTATAAAGCTCAAATCATTTTATCTTCAGTTATTTAGAACATTACTGAGGGAAGTGAAAAAATACCTGAAAGAATATGTCCTTTTAAAGACATTCCAGGAACACAAAAATGTGTTTTACTGGAATGTCTATTTCTTGATTGTTTCTTTAATTGTACTGTGTGGTTTAAAATAAAGTTGAAATTCAAAATCGCTTTTAAAATTTTGTAACTATGCGAATTAATAACCAGGATTCTGGGTTAATGAGCCACCTAGCCCAACATAAGTGTCTATTTCCTGTTGAGGAATAGGGCTAAGATAGTCTCTACCTGGATTAAAAATTCTGGTTCCATTAACAAAGCGAGGATCCGGAAGGTCGAGATAGTGTTGACCTATACCTGCGTAAGAAACGAAACAGTCATCATCAATTTGAGGAATGGCAGGTGAATTTACAGGATCTAACATGCGGCCATAAATTTTAGGAGACATTACCTTTTCAGCAATTCTCCACCTTCTGATATCAAATAACCGGAATCCTTCATTTGCAAGCTCAACCTTTCGTTCCCTACGAAGTACTTTCCTCAAGTCAGAAACGTTAGTAGTTGTAACAGCAGGATAGTTTCCTGTATCATCAACATTCACTCCATATGCGCGAGCGCGAATTCTATTTAAGGCATTTAATACAGATACATCAACCTGCCCCAATTCGATTTTTGCTTCAACATAAGTCAATAAAACTTCAGCATAACGCATCAGAGTAAAATCTTCTTCATTCCATGTCTGTCCTACTTTTTGTGATTCTTCTATCGTATATTTTTTCCACAAGTAACCACAATATGAGGCAGGCCAATGATTTGCTCTATTATCTTTATTAAATCCACCTACACTTCCATCGGCAAATCTATAACTCAAACTATCCGGATGAGATTCATAGATAATCCCCGCCCAAACACTTTGCGGTGTAATAATAGATGATGTTAGCCTTGGGTCACGATTTTCGAACGGATAACGTGGGTCGTAAACTGTTGATTCATCAATAGGCTTTCCATCGGTAGCTTCATAAGAGTCTACCAATGACTGCGAAGGATACATTACGCTCCAACACCCTGGTCTATTCCTTGAGCCTTGAGCGAGTGTGAACTGTGAGGTACTCCATCCGTATTTATATGGAAGAGACAGCATTACTTCAGGAGAATTTGCAACTCCCTGAAACAGTTCAAAATAATTGGGATGTAAACTATACCCAGCTGCGCTCTCATTATCAATAACTGCTTTAGCAGATGAAGCTGCAATGTCATATCTTTCATTATATAATGCAATTCTTGCTCTTAACCCTAATGCAAAACCTTTGGTAATGCGACCAGTTTCTGAACTTGACCATGTTACAGGTAATTTTTGAGAAGCTGTTTGAAGATCAGCCAAAATATTATCAACGATAGTTGATTTATTTTCACGGGGTAGAAGTGCTTCCGAAGGTGAACTTATTACACCATCCAAGAATGGAACATCGCCAAACGATTCGGTTAGCATCATATAACAATATGCTCTAATGACTAGTGCTTCAGCCGCTATCTGATTATACCTTTCATCAGATACTACATCTATTGCACGCTCCATGTTTTGAAGTAATAAATTGGTTCGTGCAATACCTCTATAAAAGAATGTGTATGTATTTCTAAAACCTGCAGTTGTTGAGCTGTGAATTCCAGATCCCAGATCAACAAATCCGTCTCCATTGTTTCTACTGACCCCAATATCAGAGGAAGCATTATCCATAACTACTATCTGAGGCACACCATACGATGCCAAATACCTAAATGCGGTGTAGGCTCCTGTAAGAGCAAGTTCCAATTCAGCTTCACTACTATAAAAAGTTGCATCAACCGGTTCTGTCAACGATTCAAGATCAAGAAACTTATCTTCACATGAGTAAAATCCAATTAAAAGGATTAAGCTCATTAATGTTATATATTTTTTCATGTTTATACCTTAAATTGATTAGACTAAAATTTTAAATCGATTCCAAAAATATAGTTGGTCGTTACTGGGTATATAGATCCCTGTGATCCGTTTGGGACCAATGGATCAACACCTTCCGGTAGTTTATGGAATGTAAATGGATTCATACTTGAGAAATAGATTCTCAAGTCATCGATGAACGTCTTATGTAAAATTGTTTGAGGAAAAGTATAACCTAAAGAAATATTCCTAATCCTGAAATAGGATGCATCAAATACCCAGGTACTATTAGTCCTAATATCATTACTACCAAAACTGGTTGGAGCAAGAATTGGATACTTTGCATCTCTGTTTTCAGGGCTCCAACATTCTTCGATATGCCATTCCTGCAATTTACCTGCATTAAACATTGGCCATATTAACTTTCCACCTAAAAATGCATCTCTTCTGCCAACTCCTTGCATTGAAATTGCAAGATCAAAACCTTTGTATTCTGCATTTAAATCGATGCCGTATGATAGTCTTGGGAAAGGATTTCCAAGGGTAACACGATCATCAGCATTAATTACACCATCGGTTTGATCAGGGACTCCGTCTCCGTTTGTATCAACGGTCAATTGATCTTTGAATTGTAAGTTTCCTGGCTGTAAAGTTCCGAATTGAGTTGGAGCAGCATCAATGGAGGCTTGATCCTGGAAAATACCAACAGTTTCGTAGCCGTAAATTAGTCCTATTGGATGACCTACGGCGGTATATGAATCTCCACTAATTATTGGTCCCACATTTGCCAGGTTTGTAACTTTATTTTTAACATCGGAAATAATTACTCTTGCACCATATGAGAAATCTCCCATTTTATCCTGCCAATCTAAAGAAAAATCAAATCCTTTATTTTCTACGTTACCTGCATTCTGAACCGGAGCTTCTAATCCAATAACAAGAGGAATAGGAATATTCAACAGAATATCTTTTGTCTTTCTAATATAATAATCAAATGTCACAGATAAACGTTGATCATACAATCCTAAATCCAATCCGATATTCGTAGTTTCCGTGGTTTCCCATTTAATTTCAGGGTTAGCTAAAACAGTTTGCGATGCACCCGTTACAACATTACCTCCCAGCAAATAGTTATATGCTCCTAATGAAACGCTAGACACATAAGGGAAATCGCTCCCAATTTGTTGATTACCTAGTTGTCCCCAGGAAGCACGTACTTTCATGTTTGAAATTAGTTCAGAGTCTTTAAGAAAACCTTCTTCAGATATTCGCCATGCTGCTGAAAAAGATGGGAAAATACCCACTCGATTATCTGAATTAAACCTGGAAGAGGCATCCCTACGTATTTTAGCATCCAATAAATAGCGATCTTTAAATGCATAATTTACCTGTCCAAACTGTGATACCAGTGCCGAATGAGTTGCAGTACCTTCATTATTGTCGTGCTCTTGCGAACCTGCATCAAGTACCTCATATTTTTGTAAGATGTAATAATCTCTTGATGCCGCAAACATTTCATACTCATCCTGAATAACTTCATAACCAGCTAGAGCAGAAATTCTGTGATCATTAAAGTTTTTCTCATATGATACCAGGGCATTAAAATTATGAGTAAAAGCTCTGCCATTGGTCTGTTTGAAATTATTTGGAGTATTAATTATATTCTCCGACTTTGTAGTCCAGTCTAAAATCTGGGTATATGTTTTTTCGAATGCTTTTTTATATGTATCTGCATATTCAGGTGAATACATTACCGTAAATTTTAAACCATCGATTGGAGACAAATTGGCTTTTAGTATTCCTCTGAAATAATTAGAATGGGTGTTTCGATAACCTCCTTCATGTGCGTAAGCTACCGGGTTTCCTCCCCCAAATCCTGACCCCCATGATCCATCGGAATGGATGGCAGGGTAGTTTGGCGGCATAGAAAATGCATGATGTGTAATAGCTTCTAAAGTCCCGTGAGGTGATTTTGTTAACGATTTACTGAAGTTAAGATCGAAATTTACATCAAACTTTTCAGAAAATTTCATATCAGTATTAAAGCGTCCGTTATACCTTGTTAAGCCATAGTTTACGATATTGGCACCTTGATCGGTATAAGAAATAGATGCTAGGACTTTTACTTTTTCAGTACCTCCGTTTACAGTAAGGTTATGATATTGTTGGAATCCGCTTTCGGAGAATAACAAGTCAACCCAGTCAGTGTCTGGATATAAATCCGGATCAGATTTCATTCCCTGAGCATATGCATCGATTGTGGCTTGATCTTCACCTGAATATTTTAGAAAATCGAGTGCACCCGCAAATTGAGGAAGTTCAGTTGCCTTTTGCCACCCAACGTAGTTTTTATAGGAAACCGACATTTCGTTGGCATTTGCTCTTTTGGTTGTAATTAATATTACTCCATTTGATGCTCTTGATCCGTAGATTGCTGCCGAAGCAGCATCTTTTAATACTGACATATCTTCAATATTGTTAGGATCGATCATGTTTAAATCTCCTTCAACACCATCAATAAGAATTAATGGATCGTTTGATGCACCAATTGATCCTAAGCCTCTAATACGTAGTGTCGCATTGTCTTCACCCGGCTGACCACTTGACTGAATCGCTGTTAATCCAGGAGATAAACCAACAAGAGCCTGAGACGCTTGCGCTACAGGTTGTCTGGCTATTTTAGTTCCATCAACAGACTCTACTGAACCAGTGAGGTTTACCTTCTTCATGGTTCCATAACCGACCGCTACTACTTCTTCAATTCCGATAGCATCGACCAACATGGTAACATTAATTTTAGAGCTTCCTGCTACGGGAATTTCTTGCGTTTCCATTCCAACAAAAGAAAATACCAATATTGAATTGCCCGAAACATTTGGTAATGCATAGTTACCATCTGAGTCGGTAACTGTACCTTGCGTTGTTCCTTTCACAACAACTGTAACACCAGGTAGTGGAACTCCCGAGTCATCAATAACGGTTCCTGATACCGTCGATTGTTGAACTTCTGATTTTGGTGAGATAATAATGTGACGGTCTTTAAACATTACATCCACATCGTTTTCAAACAGAAGAGACATAATTTTTTCTATATTCTCGTCTTCAATATTAACATCTACCTTCCTTTCAACATCAATAAGTTCGCTGTTGTACAAGAAGTAAAATTCGCTCATTCTTTCAATCTCATTCATAACCTCTTTTATGGAGGTATTTTCAAGATTTAAGGTTAGCTTAGTTGATTGCGAGTAGCTAACTGAAGCTACCACGTGAAACGCGCTTAGGAGAAGTATTAACAAGGTATTGCGCATAAAAATCATTTTTTTCTTGCAGCCAATTAGTAACAGCTGCAGCAGTTCATAATTTTTTTTCATAAATTTGAATGTTTTAGTTTAAAACTTGTTTATTTCCTGATTTTCAGGATAAGCAATAAAAGGGAGTGTAGGCGCACTTCCTTTTTTAGTCTAGTTTGTGTTTAATTCATTCGCATTTTTTTTAGTTCTGTCTAATAATTACTTTCGATTTTAAATATTGGTTGTTAGCGGAAGAGGTTTGTCCGGTTATATATTCAACTTTTATCGGGGAACTCATTTCTAAAAGTTCCAGAATTTGAGATAATGACTGGCCTTCAAAAGTTGTTGTGAATTTGTATTTTTCTATTTCCTTACTTTCTATTTCAATATCCACTCCGTACCATCTTTCAAGTATTTGGGCTAATTCACCAATTGGAGTTTCATCAAATTCAAGAATATTATTTCTCCAGGCACTCAAGTTTTCAACCACAGACAGTTCAATTTTTCCCATTCCGGTCTTTTTATTGAATTTATATAGTTGACCCGGTTTCAGTTCCATTTTATCTGATTCATTTTGCTCCGAGAACCGACTAAGGTTTATACTTCCTTCTTCAAGCGAAACTTTTATCGATTCTTCTTCGGGATATGATTTTACATTGAACTTGGTTCCCAAAACATCAATTCTGATATTCTGAGTTTCAACTATAAAATTCGATTTTTCGTTATTCTTTATATCGAAAAAGGCTTCACCCTCCAGAAATATTTTTCTATTCTTTTCTTCAAAAGGGATTTGATATTTAACCGAACTACCTGAATTTAAAGCTACTCTCGAGCCATCAGGTAAAACCAATTTTGATCGTACACCAATAGGACATTGTACTTCGTTGTATGTAATATTATTTAATGAATCGGTGGATTGATTTATGTTTAAGCTCCACACCAATGCAATAGCCAATGGTAAAGCTAAAAATGCAGCATATCGCGAAACTGACCTATATAAATTAAAAATTTGTTTTTTCTTCTTAATGCTGTTTTCAACCTTATAAAAAGCTTTATCTACATTTACATTTTCAACTTCCTTTACTATTTCTAACAATTGTTCGGGAATGCTTTCTTTTTCCAAAAAACTTTTGGGGCTTGTCATGTTTTGCTCAGACCTATTGGACGGTTTCAATTTTAATAGTATTTTCAGTAAGTTTTCTAATCATTTACTAATACTACAATTTAAACGCTTTAAACACGTATTAAAAATACGGGTTTTTACAAACTTAATAATTCAAGTAAGAACAGTAATCCTATATAGTCCTTTAGCTCCGTTTTCAATATTTTCAAAGCATTGGAGATTTGTGTTTCAACTGTTCGTTTTGAGATTCCTAATTTGACGGAAATTTCATCGTTTGTATATCCTTGAAGTCGATTAAGTACAAAAACTTCATTACATCGTGGAGGTAATTTACTTAGTGAATCTTTAATCTTTTCCTGAAGTTCAGAAACTACAAAAACATCCGGTTCATAAAAAATAGACTTTTCCGTTTGTTCTTTTATTTTAGAGATAACTTCAGAGTTGGTTTTTTGTTTTTTTAGAAAATTCAAAGATCTATTCTTAACAGATGTAAAGAAGTAACTCTTTAACGAATCAGCTTTATTCAAGGAATATCGACGATCCCAAATTCGAATAAAGAATTCCTGTAGTATATCTTCGGCTTGAACTTTATCCTTAATTATTTGGGAAGTAAAAACCAGCAAACCTGGATAATAAAAACGAAAAATCAGTTCAAAAGCAGTTTTATCCCCAGCCTGCAAGCGTTCAATTAAAATGCTTTCCTTTATTCCCTTTATGATTTGCATTGAACAAATATAGGAATATTTCTTTTTCATTTTTCAGTTCAATTATTACGACATTTATTCAGCTTAACTACCTATTCTTCCCTTGATAGTAAATAGTTCAAATTAATTACCTTTCTCTATCTCAGCACATTAACACACTCATAGCCAATGCCTTAACACAGGAAAACACTTCTATTCTCCTCAGCTTTTTAGTAAATTCTGAATTAATTCTTTTTTCTCTGAAATAAAAAAAAACTAAAACTGAACTGTAGCTTATACAAACAATAACTCAAAAGAAGATTATGGTAGTGCCACAATCACATTATCAAGCTTATATTTGCCAACTTTACTATTACCTCCTTTAAAATATAATTCTTGAACCGCAAACATCCCGGGAGATGTATCGGTATCAGTAAGTCCATGATGTAAATTTAGATTCGTTGCTTTATAATCATCCACCGCAATATCATAATCGAAAGTATTCATATCACCAAAAGAATTAAATGTTAAAGTTAATGTATGAGTTTTACCCCAGGTAACAGCACCATCAAGAACTGTTTTCCAACCAATTGCATTGCTATAACATTCAATATTTCCAAAACCATCTCCTCCATTCACGACGCGCAGATTAATTGAACTATTTCGAGCCCCTTTGTCCCAAATCAAAAAATTTAACCCACGATCTCCTGGAGGAATCGCTTCTTGAGCAAATAGCATACTAACTGTTAGTCCATCTCCACTTACAGGCTCGAAGGCTTGCTTCAATGCGCCACCATTTGCCAAATGTTGAAAAGAAATTTTTCCGGAAAGAGGCTCTGTTTCAGTTAAAAAACAAAGTTCCCCTTCTTTTCTCCATGAAGGTGAAATACTATTAGTTTCAAAATTCCCATTAACGATAATATTCTTTTTGGAAATATCCGCTTTTAATCTTCCATTTGAACATCCTTCCCCAAGAAAAACTGCTATTAGCAGTATTCCAAATATAAAACCTGGGATGTGTTTTTTTTCTACAATTCTTTTCATCTCGTCCATTATTTCTTTTAAAATCATAAATTTAATTATCCTATCTTTTTATAAGAACCAAGTTCTTCCCTTATCGTATACCTCCGCGAGCTAATAACTTAATTTCAGGATAAAGAACCACTTTTACATCTTGGTATCCGTCGGGTTTTATAATGAAATCAAGCTTGTCACGCGATTCAAGATCAATGGTCAATTCAAGTTCCGCATCCTGTCCAGCCTGTAGTTTTGCCGAGCCAAGTTCCTCGTCACCTAGCATTATATACAAAGTTGCATTCCCACTTGATAATCCTTTTAACCGGCATTTAACATCAAAATGACCCGACATTGGACTCCAAAACCGATAAATACCGGTATAACCGGATGGAAGGTCCATACCAAGTGCATCATCGGATGTGCGATAGTACAAAATATCTTCCCAGTTTCGGAGAGACCAGCCATTAGCATGACCATTTATTGGAATGTTATGCCACTTATTCATGTGTGGATACGACCCGTCCAACACACCATCCTGGGTGTATAGGAATGCGTGTACCAGCTTTCCTTTTTTATCGGGGTAAGGATTTAAATTTACACGTGGTGTAAAAGGCTGATTTTCTTTTACTGTAAAGGCATTTGGAAGTTCGTCCCAAACAAATCCAATCTCATACCTGGAATTTGGCTGTGTAGGATCTTCTCCCAATAAATACTCTTGCAGGTTAGTAACACAGTCGCCATCGGGATCTGCATTAGGCAAACCACCTGCAGGAAGCTCAGTTGTTCCGAAATAATGCAAGCGAAACCAATCTGGAATGCCATCATTATAACGTTGTGAATAGTATGAAATCGGTCGGAATTCGGAACCAAATTCCTGATCGTAATACTTTCTGCATTCACTACTCCAGCCCCATGGCACCAAATCTTCTCTGTATGGCCTATCAGTTACACGCTCCGGCGAAATAAGCTCATGCTCTAAACCGTTGTTTCGATAAATACGGGCTGCAATTTCCTCATTAATAGCAGTTTTTAGTTTAAATTCATTGTAACCTTTCTGTAGTGACAACTCAACAGTACCTTCCGAGGTTCCGCTAACGTGAATGGTACCAGCATCTTTCGCAAAAACTAAAACATGAAGCATATCGTCATTCTCTCCCCAGAGATTGCGGTCGCGTTCTACCGTTGCACGAGGATATAAATAAGGATCTGCGGTAGGATGATATTTTCGATAAAACAGAAAAACTTTATCCTCTTCATCTTTAGGAAACTCCCCGTGTTTAAATTTATAAGCAAATTTTTCGTTTAGCAATGTGAATGCATAATTTATTGATGTACTTGGTGCAAAACAAGTAGCTTCATAAGAATCGTTCCAGGTAACAATTTGTGTTAACTGCGCGTCTGTTTCATCGGCAAAGTTCCAGGTGTCAATTAAACGTTCAACCCCTGGTTTGCTGATATGGAATTGCCCTGTACCACTATGAATATTCAAAATGGGCATGCCCCAGCATTTTCCTTGTCGATTAACTTCATCTGAAATTATACGGTAGTTCCCCGGATATATTTCATCCGGAATTACACCTCCCCATACGGTTAAACCTTCAAACTCCTCACAGGGTACTTTAGTAACAGGACCTAGAAGTTCAGGATCTGGAGTGATGTGAAATTCAGAAATTTGACCTGGCACATATTCGGTACCATCGTAAATCATTATTGGATTTCCTATATCGAGTGAGGCTATTAAATCTTTGTGCGCTTGCACTGCTCCACGAACATAATCAGGATCAACGCCATGTTTAGTATCGTAACTACCTACACTTTTATATCCCATCAGTACAATTCGACCATTATGTCGTAACCAAGCCGGACTATCCTTGAATTCTTTACAAAACCTTTTTAACCATTCATATTTGTCAGGCTGGCTAGGATTTGGTAACTCATCGCCACAAATAATGATAGTTACACGAATTTTTGTATCTGGATTATTTTCAATGATTTTTTCCAATGTCTTAAACTGATTAAAGGCATGCGGATAGGATGCCTCGTTACCAGACAAGCAGAGACCGAATCCATCAATACCCATTCGTTCTGCCCATTCTAAATCCCACTGATACACCCATTCAAGGTATTCCGGATTGACTGACATACTCTCGCGCCCTCCAGGTGATTGAAAATTCTCATTGAAGTTGTAAGTACCATCCTTTTTGGTGTATGCAAACATAAAACCCAATGGCATCATCCTCAACTTGCCACCATAAACCCTGTTAAATTGATGCGGTGGTCGAGATAAGGCAAAATCATTCAAAGGGAACAGGTCATTGGCTTTATACCAATCTACTGCCGGCATCATACCCATAGCATGGGTTAATACCATTTTGGGCAAAGGTTTATCATTGTTGTTAGAAGAGTTATTTTGTGAATGGCTTTGCAAGCAGCCGCCTGTATTTATTCCTATCAGCACCAGGGCGCTTAAAATATACCTCCTTGTTCGTTCATTACTTAAAAACATTTTCATCACTTTCGTTGTATTTGTTTTTATTCTTATTAATGTTATTATTTGTTTCAAGGTCTAATTAATTCGTCTACCCGCCCAATTAATTGCGTTGGTTATATGCTCGATTATTAATTGATCCTGAAAGCTTTCATGAGTATGGCCAAAACCAGTATAAAAAGAGCGAATACCGTTTTCCTCTTTCCACCAAATTATTGGATGATCGTACATTCGCCACTCATCACCTTTAGCATTAATTGTACTCTCATCTAAACATGCTAATACATTTACTTTTTCTCTTGGATTTTCCTTAAAAGTATACCATTCGTCAATCGTGGTATAAGTTTTCATTCCCTCAAAAGGTTCCATTGCAGGATGGTTATGATGTTCAAAAGTTACGGTGGCTTCTTGTGTTGCCGGATGAGTTAAGAAATAACCACCAACAAGATTTCCATAAAATGGCCAATCATATCCACAATCTGCCGCAGCATGAATGCCAATAAATCCTTTACCTTTTTTCATAAACTTTTCGAATGCCTTTCGTTCTTTTTTCCCGAGAACATTTTGTGATGGATTTAGAAATATTATAACATCCATTCTTTGCAATACATTATTGGTAAAAATCAATGAATCTTCGGAGGCTGTAATAACCCAGTTTTGGCTAGCACTATTATCGTACAGCATTTTCATTCCCGACGATATGGATTCATGACGCCAACCATTTGTTTTGGTAAAAACAAGTATGTTTAAAGGATCATTAAACTTAGGCTGTTTATTCTGAGCGCTCGCATAACAAGAAAGCATTATTACTAAAAGAAATATATAAATCGTATTAATTGATTTTTCCTTTTTTGTTTCCATCTATTTTGAGTTATTAAGGTGTGTTCTTATATTTTCCCAAATACATTTGATTATTTCACTGGGTGTTTCATGCGATGTTTGAGGTCCGTTATAAATCGTTTTTTTTTCTCCTCCAAGTCTATTGAATGCCGCATATACCGACTCTGGTGGACAAATTGGATCGATGAATCCAACTGTAAAAACAGCCTCCGCTTTTATCATTGGTGCAAAATTCACCACGTCGAAATAAGAAGCTGCAACTGCTTCCGGAGTAGTTTCTGATATATAGTTTTTGCTATCAACCCACTTTGGCCAGCCACATCGGTAATCAGATAAATACCCGTTATGCCCGCACAACGCCGGAACATTTGCATTTACCAAGGTTACCTCAGGAAACATTGCAGCGATAAATAATGCCTGCCCGGCTCCTTGACTTCCACCGCAAACTATGAGTTTCTTTCCATCCCATTCAGGAAGGCTCATCAGATATCCCATTGCCCGTAAGTCGCGCCTGAACATATTAAAGAAATAGCTTTCCTCCCTACCCCGCTTGCCCTTATGTTCATAGTTCTTCAATGTGGTTTTTTTTAATTTATCATAGTAATCTTTGCTTTGAGCCAATGGTAATCCATGGGCGCCGACATCCATACAAATTACATTATTGTCTTTTGCAATGCCCTCTACCATGTTACGATGAGCATCTCTTACTCCAGCGCCATGAAAAAATACGATAGCAGGCAAACTTTGCTTTTTTGCTCCGTTTGGAACCGCTACATAACCAGTCACCGGTCCACCACCAAAATCATCGATTTCAAAACCAATACAATTAACGCTAGTATCCGGATTATAATCATTGCTTACCTTGTTGACATTAAAAGGAGAATTACAACATTCGTCCTTTTGTTTTTTCCAGAATTTTACAAAATCATCGGGGCAAGAGTCAGGGAATTGAATTTTTTCAGGATTAGCACCTGCTCCATATCTTGCTTTTGTTACTTTTCCATCACCATCAGTTAAGCTTACATCCAACAATGCAAACCCCGGTTTCTTGAGCGTACATGGAATACTAATTTCTCCAGAAAAATTATTGATGCTTTTTGAGATATCGTTCTCTCCATTTCTAATTAGGATATATTCCAATTTTAACGGAGTTGTTAATCCACTAGATTCTATCTGAAAAGAGAATTCTTCACCAACAGAATAAATTGAATTCTCAACCTTTGGAAGAGTCTGAATTAACAGTTTTGTTTCTGTTTCCTTTTGTCCATTAACATTAAACGCAGAAATGAGCAAAAACAAAATAATCAGAGAGTTTGATATATTTTTTAAAACTTTCATTATTTAATTCAAGCGTTTATTTCAAGGGAGTGAACTGAATAAAACCAGCCTTTTGGGGAGATAGCATGGTACTCATTCCTTGCTCCCTTAGTTCGGAATAACTTTTTGGTGTATACTCAACGTTATTAACCAAGTCGGTAATCTTCAATTTGGTAGAAGCCTCAACACCGGGAGGTAAAACATCAAACAAGAGTTTTACGTCAGTATCGTTTTCGGTACCATTTAAGACATAAGCATAAAAAGTTCCATCGGTTGAAAAATGCGGCGTTACAACAGCCGACACTGAAGTATTATCCGTATAAATCCATCGTCTTCCTCCACGCTCAAGGTATATCTTCTTTAGTAACTCAGCGAAAGATTCTCCTGTTTTATAATGAATTACACCTCCAACCATTAATACAGTTCCCTGACCCACTTTACGCTCGAGCATTGCAGTTCCACCATCATTGAATCTGGCAAGCACTTTATCCCCTGGTTTTTTAACCAAAGCCACCGGACGTGAAAGAAGAACTTGTGGTTCACCCTCGATTTCTAAAATTGCTGTTGCAGCTTTTTCAGAATCATTTTCTATTTCATTTTTACTGAAACCGAGTTCCTTCGTAAACGATATTGACTCGTTACGAATAATAGTTTCATCTCTTGGAACGGTGCACTCCACAACCGGATATCTTGTTCCGCTATGAACTGAAGCAATCAAATAGCCACCATTTTCTACATAGTTCTTTAAATTCTTTCGTAAAGCGGTCGACATTACTTCGGCACCAGTGGAAGGCACCCAGATAACTGGTTGTTTTGAATAATCGGAATATTCAGCAATGTCATCGATTCCTTGTACCATCAATCCAAGATGTCCAAGCTTATTAAAGAATGGTTTAATATCTCCAAGAATGGAATTCATGTAATAACTCCTCTTAACAAAGCCAAGATTTTCCATTGAAAAAGCAATCCCAAGATCCATTGGTGGAAGATTAATTGATCCGATTTTATCCATTGCCAATTCCCAATCGTTTACTCTCCTAAGGGCACTTAATTCTCTTTGAGCTTCCTCCATTGGTGGGGTTACAGTTGTCCAATAGAAAAAGAAAGTTGGTTTTTTACCAACGGCTCCTTCCAACATCATACCTGCATGGTCGTCTAACATAACAGCATCTCTCATTGAATAGCTATTAGGTTCAGGCTCAACATGAATACGGTTTAACGCAGAAAATAACCTTGTGAATTCGATGGTGCCGTGAGGAATAGCGCCTCCAGTTGCGAACTCAATATTATCGTTCTTCATTCTATCCAGAACGGTTTTATAACCAGGACCAGTTAATGCATTTAAAGTATAAATACAAAGTTTCTTTTCGTTTTCGTATTTACGAATGGCATCAATTATGTTATTTAAATGATTATTAAAAACCTCCGCTTTAAAACTTTTAAAATCTCCCCAGCAAACTCTGGTATCCATTTGTTCTTCCCCCCAAAAAGGTTGTGGTAGTTTTATTTCTTCCCAGTCAGAATAAGATGTACTCCAGGCAGCGTTTAACTCCTCCAAATTCTTATAATTCTTTTGCAGGAAAATATGAAAAGCTAATAAAGAGGAATGGCTGTAATCGGTAAATTGATATTTGAAAGGCCTGTCGACATAGAAGGCCTCACGAGTATTATGCAATACCTTAAAACCGGTAATCGCAGGGTGTTTTGAATAACGACGAACAATGGTAGAAAGATAGTTATGATTAGCCTTGTGCCAACTTTTATTACAAGTAGAATACGAAGGTCCATTGGATATTAATCCATCCACAATTCCATTTTGTTGGCATAAATAATCAGATTGAATCCAGTCGGGAACAGTATAATGCGTAAAGTCATTTCTAAATCGCATGGTAACCTTCACCCCGGCTTTGTATGTAATATCAAGAATGTTATCCAGTTCTCTAAAAGTCCACACACCGGGCAAGGGTTCAAGAAATGCCCAATCTATGTGCAACTCAATAGCCCTTACGCCATTTTTAATTAGTCCTTCGAGGTTCGATTTATAGCGATCAACACCTCTGAATTTTGGACCGATACCAGTTACACCAACATGAAAACAAGGATCATAATCTGAAAGACTTGGTAAGGTTGAAAAATCCGGCCCATCTTCTTCTCCTCCCTTTATTCCCAACAGATGCTTTTTCTTCTCAATAAGATTGTTTTTTGAATCGAACAATGATACAACAAGAAAAAAAGCTCTTTCGTCTTCATGAATTGGGAAGTCGGTATAAAACAGTTTTTCACTTTTCCCGGAGAATTCAGTGGTTTGTTTCGAACTGGAAATTGTTTTTTCATCGTATGTTAACCAATCTGTTTGTACAATTCCATTATTTATTTCGGCATTTATTTTAATTGGGACTTTTAGTCCATTTTTCACTTCATTTTCACTATAAATTCCCGAATACCTATCCGGTGCAACCTCAATTACAGGAGCATGTTTTATCACAAAACCGGAAGTAGGTTTCGTATTTCTAATTATGTAAAACCAATCTTCGTATTCTTTAACATCCTTTGCTAAAGGGAAACCTTCGGAAGAAAGCCTGTTTTTTAAATATAGCTTTCCAAACATTCGATATGTACCTTCAGGGAAAGCAGGAAATTGAAGTTTTTCTTTGGATGGAACACGCTGCTTTTTTATGGTAAACTCCTTTTTTCCTGAGGAAACGGTCTCGCGTGTTGTGCTATTTTTCACCACCCATTGAAAACAATATTTTCCGGGAGAGCTGGCAAGGTCTGTTACGCAAAGGTATGGTTTCTCCGCTTCGGGTAAACCATTACATAAAAAGCGATTGCCCAGTCCCCAGTGAAGGTTAACTATGTTTCTGTCAATATTTTCCTGAAATATGCTTTTTATAAAAACTGTACATTTAATCTCGTTCCGGGGTTTAAAGAGGAAACCTTCAAGTGTTAATGCCCCCTGTGGGAATCCATCATTTGCAGGACTTGCAATTCCCCTGGGAATCCCATCATTATTTTTAGCTTCCAGTGCAAACGACTCAAAAACAACCCATGTGTTGAAAGGTGCTTTTCTGGATGACCAAGCATCATAATTTGAATTAAAAGTCCATCTTTTTCCATTCGAATCTCGTATTAGAAAAAAGACATTTATATTGCTGGTAGTATTTAAATTTTGCCCTTCTGAATCAATTAGTAACTCTGCTCCTACCTGCCCTCTAGATTCGGGAAGTTTAATTCCTTTAGAAAATTTTACTTCGTAACCTTTCTTCGGAAACAGACCTGATACTGAAAGTACTCCATTTTGTTTATTAACTGTCAACTCATCAGGAACTTCCAGTGTTTTTTTTATAAACTTTGTTAAGTCATAACTAGAATTGGTATATTGATACGATTCATCCTGACTTATTGCTTTTAAAGCAATAAGAAGCAGTATAATCGGGATTAACTTTTTGCTTGTTTTCTGAAAAAATATCTTCATCTCACTTTCTTCACATTTATCTCACCTGATGAATAATAAACTCAGGTGCTTTTAACTCCTTATTTTAATGCCTTAATTTGAATATTTCTCCATGCAACCTGAAGAGGTCCACGATCACGTTCTAATGGTATTCCATGAACCTGAAGTCCTATAAAACCTTTAGGATTTGTCTTAAAAGCCTCTTCGTCAGTAACATCATCAATCTGTTCACCGTTTATCCAAGTTTGAATCCTTGCTCCTACCGCCAAAATTCGAAATGAGTTCCATTCATTATCTTTAAAAACCTTATGTCGTTTCTTTTTACTTACCGGTGAAATCCAACCTCGGTTCATTCCTTCACCCCAGATATACCCCGAAGAACCTCCATTATTTATACTCGTCATTATTTCTACTTGTGGTCCACTGACTTGACCAAAATCCTGACCATTTCTTGGCTCAAAGGTTTTAGATCGAACTTGTACCCCTGAATTAAGGTCATTATCATAAAGTATCACCTCAAAAGTTAGGTCAAAATCGCTGTATTCATTTTCAGTACAGAGAAAAGAATTAGGACTTCCCTTTGTTGTTTTCCCGATTATAGCACCATCCTCAACACGATAAGTTGCAGTTCCATTCTTTTGAATCCATCCTTCAAGGTTTTTTCCGTTGAATAGTGATTCCCACCTCGATTCTTTATGAAATTTATTGAAAAATGCACATGAGGTTATTCCTAATACGGCAAGAATAACGAGGATTGAAATGTAATTAATGTATCGTAATTTCATATTTATTTATTAAAACATATTCAGATTGTGTTGGCAAGAACAATTCAATTTTGAACTGCTCTCGCCTTTACAATCTAACTAACCAAACCTTCGGAACCAATGCCAGAACGGGTACTCCCATTTTAGCAACCAACTATAATTCAAATTTTTACTTAATAGATTCTTCATTTTTCTCCAAAACCAGTAATTCAACCTTTCTGAAATCGATAGGATGACTTTCAGCTTGCAAGGAGATGGTACCTTTTGATAGAATCAAATTTCCATCCGCAGGTATCAAAGAATCGATATACATATCGGTTGTATCAATTTGCGGCTGCTCATACTGTAATACTAATTCACCATTAACAAAATGCTTTATAGAGTCGCTTCCATGAACATGAACCTCAATGGTTACCCACTGTTCGTCATGATAAGTATCAGATGAAGATTCAATTATATGCGGAGTATATAAGGAATCGTTATACACCACATTAGTACCTGGTGTACAAAGATTTCCAGTTGGGCGTTCTTTTTTCCCATTTCCACCAAGTAATTGCACTTCTAAAGAAACTGGAAATCCCTGTTGAAACTGCATAGTCTCCGGTTTTTGTCCATGAATCATTAGCCCATTATTTTTAAAAGCCCAACCTGGTCCATCGGTCACTTGTTCACCAACAAATCGATATTCCGCCCTTAGTTTATAATGCGAAAACTCATCTTTGTAAAAAATATGCCCATAATCCCTGTCATAGGTATTCCAGTTATCGTAACGCACTTTTAACAAGCCATCTTCAACCCTAAAGGTGTTTTTATAATTTACACCTAGCTCTTGACATCTAAATTTAATCTGCCAATTTTCAAGATCTTTCCCATTGAATAGCTGAATCCATTCTTCCTCCTTTGGCTTATTGCAAGCAAAGAGAACAATTAACATCGATAATAGAGACAGGATACTTATTCCTTTTTTTGAAACCATTGTATTTATTTTATTGTATTATTATGATAATGAATGTGCTAACGTTTAAATTTTGCGCCCGATTTAATTTTGTCTAATCTTTCGCGTAAAGTTGGAAGGTGCTTGCTGTAAACATCAATAGGTAAACATTTTTGTTCTTTACATATTGTTGCAGCATAACCAACTACAACCCCCATTTGAGCTGTGGTATGCATAACCCTTGGGCTACCCAAACCTACATGTGAAGCAGAAAAACAACGTCCCGCCAAAAATAAATTTGGAATATCCTTAGAAATCAAGCAGCGATACGGAATTTTATATTGTTTTATATGTTGAAAATCTGCATAGGAAATAAAATCATATTTCCCGGGTTTTGGGTAGTGAATGTCAATATCGCGTTGTTCAACAACAAAACCATCTTCGAAATCAGGGTTATTCACCACATCGTTTTCGGTTAAAATATATTCCCCTACTATTCTTCTTGATTCACGCGTGCCGGCTATATATGCCACCCACTCTAATTTTAGGTTGGCGTTCTCTTTGTCTGCCTTAACATTGCTCCATGTTCCATATATTGCCCGAAACAGATGATCGCGGATTTCTTCGGCATCGTAAATGGTATTTAGGTGCATTCCATATTCCCAAAACCACTCTCCTCCTGTAACTTTGTAGTCTTTTGCTACCTCTGTTGCCCATGGAACTTCAGGAAATTTACTTGGTACACCTGCATCGAATGAGTTCCAAAGCACAGAGTTTCCCATCGTCATTTTATCTTCTTTATCTGGTGCCATCGACTCGTTAAACTTATCTTTAGCTTCCCGACCCATCATAAACTGTGCTCCTGCATAATAGCCAACCCAGCCATTGCCGGTAGCATCAACAAAATAATTGCCTTTAAACTTTACCTTTTTCGCAGTTTTTGTATTAAAACCCTGAACTTCGGTAATATGCTCCCCTTCTTTTTTTACCTTGTTTATATACGTATTTAAAAATATATCGATGTTTTTTTCATCTTCGACAACCTGCATTATTGTATCGTTGGTTGGGATTGCTTCCTTGTCTCCATTAGGATACCACGAGGTATTCAGCTCTTGCACAAGGGTATAGTATTCTAACCCTTCCGTATGTACCCGAACTTCTTTACTTGCATTCCCTCCTAGTACAGGTCGGTCGTTTATTAAAGCCACTTGCAATCCTTGTCTTGCAGCGGCCACAGCGGCACAACAACCAGCTAAACCACCACCAACGACTACCAGGTCGTAATCACCGGCCAAAGATGGAGCCGTCAGACCTAACTTATCTTCTCTCCAGTCCGCCATTTTTTCTATCGTCTCAGGAAGGTAGTCGTTTTTATTTTTAGAAAAGTATATTGCATCGCAACGACCTTCGAAGCCTGTCAAGTCCTTCAATTTAATCGTGGCAGAAGGATTCTTAATTTTTACAGCCCCTCCGTAAACCCATTGCCATCCAAACGAATTTGTTCCAAAAATGGGTTTTAATTCCTTTCCATTTATTTCCAGTTTAAACATACCAGGAGTTGCAGGATGGTCGGGAACCCAATCCTTTGTTCGAACCCAAAAGTGATATTTCCCTTTTCCCGGAAATTCTGCTTTTGTGCTAGCATCCTCAACCGCTTCTCCATATCCGTGAGCTAATAAATAGGGCGACCCCATAGAATGGATAAATTGCTGGTCGACTACCCAACCTCCCTGATTGGTAAAACTTTCAGCTTCTAATAAAACTGATTGTGCTTTAATATTAAGCTGACATATTACTGCAAGCAATATTATTATATTTACTCTTTTCATCATTTTGAATTTATTTTGTTAATGTTGCTTTTTATATCGCCTCTTTGCTGTTTTTTTATATGCGAAGAAAATGAGAAAAAGAAGATGGCGGTTAATATTATTGTTCCTATAATGCTTAGGATATATGCTATTGTTTTATCCAATTGAAAGCCTTCAGGTGCAATGAGAATATAACTTAGCACTATAAAACTCATAAAAACAGAAGGTATCAATAAGAATAAGAAATTCTTATGCATTTTCAGCATATATACTGTAGCGGTCCACAATACAATAGTTGCCAAGGTTTGGTTTGCCCAACCAAAGTATCTCCATACAATCCCAAAATCAATATTTGTTAATGCAATTCCGATTGCGAATAGTGGAATGGTAATTAGCAGCCTCTTAACAAGTTTATCCTGCTTAAGGTTAAATGAATCAGAAATTGTTAAGCGAGCACTTCTAAAGGCTGTATCTCCCGAAGAAATTGGTGCTACCACAACTCCAATAATTGCTAATAAACCACCTATCTTGCCAAGCAATGAATTACAAATCTCGTTTACAACCCAGGCAGCGTTCTGACCTTCAACTTCCATCACAGCGCCAAGTTCTTTAACTCCTCCAAAAAAAGACATTGCTACTGCAGCCCATATTAACGCCACAATACCTTCTGCTATCATTGCTCCAAAAAATATTTTTTTACCATCTTGCTCGTTTTTTAAGCATCTCGCCATTAAAGGTGATTGGGTGGAATGAAACCCGGAGATAGCCCCACATGCAATGGTAATAAATAGCAGCGGGAACACCGGATACTCTGATGGATTGCTATGCATGTTTTTTAAATTACCCAGGGTTAAATCAGGAACGGGCAATCCATTGAAAAGTATCATTAAAAAAATCCCTATTGCCATAATTAGCAATGTCAAACCAAATACCGGATATATTTTTCCTATCAATTTATCAACAGGAATAAGCGTAGCTAAAAAATAATACGAAAAGATTGCAATAACCAATATTGAAACCTTTATACCAGATATAGGAGCCAGGATACTTGCCGGTCCTTTCACAAATACTACCCCAACAAGAATCAGTAATATGACGGCAAAAAACCGCATGAAATTCTTTATTCCAGAACCAAGATATTGCCCAACAATTTCGGGAATACTTGCACCTTTATGTCGGATGGAGAGCATTCCTGAAAAATAATCATGGACACCACCAGCAAAAATTGCCCCCACTACAATCCAAACAAAGGCTACAGGTCCCCATAAAGCTCCAGCAATTGCCCCAAAAATTGGTCCTAAACCTGCAATATTTAAAAATTGAATAAGGAATATTTTCCCATTTTTCATTGGAATAAAATCCACCCCATCGTTTTCTGTAATTGCCGGGGTTTTTCGATTTGCATCTGAACCAAACTTTCGGTCAACCCAGGAACCATAAATAAAATATCCCAATACCAACGCTACTATGGAGATTAAAAAAGTAATCATTTTTTCATTTTCTTAATCAATGTTTATTATTCCCTTTACACCTTTCCTGCACCAGATTATTTGATGCTGTAAAAAAGCTTCATACCTCTTTTATAATTTTTTCAAGTATACTGCGCACCCTCCTCCAGGTGCAAGATAAATGTTAAGCTTAGTACCATTTTCTACTTCCATGGTTTCTATTTGATATGCTTCCTTGTTCTCCAAAAAATGGGTATCTTTTGTATCTGAATAAATCACTGCTTCAAATTTCTGATTCTCGGGAAGGAAACTTAAATCAACTTCAAGGTTCCTTTGGTCGCGGTTGGTAAGTGAGCCAATAAACCAGTCGTCACCCGCTTTACGTGCGATACTCACATATTTATCAAGCTCAGCGTCAAGCACCTTGAAACTGTCAAATTGAGCTGGCATTTTTCGGATGCAATCAAATAAATCGTCTTTTTTAAGATATTCCTCCGGGCTGTCTGGCAAAATCATCATGCCTGTATAAATGGTTATAAGCTTTGCTACCTCGGCTGAAACAGTTCCGGGAATTTCCTGAAATACTTTTACACGCGAATGTGCACTGTTTAAATCAAACCAGCAATTGGTCAAATCCAGTGGCCCGGCAATCATATTAATCAGTGGTTGGTTAACCGCCGTCTCAGGGTAATAGGAACGCTTGGCATCAGCCTGAGCGTGTCCGTATTCTTTCGTTAATAAATTTGGGTACATCCTTCGGTCACCACTAGGTGCAATTGGATTATCATGGAAATTAACAGTAAGTCTGTATTTAGCACATAGCTCAACAACCTTTCTTGTATGTAAGACCTTTTCTTCCGGTGTCCCGGTCATAAATCCATATTTAACTCCTGATGCTCCCCAGTCAGAGAATTGTCTCAATACTCTTTCGAGCCCAAATTGCTTTGCTCCTACATCGTTTAAATATAAAATTACACCAACTCCTTTTTTAGATGCATATCGCATGCATTCCTCAATGTCTATATCTTTTCTGGCAGTTGTTGGGTCTGACTTCTCGTTGAACTCTTCACCATACCAGTCTGCGTCTATGAGGAGATATTGAATATTATTCTCGGCAGCAAAATCAATAAATCTTTTATGTGTTTTTGTATCTAGCTTATAGGTATATCCATCTTCTGCCTGATATCCCCACACTCGCCAGTCCCATAACGACTTTCCGGGTTTAATCCACGATGTATCTTCTATTTTACAAGGTTCATTTAAATTGGTTAACATATTAGATTCCACCAAATCGCCAACTTTATCGCCAAGGATAAATGTGCGCCAGGATGTTTTAAAACCTTTATCCCTTGCCGAATAATCAATATTGAAACCCAGCGAATTATCAGCAGCAGCAGCATTAATCGATAATGGTCCAAATTCAATAATCTCAGCTTCATGAATAGCCATATAACCATTGTCTCCCAGTTTCATAACCATCGGGATCAGAACTTCTTCATTTACCTCTTCTGCCCTGTTTGCCGGACCAAGGTTGTGGTATTCGCGATTGTATGCCCAATACGTAAAATCACCATTGATATTCAAGTGCGTAAGTTCTTTATCGATTAAAATACTATCCTTAAAGCAGTGCTCAGGAAAATTATACCTGTAGGCAAATCCATCGTTATAAAGCCTGAAAATTATTTCGTATGAAGCTTGGATTATGTTCTGGCTGACTACTTGTACTTTGTATTCATTGTAATAATTGCGAACTGTTTGTTGTTTCCCATTAACGGTTTCCCAGGTCTCATCAACAGTACTTTTTGAAAAGCCTTCAATCGAAACGTTTTTAGAAAAATCTAACTTGTTTACTTGTAGTCCAAGGTATGAACTATCAATGATTGTATACTTATTCTTTTTAAGGGTCAATCCACATGAATTATCGATGTTGCTTAGGCTAAGTTGAATTTCTCCATTTGGTGATTCTAGAATATAGGTTTTCGTTTTTAAACATGAATTAAATAATCCTATGAACACAAGTGCTATAATCAAGTTTTGTATTTTCATATTGAATTCTTTATTTTTTTTCAATTGTCAATTTTTTACTTCAGTATGCTTTTTAATAAAATCGGGATCAATCTCAATACCCAATCCAGGACCTATTGGCACTTTAATTTTACTATTTACAATACTCAAAGGCGATGTTTCACATTCAAAGGGCACATGGGTTTCAACTCCGCGTGTTTCGATATGCAAACCAGCGTTGGGTATAGCAGAAACAAAATGGATCGCGTATAAATAGCCTAAGCCACCCGGTGACATATGAGGCACGCATGTTTTCCCAAATGCATTTGCCATTAGCGCCACTTTCATGGAACGGATAAAACCACCAAAATAAAACTGGTCAGGCTGAACGATCTCGATACCATCGTTAGCTATAAGCCAACGAAAATTATAATAACTCTGATCCTGTTCACCATTAGCAATTGGTAGTTCCAAAGCATCAGCAACCTTTTTGATATCTTCAAAATGCCAATACTTTACAGGTTCTTCAAAAAAACCATAATTGTACTCTTCAAGCAACTTTCCAATTTCTATTGCTCCTCCTACATCATAATAACCGTTTGAATCAGCATAAAGCGTGAAATTATCGCCAAAATATTCACGTGCCAGCGGAATCAGTTTTTCGCTTTTACCCGGAAGTCCAGAATAATGAATGTCTTTGGTACCGGCATATTGGTAACCTATCTTTATTTTTACAGCATTGACATTGTATTCAGCCACTGTTTCTTTTATGTGTGCAAAATGTTCTTCAAGTGGTAAATGGCGTTGCTCTGTAGAAATATAAACCCCAACTTCAGGGTTATGTATTTCCCCAATTAATTGCCCTACAGACTTATTAGCGATTTTACCAAGCATATCCAATATAGCAAATTCGATGGTTGCCAAAGGGATACCTAACGAAATACCATTAAACCTGAAATTGAAATGATAAACAAAAACCCTTTCTAAAATTAAATCCAGGTCGCGGGCATCCTGACCTATAAAAAATGAGCGAAGCCGGTTAAGGAAAATTGGGTATAGAGTACGCAATTCGGCATGTCCAACAGAAATACCCTCCGCTCCGTCAGTTGAACGAACCCGGCATAAGAAACTTCCTTCAAACCTCAAAAGTTCTACTGATTCAATAATAACGGGCGTTGTAAATAACTCCTTCTTTAAAACGGGTTGGTGAAGAATCGCATCAAGTTTAGCATATTTATAATGGAGGTCTGCATTTAAGGTTGTTGATGAACCTAAAGCACCAGATAGCCAAGGGATCGAAGATAACGACACTCCTCCCGCAATTGATCCAGTAACAAATTTACGCCTGCTTACCATTGATTATCCTTTTCTGTTTTGTTATAAAATCCAATTCTGGATTGTTCCATCTCGCGAAATGTTTTCCATTTGGGATCCAACTACTAAAGTTCTTTAATCTTTATATTTTTGAATTCAATTCCGTGACCTTCAGATTGTAAAGCTATGTATCCTTCTGTCAAAGGTTTTCCATCAATTTTAATTGCCGGGTCTGCAATGGCAATTCTATTCACTTTATCACCAATTCGAGGATTTGAATATTGTAAAACAGTATCTGCGTTTACAATATGAATTATTAAAGAGTCGCTATAAACAATTATTTCTCCTTGACACCATTCGTCCCATTTATATGTATTTGCAGAAGAATTAAGGCAGTGTTGCGGAGCAATTTCTCCTTCAAAGTCGACCTCGGTTCCTGGCGAACACATGTTAGCGGTTGGTCTTGGTGTGCCTTCTTCTTCCTCAGCCAGAATTTGGTATTCTATTGAAATTGGCCAATTCTGTTCTTTAAGAATTGTCTCAGGTGCCTGGCTATGAATCATTACTCCACTATTTCTGAAAGTATACCAGGGAGCATCTTCTTGCCACTGAGCAGTAAACCGATATTCGAATTTAAGGTGATAAGACGAAAAGCATTCATCAAAAAATAAATGTCCAAAACGATCATCAAATGATCCGTAATCATCATAGTTTACCTGAATTTTTCCATCTACTACACGAAAGGTATTTGCATAATTATCGCCCGTTTCATGGTGTTGAATTTTAGGGACCCAACCATCAAGGTTCTCCCCATTAAATAATGTTCTCCATTCTTGTTTCGATTCCTTCTTTTGCAAAATGTTACAAGAAATGGCAGCAAACACAATAAATACTATTATTACCCTATTCATACTATTTTATTTGTTATAGTTTTTAAAACTTATATGTCTAAAGCTCAACAAGTAGCAATAAAATCAACTACTTTGCACGGCTTGCATTTTCCCAATTGTCTGTTCTAAAAGATGACGCAGGTAGAAGATTAACATCGTAAAGAGTGCCAATTACCCAGTTACGCCAGGCATACCTTACTTCAATTGGGTTACTCACATTATCACTTTGTACAAATACCTGATTATTTTTAACGATTCTGGCATTCGCGGGATAAAATACTTTGTCTTCACCTGCAATTTCAAATCCCTGCAAACCATTAAATGAAAAGAGCCCTGTTTCGGCATATTTAAATTTTAGTATTATCCCATTATCTTTCACTTCTTTTGAGTCATAAATTGGTGCTGCATGGTCTACCGTTTTAAAGCCATAAGTTTGGTTGAGCGCATTAAATAATAACCTGTCGGCTACTTCCTTCTTTTTTGGTGGATGAATGCAATAATCATCACCAATATCCATTGTTATTGCAATTCCTGAGTTTGGAATCAACTCCAAGCATTCTAATTGTGATTCGCGAATAAATGCTGAATTATTTGGATCGTTAAATACCTCATTATTACCATACATATATGGAGCTATCTGCGTATAATAAAACGGGAAATCGCCAATTCCCCATTGTTTTCGCCAATCACCAACCATAGCCGGAAATAATTTTTTGTAGTTTTCTGGTTCAAGACGATTAGATTCGCCCTGATACCATAGAATACCTTTAATTGTATACGGAATTAATGGATTTAACATAGAATTAAACAATGCTGTGGGAATCTTATTTGTCTGTTTTGTAATGTCCAGATTTTCAATATCCACTTGTTGATATTCACTTAAAACGTCAGTACTCATCCAAGCTTGAATCGAACTACCTCCCCAGGCATTATGTATTAACCCAACCGGAACATCTAATATTTCCTGTAACTGTTGCCCAAAAAAATATGCAACAGCACTAAATTCCAATACATTATTAGGCGAGGCTTCTTGCCATGGTCGATACTTTTCTATTTCCTTTAAAAGTTTTTTCGAAGCATATCTTTCAACAGTGAAAAGACGTAAATTTGGATTGAAGGATTTTGCTACAGACATGTTGGAGCCATAAGTAGGCTGTCTTTCATAACCTTTTAATGGCTGTTCCATATTAGATTGTCCTGAACAAATCCACACTTCTCCAAATAATATATTATCTAATCTAATTTCCGAAGTATTACTTTTTATTATAATCGATTGAGGTTCTTTGCTTCCAGTGGTTTTCATCTCAACACACCAGTTCCCGTCATTATCAGTTTGTAATTTAATCTTGTTTTTTAACCACGAAGTCTTGATTGAGATTTTCTCATTAGCATCGGCCCATCCCCATAATTTTATAGTGGTGTTCCGCTGCAAAACCATATTTGACGAAACTATAGCAGGTAGTTTTATTTCAGCATTCACTGTTTGAATTAGCAAGAGCTTTATAATAATTAATAAGATATACGAACCCGTTTTTTTCATTTTAAAGTTTATTACTTAATGGTTTTTTATTCATTCAAACTTGCTTAGTACACTAAAAATAAACACACTATGCTTTTCTTTATTTTTCGTTTCTAAAAAACATAATGAAAAGAAAGAGTATTATTACCGACATCAAGCCAGATAGTCCAAAAATTGCATCCCAATTGTATTTTGTAATGTTGTCGACACTCCTGCTGTGGTAACCAATTAACCATCCGTTGAAAATTATGCCTAAAAAAAGACCAACCCCCCATACCATAAAAGCCAGGAATCCTTGCGCCTGAGCCTTCAACTCCTTAGGCGCTTTTCGATCAGTATATACCTGACCTCCAACATACAACAAGCCGAATATCACTCCATGTACCAGAATCCCAAGTATGTAGAACAAGTTTTCGTTTAAAATGCCGCCAAAATAAAAAGATAGATATCGCAACACCAGGGCAAAAAGTCCGATTATCAAGGCCCATTTTATACCTGCTTTTACAATAATTGTTGTGGCTACGATCATAAAAAAAATTTCAACTACTTGTCCCAGATTCATTGTAAATGTTATGAATTGGAAGTTCTGACTTTGAAGGAATTCGGAACCAAAAACATGATACAAAGAGAATGGGATGATGGAAAGAAAGGATAGAATCATAAATATGCAAAAATTCCGATCTTTCAACATGTAAAAAGCCCTGAAACCAAGGGTGTCAATTATAGTCGCTTTTTCTCCTTTTGCAACAGGAGGGGTTGAAGGCAATGTCAGGTTTTGTAAAGCTGCGATAATACTTATGGCTGCACCGCAATAAAATGGAGCTTTACTTCCATCAAATATTTCAACATTAAATACCTGCACAGCAACAAGGCTAAACAACCCTGAAGCAACCCAACCAACAGATCCAAAAACCCTGATTCTTGGGAACTGCTCTGCTGAAGTATGCGCCATTGAAATGGAGCTGGTTAAACTCCAGGTAGGCATATAAGCTAACATAATCAGAATAAGAATTACAAATAGCAAATTTGGATTCTGGATATTAGCAGCAGCAACCAAAAAGATCGCACTAAAAAAATTAAGCACAATAAGTACTTTTTCACTGGCAAAATATCGATCTGCTATCATCCCAATAATAGGAGAAGTCATGGATCCAATAGCCATTGAACTCAAAATAAGCGATTTTTGAAAGCCACTTAATCCAAGATTGGCTAAATATGCAGCAAGTGGTACCCACCATACTGCAAGCATTAAATATTGCAGGAAGATCATTGATCCTAAGCTGAAAAATACCTTTCCAGTAGTTCCTTTTGATGAAATCGAATTTTGCATAAGCTTTATTCTTATTTATGACATCTTTATGATAGCGTTTTTAACAAAGAGGGTTCATCTTCTGTACTTCTCATAATAAATCCTCCTAATTCTTCCCTTTCAAACATTTCTGGCAAATGAAACAGCCTTCATTCACTTTTAAAATAATAACTTACTCTGCTTTGATTTTATCCTATTATTTTACTGTATCATCGTGTGGAATTCCCAGAATATCATAGAATTTCCGTCTTCCAATTTTATCTTTTTCAAGTATCTCTTGGGCATAAACTGCTACTTGCTTAGCTACCTTTCTAGGAACTACAATAACTCCATCGCCATCAGCAATTACAATATCTCCCGGACAAACCAGTACTCCGCCAATAACAACAGGACGGTTTACCGATTCAAGCTCATTGCGTCCAGGTCGGATACCTCTTCCTTTTTTTCGCAAGTAAAGAGGGATCTTTTCAATCGCAGATTCATCTGTATCTCCTGCACCGGCATCGGTAACAATACCAACACATCCTCTGCTTTTCCACATTAAGGTATTGTTTGACCCTATCGATCTGATATCTCTTCCTTCAACTCCATCAATAACCACAACAGATCCTTTTCGGATGATGTGCGCAAATTTCTCGGAAGAATATTGGGCATAAAAATCCAATTCCCATTCTTTGAAATCCTGACCTTCCCGCGGACGGTCGGGGCGTTGAGTGGGAACATACCTTGCTGTTAACGCAACTCCTCTGACAATGTGTGAGAGGTCTTCTAGATCTTTCCAGTTTGGATGAATTGCCGGGTCGACTAAACCGGTATGAGGTAAACCAACCATATCCATACCATCGGCGACGTCAGCCACGCGGAGTTCCTTATACATTTCTATAATTTCTAAATCTTCTTCTTCGGAGTACAGAGAAGTTTCTATAAAATTAACTCCACCCCAGTAATCATGTTCCTGAGCAAAAGAATTACAAACTATGAGAATAAATAAGAATAGTGTTAAGCTTAGTTTTTTCATACGTTTTTTTATTGTTTAATAAACTTTAGGGTCCAAACATGATCGCATACCGGATTATTTTGAAGATTCTTAGGTATTTCAACTACGAAACCCTTTCCATTTTTCCACCATTTTAATGGTTTATTATACCCAAGTAGGTAAACCGAACTTCCGCTCTTTGGTAACATGTTTGAAATCGATATTTGTGCCGGCATTTTCTTTTCGTCTTCCTCGGGCAAGTAAAATGCATAAACGGAATCATCTTTTTTAGTGAAAACCAATTTAGTTTCAAAGAAAGGAGCAACTGGTTTTGTTTTGTATATAGCTTCAGAGTTGATCGCCATCCAATCACCAATACCTTTAAGACGATCGTATGCTTTTGGGTCAAAATCACCATCAGGTCTCGGACCAATATTCAAAAGAAAGTTTCCCCCTCTTGACACAATCTTTACAAGCATTTGTACCAACTCATAAACCGATTTATACTCTTCGCCTGGTTCATACGACCATGATTCTCCCATTGTCATATTCGTTTCCCATGGATGATCCAGAACGTTATCCGGTACTTCCTTTTCAGGGGTCAGGTAGTTCTCGTTCTGGCCTCTTGCCCCTCTTGCAACCATAATAACTCCTGGCTGATTCTCTCGAAGCATCTTGGTCATTCGTGGCCAATCTAATTTCGCTTCATCGGTTATGGAGTTACACAAGTCGAACCAGGTTACAATAATTTTTCCGTAATCCCCGTTTGTTAGCTCATTAAGTTGGTTGTAAACAAAATCATTAAAACTCTTCCACTTCTCAGGATACTTCTTTATCGAATAGTTTATTTGCCGGTTCGCAGGAGGGAAATAATCCCACCAGAAATCATTATGATTCCAGTCGGTTACCGAATAATAAATTCCGGTCTCAAAATCTTCGTCCTGGAACGTATTAAATATTTCCTTTGTAATATTCGCTTTCGGATTTGAGCTAAACGGACATTCTTTACTTGTAATTTTATAATCCGTAAATTGAGTATCGTACATATTAAATCCATCATGGTGCTTTGTGGTAAATACTACGTACTTCATCCCAGCGTACTTAGCGGCATCAGCCCATTTTTGAGGATCAAAATTTACCGGATTAAATGTCGTTTTTAATTTTTCATATTCTTTTACATAGTCATTATAACTCATCCCCTCAGGTCGTACTGAAAAATTAGGACGGTCTTCTGGACATAGCGACCATGATTCTACTATTCCCCATTGGCTGTATGTTCCCCAATGTATAAAGAGACCAAACTTTAAGTCTTGCCACTCTTTAATGGTTTGTACAACCTTTACATCCTTCGGATATTCATAAGGAGGTCTCTTAATCTGTGCGTTTACAAAATTTGAACAGATTAGAATGATAAAGAGCAGATTTAAAATTTTTGTTTTCATATTTAATTTAATTGATGAATTAATTAATGTTCTTGAATTCATTGTTTTAGAAGGCTTATTATCTGTTTACTGATTTTCTCAGCCATCAAATCATAACCTTCTTTTTTATAATGGAGGTCACCTTTCCTTATGACATACTTATCGAGTTCTGGCTCAACCAAGCCGTAAAGATCGATTACCTGAATACCGTTTTCAGCCATGATCTCAAGTGCGACCTCGTTCCTTTCCAACACTACTTTGTTTCTAACAGGATCAAGTTTTACACCTTGTTCAGGTGATGATACGGGTGTTGTAAGAGAGTATAAAAGGATACAGTCCTTAGATTTATGCCTTTTCAAGAACTTAACATAACGTTTCATGCATTTTCGGTATTCTTCCTTACTTAAATGCCAACCGTGTAGGCCATTATTAAAATGAATAATTTGGTGTTGGTAATCCCCAATAGCTAGTTTTGTCTCTTGAAGCAAAACAGGATCTTCAATACTTCTTGAAGTTGAAAAACGATCGCAGTTAACTTTATCTGATATCCTTTCCGTAGTATAACGGAAATAACCCTTCAAAATAGAATTTCCTATGAACAGTACCCTGGGTTTTGACCTGTCAGGTTCATTTTCTTTCCAGAAATCACTCCATTCGTATTTTTCCCTGGTAATCTTATGTGTTGTGCAACTGTTGAGGGCAAAAATAAAAACAGTAATAATAAATAAGAACTTATATTTCATTTGTATCTGATGTTTTTTCGATTAATATCTTCCAAGCAATTTATGTTCTACTATTGCTTTCCTTATCTCAAGCATTTCGATTTCCCCTTGATATTTATAAACTTTGTTACCTCCTGGTTCTATTAAAATTGTATATGGTAGTGCACCATTCCAATCAGCATCAACCAACTCAATTAGCTCATATACATCCTCTTGGGAGTAGATATAATTCTTCACTCCGGCTTGTTCTTCTTTTAAAAACTTTAAAACCTCTTCCTTTTTCTCGATTTTATCTGTAGAAAGTGAAATAAATTCAAAATTTCTACGTCCATAAATTTTATGTAGTTTTACTAGGTCTGGAAATTCTGAAACGCAAGGTCCACACCAACTGGCCCAAATATTTATCAGCTGAAGATTTTCCGTATTATTTACTAATAGCTCTTTAACTCCCTTGTTATCAATCTCATTTAGAATTACTTCTCGTTGTGCCCACTTTTCAGCATGTGTTTTTGAATGTTTTGCTTTCCATGACCATTTTGTAGAGCACCCATTGAATCTGGTCTCAGGATTGCTTACTTCTTCTCCGGCAAGCAACTCATCTACCGCTTGTTTCAGATCCTCACAATTGCCTTCTGCGGGATTTTTATATGCATCAATTCGTCCTTGGTATCGGAGTATCCTTTCTTTGTCTAAAACAAAAATATGAGGGGTAGCCATGGCTCCATATTTCAGAGAAGCCTCTTGTAAATCCCCATCATACAGATATGGGAAATTAAAACCTTTGTCCTTTGCCCTTATTTTCATGTCCTCGTATGAATCATCAACATCTGTATAAGCGCTTTCGCCATACATTAATCCAAGCGGACTTGCTGAATTAATAGCAACCACTGCAACACCCTTTTTTGTATATTCATCTGTAAACTGTATGACTCTATCCTCGTAAGCCTGTGCCGTTGGACAATGATTACATGTAAACACCAACACAAGTACTTCAGCGTTTTTAAAATCCTTTAAACTCTTAAATTCTCCGTTCAAATTTGGCAAATTGAAATCGGGAGCAGCCGACCCAATAGGTAGAATTTCCACTTCTTGAGGATCCAATTTTACCGGATTTGAGATAAATCCGTTATTTGAATCCTTATCAGCAATATTTTTACCATTGTTGTGACAAGCTGAAAAAAACAACAGCGTCAAGGAAAACAGGAATACAACTTTTATTTTATTCATTTGATTTTGTTTTATACAATTCAATTGTAATATTCATTTTCGTATATGATAGATTACCCTCACTCCTTTTATTCTTCGAGCCGCAGCTCCCTGATTTCATAAGGCGTTGGGTAGCAAGTGGTCCAAACATGAGGTTTCACATCTGTTTCGCCGCCTTTAAGCAGTAAACCAACCACGTCAACCTTCTTGCCTTTCATTTCATCGCTTATAGGAAAATAATAGGTGTTGTTTTTATCAACTTCTTCTGGTCCCATTCCTCGCACAATAAAAGGGAAACTAGGAGCTCTTAACGGTGAACCTATAGGTTTGCCATCCATTCGCAATGCTGAAAAGGCTTTGTTAACTCCATGCGTTCCTTCAAAAGCAACACATAAATAACTACCTTCAGGTGCATCCTTGTCAATTTTCACATTCGTTTCCCACGCCTTTATTGGCACAACCCTATCGTATGGAGCAAACAAATGTGTTGCTTGCCATATTGAACTACTTAGTTGTTGATTATTATCCTGTATTTTAAATTCTGCAATACGGTCGGGTGCATCTTTGATTTTTATATATCGAATATCTAATTCCTCCTTGCTATCAAAAGTCCAATCATAAACATCAGTATCAAATAATTCGTAGCTTCCGTCTTGCATGAAATAAGAAACATCTATTTGTTTGCCTCTTTTCTCAGCCCTTTTCAAAGTGATTTCTTTCCATGATTTTAAATCAGTTGAAACTTCAGCTGTTAAATGATCTGGTGGCAAATTTTCACGGTCCACCGGATATAAAGAAGACATAACAATTTTATCGACTGATTCAATCTTACCCAGGTCAAGGCGCAAAGCTCCTCCATCAATACGTTTGTCTTTTTCCTGATCGCTGGAATATCGATAAACACCAAAGAAGGTATTTAAATCACCATCAAACATAAATTTATCCCAAAGGCCTCTTCGTATAAAATATTCGTTTTCGAAAAATGTATCCCGTGCTTTTTTTACTTGCGGAATATTGGTTTCTCCCGAACGTTTCAAAGATTGTGCTTCAACTATGTTATTGCTTGCAGTAAAACATGTTGCTTCGTATAGTTGCTTCGCATCATCGGGCACATCAATTACTTCGAGGTCTCCAAGTTTGCGGTGCCATTTATTTTTGTAGGCTTTGCCTGAAAACGATATTTTAAGGTTATCATCCAAAATTTTATCTGCACTTTTTCCATCCAAATAAGCCTTTGAAAATTCGCGGTTACCCGAATCGAGGGATATCGAAGCGTTACTTCCAGGCATTCCTAAAAGCTTTATGAGTACAGGTTTATCCTTTGTATCCCTTACAACTTCATAATTGCAGCCTTTGATACCTATTTCGTTACTTGGTTTTGTGGACACCATTAATAAACAAGACCTAAATGGTTCTACTTCAACCTTAAATTGCTCTCCATACTTAAATTCACCAATAATTTTTTCTGAAGGATGATATCTTCTCACTTCAATATTACCCTTCCCGGTTAACCCAATTTCATTATCAAGTGCTACTGTAATAGTTTCAGGGTTCCACGAAAGGTTTCTCAGGGTTATAAACCGGGTTGAACCATCACCTCTCGAAACAGCATTAACTCCATATTTTTCAGATGGTAGCACTATCCCGTCTACCAATATCTCACGATTACGGTAATGGAGGTTATAAATCCTTCCCAATTTTGCATATTCATCATCGCGTAGCAACCAGGGATTTCCATAAATTTCGGGAGCCAAAATAAGTGAGCGGTTAAATGCCTGGATAATTAATTCATCTTCCCAATAATCCAAACACGAAGAAATGCAGCATCCATGGTCTTCAATTAAGCGGGTTAATCCGGGAGGCAGCCCCCTCGATAAAGCACCCACCCGGTTGTGAGTTCCTGTCACATTGTTTGTGATTTGCACATCCACATACATTTCCTTGTGTTCCCACAACGATGTGGTTACATGTGGCTTGGCAATCCCCAGGTTTAGTCGGTGGTTTAACGCAATCAAATTCGGGACATACTTCCTGCATTCGGTTAGCATTTTTGCAAAAGATGCCTGTTTTTCGTCACGCAATTGTCCGCAAACAGCATCGAATTTAAATAACTGCAAGCCATAATCGCGGCAAAGTCCTGACATTAATTCAATCCTCGCATTTTCCTCTTCTTCGGTATTTCCGAATCCGTCAGGTCCTCCCCAAAGACCTAACTTACAAGAGAAAGAGTCGGCTAATTCGGCAAAGCCATCCCATCCATTCGGGAATTTCTTTTTGAATTCCGGTGAATCCATAGTACCATATTTTTTATAGGTATCAATCATTCCGGCATCCAATGCATATATCTCAAGGTTCATTCCGTACTCATCGTGCAACCATTTAAAAAATTCGAGTTGAGACATAATCTGTGCCTCTTCCATCCCCTCATTCATATGGCTTAACCACGAAAAGTATTGTGGAATTGATGGTGTTTTTTCGGTTACTGTGCCATATTTATTTCCTACTTGTTGAGCATTGCTAATGACACTCAAAACCATTAACAACAGCACTAATTTTAAAAAGTGTTTTTTCATTTTGAAAAGTTGAATTGAATATTCGGCTGCTTTTGATTTTACACCATGAGCCGGGTTTGTAGAATTTATATTATCTCTATCTTTCATTTGTTTTATCATATCTTTATTGAATTATGGCAACCCAATCTCTTTCTAAATCGGAATTTGGTTTACCAATGCTTACCCAACCTTTTCCTTTTATTTTTTTTATGGTACCATAATTAAAATCTTCGCCTTCTCTTGGATTGAGCCATTTTATTGAATATTCTTTATTTGAATTTATTTTTATCTTGCTTGATTCATTCCCTACAGGTAAATACACCACATATATATCACCTTCATTTGTAAAGCAATAGGCTCTTTTATTTTGAACAAGGTCATTTCGATTAATCATATCCTGAACAGGTAATGTTTCAAAAAAATCGGAAGCAATTTTTGTTTGTTTCCACCAATTTTTACGGCTTCTGAAATCTTCCATCCCCAGATCATTATGCGGATAGCGGTAGCCAAAATACCATTCGGCTCCGGCTGCACCAGCCATTAATGCTCCCCACAAACAATGATGTCTCACTGTGTCATGATTAAAATCATGACTATCGGGCATAACTCCATTTTCAGCAGGTCCGATTTCGTCTAAACAAACCATCCATTTTTTATCGGTAACATTAGAAACGTCAATCCATTTCTTAACCCTTTCATGAACGTCCACAGCTTTGTGAACCTGCAAGGATGGACCATCCAGGTCTTGAAATCCAAGCAAAGGCAATAAGAATTTATCCTGTCCGGCATTGGTGTGATGGGTATGAAGACTGATGTAACTGGGATATGGATTGATACGTTTTATATACGAAGCCATATCTCTTATTTGTTGTTCAGTTTGCCCTATTGGCAAATTTTTTGAAGGACCATTTTCTTCACCCAAATTCCAGGTTACGCCTAAATTATGGCCAAAACGAGCAATTAATTCACGGAGATAGACTCTACGTTGAACATTAGTAAAACCACCATCAAGCAAACATTCATTTTCTGTTTCCTGAAGCACAAAATGATTCATTATGCCAAGGCTCTCCATGTGGTCGAACACAATAGCCCACTGATCCAGTTTACTGCAATCAAAACGGTAACGCTCGTTATAGCCTGAATATGGCCACACGTCGTTACCATCTCCCTGAATATTCAGTGTGAGCATATAAACAGAATTTACACCTGCTGAAGCGAGATAATTAATCGCACCTATAATACCTTTTCCCTTTTCTTCTTGCCAGGTTGGATCACTTACTGCCCAATCATCCAAGTGTGGCTCATATTGATGAATTTGAGCTTTAGGATTTGCTTCGCCCTTTCGGATTCTTTTGTTAACTCCTTTTCTGTAGGTTTGGTCAAACTCTGTAAATGCCAAAAAGTTCTCAGGGCTGTCGGCACCATTTTTTATCCATATTTTATTGGTCCCCGAAAATTTAAAATATCTCGTCCCATTAGACACAATACGTCCATTTGCTCTGAAATCTTTACCAGTTTTATTGGTTTTATCAACTTCGAAAGAACCTTTCAAGTTAGAAATTAATGTTTGTTCTCCTATGGGTTTATCCGATACCGCAACCTCATCTCCGGAAATAAAGGAAATTGAGTAATCCCATATTCCTGGTTCATCGGGGCGGAAATGTACTTTCCATACATTTCCTTTTTTTGCAGAAGTTTCTCCAGCATTCCCATCGGCAGCAAAATAGCCAGGTGCAACATATTTTTTATCTCCTTTTGAAAATGTTACATCAAGCCGATAATTTAAAAAAGGGTTGTTTTCTGCCCATTCCGATGTTTCGGGTCCTTGAATCAATAAAGTAACCTTATGCCACTGTTTCAGTTCTCCATGAATTTCGACATCATGTTCTTGTTTACTTAAGCCACATGATGCTAGCAATGTTAGTGTAATTGAAATAATGAAATATTGTATTTTTATCAATGTTCGCATATTTCTTATTTGTTTTTGGCAAAAAAGGTAGTTATCGATCCCGCAGGAGCTGAATAGCTTAGTTTATTATCCTGTATTTCCTGAACCCTTAAAGGAGCATATTGCTCATCGTGTGAAGTTCGAAACGCTTCATACGAACTTGCGTTTCCTGTAATCTTTAAATTCACGGCGATAGGTTCAGATTCCATATTCATTACAAGGAAAGCATCGGGATGTGCTGTATTATTAGATGAAAATGCCGCTAATTTAACCCGGCTATTGTTTGAGCTGACCTTAGCTACTTTCATGCCTTTCTGTCCAGCTCTTGTTAGTTGCTTATAAAAATAATATTGTGGCCTAATCTCATAATCTCCTTTTTCGCTTACAAAAAACGCTGTGTGCGGATTTGGGTCTCCTGTTTCCCAAGTAGCTGTTTGAATACAAGCCCAGGGTATGATGGCATTAACCTTAGCTTCATATATGTTCAGAATCATTTGCAAAACAAAATCGTAATTCTTTTGGGTATGCATATTTCCCCAGGTCATAGAAGTAGTCCAGGCATGAAGGTCGGGTCTTTTTAACCGAAGCAAATCAATTGGTTTTGTGGTAAGTGGTTTGGGCCAATCGAAGCTGTGGCTTGTAATCAGTGAGATATTTTCCATCGCAGCATCGTTATCATGGATAGCCCAATGGTAATAATGATTCTCAAATTTATTCCAGGTTGCACACTCGCCAGGTGTAAGCCCCACATCAAGACCAGCAGCCTTCATCATTGGCGGCATAAATTCAAGGAAGTGCGCCACTTGCGTTGGTCTCCAGAAAGCATTATAATCATGATGGTTGCCTTTCCCAATACTGCCATGACTCCCGTCAAGCGGCCAACCGTTTACACAATCACCTTCGTTATGAAGGCTTAGGTATTTCAAAGGCAGTTTTTCTTTTTCCACTAAAAACTTACCCCATGCAATCATGTATTTTGCCAAGTTTTCAAATTGCTCTGGGTCTAGGTCGCGACCACGCAATATTTTCTGTTTAGTTGCCCACGCCGGAGGGCCATATAAGGTAGAAATAATACTTATTTCATCTCCACCTCTTTCTTTGGTTTTAGCTATCCCTTTATGCACAAAATACCGCATCCACCGTGTGGTTGTTTCGTGATCGAATGGCCCCCCAGGTACTTCTTGATGGAAAGGATCGTAAAACATTTTCACAATTGAAGGTTTAAGCCCGTCCTCTCCAAAAATCAACTCAATTACCTCATCCCTCTCTTCTTCACTTAACAGGCTAAAACCGCCATACTCTTGAGGATCATTTTCGTAATCCGTTGATTGTGCCAATTCTACATAGTTTACACCAAAGCCATCCCATTCCTGGAGGGTCTGGGTAAAATCAATGGTAGCATCCACTTGCCTTGTGGGATCGTTCGAATGTTCCACACTCGCAAATAATCCCAAGGCAATAAAATTGAGGGTGAAAATTTTTTTCACAATTGAAATTCCCATATTTTGTATCATCTGATTATAACTCCCTTATCCAAATATTCCGGAAACTTACCGGGAACCAATGATCTTGTAACACTATGGGGCCCGCTCCGTGTGGTTCTACTTTAAATTCTGGAATTCCAATATAAAGTGTGGGACCTTTTATGGCTACATTGTTTAGGATTAAAACACCATTCTGTAAAACAGTCACATAAGGAGGCGTAAAGTAATTACGCCCCTTAAAACGGGGAGCAGTATAAATAATATCGAAAACCTGCCACTCCCCAGGCTCTTTGCATACGTTAACAAGAGGTGCGTGTTGTTTATAAATACTTCCTGCCTGACCATTTACATAGGTCGGGTTATCATAGCTATCGAGTATTTGTAACTCATAAACTCCTTGCAGAAAAATCCCACTGTTTCCCCTTCTCATTCCACTATCAATCACTTCTTTTGGTGATTTCCACTCAACATGTAGTTGAAAATCTTCAAAAACTCGTTTGGTTTTTATGTCCCCACCATCTTTTGGAATGGTAACGGTACCATTGGTAGCTATCCATTTCACCTCACTCCCTTCCATATCTGTCCATTCCTTATTTAGGTCTGTGCCATCAAATAAAACAATAGCATCAGAAGGAGCACTCATTAAAGTTTTTCCTGGTTTTACAACTGGAATAGGCTTCCCCCATTCTTCTGTCATTTCTTGAGGCTTTACTCCCTCTTGACATTGGGCAGGTATATAAATTGTGATAAATACCAATATCAGGATAAAGAATATCCGTTCCATAGCTTTATGTTGTTTTAGGTCAATAAAAAAATTCCTCACCTAAAAACCCACTATGGGTTTTCAGGGAGGGACCAGGGCTTCCTATACGTTGGTTTAAGTAATGCGTTTGCTTCCTGATCATTTACAAACACATGGTTCTCAGTGTCCCAGTCTAATCGTTTACCTGTCCTATAAGCAATATTGCCTAAATGGCTAAGCCTTGCAACTCCTGCCGCTACATCGATCGGACAATTAGGTGTCTCTCTTGTTTTTACACAATCTATAAAGTTCGAAACATGGTTATCCAAACCTAAATTAAAAGAGGTCAAATGGTATTCTCTATCAATTTTGTTATTCCCTTTATCATCTTTTTCCGGTATAACTTCCCAGCCTGTTCGGCGACCTACAACCAAGGTTCCGTTATTGCCTACAAAGCCAACCCCATTTTGTCTCCCATAATCTCCATTGTCAATGCCAATTGCATGAGACCATGACAATGAAAAATCATCAAATTCGTAAAGAACCTTTAATGTATCAGGAGTCTCACCTGCACTGTCGGGGTATGCATGCTTGCCCCCAATTGCCATTACCGATTTAGGTGCATACTTTTGCATTCCGTACAGAGCATAATCAATAATGTGTACCCCCCAGTCGGTCATTAACCCTCCTGCGTAATCCCAGTACCACCTGAAATTGAAGTGAAACCTGTTTGGATTAAAATCCCTTTTCGGTGCAGGGCCTAACCACATATCATAATCTACTCCGCTTGGAACTGCGCAATTGGCTTTCTTTATGGCAGGTTTTAGCCAACTCAAATAAGTCCATGAACGAACTTCCCTGATGTTTCCTAATTTACCTGAATGAACATATTTAACAGCATCTTGCCATGATTTAGTGCTTCGGTGCCACTGACCTACCTGTACTACGTTTCCATAACGGTTCGCTGCTTTTTCCATTAAATCGCATTCGTAAACCGTATTCCCCAATGGCTTCTCACAGTAAATATCATATCCTTGTTGTGAGGCATAAATAAATTGAAGGGCATGCCAATGGTCTGGAGTTCCTATAATGATCACATCTAGTCCTTTATACTCAAGCATCTTACGGAAGTCTTTAAAGCCTTTGGGCTTTTTACCCTGGATCTTCTCAACATCCGAAATACGTTCGTTTAAAACATTCTCGTCTACATCACACAGTGCGCCACATTCCGTATTGGGTTGCTTTAAAAACGATTCTAAATTTGCAAAGCCCATTCCTTTGCAACCTATTACTCCTGCTACTAATTTCTCATTTGCCGACGTATTTCGACCCTTTGCAGAAACAGGCATGCCTAACGCAGATGAAGCAATGGCTCCTGAAGCAAATAATGCCGTCTTACCTAGAAATTCTCTTCTTGAGCTGTTCATAGTTTCTTGATTTTATTGATTTATTTTTCTAAACTTTTTAATTTGATATTTCTTTTTGACACCAGATAAGTAGAAGCTTAGTTTTTGATGACTCAACTCGCCCGGTCTTCTCTTAATTAAGAGTAACCCTTTTTAGGATCTTTAGCATTTGCCAATACCGTAACTTATACAATCCTTATAAACTCAAAATTATTTTCTGTTCTTAATTCTTCTTTGCCTTTATAAAACTGAACAATGCATTGGCAATGCTAAAACACCTTTAAGCAACTTCTTAATCATACGAAAAATTAAATTGCCTTAACTAAACTCTACTACTATTTGAATCTTCCTTCTGCAATAACATCTATTATTATTACGTAAATGGAGAGATTTACAACTAAGAGAAAAAGTCATTTTTTTTATACTCAATAGATTTCAAGCCATATCAATCTATCTATCACCATTTTACATCTATTAAAAATTCTATTTATTAGAAATAACCTTGAAGAACAACTAAAAAAGCTTTATTCATTTCTTCACAATTTCAGCTATTAATCATATCTATTTACCCTTCTTCTTAAAGGATAGAATATTATCTTTAAGATTTCAATCCCGATATTGGGAACTTGCCATTCGCTTCGAAAATCATAGAATCTTTGATTAGTCTCTTACGATATATTCCAACGATAAGCTCATTTCAAAAGCGAGTTACTCACCTTTACTAATACTACAATTGAAAGCTATATTACACGTATTGGAAATTGAAACATATGGTAATGTAGTAATCCCAATAAAAACTAAATTCCTCAATTGCTAAAACAAGTCTTTTTCGGATTTTTACACTTGAAATATGAGCTACTATTAATCGATTTGTAAACTTCATCTTTACAATTTTTTCAGGATTATCTTAATGCTAGATTTTAATTTCGAACAAATCTATAGATCGCAACAACAACCTCTCATCTACTTACCTGTCAGGCATAAAAGATACTATCTGAAGATATTCAATTACCGACAAGTAATAGTCAGTTCAATAATCTTTTCTTAAAACAGTATCATCATACCTAGAAAATTCTTGGTAAATAAGAGAGTATGAAATTCAAAAAAGAGAAGATATGAGAAAATATCAATGAATATTGAGAAAAGAATCGGATACGCCAACCTTCTTAATATTAGCCACTCTGATTACATATAAATAAAACTTTATAGAAACAAGAGAAGCATCAATTAAAAAAACAGTTTTTTATTGATTTAATGAAAATAAACGCACAAATAACCGACTTAAAAGAGTGTAATACATCCCTTATAAGATGATCCAGCTAAGGTCGATAGGTATCTTATAATTATTAATTCCTGAGGAAAGACGTCATTGTCAGAATTAACTTCCTTAAAGAAGTAATTTGGTTATTGAAGTATCAATAAATAAAATGATTCAAAAAACTATTTGCCATAGTTGGTCACGAAAAAGCTATAACGTTTGGTATTGAAATCAAGAAAATAATTTAGAACATAAAAGAATGATCTCCCTGATAGTTTCAGAATAATGGAACTGCTTATCCATTATTTTACTACCTATCAGGGAGATTCAAACTAACTTTACTAAACTACCAAATTTTTAGTCTATTGGTCTTCTCAACAGAACTCCAACTGCTGGTCTTTGCTCCGCCTTCCACCATGAAGTTCCTCCAATATAATAGAAACCTCCATTTCCTTCACCATTTACATTTTCTATCACCCTTAATGTAAATTTCTTACTTGGGCTTGCCAAGGCTGCATGTACGATTGACGTAATATCACCCTTAAACTCAATCTGCATATCCTGTGAAACAGCTGTAAATTGCTGTGTATAACCGTCAATCAAGACATCCAGACCTGGTTGCGTGTTCCAAGTCCAAGAGTTATCAATTTCACCAACGTAACCTTTTACTTCCATAGCTCCCAATCCAGCATTAACACCTTGACCGTGACTCTTCACTAACCAAAAGCTGAAAGTATATTTGTTATATTGTTCAACCGTTGTAATTTGGCTTGCATCAAATTCGTAAAATCCCCTACGGTCCCAACTTCCATCATCAGTTTTAATCTGTATTTCATCACTTTTTGCCTGCCATCCATTAGTTCCATGTAAGAAACCTGAGTTCACACCAGTGAAAGTTTGATCTAACACGTATTGAACAGGTGTTACTTCAATTGTTGCAGAACCTGAAGCCGTTCCAACATTTCGGTAATATGTACCAACGGCTTCTGCAGTATAAGTTCTGGTTGAATCAGGAGTCACCTTAATTATATGAGGTGTTTGCTCAATACCCAATTCATAGTAACTTTCAACTCCATCAGAATATCTAAAACCGTATGGAGGAACCCCTCCTGTAATATCAACAACAAGTTCCGCAGTATCTCCCTGCAAAATGTTTGTAACCTCACTTGTTAACGTTGCTGAAGCTAAAGGAGCTTCATCTTCTTTATCACATGCGGTTATTGCTACAAAAAATGCAAAAACAACCATTAATAGTGAAAATTTTAATATGTTTTTAACTTTCATAATTTTAGAAATTAAGCAAATTAATTACTTGGAATCGATTTGTTTGAATCAGTTTCCGATTTTGGAATCGGCCAAAGGTATCCTTTTACCGGATCAAAAGTACGTGGCTGGTAAGCGTAAATTTCATATTCCGCAGAGTTATTTTTAAGTTTATCTGGCCTATAACCTAAACCGTCAGTTAACACTTCAGCTCCGACATCCCACCTTTTTACATCAAAATATCTAAGTCCTTCTAATGCAAATTCTACACGTCTTTCATGACGTACAATGTCTCTTAATTCTTCCTGAGATAAACCTGTACCTTCCGCATCTTCAACCTTAGGCATCATTACTGAAGGACGTTGCCTTACCTCATCAATTAAAGAACGAACATATGATTCATCATATCCGCCCAATTCAATTAATGCTTCAGCTTCCATTAATAGGATATCAGCATAGCGAATAATCACCGGATTTACACCTGAAATAAAAGTGATTTTATTGTCAGAGTAATCGGCATATTTTTTTGCTTTGATACCAGTAAAGTTTGCATTCTTAATATGATCAGGATATAAAATAACCGGTTCTCCGTCGCTTCTATAATCTCTTATTGAATATGGTACCATTAAAGTAGCATATAATCTTGGATCACGATTGCTAAACCTATTATCGTATCCTCCACCAATGATATAATCAGGATTAAAAATATCAGTGTTTATAGTGGTATCATACATATCATTATTTGGATCGTCGAGGGCTAAACCGTTTGTAGTATAAAAAGCTTGTTCAAGCCCTACTAAAATCTGGAAACCTCCCCATTGTACAAAATAAGAATACCAATTATTTGATAAATCCTGTGCCCGTGCATCAGTTTCAAATTGCATCTCAAAAATTGATTCCGTGTTACTTCCTTCAGTTTCAGGAAGGAACATGGTATAAAAATCATCCATTAAAGAATATTGATCTAAAGCTTTTACTTTTTGACAATATTCTACGGCTTTGTCATATAATCCATTATATAAATATACCCTTGCTTTAATTGCCAAAGCAGCACCTTTAGTAGCTCTTCCTCTTTCTGTAACTGCATATGTTACTGGCAACAGTTCTGCAGCCTCTTCTAATTCATCCAGAACAAAGTTGACAATATCGCCTTTGGCTGTTACAGCTTTATCTGCTTCTGACAAACTTTCAGGAGCTGTTCTTAAGGGTACATCTCCGTAAAATTCAGATAAATCAAAATATGCTAAAGCTCTTAAAAATTTTGCTTCACCTTTATGCTGATTGTAGATTGCATCAGATAATTCAACATTGTCCATATAATGAAGAACGGTATTAGCTCGTAGGATCATTTTATAGTTACGTGACCACTTTGCCTCAATAAATGGACTTTCACTATTGTAAGTACGAGTCCACATGTCGTTGTAACCTACATAATATCCATTATCAACAATAAAATCTGTTTTTATTGGCTCTTCCTTATCAGAAATAAATGCTTTGTAAATTCCATTTACAGCTTCACGAACGTCTTTTTCACTTGTGAAACTATCAGGTGATAGAAAATCGATTGGTTTTTTATCCAAATAATCATCTTCATTACAACTTATAGCAACCATGAAGATTATTAATACGATATATATTTTTTTTAATTTCATTTCCATATGTTTTTATAAAGTTAGATTTATACCTAAGCTGTATGTAGCAATTTGTGGATGCGAACTTGGGTAAATGCTAGTATAAGTTCTCTCGGGATCAAAACCCTCAAGAAAGTTCGTAAAGAGTAAGAGATTTTCACCTGTACAGAATACTTTCATGTTTTTAATTCCGTACTTATTGATAATATGCTTTGGTACGTTATAAGATAACTCAATACTTTTCACCCTGAAATAAGAACTGTTAAACAAGTTATAGTCAGAGCGAATTGCATCTCTTTGTTTATCTTCATATAGTCTTGTGTACTTATTTGATTGATTTTCTAACGTCCAACGATTCTCAACTGAAGTTTTCGTTAGCGCAGCACCTCCTGCATTATAGAAAGGAGTTACAAGTGAACCGAACATATAAGATTTGACTCCTGCGACTCCCTGCCCCATAATATTTAAACCGAAGTTTTTATACGACAGGTTAACACTTGCTCCATACAATATCTTGGGAACTGATTCTCCGATAATCGTTTTATCTTCAGGAGTAATTTTACCATCACCGCTTAAATCTACCAGATTTAAATCTCCAGGTTCAGCTTGATACATAATGTCTGATGGATCAGCACGATCTTCTTTTAAAGTATAAATACGATCCTCATGAGCAATTGTTGGATTGCTATCCTCTTGCCATGTAAAATCATCAATTTGTAAGATTCCATCCGTTTTATATCCATAATAAGAAGCAAAAGGGTGACCTACTTGACTTCTGATCATTTCACTATGACTTACAAAATCAAGTATCCCAAGGTTTGTAACTTCGTTTCGAAGATAACTTATGTTACCATTGATTGTGTAACTAAAATCACCTGACTTAGATTGACCAAAGTATCCAACTTCTAATTCAACACCTTCATTAACCATATCACCAATATTCTGATAAGGTGAATTTGTAACACCAAGCGAAGTTGGGATAGTGACCCTTGCCAAAATATCATATGTGTTCTTATGGAAATAAGAAAATGAGACATTAGCATTATTCTTAATTACTGCATCGAATCCTATATCAATTTGCTCTGTAGTTTCCCATGTAGTGTTCGGGTTTGCAAGAACGCTAGTTCCGCGACCAGGCACAATTGTTCCTCCCAGAGAATAATATTCAGTTCCACTCATGACATCCGAAGCGGCATAATTGGTTCCGATTCCTTGGTTTCCTAATCTACCCCAAGAACCTCTTAATTTTAGATCAAGATTATTTGATTCAAAAAAATTCTCCTTTGTAACACGCCAATATCCAGATACGGATGGGAATACTCCCCATTTGTTTCCATCTGCAAATCTAGAGGAACCATCTCTACGAATAGTAAATAATAACATGTATTTACTATCGTATGAATATCTCATTCTACCAAATTGTGAGATTACTGAGTTTTCGCTTGCCTCACTAGAAGAAAAATGTGAAGTAGGATCTCCAAATCCCAATATTGGTGAATTCGCAGATAAATGTTTCACCTGAATTCTATCATAATTTCTAGAGTAGTCCGACCACTCATAACCAGCAATTGCATACAGATTATGTTTGCTTAAATTATAACTATAGGATAATGTAGTGGTTAATTGGTTGTTTTGATTTTTATACCACTGCTTTATTAATTCTGATTCCTTTAGGGTAGTAGACTCTTGAAGGAAGCTATAAGTCACATAGTATTCTGGAGAATATGTTACACGCTCTTGATTCCAAATAGAACTACCATATTGCATTCGTGCTTTCAAGTTTTTAACCGGCTCAAATTCTGCGGATGCATTAGCATTGATAGATTTTTGTAACTTATTGATACCGCCACCTAAATCTTGCACAGCAAAATATCTTCCGTCGTTGGTATAAAGTCCATCACCGGTTCCATCTGGTCCTCCACTTTGAATAATTCTGGTTGGCTGCATTCTTGTAATTTCCGTCATTACTGAGTATGATGAAGAAGCCAACTCATCTGTATCAGTTTTATATCCTGAGACATTTAAGTTTACACGCAATTTATCATCCAGAAATTTTGCATCAATTTTTGAACGGTATGTAAGCTTCTTGTTAACTGTTCCCATTAACACACCATTTTGATCAACATAACCTACCGAATTAGTAAAATTGTAATTTTTATGAACGGCACTAACAGTAGTATAATGATTCTGCATAAACGCTGGATCAAAATAAGTATCATACCAATCCGTATTAGGATAATTTGGATCTATTCCATATTTATATTTTTCAATAATTTCATCTGTAAAAACTGCTCCATTTCCAATTGCTGCGCGAGCCTCATTTCTTAACTCAGCAACAACCCAAGAATCTGCAACTTCAGGAAGTCTGGTTACATTTTGTAAAGAATAAGTTCCATTATATTTAATGGTCAACCCTTGTTTTGCAGTTTTAGTTGTAATAATTATAACTCCTGCTGATGCTCTTGAACCATAAATTGCAGCTGAAGATGCATCTTTTAAAACAGACATTGATTCAATGTCATTTGGGTTCACATCTTCGAAAGAACCAATAATTCCATCAATAACTACTAATGGTGAATTATTATTATCAATTGAAGAGATACCTCGAATACGAATTGTAGCTGCATCGTCTCCAGGTTTCCCTGAATTCTGAATGATATTTACACCTGCAACTTTACCTTGAAGAATTTGGCTCGAATTTGTTAATGAACGTCCTTCTACATCTCTAACTGAGACAGTAGTAACCGCACCTGTTAGATCTGCTTTTTTCATTGTACCATAGCCAATGGCTACCACTTCTTCAATGCCAACAGCATCTGTTATCATTGAAAGATCTATTGTAGTTTGAGAGCCAACCTCAACTTCCTGTGTTTTCATTCCGATAAATGAAAATTGAAGGATACTTTTCTCAGGTACATCAGCTAATTTATACTTACCATCAATATCGGTAATTGCACCATTAGTAGTGCCTTTTATCAACACTGTTACACCTGGTAAAGGCTCTCCACTTTCATCGGTTACGGTTCCGGAAATGGAAACAACTTGCTGAATACTTTTTAATAGGTCATTGGTATTGGCTGGAGAAAGTATAATATGCCGTCCCATAACTTCATATTTTATATCAGCCTCTTCTTTAATATCGTCAAGAATTTCTGTGATCTTTTTATTTCTAAACTCACCAGAAACTCTTTTTTCAACATCAATATTATCAGTGTAAAAGAAACGGAATTCACTTTGTTCTTCAATTTTCAACAGGAATCCCTCAAGGCTGATTCCATCAACCTTTAACGACAATCTCGTAGATTGAGAGTAACTTTCTGATGCTATTACTCCAAAAAAGGAAATCAACATTAAGAATACCGTTAGCCTCATAATTCTAAGCGTTTTTTGCACACACGGACTTAATCCATGGATACTTCGTTTTTTTTCCATAATTTTGTATTGGTTAAAATAAGTAATAATGATTATTTATTAGCTACAACAAAGAAGTGAGAAATTGCAGTTCTTGCTTCTTTTTTTTAACTGGCAGCTTGGCAGAATAATTTGTATCAATTCATAAGTTTTACCATTTTATTTGTTATTATTTTTTTACTTTTATTGTATAAGTTCTTGTATCGGGGTTATAGTTATAAACCACAGGCGCAGCTTTTGTAATTAGTTCCATTACCTCGCTTATACTTTCCATTTCAATGGTTCCGGTGTATCGCATTTCTTCCAGCCACGGATCTGAGCATTCAATTTTAATATTATACCAGCGCTCCAGTTTCTTTATGAAAGAAGGGAAAGGTTCATTTTTTATAAGTAATTTACCATCTTTCCAGCAAGTAAAATATTTTGTTTCTACCTGTTTTATGGTATAACCATTACTATCTTTTGCAATTTGTTCACCGGGTTTTAGGGTAACTCCATTTTCCGCACCATTTTCTTTAAAAACAACAATCCCCTCAACCAAAGTAGTTTCAAACGCATCGTCGTCAATGTAAGCTTTTACATCAAATGAAGTTCCCTTTACTTCCACATCCCCATAATTCGTATTTACAATAAAAGGCATATCGTCTTTTTCTACCTCAAAATACGCTTCGCCAATTAATGATACAGACCTGTCCTTATTAAACTTTAGAGGATAAGAAAGTGTAGACCCAGAATTTAACCAAACTAATGAACCATCGGGTAAAGTGATGTTCGTTTTTGCCCCCGGAGGGGTTAATATTGTTTGTAACTGCTCGGCCACATCATATTGTTTGGCTTTATGAAAAAAGAAAATATTACCAAACAATAAAGCAAATACCAAAACAGCAGCAACACTTGTCAACCAATAAGGAATTTTATGTATACTTAATCCTTCTTTCTTTTCTGTTTTGTTGAGATTAATTTTATGGTGTATTTTATCAAGTAAAAAACTATATCTTTCATCATCCTTATTCTCTATGATCGGATTAAATTCTTTCCAGTTTTCAAAACTCCACTTTTTACCTTCTTTATTAATAACTTCGTTTTTAAACCACGCAGTCACCAATTCAAATTCCTCAGGCGAACATTGATTATTGAGATATTTTATTAGTAATTCTTTATTCATTTTTGTTTATTTGAATAGCTCCTCCATGCGAAAAATACTATTACTCGAACCACAAACTAATATTAATACGCAAGACTTAATATTTACAACTAAGAAAAATACAGGTTTTTTTACAAAAAAGATGCTTGCAAGCATAGAGCCCTAATAGTCTACCCTTTACAAAACAGAAGAAATGATTAAATTAAGAACTTTTCTCTCAGAACTCCCAAGCATTCCAAAGTTACTTGCTATATACAGAAATTTATTAGTAAAACTTTAATAAAGAAATAAAATCAGAAATAAAACAGTTACAGACAAACTACCTTCTATATTCGATTTTAGGAATTTAAGAATTGTTCCAAGATGGTTATTTACCGTACTTTCAGATATTTTTAGTTTTTGAGCAATCTCTTTATGTGTTAATCCCTCTTCTCTGCTCAATTGATAGATTTCCTTCTGACGCGGAGTTAATTCATTAATTAAGGATTGAACTTTTTCATTTAGTTCATTATACTGAATTTCTTCAATCACCTCATCTGAAGTCTCAAATTGCTGCACGGATTTTAAATAATCTTTCGATTTTCTATCACTTACTCTTTTTCGCAATAAACTCATGGTCGAATTGTATGCGATAGTAAATAAAAAAGATTCGAAAGAAGAATATTCATCAATTCTCAATCTTGACTCCCATATTTTAACAAAGACCTCCTGGACGATTTCTTCTGCATCCTCGGTTTGTTTTAAATACATTAATACAAATTGATGCAGCTTGTGACAGTATTGATTGTATATGGCATCAAAAGCTACCATATTTCCCTTCTTAAGGAGCTTTATAAGTTCAATATTTGACTTAGTTAGGTTCAATTAATAAATTATACTTAGTTTGCAAATATATAAATTCGTAACATTTTCTCGCTATTATGTATTAAATGTTTTAGGATGTAGAATTTCTCTGATTCACAAAGGCTCCACTTCTGATCTTTTAAAATCATTATATCTTTTATAAGTCCTTCAAACGATACAGAACCAGGTGTAACACAGCGGCTCGAAACAGAAATATTTGATTATCTGCCCCTTAAGGCGAGAATAAGAAATTATTTAGTGTTTATTTAGTTAATACTCCTTCGTAAAGCGTATATAAATAGTATACATTGTAAAAAACACAGGTTTGCAGTCAATTAAAATTCTTTCATTCTAGTATGTAATCTAGTGTTTATGCTTGCATAATATGTCGTTTTTCACAAGCGATAAAAGTAACTGATATAAATGAGTTAATATAAATTTTCCAAAATGAAACTACGTCATCTTATACTCTTTGTTTTAAATTTAATGATGTTTTTAGGCGCTTGGTCTCAACAGGCTGAATTTTATGTTGATCCCTTAAATGGATCTGATTCAAATCAAGGCACAAGTGTATCAAATGCTTTTAAAACGATTGAAAAAGCTAAACAAGCCGTCGCAAAATCAATAAATAATGAATGCCTCGAAGGTAACATTATAGTTTATTTAAGAGGTGGTGTCCACCTGCTTGATTCTACAATAATTTTTACAAATTCCGATTCAGGAACAAATGATTATTTTGTAATCTATAAAAACTACGATTCGGAAATACCTGTAATTTCCTGTGGAGAAGAAATAACAGGAAGCTGGCAAACTGATATAGGCAGTATAAAGAAAATAAACATAGGAACCGGGAAAGCTTTTAGACAAATATATATAAATGATAGCTGCATGATAAGAGCAAGGACACCAAATTTTGGTTCTGTCAAAAATTTCCCAGCCTCTTTGCAATCAGACGGTTTAAATGTTGAGAAAGGATTATTAGATGGTTTAACAAACTGGGAGGATAAAGTAGAACTTGTTGCATCATGTAAATGGATGCATAAAAGGCTGCGCATCACAAACAAGTACAATGTAGGATCATATACAAGAGCTGTTATTAATAATATCGAATGGGACGATTTATTAAATGAGGCACAGGGTGTCAGAAAATATGAAGGAGAAGAATATTGGGTAGAGAATGCATATGAATTTTTAGATCAGGCTGGCGAATGGTACTACAATGAAGAAACAGGTTGGCTTTATTACTGGCCTTTGCCGGGAGAAAATATTGAGTCTGCAGAATTGGTAATTCCCAAGTTGGAGAATGCCTTTTTTGTAAATGGAGGCGATGGAGAAGATTTTGAATCCCCAGTTTCCAACTTAATGTTTGAAGGATTAACTTTTAAATATAACAACTATACAAGACCTAATGATTTTGGTTTTGTAGATGTACAAGCTAACACTATCATTCCTGAACCATCACAGGATGATTGTTGTGATACTCAATACAGACACAACCAGCAAAAAGCAAGAATTCCAGCTGTTTTGTCGGTGTATAACGGAAAAAACATAACTGTTAAGGATTGCAGCTTCTACAACCTCGGTGGAAACGGACTTACTTTCAATTATGGAGGTAAAAATATTTTAATCAACTCGAATAAATTCGTAAATATTTCAGGTAACGCTATTGAGGTAGGAAACGATGCCAATCAACCTAATGATGATAGAATGATTCCAAAAAGTGTAGTGATTTATAACAACTACATTGAAAATATTGCTAAAGATTACAGGGGAGGTGTCGGCATTATTTGCTTTTATATAGATGGTCTTATTGTAAAAAACAATGAAATTTTCAATGTCCCTTATTCTGGAATAAGTCTGGGTTGGGGTTGGGGTGATCATATCGCTGATCCGGTTCCCGATCAGAATAGAAACTATACGATACTCTATAATAAAGTTTCTGAACTTGCAACATATACCTACGATGCCGGTGGTATTTATACCACAAATCCGGTTAATGGTACTAACATTATCGAAAACAATTATGTAAAGAATCAGAGGTTAAATTTTGGTGCATATTATTTTGATGGACATTCGGCAAACTGGACTCTAAATAAAAATGTTGCAGAAAATGCTCCATACTGGACTGCTGCTTCTGGTTCGCAAAAGGGACCAATAAATGCCACAGATAATTATACAACAACTTCGGCTAAACTAGCTGATAATTGGACAAACTCAAGCATTTCGGGCACAACTATCTATGTGAAAGGAAATGAACCAACAGAGGCTCAGTCTATCATCGACAATTCAGGTTTGACAACCGAACCTTATTCAGGAGAAATGCCTCCGCAAGATGAAATAAAGGAAATTGTAATCATTGACAATGGAGATTCAGGATATTCTGAAAATGGAACTTGGGGCAATGGGCTGGAAGGCTATGATGGAAGTGGCATAAGATATGGAACTTCAACGGGAGCATCGGCAACATGGACACCAAGTGACTTAAGTGGCTCTTATGCGGTTTATATTTACAAACTTGTAGATGAGTCAGGTGATTCTAATGCACTAATTGAAATAGCGCATAAGAATGGAACAACTACAAAATACTTAGACTTTACATCCGGGACTTCAGGCTGGAAGGAACTAGGAACTTATGAATTCGGCGAAGGCTCACCAAACTATGTGAAGAATATCAGGAATTCAAGCGGTTATATTCGAGCAGATGCCGTGAAATTTGAAACAGGCGGAATAATAATAGATAATGGAGATCCTGGTTATTCCGAAACTGGCTCATGGGAAAATAGCGGATTATCGGGTAACAATGGAACTAGCACCAGATACGGTACTTCATCAGATGCGACAGTGTCATGGACCCCTGGCAGTTTAAATGGTAAATACACAGTTTATATCTACAAGGTTGTTCATGCTAACAGCGACTCCAATGCTAAAATTGAAGTAAGCCATGTGGGTGGTACAGATACTCATTATATTGATTATACAGAAGGAAGTTCAGGATGGGTTGAATTAGGGACATATACTTTTTCCGAATCAATCGGTTCGGTAAATAATTCAAGAACTACAAATGGAACAATCAGAGCCGACGCTGTAAAATTTGTAGGAGAAGGAATTATTATTAATAACGAGGATAGTGGATATTCGGAAGAAGGAGATTGGCATGATGGTGATATCGGGCTTTCCGGTAGCGACGGAAGCGATACTAGAAATGGTTTATCTGACGGTGCAAATGCCACTTGGTCACCAAGTGATTTGAACGGATGCTATAGAGTATATATATATAAAGTAGTAGACCCTTCGGGAGATTCTAATGCTAAAATTGAAATTATGCATAGATTCGGAACTGAAACAAAATATTTAGATTTTACCAAAGGTGATTCAGGATGGGTGGAGCTAGGCGAATATGATTTCTACCCTTGTGGAAGTGCTGTGAAAAACACAAAAAATTCAGATGGACTAATACGAGCCGATGCTGTCAAGTTTGAGTCTTGCAGCATAGTTACCAGCATTCAAGAATGGGATGATGGAGAGTCTCAGGAAATTTCTGAAACCAATAAACTATTTAATGTATATCCTAATCCGGTTAATGAAATCTTAAAGATTAGTTCTCCTTCTAATAATGAAACACAAATTATTATGTATAACATAAATGGAGTATCTGTATATAATGACATTAGGACCACACGAAAAAATGAAATAATTCAAATAGATGTGTCGACATTTAAAACTGGGATTTATTTTCTCAAAATAGATACTAAAAAGAATCAAGAATACTTTAAAGTAATTGTTAATCACTAATAAGTTTGTGCTTTGTGCAACAATCCGGTATTTCCAATTGCTTTTTTGATTCACCGTTAACATAAATGAAAGTTTTCTAACCGTGATCAGGATTACAAATAATTAAATAATTAGATTTGATGAAGCGAAAGTTTTTTTATCTTCTTCTTTTAAACCTGCTTACTTTCCTCAGTGTCAATGCACAGCAGACTCAGTTCTATGTTGATCCTGAAAATGGATTAGATTCAAATTCTGGAACAAGCATTACAAAAGCATTTAAAACCATTGATAAAGCAAAGAAAGAAGTAGCGGGCATATTAAGCAATGGAACTCTTAATGGTAATATCATTATTTACTTACGAGGAGGAGTGCATACTCTTAACTCAACGTTAGAATTTTCCTCTTCAGACTCAGGCACCAACAATTGCTTAATAACGTACAAGAATTACAAGTCAGAAAGCCCAATTATTTCCAGTGGAGAAATAATAAATGGGAAATGGAAGAAGGATTCCGGGCACATAAAAAAAATCAAAATTGGAGCAGGAAAGGTTTTTCGTCAACTGTACATTAATGACATATGTAAAACGCGAGCTCGCACACCAAATTTAGGGTCTACTAAAAAATTTTATTCTGAGCTTCAACACGATGGATTTAACATAGAGAAAGGTTTACTGGATAACCTTTCCGATTGGGTTGATAAAATAGAACTTGTTGCTTCATGTAAGTGGATGCATAAAAGACTTCGAATTTCAAAAACGTATAATACAGATTCCTATACACGTGCTGTAATCAATGCTACAGAATGGGAAGCTTTAACCAAGGGGCCACAAGGTGTTCGAAAATACATAAGAGAAGAGTATTGGATTGAAAATGCCTATGAATTTTTAGATAAGGCAGGCGAATGGTACTATAATGATAAATCAGGGTGGCTATATTATTGGCCCTTACCACATGAAAACCTGGCAAAAGCAGAAGTTATCATCCCTAACATAGAAAAGGCATTTTTTCTAAATGGTGGCGATGGAATCGATTTTTCTAAGCCAATAACAAACCTTCAGTTTCAGGGATTAACTTTTAAGTATTGTAATTATACAAGACCAAATGATTTTGGATTTGTAGATGTTCAGGCTAATACCTTAATACCTCAAACAAATCTTGATGTATATGATGCACAATACCGACACAATCAACAAAAAGAAAGAATTCCTGCAGCTTTATCAGTGCACAATGGAAATAACATTGTAGTGAAAGATTGTAAATTCATAAATCTGGGAGGAACAGGTCTCGCATTTAATTACGGAGGTGAAAATATCTTTGTATCGTCGAATTACTTTAAAGATATTTCGGGTAGTGCAATTGAAGTTGGTAACGATGCAAACAAACCCAACAACGATAAAATGATTCCTAAAAACATTGTGGTTTACAATAACTACATTGAAAATATTGCAAAAGATTACCGAGGAGGTGTTGGTATTTTGTGTTTTTATATTGATGGGCTTATTGTAAAAAACAATGAAATTCACAATGTTCCTTACACCGGGATAAGCCTAGGATGGGGATGGGGATCAAGTGAAGCTGATCCGGTACCTGAACAAAACAGAAACTTTACAATAATAAACAATAAAATTTCGGGGCTTGCTACTTTTACATATGATGCTGGTGGCATTTATACCACTAACCCGGTTTTTGGAATAAACATAATTGAAGAAAACTATGTTAAAGATTTGTGGTTAAATTATGGTGCTTTCTATTTTGATGGTTATTCTTCCAATTGGATATTAAATAATAACGTAATAGATAACGCTCCCCTTTGGACTGCTGCTCAAAGCTTTCCAGGACAAGTTAAGGGACCAATTCAGGCAACCAATAATTATACAACAACTTTAGCGAAATTATCCGAAGGATGGGTGAATTCGAGTATTGAAGGGACAACTTTATTCAGTCGAGGAGATGAACCTTCAGAAGTAAAAGAAATTATTAATCGTTGCGGACTTACTTCTGTTCCATACATAAAGAATGGACCAACGAAATAAATGAAAGGTAATATTTAAATACCAATGCGAAATTTAATATAGTCAATCACAGAAATGAAGGGATTTCATATTTTCATATTACTTATTTTATTTTCACAGTTTATGGAAAAAACGGAGGAAAAGGATATAACTCAGTTTGGTATTCCATCAATAAATCTCGAAACTGATTCTATTGGTTACTTTATTACCGATTTCAACGATACAATTCCAGACGACACACTTTGGGTAAATTATTCTAAAGACGGTCTTCCATTATCCTTTCATCGAAACATTTCTACCGGAGTATGCATTGAAGGGGAATGCCTTCCTATACGGACTACAATGTATTGGAACTTTTCAGGCAGGTTTCATGGTTTTAAACTCCAAAAAGGAGATTTTTTCAGCAAAACAGAACACAAAGAGTTTACAGAAGAAGAATATTTTCAGTTATTTAAAATTTTATCAGATCCTTGGTCACCATTAGCTAACCTCACTTACGACAAGCTGATTCCTCAAAAGGACTCTTTAGAAGACAAAGTTGATGCAGTAACACAGGCAACCAATCCAGATATAATTAAGAGTATTGTAAATGGTGCAGTTTATACCACGTTCACACTTTGGCATATATCTAATGGAACCACAAAAGAGCGTGCTGAAGAAAAATCTAAAGAACTTTTAAATACGAAAATAGCTAATTCATTGCTTGAAAGTGAAGTCCCTGAAGATATTCTATGGACATTGCAACAGATGCAATTATTTGAGAGTATAGATGAGTCAAGTCTAAAAATAATCTTTAAAATCATAGACTGTGATGACATTGTTTTGGTAGATGCAGCACTGAAATCCATTCCGAACAAAGCATTAAAACAAAATAGTACTGAGCATCGTTTATTAAATACTTTTCAAAAAAGCAATTCTGCTAAACAAAGAATGATAGTTCAACGATTGATTAATTCATCCAGCCTTTCAGAATCAACAATTACATTCTTTGCTACTAATCTTGAATTTTTGAATGGCGCCTTGTTTAAACTTATTCTTGAAATGTTTAAAAAACATGAAGTTAGCTCAACAAAGGTTTGCTTGGAGTTATCGAAACTTCTCGACCACGACAATCCATATATCTCAAATAAAATATATGAATACTTGGTACATGCCAAATGCCACGATAAAAAAGTACAGAAACGGCTTAGCAAAAAAAGTGCTTTAATGGAAAGTCCTTAAAGTAATTTTTCGTGAAGAAAATCGGTAGTTTTGACTACCTAGCAGCAGAAATCAGTAATTCGCAACTTAACCATAAAGAGCTGGTTGAAATAATACTAAAGTGAAATCACAAAGACAAAGTCATATAGAGGAAAAACTAATTTTATAAAAAAGCAGAACTTCAAGGAACTAATCCAGCTGAGATTAGAGTGTTATTAAAAGTAACAATACCTTCTGGAGTAAAGTACTTCACCATGTGTTTTGCAAATACGACACGTGTTATACAAAGTTTATTTCCTTTCCTTAAAAAGAACTCTTGCTTTAATATCAATGAATGTACCATTAATCAATTAGCGAATATTTATACGAATTATGATGTCAATGAATGAAACATTTTTAATGTAGCTTATACTTCCTACCAAAGTATAAGTTGCTTCGATATCAATAATTTCAATATCGCGAATCTGCCGCACTCAAAAACAGCAATTTAGCACAACAACTGCCCTCATCCCAAATCGTAAACACTCAAAAATCAATTTAATCCAAATTGCAAAAGGAATCGGAATAAATGGAAGTTGTGCGATGGAGGCAAATTGATGGGCAAGTGTTTTTACCGCTGGTTTGCAATGAATTTGCCTTTGGAAGAATGAGAAAGGCGTATTTATGCAAATGAAATAATTATATCAAAAACTCTCTTGCTCATTTATTTGCGGCGTATATGCCGAAGTCTTTTGCAACCGCAGGCTTGTTTGGGTTAAATTGAACACCTTTGTTTATGATTTGGGATTAGTCAGTCCCATTAATGACGAAAACATTGTAATTATTACTCTTTCGTCAATAAGACTATGTTTTTTGAGAAAAATTAGGGAATTGCACTACTTATTGCCTTTTAATGCCTCTGCCTCTTGTCTAAGTTTCTCGGCTTGGGCTTCTTTTAATCGGGCACGTTCTAAATCCTCGGCACGTTGTTTTACTTTGCGCTCGTAATCCTCTACATATAGGCGAATTTCTTTGATTTTTTTCTTATCACGGTTGTAATGAAAAAGGTTTTCAAGTTTATAAATTCCTCCCGGGGTTGTGCCATTTGAGGTTTTTATATATCGGTATTTAATATCACTCTCACTCAGACGTTTATATTCTCGATATTGATGAATATTATAAAACAAAGAGCCATTTAACAACAGCGACATAACAACCAGAATGATAAATACTTTGGTCGACTTAAAATCCAGGGTATGATAATGCCGTTGTGGCTTTGGCTCTTTTATTGAAGAATCAATTTCCGGTGTGATTTGTTGAATTATTTGTTCAATACGGGAATAATCTACTTCGCGTGTTATTTCTGGTAAAGTTGTTTCCGTTTTTTCAGCACTATTGGCATTACTAATTTTATCAATTTTGTTTTCTATTGAGGTTATTCTACTTTTTATCTCCTCAAACAACACACTGATTATCGAATTGTTACTCATAATAAATTGCTTTTTAGGTTAACTAAATTCTGTATCCTTTCCCTTTTTTGCGCTTTCGCCTTCTATATTTCTCTCGTTCCTGTTCTCTAAAGTCTTCATTGTATTGAGAGTGCGTATTAGCCAACCAACCACCAAGAATATTTTGTGCCGATTGGGTTTCGTTTGATTGCCAGAATGCTTGTTCTGTTTTACTAATAGATTGGTAATTGTTATTCTTTAGCTGATAATTAATTTTAGAAAAACTGAATTGCCTGTCCACCTTCGAACCGTTAAAGACGAAGTTGTTTTTAGAAAATTTCACTCCCTGAATCTCCTTTGTTTTTCCTTTATACTTAAAATCGACTTTTACGCCTTGTCGATGCAATTGTACGATTAGCTCACGCCAGTTTCTGGAATTAGGAATAGTGTCTTTAAGAATACTATATATCTCGTATTTTGTTTTATCCGGCCCGCGCAATCGATGTTCTTTTACCTTTTCTTTGCCTTTTGCCAGATACAATCCATATTTTTTCGTTAGCTCTTTACAAACTTTAGTGCTACGCAACTTTTCATTTTTATCCGAAATTCGGATTCCGTTATTATCAATACGATTTATTATCAGGTGCATATGCGGATGCTTCGTATCGAAATGACGAACAACAATATATTGAGTATTGTCATAACCCATTTTCCCCAGGTAATCTTGTGCAAGGTCAACCATGAACTTATCCGTCAAACAGTTTTTGTCTTGTGCAGAAAAATTAAGTGAGATATGCGCCACCGGCTTCGAAACATTAGGCTTCATTTTGCTTTGAGTAATAAAATTTTTGATGATTGATTCTTTATCATTTAACATCACTCCCTCTCCGGTAAGTAATCGGGCATCCTTTTTTTCCATAACATAACCAACTGCTCCTGCAAAACCACCGCCCTGAACTATTTTAGCAATCATTTTCAATACGCTTAATCACCTTAGCCAAGCGTTCATTCATTTCAAGGCATCGTAGGTGTACATCAAAATAACCGGCTGCATTGGCTGTGCGAGCAATCTGATTTACATTGTTTGCCATACCGCAAAGCTGACGAATGTGCTGCATCAATTCGGGTGTAAGTCGTTGCTGTACCACACCGGAAGAAATACACCGACGTATAAATTCGCAACGATTAATTCCTGCTAATTTTGCTTTGGCTTTCAGCGTATAAAATTCTTCTGTTGCCATTTTTACGGTTACTTTATATGCCTTCTTTTCGGAAAGTCCTTTGACTGGCCGGCCATTCTTATTTCTGTTTTTTATCGTTTTCATTTGTATTTCACATTTATCAGCTATTGAGACCAACGGGATGTTTTTGCCTCGCAGAGCAAGGTTTTGGTCAGACCAAAACACAAACTTGCTCCCCTAAAAAATCAAGGGATGGTATAACTTCTAGTTCCTTCTGCTTTCACCAGGCAAAGTGATGAAGTTGAACATCATTCTCAGACGGTCGCCAATCATTCTTCCATAAAATTCTTCACTCGAAAGTGTATTCAAAGTAAAATTTGAAGTCCCATGAGTTAAGGTTCCCACATCACTTCTTAAACTCAATAGTTCGGATATTGGACGAATAACATTTCCGTAATCCTGAATCGTTTTTGATTCTCGTCCAAATTCATCAATAATCATAGGCCGTTTTACAAAGTACTTAACAGATTGTTTTCGAATTTGCTCCTGCAATTCAACAGATTTGATAAATAATAGCAGAGAATGATTCAAGAAGAATTTTTTCACAACGTGATTATGAAGCATTGAGTAGGTTTCAAGTAGAATTGTTTTTCCACACCCATACTTTCCCTGCAACAAAATCCCTTTGCTCAATTCGCCTGAAAAAGTAGGATTATGGGTCACATAGTAAAAAAGTTGTTTTATAACTGGTTCGTTATTTTCATCGATAACAAAATTCTTGTTTTGGCAGCGTTTGTATAAACAGGCTGTTCCAAATTTGATTAACAAGTTTTTAAAGTCAGAATATGAGAATGGTAAAAGCAAATGACGTTGCCGATTCTTTCCCTTTTCAATAGCAACAATTTCATTCGCATCATTTTGCAATGCCTCAACCAAATCTGATTTAATCAAAATCGCTTCCCGTGTGTACAAATCCTTTCTTTTTTCCATTGGAATTAATCCTTGTGTTTTTGTCTTTAATACTATTATTGTAAGGTGAGAGTCTAAGTTTGGGTTTAGGTGTCAGAATCTGATACTTAGTTTTAACCCTATAACCACCCCCTGGAACATAGTTTAACAGTTCCGCATCTCTCAATCTTTCCCTGGCAGATTTTAAAACTTGTAGCGAAATATTGGCATTAGCAACCATTCTTTTGTCCGCAAATTCAATCCAGTCGGGCCAAAACGAGCGATTTGCTAAATGAATCAGGAAAAAATACAATCGAGTTTCGTTTCCGGTAAAGTTCTTCTGTTCATCCACTCTCCAAAAATTGGCTAATAATTCAAACAGGTTCATTTTCGATAACCTTTGGGTCGTTTTTGGAATTCTGCCATTGCTTCGTTTTCAATTTCTTGCAGAGTTTTCTTTCTACCGCTGGTAATCCACTCCAGTAATTCTTCTTCAAAAAAGTAGAGTTTTTTACCATTTTTATAACAGGGAAGCATGCGCTTTCGAACGAGTGCATACACGGTAGGTTTGGCTTTTCCAATAATCCGGCAAGCCTCTTCAATACCAATCGGAACACGTTTCTGAGGGAGAACAGGTGTTTGACCTTTTTCAACAAGAAGTTTCAACTCCTCCACTTCACTTACCAAATGGGCAACTGCTTTTGGCAGGTTTTCAAAAGATATTTCATTTACATTCATAACTATTGATTTTAATCGTTATGATGCAAATAAAACAGGTGTTTCAGCCGTGTTTTTGCAACACTGAGAAAACACTTTAAAAACACAGAGAATTTTGTGAAATTATGATTATTGCTACATCGAAAGGTTTTTCCGAATCTTAATAACACCCTTCAACTCATCATCTTTTAGATGTCGTTTGATGGTTTCTGTTTCCACATCATTTAGAAATTCCGGGAATACCTTTTTAAGAAATGCGGCAACCTCAATCTGTTTACTTACTTTGAAATGGTTCCAGATATTCCATCCAAAATGATACAAATCCAGATTCGATAATCCTTTAATCGTTATTGGTTTTATATTCTTTAAAGGCTTCTTCTCAGAATAAGAAATAACGTACTGACAAAGTAAATCCAAACTTTCATTTGAACAATATGGAGCAAATTCTTCTTGTGTGTACTTAACGGCAATATCTTTATTATCCCGCTCCGCTTTATCTTTCAAATGATTCCATTCTGTCCTTATCTTTTCAAATTCCTCAGAATTTTCTGATTTCTCATTTGACTGCTTTAAGCTCTTCTTCTTCGGAAAAAACCAACGAACAGTTGCTGAGTAGAGACCATCGATTAAGAGCGCAAGAATACCATAAACTAAAATGTCCAATAAAACAACTATCCAGAATACTATGCCAGCGGTAAAATCATCTGCTCCCATATTGATTACAAACATTCTCGCAAGAATGCCCAGCAATAAGCATCCAACGATAACAGCTGAATAAACTACGATATGTTCAAGATATTTGGAGTTCATTTTTTATTGAATATCAAGTTCTGACTACTTTTTATCTGGTTTCTGTATCTTATCAATTTTTATGGCTTGTGCCGCTTTATTTTTCTTTTCGTCCACCACTTTAGCATAAATCTGTGTTGTTTTCACATCAGTATGCCCAAGCATCTTGCTAACGGTATAAATATCAGTACCGCTTGATAGTTGCAAGGTAGCAAATGTATGACGAAAGCAATGAAAGGTAATTTTCTTTTTAATACCTGCTGCCTCAATCCACTGTTTTAGCGGTCGCGAAATCCATGATGGATTGGGCAAATCTTCGAATACCAATTGTTCTGGTCCGCCTGGTTCTCCGCATAACTGCAAAGCTTGTTCCGAAATGGGCATATATTCTACACCCTTTGTTTTTTGCTGGGTAAAATGCAGCTTTGCCTGATTGCCCTCAATACTGATTTCGCTCCATTTTAGCTTTTGAATATCGATATGCCTCAATCCAGTAAGCGCAGAAAAAAGTGCTGCACGTTTTAGGACATCACGTTCACAAGGCGTTGCTACAAGTTTATTTAATTCTTCCACCGTCAAATACTCACGGCGCGATTCTTTCTCCTGAATCCCCTTAAGCTTGGCAGATAAGTCACTTTGCAAGTAGCCATCAATAAAAGCCTGCTTTAGTACTGCTTTCAAAATGGAGAAATAGGTTGATGCGGTATTTTGTGAAATAATTCCACTTTTATTACCTCCCTGCGGTGCTGACATAAGGTAAAGCCTAAAATTTTCTGCTAATGCAACATTTATTTGAGAGAATAAAAGGGTATCTCCGGCAAAAAGCTTTATCAATTCATTAGTGCGCTGCCAATTAACTATAATGGACGAGGAACTATTCCCATGACGTTTAATGTTACCTTTTCAAAATATTCGACAAAATTATGCTGTAACCGCTCTTTTTGTTCAGCCTGGGCAGTTTCAGTGTCACTATACAAATCTGCATGGTCATATTCACGTTGGCGAAGTTTACGCACACCATCGGCATATAACATGCTTTCTCTATCCAGTTCACTCTTGCATATAATTACTCCATTATCATCACGTTTTGGTTTGTATGTTTTCCCACCACTAGCATTGGTTCGGGCAGTCCGTTTCTTATCCCATGTTACCGTGGTAACACTTCTGTTTAAATACTCACGAATGCGCTGAGGTTTGGTTTTACCCGGTAAAAATACAGGATAACTCTCCAGGTATATGTACCACTCATTTCGGTCATCTGCTTTGCGAAGTCTTACTGTTACTTTAGTTTTTGATAATTGTTTCATGGGGTGTTAGTATTAGTTACTGCTGTAAATATTATCAATTTCTGATTTGGGAGCATATACATACTTTCCCATTTGCCTGATTGGAATAGCAAACTTTCGAATATGCTTATAAACAGAGCTATCAGATATTCCAAACTTCTTTGAAATCTCACCGATTGTATAGCAATCTTCAGGTTCGAGGCGGTATAATTTTACTTCCGACAATTCTTTCGTTACAGATACATCTTCACGAGTCGGAAACATCTTTTCAATTACTGTACGGTCAAGTCTCAAAAGTCGAGTACCTAAATTGATTGCGGGGATTCTCCCTTGACGTATATATCTGTATAATGTAGTTTTAGCCACTCCGAAAAGAATTACTGTTTCTGGAACAGAAATATATTTACGGTCATCTGGTATTCTACTGGCAATCGCCTTCCTTTGCTCTTCCTTTTTCAGCTCTCTTTTTCTTTCACGATATGCAGTATCACTACACTTTTTAGAACAATAGATTGAACTTACCGTCTTAGGCACAAACGATTTTTCGCATATCGCGCATTGCTTTTGAATCATATTCACAACCATTTTCAACGCTATTTAAGTTCCACAAACAACCTTAAGTATTCATAAGTTCCACTTTACCGTCAATTAAGTTCCGGCACAGATATGGTACAAATATATGACAAAAAAGAATGAGAAACTATTTTAGAAAATAATTTCTCACAAATAAAAAACGCAGTAAATCAAAGACTTACTGCGTTTTACTAATTATTGATTATTGTTAATAATCGCTATCTATTTGACTTCTTCAAAATCAACATCGGTTACTTCACCGTCGTCTTTTGGCTGTCCCTGTGCACCGGCATCAGGTCCGGCTTGTCCGGCGTCAGGACCTGGCTGGCCACCTTGTGCTTGCGAAGCGTTGTACATCTCTTGCGAAGCAGCCTGGAATACGGTGTTCAGCTCGTTCATCGCTGCATCAATTGCAGCTAAATCTTTTGAAGCGTGTGCTTCTTTCAGCTTTTTCAATGCATCTTCAATCGGGCCTTTTTTGTCTGCCGGCAATTTGTCGCCAAACTCTTTCAGTTGCTTCTCGGTCTGGAAAATCAAACTGTCAGCCTGGTTAATTTTGTCAGCAGTTTCCTTTGCTTGCTTGTCAGCTTCGGCATTTGCTTCAGCTTCCGATTTCATGCGGTTAATTTCCTCATCCGAAAGTCCAGAAGAAGCTTCGATACGAATCGACTGCGATTTACCTGTTGCTTTATCTTTAGCATGAACATGCAAAATACCGTTGGCATCGATATCGAAAGTTACTTCAATTTGCGGAATACCACGTGGTGATGGTGGAATTCCGTCTAAGTGGAAACGACCGATGGTTTTGTTACCCGATGCAATTGGACGCTCACCCTGCAAAACATGAATTTCTACTGAAGGCTGATTATCCGCGGCAGTGGTAAATGTTTCCGACTTTTTGGTAGGAATAGTAGTATTGGCTTCAATCAACTTAGTCATTACACCACCCATGGTTTCAATACCCAACGACAGTGGTGTAACATCAAGTAACAATACATCTTTTACTTCACCGGTTAAAACACCACCCTGAATAGCAGCACCTACAGCTACAACCTCATCAGGATTTACTCCTTTTGATGCATCTTTACCAAAAAACTCTTTTACTTTATCCTGGATGGCAGGTATACGAGTTGAACCACCAACTAAAATAACCTCGTCAATATCGCTTGCAGATAATCCGGCATTTTGTAATGCTTTACGACAAGGTTCGATAGTTGCGTTGATTAACGAATCGGCCAGTTGCTCGAATTTCGCACGCGATAAAGTTTTTACCAGGTGTTTTGGAATACCGTTAACCGGCATAATATAAGGCAGGTTAATCTCGGTTTGCGACGAGCTCGACAATTCGATTTTTGCTTTCTCGGCAGCTTCTTTCAAACGTTGCAATGCCATTGGGTCTTCGCGCAAGTCAATACCTTCTTCGCTTTTAAACTCGTCGGCCAACCAGTCGATAATTACCTGGTCAAAATCGTCACCACCAAGGTGTGTATCACCATCGGTAGATTTTACTTCGAAAACGCCGTCACCCAGCTCCAAAATAGAAATATCGAAGGTACCACCACCAAGGTCGAATACCGCGATTTTCATGTCACGATCCATCTTATCCAAACCGTATGCCAACGAGGCAGCAGTAGGTTCGTTAATGATACGACGAACAGTTAACCCTGCAATCTCACCAGCTTCTTTGGTTGCCTGACGCTGCGAATCGTTAAAATAGGCAGGAACTGTAATAACGGCTTCAGTCACTTCTTGTCCAAGATAATCTTCAGCTGTTTTCTTCATTTTCTGAAGTGTCATTGCCGAGATTTCCTGAGGTGAATATTTTCTGTCGTCGATTTGTACACGTGGTGTGTTGTTGTCGCCTTTTACCACTTTATATGGTACACGGGCCACTTCTTTCGATACACGATCAAAAGTTTCGCCCATAAAGCGTTTAATCGAGAAGATAGTTTTTGTTGGATTGGTGATTGCCTGACGTTTTGCAGGATCGCCAACTTTTCGTTCTCCGTTTTCTACGAAAGCAACGATTGAAGGTGTTGTACGTTTTCCCTCGCTATTGGGGATAACTACAGGTTCGTTACCTTCCATTACAGAAACACAAGAGTTTGTGGTTCCTAAGTCAATTCCGATAATTTTTCCCATTGTTATATTTTTTAAGTTTTTATTGTTCTAAAAATTACGCTTGCCATTAATCAATGATTGTGCCATGAGAAAATCGGCCGTATGAATGTAAAATCTGACACACTATTGCTCAATGATGGTAAAAATCGTGTCAGGAGTGGTGACAAAACGACAGTGGATTTACGAATATTGAATAAAGACTACCGATTTTAGATTAAACAGATGGGTTGGTTAGTAGAAGCGTTGTAATGCTTTTACTTGTTAAGGGGCACTGCCAAGGTAAGGCAGATTATTTTTCTTAATACTTACTGCGGTAAATCGACAGCGAAAACTCGGGTCCCGGCACCACAAACTGCTCACCATCGGCAATGCGCCATGCAAAATCAAGTTTTATTCTCGATTTTTCGCTGAGTTGAGAATAATAGCCTAAATACGGAATAAGGTTATGACTCAGACTACCCACATCATCAAAATTATTCAACTCAATGCCCGGAACGTATCGCATTCCAAAATCGAATTGTGTTCGCAGGTTAGGATAATAGCTCCAGCCTAAACTAATTTCGGCTGTTGCCCAATCGCGGCTGACATTGGCATTATTCAATATCCCATCGTTATTCTCAATATCCTTTTTTGTATAGCGGTTGTAAACCATTCCTGCCGAAATATTTCTATTCCATTTTACATTCACATATTTGGCATTATCATATTGAATGTACCCTCCGTAAAGGAAGTCCGGTTCCTGGTTATAATATTCAAATTGTGGCCCAATTTCAAATCGACTTCCCTGGTACCGCGGCTCAAACTCGCTGTATTGCCATTCGGCTGCCATCGATTCGGGAGAAGCCAGAACAAAAGTGCTTCGAATAAAATCAACTACTTCAGCCATTTCCTTTTCAGCACTATGTCCTTCTTTATAATTGCGATGGTGTTTAATATTGGCTATTACCTGTGCAAATTGTGCAATTTCGTAATCAGAAAATAAACGACCGGGGTAATATTTTTCGAGCAGGTAATGAGCCGTCATCAGGTGGTTCATTGGACTTAAACGCCCGGTTCCCCAGCCGGCTTTGGCACTTAATCCATACCTGAAACGATCTTTAGTAGTACTTTCATCAACCGGGCTTACAACGCCCAACAACTCGGTACTCGAGCCATCGAGGTTTTGTTTAAAAACATCGTAGCGGCCCCAGGCATTAATATCAAAAACGGTATAACTTTTTGCATCGTAGTAGTAACGATAAAGGTAATCTATATTGGCGGATGTTCGGAGTCCGTAAAAATCCTGGTCGGCAGCAATGTTTTCCACATTCGAACTGTCCACCCAATCGCCGTATCCACCAAAGGGGCCTGTTTCAAAACTCACGCTCAACCGTTCTTGTTTGTAATCCAGCAAGTTCCAATAATTACCTGCCAGCCTAAACTTTCCATTTAACAAGGTACGTTCTTCGTTAAAACGGCTTTCGTCGCTTAACAATTCTTCGGTTTCTTTACTAATTCCCAATAGAAATCCGGTAGTTAATTCGCTCTTTTTAAACGAAACCACCTCGTTACTGATGGCATCATCCTGGGCATTGGCCCCAACAAAAGCCAATACACTAAACAGAAACAGAAGAATTCCGGGGTATACGTTATTTAGTTTTCTCATTTTCCGACGTTGAAATTAGCCACAAAGAAAATAAACCTACTGAAAACTTTGGGCATAAACCGGTTAATAAAAGTTAAGCAACTAAAGCTATGTTACGAAAAAGGGCTTGCTTTTGTGCAAAATAAAAGGTTTGGTTAGTTTTGCAGTGTAAACAGAATTATATAACAGACATGTCAGTACATAGCGAAGTTCGGAAAGTTACCACGCACCGTTTATCGGAAATGAAATTGCGTGGCGAAAAAATATCGATGTTAACCTCGTACGATTACAGTATGGCCCAACTGGTTGATGAAGCCGGAATTGATGTTATTCTGGTTGGCGATTCGGCATCGAACGTAATGGCCGGGCATGAAACCACGCTGCCCATTACTTTAAACGAAATGATTTACCATGGTGCCTCTGTGGTTCGTGCCGTAAACCGTGCCCTGGTTGTTGTTGATTTGCCTTTTGGAACCTACCAGGGTAACTCGCGCGAAGCCCTGAGTTCGGCTATTCGCATTATGAAAGAAACAGCTGCCGATTCGGTAAAACTGGAGGGGGGCGAGGAAGTGATTGAATCGGTAAAACGTATTCTATCTGCCGGAATTCCGGTTATGGGGCACCTGGGGCTAATGCCACAATCCATCCATAAGTTCGGAACCTATACCGTGCGTGCCAAAGAGGATGCTGAAGCGGAAAAACTGATTAACGATGCCAAATTGCTGGAAGAAGCAGGGTGTTACGCCATTGTATTGGAGAAAATTCCGGCCTCGTTGGGCGAGCGTGTTGCCCAAGAGCTAAAAATTCCGGTAATTGGAATTGGTGCCGGTGGTGGTGTAGATGGACAGGTTTTGGTAATTCATGATATGCTGGGGATTACACAACAATTTTCGCCACGCTTTTTACGCCGTTACCATAATCTGGCAGCCGAAATTAAAGGCGCAGTTGGTAATTATATCAACGATGTGAAATCGCAGGACTTCCCCAGCGATAAAGAACAGTATTAGGATTTATGTTACTGTCATTTTTTTTGAAGGAAGAATAAAGGAGAATTGAAAATCAGCGGAGCTAAATTTTTAAATTAGAAGCAGATTTCTCCTCTCCCGAAGTTTCGGGATGATTGAAATGACAATAAGCAACGAGAATGGACGTAATTTACGAAGACAACCATATTATTGCAATTAACAAGGCATGCGGCGATGTGGTGCAGGGCGATAAAACCGGCGACGAAACGGTTATGGACAAGATAAAAAAGTTTCTGAAGGTGAAATACAACAAACCGGGAAACGTGTACCTGGGCCTGCCACACCGCCTCGACCGGCCAACAAGCGGAATTCTGATACTGGCAAAAACAAGCAAAGTACTGCCACGGCTCAATAAGCTTTTTCAAACCAAAAATGGCATGCGAAAAGTGTATTGGGCTGTGGTTGACAAACGTCCACCCAAATACACCGACACGCTGGAGCATTACCTGCGCAAAGACCAGGAGAAAAACCGGAGTTATGCCTACACCGAGCCTCGTTCTGATGCTAAATTTGCCAGCCTTACCTACCGCCATGTTGCCAGTATCGAGCGTTATCACCTTCTGGAAATTGAAATTCATACCGGCCGTCATCACCAGATCAGGGTACAGCTACGCCAATTAAATTTGCACATTAAGGGCGATTTAAAATATGGAGCCCCACGATCGAATAAAGACAAAGGGATTCATTTACACGCACGACAGGTTGAGCTGATTCACCCGGTGCGAAAAACACCATTAACCATTGTTGCCAATCCTCCAAAAGACCCGGTTTGGGATGAATTTATGAAACTGTTTAAAGCCGGGAAATTTAGTCCTGTGGAGGTTTGAACTGAGAGGGCTGATGGGATGAGTGATTGTGGAGATGATTCAGGGATTTTAATGCTTTAATGCTACAATGCTTTATTTCAGGTAAAATAAAAATTTGTATCTGCCCACTCGCATTACTCCTAAATTACAGTTATTCTACACTTTTGCCTTTTTTCTTTTTCTTGAAACTCTCTATTCCAAATCCTTAGGTTTAAAAGCAAATGGCAGTAAATTATCGGCGCCTTCAAAAACCTGGATTCGCTTACGACCATCAAGAATTATGCGCATGTGTGCATTGTACCGCGATTCAGTTTCAACTAACCCCTGCCTGCACGAGCCACAGGGTTGCGCCGGGTGCTCTACAATTCCGTGTGCATTTTTTGCCGTTACGGCAATGGCTTTAACGGCCACATCAGGATAAGTAGAGTTGGCATAAAACATGGCCACACGTTCGGCACACAGCCCGTCGGTAAAATCGGCATTTTCCTGGTTGCTTCCTAAAATCATTTCACCATTTTCAAGTAAAAGGGCAGCACCCACCTGAAATTTTGAATACGGGGCATAGGCATTTTTGCAAGCCTCGCGGGCTGCCAGCAGTAACTTCTGATCAGCATCGGGCAGTTCCACAACCGCATCGTATTCGCAAACCATTATTCGCAGTTCCTTTCTTCGCATAAAAAGGTATTTTTCTCAAATGTACAATTTTATATTAAATGGTTATCCTTCAGCTCAATTTTCATTTCGGTAAGTATTCTTTCTTTTAAACCGTTTCCGGTTTTCACCAACCAATTCCATAAACTTTTCAAATTCCATCCAATAAACCAGGCTTACTCACGTTTCATTGTTTATAAATTGCTCTGTTTTTCATGGGTAAATACCAACGGGTATTTTATTTTTGGCAGCAGCAAACTTTGTAACAGAAACATGAGACACCTATTTTCCACCCTACTACTTACACTACTTGTTATTAATGTTTTTTCGCAACGAATTACACGCGAAGAATACATCAGAAAATGGCAACTGTTGGCCATTGAAGAAATGAACCGCAGCGGTATACCAGCTAGCATAACCATGGCGCAAGGCTGCCTGGAGTCGGGAAACGGGAACAGTGAACTCTCGCTAAAATCGAACAACCACTTTGGTATTAAGTGTAAAAAAAGCTGGAAAGGAAAGAAGGTTTATTACGATGACGATAGGAAAAATGAATGTTTCAGAAGCTACCGAACGGTAGAAGATTCATATATTGACCACACTAACTTTCTGATGCAAAACCAACGCTATGCATCGCTTTTTCAGTTAAAACACACCGACTACAAAGGCTGGGCAAAAGGTTTAAAAAAAGCAGGTTACGCCACAGCCCACGATTATGACAAACGTTTAATTCGGATTATTGAGGAAAACAAGCTGTACCGCCTCGATAAAAAAATGACCTTTAACCAGATTGAAGTGCAAACAGCTCATAATGTTCTGGATACCGACACCTCGGGCAAACTAACGATTACTCCGTTTAATTCGCACGAGGTGACCAAATTTAACCGGGTAAAAGCAGTAGTTGCCCAAAAAGGAGACACCTACGAAATACTGGCGCAGGAACTTGGCCTGAAGGATTGGGAGTTGTATAAATTTAACGATCAGCGGCCGGGCTATCGTCCGGTACCCAATGAAGTAGTATATATAAAACCAAAAAAGAATAAAACCCAAAAGAATAAACTCACACACCGTGTGCAGGAAGGCGAAACCATGCATTACATCTCGCAATTGTACGGGATAAAGTTAAAACCACTGTATCGTCGCAACGGGTTGAAAAAGGGGCAGCAACCTCGCCCGGGCCAGGTAATTTATCTGCGGAAGAAGAAGTAAGGAATTGAGAGAATAAAGGCTGAATTGACCATTGCTTGAATGCTTTAATACATCCTCCTCACTTTGTGAATCCTGGTGATTTATGGGTTTAACTCTTCGTAAAAAGGCGGAAAAAAACAATCCGTTTCCGAAGCACTATTCTTGTTTAAAATGAAGGTATTGTTATGAAGATACCCTGTACATAAAATACCTTAAAAGTACACGGTCTGCAAACAGTACAAAAACCACCAAAAGGGTTACACCCACCACCAACGACGCATTTGCAGAAAGGAAAGTCAACCAACCCGATACCGTAACATCGTACCAAACAAAGGCCAAAACCGCAGCAACAACCATAATCCCAAGTATAACTGCCAGGTAAATAGCAAATTCCTTCAGGTATTGTTGCCATGCAAAACGCCGCTCCACTTTTTTAACAAGAGCATCGGTAAAATTCTCCGACAGTTTGAATTCCGGCTCCAAGGTTACAGCCTCTTTAAATAATTTGTCTGTATTAAAATTCCGATCGTCGTTATACATAGTCAACAAATATATTAGTTTGTTCCAAACGGGCAACTTTTTCAATCTTGCCTTTTAATAATTTACGCGCCCTACTCAGGTAACTTTTTATGGTACCTTCGGGCATTCCGGTAATTTCTTCAATCTCTTTGTACGAGAACTCTTCCAGATGAAACAGGGTAATAACCGTTCGGTAGTTCACCGGCAAGGTCTCAATTAGTTGCAAGAGATATTTTTTTGCTTCTTCCTGCTCAATGCGTTTCTGGTTCAACCCCGGATCCTTTTCGGAAAGAATAAGCTTGGGTTCTTCGCTGTACGACAACTCTCCTCTTCGTTTTAGTCTCCGGTAGTGCGTAATTGCCGTATTGTAGGCAATAGTGGCAATCCAGGTCGACAGTTTGGCATCACCCCTGAAGCGTTTTAATTGTTTAAATACCTTAATAAAAACCTCCTGACAAATGTCTTCCAACTCATCTTCCTGCTGAATAACGCGTCCAACTACGTGCATTACAAGCCGTTGGTGTTTCGAAACCAAAAACCTGAATGCATGGCTATTTCCGTTTAAAACCTGCTGAACCAGTTGCGCATCATTCATAATTAAACCATCTGACTCGGCAAGGTAGGCAAATGTTACAATTATTTTTTAAAAGTTTAAAGACCAGAAACCATGGCCCAAAGAAAAAGGTGCCTGGTAAATCGTTAATTTACTTTGTAAGTTTTCATTTTGAACAGAAAGCCAAGGGATAACCCTAAGCATTTTATATATTTGCGCAGATTTTTTAAAAACGATTGATTCATTCACGATCAGAAATAAATTTTATACAGATGAGTTTTGTACAAGAGCTGAAATGGAGAGGCATGTTGCACGATATTATGCCGGGAACTGAAGAACAACTTGAAAAAGAATTAACAGCAGCCTATGTTGGCATTGACCCAACAGCCGATTCGTTGCACATTGGACACCTGGTTGGAGTAATGATGCTAAAACACCTACAATCAGCAGGGCATCAGCCCATTGCCTTAATTGGTGGTGCCACCGGAATGATTGGCGACCCATCAGGCAAATCGCAGGAGCGTAACCTTTTGGATGAACCAACACTTCGACATAACCAGGAATGTATAAAAGCTCAGCTGGCCAAATTTCTTGATTTTGAGAGCAATGTTGATAACGTGGCGCTACTGGTAAACAATTACGACTGGATGAAAGAGTTTTCATTCCTCGATTTTATTCGCGATGTGGGTAAACGTATTACCGTAAACTACATGATGGCGAAAGATTCGGTGAAAAAACGCCTGGGCGAAGAGTCGAAATCAGGAATGTCGTTTACCGAATTTACTTACCAGCTGGTTCAGGGTTACGACTTTTATCACTTGTTTAAAAACAATAACTGCCGCCTGCAAATGGGTGGCTCCGATCAGTGGGGAAATATTACTACCGGTACCGAGTTAATTCGGCGTATGGACGGAGGAGAAGCTTTTGCATTAACCTGCCCGCTAATTACCAAAGCCGATGGTACCAAATTCGGCAAAACAGAATCGGGCAACGTTTGGCTCGATCCGGAACGCACATCGCCTTATGCTTTCTTTCAGTTTTGGTTAAACACTTCAGATGAAGATGCCGAGCGTTACATCAAAATATTTACCATGCTGCCAAAAGAAGAAATTGATGCTTTGATAGCGGCACACCAGGAAGCACCTCACGCCAGAAGTTTACAGAAAAAACTTGCCGAAGAGGTTACTGTAATGGTACACTCGCGCGAAGAATACGAAATGGCAGTTGAAGCTTCGCAAATACTGTTTGGCAAAGGAACCGCCGAGCAGCTACGCAAACTAAACGAAAGCACCTTCCTGGCTGTTTTTGAAGGCGTTCCCCAGTTTAATGTGGCAAAAGAAGAACTGGCAGCAGGTATCAACGTTATTGATTTACTGGCTGAAAAAACAGCAGTATTCCCATCAAAAGGAGAATTGCGCCGAACCATTAAAGGAAACGGACTAAGCATTAACAAAGAAAAAATAAATAATCCTGACCTAATCGTTAACAACGATTTCCTGATTGGCAATAAATACATTCTTGCGCAAAAAGGAAAGAAAAATTATTACCTGATAATTGCTGAATAATCGGGTAATAATATACTAAAAACTTCACGCAAGCGTTGAAATTACACGATCGAATAGAAACCACATCTTATGGATAATTTTTTTGATAACCGGCGAATTCTGAACCTGATTTGGAAGCGCAAATTTCACTTTATAGTTGTTGGCTTTATTGCCGTTGTTTTATCAGCTATTTTTTCAGGACCGGCATTCATCACGCCAAAGTTTAAATCAACAGCGCGTATTTATCCCTCAAACATCTGGGTACTGAGCGACGAGTCGGAAACCGAGCAAATGCTGGAGGTCCTTAACTCTAACGACATTAAATTTAGAATGTTTGATGCTTTTAACCTGCATGAGGTGTATAAAATTGATAAAAATGACCCACAGTTTTATACCTACATGTTTGCCGAGTATAATACCAATGTAAGTGCCAGTAAAACTGAATTTGAAACGGCTGAAATAAAGGTTATGGATGAAGATCCGCAACGTGCTTCAGATATGTGCGATTCGATAATTACTTTCTATAATCAAAAAGTACGGGAAATACATAAAGCCAAAGACAAAGAAATGGTTGACCTCACCCAAAAACAAATCAATAAAAAGAACGATGAACTAAAAATATTTCAACACCAGCTCGACAGTATACGCGAGAAATATGGGATAATAAGTTACGGCCAGGTTTCTGAGGTTACACGCGGTTATATGAGTGCGCTGGCTACAGGCAGAAGTTCAGCTTCCGACACAAAAAAAATTGAAAGAATTTACGACAATTTGTCAAAAGAAGGCTCTAATGCTTTGATTGTTGAAAACAAGTTCAGGACTACAATTCAGGCCATCGACTCGTTACAGTTATTATACGATGCCCACCTGAATGAATACGAAAAAGAAATTACCTACAGCCATGTTGTGGAATATCCGTTTCCGGCTGATAAAAAAGCGTATCCCGTACGCTGGCTAATTGTAGCCTTTACTACCTTGTCGGCGGTATTTTTTGCCTTGTTGGTATTCCTGGTTCTCGATTACGGAAAATTCGACTAATTTGCTGCAAAAGGCCGTCATACGAACAACTCTTTTTTACCTCATCTCAATTGGGTTTATTTTATTAAACCTATGGTTTGTGGTACAAAAGCATATGCTTTATGCCAATGTTTTACCCCTTGTTTTTGCCATTGTTTTACTGGCCGTTTATTCGTTCGACAAGGTAGTTTACCTGATTGCCTTTCTGGCACCCTTGTCCATTCCACTTCGCGAGTATTTGCCCGGTATCGGATTTGACATGTATATTCCAACCGAGCCCCTACTCTTTGGCCTGCTCATCCTCTTTGTTCTAAAAATTATTCAGCAACGAGAATTTGATCGAAAAATTCTCTTTCACCCAATTTCTCTGGCTGTTTATTTGAATCTATTTTGGATTTTAATAACCAGTGTTACCAGCAGCATGCCCATTGTTTCGTTTAAGTTTTTACTAATGCGCATTTGGTTTGTTGTTGGCCTGTACCTGCTAACGGCGAAACTATTCAGCAAGGGTAAAAACATGGAAAAATATGTATGGCTTTATGTTGTTCCGCTGATGTTGGTTATCGCCTATTCTACCTATCGGCACCTGGGCTATGGCTTGTGGAATAAACAAGCTGCGCACTTTGTAGTGTCGCCATTTTACCGCGACCATACTTCCTACGGAGCGGCCACCGCTTTTTATTTACCTTTTTTGGTGATGTTTACACTGAACAACTATTTCACAAAAAAAATGCGATTTTTGGCTGCACTGGCACTGGCGGTGGTTTTTCTGGGCTTTGTTTTATCGTACAGCCGGGCAGCCTGGCTAAGTATTGCACTAGCATTTGGTGTTTGGTGCATTATTAAATTAGGTATTCGTTTCAGAACACTATTCTTTACAATGGTTTCGGTTATTGGTTTATTTGTGATGTTTCAGTCGCAAATACTCATGAAACTCGAGCAAAACTCGGAAGAATCATCAGCAAATATGATGACCCACATTTCATCGATGGCAAACATTAGCTCCGACGCCTCGAACCTGGAGCGAATAAACCGCTGGAGTTGCGCCCTGCGCATGTTTGCCGAAAAACCGGTTTTTGGTTACGGACCGGGAACTTATATGTTTAAATATGCACCGTATCAACTGAGTAAAGACCGAACAATTATTAGCACCAACTCAGCCGACGGAGGTAATGCCCACAGCGAATATTTTGGGCCCATGGCCGAATCCGGAGTAATGGGAATTGTAACTTACCTGCTCATTATTGCCATGGTTATTTACACTGCTGTTAATAGCTACACCCGACTAAATGATTACCGGTTGAAATCTATTGTTTTGGCTGCACTCATTGGGCTAATTACCTATTACATTCACGGTTTAATGAATAACTTTTTGGATACCGATAAAATTTCCGTGCCTTTTTGGGGGTTCACGGCAATGGTTGTTGCCATAGATATAATTTCGCGGCAATCAGCAAAAGAAACAACCAGCAAGCCCGGGTAACACGGTTTTAACATCCAAAGATCTAATTTAAATAGCTCGCTAATTCCGAAAGTTTCATCTGGCGATCCATTGAAAACGATGTGCTCTCGCGCTCAACTTTGGACAGTAAAAAATAGGCTTTCCGAAAGAAATTTATTTTGCGCTCCTTTTCCTGCGTCAGCTCGCCCTGTTCTTTTAAAACAAAGGCAACCATCTCTATTTGCTCGTTTCCAAGTTCTTTTTTAGTTTCCAATAGCTCCATCAGCTCTTCAATCGAAAGTTTTTCAATAACCTCATCAATTTTAAGAAACGAATAAAAACGTTGAATTTCTTCTTCGGCTTGCTCAGCTTCTCCTTTTTTTCGGTAACGCAAAATCTTCTGAATAACCTCAAACAAAAGCATTAGTTGGCGCATCAGGTAATCTTTCTCCACTCCCATAATAAAAACTCTAATTCTGTTTTCGGAAAGATAAGTCAATTTGGCTACTTTTGGAAAAAATTTGAACATGGGATATTTCGACGACCTTTTTCCGGACAGCTATGAAGACGAATTAAAGGAAGGAAAAGACTTTTACATGGAAAATGGTTACCGGGTAATGACCGAATCATACCTGGTTAACCGTGGCTATTGTTGTGCCAACGGTTGCCGCCACTGCCCTTACTGGCCAAAGGCTCAAAAAGGAAATACCACGCTCAGAAAAAAATAGATATGCAAGGAAAAGAGCTAAGAATAGTTTTTATGGGAACACCCGATTTTGCGGTGGCCAGTTTAAAAGCACTGGTTGATGGCGGTTATAATGTTGTTGGTGTTATTACTGCTCCCGACAGGCCTGCCGGACGAGGAAAGAAATTACATCAATCGGCAGTAAAACAATATGCCGTTGAGCAAAATTTAACTGTACTTCAACCCGAAAAACTCAAAAACCCTGGGTTTATTGACGAGCTAAAAGCTTTAAAAGCCGATTTGCAAGTAGTTGTTGCTTTTAGAATGTTACCCGAAATTGTTTGGGATATGCCCCGTCTGGGTACTTTTAACCTGCATGGTTCGTTATTGCCGCAATATCGCGGAGCTGCCCCTTTAAACTGGGCGATTATTAATGGGGAAAACCAAACCGGCGTTACCACTTTTTTACTCGATCATAAAATTGATACCGGCAAAATTCTTTTCCGTAAATCAATTGATATTTGGGAAAACGACACGGTTGGCACCATTCACGACAGCTTAATGAACATAGGCGCAAATCTGGTTATTGAAACGGTTGATGCACTTGCGTCGGGCAATTGCCAGGCTATTCCGCAAGAAGAACTGGTTGCTGAAAGTGATGAAATAAAACATGCACCAAAAATTTTTAAAGAAGATTGTAAAATTAACTGGTTGGCAGATGTTGAAATGGTACGCAACCTTATTCGCGGACTTTCGCCCTACCCTGCCGCATGGTGCACTTTGAAACACAAGAAAACGGGCAAAGAAATTGCCACAAAAATATTTATGGCACTGCGCGTTGAAGACAATAAAAACACGCCTGCAGGAACCTTGGAAAGCGATGGGAAAAACTTTTTAAAAGTAGCCTGCTCCAATGGTTGGCTGCAAATTACCGACCTGCAAATCGCCGGAAAGAAAAGAATGAAAGTTCAGGATTTTCTTCGGGGGTTTCAACAGATAGAAGAATATACTTTTCAATAAAAATAAATTAGTGATAGTATCACTTGAAATGATACTATCACTACTATCAACTATTTCTTAACGGCTTTTCCGTTCATGATAAAGAAATAAATCAGGAAACCGAGCGCAATACAAACCATCAGAATACCGATGGGTAACACGGCCTGGTGTCCGCGCACCATTTCGCGATTAAACAAGCCCAGTACTTCAATAATAATAAAACCTAAGCCCGTCATTAAGGCAACCAGCCCCCACTTTAACGAAGGATACCGATTGGCTTCATCCGATTCACTTTTAGGTTCTTCTAAAATTCCAACCCTGTCGTATTGTTCTGCTTTAATCAGCTTTCGCTTTAACAGGTGTGTTGAGAACAAACGAATAATGTGATACGATCCGAAAAATACGATTGCAACGGCAATTAATTCTGTCATAATTATTTGTTTTAATTTATTTTCTGACCGTTTGACTGCGGAAGATTATAAAATGTTGCAAGTTTTTCAGAATAATTTTTAAAGGAGATTAATTGCATCCAAAAAAGCCAGTAAAATAACGGTAACGAAAACAATGTTATACATAAATGACAGCGCAAAAAACTTGAGCACGACTTTTACCAGCGACTGCCCATAAAACTTTTTAACAGCAATTATTAGGTACACGGGAACAGAAAAAACCAGAATACTACTAATTGCTCCTGTTTTTACTTCAAAAAGCAGGTTCAGTCCAATCACTAAAGACAATACCATAAAAATGAAAGCATGAATGTGAATGGAAAATACCAGGTGACGCATATAGTTTTGTTTCCGGCGAATGTAAATCAGTTTTAGAATAAGCGCAAACAAAGGCAACAGTAGAAAAAATGCATACGAAATGTATTTTAATATTTTAGCAACAGTGGCTTCAGGCGAACGCAGCAACTGAATGTTTTTGTGAAGTTCTGCTCGTTTATCGGGGTCGGTTTCACTTTGCAGCTCCTCCTGCATTTTATCGGCCTGTTTGTTTAGCGCCAGCCTGATATTGCGCGAATCGCCCCAATTTCCAAAATCAATCGTCTTTGCCTTTTTTCCAATATTAATACTATCCAGGTTGATATCATTTTCAGCAAAAACATCGTTTAGCGCTTGCTTCTCTTCTGGTGTAAGTTCATCATTTATCTGGTTAATTATAGAATCGGCCGCAACAATAGAAGTCGAGTCAATTTTAACTTTTGCATCCTTTAAATCTGAATCTAAAACAGTTGAAAGCCCCCGATTGGTAGCAATTTGCAGTAAAAAGAAGAGAACAAAACTAACAAAAACAAAAATTCGAAAAGGAGGTGTATAACGTATGCGTCGTCCGGCAAAATACTCTTTTGTTAAAAATCCGGGCCTGGCAACCAAGGCAAACAATGTTTTAAAAAATCGTGTATCGAAAGCAAAAAAGTCGCCCAAAAAATTAATAAAGATAAAACCAAAAGGCCGGTCATATTCTTTAACTGCCTGCCCGCAATTCGGACAGTAATGTCCCGAGAAATTTGTTCCGCAGTTTAAACATTCAAGATTGATGTAATCCGCCTCGTTGACTTTTCGCGTAAAACGTTGTTTGAGTTTATACCACATGTTCTTTCTTCTGCTTATCTTTCATATCAATTTCCCATACATCAATAAACGGGAAAATTGAAGGGGCAAACGACCGAATAGGTTCGTACATGCGTGAGTTAGCTTTGGTCTCGCGAGGAAGAATATGTACGTCTTCATCAATTTTATCGAAAACTACCAGAACAATACTCAGAATTAAGGCTGATTTTAAAATACCAAAAACCAGGCCTGCCAGTTTGTTGACAAAACCAAGCAACACTGCTTCAGCAAGTTTACTTACTGTATTGCCAACAATGTGCACCAAAACAACAATTACAACAAAAGTAATTACAAAAGAAATAATGTTCATATGGTCCGATTTCATATTAAAATTCTCTATAAGAAAATCGGTGGTGATGTACGAAAATTTGATGGCTCCCCAAATTCCAAGAATAAGAGCAGCCAACGATGCAATTTCAGCAATCAGTCCTTTTCTGAAACCATTTATTGCAGCCAGCAACAAAATTATGCCTAAAACAATATCGATGTAATTCATAATGTAATTTATTTAGTCGTCAGGTATCCCCGAAAAAATCAGCTGATTCAACTAAGCAGTGGTAAATATAAAAAAACACATTCAGTATAAAAACCGGCGAATCGGTGAGGTATCATTTTTTTAAGTTAAACGGTATTGTTTTATCATTTATTTTCTGAAATACTTATAAAATTCGGCTATTAAACCTAAAGATGGGCTTGTATATTTGAAGCAATTATTCATAAATTTGGCATCCGTATCAATAAACGTAAAAAACATGCCTTTACTAAATTCAGTAATAAAGTGGGTTAATATTAAGCGAAACTACCAAATACAGTATTACCGCGAGTACCCGCACGAAATACAGAATGAAACCTTATTTAGTCTTTTACAAAGTGCAAAAAATACAGAATGGGGTAAAGCGCACCGTTTTGCTGATATAAATACGCATGAGACTTTTCAGGCAGCAATGCCCTTACAAACCTACAATGATATTAAACCCTATGTTGAGCGTTTACGCCAGGGAGAAAGAGATTTGCTTTGGCCCGGAGAAGTAAAATGGTTTGCCAAATCGAGTGGCACCACCAGCGATAAAAGCAAGTTTATTCCTGTAACGCGCGAAGCTCTTGAAGATTGCCATTTAAGAGGGCCAAAAGATATTTTTGCACAATACATCACTTCTAATCCCGAGTCGAAAGTTTTAAAAGGGAAAATACTAACCCTTGGCGGCAGTCACCGGGTAAATAATTTTAATAACAATTCATATCATGGCGATTTGTCGGCCATAATGATTGAAAATGAGCCATTCTGGTCGGACCTGTTTCGAACGCCTGCTGCAGAAATTGCACTTATTGAGGAGTTTGAAGAAAAAGTTGAAAAGATAATTGAGACTACTCTCGACCAAAATGTAACAGCTTTTGCCGGGGTTCCATCGTGGTACCTCGTTCTTTTTAAACGTATTTTGGAAAAAACAGGCGCAGCCAACCTACTTGAAGTGTGGCCCAACCTGGAGGTGTTTGCCCATGGCGGTGTAAATTTCGATCCTTACCGCGAGCAATACCGAAAGTTTATTCCTTCAACACAAATGCATTACCTTGAAACCTATAATGCATCGGAAGGATTTTTTGGCATACAGGATAACGAACACCGCGATGACATGTTGCTAATGCTTGATTATGGCATTTACTATGAGTTTATCCCCATGTCGGAATTTGGAAATGATAATCCGCGCGTACTAAGTCTGGAAGAGGTAGAATTAAACGAGAATTATGCGCTGGTTATTTCAACCAATGCCGGCTTATGGCGCTATGTTATTGGCGACACCATAAAATTTACGTGTAAATACCCCTTTAAAATTAAGGTTACCGGCCGTACCAAACATTTTATAAATGCTTTTGGCGAAGAGCTGATTATAGACAATGCGGAACAAGCACTGAAAGTTGCTTGCCACCATACCGGGGCTATTGTAAACGAATACACCGCCGGCCCGGTTTTTATGGCCGACAACCAAAAAGGCGCGCACCAATGGATAATCGAGTTTGAAACCCCGCCCAAAGATATTGACCACTTTAAACAAATACTCGATAATTCCTTAAAAACACTCAACTCGGATTACGAAGCCAAAAGGCACAAAAATATGACTCTTGAAATGTTGCACCTAACCGTGGCTCCAAAAGGAACATTTTACAACTGGATGAAACAACGCGGGAAAGTAGGTGGCCAAAATAAAATCCCCAGGCTGGCCAATAACCGAAAATATCTCGACGAACTTATGAACATTCTGAAGGCTGGCCGATAAATTTTTTATACTTTAGAATTTCAAAAAAATACATCGAATATGCACATTGCAATAGCAGGAAATATAGGTGCCGGAAAAACGACACTCAGCGAACTTCTGGCCAAACATTACAACTGGACACCACATTACGAGGACGTTGATGAAAATCCATACCTAAACGATTTTTACAACGATATGCAGCGTTGGTCTTTTAACCTGCAAATTTACTTCCTTAACTCGCGTTTTAAGCAAATAATCGACATTCGGAAATCGGGTAAAACAATTATTCAAGACCGCACCATTTACGAAGATGCCGAAATTTTTGCACCAAACTTACATGCCATGGGGCTGATGAGCACCCGCGATTTTGGCAATTACAAATCGTTGTTCGACCTCATGGCAAGCCTTATTCAACCACCTGATTTGATGATTTATTTACGGGCTTCAATTCCTACCCTGGTCAACCAAATTCAAAAGCGTGGCCGCGAGTACGAAAATTCAATCCGCCTGGATTATTTAAAACAGCTAAACGAGCGCTACGAAAACTGGATTAGCGGCTACAAAATGGGGAAATTATTGATTATTAATGTTGATGATCTTGATTTTACCGCTAACCCGGAAGACCTGAGTTATGTGATTGATAAAATTGATGCTCAGATTCACGGTTTATTTTAGAGCTTTTACCACAGCATATAAAAAGAACTGCCATTTCAATTTTCATTTGAAATGGCAGTTCTTTTATGAATAGATTAGCCTACAATCTTTTCAATTTCGGCTTTAACTTCCGGCCATTGTTCATCAGCCAGGTTTGGCCCCATTACTTCTACAACTTTTCCGGAAACAAGCGCTGCAATTTTACCACAAACTTCAAGCGTGTAACCTTTGGTTAGGCCATAAAAAAAACCTGCCGCGTAGGCGTCACCCGCGCCTGTTGTGTCCAATGCCTTTGCAGGAATAACACCTACACGAGCCACAGCATTACCTTGTTTTATCATCGAGCCATCTTTTCCCACTTTTACAACAGCAATTTTATTGCCTTTCGCAATTTCGTGCAACGCCGCCTCCGGGTCTAGTCCCGTATACGATTTGGCCTCTTCTTCATTGGCAAAAACAATATCAACATAATCGTTAATAAGCGTTTTCAGAAAATCAAGATTGGCTTCCACAACATTAAAGCTCGATAAATCGATGGCAATTTTAGCACCTGCTTTGCTGGCGGCCACCGCACAAGCCTTAATCAAAGCATGGTTAAAAACCAGGTAGCCTTCAATGTATACATATTCATATCCGCGAAACAAATCTTCGCTTACCTCTTCGGGCAACATTTCGGCAGCAGCACCAAGGTAGGTTGCCATGGTACGTTCCGAATCGGGACTTACCAGGCCCATTACTCTCCCGGTAGCACTTTCACTCTCGAACAAATGTGTTTTTACGCCACGCTTTTCAAAATCATTCCGAAACAAATCACCCAACTCATCGCGGCCAATTTTGCCCATGTAACCGGCATTACCACCAAGGTTAGCAAGTGCACGCATTGAGTTGGCAACAGATCCTCCGGTGGCCAGTTCACTCTTGTCCGAAAACGTAGCGTCATAAATTACTTTCGATTTTACCGCATCAACCAATGTCATACTGCCACGAGGTAAACCAAATTGTTCAAGCACGGCATCGCTTTCTAAAACAGAAATTACATCAACTAAGGCATTGCCCAAACCTAAAACTGCCGGAGAATTATCTTTTGTCATTTGTTTAAATTTTTGCGTTGCAAATATCAGCATTTTTATCGAGGTAAGAAAGCTTGAACCGGCAAGCTAAACCAATCAGCAGGTGTTTTGTTTGTTGTAAAAAGTAAGCATATACATGAAAATTGAAGCCAACTCGCCAGAGGAATACATAAGCAAATTGAATGAACCCCGAAAAAGTGCATTTTCAAAACTGCGAAATGTGATAAATGAGAACCTGCCCACAGGTTTTGAAGAAACCATGAGCTATGGAATGATTGGTTATGTAGTTCCACATACTGTTTATTCCGCTGGTTATCATTGCAATCCGAAACTACCCCTTCCCTTTATTAATATTGCCTCGCAGAAAAATTTTGTTGCCCTTTACCATATGGGCATTTATGCCAATAAAGAACTAATGCAATGGTTTTTAAACGATTACCCAAAACATTGCTCTACAAAACCCGATATGGGGAAAAGCTGCATCCGTTTTAAAAAAATCGAACATATACCGTATGAACTTATTGCAGCATTGGTTGCCAAAATGACTTGCAACGATTGGATTTCCTTGTACGAAAAACAACTAAAATCATAAGGCTCAAGCAACTCTCTTTTCAGATAAATACCTTTTTTTCAACTTTTTATTTACAACCTACCTAATCATTTTTATCTGATATTGACGCGCTTTATTTTCTTTTTGTTATTTTTACAATATGAAATAATAGTAACTTACATTGTTCAATAAAGAACAACGAAGTTTACACCGCATAATTAAATAAATTAATCAGAAGAATGAACTACAAAACTATTATCGCCTTGCTTGTTACCCTTGCATTGTTTTCATGCAACAAAGAAACAACCACCCCGCACACTTTTACTTCTTCCTTATGGCAATATGACACAATAATTGACAGCTTGCTAACGCAAATGACACTGGAAGAAAAGGTAAATATGCTGCATGGTAAACACATGTTTGTATCAGCCGGAGTTGAACGTTTGGGTATTGCCGATATGCGTTATGCCGATGGACCTTTTGGCATTCGCGAAGAGTTGGAACCTAATGGCTGGTCACCCCTGGGATGGGAAAACGATAAAGCCACATTTTTCCCAACCGGCTCGGCTCTGGCAGCTACATGGAGTCCGGAACTGGCTTATGCCTACGGAACCGGAATGGCACGCGAGGCACGCCTGCGTGGTAAAGATGTAATTCTTGGTCCTGCAATAAATATACAACGTATTCCGACCGGCGGCCGCACCTACGAATACCTTAGCGAAGATCCGCACCTGAGCGCAAAGCTGGCCGTTGAGTACACCAAAGGTGTTCAGGATAACGGAGCTGCCGCCTGTTTAAAGCATTTTGCACTTAACAACCAGGAGAATAACAGGGGAACAGTAAACGTAATTGTTGGTGAACGAGCCATGCGCGAAATATACCTGCCACCATTTAAAGCAGCTGTGCAAGAGGCTGATGCTTTTTCGGTAATGTCGGCCTATAACAAAGTAAATGGTTGGTGGTGTGCCGAAAACGATAGGCTTTTAAATCAAATTCTGCGCAATGAATGGGGCTTTGGAGGTTTTGTGGTTTCCGACTGGAACGGAACACATTCTACCATTGCATCAGTAAAGCATGGCTTGAATGTAGAAATGCCCGACAGCAAATTTTTGGGTGCGGCTTTGCTCGATTCAGTAAAAGCCGGTGCTGTTTCCGAAGAAATAATTGATAAGCGCGTTCGCGAAATATTGCGTGTTCGTATGGCCATCAAGCCTATTCCTGCCGAAAAAGCCAACCAGGTAATAACCTCGCAAGCTGAAAGCCAGCAAATTGCTTATGATGTTGCTTCCAAATCAATTGTTCTGTTAAAAAACGAAGGCATCCTTCCGATTGATTTAAGCAACAAACCAACCATTGCCGTTATTGGCGAAAATGCTGTTCGCGAAATGGGAAACGGAGGCATTGGTGCCGGCGTAAAAACATTGTACGAAATTACCCCGCTTGAAGGCCTGAAAAATAGAATTGGCTCACGCGCACAAATTATATACGCGCAGGGCTATGTGCCGGTTGAGTTAGATTATGCCCGCATTTTTGGCAACAAACCACAAGAAGAAATTGACAGGGAGGAGAAAATTAAAGCCATTCAGAACAAAAAACTAAACAAAGAAGCCATTGACGTGGCAGCAAAAGCCGATTTGGTTCTTTTTATTGGGGGGAACAATCGGGCTGTAGAAACCGAAGCAAACGACCGTGAACATATTTTCCTACCATCAGGACAAGATGACCTGATTAAGCAGTTAAGCGTGGTTAATGAAAATATTATAACGGTTTTGGTAAGTGGTGCTCCCAACGACCTGAATGTGGTTCAACCCTTGTCAAAAGCACTTTTGCAATCGTGGTTTAACGGAACCGAAGGCGGCAATGCGCTGGCCGATATATTGCTTGGCAACATTTCGCCAAGTGGACGTTTACCCTTTACCTTACCTGTTAAGCTTGAAGATTCGCCTGCCTATGCCCTGGGCAACTACCCGCAGGGAGTTAAAAGCAGCGATATTTTTGTTGACCTGGTGGACAAAAAAGAAACGGAAACAACAGCAAATGCTGATGAAGCCGGAAATGATCCGAACACCGCCTACTACTCGGAAGAACTACTGGTAGGCTACCGTTGGTTCGATACTAAGAATAAACCGGTAATGTATGCATTTGGGCATGGATTAAGTTACACTTCCTTTGCTTATTCCGATTGTTTTACGACTAAAGAAAAATACGATAGCAACGAAAATATTGCCCTAAGTTTCAAGCTTAGCAATACCGGTTCAGTTGCTGCTGAAGAAGTTGTTCAGGTTTATGTTCACCGAATAAATCCGGAAAAAGAATGGCCTTTTAAAGAACTGAAAGCTTTTACACGGGTAGAACTTGATTCGGGCGAAAGTAAAACTGTCGATCTTCAGATTCCTGTTCAAAACTTAAGGTACTGGAACGAAGAAACGCGAAGCTGGGCCGACGATTTATGCGAAATAGAATTGCATATCGGAGCCTCATCAGCCGATATACGTTTAAAGCATAAAGTTTTACTTCAGTAATATTTCACCTGGATATTTTGATATTAAAAAAGGCTGTTTACTGGTGTAAACAGCCTTTTAACGAATCTAAAACTAATTCAAATAACTACTACTAATCAAAAACCTTATGTAAAAATGTTACGATATAAGGTACTGTCTCATCAAACCACGGGTGGCACAACCAAAAAGGATGTGGCGTGTGCCCGATGGTATGTACCTCGTTGTAAATTTCGAATTTATTTAATTCCGCCAGGTAAGATTCGCGCCCTGCATGAAAACGGGGCAGAGCACTATTAATAAATATAGTGGGAGGCGTATTTTTACCAACATAGCTTATTGGAGAAGCTTCAATCCATAGCCCGGGATTTTCTTTGTAGGTAGCGCCAAACCACCGGGCTCCGGCTGAAGGTTTTTCAGGATTTTCATCTTTCCCACTTTCATTCGGGTCAGTAAAATCAACCACACCATCAATATTGATTACCGCGTGTACTTTATCGTTGGCCTCTTGTTGCAGCGGGTGTGCTGCAAAATTTGTATTTCCGGCAGTTGTGCCCAGCAACGATGCCAAGGTTGCCCCGGCAGAGGTGCCAAGCGTGGCCACTTTTGCGGTATCCAGCCCAAACTCGCCGGCATTAAGCTTTAACCACTTGAGTGCCGTTTTTAAATCGACCACACCTGCGGGGTATAGCGCTTCAGGCGATAATCTGTATTCAACAGTTGCAGCAACAAAACCCGCTTCTGCAAGTTTCTGGGCCATTGGCACCAGGTGTGCTTTTGTTCCTGAAGCCCATCCGCCACCATGAATCAACAATACACCCGGCACAGGCTCCATTTTAGCCACTTTCGGGTAAAAGATATCCATATGTAAAGCACGTTTGCCCAACCAATAATAAACTACATTTCGTTTTTCCTGTATGGCAGGAATAGAAAACTCGTTGACTACCCTGGCATGGGGAAACTGCTTCTCAATTTTTCGAAAGGCACTTTCTACGTCAAAAGAAGTATCCTTCGGATAGTTGAAATCAGTTTGCTGAGCAAAGATTGCTAGCGGCAGAACCAACAATATGAATATTAAGAAGCGCATTTTATTGGATAAAAGCTGCCTGTTCAACCAATAAAGCTTTAAAATCATCCATTGAACTTACGCCCGATGCATCCTGCTCCCATGCTGCACCAAAGTAATAGCGCAACTCTTTGTTTTCTGGTTTCATTACCAGCACCTCGCTGTATGAATCGCTGGTGTGCTCAATCAACTGATCGGTTTTAACAAACACGCACATCCCCAACTTATCGTTTTGTAAGGTTTGTACACCAAAGCTTGCCAAACAGGTCCAGCCTTCTTTTATATCAGTAAACACCTTTACTTCAGTATTGTCGTGTTTTACAATGCCACTGGCCAAATTCGGCAAGGTCTCAGAAAGCGTGTGCGTGTATCGTGTCAGGTAACTTCCGGCCTCTATAGCAAGGGTAGATTGTAAAGTAGTTTTGGTATTGTTTATTTCCCAGCCATAGTAAGTAATGGCTACCTCCGATTTGGTTTCGTCGTTTTTTACTTTGGCAAACAAACTATCCGTTTTCTCCACACGAATGGCTTTTTCTCCATCCCAGAATGCTATAGATCCCATGCCTAATGACGATCCAACTTTTAATACATCAACACCCCAGTCGGCTACTTCATGATATGAATCGAAACCATCAAGCCCCACCGAATGCAATACAGTTGTATCGGTTTTCTTGCCAAAAATATCAATGGCATTACGCCAATCGAGATAAATACGGTAAGCTATTTTATCCGATTCCCAACCGGGTCCTTCAAACTGAATATCAAAAGAATGATCGGTATGTTTTTCGTCAACATTCAATTGGCTAACCGATTTAAAACTACCTCCCTGATATTCATATTGTTCGTTTCCATTATTTTTGGTTACCCACTTCCACTCGCCACCTTCTTTAAGGCCAATGTAGGCTTGTGTTTTCTTAACTTCCAGGGGAGCTGAAGCAATATTTTTTTCTTTTGATTTTGGATTGGTACAGGCCGTTACAATTACAACCAGTAATGTAATTATCAAGCTTAAGTTTTTCATCTTTTTGTTACTTATTTATTCAATTCAATTGCTGCAAGAATTACAGGTGCAACACCCTTTTGGTCGTTGTCTACTTTTTTCTCGGTAACGTAATAATCGTAATCGGCTTCGCGATATGGGTTCCCCCCCAGGCCACAAGCCCCACAGGTATTTTTTAAAACAACAAACCCCGCGTCATCTGTTTCAACCAGATTTTTGGTTAGTGAATCAAATGATTGATTAGCAATTTCGAGGTATTTTTCAGGTAGCCATTCATTTTTTGCTCCTTTCGCAAAGGCATAAATAATCATTGCCGAACCTGATGCTTCAAGGTAATTGCGGTCTTCACCCCCCCTGTCCATTACCTGGTACCAAAGTCCTGTTTCCGCATCCTGTACGGTCACAATTGCTTCACTCAACATATTCAAAATATCAATAATAGCCCCTCTGTCTTTATGATTAGCGGGTAAAAACTCCAGTACATCAACCAGGGCCATCATGTACCAGCCGGTTGCACGGCTCCAAAAGTGTTTCGATTGGCCCGTTTCAGGCACACACCAGCGTTGCTCGCGGCTTTCATCCCAGGCGTGGTATACCAGCCCCGTTGCTTCATCAAGTGTTTGTTTATACACTTCCTGCAACTGAAAAGTAACTTCGTCGAACCACTGTGGCTGATCAAACTCGAGTGCATAGCGTGTTAAAAACGGAGAAGCCATATACAAGCCATCCAACCACATTTGGTACGGGTATATTTTTTTATGCCAAAACCCTCCTGCATTGGTTCTTGGCTGCCCTTGCATTTGTTCTACCAGCGTTTCAATTCCGCGTTTGTACTTTTCGTCGCCAGTTGCTTTATATAGTGTAATCATGCTGTTTCCCGGACGCACCCGATCGATATTATAATCCGACATTTTATGCCCGTCAATTTCTCCATCAGCATGCAGAAAATAGTCGATATATGCTTTCAAATAAACGCCATATTTAGCGTCAATATCTTTTAACTGATATACCGCATCGCCTAAAAAAGCATAATCGTATTCGTACTTTGGTTTTTCGCGCTGGTAATAGATTAAACTATCCGCCTCGTTTAAAACCGATTCGGCAAATTTTACCGCCCAGCTCGGTTCTGGTTGTTCACTTTTGTTTTTTGATTGATTTGAGTTACACCCCATCAGGGCAACTACAAATAAGAGTAGAATTGTTGTTCTCATCGGTTAATTAAATTTGAATACAAAACTAATCTCCATCGTTATTCAATCGAGTTCTTTTTGTAACAGAATGCGGGATGATTTTCCCAACTATCTTTGTTGAAAGACCTAAAGACGAATTACAGAAGCTGTAAACTCATTCTTGCTATTCCTGAAAAATCGATTTTAAAAATTTTGTATTGCCACCATAGTTCCACACCACATCTGATGCCTTTGTTCGGGTAGCATCGCGCGAACGCTCAATTACCAGCCAACCCGAATAGCCCATTTCGTCAAGCGTTTCTTTTACTTTATGCATATCCAGACGGGTGTTGTTTTCCAACCAAACGCCATCGGTATCGGTACAATGAATCTGACAAATACGGTCTTTTCCCAGTAATTTCAGTTCCTGGTGCAAATCTCGTCCGGCTTCCAGCGGATTCTGAAAATTGTAATAGATTTTAATAGCCGGTGAACCTATTTCTTCCAACAAAGCAATTTCTCCGGCAGCATCCAGCGAGGTTTCAATACCGATTACCACTCCTGCAGCTTCGGCCTTTTTCCCAGCCATTTGCAAACGCTCCACAATGGCTTCACGGCGCTCGGGGTATTTGTTTAAATCGCCTTCAACACCCAATGGCAGAAAGGCCGTTTTTACACCAATCAGATTCATAGTATTTATGCAATCGTCTATTAAGCGCTCAAGTCCCTCGCGTTTATAAAATGGCTGCGCATAAAATCCCGACATGGCTACCGATGAGAATTCCAGCTTGTATTCTTTCAATTTATCCAGAAATATTTTGCGTTCAATGGGGTTCAGCATTTTATTGTCCCAGGTAGGACGGTTTCCCAAACCTCCCATATCCAGTTCAATTCCATCAGCACCTATTTGATAGGCACGTTCAAAAACCCCCAGTTTTTGGCGCTTTAAAATCATCCAGTCGCAAACGGCAATTTTATACTCGCCCGATTTTGCTTTTATTCCTACTTCCTTATTAAACACCTTTACCAAATCATCAAAACTTTTTAAGGCATTTCCGGGAAGATTTTCGCCTTTAGTTCCAAAGGATTTCAATTGTTCTTCACTTTCAATGGCAACAAATGATTCATCCAGCTTTCCTTTTTTATCGAATACCTTTGATGCATCCAACCCCAAATGTTTAGCCATAAAACGATACATGGCCGTTCGTTTTGATGGGCCATAATCATGCCCTTCATCGGCAAAATGTATGTTCTCAACAACTGCCCCATCGTAAAAATCGTAAATTCGTTTTAGGAATGGGAATTCAAGTTCCGGCACGTTGGCTGTCCAATCGCCACCATCGGAAATTACCAGTTGTGGTTTGGGGGCAAACAATCCTCCCAGTTCCACGTTGTTGGTGCCGCCTCCACAAAAATGAATGGGGTTGCCACTTTCGCAAGGGCAACCACCGTAATGAATGGCCGACATCATTACCGTTGGCACACTTACATCAATTCGGTCGTCAATAGCCGAGATTAAAATGGTATGACTTCCGCCACCCGAACCGCCGGTAATTCCCACACGGCTTTCATCGGCATAATCAAACGAAAGCAAATAATCGAGCAATCGGATGCTGTTTAAGGCCTGCATAGTATTGGCCATGCTTGTACGATGACTTTCCGTTCCAACCTGCAGTGCCGACTCGCCCCAACCAAATAAATCGTAGCTAACAGCAAGCGCTCCCATGCGGGCAAGCCCAGCACACCGGGTTTGAATTTGTTCGTGGTAACGCCCATTGTTAAAATGCCCATTGGGGCACAGAATTACAGGTATTTTCCCTTTAATTTTTGTGGGCCGATAAATGGAACCTGCCACATAAAATCCGGGCAATACCTCCAAACCAATATTCTGAACAGTATAACCATCCATTTTTCGAACATCGGTTAAAATCGGTTTTGTACCGGGCGATGCAGGGAGTGTTTTTAAACGAATGGCTTCTTTCACACAGGCTTTTAATTCGCTGCGACGTTTTTCCCATTCGGTTTTATTTGAATACTTTTCTGAAATGGACTCAAGTGTGGCTTTGGCATCTTCCACCGAACGTTGGTGATAGCGGTAGCCCTGAATCTTAAATTTATTGGGAGCACCATCGGGAATATGAATTAAATCGAAAGGTGCCAAAACATTTTTAAGAGTAACATTTACATCGGGACGAAATCGCCAGTTAGCATAATCCAATACCAATCCGTCGATTGGGTCGCCCGAAATCCGCAATTTAACATCGTACTGCTGCTCAATATCTTTCAACACATCAGATAAAGGGCGCTGGTAGTTATTATCAGCATTCTGGGCTATTGCCAGAACACTGATAAAACACAAACCAATTATGAATAAAAATCTTTTTACTTGCATATTTTAAAATTCAGGCCATTGTTCAAATTCAATTGGTGTTGTTTTTAATTTGGCAGGATCGATAACCAAGTGTTTAATGCGTTCTCTTCGCCAGGTGTAAACCACATGCACTAAACCATCCGACGATTGAATAACTGCCGGATATGAATACTGGCTGATTTCAGAATCTTCCAAGACAAGTGCTGCCTCCCAATTTTTACCGTCTTCCGAAACAGCAACATTTAGCGGTGTACGATGACCTTTACTTGCACCAATTGGTGTTTTTACATGATTATAAACCACCAGTTGTCTGCCGTCCTTTAGGGTAACTGCATCGGTGCCAGAGTTGTTGTTTGGCAAACCTGATGGTTGCGTTAATCCCCATGTTTTGCCATTATCATCCGACCAGGCGCTAACCAAAACACTGTTGCGGCTGCGGCATAAAATCTGTAAACGTCCGTCATTGTGTTTCAAAATACTTGGTTGAATTATCTGATGAACTTTCGGATTGTTTATCACCTCTGTTTTTTCCCAGGTCTTGCCAAAGTCTTTTGTGCTTTCGAAATAAACACGCCAGCCCGGGCCTCCTTCAACACTTGTGGGACATATCAATGTTCCATCATCCAGCAAAACAGGTTTGTTTTTTATGGGTCCTAAGAATCCCTCAGGCAAAGTTTCCGGTTCCGACCAGGTGTGGCCATTGTCTTTTGAGCGCATTAGCATTCCCCACCAGGTTGACGGGCTTGGGCCTACTTTGTAAAAAAGTAACAGTTCGCCATCTGGCACCTGAAACAAAACCGGGTTCCATGTTGGGTACCGTAAGGTGTCATTTTCAACACCGTTAACCACTTCTACCGATGGGGTCCATTTCCCATCTTTTAAATGGCTAACCCAAATGCCTACATCGGGGTGGCGCTCGTGTGTTCCTCCAAACCAGGCTGCCACCATCCCCTCGGGAGTTTCGGCAATGGTTGATGCATGACATGACGGATATGGCGCCTCTTCGTAAATGAATTCATCGGTAATAATTCCACTTTTGAAATCGTTTTTTTGACAACATTGGGTAAATAATATTGCGGTAAATACTAGTAGAATATAGGCTATTTTATTGTTCATATTTTGTTTACGTTCTTTATTTTGAAAAACTGATTTGGTCGATATTATTGCCGAGGTTACGGTAATTGATTTTTTCTTGTGGATTGGTACCGTTAAGGTATTCTTCCACATTGGTATAAATATCACCATCGCTATCCATGGCACCATCTGCCGGATTCTCAGGATCAAGCTTGTATTTACTTTCCCAGTCATCGGGCATACCGTCTCCATCACTATCAACAGCGACTTTTTCAGGATGGTATGTCAACTCCGGATACCCCCCAACTTCTGAAATGTCTTTAATTATACCTGTCTCCGTCATTGGCTTGCCACTAAAAACCATTTCAGTCACCCGTTTATCTACGGCATCGCGTTTGGGCAGGGTGGCACCTGCGTGCTTCAGTACCGATAGAAAAGCATCTTCGGCTGTTTCATGCGGTGATACAGGCCAGCCCTCGAATGGAGTATTTACGCGGGCAAGATGCTCAGGTCCGCGCATACCAGCCCAATTGTTGTTATTTAATTCTTTATTGCCGTCCATGATGTTGCCTGCCACGTACCATTTCCCGGGACGATTTTTTTCTTTTGGATACCAGTCACCCTCTGCCCAGGCACTGCCGGGTGAATACATGGATCGCTCTTCGATACGTGCAAAAACAGCACGCATATTGTCGTTGGTAGCCGGACCTGGCTTGTAATAATTATTAATGACGTTAATCATAGACGTTTCATCGCCGCCATCCATTGTACGGTGTCGCCAGTTATAAATTACATTGTTACGGAAATCAAAGGGTCCTGACATTCCAATGGATGGATTACGCGCCGTATTGCAGGCAAAAAGGTTGTGGTGGAAAGTCGATGGATTTCCTCCCCATGTACCTCCAAAGGCATGGCCGCGTGCATCGAGTGCTTCGCTGGAAATAGTCCATTGGATAGTAATATTTCTGGCCGGATCTTTTATTCTCTTGGTTCCGTCCAACGAAGGCCTCATTCGCCGGTAAAGTGAAATATTTTCGTCCATTCCCCAGCTTGTCGAACAATGATCAATGATGATATGATGATCGGGGCTACTACCTCCAATGTTGTCATCGCCTTGGCCGCCCTGAGGAATACCCCGGCGTACACGAATATGCCGCATAACAACATTGTGCGTATTGATATTGATTGTTCCCATAATGCATACTCCATCACCCGGTGCCGATTGGCCCGCAATAGTAATGTAGGGATGACTGATATTGATATCGTCATTTATTTTGATGTTTCCTGCTACACGAAATACCACAATTCGTGGTCCTTCGGCTTCAAGGGCCGCACGAAGACTACCTTCGCCGCTATCGTTTAAATTAGAAACAGCGAACACTTTTCCTCCGCGCCCACCTTGAGTAAACATACCTCCACCCCATGCACCCGGGAATGCAGGAATAACACCCTCCGGCAATCTAGGCGGATGTGGGGGAATTTGCCCCCGCTCAGGTTGTTTGGATGAAACCGATTCATCCTGTGCATTAACAACCAAGCTTGAGCATAGTGCAACAAGGATAAAAACACGTGTAAAAATTCGATGGATAATTGCCATATTCAGCACAGTTTTGTTGTTATAATTTTGGGATAATAGTCAAGCTTAAACTTGAACCATAATCCATTTTCTTAATAAGTATATAAGTTGTTTTATTAGTTTTTATCAGTTTTGCCGGGAGCATTCTTGCTTGCCGTTAACTCACAAACAATCTTCTCCAATTTCTCAGAATTCCCAACAACTTTTCCATCAACCAAAATGGTAAGGCCTTTACCCAATTGGTATTTGTCTCCGTTTTTGTCCCAGACAATCGATACCATTTTTCCATGGTACTTTACTTTATCCAAACAAAACCAGTCCCATTTATCTTCAGGAATCAGTGGATTTACTTCCAGTTTATTATCGCCACGAGGACGCAAACCACATAATCCGGTAATAATTAAATCGTTAAAAGTTGAATGATTGTAGTAACGGCTACGTTCCTGGTCGCCTTTAAGCCAGTAACCGGTAACTTCATCCTGGTACTCGCCAATGTATGGGCGTCCGCGATGGTACTGCGATTCCACATACAATTCCAAATGTTTGAAATAGATGGAATCGTTCATTAAATCCTGATTGTAGTTGTTTAAAAGATTGGCCAAACCAACCAAGGTTTGCGAAGTAGCAAAGGGCCAGATTGCACCATCCCACTCGCATTTGCAGCATCCATGCGTGCGAAATTCGGGGTGTCGGCGTTCGGCAGTGGTCATTCCGTAAGGGCAAAGAAAACCTTCTTCATCGGTAATTTGTTCCCAAGCCACAGTTTGCTCATTTCCGGGAATATTAAAATACCACGGGATATAGCCAATGGCTTCCCTTACTCCGGCGTAATCCTGCGTTTTTTCACGAATGGTTTCGTAAAAATTCATCTCGGGATTCCAGAGCTTTGTCTGAATTAAGTTTTTCAAAGTATCGGCTTTTGCAAGGTAAAGTTGCTGAAGTGCAGTGTCGCCTTGCAATTCAGCCATTTTTGCAATGGCAACTGCATTGGCCTGCATGTAGCTGTTAATGGTTGGGCGGGCATTTTTCACACGTCGGCCACCACTAATCTGTTCCTCCATTCCGTCTTTTACATCCTCCTGCCAGAAAAGTCCATTGGGTAATCTACGTTCCTGTTCCCAGCGTTTATAATTTGCTTCCATGTCTGGTAACAAATCGAGCAAATAGTTATGGTTTCCATCAACATTGTACTTTTCGAGCAGAGCTGCTGGTGTCCAACTGCTAAATTTGCGTAACCTTTCCATTGGTTTTCCCTCGTTGCCACGGTACCAAACATGCAAGTATTCGTCTAAATATTTTGAATTGTGCAACCAGCGCGATTCCATGGTATGATGCCCAATGGCACAGGCAATTAGGTTGTATTTATCGGAATAACTTCTTTCCACAAGGAACTCGGTCATGGCATATCCAACCGGCGTTTCTTTAATATGTTTGCGTAAGGTCCACCAGCGATAGTAAAACATTTGCTCGAAGTTATGCTGCGGACATTCAAACAAGGGAACATTGGCTTTCATCCAGTCCCACGATTCGGCATTTGGAATGGCCTGAACGATGTTTTCATCCTCCATGCCATTAAAATAATCCACATAGTGTTTAAAATCGTCAGCTTTTAAAACTGCTGCTTCCCCATTAGCCTTTTCTGTTTTCAGGCTTTTAATAAAAAACGCTGCTTCTTGTACCGGTTTCCCACTTTGTTTTACGTCGAAATCCTGGTCGGTTGGCGTATCGGCATTGGGAAAACGACGTATTTCTCCCGTACGAAAAACAATCTTATCCAGTTGTTTCACCGGAGCAAACATCAAACGTCGAAGCACCTGCTCCCCATTTAAGAAAACCTTGTAAAAACGGTCGGTGGCCGTAGCTTCAATTCTGATTGTATATTCTTTTCCGGCTTCGTATTCGTGCATTCGGTTTACGCGGTAGCCCGATTTGTATTTTATTACGCCATCCTTATCAAAAATTAAACGGATTGCCGGGGTATTTTTTTCATCCTGAAGTTCAACATGTAAAAGACCAGTGTTGTTCTGCCCTGTTTTTATGGTAAACTCCACATTGGGTTTATCTGTTGATGGAAATAAACGTGTTGCTTTAGCATAATCAAACTCATCTTTATCACGAAGAGCCAACCAACGCTGTCCCCCCTGTTCTTCAATTTTTACAGGTGCCCAAACCGGACTAAAGATATTCCAGCGGTCGAGTTCTTTTCCTTTTTCCATTTCAGAGAAGACCTCGTCAACCTGCTCCGTTTCTTTATCCAAAACAGGAACTTTTACACGCGAAATCCACATGTCTTCCTTGTTCATGCTGTAGGCTACCCAAAGGTTTTTGTCTGCAGGAACACCGTTTCCTTCAACGATACCGCGAACGTATTGCGGCCCGTACGATTTATAGTTGCCCCCGTAACGCATTGTAGTAATTTCGCCGTTCACCAGCAAAAGTTTATCGTATTCCACACCATCGTTACTGATTGATAGTGCCAGTGGCCAGCGAAATTCCGATGGATTATAAACCGTAACGTATTTGCCGTCATTGGTACGCTGTCCCCAAATTTTTGCATTGGCATTTACAAAACCAGGTGCGCGCAATGGTACTGTCCAGGTTTTTCCTTCATCGGTGCTGCAGGCGGTTAAAGCATGTTTCCACAAACCCATTACATTTCCATTGGGTAAATGGTAGTAGCTAAATGCTTTGTATTGTTTTTTTATGGGAATAAGCGGGTCGTCGCGGTCGGCTTCTTCTACCCATTGCTGCATTTGTAAGGCGTTGGCCATCAACTCATCGCAGGCGGCCACAAAGCCTTTGTCTTTACTTGATTTGTAGAATGGAAAATCGGTATTCTCCTCGTTCCAACCGTGGTTGTAGCGAATAAAATAAATGGGACCAAAAGTTCCGTCTTTGTATATCTCCCGCACGGCACGACCAATTCCTTTCCCGTCGTTAGGGCTATCTTTTTTATTCAGACAAATGGCATAATAAGCCAAAGTCAACAAACGACCATCTTTTGCCACATAAAATCCCATTCGTTGGTGCATAACCGCATCAAGCTTTTTGGCAACTCCATCAACACCCTCTTTTGTTGTTCCGTTCGGAATGCGGTATTCCGGGAATAGCGTTATCGGCTTTGTCCAGTTGTAACCGTCTTCTGAGGTAAGTAACATGGTTCTTCCCGGAGGAATGTGTTCGCCCACCGGGTCGTTCAGGTAATGGTAATAAAATTTGTTATTCCAGTAAGCCAGGTTGGCTGCATGGTTGTAGGTCCAACCCAAACCATCAGCCGTTTCGGGCAGCTCCCGGTTGGCGCGCATTACCTGTATGTTATGCACTCCCAGTACCGGACTTAATTGTCCGTGGTGATAATCGATGTTGACCTTTTCAGCCCCTACAAAATGTACGGTATCCTGGGCCATCGCCACAAACAGGCTTATAAAAAATAATATCACACTCAACTTCACTTGCTTCATCCTCTATTGCTTTTTCTGTTTTGCCAATTCAATCAAATTATTCAAAATACTTTCAGACGCCGTAAAAACGGTTCCGTGCTTGTGTCCATCAGGAAAAGTAACTTCTGATGAAATATTTGAAAATGTTTTAAAATCTTTTGTTTTTTGGGTAGAATAAATTTTTTCACGGTACGAATCGTAATAGATTAACCAATCTTCTCCCAAATTAAGTACTGTTGGTCCCTCGGTAAATTGAGCCGTAAACGGTTCCGAATAATTCTCCCATGGCCCCAGTGGCGATTTCCCAAAAGCCACACTAATATTTCGTTCCGGACGGGTATTGTCTTTTAATACCAACACATAATCTCCTTTTCCACGTTTTACAATTACACAATCGATTACGCTAAACCCGGGGTCGAGAAACAGTTTGGTTTCAGAAAAAGTTTTAAAATCTTTTGTGATGGTGCAATACATGCGGTGATTGTTACGCTCCTCCTCTATCCCCTTTTCGAATTTATATGGGATTGTTGAGGCCCAAATAATGATGTATTCCTCTTTTTCATCGTCGTAAAACAACTCGGGGGCCCAGACATTTACAGTTGATGTATCAAAAGCCATTGTTTCGATAAACTCTTGTTCCGACCAGTTTACAAGGTCTTTTGAGTTGGCATAACCAAAACCTAAGTCGCCGCGCCACGATGATGTCCAAACCATGTGGAAAGTACCGTCGGGGCCTTTAACCACCGAAGGGTCGCGCATTACCTTTTGATTACCTACCTTGGGTGCCAGCCAGGGACCGCCAAGGTCGTTCCAGGTATAACCGTCATAACTATAGGCCAGAAAAAGCCCTTTGTCGGCCGGTTCGCGGAATGTGCTGAATATATAAACCTCTTTCTCCTTTTGGCAAGAAAAGAAAATCAATGTTGTTAATAGTATCAGAATGTATTTCGTCATTTCTTTAATTTCATTAGTCATTTTTAATGTCATTTCGGCGAAGAATAAGTAGAAATCTGTTCCAATATGAAAGATTTCTCAGTCGTCCCTCCTTCGAAAAGACAGTATTGTTGAAAGGCTATTCCACTGAATCCAAAATCAAAACCCAATCATTCCCTTCTTCTACTTCTCCAGGAGGGTCGAACGATTGCGTTCCATTGTTTTCAAACTCACCAATTGCGGTTTGTTCACCGTTACGTGGATTAAACCACGAAGCAGTAACCCTATCGCCGGCAATTTTCCCCATAGCAATCTGCATTTCACGTCCGTTGTAGGTATAAACCATGGCATAATTATTTCCGCGCGTTGCCACCTGATAGTCGTATTTTTCGCCTTGTCCGGCAGCAATAAGCGATTGGTCGGGTAAACGTTCAAAAAAAGGTTTTGTAAGCATCAGGTTTTTAAGGTGAATCATTTGTCCGGCTCCCGGCATATCAATTGCTTCAGTCCAGTATTCGCGTGCTCCGTAGGCAGGCGTTTCATCAATGGGGCGGTGCATTTGCATTACTGCACTGTTTCCGTAAGTAAAACCAAAACCACCGGCAAAAACCGACCAGTAAGCGTAACGGCGCAAATCGGCATCGTTCCAGAATGGCTCAGCCGGGTCGTGCAAACCTTGCGGAATTCCCTCGTAAGATGGTTCGCCATCAATCGTCGGACGAAGTGGTGTCATGGCTAAATCATCGCGTACATATTTGTAGTTATCCTGTCCGTAAGCTTTTTCGGTGTCGTCCTGGTCGTAACGTCGGTGCCCCGATTGAAACATATTAAAATCCAGCCATTCGGCATCGTGAAACCAAAGCGATGATTGCATGCGACCAAAAGGATGAAAAGTACACAAATGGTCGGGAGCCAGTTCATGATAATTTTGCCCCATAATATTCCAGGTAGCAGTAGAATCGGAACCTTTGGTATCTCCACCATTGAGCCAGATGATATTTGATTTCTGTCCATAACGTTCAGCCAACCACTTTGAATAAACATCAGCTTGTTGGCGACTAACACCTCCGGCTTTTACATTTGTTCCCCAAACCGGAACAAGTGCCATATACAGGCCTTTTTTTTCTGCCATGTCAATAACATAATCTACGTGGTCCCAGAAATCATAAGCGGCTGAGTCTTCAAAAGTACTTCCTTCGGTAACTGCGGGTTTTGAAACATCGCCCATCACCAGAGCCGAATCGCCATAAACATTACTCACCTGTAAATGATGTACCACCATTACCTGAATGACGTTAAAACCTTTATCCACGCGGTTATCCAGGTACTGTTCCGCTTCGTCACGGTTTAATTTTGAGAACAACAACCATCCGGTATCTCCCAACCAAAAAAATGGATTTCCATCTTCATCCATCAGGTATCGTTGGTTTTCCGAAACTTTTAATTGAGGTAATCCGGTCTCTTCTTTCACCTCCTTTTTTTGAGATTGCGTACATCCAAAAAGTAATACTATTGCTAAAAATAAGACTCCAATTCTCATGATTCTATTTCTTTTTAATCCAGGTTATAATATCTCCTTGTGCAGGTAGACTAATTGTATTTATTTGATTTCCCAAAATATTCTGCCCCTTCTCAATCAGTTTTCCGTTTGACGGATTGATAAAAAGCACTTCGTATTTTCCTTGCAGACCACTCAAATCTGCTGATATCGATTTTTTGTTCTTGCTGAAAATTATGATTCCGTTTTGGTCATCTTTAAGACCAAAAGTTTGTTCTTCATCGGTTTTAAATGGTAACATGGTTGAAGCAGCCTGCAATAACCCTTCGTGCACCAATGAACTTAACACGGGTAAGGAACCTCCGCCCATAAAAACGGCCCAACCATAGCCCGTGTAATGCCCTTCGGAATAAATAACTGCTTTTTCTGGGAATTTGGTACGATACTCAGCAACGGCACGATAAACACTTTCAAACGAGCGCTTTCCTGTTTTTACTTTACGGGCATGTTGCCGTGGTGCCAGGTTAGCCCCTCCGGGCGGTGCGTACGCCGAGCCATCGGGACGGTATGCCCAATATCGGATATCGATGATATCAACAATTTTTGAGCGCTTTTTATCGGCCAAAATCGCATCCTGAACATCTTTTGTAGTGCTTAAAGCCACCAGCGCATTTTCGCCTGTTTCATTTTCCCATTCAGCAATTACATCCAACCAAAACTCAACAAAATGCAGCGGTCCCGTGTATTCTGCACTTATGCACTGAATTACGTTTGATTGTCCTTTAAAATTTTCAAGGCACTGGCGAATATAATTTCTGTGTAGTTCTTTTCTAATGGGATGGGTTATATCGTAAAACTGTTCAGTTAAGTAAATACGTTTATCGCCGGCATAAGGCGCAGGTTCAGGAAAACCTGTGTTGTTAATGTTATTTGCAGGTCGCCAGGGCGAATCAGCCCAATGCGCCCCAGCCTCTAAAATATTGTGCTGAAAATAGTTTTGATGAATGAGCATTTTTCCCTTCTCTTCTGCCAATTCAGAAAACTTACGTAAACGGTTCCAATACCATGGATTTGGTTTTGTGAGGTCGTATTTACTCAAACGGTCCCAGGCTTCTCCCACTCCGCTTCGCGAGAAGGGTTGTTCGTAAAATGGTGCCCAAACCTCGGCATTAAACCGTCGCACTCGTTCATGGTCATCTCTGCGTCGGTCGTACCAAAGGCCGTAATTATGGTCGATGGCAATAGTTCCTGTCTGTTCCATCGCTTCAACGACCTCCTGCAGGTTGTCGGTGTAACCTAAACCTATTCTTCCGGGAACATAACGAGTTATTGCCGGACTAGCCTTTAAAGCAGCATAAGGTCGTGCATCGCCCCGCCACCAGGGCACCGAAAAGCGGCTTCCTACAATGTGTTCACCATTAAATATCAGGTTACCGTTAACCAGTTCTATCGATTTATTCTCCCGAACTTCTTCTCCTTTTTCGGATTGAATTTCTGCTACCAAAAGTGAATTTTCAGCTTTCGTTGAAATAGGATTTCTTTCCGCGGCCTGTTCAATATAATCTTTTAGTTGGATGGGTGAGTTAACTGCGTTTTTTGTAAATGCTTCTGCCTGTTCAATGGTTGGACTTGAGGTAGACTCGCCTTCGAAAGGGATTATTTCGTTTTGAAAATCTTTTAAATCTTTGTTTAAACGTTTGGCCAGTTGTGCAAAAAACAAACTACGTGGTCTGATGTGGCTGTTGGCTTCGTACCACAATCCGTTTCCAGCAAATTGCGCCCAGGCGCCGTAGGCCCAGTTTTGAGCAGTTGGTGGAGCAAAACATTCAATTTTTGATGCAGAACATTGCCACATCATTGAGCTAGCTGCTGTCCATCCAGCTCCCTGCCCGTCCTGGCCGCGGTTTTTAAAACTCAGGGCATGACCATCCACTTTAACAATATCGAATAAAACTCCCGATGCCCAACTGTCGATTGCTCCGCTAAAGCTGTTGGGTAAAACTGATTTACATTGAACAAAAGCATTTGGTCCGGCTGCGGCAAATCCTGTGGCAAAATCGTGCATCCCGTTTTCGGCATAACACCGTAAAAAAAGTGTTTGCTGCCCCATGGTAAAAAAGGTATTCCGCCTTTGCCCGGCAACTTCTGAAACCGGATGTGTGGAAATACAGTCTTCAACAGTTATTTTGCTTGCCGTTTCGTATAAAGCCACTGCCGAACCTGCAAAATAACGGAAGTTTACCTGCCTTACCCAGGCGTTTTTAGCGCTTTCAATGGTGATGGCAAACCAGCAATGGTTTTCATCTTTTAGATTGTTTTTATCGAATTCAGACTCCAGGGTTAAATTTTCAATTCCAATATTTTCAATTCTACCCGGCCATTGCATGGTACTAACAGTTGCACCTCCATATTTTTTATCCAGTGCCGTTGTTATGGGCGCATTTAAAACTAAAGTATTGCCGTCAATTTTTTCGATGGTTCGCTCCCAGGTTAAATCCCTTCTGCCGGGTTTCCAGCCCAACCACGAGGTTTCGCCACCAAATTCATTCATTTTCAATTTATCAATCCATTCCTGGGTGGATGGACGATGGACAACAACCTGCATTCCTGTCTTAAAATTAGCCACATCGTCAACCTGAATTGTTTTTGAACCAACAGGCACATATTCAGAAGTAATAAGCCTTGAATTGCTTACCTGTAAATCATTTGAGCCCGCAACACGGATAAGAGTTTCGCGGTCGACTCCGGTTGCCCTGAGAATAGTGTTTTTGCCACTTCCGCGCAACACAATGCCCGAAGCTTCCACTAAAAAACGACCGGAAACATTGTACTCTCCCTCCTGCAATAGAATGGTGCCGCGAAAACCGTTTTCAAGAACTGGTAAACTGGCCATATAATCGATTGCCTTTTGAATGGCTTCTGTTGCATCGGCTTTTTGTGCGGGAACCACCACTTTTACCGGAACTTGTGGAATTTTTTCGTTTGAGGCTTTGTAGCCGCAAAACGAATAATCGGGAATGATATTCCCAAGACTGTCGGCAGTGGATACCAGTTGTCGGTTTTCCCAACGAATAGCCGGAAGCTCGTAATTTTGGGCTACTGTAAAAAAAGTAAAAAAACATAAAAAAGCAAGCAACATAAACCTGTTATGTTGCCCCAATTTTTTCTTACTATCAGCTCTGTTTTGCATTAATATTATTTTTTCCGTTCTTCCAGTCGCTGCTCCCACGCTTTACGTTCGGCTTTCAAGTCGTAACCTCTGTCGGAGAGGTAATTGTTAATTCTACCTTTATATTTTCCAAACCAGCCGTGCTTTTCTTTTGACGAGCCGCCATCAATGGCGTGTTCACGAGCTTCAATCAGCCAAACCATAATTTGTGCCTTTTCTTCTTCGGTAAGGCTTGGAATCATATCACAAGTAGCTTTGTATGTTACGTTTAATACGTCATAGGTTAGCCCGTCTTTTACCTGGTCGATTTGTTCTTCTGAAATTACATTTTTTAATTGAGCATAAAAAGCAAAATGATGGTCGCGTGTTTTTAATTCCTGCTCAGCTTTACGCAAGTCGATTTTTGCATCGCGCAGTTCTTTATTCCCGGCAAAATCTTCACGAATTTTTGCCACATCGGCGTTTCGTGCTTCTTCGGCATCATTCAGAAAACGGTAATGCTCTACTATGATATCGCGCACCTGTATTTTAACCGTTTCGCAAGAAAATTCCATGGCATTGACAATTTTGTCTGCCCGGCCGGTTATTACGCGTGTGTATTCATCTACTGCTTCATTTTGCTGTGCAAGCGAAATAAAAACTTGCAACAATAAAAGAGTTACTGCAAAAAGTCTATTCATTTTAAGTTGTTTCTGTTTTCAAATTAAATATTTACATTAATACCAAGGTTAAACGTTCGTTGAATTGGATATGAACTGTAACCATTTAATGCATCATCTTTGTACTTATAGGTTGATACGGGGGTCCATAGGTTTGTTCCGGAAAAGTATATACGAAACTGCTCCACGCCCCATTTTTTTGTCATCTCCCTTGGCAAAACATAAGATACATTCAGATTTTGTAAGCGTAATTGATAAATATCTTTCATCCAAAAAGTAGAAACCCACTGGTTAGATGAAGCATAATAGGGACTCGGATATTTTGCATTAGGATTTTCGAGTGTCCAGAAATCGGCCCAAAACGAAGGTGCATTACTCGATTCTGTCGCCGTTCCACGTGCCGACTTATCGACTACCCTGTTGTAAAAACCGTAGGCCATCGACCATAACATATTTACACGAACATCTTTCCAACCGCCACTCATCGATAAGTTTGTTGGAAACAGGTTCCGCCACGTCAATTCGTCGTTTATTTTTTCAAGGTATTTTTTGTCGTACTCGTTAATGTAGCCATCGGGTTCGAAAACAGTGCGGGGCTCACCTATGCTTGTGTTTCCCTGTCTGCCAATATCTTCATAATGAAAAGCGCCCAGTCCAACAGGTCTTCCATCAATTAAATAACCGTGTCCCCATTTTTCCATATATTCGGCGTTAATGGCATCTAATTGCTCCTGTGTACGGATAATTCCATGATTTATGAAACCTTGCTCAAGGTCAATAGCATAGGTACTTCTGCCAATTGGGTAGCGAAAATCGTTTTCAGGATATTCTGTTGGCATTTCAATAATACGGTTTGTGGCATAATCAAAATTTCCACTAATTTTCCAAAATGCATTACTTCCAATTGTTCCTCTGTAAGAAATCTTTCCATCGAAGCCCCAGGCTTCAAGACGGCCAATGTTTTCGCCAGGCATTTGTCCCATTCCAGCTGTTAAAGGAAACTCGACGGTTCTTTTATCTAAAATATCGTATTGATAAGTATAAAATGCATCCATTGAAAAGTCCAGTTTGTTATCTAAAAACTTCAGGTCTAATCCAAGGTTATGCATCAAAGATTTCTCCCAGCTAACACCTGTACTTATCACATCAGTTTTACCCCCAACTCCCAGTCCACTAGCCGGAACATCAGAACCAAACAAATAGGTTTGACCAGTCACGCTATATTTCCTCATGTATTCATAGGGAGCAACAGACGCAAGCCCGGTTAAGCCCATTGAAAACCGTATCTTCATAAAATCCATAAATGACAGATATTCCTGTATAAAACTCTCTTTACTGGCAACCCAACCTACCGAGACTGATGGAAACCAGGCTTCGCGTTCACCAGGCGCAAATTTCGTAGTGGTTTCAAACCTCAAAGTTGATTCCAATAAATATTTATCAGCAAATCCATAATTTAGTCGCAACACAGCACCAAGGTCACCACTTTCACTCATACCTCCTGAAGTATAGGGTGTAAGAAATGCTTGCTGCAATTCAAGCCCATAGGTCTGAATAAATTCGGATACTCCCTGAAAATCGAAGCCCTCCCCTTCATATTGTTCATAGGTAAAGAATGATGCAAAATTATGTTGTCCTATGGTTTTATTATAGTTTAAACTAAGGTTTAACTGATAACTGCTTCCATGCGTATACCTCTCGAAAATGCGGTCGTCGTTGGTTACTGTTTTTGGACTAATAATTTCATTATTTAATATGTAAATAAAATCTTCAGGATGCCCGAATTCATAAACGGTATATGGAATTGTGTAATTCTTTATGTAACCATGTGTTTCGCGCCTACTATACGAAGCTGAAGCCCGAAGTCCTTTTATTTTCTCGAAATCGTATGTTAACCTAAGATTTAATGTGTTCCCTTTATTAACGTCTCTTCTGTAACTTTCTATCTCGTATAAATACAACGGAGCATTCGTTCCATTACCAACCGGAAGGCCATCAATAAAGGCCGGTTTCCACTTCGGCGAATTCAGCAAAGAACCAAATGATGCCCCGTCGGGCCGTTGCCAGTCCTTATCGTCAAAAGAAACGGTTGCTGATGCATATAAACCTTTTGCTATTTCGGCATCTAAACCTAATCGCAACGAATATTTACCATAACCCATTTCAGGAAAATTGGCATTGGTATACATATAATTACCTCCTACAAAATACTTTACCCGGCTGGTTCCTCCTGAAAATGTTAGCGCATGTTTTGTTACAATCGATTTTTGCCAGGCATCGTCCACCCAGTTGTAATCCAGGTCTTTCATTGCTTCCAACTCTTCTGCCGAAATGAGCTTATCCGGTTCATCAATATAACGGGCATTGATGGTTCTCGCATGATCATAAGCACTCATCATTTCAACCATTGTAGTAGCATCGCTAACACCTACACTGCCTGAGTAACTTACTTTCAACTTCCCTTCTTTTCCTCGGTTTGTTTTCACCAAAATCACCCCATTTGAACCTTTGCTTCCATAAACAGCTGCCGAAGCATCCTTTAAAACCGACATACTTTCAATCTCTGAAGGATCAAGCATATCGTAATTCTCTTTAGAAACCTCAAATCCATCAACAATAAATAATGGTGAAAAATCTTTTAACAGTTCCCCTGACAAACCAAATGAAGTTTCAGTTCGAATTTGAATTTGGGTATCTGCTCCCGGACTTCCGCTGGGTTGTCTCTGGTTTACGTGAACACCAGGCATTCTCCCCTCTATCATATGTGTTAGTGATGGGGCTACGTAGTCCACCAATTCAACAGCAGAAATATTTGCGACAGAACCAAGCAAATTTGCACGTTTTACCTCTCCATAACCTATTACTACAACTTCATCAAGATCAGTAATATTTTCATGCAGTTTAATGTCTATTTTAGTTCTACCCTTAACGAGAATATCTTTTGTATCGTAACCAACAAATGAAATAAATAAGGTATCATTTGGATTTACAGACAGCAAATATTTTCCGTTTACATCTGAAATGGTTCCGTTGGTGGTATTTTTAACCACCACGTTTACACCAACCATTGTTTCGCCTTTCTCATCAGTTATAGAACCCGTAACAACAATTTTATCAGCTTGTGTTGAAGTTTGCGCGATAACCGTTAGACTAGCGAGCAATAAACATACTATGAGAATACTTTTCACAATGATTAGTATAGATTTTTCCAGTTACTTTTTTGTTTCAGCCTATAATTCTCCCTTTTTAGAAAGTGTATCGTAATTATTTTCGAGATTGGTCCAATCTATTTTTTTAGAAGGATCAATACCGTTAATATATTTTTCGATGTTAGTATAACCGTCACCATTACAATCTTCGGTAGCATCTGTCGGGTCATTGGGGTCAAGTCCTAACTTTTTGTATTTATTTTCCCATTTGTCAGGCATACCATCCTTATCCGAATCTTTATAAGGTTGGCCTTTATACTCAGGGTAGCCACCTACTTGGCGGATATCTGTAATAATTCCTTTTTTCCACGAATCAGGTCCTAATCTTCGGTGTTTAAACTGGTACAGTGAATCGATTTCGGTATAATCGTCGAGGTTAATTTTATTAGTTTTCACCTGTTTTAGCAGTCGCTTATCAACAGCATCTCTTTTAGGTAGGTTCGCACCGGCATTTTCAAGTACAAAATCGTGTGCTTCCTGCGCCTCCATTATGCTTACATAAGGCATTTTAAACGGCTTACCCGATTTTATTTGTGGCAAATATTCGCCGGCTCCATCCATGCCTTCAATTTGAATTCCTTTCCAGTTGTTGGAAGTAATTTCAGGATAGCCTTCCATAATATTTCCATCTACCCATACTTTTCCGTAAATTTTAACTCCACCGAGCTCGTAGCGCGATTCGGGTTTTACAAAACGATGACCAACAGGTTTATCTTTTGGTGTTATTGGTCCAGGTTTGTAGTAGTTGTTAATTAACTGGTAACGGGTGCTGTAATCGCCACCATCCATGGTACGGTGCCACCAGTTGTTTACCACATTGTTTACAAAGTTAAAGGTACCGTTCATACCAACTGATGGATTACGACCGGTGTTGTTGGTCCATACGTTACGAACAAACATACAGTTTTGTCCGCCCAGGGTACTACCAAAGGCATGGTTATAGGTATCTAATCCCTCGGCAAAAATTGAGTTTTGAATGGTAATATTTACCAAAGAATATTTGTGGCGGCCTGCTTTTGGATTGTTTGGTGCATCAGTAAACATATGGCGATACAAAGTCATGTTTTCATCTAATCCCCACGATGCGGAAATGTGGTCGATAATGATATTTCCAACTGGATTTCCACCGATGGCATCGTCGCGACGGCCTACCCAGGTATCACCTCTACGAAAGCGCATGTGGCGGATAATTACATCGTGTGTATTGATTAAAAATGATTCACCAGCAATGCATACACCATCACCGGGAGCGGTTTGCCCTGCAATGGTAATATAAGGTGCATTAATGTTTATTGGCCTTTCTAATTTAATTATGCCGGCCACATTAAAAACAACAATACGAGCACCGCCGGCATCGCAGGCTTCGCGGAGTGTTCCGGGGCCACTATCGGCCAAATTTGTAACAACAAAAACTTTTCCACCACGGCCTCCAACAGTGTACATACCACCACCTTCGGCACCCGGAAAAGCTGGAATATCAGCTTGAGGTAAGTCATCGGCTCTTTGCGCCCACTGGTTATAGGGTTTATCATTTTGCATATCGTTTAAGATTACCGGCAGCGCCTTCTCCCAGGCCTCGGCATCCATTTTATTCCAAACCCTGTTTAATGAATCAACTGTTGGCTGTACTTCACCCATGTCGGGGTATTGGGCAAATGCCAACTGACTTACTAAACAAAAAAAACTAAATACTGTAAATACTTTCAAAATCCTCATCTTATTTTCAATTTAATATTTTATTAATACTTGCATGTACTATGAAAAAGTGGACAAACTTCAATCACTATTTTTCATGCCATACAACATAAAGGAAATGTCCTTTATAGCAGTCCTCTCTCTTATTACTGATTCATTATTTTTATTGCCGCTGTCTCTCCTCTATTATTTTTAACCTGAACAATATACATACCCGAATGCTCTGTCTGGATATTTACATTGTCTGATTTACCGGAATCAACTAACACCCCGGATAATGTAAAAACCTGATAATTTACGACCTGACTAAAATTAACAATGCCGTTTTTATAGGTCTGAATCAGTTTTGTGTTTTTGGGGAGCCCATTAACACCTGTTGGAATAGAATAGGTACTAAGGCTGAGTGCACCGTACTTTGTAACTGATTTTATTTGATAATCAGTGCTGTTACCCGTTAGATTTGTTGCCTGGAACATTGTTGTGCTTGTAAAACCAAGTACTGAATCGTTTTTAAAAACCACATAACCTATGGCATTGTCTACTGCATTCCAACTCAAAGTATTATTGCCAAGACTCACCCCATTTGGAGATTCCTGTTCAAGAGTCATGCGAAGCGGATCCCAGGTCTTTCCGTTTTTTCTAAGAAAATAACTGAGTTTATAACGGCTAGCTACAGTTGCAGAATCCAACTGCGAACTCCATTCCGCTCGTTGCGAAATATCTGTTAAACTGCCATCTTCATTTTTATTCTGGTACTCTGCAAACACTGCACTTAAGTGGTTATCTCCGCTCCAGGTTGACCAGCCTTCGGCTTTTATGTGGCGACCTAACACACAACTGATATAAACCGATGAAGCATCGGGTTGCCAGGGCCGTCCCAGATAGTAGCTGCTGACCGGCACATCATCATCAGCCGTTACGTTACAATACCTAAATAGCAAACCATGCAAAAACTTTTTTCCGTAAATCCAGCTAATAAGTTTTGTATCAGCCGGGGCCGAAATATAGCTTCCGCCTTTCACACAATTTATGGTGCAGCTATCAAAAACTGCAGTGGCATCGCCATAAATAAAGTCGGTTGCACCTTTAACAGTACAATTTAAATTATACTGACGGTTTTTATGGGCATAATAAGTATCCTGAAATCCAATGAAATGACAGTTCTTAAATGCCATTGTATCTCCGGTTGTTCTTATGGCAATTGCCTGGCCCACATCGCCCGAAGAGTTTTCAATGGTCATATTCTCAACATACAAACCATTACCACCAGCCAACATGGTATAAGTATCAGCCGGAGAAGTTCCTTTTTGAGGATTATCGTCGTATGTAAGTCGTACTTTTTCGGCATCCTGCCCAATTAAACTCACATTTATTTTATCGGTTGAAACCTGCACTTTTTCGTAATACGTTCCATTTTTTACAAATATGAGTGTTCTCTCATTATTGTTACTGGAAACTGCATTTATTGCTTCCTGAATACTTGTAAAATCGGCACTACCGTTTTTATCAACCACATAATTAAAAACCTGTGCATGGATGGTAAAACACGCAAACAACATTAGCCCTATGAACAAGTATTTCTTCATTACGCTCAATTATTTCTTCACTATTTTTTGTGTAAAAGTTTCTTTTTCACTTACGGCTTTCAGCATATAAATTCCTGTTGGAAGGTTTTGAATTCCGAGCTCGTGTATACCATTTTTGTTGGCTCTACCAAACACTTTCTTTCCACTCAAACTAAAAACATCAACCTTTTTGATGATTTCTGATGACTGAATATGAAAGACATCGGTAACAGGATTTGGAAAAACCTTGAATTTATTTGCCGACATTATTTCATTTGCGGAAACAACAACCGTTAATTCATTCAAATAATTTTCAAGGTTGCTATAACCGTTTGCGGCTATTAATCTGAAATCAAGACTATCGTTTGGGTTTAATCCATTTTCAAGTTCCCATTCGTCAGGCATGCCATCTCTATCGTTATCAACCGGCGCTTCCGACTCGGGTGTTGTTGTATACACATCCCAGGCCGTTGTTCCTTCCGCGGCATCATTTGGTACCAGATTCTTCTGCGTATCAATCAGCCCTGAATTTATGCCTTTTATTGGTGTAACCTGCCCGTCAATTTCATAGGCATACCGCACAATTTCCAAATCGCCATTTACTTCTTTTATCACCCTTTCGTCTATAACATCGCGTTTAGGTAATATGGCCCCGGCATTTTCGAGTACCGATAAATAAGCGTCTTCTGCAGTTTCGGTGTAGTTGTCGTAATCTTCCAATTCTCCATCAACTTGCACGGCTTCAATATCAGAACGAATATTCTCAATACCTCCTACGTTTGACCCGTCTACTCCAAGCCAGTTATTATTTGTTAAATCAGTGTGGCCCAACATGGTATTCCCAGCAAAATACCAATCGGCATAACCATCAAGTGTTCTGCCCTCGCGCACAAGCGATGGACGGGCAAAATATACGCTTGAACTGGTTGCTGGACCCGGGATAAAATAATTGTTTACTACATTTGTTTTACAAAATCCTTGTCCGTTGGTATTTTCCCATTCGCCACCATAAAAAGCTCCAGAGCTCCCCCAGTTATAATTTACATTGTTCCGGTAATCTACCAGTGCTTCAATATCGTTTTCGTTTGAGCCGTTTATACGCGGCATTCTGGAATTATGATGTGCCAACAGATTATGGTGGTAACTGGCATATTCGCCTCCCCATTGGGTGGCATAACCACGACTTCCTTTCTTATGAATGGAGCTGTATAAGGATTCGCTGACAATACACCACTGGACTGTAAAATTGGGGCTACTCGAAAAGTGTGTTGTCTCCTCAATTGCCCAACTCATTGAACAGTGATCGATGATAAAATTACCTCCATTTTCAATTCGTAAAGCTGAAACTTCAGATGATTTTTCGTCTCCCGGCCTAAACCTGATGTACCTTACAATCAGGTTTGTTGAACCACCAAGATTTACTGTTGCTCCGCGAATACAAATTCCATCGCCCGGAGCAGTCTGCCCGGCAATGGTTATATGCTTTCTGCTCACTTTCAAATCGTCTTCGAGATTGATTACTCCACCAACCCGAAAAACTATGGTTAAGGGACGATAAACGGTATATTCTCCAATTATCGGATCAACCAAAACTTCTGTTCCCTGCTGAAAGGCCCAGCGCAAACTTCCTTCCGGTGGATTTTCTACATCGTCTTCGAGGTTGGTGACAATGGCTATTCGTCCTGTTGATCCGTTACCTCTTCCCCCACTGGCATACTTTCCATACCCCTCAGCTCCGGGAAACGCTAATTGTTGTGCCGCCGGTTGCCAACTACATCCAATAAGAACTACAATGCCCAGAAATCCTATTTTAATCGCTCTTATTCTCACCCTATTTCTTTATTACTTTTTTACAATTAACCGCACCACTTTCGTTAGTGGTTCTTATCAAATAAAACCCTGCATCCCAATCGTCTACATTAATACTGTGCAAAGGATCCAAGCTCTTACTTTCCGTAATCTTTCTTCCATACAAATCATAAACTTCAACGGTAATATTTCCTGATGATTTTATAGTTAATTTATTGCTGAAAGGATTTGGGTACACAGAAATATCCGAATGTTTTTGTTCGATTTGTTTAACAGCGGTATTAATTTCGTCACCCACCAATTCGGCCAGATATACCTCAAGGTTGGTATAGCCACTCTCGGTTATTAATCGGAAATCAGTGCTGTCGTTTGGATTAAGTCCATTGGTTAATTCCCAATCATCAGGCATTCCGTCGTTATCGGTATCAACCGGAGCATTTGTCGAATCAACTGTTGGATAAACATCCCAGGGCGTAACTCCTTTTGCCCGGTCTTCGGGCGACACCAGATTGTGTTGCGTATCGATAATTCCTGTTTCAACTCCTTTTACGGGCGATTCTGTTCCTGCTGTATCGGTATAGGCATATCGGATAATAGCAATTTCGCCGGTCATTTCCTTTATCAGGCGCGTATCATGAGCATCGCGTTTTGGAAAGGTTGCTCCTACATTTTCAATAATCGAAAGGTAGGCTTCTTCTGCACTTTCCGTATAGCTCTGGTAATCCTCAATCCCGCCATCCGATTTTACAATAACGTTATCAACCCGAATACTATCTTTGGCACTGTAATTTACACCCAACCAGTTATTGGTTGTTTTCTCGTCTTCTCCAATCAGTACATTGCCATCAATATACCACGAGGCATAGCCATTGTCACCTGTTCCGGGACTCACAAAATAAGGCGTTCCGTAGTTGCCCGGCCCCTGTATGTAGTAATTATTCACCATGTTTGTGGCTGCAAACCCCAAACCATTAGTTTTCATCCATTCGCCACCATAACACGAACCACTGCGTCCAAAATTATAATTAACATTGTTTCGGTAATCAATCAGCGCTTCAAGGTCGTTTTCGTTTGAACCGTTGAAGCGTGGTGTTCGGGAATTATGATGCGCCATCAGGTTATGATGGTATGAAGCATACATTCCGCCGTGTTGCGAACCATATCCTCTATCACCTTTCTGATGAAATGACCGATAAAAGGATTCGCTAATTATACACCACTGCACCGTAAAATTGGGACTGCTTGAAAAATGCGTAGTTTCTTCAATAGCCCAGCTAAACGAGCAATGATCGATAATAAAATTACTTCCATTTTCTATTCTGAAAGCAGAAGTTTCGAGTCCCAGCTCATCGCCTGGTCTCGAACGAATGAACCGGACAATAACGTTATCTGAGCCTCCCATATTTACGGTTCCTCCGCGCAGACAAATACCATCGCCAAGAGCTGTTTGTCCTGCTATGGTTATATTTTTGCGTTCAATTCTTAAGTCGCCTTTTAAGTTAATAACACCACCTACCCGAAAAACAACTGTTAATGGGCGTTTTACCAGATATGGTCCGATAATTGGGTCGACAAACTCTTCCACTCCCTGCCGAACAGCCCAGCGTAAACTACCTACCGGCGGATTCTCCAAATCATCTTCAAGGTTGGTTACAATCGCTATTCTTCCGGTCGATCCATTACCCCGACCACCGCTGGCATACTTTCCGTAACCTTCGGCTCCAGGAAATGCAAGCTGTTGGCCGTTAACGCACACAGCAGCCAGCACAAGCAATAATGGCAATAGTATTTTGCTTAACAGTTTCATGGCTTTTGTCGTTTTTTTGTTATTCTTCCAACGGATCAAAAGTTCCGTTTAACCAGCCTTTAGTTTGTTCAACTGCCGGGCTTTTTTCAATCATCGAACTGGGTATAGCAAAGAAATCATACAAATCGATGTAGTTAAGTTGAGTAACTGCTCCCTGGTAGATATCGAGGTTTTTGGTTGATTGCGAATAATACTGTGATGAACTGTTAACATCATTTATATCCAGGTGACCGAAATATAAGGCCGTATCAATTCGCATTTGTCCATAAAACTGAGAAGTTTCGTCTTTTATTTCAGCGTTCCATCCGCTTTTTGCCCGATAAGTAAATCCTGTGCGAACTGTTCCGTTCAGTTTAGTTACGTATTCACCCAAGTCTTCCCTGAACAATTTTCTGCGACGCACATCCCAGTAGCGTTTATTTTCAAATGCAAATTCTACCTGGCGTTCCACCATTATAATTTGGCGCAGCACATCCTGCGATACACCGTCAGCCACACCATAACTTCCGTCTCCGGCTTCAATTCCGGCTCTTTCTCTTATGGCACGAACCTGTTCAAGGGCTGTTACTTTTTCACCAATTTCGTTGGCACACTCCGCAAAGTTTAGTAAAACCTCGGCATAGCGCAATTCAATCCAGGCCGTATTGGTTTGGCTAATATTTTCGCGTGCAATATCGGCATCGGTTGCTTTTTTATTGTAAAACCCCGATGAAGGTACACGGTTTAACTCTTTAATATTTCTGAAGGTCCAAATATTTACCGGATCTCTTCCACTCATTTCCCATTGCGATCCGTTGTAGGCTATTGTTGCATATAAACGAGGGTCGCGATTTTGCCAAAAATAGGTTTCGTCGTAGCCCGAACCGGGTTCGTTTGTTAGCTTCCCATTCGCCATAGGAAAAGCTGAAATAAGTTGCCATGTTGGCGAATAACCGCCATTCCCTCCGCCAGACGGTGGACGAACGCTGTTTTCCCATCCCTGGGTATAAATGGTTCCGGCATTTAAACTAAAGCGTTTATATATTACCGCCTCAATATTATTTACAACGTCAAAAGTAAATAATGTACTGAAATCAGGATGTAAACCTCGCGGTATCGTCATTTGGCCCAAAAGATCGATTGCCTGCTGATTAGCATCGTAGGCACGTTGCCACCTGTCTTGATTATTGTTTGGATTAAACATCGGGCTTGCCCAGTTAAGTAGTACCCGCCCCTTAAAAGCAGCTGCAGCCCCACTGGTGATTCGTCCTTTATCTTCATCAAGCGACCAGTTGAATGGAAGCAAGGAAATTGCTTCATCCAAATCGGCAACAATAGCATTAATAGATTCAGAGGTTTTACTTCTGGGAACATTCAGATCCTCGTTGTACGGATCCTGAACAGTTGTTACAATAGGAATTCCACCATACAATTGTACCATTTCCCAGTTGCGCCATGCCCTGAAAAATAATGCCTGTCCTCTTAATAATGCTTTTACATCTTCGCTCATTGATGACTCTTCAAGTCGTTCAAGTGCAATATTAATGCGGCGAATAAGCACATATTTATCTTTATGCATAACGGTAACGGCACCAATATCGCTTGGCGTTGTAAATCCATAGAGCAAATCGGTATATCGAGAATCAGCCGAATAGGTTTCATCGCATAACTGACTATACTGACCAAAATACTGGTCGGGCATATTTTCTTTGTACAAATTATTAATGTATAAAACGGCCTGACTTTCATCTTCCCAAATTTCGTCGTTCAATACATTTAAATCGTGTTTATCAAGCACATCCTGACATGAAGTGGCCAACAACAAGGCTACAATACTTATAGCTAAAGGAAGAATTTTTATATATTGTCTCATGATCTTCATTTTTATTCAATTACATTTTAATTAACTTTTTCCTTAACCGGATTATATTTTAAAGTTTAATCCGAAACTAAATGTACGCAACAGCGGATAGGTATTATATCTTGCGATTGCATCTTCCTTGTAGTCAAAAGTTTGTATAGGCGACCACAGATTAGTTCCAACAAAGTATACCCTTAAATCGGGTATGCCCCATTTTTGAGATAATTCTCGTGGCAAGCTATAGGAAATGTTAAGTGTTCTGAGGCGCAACTGATAGATATCTTTCATCCAGAAAGTAGATACCCACTGGTTTGAACTAGCATAATACGGGCTGGGATATTCTGCATTGGGTGTTTCGGGAGTCCAGAAATCGGCCCAAAAAGCAGGAGAATTTTCAGTTTTTGTTGGTACTGCACGTGCGAGCTTGTCAACCGCCTGGTTGCGTGTTCCGTACTCCATGGTCCAAAGGGTGCTAATTTTTAAGTCTTTCCAACCTCCACCAATACTAACGCTTGATGGCAGCATATTTTTCCAGGTAAAGATATCACCAACACGTTCCACATATTTTTTATCGTATTCATTAATCACTCCATCGGGTTCAAACACTGTTCTTGGTTCTCCGGCTCCGGTGTTTCCGGGGCGGCCAATATCTTCAAAAATCATGGCTCCCAAGCTTACAGGTCTACCTTCAATCAGGTAACCATGTCCCCAAAGTTCCATCCATTCAGCATTGAGAGCATCAAGCTGTTCCTGAGTTCTGATAATACCATGTGAAATAAAACCTTCTTCACGGCCGGCAGCAGTGGTACTCTGTCCAATCGGATATCTGAAATCTTCAGGAATGTATTGAGTTGGGCGTTCAATAATTCGGTTCGTTCCGTAATTAAACACACCACTAATGTTGTAATAAATATCGTCGTTAATCCTTCCTCGGTAACCTATTTGCATATCGTAGCCCCAGGCTTCCAAGCGTCCTAAGTTCTCGCCGGGCATTACACCCAATCCTCCGGTTTCAGGAAATTCAACAGTTCGTTTATCCAAAATATCGTATTGATAGGTGTAGTAGGCATCAAATGCAATATTCAGTTTACTGTCGAATAATTTCATATCGATACCAAAGTTATGCATCAACGATTTTTCCCATGTTACGCCTGTACTTGTAACGTCTGTTTTTCCGCCAATATCAATACCTCCGGCTGGTGTATCACTTCCAAATAAATACCGGTCTTCGCTGTTGGCCAGGGTATACTGCAATTCGTATTCGTAAGGAGCTACTGATGCATAACCGGTTAATCCCATCGAGAATCGTAATTTCAGAAAATCGATTACTTCAACATTATCTTTTAAAAAGTTCTCTTCAGACATTACCCAGCCTACTGATCCGGATGGAAACAGCCCTTCACGGCTGCCAGGTGCAAACCGTGTTGTAGTTTCGTAACGCGTGGCTGATTCAAATAAATATTTTCCGGCATATGAATAATTCAGGCGAAAAACGGCTCCTAAATCACCACTTTCGAGCATATTTCCATCGGTTGTTTTGGTTTGAAATGCATCCTGAAGTTCCAAACCGTAAATTTCCATGTTTTCTCCGGTTGCTCTAAATCCATAACCTTCACCTTCCGACTGCTCGTAAGTTACAAACGCTGCAACATCATGTTTCCCGAATGTGCGGGCGTAATTTAAACTAAGGTTTAACTGGTAGTTTTGTCCAAAACTGTATGATTCTGAAATACGGTTCTTATTCTGAATGGTAACCTGCTCTTCAATTTCGTTACCCAGAATATATTTATACCCGTTACCTTGTGGTTTAAACTGATAAAGGGTATAAGGAATAAGGTAATCTTTTGCATACCCCTGGCTTTCGCGTCGGTTATAAGAAGCAGAAGCTCTTAGGCCTTTAATTTTTTCGAATTCGTAAGATAGTCTAAGGTTTAAGGTGTGTCCTTTGTCAACTGTTCTTTTATAACTATTTGTTTCAAAAAGATAAAGTGGATTAAAATCGAGGTTATTGGCAACAGGGTAGCCATCAATATATGCGGGAGTCCATTTAGGTGCCTGAAGTAAAACTTCAAACAGGTCTTCCATGGTGTTTGAACCAACACCTGAAATATGTGGGCGTTTAAAATCGCGGTTATCAATTGAGATGGTGGCTGATGCTGTTAACTGATCGGTAATATTAGCATCAAGCCCCAGCCGGTACGAATATTTACCAACGCCCATATCGGGGAAATTACCTTCGGTATGCACATAGGTACCACCAGCGAAGTACTTTACGGTTTTACTTCCGCCCGACAGGTTAATGGAATGACGAGTAACCATAGATTTTTGCCAGGCTTCGTTTAGCCAGTTAAAATTCTGGTTTTTCATGTCCTGCAGTTCTGCTGGCGAAACAAGTGAGGCAGTATCGTCGGCATAACGCGCATTAATTGCACGGGCATGATCGTAAGCACTTAACATTTCGGTTTGGGTTGTTGCATCGCTGATACCCACACTACCCGAGTAACTCACTTTCAATTTCCCTTCTTTTCCGCGTTTTGTTTTTACCAGTATTACACCATTAGCTCCTTTACTTCCGTAAACTGCTGCCGATGCATCTTTTAACACTGAATAGCTTTCAATTTCAGATGGATCAAGAATATCGAATTGCTCTTGCGACACCTCAAATCCATCAACAATATATAAGGGAGAAGGGTCTTTTGCCCCTTCTCCCGTATCTCCGAATGTTGTTTCGGTACGTATACGCACACGGGTAGCTGCACCCGGGTTACCGGTAGGTTGTGCCGGAGCCACAGAAACCCCTGCCATACGTCCTTCAAGCAGGTTGGTCATATTTACGGCCGGAATATCAACAATTTCATCGGCAGAAATACTTGAGATTGACCCCAATAAATTGGCTCTTTTTACTTCGCCATAACCCACCACTACTACTTCGTCGAGGTCGGTTACATTTTCAGCTAAAACCGCATCAATAGTTGTACGCCCGTTAACAGGTATAACAAGAGGTTCAAAACCAATAAATGATATCTGAAGGGTATCATTTGGGTTCACCGACAAGTTGTAAACTCCATCAATATTTGTAACCGTACCATGGGTTGTATTTAACACCACAACGTTTACACCTATCATGGTTTCACCCGAATTGTCGGTAACTTTTCCTGTAACGTTAATTTTATTTTGTGCTGCTGCCGGTAACGTAATTACAGCATGCACTATAAACGCAAGCAAAACAATTGCAAGTTTTTTTATGCAATTTCTTGATACGTTGTGCCAGGTTTTAGTTCTCATTTTAGTTCTCATGTCCCTTTATATCTTAATATTGGTTAAATAATCTGGCTAACGGGCTTGGTTCAACCCCTCTTCTATAAAATGCTTACTGAATATAAACCTTAGCCGTTTTTACTTTAGTTCCGCTAATCGCATTTACCAAATAAATACCGTTTGGCATATCGTTCATCGATATTGTATTTGCTCGGTTTGCCTGTTTTACCAAAGCTCCGGCTACAGTGTAAACATTTACTTTTGCTTCTTCTGAAAGTCGAATTACTTTATTTGATGCAAATATTTTTAATTCGTCTTTGTCAATAATAACAGCCGAAGTAGGCGGTGTATATGTACCATAAACTTTTAAATCGTGAATACGAGGTGTTTGTCCACCACACTCCAAAAAGCGAAGCATTACGTTATCGGCATAAATACCATCTGCCCATGTCATTCCATAAGCCGAAGGATCGCAACGGTAGCCGTTTGCTGTTTTAGTACCACTAAGCGGATCTTTTGTAAAACTCTGGCTCCATGTATTACCTGGCTGGTAACGAAGGGTATCCCAGGTTACGCCATCATCAAGCGAATACTCACACTGTACACCACGTTTAGATCCTCCCGTACTTGAGTGTGTCCATTGAATCATATCCACAAACTCCAGGGCTCTTAAATCAACCGTAAAATGGCCACGAATTGTTGGAGCGTAACCTCCAGATGAGCCATAATCGCGACTAATTTCTACAAAGCCATTGCTAACATTCTCAGTCTGGCCTCCCTGGTCTCTGTAGGCATAAGCGGCCATCCATTCCGGGGCAAATGCACACTGTTCAAAATAATAGGTAATTTTTCCTGATTCTGATCCAATAATTGGCACCTCTACTGAATCATTTTTGTAACCATAAATAATTATAGTTTCATCATTCGGGTCGTAACTATTGTTACTATTTCCCATATCTGAAGTAGAATCAGAATGAAAAAAAGCAAATCCCGTAAAATCTTCTTCAAGCACCAATGGCTCCGATGGTGGAATTTCGTCCCAGGAAACTCCGGTAGTCATATTCAACTGCGCATTTGCAGTGAAAGTTGCGCCTACTAAAAGGCAAATAAATAAAGTAAAGATTTTTTCTTTCATAGTTTAAAATTTTTAATTAGTAATAATTTAGAATCTCACACTTTTCTATTTCTTTTTTTGAGTTTTGCCCAACCGTAGTAGGTAAGGCTCACATCCACAGGTTTTTCGTTAAACATAAAACTGGCTACAAAACCAACCACCATTAATACCAGGTGGCTATAAACGCCAATCATGTATTTATGGTGAGTAAAGTTTAGCTTTCCGAGGTCGAGCAACAGTATTTTATTTTCGCCGGCACCAATTGGCGTTGACGACAACAATGCATAAAGTGTAAATAAAATACTGGCAGCCATACCCGTATAAATCGCTCTTTTATTTACTCTTTTACTAAAAATCCCCAGAAGAAACATTCCGGCAATACCTCCTGAGAAGATGGCATAAAGTGTAAAAATGATTCCGAGTACTCCTTTTCCTCCTGCTTTCACATAAAACAGAGCAACTGCAATGGCTCCTACACCTGCCAGCACGGTAAATAAACGGCTTAAAACCATTTGTTTGCTTTCAGGAGTGTTGGGTTTCCAGCGCAGGTAGTAATCTTCAAGGCATATGGCCGAAAGACAGTTCAGATCAGAGTCGAGGCTTGAAAAAGCTGCAGCAATTAATGCTGACAGGATAAGCCCGACGATGCCCACGGGCAATTTGGTCATAATAAAAAATGGGAAAACTTTATCAGGGATTGTATCGGCCGGTAGCCCTCCCATTATGTGATAATAACCAAATAAAGCTGTACCAATAAACATAAATAAAGCCCAAACCGGCACACTTAACAAAACGCCAATTAATGATGCTTTTACGGCTTCTTTATCTGATTTTGCGGTTAAATAACGTTGTACAATTGTTTGGTCGGTTCCGTATTTCTGAATGGCATAAAAGATTCCATTTAAAGCCATTACCCAAAAGGTAAGGTTAACAAATTCGAGATCGAAAGGACCAAAACCTATACGCCCGTTATCCATGGCAGCATTCCAAAGGGCCGGGGCGCCTCCATCAACAGAGAATAATAGGATACCCAGGGAAACTAATCCTCCAAAAATCAATAAAATCCCTTGTATAACATCCAGCCATATAACTGCTTCAATGCCTCCAATCATTGTAATTGCGACAACAATTACCCCAATTACCAAAATTATATACACGGTATCAACACCAGTCATCTCGTTAAGTGCCAGAGAAATAATGTAAAATACAGTACCCATTTTTGCAAAATGGTTTAAAACAAACCCCGATGATGCATAAAGCCTTGCCAAGAAACCAAAGCGCTGTTCAAAGTATTCGTATGCACTTAAGCGGATTACTTTACGAAACAGGGGAACAATAACGCCAACGATAAACACCAGTACAATAGGCACCATAAGTCCCTGCACCAGCCTTATCCAATTGGTTGCAAAGCCTTCGCCGGGGTAAGCAAGAAATGTTACACTGCTAATTAAAGTAGCCAAAATTGACATACCAATGGCCCACGATGGAATTTTTCCGCTGGCTTTAAAATAGTTACCGGTATCTTTTTGCCGTTTTGAGAAACGCAAACCTACCAGAATGGTTACAACAAATGTTGAAACAATTATTAACCAGTCGATAATATGTATGGTATTGCTTTGCATTATATTTTATCTACAATCTTGTTTTTAGTTTTAGTCAATTCCACGGTGTCGGGCCAGGGATAACTACCAGGCTTGGTGGTAATGGCCATATTCGGATATTCTTTCGTACTCATTTGAATTATTCCGGGATACACCAGTTTGCCGGGGAATAATTTATTTACGCCAATCACTTTTAGAATTTCTGATGTAGTTGCTCCGCCTTCAATTAGCAAATCTGTTATTGGGATACTTTCTACCACGATTTTTACCAGCTCTGCGGTATTTCGTCCAATTCGTGCTGATAGATTTGCTTCGTTACTGTGGTTCTGATCTGCTGAAACAATTACATTAAACTTGTTTTTTAAATTGTTTACAACATTCTCTGCCCAATGTTTCAGTTCGGCCTCATCAAAACTACTATTCTCGTATATGGCATCAGGCATATTTATTTTTACGGTATTTTTCCCGCTTAATCCCATTGGCATAGAATCGGCTTTCGGGTATTTACTGCCAAAAACCAATAACGAAACATCGCCAAGTTCAAAACATTCCTTACAATCGGCTTTTACTTCAGCAAACTGTTTCATTAAGATTGTATCAAAAAAACCGGCACCACCAGCCACAACAGTCTCTCCATCAATTCTTTCTACCCAATCAATCATGTCTTCCTGACTTTTTACATCGCCAACAATTATTCCTTCACCGGGTAATTTATTATCTACAGATGCTGAATAAACAGCAATCATATCCGATTCAACAATTTGGGTTACATCCGAGGATTTAACCGGAAAATCAGGATCGTCGGCAAATGATGTTCCGGTTAAAGGCACACCGTTTACTGAATATTTCCCGTCAACAATTAATCGTCCAAACGAAGGGTTTCCGGCAACCATAATTGCCCGTTTTTTCCCTGTGCTTTTTAATTGTGCCATAAGTTCGGCAGCAATATTTCCGCGTAAAACAGAATCGAGTTTTTTAAATATATATTCCGGGTTCAGTTCTAACAAAGCGGTTGTAATTTTTTCGGTTTCCAAAAAAGCTGCTTCCTCAGGCAGCGATCGTGTATCAGCCGCAATAATTAATAAGTCAGTTCCTTCCACCCAGTTAACCTGCGTTTCAATAACAACCTTCAGCCCGTACTTTAATCCAATCCCCCCTATCTCGGCTGCTCCTGTAAAGTCATCTGCAATAACTGCAATCATTCTTTGTTCTGTTAGTATTTAGTTTTGTGCAAGTTTTACGGCGTAATTTATTGCGTACATTAGTGCATCCGGACTGGCGATTCCCTGTCCTGCTATTTCAAATGCAGTTCCATGGTCAACCGAAGTTCTAATGATTGGCAACCCTAATGTTATATTGACACCTTTTACACTTTTCATTTTTTTTGTTTCTTCATCCCACTGAAAGCCTGCCAGCTTAAACGGGATATGTCCCTGGTCGTGGTACATCGCAACGCATCCATCAAACCTTCCACCTGCTGCCAAAGCAAACAGGGTATCGGGTGGTACCGGGCCACTTACATCTAGTCCTTTTTGCTTAGCTTCAACCACGGCAGGTCCGATTTCCTTTATTTCTTCATCACCAAATAAACCATCGTCTCCCGAGTGTGGGTTTAAGCCTGCTACTCCAATACGCGGGCTATCAATCCCCAGTCTTTTCAACCCCTTATTCAGGATATCAATAACCTCAAGTATGCGTTCCTTTTTAGCCAAATCGCACGCCTTTCGCAATGAAACATGAGTGCTTACGTGAATGACTTTTATTTTCTCATCGGCCAGTAACATGGCATATTTTGATGTATCGGTATAATGAGCGTAGATTTCCGTATGTCCTGAAAAATGATGTCCGGCATCGTTAATGGCTTTCTTGTTTATCGGATTAGTAACTGTCCCGTCAACCTCACCGTTTTTTGCCAGTTCGATAGCTTTTACGATTGAATAAAACGCCAGGTTTCCAGCTTCTGCCGATACTTCTCCATATTTAATCTCTCCTACTACCATGCCGATATCCAGTACATCTATTTTCCCAAATTCGAAACGAGCCTGCTCAACCTTTTGTATCGGATTCAGAAGTAATGGCGTACCTGCAATTTTCATTGCCTCATCCATAACCGCTGCACTTCCAACCAAAACAGGAGAACACCAATCGTAAACCTCTTTATTTGCGAAAGTTTTAACTGCTATCTCCGGCCCTATTCCTGCAGGGTCGCCCATTGTAATGGCTAATATTGGTTTTGATTTTTTCATTTACCCTTAATAAGCCCTCTCTGTTAATTTTTCTTTCATCTCTTCCAGGTAGCTCTGTTCCTCTCTTGCATCCATACGCATCATTGGAGGAAGTACATCCAAACCACACAGACCTTTTATCGACATCAAGGCCTTAAGGGCAGGAATGGCTTCTGTTACCGTTCTTCCTTTTTGATTATAAGCCGATAGTTCATTTGTAATTTTCTGAAAATGTTTAGCCTCCTCAAAATCGCCTTGCATGGCTGCAACAAAAAGTGCTTTGTACAAACCGGGAAACAGGTTACCTAAACTAGGCACAATTCCATCTGCTCCCATTTCTAATCCGGCACATGAATTTGCCGCACAACCAACAAGAAAAAGAAAATCCTCACGATTTCCCCATCGCCTCAATGACTCTTCCATCCTATTCAGATCGGGCTGCGAATCTTTAATACCGATTATGTTATCGTGATGGCTCAACCGCTCTATTACATCAAGAGAAATTACATGATGTGTAGTTGCCGGAATATTGTATAAAAACATGGGCACCGGCAGTTTATCAGCCAATTGGGCAAACCAGTTCAAAGCCTGCTTATCGTTGGCTGGGTAATAATTGGGTGACAAAGCAACCAATGCATCAACTCCTAAATCTGCATATCGCTTCCCTTCATCAATTAATGTAGCTAAAGCATTACCACATAAGCCTGCCACAACTGGTACTTTTCCATTTATTTCGCTTACAGCAGTTTTTAATAGGGTATTTTTCTGACCAGCTGACATTGATGCCACTTCTCCTGTAGTTCCTAAAACCAGTGGCTGCACTTTGTTTTCAATAAACAAATTCACAATCCTCTTAACAGCTGCTTCATCAACCTGATAATCGCTGGTAAAAGGACTTACCATCGGAACAACTACTCCTCCAAATTTTTTTAAATCAGTCATTCTTAATATGCTTTCTTGTAAATATCAATGGCATCGTTTAACAATACTTCGCGCACATTATTTTTTAGTAAGCGCTGTATTTTTAATGCTGACTTTGCCATTTCTTCTATATCTTTCTCCTGAATATTTAAATCGCTCAAACATCCTGGAATTTTAAATTCCTTAATCATTGCTTTTATTTGCTCAATCCCTGTTTTCGCTTCAGCTTTTTCATCTCCTGTTGCCTGCACCCCCATTGCCTTTGCCACATTGGCATATTTTGTAACCGCTTTATCGAGGTTAAACTCTAACACATATGGCAACAACATTGCATTTGATACGCCGTGAGGAATTTTAAAAGTACTCCCCAATGGATATGCCAATGCATGCACAGCTCCGGTATTTACCGGCCCTAAGCACATTCCGCCATACATGCTGCCCAAAGCAACTTTTTCGCGGGCTTCCATATTGTCGCCATCCCGAAAAGCAGTTAGCAGGTTTTGGCCAATTAACTTTATCCCTTCCAGGGCAAACAAATCGGTTATCGGATTAGAAAAATTATTCACATAAGCTTCAATGCAGTGGGTCAGCGCATCAAGCCCGGTTGCTGCAGTAACAGAAGGCGGTACACTTTTGGTAAGTTCCGGATCAACATAAGTAGCATCTGGCACCAAATGTGGGTCAATAACTCCAACTTTTCCTCCTGTATCCGGATCGAAGAAAATTGCATTTGGTGACACTTCACTGCCCGTACCTGATGTGGTTGGAAGACAAATCATTGCTTTTACACGGCTGAGTTTCTTCTCACCTGCCAAAAAACTCCTGACATCAACGTCGCTACCAACGGTTGCAGCCAATAATTTTGCAGTATCCAAAACACTTCCTCCTCCAATTCCTACTATACAATCGGGATTAATTTGGTTGGCAAGCTCCAGTAATTCCCGGTAATCTTCAAACGAAGGTTCTTTTCGGATACTTGTATTTACTTCAATCTGGCAACCCTGTTTTTTCAAGATGCCTGTTGCCTCACTCAAAAGATTTTCAATTTCGGGAATGGCGAGTATAAAAATATTTTTGTATCCGGCTTTTTCCAGGTCGTTTACAAAGGACTGAAAGCAGCCACAACCGAAAACCAGTTTAGCAGGATTATGCAATGTTATACTTAAGCTCAAGTTCATGTTTAAATATGCAATTAGTTCACAAGCTTTAAGATTGTAAAAATATGAAAAATATTACAATTTAATGTAATCGTTTACATTATTTATTTAGCCTATATACGAAGTATTTATAAAATTTAATACTATTAACAATGTAAACGTTTTTCACATCATATTCAAACCCCCTTACCACAGGCTATTTCATCAAATTCATAAAAAAATTATAAAGAAAATAGCAGCCACCATAAAAAAAAGGTGAAGCACAATGCCCCACCTTTTCTTTTCAACTATAACCTTGTTTTACTTAACAATATTCAGTTTACCTTTATGTAAGTCAGTTCCAACCTGAAGTACATAAATATACATGCCATCGTTTAAGGCATCTGTACGCATTTGTATTTCATGTGTTCCATTGGTAAATACCTGTGGCGTACTTATTTCAATTTGCTGGCCCATCATGTTGTATAACGACAAGCTAACTTCATTCATATCTTCCAGAGTAAATCTAACTGTTGCATGATCTTTTGCTGGATTTGGATACAATACAACTTCGCGATCGAAACCAAGCTCAACAGCACTGGTTGGAGGGCCTGCTCCCAGTACCCATGCCAGCGAACGAACAAGCATAGAATCGAAACCTGCAGTAGCATACAACAAGCCATCGTTAAATAAACTCATCAATACAATTCTGTTATCGGTAGTAACTCTCGCAGATCCGTCTGGTCCATTTGTTCTCAAAGAGGTACCGTCAGGAATAGCCCACATAGTGGTTAATGAATTACCATCAGCTGTAATTGTAGCCAACGGAATTGCCTCAGGCACACTGTCGTTTAAGTTGTATGATTTCACTTCTTTTCCAAGGAAATCTTCCGAGGTTTCTGTACCAGCAGTCCATTCAACTACTTCGTCCATTTCATAATTCTCGGTAATGTAATGTCCGTTATTGGTTATTACCATTTGAGCTGTGGCAGGTGTATATGTTTTAGTAACATACATTTGAACACCATCGCTACTTTTTGTTCCAACCCATCCCCATTTATCAACACGTGGCCCATCAGGCTGCATAGTAACACAAGGAATTGGATAACCATGTTTTGCAAAGTTATTTACATTTGAAGAACCTTCTCCTGCCGAAATAACCATTCCGATATAAGGGGTATAATCAAACTCTACTATACTGTCGCCAATTGTCTGATCTTTCAGTGCTCCGCGCTTTTCAAAAGTTACCGAATAACCATCAGCAACTAATGCATCGTAAACATTTGTATCAAAAGCTTTTGCTCCGCCATATGCTCCATCAGAGTTTGCAGATATGTACACAATCTCTTCGTCCGACTGCACATGAACCATTACATTATACATCAGAGTGTCTGTATCGTCGGCACTAATAACCTCTACGGTCATCATTTCTGTTGTACCATCCGTAAGTGCGAGTTCTCCCGGCACATTAAGTTTAGCATAAGGTGAGGTGGCCGTAGCACTTAAACTTACAGCAGTAGTACCCATCGGCAAATTAAGCTGATATTCTGTTTTTCCGGAGTCAAACGAAGGAGCTAGTTCGCCAAGCGATGGAACTAATGATGCAAGCGTTGCATCTGAAGTACTTCCTGTAGCCCAGGCAAGTGATCTTAATAAAATGGTATCAAAGCCTTCGGTAGCATAAAGCAAGCCATTTGCAAATACACCTAAATAAACTACATTATTTGCCAAGGTAACACGGCTATATCCATCAGTTGTTAAGGAACGAACTGAGGTACCAGCAGGAATTGCCCACCAACTGGTAAGAGCAGAACCATCAATTGGTATTCTTCCCAATGCAATTGCTTCAGGAATACTATCAGCCAGGCCATAGCTTTTAACTTCGCTTCCAGCCCATTCTTCTGATGCACCATCACCACTATTCCATTCAACTAAATCTCCAACCTCGTATATGTCAGTAATAAAGTGATCAGTGTTAAGAATTGACATTTTTGCCGAATCAGCAGGAGTATCCGCGGCGGTTTTTACCACATTCATTTCTGTATTATCATCTTTATCTGTTCCGGTCCAACCCCATTTACCTTTTCTGGGCCCATCATGCTGCATGGTAACACAAGGAATAGGATAACCATCTTTTGCAAAATTATTTACCCAGCTTGAACCTACTCCTGCTCCAATTACCGCTGCAAAATAAGGGCTGTAATCAAATCCTTCGCTATTTAGTGCTAACTTGTCAAGCATAGTTACCGAGTATCCTCCATCAACCAATGCATCGTAAATATTGATAGCTGCTGAATCTGCAGATCCATATGCACCACTTGAATTTGAAACATAAAGGATTTCTTTATCGGCTTGAACATGAACCATCACATTATACATGGTGGTTACAGAATCATTTGCACTTGTAACAGTAACTGTCATCACATCAGACATTCCATCACTTAACGCCAAGTCAGCAGGAACATCAACTGTTGCATTTGGAGAAGTTGCTTTAGCTGTCAATCCAACAGAACCGGTTCCTTTTGGCAGATTCAATTGATATTCTGTTTTTCCAGGATCAAATGCAGGTACTAATTCTCCAACCGAAGGTACCAACTCGGCCAATTCTGCACTGGCATCAGTTCCCATTGCCCACTCAAGTGAACGAACCAAGGTTGAACTAAATGCGTCAGAAGCATAAGCAAGACCATCGTTAAATAATCCAAAGAAAACAACATTATTAGCCAGAACCACACGCTCGTAACCATTTGCGGTTAACGAACGTACTGATGCTCCGGATGGCACAGCCCAAAGTGTTGTTAGCATAAAGCCATCGGCAGGAATAGTTGCCAGTGGTATCGCTTCCGGAATACTGTCAGAAAGATTATATGATTTTACCTCTTTACCCAGAAAATCTTCAGAAGTGCTTGTTCCTAATGTCCAAACAATTGTATCTCCGGTATCATAAGGATTTGTTATAAACTGTCCGGTTGTGTCCGTAACAACCATTTGCACTGTATTTTCATCATAAGTTTTGGTAACATACATTTCACTTCCATCGCTGCTAGCTGTTCCTACCCAGCCCCACTTATTTGCGCGTGGGCCATCAGGTTGCATTGTAACACAAGGCACAGGATAACCATCTTTTGCAAAATTGTTTACCCAGCTTGAACCTACTCCGGCACCAATTACCAGGCCACTGAAAGGAGTATAATCAAAACCTTCAACATTTAGTGCCAGCTTATCTTCCATCGTAACAGAATAACCTGCATCAACAAGCGCATCGTATACCTTCTGGTCCTGTAGGCGTGCCAAAGAATATACTCCATCCGAACTTCCTGAAACAAAAAGAATTTCATTTTCTGATTGTACGTGAACATTTATGGTGTATTCATTTGTTGCACTACCATCCTTACTTGAAGTTGTAACCACTGCAACATAATCTTCACCATCCATCAAACTAAGATCTTCAGGCAACTCGATTGCGGCAGTACTATCAGCAGCAGTTGCAGAGAAGCTAAGTGTTCCTGTTCCGGCTGGCACTACCACCTGATATGTCATTTTCTCGGGATCAAAATCAGGACTCAATTCTCCGGCAGAAACACCTAACGAATCTAGGTAAGGTGCTGTTCCCTTCATGTAATAATCATACCAGATTCTTGTGCCACAATCCATTTCTAAACGTGCAGAATGCAAATTACCGGAAGTTGGAGTTGCATGGAAATACAGCATCATATCATCATTTATCATCGAATCAGGAGCTGCAACGGTAATTTTTTGTTTCGACCATTCCATTTTATTCACATCCCAAACCGGGGCATTATAGGTATAAGGTACCTCAACATTGTAATTGCCGTTACCATCGTTGGCCATCAGCCCCAAGGTATCCATGAACATTAAGTTAAGTACCTCTAGTAATTTACGGTCTCCCAAATCATCAACAATTTCCAATGCACTGCTACGATTGTTTATCTGAATCAACAATGAATCCATCGAAGCAACATCAGCAGGAGCGATAAACGGATCATCCATATTATTCAATACAGTACCATCAATAGCTCCGGCAGGAGGAGCAATCCATACAGGAACCTGGTAAGAAACAGTCAAGTTGTCAAAAACAACTGTTGGATCAAAACTATCTTCGGCCATTTCAGTACCAGTACCCAGGGTTTTAAGCCAAAAATAAACTTTAGTTCCAGAGAAAGTAGCAAAATCAACACCAACAGCTTCAGCTAGTTTAACTGATTTTTTTCCAGATCCTGAAACATAAAAATCGGCAACTTCACCAACAATGTTATCTTCGCTTCCAACAGCAACAATCAGCTTGTAGCTTGCTGTCTGACTGGTATTGCCTTCATCATAAGTATCCATTTCAAATTCGATATCGGAAGTAAGCGTTGATTCGAACTTAAAATAAAAACCATACTCAACACGCTTGTACATTCCCGGATGCGTTCCAAAAACCTGGTTTGAATCATTTATATCAAACAAACAAGCCGATGGTTTCCAGATAACATTCTTTGTAGAATCGCCAGTGCCAGCATACTTTTCGCCATATTTAGTAAAAATTGCTGTCATCGAATCAATGCTGGCCATACGCACCGGATTTTCATAGCTCCCCCAGTTTCGCACCTTAAAATCGCCGTTAAAAACTTTTTCAGCCGTAGCAGAAGCATCGGTAAATACTTCCTGCTTGATACCTTTATTCGTTTGGCATTTACTAAAGCTGATTGAGAGTCCGGTAGAATCCTGAGTCCAGGTACTATTACCTTTATCGGTATTAAAATCTACCAGAAAAGTAGTAACTCCTGACAGTGAATCAACAGTTATTGATTGCCCAATACTCGATTTATCTCCGAATTTAAATTGGGCGTTCGACACGCCTGCTGCAAACAAGAAACAGGCGACTAAAAAAAACTTCATGTAGTTTTTCATCATAGGTATAATTTTTAGTTCAACAAATTCAATATAGTTCTATTTTATATCATCGTTTACACTCTCATGTATCTTATTTTCTGAGTCTTACATTTCTTTAAATTACTTCTTAATGGTAACGTTTACATTTATCGACATACAAACAAGTGCTATTATTACGCAATTATGCCGAGCTTCGTTTCATTAATTCGGCATTTAAAATCATTTGTATACTTGAGCGCTCTGGTTCGTTAATCCGTTGTATTAAAAGCTCTCCTGCTCTTTTCCCAATTTCTCTTGCCGGCTGCCTCACTGCAGTTAGTGGTGGATTCAGACTACTAGCCCAATACATATCGTCAAAACCTACAATTGCCACATCATCAGGAATGGTAAGTTTGCGTTTATGAATGGTTTCAAGGGCACCTAATGTTATCAGGTTATTACCGGTAAAAATCGCATCGGGAGGTTCGGGCAAATTCAATAGCTCCTCACACAGTTGCACGCCACTCGGTAATTTAGAGTCACCATGTTTAATAAGTTCATCCAAAACCGGAAGGCCATTATGCTCCAATGCCTTTACATATCCTTTATCACGATAGGTAGTTGATGGAATAGTGGTTAATCCCGAGATGATAGCTATTCGTTTGTAACCTTGCTTTGCTAAAAAGTCAACCGCATTAAAGGCACTATCTTCATTATTTACCAGCACTACGTCAACATCAGTATTGCTTAGGCCCCTGTCGACACATACTACAGGCAAGCCGTCCTTAACCATTCTTTTTAATTGAATATCGTCTTCGCTGGCCGGTGCAGCAATAATTCCATCAATGCCCTCCGACTGCAATATCTCAAGGTATAATTTTTCTTTCTTCTCATCCTGGCTAAAATTACACATAATCAGTGCATAATTATTATTATATGCCACCTCTTCAATACCTTCAAGAACATCAACATAAAAAGGGTTTTGAATATCGGGAATCAATACACCGATTAAATTCCCCGATACGCTTTTAGACCGTAAACGCTTGGCCACCCTGCTGGGCTGATATTTAAGTTCTTTAATCGCCTTTAAAATTCGTGCCCGGGTTGCATCATTTACTTTGCCATTATTATTGAGCACACGAGATACCGTGGCAATAGACACCCCGGCTCGTTTTGCTACATCTTCCATACTGGCCATACGACAAAGTTTTAGTTAAGTTTTTATTCTATTTTATTGCGCAATAATACAAAACGCTTTGCAATGTAAACGTTTTCATGTAAAAATAAAAATTTTTCGTCTGCTTTTATTTTTATACAAGCTTAACATCAAGTCTCTCTACAAAGCTTTTTATGCTCTTTTTCAACCACATACAACAAGCAATAACTCTTTTTTAAAAAAATAGCCTGAATAAAAATCCTCTTTTAACTTTTTCACGATTTGCGGTTTTAGCGAGAATATTGATGTTAACGTTTACATTTAATAAAAACTTTGTATTTTTGAAACAATTTAAGTAATACAGTATCATGCTGAAACAATCAAACTTTAAGCTTATTTCCATCATTTTGCTGATGGCTTTGGTTATTTGTTGTACAAATAGGCCAGATTCTCAAAAAGAGAAAAATCTGGATAATATCTGCTACAATCTTTTTATTAATCCGCCAAACGACTACCGCACACACACTTTCTATTCTATTAATGATTCGCTTACCGAAAAAGAAATCCAACGTCAGATAATTGATTTCAAACAAGCGGGACTGGGTGGTTTTTACCTTCACAGTCGTTCTGGCTTAATCACCGAATTTTTAGGAGACGACTGGTGGAAGATTATGAAAGCATCGGTTGAAGCAGCCAACCAGGCAGGATTAAATTGTATGTTTTACGATGAAGACAAATGGCCAAGTGGATTTGCAGGAGGTATTGTTCCGAGAATGGATGAGGATTTTAGGGCGAAATGCCTCGCCCGTTTAGAAAAAAACACTCCACTGCCCGAAGGCGCTGAAATTATTGCCGAAGACGAAAAAACAAATTACGTTTTATACACCTCGCAGTTTGGATACGATATTTTTAACGGCACCTGTTATGTTGACTTATTTAATCCCGAAGCAGTTCAGGCATTTATAGACGTTTCTTACCGGCCCTATGTTGACAAGTACAAAACAGCTATTACAACTTATACTCCGGCCATTTTTTCAGACGAACCGCATGTGCATGCACGCTATTTCGACAAGAACACTCCAAATCTGGGCACACTCTCCTACTCGCCCTGGCTGGAAAAAAAATTTAGCGAAATGCATGGATACAAGCTGCGTGATAAACTTCCGCTTCTATACGAAGAAAAAGACAACTGGCGAGAAGTTCGCATGCATTACTATCAGGCAAAGGCTTTGGCTTTTGAAGAAAGTTACACCAAACAACTTGCTGACTATTGTGGCAAAAATGGTTTTGATTATACCGGGCACTACCTGGCCGAAGATATACTTTACAAAGTACGCGACCGCGCTGCAAATACCATGCTTCATTACCGCAGCATGCAACAACCGGGTATGGATATGCTGGGTTTATCAATTACCAACAAACTTATAACTGCCCGCAATTTAAGTAGTGTGGCTAACCAATACGGAAAACAAAAACGTTTAAGCGAATTGTTTGGAATTAGCGGTCAGAATATGAATTTTGAAGACCGAAAATGGTTGGCAGGCTGGCACAGTATTCTGGGTGTTAATCATTTTTGTCCGCACCTTACATTGTACAGCATGAAAGGGCATCGCAAACGCGATTACCCCCCAACTTTTTCATACCAGCAGCCGTACTGGAACTACAATAAAAAAATAGAGGATTATCTCGGACGCATTGCCTATGCTGCATCAATTGGCAAATACGTGCCACAACTTTTGGTCATTAGTCCACTGGAAAGCGAATATATTAAAGGAAACAACGATGGCGAATTTACAAGTGGCATGCTGGAAGCTTTGGATGTTCTGCAAGCTTTGCATTACGACTACGATGTTGGCGATGAGCAAATAATGGCTGACACGGCTTTTGTTCAGGCAAATAAGCTGGTAATTGGCGCAATGCAGTACGGACACATTGTTTTACCCGACATGATTTCAATACGCGAAACAACACTAAAACTGATTGAAACGCTGCAAAAAAACGGAGGACTGGTTATTAATTTCGGACGCTTTCCCGTGTACGTTGACGGGAAAAAAGATGAAGACAGATTGACAATGTTAAAAAAATCAACCCTATTCCTTTCTGCTGCCGAGGCACCAAAACTACTTCCGGAAAAAATAAAACCAAATGTTACATTAAAGGGAGTAAACACGGATAAAATTTGGACTCAAACCCGTAAAGTCCAAAACGGACAACTTATTAATTTCTATAACAGTTCGCGCACCCAAAGTATACAGTTTGATTTGGTTGCTGACTTTAACAACGTACCACTTCTTTGGGACCCTTCGGAAATAGAGTGCTATACCCTGGAGAAGAACAAGGATGGATCGTATTCAATTGAACTAAGCCCATCATCGAGCATATGGATAACAACCGGAGAAATAAACAACACCATACCAATTTCCGGCGATTATAAACTGCCCGAACTCCGAAAAAATGTTTTTGTGTTTGAAAACGAATGGCAGGGCGAAAGGAAACATGCCAATGCCATAACGCTCGATTTTGCTCAATACTCCACCAACGGGGACAAAACAATGAGTACTCCAGAGCCTGTCATAGGTATTTTTAACCGTTTAGCCAGCCAAAACTATATTGGTCAATTGGTTTTAAACTACCCTTTGCATGTTAAAACCTTGCCCCAAACCTGCCAGCTTGTTTTAGAACAACCTGACATGTACTCATCAGTTTCAATAAACGGAACAGAAATAGTTTTCAATACCAACCAGTACTATATCGATCGAACATTTAAAAGTACTGATATCTCTGCACTGATTTCGGCAGGTGACAATAATATTCAGCTGAAACTTGATTTTAAAGCACCACAACCACTCAGTTCCGACCCTGTTGAACGTTACGGAACCGAAATAGAAAGTATTTATCTGACAGGAGACTTTGCCGTGGAGGGAAAAAATGAATTGACCACCAATAATACGCAACGTAATCGCACGGGCGACTTTCAGGAACGACCGGCACATCAGTTCTCCGCCTTTTCAATTACGGCTGAAAAAGACATATTTAGCGGCAATTTAACAACCGAAGGTTATCCTTTTTACGCCGGAAGTTTCTCCTTGTCTCAGGATTTTGAAATGGCCCCGCCTGCTCCCGGAAACGAGTATTACCTTGAGCTCCCCAACTGCGAAGCCATTGTTGCAGTAGTTGAAATAAACGGCCAGGTTGTCGATACCCTGGTATGGGCACCCTTCAGAACAGAAATAAGCAACTACCTGTACGAAGGTAAAAACAAGCTTAACATCACCCTTATAAATTCGTTACGTAACCTACTTGGCCCCCACCATCACAAGGGCGTGGAACTTATAAAAGTTGGACCGCGAAGCTTTACCGGATCAGGGGGTTTCCCCGATGGCCGGGGTGAAAAAGATTGGTACGATCTTAGAAAAAAAGAAATAGAAACTGCCATATGGACAGACACATACAACCATATTCCCTTTGGTTTTATTGAAAATGTAAAAATAACTTCTTCAAAATAAATTTACGATGATGCAAAAAATTTTAATGACAATAACTGCAATACTCACCCTATTTATTCTCTCATGCTCGGCTCCGGTAAAAAAGGAAGAAAACAAAACGACAGAAAAATGGAGCATAAAAATGGCAGAAGCTGTGATGCACCGATATGATACACTTGCTTACTATAACGGCCGAACCCGCGCCGGTTGGTCGTACGATGTTTCCTTGTTAGGTGCAGCAATTTATAAATTAGGAGATGTTGACCAAAAATATTCGGATTACCTCAAAATTTTTATTGATATGCTGGTGGACAAAAACGGGAATATTGAACGTTACGATATGGAAAAATACAATATCGACCTGATTCGCCCGGCAACCTGCCTGCAAATTCTGGCAAACGATACCGGAGAAGAAAAATATAAAAAAGCCATTCCACAGTTTATTGAGCAAATGGAAAAACACCCAAAAACAGAAACCGGGGGATTTTGGCACAAGAAACGTTATCCGTGGCAAATATGGCTCGATGGAGTTTATATGGCGGCGCCTTTTTTGTCTCAGTATGCAACAGAAAACAACCAGCCACAATGGCACAGTGTGGTTACACACGAAATTTTGCTGGCTTACGAAAAAACTGTAGATCCGGAAACCGGGCTTTTGTACCACGCCTGGGATGAAAGCAAAGAACAACGCTGGAGCAACCCGAATACCGGACAATCTCCTCACTTCTGGAGCCGTGCAATGGGGTGGTATGTTATGGCAATTGTTGATGTGCTGGATTTTCTCCCTGAAGACCACCCGGACCGACCTGCTCTTATTGAGACATTAAACAAAACACTTGAAGCACTGCTTAAGGTACGTGATCCGGAAAAAGGCGTTTGGCACCAGGTACTCGATATGGGCAGAGCGGAAGGCAATTACCTTGAAGGTTCGGGTACGGCAATGTACATTTATGCCATGGCAAAAGGAGCTAAAAAAGGATATCTTGCTAAATCGTATCTTGATATTGCAAATGCCGCTTTTAATGACATGGTTGATACTTTTATTATTACTGATGAAGATGGATTAATAAGCATGGTTAACATTTGTGGAAGCTGTGGTCTGGGTGGTAATCCATACAGAGATGGCTCTTACGATTATTATATTAATGAGAAAATTGTTAAAAACGACACAAAAGGTGTTGGGCCATTTATTCTGGCAGCAATTGAACTTAACCGTTAAAAGAACTTGATTACATGCTACTTAAAATAAAAAATACCACCCTACTACTATTGTTGCTTATTTTTACAGCCAACCGCCTGGTGGCCGAAAGCCAGAAAATACTAATCACTGAGTTTATGGCTATTAACGACAAAACCATAAGCGATGAAGATGGTGACGATAGTGACTGGCTTGAGTTATTTAACCCCGGAGACAACACTGTTAGCCTGAACGGCTGGTATTTAACCGATAAAGCAGACAACCTGACTAAATGGAAAATACCCGATATCAACTTAAAAGCCGGTGAATACTTACTGATTTTTGCATCAGAAAAAAAACGCGATAATCCTGCCAGCGAACTACATACCAATTTTAAACTTTCAGGATCAGGGGAATTTTTAGCAATTGTAGAACCTGATGGAGTTACCATTTCCCATTCCTATGGCGAAAGCTATCCTGCTCAACGGGAAGACATTTCTTACGGCCTTTACCAGGGCCAATACCTGTTCTTTTCAGAACCAACACCAGGCTTTACAAACGTTTTGGGCGAAGCTGTTCAGCCGCCTCAATTTAGTAAAACCCGTGGATTTTATGATTCGCCATTTCAGGTAACACTATCAACGATAGGCAGCGGAATAAAACTCTATTATTCTACAGACGGCACAAGACCCGATGCCGAAAATGGGACTTTATACACTTCACCCATTCAAATTTCAACAACTACTCCGCTTAGTGTTGTTGCCATAAACCAGGCAGGAGTGGCAAGCGATATTATCTCGCATACATATTTCTTTATAAACGATATAGTTCAGCAACCCAACAACCCTGCTGGTTATCCTTCCACCTGGAGTAAATTCAAATACAAATCAGGATATGCTCCGGCCGATTATGAAATGGACCAGCAAATTTGCAATCATACCGATTATAAAAACCTAATGGATGATGCCCTTTTATCGGTCCCCACCTTATCAGTTGTAACAAATGTTGGCTACTTGTTTTCTCACGAAAAAGATGGCGAAACCGGGGGGATATATATTTTTACCGGAGACTCGGGAGAAGGAGGTGCAGGTTCTGATTGGGAAAGACCCGCATCTGTAGAATATTATGATCCGGCAAGCAATAAACAATTTCAACTCAATTGTGGATTGAGGTTGCACGGTGGCAACAGCCGTGTGCCCGACAACAGTGGAAAACACTCATTCCGCCTATCGTTTAGAAGCATGTATGGTCCATCAAAACTACAGTACCGTTTTTTCGATGACCCCACAGCCACAAACGAATTTAATGCTTTGGTACTGCGCGCAGGCTACAACTATTCCTGGACAAAGAACGATCCGAAACAACGTCAAAACGCCCAATACCTGCAAGATCCGTTTGCAAAAGATGCCCAACGTGCACTCGGACAGGTATCGGCCCATCAAAAGTTTGTACACCTTTATTTAAACGGCCTTTACTGGGGCTTATACAATGTTTCTGAAAAACTTACCAACGATTTTATGGAATCGTACCTAAACGGAGAGGAAGACGATTTTGATGTAATTAAAGATCACGGAGGACAGGTTGACGGCTACTGGACATCCTGGACACATTTATATAACCAGGCAAAAGCCGGTTTATCAAGCAATACCAATTACCAGAAGGTTCAGGGCAAAAACCCTGATGGAACAATCAATCCTGCTTTTGAAAATCTTTTGGATGTTGAAAATCTGGCTGGTTATATGCAATACAACATGTACATTGGTAACGAAGACTGGGACCACAACAATTGGATTGCAGCACGAAACCGGGTTACCAACGACGCCGGATTTCGCTTCTTTGCATGGGATGCCGAAACCTCGATGACCAGTGTAAATGCAAACATGGTTAACGAAAATAACGAGGAAAATCCAAGTTGGTTTTACCAGCTCCTGCAAGGAAATGAAGATTTCAGGGTACTTTTTGCCGACCAAATTCAAAAAAACTTTTTAAACGGTGGGCCACTCTCACCAGAAGCCTGTATAGAACGGTACACCAAACTGGCAGATGAAATTGATTTGGCCATTATTGCTGAATCGGCCCGCTGGGGAGACTACCGTAAAGATACCGATCCCTCGGACGGCACCCGGGTTTTGTATACCCGTAACGAACACTGGCTGCCGCGAAAAGAATATTTGCTTAATAATTACTTTCCGTACCGTACCGACATTGTGGTTGAACAATTTCGGAATATTGGCCTTTTCCCCAACATTGAAGCACCTTTATTTAGCGAGCAAAGTGGAGAAAAAACAACTGCGATTAACCTGGGCATGACAACCAACTATGGCGATATTTATTACACTACCGATGGCAGCGACCCACGCGAACAAATTACATCGAACATTACCGCCTCAGCGCAACTCTTTGGAAGCGCTATCTATTTGGCCGATGACGTTACGGTAAAAGCACGGGCCAAATCGGGCAACGAGTGGTCGCCGTTAACCGAAGGTACTTTCACCTTCGACAATGTTACCGCTATTGATGATGTTGTTCAAAATAATCTTTTCCACGACAATTATCCTAATCCGTTTAACCGTTCAACAACAATCAGGTACAGGCTGCCTGCCGATGGCAACGTACAATTGGATATTGTAACCATTGATGGCCGGCTTGTTGAAAACCTGTTTTCAGGATATCAGTGGCAAGGCGAAAACCGGGTTGAGTGGAATGCTGCCGGAAGTAAGTCGGGAATATATATTTACCGCTTACAATATAACAACCAATCCTATTTTGGGAAACTGGTATATAACAAGTATTAACAGCCATCAAGCTTAATGAAACTTATAAACTTTATATCAATCTGATAAAACATACCAAATGAAACGAGCATGTAAAATATTACACCCGGGAGGATTAACAAAATAAATGCGAGTTCCACACTATACCTCTAAAAACAAACAATCTTAATAGTATGAAAAAAAATATCTACCTGTTCTTATTGATGATTTTTACCTACCAGTTAAACGCCCAATCTCAGAAAGTCGTTATTTCTGAATTTATGGCTATTAACGACAAAACCTTGTACGATGAAGATGGTGACGACAGCGACTGGATTGAATTACATAATCCGGGCGATGCCTCTATAAATATAAATGGCTGGTACCTTACCGATAAAGCAGACAATCTGACCAAATGGGAAATACCAAACATTACCATCCAGGCAGGTGGATATCTAATCGTTTTTGCTTCAGAAAAGAAACGAAATGACCCTTCGGGCGAGCTTCATACCAACTTTAAACTATCAGGATCAGGCGAATACCTTGCAATTGTTGAAGCCGATGGCACAAGCATATCACATGCTTACAATCCTGCATTCCCGGCACAAAGAAAAGATGTATCGTACGGTATTTATCAAGGACAGAATGTTTATTTTGATTCACCAACGCCGGGAGCCGAAAACACACATGGAAGCCTACCGTTCGCCCCATCATTTAGTATTTCACGTGGGTTTTATACCGCACCTTTCGAACTTACACTTTCGAGTCCTGATAATATTTCGATTTATTACACCACCGATGGCACACGTCCAAATAAATCAACAGCAACGCTGTATACTGCGCCACTAAATATTTCCAAAACAACTCCAATAAGTGCTGTGGCTATTAATACAGATAACGAAAGCAGCGAAATAATTACAAATACCTATTGGTTTATCAGCGATATTCTGGAGCAAGACAACACGCCTGAGGGTTATCCTGCTGACTGGAAGAAAGAAAGCAGCTCTACCCCCATTCCTGCCGATTATGAAATGGATGAGGACATTTGCAATGCTGAAGAATACAAGAATTTAATGGAAGAAGCCTTAACCTCAATCCCCTCAATAAGTATTGTTACGTCGAAACATTATTTGTTTTCGGATGTAGAAGATGAAAATGAAGGCGGCATTTATATTTACACCGGAAAGCCAAGTGCTACCGGAGAAGATTGGGTACGACCCACTTCTGCCGAATATTACGATCCAAAAACCGAAGATCAGTTTCAGCTGAATTGCCAGTTACGTCTGCACGGCGGTAACAGCAGAAACCCATCCAACAGCCCTAAACATGGCTTTCAGCTACGGTTCAAATCGGCTTACGGCCCTTCTAAATTAAACTTTAACCTGTTTGATGAAAAAAGTGCTACAAACGAATTTAATGCCTTGGTGCTGCGCGCTGGTTACAACTTTTCATGGACAAAAAACAACGAAACCCAACGTACCGATGCCCAATACCTGCAAGACCCCTTTGCCAAAACAACGCAATTGGCCATGGGGCAACCTTCGGCACACGAACGTTTTGTGCACCTGTACATTAACGGACTATACTGGGGGGTTTACAATCTTTCCGAAAAGATTACAAACGACTTTATGGAGTCGTATCTGAATGGCGAAGAAGACGATTTTGACGTTGTAAAAGACCATGGCGATGTAGTAGATGGAAACAGAACCATGTGGAACAAAATGATGAGCCAGGCAGGAACAGGATTATCCAACAACAGCAACTACCAAAAATTGCAGGGAAAAAATCCGGACGGAACAATTAACCCCGGCTACGACAACCTGCTTGATGTTGAAAATTTTATTGATTACATGATTTACAATATTTATATTGGCAACGGCGACTGGGATAAAAACAATTGGATTGCCGCGCGTAACCGCGTTACAAACGATGCCGGGTTTCGGTTTTTTGCATGGGACGCTGAAACATCAATGACAGATTTGAACTTCGATAACTCGGAATTAAACAACAGCGACAACCCAAGCTGGATTCTTCAGAAACTAAAAGCCAACAACGATTTTAAAGTACTTTTTGCTGATAGAGTTCAGAAAAATCTATTTAACGATGGGCCTTTGTCACCCGGGCAAGCTGCCAATAATTACGTTGAACTTGCAAATGAAATAGATAAAGCAATTATAGCAGAATCGGCCCGGTGGGGAGATTACAGAAGAGATGTTGATCATTCAAGCGAGACATTATACACCCGAAACGACCATTGGTTGCCACGTAAAGAATATCTGCTGAACAACTACTTTCCGTTCCGTACCGACATTGTTGTGGAGCAATTCCGAAATATTGGCCTTTTCCCCAATATTGAAGCACCTTTGTTTAGCGAAGAAAGTGGAGAAAAATCAAGTGCGATTAACCTGGAAATGACAACCAATTACGGCAGTATTTATTACACAACCGATGGCAGCGACCCCCGCGAACAAATTACTTCTAACATTGCAAGTTCGGCCCAAATATTTAGCAGTGCTATCTATTTAGCCGATGATGTTACGGTTAAAGCCAGGGCAAAATCGGGTAACGAATGGTCACCAATAACAGAAGGTACTTTCACCTTTGATGGCCTTACTGCAGTTGAAGCAATTGCCACGAATATGCTTACGCACAAAAATTATCCAAACCCATTCAGAACCTCAACAACCATTGAGTATAATTTACCAGCCGATGGCAACGTATCTGTTGAAATTTTTACAATGGATGGCAGAATTATTGAGCATATTTATTCCGGCTTTCAATTTCAGGGGCTCAACCAGGTAACATGGAATTCTTCGTCTTTTAACTCCGGAATTTACATGTACAAAATACGTTTTAATGATGAAACTTACCTTGGAAAATTAATTCGTAGTAAATAATTACACGTAAACAAAACAAAATCATTTATTTTCTTTCATTTTCGTTTGTTTTCGTTTATTTTTGACACAGAAAAAGAACGAAAGCATTACTATTTTCATTTACTACCTGTTAATGTACTTTATATTTTAAGGTATACTACAATTTTAAAGCAACAATGACTCAGTTAAAAAAATATATAATTGCAATAGACCAAAGCACTTCAGCTTCAAAGGTAATGCTGTTTAACAAACAAACCGACCTGATTCACAGGGTTAGCATTGCCCACGAGCAGTTTTACCCTAAAAACGGTTACGTTGAACACAATGCTGAAGAAATATTTGCGAACGTAGTAACCGGACTTGAACGTTTGGTGGCTGAAACACAGGTAAAGGAAAGTGAAATAGCAGGATTGGCTATTACAAACCAGCGCGAAACAGCACTAATATGGGACAAAACAACCGGCAAACCGGTTTACAATGCTATTGTTTGGCAATGCCAGCGTGGAGCGCCATTCTGTAAAGAACTTAGCAAGCAAGGCTACGAAGAAACCGTTCGCAAAAAAACCGGTTTAATAATCGATCCTTACTTTTCGGCAAGCAAGCTTCGTTGGCTAATGAAAAACAACGAAAGTTTACAAAATAAAGCGCAAAAAGGGGAGTTAATGTGCGGCACCATGGACAGCTGGTTACTTTATAAATTAAGTGGAGGAAAAGTGCATGCAACCGACTACTCGAATGCCTGCCGTACCATGCTTTTTAATATAAAAACATTGCAATGGGACGATGAACTTATTACACTTTTCGGTCTCCATAAAAATATGTTCCCTGAGGTGAAATTCAGTGATGAAATTTTTGGATACACAGCCCCCGGAATGGTTTCTGAGATGCCGCTTCCCATTGCCGGATTACTTGGCGATTCGCATGCTGCCCTGTTCGGACAACGTTGTTTTGACCCCGGGATGGCAAAATCTACCTACGGAACAGGATCATCAATGATGATGAATATTGGCAGTACCGCAAACGATGCACCAGAAGGGCTGGTTACTTCAATCGGTTATGCCTGCAATAAAAGTGTTAAATATGTTTTTGAAGGCAACATCCATTGTACAGGCGACACCTTAAACTGGTTAAAAAACGAAGTACAGTTAATAAATACATCTGAAGAGATTGAACCACTGGCAACTTCAGTTAGCAATAACAATGGAGTATACCTGGTGCCTGCTTTTGTTGGGCTTGGAGCACCGTACTGGGACAACGAAGCCCGCGCCTGCCTCTCGGGAATGCCACGAAATACAACCAAAGCGCATATTGTGAGGGCAGCTGTTGAAAGCATTGCCTACCAGGTAAAAGATTTGGTAACTCTGATGGAAGAACAGGGTAATATTCCATTGAAGGAGCTCCGCGTTGACGGTGGACCAACCCGAAATAGTTTCCTCATGCAATTTCAATCCGATATACTTTCAAGAAAAGTGGCTGTTTCCGAAATAGAAGAAATTTCGGCATTGGGTTCAGCATTTATGGCCGGACTGGCAACTGGTTTTTGGAAAGATCTGGATGAGCTAAAAAGTTTAAGGAAAGAGGGTAAATCATTTTACTCAAAAATGGAGCAACCAATAAATGAAAAGCTTTACAAAGGCTGGAAGAAAGCTGTTGAACGAGCGCGCCTATAGAGCTAAGAAATTGAGCTAATAATTAAAACAAGATAAAATGAATAATAAAGAATCGTTTGGCGTAATTATCGCAACAAGGAACATTTTTAATTTTCAGCTGGCAGTTGATGCGCGTAAGAAAGTAATAGAGAAGCTAACTAAAATGGGATTCGGCACTGTAATTTTACCTGAAGACCAAACTCCAACGGGAAATATTGAGGGCTACGAAGATGCCATTAAATGTGCAAAATACTTTAAACAAAATGCCGATAAAATTGATGGGATAATTGTTGTTTTGCCAAACTTTGGCGATGAGCTTGGTGTTGTTAACACCATAAAAATGGCCGGTTTAAATGTTCCCGTTTTGGTTCAGGCCTGCGACGACGACAACGACAAAGTTGACGTAAAAAGCCGCCGCGATTCGTTCTGTGGAAAACTGTCGGTGTGCAACAATTTCTACCAGTATGGCATTAAATTTACCGATACCACCTACCACACCTATAGCCTCGACAGTGATACCTTTACAAAAGACATTTACAAATTTGCTGCCGTATGCCGTGTTGTAAAAGGATTAAAAGGCTTGCGCGTTGGTGCTATCGGCACACGCCCTATCGGTTTCCAAACCATGCGTTTTAGCGAAAAAATACTTCAGCAAAACGACATAACCGTAGTACCTGTTGATATGTCGGAGATTTTGGCTGCTGCCGAAAAAATCGATGAGAACGCAAAAGAAGTAATTGAAAAAGTGCAAGCCATTCAGGATTACGGAACCTGCCACATATTACACAAGAAACAAATTTTTAAGCAAGCGCGTTTTGGGTTGGCAGTTGAAAACTGGATTGAAGAAAACGATATCGACATTTCGGCACTGCAATGCTGGGAATCGATTGAAAAAAATTACGGCTGTGCAGCCTGTGTAACCATGAGTATGATGGGCGAAAAACTTATGCCATCGGCCTGCGAAGTTGACGTTGCCGGTACAATTGGCATGTATGCACTGGCATTGGCCGCTCAAAAACCATCGGCATTGCTCGATTGGAATAATAACTTCGGTGAAGACCGTGACAAATGTGTACTTACCCACTGCAGCAACTATCCAAAGTCGTTCTTCGAAAATGAAATTGAAATTGGCAGCCTTGATGTGTTGGGAACTGTTTTGGGTCAGGAAGATACTTTTGGAGCCGTTAAAGGCAAAGTTGCACCGGGTAAAATGACTTATTTCCGCATTTCTACCGACGACACAAATGGAACTATAAAATCGTACCTGGGAGAAGGACGAATTACCGACGACCCTTACGGTATGGATGGAGGAATTGCAGTTTGCGAAATTCCAAACCTGCAAAACCTGATGAAATACATGTGTAAAAATGGCTTCGAGCATCACGTAGGAATGGTTCGAAGCCACGTAGGCGACATTCTTGAAGAAGCAATTGGCAACTACCTGGGTTGGGAATTGTACAAACATCAGTAAGCCAACACAAACGTTCAAAGTTTAAGATTGAATATGATGCATTTTACAGATAAAGAACTTGAAATTAAATCAGCTCAGTATCGAAAAGCTCTGCTGAAATATATAAAATTGGCTAAAGCCGGACATACAGGAGGCAGCCTCTCGTGTACCGACATTTTAAACGTTTTATACAACGATGTGATGAATGTTGGCTCCGAGAATTTCTCAGATTGCAATCGCGACCGATTTATACAAAGTAAAGGCCACTCGGTTGAAGCCTTATATGTTGTTTTGGCTGACAAAGGTTTTTTCCCTGAAACCGACCTTGAAACGCTTTGTCAATACAAATCAAAATATATGGGGCATCCCACCCGAAAAGTTGCCGGCGTGGAGTTTAATACCGGGGCGTTGGGCCATGGTTTACCAATTAGTGCAGGCATTGCTTTAGCTGCAAAAAAAGACAAAGCCGCATACCGCGTATTTACGCTCCTGGGCGATGGTGAGCTGGCCGAAGGATCGAATTGGGAAGCAGCAATGATGGCAGCCCACTATAAACTTGATAACCTGATAGCCATTCTCGACCATAATGCGCTACAAATTACCGGCCCAAACCGCGAAGTTTGCAGCCCCTATCCTATTGCTGAGAAATGGGAAGCTTTTGGGTGGAAAGTTGTGGAAACCAACGGTAACAATATTGCAGAACTTCGCAAAACATTAAAAAAAATACCAGCAAAAAATGGCAAACCTACATTTGTTATTGCCAACACGATAAAAGGCAAGGGAGTAAGTTTTATGGAAAACGAAAAGAAATGGCACCATGGTGTTCCTTCTGACAATCAATACGATTTAGCCGTAAAAGAAATAGAAGCTGAATTGGAACAATTAACTGTGTTTAAGTAAATAAGATGGAAAAATTAAGTATGGGAAAGGCCAACCTTGAAGTATTTTCAGAAACCTTAAGCGAACTGGCCGTACAAAATAAAAATATTCTGGCTGTTACCAGCGACTCGCGAGGGTCTGGGAAATTGGTACCCTATGCCGAAAAACATCCTGAACAAATAGTTGAAGTGGGTATTGCTGAACAAAATCTTGTTGGAGTTTCAGCAGGACTGGCCTCTACAGGGAAAAGCGTTTTTGCTGTTTCGCCGGCTTGCTTTTTAACCGCACGATCTTTGGAGCAGGTAAAAAATGATGTAGCCTACTCTAACCAACCCGTTGCATTGGTTGGAATTAGCGCCGGGGTAAGCTACGGTGCATTGGGCTCAACACACCACTCAACGCACGATGTGGCCGTTTTACGAACGATGAATAACATAGACATTGTTATACCTGCCGATAACTTTGAAGCTCGTGAAGCTATAATTGCCGCAGCGGAAAGCAAAAAACCGGTTTATATTAAATTCGGGAAAAAAGCAATGCCCCACCTTCCTCGTATTAACAAAGAATTTAAAATAGGCAAAGCATCAACCATTTGCGAGGGTAACGATGTAAGCTTTATTGCTTGCGGCGAAACAGTACTTCCGGCATACGAAGCGGCCCAACTGCTGAATTCGAAAGGCATAAGTGCCGAAGTTATTAGCATGCATACGGTTAAACCACTCGATACAGCTGCAGTGCTTAAATCGGCTAAAAAATGCAAATGTATAGTTACCGTTGAAGAACACAGCATTGCCGGAGGCTTGGGTGAAGCAGTAGCAACAATACTGTTCTCCGAAAAAATATACAAACCTTTTAAATTGGTTGGCATACCCGATGAAGATACGATTGCCGGATCGCAGGGGGAAATTTTTAATCATTACGGCATAAATGCCGAAGGCCTTGCCCAAACTGCTGAAAAATTGCTTGCGAAATAAAAGGCATTGCTACTTTTACTTTTAACAAAGCTCGCCGGGATCAGAAAATGTAAGTTTACTTCTTTCTATCCCGGCGAGTTTTTTATAGCAAAATGTGCCTCAAATACATTTGGTATTTTTTTTACCCTGTGCAAACCTTTTCAAACAGGGACTATCGTTCTGTATAAAATTCTTTCAGGTAAAAAACAGCTTCCGGAACTCTTTCGTCGGCACCGGGTTCATCCCAGCCCGGTTTATACTTATCGCCACTTTTAAATTTCTGCACATCATCTGTTAAACGGTATTCTCCGGTGCGAAATTCTATGCGTTCAGGACTTCCTTCAGCCGCAAATTGAAAATCTTTAGCGAGCGTTTTTCCATTAATACTCACCTGGTACTTCTCATTTTCCGCATTAAACCACACATCAACACTTACCCATTGGCCAGCCTTTAACTCATAAAGTTCTGTTAAACTATTCTCGCCATTTTTAGCCAATAACTGCCCATTGGAGTCTAATTGCAATTGTATGCACCTTGCTCCATTGGCTGCTAGTAACTCAATAGCCAGCAGCTCAGGATTCGATTCAGTAAACAGTTGAAAGTGAATGGTATTTTCCGCTTTTCGGGCGAATACCCGCACCGCTTTTGCATAGTCGTATAGGTCGGCATCTTTTAAACAAAGAACATTTTCAGGATGACTTGGCGATTTACTGACCTCAACCGGGCACCAGCGTGGCGAGTAAATATTCCAATTGGCCACTACCCCTCCGGGAATCATTTCATTGAAATTATCGTTTACCGGCTGAGTCACCTCACCCTGCACGGGTACCGGAATTCGCGCAATCCACATGTCTTCTTTCGACACCGAGTAAACCACCCACATATCGTCTCCCGGAGGATTACCATTCCCCTCAACAATACCACGCATGTATTGTGGCCCGGGCCGCTTTTCCATTCCCCAGAAACGTTTAACCGGCACTTCAGTATGCACATTTAGCAGGTTATTAAAATGCAAGCCATCGTTACTTGTGGCAATACTTAAAGGATGACGGGCCATGCTGTTTGTTGGATTATAAACCAGGGCATACTGACCGTTATCTAAACGCTGGCCCCAGATTTTTGCACCACCATAGGTTAATGTATTGCATTGCACGGGTGCAGTCCATGTATTTCCATTATCGTTTGATGTGGTTACCCAACGACTTTTAAAAAATCCGACGATGGTACTATCCGGGAGGGTATAAAAGCAAAAGGCCTGCCCCGGTCGCTCCTTGCCATCAATTGGCGGTACACGAAAAAAATCTTTTCGATCCTCAGCCAGCCGATGCTCTTCCCACCACTGCATACGCCTCACTTTATCGTTTAAAAAGGCATTACAGGCCGCCACAAAACCACTATCAGCTGATTCTGTAAAAAACGGATACCTTAACTCCTTCTCCCAATTATCATTAATTCGGATAAAATATATTGGGCCGAACTCGCCGTTTTCATAAATTTCGCGTACCACACGACCTGCGCCAACACCATAATGTGCTCCGTAAAAACCCATTGTAAGCAAGCGTCCGTTTGGTGCTACATAAAAGCCCATGCGCTGGTGCATATACATAAAATTAATATTAGCATTGCTGTCGGCCGTATAATATATCGGAAATATCAGCTGTGGTTTATCCCAGTTTTTTCCATCGGCCGAAGAAGTTATTAACGTGGCTCCGGGCGCTATGTGTTCGCCGGTTGGATTGGCCAAGTAATGGCAATAAAATCGGTTGTTCCAATAGGCCAGGTTGGGTGCATGATTGTAAGTCCATCCCAAGCCATCCGATTTTTCGGGGTAGCTTCGGTTTGCTCTGAATATCTGGTAATTTTGCACACCAACAGCCGGACGCATTTGCCCATCGTGGTAGCCATTTATATAATCGCTGTTTGAGGTATGATCGGTTCCCACATATTTAACGGGTTCTTTTAAATCAATCTCTTGCCCCATTGCAAATACGACTATAACAAGGGCAAATAAAGTTACTGAAAGTTTTATTATCATTTTTAACTAACTTTTCCGGTTAGAGAAATAGTTCTATTTTATTATTCTTTCGGCCACTCGCTTTTTAACTTATAATGAAAGGTACTATTTCGCGAATTAATACGGGCCTTCTGCACCTCAATTTTTTCGTTTCGCAACAAACGAAGCATTTCTGCACCGGCATAAAGCACCGGACCGTAACCGTGTGTAGCATAAATGCTTTTTCCGCGGTGATAATAATACGTATTATCGTGGGCAAAAGTGGTGCCTTCGCAGGTACCATCAACTGCACCATTTTCCAAAACACGGGTAGTTATAGCATTCCACCCGGTTAAGGCAACCGGTCCATAAACATGGTTAATCCACCCTTCGTTTATTCCTTTTGCAACAGCGAAAGTAAACATGGCAGTACATGAAGTTTCAGTATAAGTATTGGTTTTATCGAGCATGTTATGCCAGAATCCGGAACCATCCTGAAGGGCTGCAATGCTGCGCACCATTGAACGATACAGGTGCAGGATTTCACCGCGGTCTTTATGATTTTCAGGCATCAGTTCAAGTAATTCAGCCATAGCCATTAAGGTCCAGCCATTGGCACGCCCCCAGTAAAAACGAGGGTCGTAATCGCCCGATGTTACACTCCAACCATGGTCGAATAATTCTTTTTCAGGAATATACAGCCTTTCAGCCATTTGAAGGATTTGCTTTGCTGCATCGTCGAAATACTTATTGTCGCCGGTAAGAACGCCCATGTTAGCCAGGAAGGGAACACTCATGTACAAATCATCAGCCCATATTGATTGATATTGTGGGCGGTGACGAGCCAGCGTTCCGTCGTCTAAGCGGAATTGATTTTTTGAAACATGTTCATCTACCCGATTGATCAGAGGTAAATAATCGTCATTTTTATCTTTCAGGTAAGTTTTAATCATTGCCGCACCAATTGAGCCACAATCATCCAGGGCATGGAAATTTGCCAGCCTGCTCCAACTTCCAACTTTTTCTTTATTAAATACTTTTGCATGCTCCTTAAAATAAGGTAAGTATTCTAATACCCAATCGTAAAATTTTGTATTGTTAGCGAAAAATTCCTCTTCGCCTGTTACGTCATCTATATATTCGAAAGCCGAAAGCACAACTCCATGTGTGTACGACCACTCACCTGCAAACCCGGGTGACATTAAGGCGTTTTTATTGGGTTTCGAAAAATCAGTTATATCCTTATTGGTTTCAACATCTATGATTCTGAAATCACAAGTAGATTCATAGTAGTCTCGAACACGGTTTAATACTTCTTTTACACCTTCAACATCGGGATATTCATACGGAACTTCATATACAGGTATTCGCCCCGGAATGTCTTGTGCCATTATTGACGAAGCAATCAATAAGGCTAACAGCACTAAAAACGTTTGTTTTTTCAGAAATTTACTCATAACTAATTGTTTAAATTATTTTTGATTTTTATATTTTCAATTGTATCTATTTAACTACATCGATAATAACCCGCTTATATCGAGTAAGGCTGGGAGTTCCATTATCAGTTACTGCCAATATAATGTGCATGGTTCCCGTTCCCGGAGCCATTACCCTGCTTGTTTTTACTTTTAACCAGGCCTTAGCTTTATCGCTATCTTCAATCTCATGTTTCACTCCGGTTTTGGAATTTGACATGCGGCGTGTACCCGGCTCCTCATAACAAAACCATTTAAACGACAATTCATCTCCATCGGGGTCGGTTGTAGCTGTTGCGCTTAAATCGACACGCTCTCCAGGTTTTGCTATAATGTATTCAGGATGATCGAGTTTTACCACAGGCGGGTGGTTTGCCTCGTTGTACGATTTGATAGTCCAATCCATACGTGCTGAAAAATCATTTTGATAAGCTTCACGCCAGCGCCAGATGGTTGCATGATTGGTGGTGTGCCATTCGCCATCGTTCCCTAAAACTTCATCCTGCACATTGGTCCATATCGGACGGGTTTCAGGTTCTAAAAACCACTTTTCGTTTTTGGGAGTGTACAGCTCGTAGCGTCCTCCCCAGCCACCCCAGTCGGGTCGTTCAGAATTATTTAAGCCATTATTAATTAAATAAAGAAAAGAAGGCGTGTCTCCTTCCATCATAAATTTCCAACGTGGATACCTTTCTCCCAAAGGGCCTTTACTTCTAACATGCTCGTCGAGCCACTCGTTTGTTACCAACGAAAAATCGGCACCACCAAAGCGCCCATGGAATTTATCGCCACCAATGGCAATCCAGGTAGCATGATGGAATCCTCCTCCAGCATTAACACCGGGAGTAACGATATAAAACAAATCAGGAAATTCTTTCCGAATCCAGGGACCTGTGTTATCCTGATCGGAAATAGCATAAATCCTAAGTTTGGATACAAACTTTGCCAGTTCATCCGGCGACCGTGTTTCACGGACTTTCCAAAGAGCCTGTGCCAAAACACTTGGACCTCCCCAAACATTAATCCACAATGGACGGTCATCCTTTTTGTCAACCGCCTTAATTATCAGTTCAGAACCGGGTGAGTCATTCCCCTCTCCTACCGATTCCATATTATCAAGTTCAATACTTTTTGAGATGACCGTTTTTAATTGGTCTTCGCCTGGATAACCGGTCTCATGCAATTCCAGGTTATCGCGAACTTTTCCGTAAGCCTCGACTATTTTTTCAATGTATTCGGGTTCAACCTCATTTCTACCCCCATGAGGTGTTGCAATCAGACCTTCAATATCGAAATGATTGGCATAGGTCATCAGCCGAACCATCGACATTTGGTCGTCGGGATCACCCCCAATGTCGGTTAAAACAATTAACCGGATTTTCTCTGAGGCACCAAGCGATGCCACAATAAATAACAGTATAATGGTTAATAAATGCTTCATTCTACAATTTTGTGTTTATTAATAAATCCTGGTTCAAAATCAATTCCTAAACCGGGATCGGTTGGAACTTTTACTTTTCCGTTTTCGGGTAACAAACTCGATGTTTTACACTCGAACGACATATCCTTGTTAAAAGGCGATTTAAACTCGTGGTATTTCCCTGCATTTGGAAGAGCCGAAACAAAATGCAACATGTAAACATACCCGATATTTGAAACATGCGGAGTATGTACTTTACCCAAAACATTTGCCATCCGGGCAACTTTCATCGAGCGTATCATTCCTCCAAAATAGAACATATCGGCTTGTAAAACCTGAATGGCGTCGTTTCCCAGCAACCATCGGAAGTTGCGCATGCTGCCTTCCTGTTCGCCTCCCGCAATGGGTACTTCTAGTGCATCAGCTACCTGTTTTGTTTCCTCATACCAATCGAAGGGCACAGGTTCTTCGTAAAAATCGAAATTGTGTTCTTCCATTATTTTACCAATTCGAATAGCTTCGTTTACATCATACGATCCATTCGAGTCGGCGGAAATTACCATATCATCGCCTAACGTTTTTCGAACCAAAGGAATTAGTTTTTCAGACCGCCCTTTTGGAAATTCAGGAGCACTCATTCGCCCTCCAACCTTAAATTTTACAGCTTCGGCTTTAGATACATCTAACTGTTTTAACAACTGATCCATTGTTTCTTCAGCAGAAATACCACGTTTACTGTTGGCTTGATAAAGTTTAATTTCAGGATTATGAATCTCACCAATAAGCTCTCCCATGGGTTTGCCTGCAATGCGACCCAGCAAGTCAAGAATAGCAAATTCAAGTGTAGCCACCGGAACCCATAACGCGGTACTTTGAAGTTTGTAATTGCTCTTATAAACGTAAACTTCATCCAGAAGCGCTTCCAAATTACGGGCATCCTTACCCAAAAAATATGGTTTTATCCTTTTTGTAAATATTGGATAAAAGGCATTCATGGAACTGTTACCAAATGAAAAACCTTCGGCTCCATCCTTCGAGCGAACACGGCACAGGAAGTTGTTTTTATATTCAAGTAAATCGATTGATTCGATGATTACAGCATCAGAGAACAATTTTGTTTTAAGAATCGGAAGCTTAACTACATTGTCAAGCTTTTTATATATTTCTTCAAAATTATCAGAATTGCATGAAGTAAAAGGAAGTGCCGTCGCTACTCCTCCAACTAAAGCTGTATTAATAAATTTTCTCCTGTTTACTTGCATGAAATCAAGGTAGATAATTGTTTTTTAGTTCGAATTATAAAAATAGCTGTTTTAAGATTTCTTCCATTTATTTACCTGCGGAATTAAATCAGTAAGTTCAGTAATTTGTACAGGCCTTTGTTCGTCGATACTTAGCCGGGCCGCAATTCCAATAAGTACAGCCATTGAGCCATCGCGGATATCGGATGCATGATGCAAGGCAGGGTCAATAACTTCACCCCTGAAAATTTCATCAAACATTAGCTTATCGCCTCCCCAATGTCCAGTCCGCACATACGGATATTCAATACGCTTATAATCTTCAAATACACGTTGCGATACTATTTCATGATACTTTAGCTCGGCCTTGGTATGAGACGACTGGTCCATTTCCTTTTCGTGTAAACTTGCCTGATCTTCCTGTATGTTATCAAGCCAGGGGATGCCCTCGCTTGTTTCGATACGGCCATCCTTTCCGTTAAATGCAAAGCGGAAACCTTCAAATGGAGAGTAAGTAGTTAACGAATAGCTAACCTGGACATTATTGGCATACTTAATTTGCACAGCCATCTTATCAAAAATATCGACTTCTTCACGCCACAAACAATTGTCGCGGATATACCCATCGTACTTTTCATTGGCAACATACAGGTCCATGTAGGTTTGGTTGGTAGTAATATCCCAGTAAAACCTGCATTTATCTTTATGCCCGCAATTCCTGCAGTTATCGCCTCTGAACGGATTGTTTGCACCATATCGTTCAAGGGCTCCATATGCATGTATCTCAACCGGGTCGGAACCAATAAACCAGTTCAGCAAATCAAAATGGTGTGCAGATTTATGAAGTAACAAAGTACCTCCCTTTTCACGTAAACCATGCCAACGGCGGAAATACGATGCACCATGGTAGGTATTCAGATACCAATTCAGGTCGATGGAAACAAGGTCGCCAATTTCATTTGTATGGATCATTTGTTTTAGTTTGGTAAACAACTTGCCATACCTGTAGTTAAAAGCATTGATAAGTTTGCCTTTCGACCGGCGCTGGGCATCAATTATTCCCTGGCATTTTTTTTCATCGGTTGTCATAGGTTTTTCAGTAACCACATCAATTCCTTTGTCCAGTGCTTTTACAATAAATTCATCGTGGGTTGAATCAACCGTTGTTACCATCAACAGGTCAATTTCAGTCTTTTCAAACATCTGGTCGAAGTTTGTAAATACAGGGCAATTAACACCAATATATTCCTTGGCGTAATTAAGCCTACCAGGGTTGATATCACATAAACCTACAAATTCCACAACGTCAGAATAATTATCATTCAGGAATTTCCCCCAAAAGCTAATACCCCTTATCCCGGTTCCTACCAGGGCTACTTTCTTTTTTCCACTTGCCTGTGACAATACCTTGCCAAATGCAGGAGAAACAATAACTGAACCTGCCATTGCTGCTCCTGTTGTTTTTACAAATCCTCGCCTTGTTACCATTTTATTTCTTTCAATATTATTATCCATATTTTTAGTTCATTTTGTAGTTTATTCAATGGGTTTAGAGGAAAATTCCCGTAAATAAAAAACAGCTTCCTGAGCTTGTTCGTCGGCACCGGGCTCATCCCACCCGGGAATGAATTTATCTCCACTTTTCCATTTTTGCACATCATCGGTAAGACGATATTCTCCTGTGCGAAAAATTATCCGCTCCGGGATACCATCGTTAGAAAGATCATATTTCCCGGCAACAAATTCTCCGTTCACGAAAAGGTCAAATGTCTTTTCCACGGCGTTAATGCCAAACTCAAACGATATCCATTTTCCGGAATTCAAAGCAAGAACATTAGAAAAACCATTTGTTCCATTTTTAGCTTTCAGGATTCCATCTACATCGATTTTGGTTTGCACACAGCGGTTACCATTTGCCGACACTATTTCTACAGCAAGCATTTCAGGGTTGGCTTCGATAAACAGCTGAAATTCGATTTTTAATCTATTCGACTTTTGAAAAACCCGAACTGCTTTGGCATAATCGTAAGGATCAAAATCTTTGATCATCAAAACATTTTCGGGACTTGTTGGAGACTTACTTATTTCAACCGGGCACCACTTTGGTGAATAAATATTCCAATTTGTAACCGATCCTCCCACTTCCATTTTATCAAATTCGTCGACTACAGGACCGTTTACTTCTCCCTTAACCGGAACCGGAACTCTTGAAATCCAAATATCCTCTTTATTTACCGAATAAACCACATATAGATCATCGCCTGGGGGGTTACCATTTCCTTCAATAATACCTCTTATATATTGAGGCCCGGGTCGCTTTTCAGCCCCCCAGAATCGTTTTGGAGGCACCTCGCTATGTACATTTAACAAGTTATCATACTGAATTCCATTATCGCTGGTAGCAATACTTAGGGGATGACGTGCCATACTGTTTGTGGGATTATAAACCAGTGCATAACGTTTGTTATCCAGTTTTTGCCCCCAAATTTTTGCTCCTTTGTATGTTAATGAATTGCATTGTACCGGTTGTGTCCAGGTATCTCCATTATCGGTTGATGTGGTCACCCAGCGTCCTTTGAAAAATCCAACCAGAGTTTTATCGGGTAAGGTGTAATAACAAAAAGCCTGACCCGGCTGATCCTTCCCATCAATGGCAGGAACGCGGAAGAACTCCTTACGATCTTCTGCCAAACGGTGTTCTTCCCACCATTGCATACGCTTCACTTTATCGTTTAGAAATGCATCGCATGCAGCAACAAAACCTTGATCTTTTGAATCAGAATAAATAGGATATTTTACTTCTCCTTCCCAATTGTCGTTAACCCTGATAAAATATATTGGTCCAAATTCGTTGTTCTCATAAATTTCCCGCACCACTCTTCCTATTCCATAACCGGAATGACTACCATAAAACCCCATGGTTAACAAGCGTCCGTTGGGAGCCACATAGAAACCCATACGCTGGTGCATAAAAAAGAAGTTTATGGATGCGTCATCATTAGCCGTAAAATATATTGGGAATGCAAGTTTTGGTTTTTCCCAGGTCATTCCATCTTTTGATGAGCTAATTAATGTTGCTCCCGGAGCAATATGTTCGCCGGTTGGATTGGATAAGTAATGGCAGTAAAACTGATTGTTCCAATAAGCAAGGTTTGGTGCATGGTTATACGTCCAGCCCAAACCATCAGATTTTTCAGGATAGCTTCGGTTTGCACGCAAAATCTGGTAATTCTGAACCCCGATAGCAGGCTGCATTTGCCCGTCATGATAGCCTTCTTTATAATCACTGTTCGAGATTTGGTCTTTACCAATATATTTAACCGGTTCATTCGGATTAATTATTTGTCCTTGTGCAAGGTCAAACAATATTAAAAAGCCTGTAATCAACCAATAATACGCTTTCATAAGAACACTTTTTCTATTAAATTTTCCTATACCTTCTGTATGCTAAAACTTTATACGCTTAAAAATAGCCAGCCAGTCTTCATTTTCCACAGGAGGTATTAATTCAATAAAACCACCTCCACTTACTGTTTTTTCTGTTTTTATTTTACCACCTTCGCGTGGATTAAACCAGGCAACACTAAACATACCCGGTACATTTTGAAGATTTAAAATGGCTTTTTCACCTTCAGGGGAATAAACCAAATACACTTCGCTTGTTTTTGCAAGGCAATATACATCGTTGTTGTGTGAATAGTTGCCGACCAACTCATCGGCATTTTTCATATCCCAAAAAGGAATTTTTTCGTTTTTGAAAAATTCCAAAGCAATCCGACAGTAATCCCATGTAAGGTCACGGCTGCGAAAATCTTCAGCAACCAGGTCGTTTTCAACAAGCTTATAACCAAAGTAGTACTCAACGCCTGCACCTCCAGCCATCAGGTTTCCCCATAGCGTATATTTTCTGATTCCATTTAAATCGTACGATTCATATCCTTCTTCGAAAGTAGTTCCTTCGAAACCTTTATACCCCGGGTCTGGTGGCACACCTGTCCTTGCCGACCCCTGCTCATCGTTGGCAACAACCCATGGTTTGCCCGATTGCGCTGAAGCTTTTACCCAATGCAGAGTTCGTTCATGGGCAACATTCCACATATTCTGAAGAGATGCACCTGTTAGTTCTGATCCGTTTCCGATAAGCGGTTCGTAAAGCCGCTGTTGCATATTTGGATATGAATGTGCAACTATGTTATGATTATACGGATCGGTATCATGAATGTACTTTGCCATTGCTCTTTGTTCTTCAGAAGTTTGGGTGTTCTCTTCTCCCAAATTCCAGTTAAGGGCAAGGTTATGGCCATAGCGTGCAATTAATTCGCGTAAATACAATTTACGTTCAGGGCCAGTGGCACCGCCATCCAAAGCTTCAGGAACAGCGGGAGAACCGTCAGCAGGTTTATCACGGTCAATGATCATTTGCCCATCGCGTTTCCGGTTGTCGTCTATTTCGGTTTCCTGTAGTTTGAAATGCAGGTGCAGGCCCTGTTTCTGGGCATGGGAAAATACAATTCCCCACTGGTCTAATTTCGAGCAGTCATAATGGAATTTATCATCCCTTTCAACAAAAGGCCAGACATTGTCGCCATCGCCACCGGCATTGTACGGCATAAACGACATGGTATTAATTCCTTTCCCGGCCAGGTAGTTTAGGGCTCCAATCATTCCTTTGCCCTTATTTTCTTTCCAAACCGGATCGCCATTATTCCAGTCTTTGATATGAGGTTCATAGGTTTTCATTGGCGATTTTTCCTCTTTCAAAGCATGGGTATTGTCAAAATCAGCGTAAGCTAAAAATGTTTCCGGCGAATCAGGCCCTGCTTTCAAAAAATATTCACCCGTTCCAATAAATTGCAGATGATGTTTTCCTACGTATTGCAGCCTTCCTTTTCCTCGGAAATCACGCCCTGATTTATCTGTTGGCCCAATTTTAAAAGTACCTTTTACTCCATCGAAAGGAGCAATGCTTTCACCGGGCAGATCAGAAACTGCAACACTTGCTCCTTTTTTAAAGGAGATTAAATATGACCAGGTACCGGTTCTGTCGGGTGATAAATGAGCCCTCCAAACATTTCCTGACTCAGCACCCGATTCGGCTGCATTTCCATCGGCAGCAAAATAACCGGGAACCACATATTTTGGTGAACCGGATTCATGTTCGAACGTCACTTCAAAACAATAATCAGTAAAAGGATTTGGATCAACACCGGTTTCATTGGCAAAAGGACCGGAAAGATCGATTGTTACTTTATGCCATTGTTTGAGTTCACCTGAAACGGACACACTTCCATCTCCATCTGAATTACGTTTTTTCCCTGTTTGAATTGCGGAAATATCTGTAACAAAAAACAGAACAATCATTAAAGCAACTGCCTTTTGTAGAAAGAATTTATAATTGATTTTAAAATTTAAGTTCATAGTAGAAATATTTATTGGATTTTGTAAACAAAACGTTTGTAAGCGGTTAATGCCGGAGTCCCGTTATCTGCAACTTCAAGAATGATATGGATAACCTTTCCCGGTTCATCTGGGACTACAAAACCAGCTTTGTCGGCTGATTCATTATTTGTTATTCTTAGTTCATTTTCAATGGTACTTGCATCGGTATAATTCCACCATTTGTAGCTTAATTTATCTCCATCAGGATCGAATGACTTTGCTTTAAGTTTTATTTTCTCACCTGGTTTAACATGCTGAATTATTTCGCCTTTTACTTTTACTTCAGGTGAGTGGTTTGCTTCTTCAAAATCTTTAACACACCAATCCATTCGGGCTGCAAAATCATTCTGAAAAGTCGGACGCCAGCGATATACAGAAGCCCGTCCATTGTTATCATCACCAACTTTATCGGCAGCATCCTGCCAGAATTTCCCGTTAAAGGCATAACGCCCTCCCCATCCCCCAAACCCGGGATGTTCAGGAATATTCAAACCATTGGGATAGAAGTAAAACCAGGAAGGTGTATCGCCTTCTTTTAAAGCTCCATGAGGATTCTTGTTGGTATTGGTTTTTGGTGGATAATACTCACCAAGATATCCATGATTTGTCCGAATATTTTCGTTTATCCAATCGAGTGTGGTAAGTGACTGATCGCCGCCATAAAACATTCCGCGATAACATGATTCCCACTTGTCGCCGTTCGGGTCGTGGTCGAGGATAAAAAACAGGTTTGGAAAATTTTCCCTTATCCATGGTCCGGTATCATCCTGGTCGCTAATAGCGTGAACACGAATTTTACTGATAAATTGTTCAACTTCTGCCGGTGTTCGTTCTTCCCGTACCTTTAAAAGAGCCTGGGCAAGGTCGGCAGTCCCTCCCCACACACAAATATCTACCGGACGTGGGTCATCGCGATCAACAATATCAATAATAAAATCAGAACCTTCCGTATCCTGCCCGGAACCGATCCATTGCATGGGATCTCCTTTTGGAGCACTTAAGGTCATTTGAATCCCTACTTTCCCTCGTTTAACAACATCATGCAATGACTTTGCAGTTGGATATCCCAATTCGTGTTTCTCCAGATTTGAACGGACTTTTTCATATCGATCGAGTATATGGTGCAAAAGTTTCATTTGACTTTCTGCAGTCATCTGACCATGCCGCCCGTTGTGTGTATCTTTCCACCACAACTCGGTAATGAATCCTTCAATCTGAAATTTATTAGCATAAACCAACAGCCGGATTAAGGATTGTTCATCGTCGGGGTCGTCACCGATATCGGTCAATATAAGAAGCCGCGGTAAATTACTTTTATCCAGCTCAGTTTTTTCGGTTTTACCATTTGAAAGGCTGGTTATGCAAACCAGTACAAGAATAACTGCGAATGTTTTTATTAGGATTGATTTATTCATGCGCACATTTGTTTCTATTCAACTATTTCTAAAAATGCCACACACTGCCTGTTCGATGGTGTTTCCAAGGTGATCAATCCACGGTAGCCCCAGTCGTTTTTACCACCTTCCCATTGTACTTCCACAGTTTCCGGTTCCGACCATTTTAACGAATTAATGTCGAGCCATTGCAGTTTTAGTTTATCGGCATAAACCCACGGATCGAGATCGATTTTGTATCGCCCCTGTGGAAAGTAAATGGCATACTGATGACCGATATTTGCGGTAGCATATGCCTCCATCATTGATGGGACAGAAACACGTGGAGAAAGCAGATCGTTGTGTGGTGCACAATTAAAAATATCCAATTTCTCCAGCAACATATCCATTGCTTTTAAGTTGGTTTGAACACGTTCGTTTACGCCCGACCCCCACAATTTTGTTGGAACAGAAGGGCGGTGAAAACGCGCAGATGCACAACCGCCAAAAATATTCCGCCAGAATCGGTCGATGGCTTCAGTTTCCGTTCCTGCAGAGTAGTTTGTACTTCCGTCTGATGCTCCATACATTTTTACATTGTTCATTGGTATCGGTCCGAACGATGCAATTTTCTGACGAAGGAACATTAGATAATCCCAATGTGCCGGTCCTCTGGCTCCTTTTGAATCCTGGTTGTTTTGTGAAATATCAACAAAATCGAAAATATCGCCTTTCGACATTACATGGCGGACTGCATTCACAGCCGACAACTGCATGTTGGTAACAGCCACTTCTTTGCCTGCATTTTTAGCGGCATTTTTAACATGAGCTGCCCAGAAATTTTCCCATGCTTCGCTTTCGCTGCTTTCATTGTTAATATTATAAAGTACATTGTCGTATTTTAAACTAATCGATAACAGTTTATCAATAAATTTTAATTGATATGTCATTTCATCCTGTGCATTTCTGTCAACAGTTGAATAAAAATCCTCTCGTCCTTTCCAGCTACCGGATTCCATATTTACGTTACAGACTGGATTCCATGGGTGTCTTTTCCAACGACTACTGCTACTAATGTCAAAATGATCCCAAAGCGTTAACTGTACGATTATGTTTCTTTTGCTGGTTTCCTCCAGGAAAAAGGTTAACCTGTCCCAATATTCATCGTTCCATTGGTTTAGATCGTACTTACCATCACCTATCTTTTTAAATGCATACACATTGCCTTCATCTCTGTCTGACATGGAATTACGAACGTAATTTCCTGTTGCCGATTGTAATAAATCGAGGTGATCTGTTAACTGCTCGCCAGTCCATTGAAAAAGGTTGTCATCATCGCTTCCGCCTTTCAAAACCACAGGTTTGTCGTGATATTCCCAATACCAGGGATTTTCGCTGTAAACTTTTATTCCCTGATATTCATCCTTTGGGTTGTGCTGTGCGAAAGAACTTTTTAGCTGAAAGCTTAATAATACAAGAAAAACAATTAAGAACTTTAGTGTTTTCATAAGTTACGGATTTACAGTGATTACAAAACGTTGGTAGGCATTTAATGAAGGTTGACCGTTATCGGTTACCTGAAGTATAAAATGGATGGTTGAGGTTTTTTCAACTTTTGGAGCAATAAAACTTATACTTTTTGATGAAGCGTCTTTTAAATCAATTTCGCCATCATAAGTTCCTGCATGACCATATTGCCACCATTTATGATCGACCTTGTCGCCATCAGGATCGGTAATGCTTTTGGCAGTTAATGTTACTTTCTCTCCCGAATTTACGGTTTGGTCTATATCTCCTTTAATTTTGATTGTTGGCTTATGGTTAGCGTCCGCAAAATTTTCAGCTACGCACCAGTCCATCCGAGCTTCAAAATCATTATTTACCTGTTCAATCCACATCCTTAACGACTTTTTATTATCGCCATCATCTACTGCATCTTTGTACACATTTTCAAACAAATCTGTTTTTTCAAATCTACCACCCCAGCCACCAAACTCCGGGGCTTCGTAGTTTCTTAGACCATTAAAAAGCGAGTAAAAGAATGCGGGACTATCACCTTCGCTCACATAATCTTGCGGATATAAAGCACCAAGCGAACCGTGGTTGTTTTTCACATTATTTTCGATAAAATCATAGGTGTTTTTTTGACTTCGGTAGTTCCAGGTACCGGCAAAGCTTCCGCAGTAAATCATGGTTACATCAGGATGATAATTCTCGATATAATTTCCCGCTCCATCCTGGTACCAAATGTTGTACATTACCACTTTTGAAACGGCTCTTTTATAGTCATCTGGGTATTCAGTTTTCAATTTATAAAATGCACGAGCGGCAGTATTTCCTCCGCCCCAGGCCTGTATATGAACTGGTGCCGGATTATCTTCCAGCAGTACTTCTACAATTTTATCGGAGCCCGGTGTATCTTCCCAATTATCCGGTTTCATCAATATATCTCCCCCGGGAATTAATTCCCATCGTTTTTCGCGCAGGTCTTTTACCCGTTCATACACTTCATCGCCAACCGAACTAACACTTCGCAGGTATTCTGCAGTTGGGTAGTCCGGATTGTGTTTTATCAGATTTAGGTACACCTTTTCATAGGCATTCAGTTGCTTTTCGTACCAATCCTCATTGCTGTGTCCGTGGCGCTGAAAAATCGAATTGGTTTCGATAATAGCACACACCTCCACATCGCAGGTATAAAGTAAAAAACGTATCATGGAACTATGGTCGTCCACTTCACCGTCGGTCATTACAATAACGCGTGGTTTCTGTTGTTGTGTGTGGTTACATGCCGATGTTAAGACTGCGCTACCAAGTAGAAATAATACAATTAACTTTTTCATATTTATTTTTAAGACTGATACTTCTATAATCTTTGATTTACGACGTTATTATAAATGGAACCAAACTGATACCGGATTCCGATATCGCCTGATAATTCAAAGGAAGTAGGTAATTTTCTTACATCCAGTAATAGCTCCTCATCACTCAAATCGCTTGCAGGCAAATAGAGTTGGTTATTTATTTTTTCGGCCTCGAGACCAAATTCAAAGAAGAGTCCCCTTGCCACTTTGAACGACAGTTCTACACCAGATTCCAAGGCATAGTATTTTGGATTAGACAAATAATGCCCCGCTTCAAGGTTGACTTCAATTTCACCCCATTTTTCAACTTTATCAAGCTCAATTTTTAGGGAATGAGAAAAAAGATTTTCCGATGTTTTTTCGAAAATTGTAGGTTCGAAATAGTTATAATAAGAAGGGCCAATATAATAGCCGATGGTTAAAATATGTCTGTCTACCATTTTCCAGGGATAAATATTGTATTCAATTGCCGCTTGAAACGCTGCATTAAATTCAATATTGCGATATGTATTCTGCTGCCCCTCAACAAAACAGCCCACCGACCAATGCGAAGATAAACTATAGACTGTGCGCGATTCCATTTCATGCTCCTGGTTATAGGCATGAATGGTGTATGTTTCCAAATCCTTATTTTTTTCAATAGACGTTTCCTCGCGCGAAAAAGTATATTGGTTTCTTATTCTCCACTTTTCGGTAATCCGGTTGGCTTCAAAAAAGGTTTCATATTCATAATTCTTCCTTCTTTCTTCTGCATTAAAACCTCCATTTAATCCAATATTAAATACCCAGTTATTCCAGTAATCATGGTTTTCAGTACTAACCGGATTTTGACTATCTGCAATATAACCATTTGTATTAACATTAACCGTGTAGAACAATTGCTTCTCGTTGGAACACACAAGTAGCCCTGATTTCAGGCACTCGGTTAATTTGTATCGTATATCATCTCTCGAATCCTGAAAATTTGTGATACAATTCAACTCAAATTCATCGATTGAATTAATGGTATTCGAGTTAAATAAAATGTAATAATGTTTACCTCCGCTGCCCGTGCTTTTCCGGGTAACAATTACGTGTACATCGCTGGAATAAGCATCGTTAATAAAATCAACAAAGCTTATGTTATTGCGGATGTAGTTAAAATCAGTAACATTCCCTTCCACAAATACTTTTAGTTTTGAAGACACCGTACAATGCCCCCTGAAACTAATCAATATTAATAATGCAAACACTAATATTTCTATTTTTCTGATCATTCTGATTATAGGATATTATTCAGGTATTTCTCCAGCATGGTATAACCATCTGTTGCTACAATGTTTCTATCTGAAGCGTTTTCAGGGTCAAGCCCATTTTCCTTTTCCCAATTATCGGGCATTCCGTCATGGTCGCTATCTATAGGCGCCGGAAGCGATTTTAATTCTGGCCATCCGCCTACGTCGTCCTGCGTGTCAATAATTCCACATTTTTTTAAAGGATCGGTTACTTTTCGAACTTTTGAATGCGTTTCGTAAGTGGCTCCTTCATATGTTGCGTACCCATTTTTAACTTCATCAACAATACGATTATCCACAGCATCGCGATTGGGGAGGCTTGCACCTGCATGCTTAAGTACCGAGGCATAAGCATCATCTGGTGTTTGCTGGTTGATTGGCATTGCGGGCCATGGCTCATCCAACTTAAAACCTTCAAGAAACTCGCTTCCTTTGGGTTGAACTCCGCCTAACCAGTTATTCTTCGACACCCATGAATTTCCTTCAATTGCATTTTCTGCAATGTACCATTTACCATAATCCTTTTCCTGATTTCTGGAAGATGGAGAAACAATACGATGTGCAATTTCTCCCGGTACAGTTGCAGGTCCGGCTTTCTGGTAATTTCCAACCATATTAATATTACTGAAAGTAAATTTATCGCTGTTAAGCTGAACAGTTTCTGCCCCATAACAACTCTGGTAACCCCAATTGTATAATACATTATTCCGGTAGTCGGTATTTCCGCATCCCGATGCAAAACGTGGATTACGGCTCGAATGGTGGGCAATCAGGTTGTGATGGTAGGAGCCATAATCTGAGCCCCAAATTCCGCCATAACCATGGGCACTGCCTTTGGTATGGTTTGATTCAAAAAGGCTTTCGGTAATCATACACCACTGAACAGTTACATTTTTGCAGTGGTAAATCGAAAGTGTTTCATCGATGCTCCAGCTTGCCGAAACATGGTCGAGAATAATATTATTGGTGTAACGGCTCGATATTGCATCTTCCGCACCTCCAGATTCATCGCCAAGCCGAACCCTTATATACCTGATAATAACCTCATCAGCACTGATTTTAAGTGGATACCTTTTTAGCGTAATACCATCTCCTGGTGCTGTTTGACCGGCAATAGTGATGTATGGATTTTTAATCTCCAGATTGCTTTTCAGGTCAATTGTCCCTGAAATCCTGAAGACAACAGTCCGTGGTCCTTTAGCCTCAACGGCAGCTCTCAAGCTTCCTTTTCCACTGTCGTTAAGGTTTGTAACTTCATATACAACGCCGCCTCTGCCGCCTTTGGTAAACTTTCCGTAACCTTCAGCAGTAGGGAAAGCCAATTGTTGAGAATAAACCTGAGAACAAAACAAAAATCCAAAACAGAAAATGCTATAAATATACTTTTGTAATTTCGCAAAAGTGGCATCAACAATTAAACCTTTTAATATGAAAAAAATATTGCTCATAAAAACTATTTAAATCTTATTTACCAAAAGAATACTTAACACAAACGCTGAGTCTATTTATTATTAACAACTTGACAGCGTTCCATCTTTTTTGCAAAATCAGTCAAAAAATCTACCCTCCACTTGCTTACTGTTTTCGCACCAATACGATTCCCTTCTGCTAACTCAGGATCAGGATCATCTGTCCACCAGTTTGGATACTTTTCGGAGGGTTGTTTTGCAAAACCTGAAGGTGTTATAAGTGCTGTAATTCCACCAGTTACCCCATCTAACACAGGAACATTACTGCTAATTTTAAAGCTAAAATATTTATCACTCTTGGGGCAAAAGCGAAACCTTACAGAATCATCTTCTAAAAAATGACCTTTCAACAATTGATTCTCAACCTGAAGAAGTGCATCCGGATTTTCAGGTAAATTTTTACCCACTGGAAGTACAATTTCAAGAATTGAAAATTCCTGAACGCTATCTGTTTTATCGGGCATACGTGTAAAATGATAATAAGCGCGTTCCCAAGTACGAACAAATTGACCACCCCATCCGGGTTCTGATGGATTTTCAGGATCTCCTTTAAGTAACCAGGCTAAGGATGGAGTATCACCCATTTTTAACTTGCCTCCCAATTGAGACATAAAAAAAGTTCCAAGTGCTCCTTTATCTTTAATGTATTTTTTCGTGAAACCTGTATTACTCCATTCCCCCGATTGATTACCTCCGGTAAACCATCCTCTGTAGGTAGCATTTGATTCGATTATCCATAGATTGGGATGATGTTCAGCGATGTATAGATAGGCATCTGGCCCCCACTTTTTATTGGGACCGCCAATCCAATGCACCCTCAGTTTAGGTAATATATCAGGTGCATCATGAAGTGCTTGAGCTACATCTTCTAGTCCTCCCCAAACAAGCACATATAGTGGACGGGGATCATCACGTCGGGCACACTGAATAATCCATTCACTACCATCTGAAGAATCATCATATCCCTTATAACCGGCAACTTCCACCCCTCCCTGTTTTGTAATTATTCGCAGCGAATCAGCTGTTGGATACTTTTCAGAATAACTTACCAGACTTGGATAATCTTTCTCGTATTCATTAATTACTTCATGAATATTCTCCACTCTTCCCGCACCCTTAGGAGATGCTATTATCCCTTCTATATCAAGCACATCGGCATAAAGAAGTAAATGTACCATAGATTGGAAGTCGTCAGGATCGTTTCCTCCAATATCAGACGTAACAATTACACGATAAGGCTTTTGAATATTCGTATCTGTTGCTGTATCACTTTTTTGTTTTGAACCGCAGGCACTAAAAAAAAGGACTGACAGGATAAGACCTGTTAGTATTTTGTATGATTTCTCAATTATGTGCATGATATTGTTGGATAAATTATTTTAGAATTTCCAGTCTAATTTTTATCACGTTTTTTTATAATTATTCACCTTTTCCCGAATAAGAACCTTAATTCAATAAAGTATCCTTGTTGTTTTTAAGATCTTTCCAATCCACTTTTTCACCTGGATCAATGCCATTAATATATTTTTCAATATTGGTATAACCATCCCCATTACAATCAAGGTTGGCATCGTTAGGATTGTTTGGGTCTAGTCCGAGTTTTGCATATTTATTTTCCCATTCATCGGGCATGCCATCTTTATCTGAATCAACATATGGCGTACCCTCATAGACAGGGTAGCCGCCAACTTGCCTGATATCGGTAATAATCCCTTTTTTATACGAATCTTCGGGTAATCTACGGTGTTCAAATTTTGGAACATCTGAATTATCGACATTTTCAGCATATTCAGGTATTCCTGTTTTTACGGTTCTACTAATACGTTGGTCAACTTCATCCCTCTCGGGTAGAAGTGCACCAGCATTTTCAACTACAAAATCGAATGCTTTTTCAGCACTTACAATTGTTAAATAGGGCATTATAGCAGGCTTACTGGCTTTAATAAATTTCGTAAACTCACCGGCATTTTCCATATCTTCAATTTGTACACCTCCGTCCCAATTGTCTTTGCTAACCCTTTTATTGCCTTCTACAATATTTCCATCGACATACACTTTGCCATAAACTTTTTTATTGAATTGAGTATATCTCGACTCAGGTTTGAGGAGACGATGACTAATAGCTTTATTTTGGGGAGTTAGCGGACCTGGTTTGAAGTAATTATTTATAAGGTTATATTGTGCAGTATGATCACCTCCATCAACCGTACGATGTACCCAATTGAATAGCACATTATTTACAAAATTGAAGGTTCCATTCCAGCCAATTGATGGATTTCTTCCGGCGTTATTTGCCCACAAGTTACGAATGAAAGAACAGTTCTCACCACCTAAAGTACTTCCAAAGGCGTGGTTCCATGTATCCAATGCTTCCGAGAAAATTGAATTCTGAATAGTAATGTTAACAGTGCCAAACTTTTCAGGCTTTTTCCTGGGATCTTTATGATACATATGCCGGTAAACAGACATATTTTCGTCGAGCCCCCAGCTTGCGGAGATATGATCAAGCATTATATTTCCAATCGGGTTTCCACCAATTGCATCGTCGCGGCGGCCTACCCAGGTTTCACCTCTACGGAAACGCATGTGCCTGATAATTACATCGTGTGTATTTATCCAAACTGTTTCGCCAGCGATGCAAACACCATTCCCAGGTGCAGTTTGTCCGGCAATAGTAACATAAGGTGCGCGAATAATTAAAGGTGTTTTAAGCCTGATTATTCCCGCAATATTAAAAACAATAATTCTCGCCCCTCCTGTTTCACATGCTTCTCGAAAGGTACCTGGTCCCCGGTCTTCCAAACTGGTTACGGTTATAACCCTACCCCCTCGGCCACCAAAGGTGTACATGCCGCCACCTTCCGCTCCCGGGAAAGCTGGAATTTCAGCTTGCGGTAAATCCTGAGGACGAGAAGCCCAGGGTATATAAGGTTTTCCTTCAAGCGATTCTTTTTCAATTACAACCAGGGCTTTTTCCCATGCTTCATCCGACAGACGTTCAGACTCATCCATTAATTCTGCAGATGCTTTTTGAACATCCTTAGGTATTTTTGGGTATTGTGCGTAAGAACTTAATGTAAGGCAAAAAAATAAAATTGCCAGAAGATATATTTCCTTTCTCATTTTATTCATTTTTTAAAAGAAATTTGTCCTGCAATCAGTAGCAGGATTTATAGTTTTATTGATTTACAGTTATTATTACTCTCTTATACCGTGTTAACTTAGGCGTACCTGAATCTGTTACTTCACAAATAATATGAATGGATTCACCGCTGCCTGCATTTTCAGGAACGACAAGAGTGGTGTTTATTTGATCGGCATTAGAAATTTTTACATCTCCCTTATAATCGCTTGCATCTTCGTAAAACCACCATTTAAAGGTAAGATCATCACCATCGGGATCGGAAGTTCCTTTCGCACTTAGCTGAATAGTAGCTCCCGGCTTAGCCGTTAAATCAAGTTTATGGCCTAATTTAACAACAGGTTGATGATTCGCTTCTGCATACGGTTTAATACACCAGTCGGCCCGGGCAGCAAAATCGTTTTGTAAAGCATCCATCCATCGGGTCATAGGTTTAAAGTACACTTTCATTTGGTCCTGATTATCAGGGTAGGTTTCGCGCATGTACATTCGGCCCCAGGCACTTCGGGTGTACCATCTTCCTTCAGGATACTCATAACCTTCGAAAGGAACCGGGTCGAGCCAGGTGTTTTCGCGTACATTCACATAGCGGCCTCCCCAGCCTCCAAAGTTTGGCGATTCCAAATTCCTTAAACCAGTAGGAATAGTGTGTAAAAAAGCTGGTGAATCTCCTTCAGATCTGAACGAGCCTTTTTGTTTTGGACTACCAGCTCTCCAGCCTTCATTATCGTCACCTCCTTTGTATGCTTCATATAATGAACAAAGCGCACCATGGTCGTTCAGAATATTCGATTTCATCCAGTCGGTTGTAAAATAACCGATTTTTTCCTCGGGTATAATTTCATCCCACTGGTATGCAATTGCCCAAAACTGGTCGCAAATTATTGCCTGAATATTGTATCTTCTCCAATGCGGGCGAATGTATTTTTGAAAGGTATTGTCTTGTTCCCAGATAAAAAACAAACGGACTTTGTTAGCCACATATTCCATTTTATCCGGATGCTCTTCTTCAATAGTTTTGAGCGCCCGTGCAATCGTACCGGTTCCCCCCCATGCCTGAAGCCACACCGGCCTATTATCCGATTCGTCGAGTAAAACTTCTACAATACGTTGCGACCCCGGGGTTATGGAATCCATTTCGCCCTCGGCAGCAATATTACCAATCAAGGTTATTGATTTCAGATATTCGGGAGAAGGATACCCCTTGTCGTGTAAAATTAAATTTGGATATACTTCCGCGTATGCTTCAAGATAGGGTTCGGCCCAATCGTCGCCAGCCCATCTGTGACCTTTCCAGTGGTATTGCGAACTTGATGAAATTATTCCCTCCACATCCCATTCATTTGCATACAATAAAAACCTGACAAGGGAACATTCGTCGTCAATTTCTCCATCAGAGGTTACAATAACCCGTGGTTTTTCATTCTGAACTGATTCATCCTTTATGCCCGAACAGGAACTTAGTAATACAAACACTAGCAGATATATAACAAACTCTTTGTTACTGGTTTTCATTATTGAATGGTTTAAATTATTATTGAATTTGGTTCAAATAATTTTCAAGCACTGTATAACCATCTTCCGCAGTTTTATTCCTATCGGAAGCATCATGTGGATTCAAATTATTCTTTTTCTCCCATTCATCAGGCATACCGTCTTTATCGGAATCAAGCGGAGCCGGAAGCGATGTTAATTCGGGCCAGCCCCCAACATCTTCCTGGCTTTTGATAATTTTACCTGTCCGGTTTTTTATATCCTTTACAATTCGAATATCGACAGCATCGCGTTTCGGCAAGGTTGCCCCTCCGGTTTCAAGTACCTGCTCAAACGATGCTGGTGCATCAATTCTGGTAACTGTGCCGCATTCAAAAGGTTTTGTTTGTTTGTAGGCTGCAATTTCTTTTTTACTCCAGCTATCTCTGAAACCAACTAAACTCCATTGGTCAGCAGGGCATTCACCATCGTAATAATTCCCGGCAAAATAGCTTTTATTGAAGGGCGACCCGGTTGTATATGCAATTCCATTATTTTCTGAGTTTTCACCCGGAATTAGGTAATTGTTTTCATAATTCAATTTTGTAATACTTCGTTTATCGTTATTGTAACCGGCTTTTCCACCTCCCCAATTGTAAATTACATTATTGCTGAAATCGAGTAAAAAACCTTCCGGATCTTTATCGTGTGGATTTACATCGTAGTTTCCAGGGCGTGGATTCCGGCCACGGTTGTTGGCGTACAGGTTGTAGATGTAACTGTATTTTGCTCCGCCGGTACCTCTTATTAAAGAACCGTATCCATGGTTGTCGGGATTTAATCCTTCGGTAATAAAACACCACTGCACCGTAACATTTCTAAGTGTTGGCAGTTTTGTTGATGCTGATATAATTTCATCCAAGCTCCAGCTTCCCGAACAATGATCCACAATAATATTCTCGCCCTCACTAATTGAGATGGCATCTTTTCCCTGCAGGCTTCCCTGCCCATGCATTCCATCACCAAGTCTTACTCGGATATAACGAATTACGACATCATTGGCTGCAATACGCACCGTCTCACCACGGATGCAAATTCCATCGCCAGGAGCTGTTTGTCCGGCAATTGTTATGTTCGGATTTTCAATATTTAGTCTCTCTTTTAGGTCGATGTTTCCCGAAACGGCGAATACAACAGTGCGTGGACCGTCCTGTTCAACAGCCCAACGCAGGCTACCCTCACCGCTGTCGTTCAGGTTTGTTACATACAGGACTTCTCCGCCTCTTCCACCTTTTGCATAGGCTCCAAAGCCTTCAGCTCCAGGGAATGCCAGTTGTTGCGAGTAACAATTAAATCCTACTGTTAACAGTACTATCAATATTGAATATATCTTTTTCATATCGTTCATTGTAAATGAGTTATTATCAATTCACTAAATATTTTATAATGGGTATGTTATTTTCTTTCATGCCTTCTACTGCGAGTCCGGCAAAACTGAAGGCACCGAATTGCGATAAATGGGTATTATCTTTTAGTTCTTTTGGTCGGAGAGGAAAAACATCTTGTTTTATATACAAATACAACTGCTTTGATTTTTCAACCCCCATTTCTTCCACCAAACTTTTTGTTTTTGCCTCCATATCAATGAAGTACACTTCTGTTTCCTTTGCAACTTGCCTAGCAGCAACAAGATAATCTCCATGCGTATCTTTTAGGGTTCCATCTTCGTTAAAATGCCTTCGAACAATTGATGTGCAAAGTATTGGAATCCCTCCTTTTTCTTTTGTTTCAACAATATATTTCGTCAGGTTCTCTTTGTACGAACTAAAGGCGTCGGTGTGCCTTTCTTCATCAGGTTTGCTATCGTTATGTCCAAACTGAATAATAACATAATCACCTTTTTGAAGCTTCGAAATCACTGTTTCCCATCGCCCCTCGTCAATGAAACTTTTTGAACTCCTTCCGTTTCGGGCATGATTATCGACTACAACCGAATCGTTAAAGAAATAGTGTAAAACCTGCCCCCAACCGTTCTCAGGGATATTTTTTTCAGGCTTATTGGCCATTGTTGAATCACCAATCATAAAAATATGCACAGGGCGAGTTATGTTGAAGCTAAATGCGAAAAGGAAAAGTGGAATTATTAATATCAGCTTTCTCATACCGTAAATCTTAAAAATTAAAATTATTGGGATCGGGACCAAAACGTTTTGCCCTATCAAGAGTGTCAATAAGGGTCATATCTTTCAATGAAATTTCAAAATCATAAATTTGAGAGTTCTCTAATATCCGGTGTGGTTTTACCGATTTTGGAATGGTAATTACTCCTTTTTGTATATTCCAACGTAAGGTAATTTGAGCTGGAGTTTTCTTGTATTTAGCTGCCAGTTCCCTAATAGGTTCCACATCAATAATATGTCCCTGCATCAAAGGGCTCCATGCTTCAACACGTATATCCCTTTCATTGCAATAGTTATATAACTCTGGCATAACAAGATAGGGATGATATTCAATCTGATTTACAGCCGGAACAACCTCACATTTAGGCAAAAGCTCATCGAGATGGTAATCCATAAAATTACTGACACCTATTGATTTGGCACGCCCGCTTTTATAAATCTCTTCCATGGCTTTCCATGTTTCCATGTAATAACCTTCAACAGGCCAATGAACTAAATATAAGTCCACATAATCGGTCTGTAACCTTCCAAGGCTTTCATCAAATGCTTGTAGAGTCCTACCTTTGCATTGTTCTGAGTTCCAAACCTTAGTTGTCAGGAAAATATCCTCACGGGCAATTCCACTTTCTCTAATGGCTTTTCCAACGCCTGTTTCATTTCCGTAAACAGCAGCGGTATCTATACTACGGTAACCAACCTTCAGTGCTTCTTTTACAGAATTTATTACTTCATTTCCATCGCTTATCTGAAAAACACCAAATCCCAACCATGGCATTTTTAGCCCATTGTTCAGGATTGTGCAATCTGTAATTCCTTCGATCATTATAAATCCGTTTTATTTTTAATGATTATTAAATGCCCTATTTTAATACTTCGCTGTTCACTCCGGCTCCTTCACTTTCAATACTTTTTACCCAGGGCATTTTATCTTTTGGCCATTGTCCGTCAACTATCGGATAGGTTTCAAACTTGTTTGGATCGAGAACCACATGTTTAATTTGTTTCCTGTGCCATGAATAGGTCACATGTACCATTCCATCTTTGGTTTGAATTACAGCCGGGTACGAATACTGCACTGATCCGGTACGGTATTCAAGTACTGCTGCTGCCTCCCAGTTAATTCCATCGTCTGATATTGCAACTGTCAGTATTCCACGCCCTTTGCGCCCACCTATCGGGTCTTCGCGGGTTGAGTGGTTGTAAACCAGCAGATGACGCCCGTCTTTTAAAGTTACAGCATCGATTGCTGAATTATTGTTTGGCAAAGTAGCATCTGTAACCGGCGACCAGGTTAAACCGCCATCCTCAGACCAGCTTTGTGCAAGCTTTGTGTCTGCACCTTTTTGGTTTGGACGTGCAAGTATTTGCAAACGCTTTTGCGAATGAACAAGAATGGTAGGTTGTATAATTTGATACTTTGTATTTTGAGGGTCGCTAATTGGACCGACTTTTGTCCAGGTTTTACCATCATCGGTACTACGTTCAATGTGAATTCGTTTACCCGGATCGCCCTGCAAACTTGCACCAGCGATGATCGTTCCGTCTTCCAAATAAATTGGTTTGTTGACGATTGGCCCAACAAATCCTTTTGGAAGTTTTTTCATTTTACTCCAGGTTTTTCCATTATCTTTTGATGTAATTACCTGCCCGTCATCAATTCCGGGGCTGCAGAAATAAATCTGGATGTCGCCGCTTTTTAATTTAACCAGAACCGGATTGAATAAGGTATTTCCATTTCCGTCGGAAATACTTTTGGGTTTCTGCCACTTGCCGCCTTTGGGTTTGCGAGCCAACCACAGATTTACATCAGGGTCACCTTCCCTTGTTCCTCCAAACCAAGCGCATAGCAAGTCGCCATTATCGAGCTCCAATAAAGTTGAAGCGTGGCAATCGCGGGTTGGGCGTTCGGTAAAAACAAATTCTTCTAAAACAATTGCTTTCTTTGACGGTGATTGGGCATTTATTTTTACTGTACCTATTGCAACAAGTGCGTTTAGGTACTCTTCCAAGTTGGTGAATCCGTCACCATCGCGGTCTTTACTACCATCAGAGGCATCATTCGGATTAAGTTTCATTTTTACTTCCCACTTATCAGGCATTCCGTCTTTATCAGAATCTTTTGGAGCCGGCAAAGATTTTAGCTTTGGCCATCCACCAACATCATTTTGAGAATCAATGATCCCGCATGTTTCAGAAGGGTCGGCAACTTTCTTATTTTCTTTATATCCAACACCTTCAAAAGTTGCAAAACCTTCGCGAACTTCATTTAAAACTCTCGTGTCGATTACATCTCTTTTGGGCAAAAAAGCTCCGGCGTTTTGTACAACCAACCCATATGCTTCTTTGGCTGTTTGCTGGTTAATTGGCATTGCCGGCCAGGGTTCATTGAGCTTCAGCATATTTAAATCCTGTTCCTCATATTCTTTATGAACGCCTCCATCCCAATTATTTAATGAAACCTGTTTATTCCCTTCCATTGTGTTCTCTGCAATGTACCACATACCATGGAAGTCCTGATCCTTTTTAAAAGCTGGCCGGGCAATACGATGAGACACCGGACCTGGTTCTGTAGCCGGACCTGGTTTGTAATAGTTGGCAACCATATTAACGGTAAATGAATTTAATTTATCGGGATAACTGTCTTCTACCCGTTCTCCACCGTAGCAGGAGTTGTACCCCCAATTATAAATTACATTGTTTCTATAATCGGTAAAACCAACACCTGATGCCCAGCGCGGATTACGGCTTGCATGATGGGCAAGCAGATTGTGATGATAAGTGGCATAGTTGCCACCCCATATTCCTCCAAATCCATGATATCCTTTCACATGGTTGGATTTAAACATACTTTCTGAAATTAAACACCACTGAACCGTAATGCTGTCACAACGATATACAGACATACATTCATCGACACTCCAACTTGCTGAAATATGATCGAGAATGACATTCTTAATATATCTTCCACCAACTGCATCGTAATCTTTACCAGACTTATCGCCCACGCGAACCTTAATATACCTGATTATTACCTGATCTGCATCAATGCTTAATTGGTGATTTTTTAAACAGATTCCATCTCCGGGAGCTGTTTGCCCGGCGATTGTTATGTAAGGATTTTTAATACTTATAGGGCTTTCAAGCTCAATATTTCCTGAAACCCGGAATATAACCGTGCGTGGTCCCTTGGCTTCTACAGCAGCACGAAGGCTTCCGTCTCCGCTATCGTTTAGGTTGGTTACTTCGTAAACTGTGCCTCCCCGGCCACCTTTTGTAAATTTTCCATATCCCTCTGCACCTGGAAATGCAATTTGTTGTGCAGATATATTTCCTATTGAAAAAAACAGGATTACCACTAAGCTTGCTAAAATATTTTTCATGAGATTATTTTTAATTTTTATTTTCAATTCTATTACTCAATTCAATGTATTCGCAGAGTATGGCCACATTTTCATTGAAAACCTCGCTGCTAATTCGGTCCATAACTTCATATTGACCATTCCACCGAATACCTTTTGGCATTTGTTTTTTAAAACGGTCGTTTTTGGTTATCCATGCGCCTGAAGGCTCTTGTGAATCCATAATTTTTATTACTTGTTCTGATAAAACTTCCAAGCGCTTCATTATTTGTTCTTTATTAAGGACTGAATGTTCATCATCCCATAAACCTTTATGACCTAGTTCCAGAGCCTTTTTATATCGAAGCTCGCTTTCTTGCAATTGATCTGCAATGTCCACTTGGTAACGATAACCTGTGCGACGCTCAGGATGAAGGTCTTCCAGTGTTTCGCACCGGATTCTGGGCCTGTCGTAGTAAAGTGCTTTATTTGTACCTAATTCTACAAATCGTGCCCACTTTCCATTTTCCATTTTTATATCTTTTAACCATCGGATTGCATCGGGAATTGGTTCCAACAATTTATCATCACCCAAAACAAGGTATAAATCAATTAAGGTATTAATGTTTAATACCGTAACCAAAGGGCAAACCGAAGGAGGTTCAAAAGTACGAGCCCAAGCCGGTTGAAGAAATTCGTTGTACTGCTGTGCCCAGCCCGATTGTGGCGGTGGCAATTGAGAAATGTAAATAAAGCGGATTGCTTTTTTCAGGCTCTTTTCAATTTCCTTACTATTACCATAATAATTGTGAGCCTCCAGCATCACTCTTACACAATCGTTTATTCCACCATCGTTGTATGTCGCATAATCGTGATAATTTCCTTGTTCGGGATAAATATGCGGCCAGGCTCCATTATCTAATTGTGCAGTTAGCATCAAATCTAAAGCTTTTTTGGTTGCACCCGATATGGATTCATCTTCAATCTCCTGGTCTAAAGCCATAAGAAAACTAATGGCCGATTGACACTGGTTATCGTCAAAACTAACTTTTTCGTGGCTTATTTTATTAAAATTTACGGTATGTTCCCAACCTCCAAATTTATTCTGCCCACGTACAAGGGCAGTGGCAGCATCTTTTGCAGCCTTAAGAGCCGTTTCGTCTTTGCTTACCTGGTAAGCCCTTAAAAATGCCTGACCAACAGAAGGAGTTCCGGGTGGTTGTACTTCAATTGTATTTTCGTCTTTAATCCCTTCGCCCCAGCGAATTTTTAAATCAGGCGTTACATAATATACATAACCTCCGTGACTATTGATTGAATAAAAAAAGCTTACTCCCTTTTTCAATGAAGTTTTAGCATCTTCTTTTAAGTTTTCTCCGTTAGCGCAAACTGCAAAAATCGCGAGAGCCACTAAAAAATATAACTTTCTAAAATTCATCTTTTTATTGGTTTAGTTTTTATAAATATATGGTCTTTCACTTAGTCTACATCCAGCACTTTTCCTGCTGAATCAAACGTTACATAAATATTTTCCCTTGATTTTCTGAGCCGAAGAACATAGCTGACTTTCCCGTTTTCTTCCAACCTGTCGGCATCACGTATTTCATAGCCCTCATACAACATTTTTCGGGCATTTGAAACAGAAGAAGGAATCTCAGAATTTCTTAAATCCTGTTCGTACTTCAGTACATTTTTTTTCGTATCGATGGTCCATACACAATCGTAATTATTAATTTCACCCCTGATAATGTAAAACCTTAAGTTACCCTCTTCTAAGTATTTTGCCCTGTCGTAATCGAATGAGCTATACCTTGAGCTTATTACATTTAATATTTCAGACGGAACCTCATCACGATCCAATTCTTTTCTGAATTTCAGCAACTTGCCTCTTTCATCTATCCAAAATATATTATCGTTCCCTTCGTTTTCGAATTTAATTTCGTAGGTAATTTCGTTCCCCTGTTCGCTTCTGTCAGCATCGTGAATATCGTAGTAAGGAGCTTTCGAGTCAATGGTTTTTAAAACTGCTTTCGGAATTTCGCTTAAATACAAATCCTGCGAATGTTTAAGCATACTTCCCTTGTGATCCATTAACAATTCGTGGGGTTTATTATTTACTTCAAACTCTACCCGGTAATTTCCTTTTTCTATTTTCCAGGAAGTATCGGTAGCATGAGGAAATTTTAAATGAAATGCATTTAATATAACAGCAGGAACGTTATCGTTATCGATTTTCTGAGCAAGCGTACTCAGCGTAATACTGAAAAGTAATAATAGGAGAAAAATTCGTTTCATAATTTTTAAATTACATGTCAAAGAAACACAGCGAATATGGAATCAATTGGGAAACATTCTGGAAAGAATCTGGAATTTTAAAAAAAACACCAAAAATCTATTAAAAAAGCGTCATGCATGAGGTTTTTCTATTGCAAAAATATGCCGCGATTTATGCGAATAGCTAACCCTTAAATCAGAAGCATCGGTAATTGCTTTAACTATGGCCAGGCCAAGGCCGGTTGAATTTTTATTATTTACATTTTTATTAAAGCGTTGAAAAATCCTGTCGGAAGGAATTGCGCCTTCATTTCCCGTATTTTCAATAATAAATGCAGAAGAAGTTAAACGTATACTAATCTCTCCGTTGGGGTTATTATGAATCATGGCATTTTTTACAAGGTTTAAAACCAGAATATCTGCCATGTCCTTATTCATTTCAAAAACAAAATTTTGCTCTTTGTTATAGTTCAGTTGAATTCCCCAGAAGTCGATAAACTCCGAAAGGTTGGCAATGGTTCTGGTAAAAACACTGTCGAAATCTATTTTTTCTTTTGAGAGGAACTGTTTGTTCTGAATTTTTGAAAGAAGCAACAAGGATTTGTTTAATCCCGAAAGACGTTTAAAAGTATCAATTATATCACCAATGCTTTTTAGCTGCTTTTCTGTTAAGCCTTCGTTCTCGGCCAATAGTTCCAATTTATTTAAGCCAATGGCCAGGGGGGTTTGCATTTCGTGCGATACGTTCTCGATAAAGTGTTTTTGGCTTTCAAAAATTTTAATATTTGTATCAATCAGGTTATTAACTGATTTATTGAGCAATACAAATTCTTTAATTTTTGTGGCTCCCATTTTTCTATCGGATAATCGTTTGTCTAACCTGAAATCGTTAAGGTAATCAAGAACCTGATAAAAAGGTTTCCAGGTTTTATTTAAGGCCAGCGTGTTAACCAGGTATGTACTTACCAGTAAAAACAAAAACATCGAAGTAAGCGAAACAAGAAGTTTTTTAATCAATTTCGACCTGTTTAGTTCTTGTGAAAGAACTTTCATTTCGTAATATTTTCCGTTGTTTGCAACAAAGGCTGTGGAAAGAACCCTGGCCTTGTAGTTGTTTTGCTTAAGTGGCGAATAAATTAATGTATCTTTATACGTGTCGATTACTTTTAGGGCATAGTCTTCTTCAACTTGTTTTACGATGTACTTATTCTTACCAAACTCTTGATTTTCAACTATCAGGGTATCCTTTTTCAGGTTATCAATTATAACGATTTTGTAATCAGACAAGCCCTCATCGACAGAGGTTTTTACATGATTTAGTAGTTGAGAATAAAACAGAACTGACCACAAACTTATGGTTACAAATAAGATTGCTGAAAGAAAGGACAGTGTATGGTTTATTAGCTTCATTTTGTAGTTAATTTATAACCAATTCCATACACAGTGGCAATTTCAATTTGTGCCTGATAAGTACGTAACTTTTTTCTGAGGTTTTTCACCTGCGAATAAATAAAATCAAAATCATCAGCCTGGTCGATATAATCTCCCCAGATATTTTCGGCAATGGCCGATTTACTTACAATTCTGTTTTTATTTGTGGCAAGAAAGACCAGGATATCAAACTCTTTCCGGTTCAGGTCTAAAACCTGTTCATCTACCTTGGCCAGCCTTTCGTCGAAACTAATTTTTACGTTATTTAGTTCAACAAAGCTGCTGTTTTCGCCATTTTTTCGGCGAAGCACCGATTTTATCCGGGCGTTTAACTCGGCCATGTGGAAGGGTTTGGTAAGATAATCGTCGGCCCCAAGCTCAAGTCCTTTTACTTTATCATCGATTGAGTTTTTTGCTGAAATTATGATCACTCCATCGCTTTTATCCATTTTGGCCAATTCTTTCAACAGGCTTAATCCATTTCCGTCGGGCAACATAATATCAAGTAAAATACAGTCGTAATCGAAGGACGCAATTTTATCCTGCGCGCTCCTGTAATCTACGGCCTTTTCTACGAGGTAATTTTCGCTCTTTAGAAAATTACTAATCAATTCGCTTATTTCAGGTTCATCCTCAATTAATAAAACTTTCATGCTGAGATATACATATTAAATCAGAAAGCAAATCTTCTTCTTAATGTTTTTCAATCCTGTCTTCCAGAATAGCCTTATCAATATTAATATTGTGTGAATTTCCGGTTATTTTAACCAGTGTTCCCTCTTTGCCGGTTTCTACCCCCTTTACACTGGAGTTGATAACATCGAGAAACACAAACGGAATCTTATCTTTCGGTGTATCAATTATTTGAACATTCGAAATTTTGATGGCGTCGGCAAAAGCTACAGAAGCGAGAGCACCATTGTCGTTTGCGATAGCAATACTATCAATATTTACATTAACAGCATCACTAATTTCAATTCCCAGATTTCCTTTCAGATGAATGTTTTTTAAGGAAATATTTTTCACCGGCATTTCAGGTATTCCTACAATTTGAATAACATTCCGTTTTGAATAGTCGCATGAAATATTTTCGTAATTAATATTTTCGATTAGCGGTGTACCTTCATCAACTTCCGGGACCGGTAACCTTTCACCACCGGTGTACATCATATTTATCCGAATGGCTTCGCGCTCAATTTTATCAGCCGAAATATCTTTAAACCAACAGTTTTTTACATATCCTCCCCTGCCCCTGGCTGTTTTTATTCTAATTACGCGATCGGTACCATTAAACTGGCAGTCGTGTGCATAAACATTTTCTACTCCCCCCGACATTTCGCTGCCGATTACAATTCCACCATGGCCTTGCAACCCTTTGTTGTGCCGAATCAGGATATTTTTACAAGGAATGCCAATTCGACGGCCATCTTTGTTTCGCCCCGACTTTATGGTAATACAGTCATCTCCGGTATCGAGTGTATTGTATTCAATTAACACATTTTTGCACGAATTTGGATTAATACCATCGCCATTTGGAGTATCACCGTATTCTCCGTTGGTTAAAATATAGATACCTTTAACTATAATATTTTCACAGAAACTAGGATTAACCGTCCAAAAAGCACCGTATCTAAACGTAATATCTTCGAGTAAAATATTTTTGCAATATAAGGGGCCAAAAAATACGGGAGGTAAAAAACGCTCTAAACTTCCAAAGCGGCGTTCATCCAAGGGAACCTGTTTTTCGTTCATTTCCTTTAACAGGTTGTTACTGTCGTAAAATGCAGAACCTTTTCTTCGTTGTTCCCACCACGGTTTTCCCTGACCGTTTAAAACTCCTTTCCCGGTAATGGCTATATTTTCCTGTTTGTAGGCATAAATAAACGGCGAGTAAGAATATACTTCTGAACCTTCCCAATTGGTAAGCACCGCTGGTAAATAATCGTTAAAATCCTGGCTAAAAAGCAATTCTGCCCCTTCCTCAAGGTGCAGGTTAATATTACTTAGCAGAGTTATCGATCCTGTCAGCCATTTCCCGGCAGGTACAATTACTTTTCCTCCGCCTTTCTCTGAAAGATCGTTTATTGCCTTATTAATGGCCTCGGTATTTTTAACAGTTCCGCCACTTTGGGCTCCAAAATCAGTAATCAGAACTGATCTTTTAGGAAATTCCGGGCGTTGAAAATTAAATTCACCAAAAGGTGTATTAAAAGGTTCTATTTTTTCTTTTAGAGGTTCATTTACCTGGCTGCAAGCCGATAAAATGAAAGTAATTATGGCGATAAGGTAAAGAGAATTTTTCATAATAAGTGAATTGAAAACTGAAGTTAAATACTATCGAGAACAACAACCACGCATGTAAAATGAGCTGAACTATAATTTGGATTATTTAAGGGAGGAATCTGGTTCCGAAGAACCAGACTCCCTTAAATGAACCTTCCTTTTCTAAAAGGTCTAACCAAACTAATAAGTTGACTATATCAACTTCGACTATATAACAAAACTAATATCCAGGATTTTGATCGGCATCTGTAAGTGCTTCATTTAATGTAATGGCATCTTCCGGAATTGGACGATACCACCATTTATCCTGGAATGTTGTATTATGCCTGTCAAAATCTGCATTGTACTTTTCAAGCATGTACTTTAACATGTCACATCTGCGCAAAGTAGGCCAACGTCCATTAAACTCACCAAGTAATTCTTTTCCTGACTCAAGTAATAATGCCTCCAAAGCTTCTGTTTTTCCACTCACTCCATCTAGAGCGTTGGTTAAGTTTTCTCCACCTGGATCGACTTTATTGCCAGGACGGTCAATAACTGTCTGAACTAAATTTCTTGCGTCAGCGACCTGTCCAAGAGCTATACAAGCCTCAGCTTTAAGAAAGTATGTTTCTGCCAATCGAGCAAGTACAATATCCCTTACGCTTGCGGAATAACTTCGTGTACAATTCAATGCGTTTTCAGGACAATCGAACTTTTTGAAAGTTGGAAGAGAGCCACTTACAGTGTACCAAGCATTATAATTGTATTTATCATAGTTGTATTTCCAAACAGGAAAAATCTGCCAGGTTTCTTCAACATTATCTATTCCACCTACTTCTTCAATCCAACGCAAAGTGTCTTCCTTGGTAATTTCTGTTTTATTTGGATCCCAAATAATTGGATTATAATACCTTACTTTTCCTGGATTATCGCTATAATAAGTAAAATATGGGTGTACAGTTACAAACATAAAATCAACATAATAACGTGCATCATTTTGTTGAAATGAAGCATGAATATATTGCGCCGGATTTAAGTCATTACTTCTACGCTTTTGGTCGTTTCCTGCTGATCCTCCGTACACACTAAATAAAGATGATTGCCTGTTACCATCATCTTCTAAATCTTTAATAGTGTTTAAGCTGTATTGAACCGAGAATATAAATTCTTCATTATTTTCACCAGCTTCATCCCAAAGCTCGGCATAAGGTATTGTGATATTACCTAAATTAGATATAACTGCGTCGGCATAACTTTTAGCTTTATTAAAATCTGCCTCAGAGTTAAGATCCCACCCCCTTGTAAGATAAACTTTGGCCAAATAATGGTTAACTACATTTTTATTAACCCTTCCCGGATCAGAACTTGCAGGTACTGCAGCCAGTGCTGCTTCCATTTCACTTATAATAAATTCATAGCTTTCACTAAGTGTTGACCTTGGAATACTCAATCGAGGAGATGTAGTATATTCATCATTTATTACAATTCCCCCAAATTGTTCAAGCAGGATAAAATGATAAAAAGCTCTTAGGAAGCGCAACTCGCCTAAATATTGCGTCCTTAACTGCTCACTTAATTTTTCAGGCAATTCATTATAAAAAATGCCTGCGTTAGTTGTTTGAATTGCATTATATACATTTTCATAGAAGTCATTTAAAAAACTATTATTAGAATAGAGTGTTGTATATCTATACCAGTCAACCTTGTCATCTCCTTCCTTTGATTCAATATACAAATCGGTTCCATATAAGTCAAGAATATTGAAACCACCATAGACTTCTCTCAAGCCTGCATAAGAGGCTGTTAATAAGGTTTCATATCCACCTTGTGTAGCATAAAATGTTTCATTATCAATTCCTCCTTTATTGTCTTCAACAAGAAAATCGGAACATGAACTGGCAAATACCAGTAGGATGCTAAAGCATATTATATATTTTAAATTTTTCATTTCTTAATATTTTAAAATTAGAATTTAACATTAACACCAAACTGCCAGGTAACAACTGCAGGACCATTACCATCGTTCATTGACGTACGGGCATATTCAGGATCATAACCTTCGTAATCGGCAAAAACAAAAGGATTAAGTATATTGGCATAAACACGTAAATTTTCAACACCAATTTTCGGGATACCATTTTTAATGGTATAACCCAACACGATGTTTTTCACCTTCACAAAAGATTGGTCTGTGTAAAGAGGATCTTGTCCCTGAAACTGACCACCATTGTTTTTATAAAGAGGATACCTGCCTTCATGTTCTTCGGTAGTGTTTTTCCAACCTACATCTATCGCATTGCCGCTGGCGTCTAAAACAAAGTTATCCCAATCAATTACCGGTGCATTTGCCGGAATGTAATAATCGTAACCTGTAATTTTCACAACACTACGGCTACGGGGATTGAGGTATTCTTCCATAAATTCATCGTACGCAAAAACACCTTGTCTGGTAATAATATTGAAAGACAAATCCCAATTTTTATAAGTCAAATTTGAATAGATACTACCGATCCATTTAGGATTAGGCGAACCTAAAATAACCTTATCGTCGGATGTTATTTTACCGTCGCCATTGGTGTCAACTGTTCGTGCTTCGCCAGGTTTAAAAGTATAGTTTTCAAATACTGTTTCACCTGCCAGATATTCAGCCATGGTATAAACACCGTTTATTTTATAATCGTATTCAACATCAATAGGTTGGCCAATGAAACGTTTTTCACCAATTACATCTTCTTTTCGGCCATATAACGATTCAATAGCATTTTTATTTGTTGCGAAGGTAAAAGTTGTTGACCAGGTAAAATCACGTTTTTGAATATTAACGGTGTTAAGCAATACTTCGATACCTTTATTGCTTACCGAGCCAATATTATCGTCCATACTTACTACTCCACTTTCAACAGCAAGCCGCCTGCTCATCAATAAGCCATCTGAGAGTTTATCGTAAACATCGACAGAACCACTAATTCTGTTATTAAACAGGCCAAAATCCACGGCAAGGTTTAGTTCACGGGTTTTTTCCCAGGTTAGGTTCTGGTTAACCGGACTTCCGGGACCAAACCCCGACCATACATCACTTCCAAAATTATACAGGATTGTGTTTCCCACATTTGGGCCTGCCTTGGTTGCATAAGGTCCTACTCCGTTATTATTTCCTGAATTACCGTAGCTAAAACGTAGTTTTAAATTTGAAAGCCAGTCGGCCTGCATAAATGCTTCTTCTGATACACGCCATGCAGCAGCAAACGATGGGAATAAAGCCCACTTATCAGCCAGTTTAGAACTACCATCGTAACGTAGCGACGCAGTTAACAAATATTTACCCATGTAGTCGTAATTCAAACGTCCCATGTAAGATACAAGAGATGCCTCTGAATAAGAAGAGCTACTTCCACTTGCATCAAATTCTCCGCTAAACAGGTTATACCAGTCAGATGCATACGGCATTTCCTTAGCCCTAACCTGTAACCTTTCACTACGTGTTTTATAAGTACTGAAAATTCCGGTTGCACTTAGGTTGTGCTTGTCTGCAATTGTGGTTTTATAGTTAATCACATTATCCCATGTAAAATCAAATACCTCGGTATTGGTTGAACGAGCTTCACGTGCGTTATATGTTTCATCAAGCCACGAATCATACATTTCATCCAGAAATTCCCCATATCTGTTTCGGTAAAATCTTGTTGAAAGTGTTGAACGGATTGTAAGGCCATCAACCGGAGCTAATTCCATAAATCCCGAAGTCAGGACATCGTGCCTGCGGGTTTCTTCTTTTCCAGCTGCTAATTCAGCTAATGGGCTTTTAGTACCAGTCATACCACTTGGTGAATCAAGTGCTGGATCAGCTCCCGGGCGTACAATGATACTTCCATCAGGCCAAAAAGCATTCCAGAACGGAGCCATCTTGTTAACTTCTTCATACCCGTCTTTTTGACCATTATCATAAAGGGTTTGCGACAGGTTTGCCGTAGCTCCCATTTGAAAGTAATCCGTTGGCTTATGATTAACACTTATTTTCATGTTAAAACGATCCATGTACTGTCCTTTGAAGTTTGCTTTTTCGTTTTGATAACCCAAACCAACATTGTATGAAAGTTTATTAGATGTACCCGACATATTAAGATAGTGATTCTGTTGGTGACCGGATTCCGTTACCAAATCCCACCAATCTGTGTAGTCTTCGTTATAAAGGCGACCGATAATTACCGGAGATGCTTTTGCAAGCGGACTATCATAGTTTTGAGTCCAGGTATTGGTATTCGTGTCAAACCCCCGGTAGCACATGGCCCTGTATTCTGCAAATTCCCTGGCATCCATAAAATCGGGAATACGGGCAAGTTGTTTAACACCATAATATGCATCGTAGGTAATACTCATTTCACTACCATCAACATTCTCGGCATTTTTGGTTTCAATAATAACAACACCGTTTGAACCTCTCGACCCATAAATAGCAGTTGATGAAGCATCTTTTAAGATGTCTATCTTTTTAATATCCGAGGGATTCAGGAAGTGGATATCGCCGGTTACAATCCCATCGACTACATAAAGCGGGCTACCTGATTCCATTGAGTTTTGCCCCCTGATTTTGATATCAAAACTAGCACCGGGTTTTATTGAAGTTGATGAAATATCGACACCAGCTACTTTACCCTGTATTCCTTCCAGAACAGAAACAGTACCTTTTTCTGCAAGTTCATCAGACGACACGGAACCGACAGCTCCGGTTAAATCAGACCTTTTTACGGTACCATAACCAATTGCAACAACTTCTTCAATACCAATTGCATCTACCTGCATTATTACATCAATGGAGGCTTGCCCATTGTAGACGATTTCTTGCGATAACATGCCAACAAAAGAAAAAACAATTGTGGCATCAGAAGGCACACCTGTTAGTACATAATTACCGTCTGTATCCGAAACTGTTCCGATTGTTGTGCCTTTTACAACAATAGTAACTCCCGGAAGAGGAGAGTTTGAAGCATCGTTTATTGTTCCTTTAACAGTATTTTCTTGTGGCAATACACTTTTGCTTTCAGCAGTTTCTCCTGAATGAGAAGTTGAAGCATTAGCATAATTTAAAAATGCACCCTGAAGAAAAATACCACAAAGGATCATGCCGAATAAAAATCTTAATCGCTTTATTAGTTTATTTTTCATTTTAAATATTTTTAATGAATACAATTTAATTATCTGAATAAATTAGATACCCGCTAAATTCAGGATCTAATACTTTTAAATCCAAACCGGAAAATGGTTATGACAAGTTTAAGCAGTTGGACTGGCGCGGCCAGCATAATCTCTGGCGCGGCACCATTTTTTCGGAACACTCTGCACTTGTTTTTCGAGCTCACTACATTGCATAAATGAGTCCTTAAACATTAAAGTACAGAATGTACCCAATAATGATTCTTTTTTCATAAAGTTTAAGCTTTTGGTTATTAATAAATTAATTTAGTTTGTTTTAACCTTTTTCGTTACAGGTTAATTTTTATGCTGTATGTTGTTAAAACCTGAATAGTTATTCGATTTTCTATTGCTAAGTTAAAGCGCATGAAGTTAAGAGTGTGGTAAATATCGGAGACGGACTAGGATAAAATAGCTATTTAAAACCAAACATAAACAAACCAACAGCCTTGTCATCAATCATTTACAGAATCCGAAATACTGTTTTACTATAAAAAAAATGAAAGCATAGTTTTGACGTTGCGAAATTCACCATGGATGTAAATTCGAAACTTATTGTGGAGGAACTCAGGTTTCATTTATAATAAAACTCAGCTCTTCCTTTATTTCGGCTTCTCCTTTACAATTTTCAGTTTCATGAGCTTTAACATACTCGGAAGGTCGCATTCCAAAATATTTCGAAAAACATTTACCAAAGTAACCAGGATCGTTGAAGCCTGTTTCATAAGCAATCTCCGATATGGAACCTTTGTGCCCCAACAACAGTTGCGAAGCTTTTTGTAACCTGAAAATGCGTATAAATTCAACCGGAGAAATATCTAACAGACTTTTTATTTTATAAAGCAAATGCCGACTACTAAGCCCAATTTTCCGGCTTAGCTCATCAACCTTAAAATCCGGATTAGAGTAATTGTCTTCGAGTATAGATTTTAATTTATCAAGAAAAACACTATCCATTGAAGATACCTCCTCTTCTTCAGGAAGCATAACATCTTCATGTTTAATCTTTTGCTTTAATTTTTCGCGAATAACTAAAATATTGTTAATTCTGGCCAGCAAAACATCAAGATTAAAAGGTTTGGTAATATAAGCGTCAGCTCCGGTTTCGAAACCATCAATTCTATTTTCATCAGCAGTTAGTGCAGTGAGTAAAACAACAGGAATATGGCTTGTTCGAATATCATCTTTTATTTGCTTACACATTTCAGAACCGGACATCTCCGGCATCATTACATCACTAAGTACCAAATCCGGTAAAACAGAAATTGCCAGTTTGAAACCTTCTGCCCCGTTTCTTGCTTCTGCTACTTTATATTTTTCTTTCAGAGTGTTTACCAGAAACGCACGTAACTCCGGATTGTCTTCTACAATTAGTACGTGCGAACATGTTCTTTTCCAGGGAAGTTCATGTTGATAATCTGTATTCAATTTTTCTTGTGAGTCTTTTTCGAAATATACAGGTATTGAAACAGGGTGTATTTCACCATTTAACTTTTTAATTTCATTTTCGTTATATGTTGATTTGCTAACTGGTAATTGAAATACAAATTGTGTTGAAAAACCGTTTTTTGACTGCACATTCTTATTCGTGCTGCTAATCACATTTATTTCTCCCCGGTGAAGTTTTACAAAACTTTTTACAAGCGCCAAACCAATTCCGGTACCTTCGTGCTTTTCTTGTTCCGCATGTTCAACCTGGTTAAAGGGTTCAAAAATTTCATTTAGCTTATCTGAAGGAATACCACAACCGGTATCTTCAACTACAACTTCAATGGAAACAGATTGCCCGATTTCTTTCTTAGCAATTTTTATGTTTATTCTTCCCCCTTCCGGAGTATTTTTTATGGCATTTGAAATCAGATTGTAAAGTATTTTCTCTAGTTTATCTACATCTAACCAGCCATTAAGTTTAACCAAAGATGATTCACACTCTAAATCGATATGATATTTTTTGGCAAAAGCTTTGAACTGGTTGCAAATATCTTTCAAATATTGCACAACTTCGATTTCAGTAACAGATAGTCGGGTTGATTTTGTTTCCAATTTTCTGAAATCCATTAACTGATTGATTAAACGCAATAAGCGGTTGGCGTTCTTTTTAACAACACCAAGCTGTTCCTGTCCGTATTCTGGATTTTCGTTAAAGATATTGCCTGTTAAACCATCCAGTATTCCGGTTATTAGAGTTAAAGGAGTTCTGAACTCATGTGAAATATTTGTATAAAACCTGATTTTCGACTGGTTGATTTCTTTTTCGTTTATGGTTTGTTGTAGAATTTGTTCTTTTTGTTCTTGTAAAATCGTGTTTTTATGTTCTATTTCTTCACCATGCCTGACAAGTTTTTGGTTTAACTTTTCGAGCCTCTGCTTATTTCTAATGATATTATACAGGAATAAAAATATTACTATCAGAAAAACAAAAATTAAAGCTATAAACCAGGCTTGTTTCCAGGCTGGTGGTAAAACTTCGAAAGTAACCTGAGCCGGAGTATGGTCGATATTAAAATCAACATCTCTGGCCCGAACCTCGAATGAGTAAGTACCGTTTTTAATATTCAGTAGAGTTATATTTCTTTTATTGCTGAATTTACTCCATTCGCCTTTGTTTAACCGATAGGAATATTGCAGTTTTGATGAAGGCGTCTCAGCCCATGCATCTTCTCCATCCCATTCAATATATGTATTTCCATCAGAAGATACTTCCTCAGAGTATACCAGTATTTCTGTTTCGGGTGCAAGTTGGCTTGGATGGTAGAATACAGTTGAGTAATAATCTTTATCTTCATTTTCCACATTATTATCACGAATTGCTCTTCTCTTCCAGGCTCGCGATGACCGATTAAGCCAAATCGTGCCGTTTTCCTGTGCTTTTAGTTCGCCCCCTTCATGACTAAGGGTTAATTCATCGGCAAAAACACCATTACTCCATGAAAATCCATCATACCTGCTAAAACCATAGTTTGAAGCAATCCAAACATCGTAATTAGAAATTGGCAGAATATTAATTATATTATTATCAATCAACTCATTACCCGTATCAAACACCGACCATTTATCATTTTTAAGCTGAAAAACTCCATGCCTTCGCGACCCCAGCCACAATGTCCCATCAGGGGTCGTACCCATTGTATTTATATGATGTTTTAACGGCTCCAGCTCATTATAATTAGTCCATTTGTTAGTATCAAACGATATTAACCGTGAACCACATGACCATAATTTTCCGTCTTTAGTTTGTCCAAATCCATAGCATTCTCCCATTTCTGTCCCGCCATGTCGCTTATAATGTGTGACTTGCTGATTTATTTTTCCCGGATTCTGAATTTTAATAACACCTCCCAAACTGCCTTCGAAATCGTTGTAATTTACACTGCTCCCAATCCAGAGATTCTTTCCCGAATCTTCAAAAACAGCTCTATAATCAACACCCCACGAAAGTTGAGGAAAAAGTTGCCTTTCCCAACCAAAACCATCGAAAAATGAGATACATGCCTGCTGCTTATAACTTCCGGCAGCACAAACCAGTCCATCTCTTGTACAAATAATTCTTACAGGTGCATCTGGTAAACCTTCTGCTTCGCTAAACGAGTACCACTTGTCGGCCCTTTTTACTACAACCCTCCCCTCAACATCAATAAACCACTGGTTTCCATTTTTATCTTCGCAATGATAATTTAAAGAAGCAATCGAATTCCATCTGCTTCCACTGTTATCTATTCTGGCAACCTGACCTTTTACTCCTAATATCCATAAATATCCCCGGCTATCGTTATAAACAATTATTTTTGAATTTGGAATTGGTGTTACAGGCTTTCTGTAAATTTCCCACTTTCCATACCGAAAAATATAAAGTACTCCAAAAGCACCGACATACATTGCATCATTTACGCGATTAATGGATACAAAAGAGTTTTCTCCTTGCAAATGAACATTTTTCCAGGATTGGCCATCAAATATTGATATACCTTTATGAATGGTACTATTAATTAACCAAACATTCCCATCTTCATCCTCTCCAAACTGTGTCCTTTTTCCGGCAACGAGGCCATCTTTAGAATTAAAGATCCGGGAGAAGTTTATGGTATTTTTTTCCTTTGTGAAATAAAAAACCTTTCCTTCTTCTTCAGTAACGTCGGTGCTTTCCCACACCCAAAACTTTTGCTGAGAGTCATGAAATATACTTAAGGCACAAAACATACTATCAATACACCAATTGGCGGGAGCTATATAAAACTTTAATTCCTGAATTTCGGCAAGGTCACTCACGGTTTTAGCAGAAGCCAACATCTCGAGTTTTCCATTTTGGTAGAAAAGTATTGCGCCGTATTCGTCGTTTCGTAAGGTAGCCACAACACCACCACCATTAATTTTTGCAAGAGAACGAATTTCTTTAATCTCTTCATTTATTTCATATTCTCCAACCGGAAACACCTTTTCCCAATTATTATCATAATATTCAAAAAGGCCTTTAGATGTAGCGGCATAGAGCCGGTGGTCATCAGAACGAACCAAGTCTGTTACTGCATCGTCAGTAAATCCATTCTCCCCATTTTGCTCTTCCCAATTAATGCCATCATAAAAAATCACTCCACGGTCTACTCCAAAAACAATTTCTCCTGTAGTGGCTTCAGAAATACAGCGAACTCCTTTACCTGTTAATTGATTATATTGAGTCCATCTCCAGGGTTCGTTCATCGGATTGCCATATTCTGGGTTATACACTTTTTGACCAAAAGCACAAGCGCCCATCAAAATGCAGAATAGAAGTAAATGCATTCTCTTCCAATTAGAATTGAAACCATTTCCCGTCATCACTTTTTTATGTTTTTTGTAATAAATCATTGCATTTTATCGGCCAAAAAACTTCTTCAAACGATCTTTATCGTAAAGTTTTCTTTTTTCAAACGATGATAGTTTACTGCATAAATGTCATTGCTCTGATTAATGTATTCACTCCTTAATTCTTCTTTATTCTATTTCACGAATCTGTTCTTTCGAGATGTTGTCATCAATTTTAATATTCTCAGATTCTCCGGTGATTTTCACCAATTCTCTACTCAGATTATGTTTAACATTCTTTAGGTTTGCCCCTGATACAGTATTAAAAACAAATGGCGTTTTCCCCGGCTCTGTTTTAAGAACCTCCACATTTTCCATGCTGATGTTACTGCTGAATGAAATTTTTGCAAACGATCCTGTTTTGTTCGAAACCGACAGGTTTTCGAAAGAGATATCTTGTGCATCTACTACCTCAACGCCCAGGTTACCACCCAAACGAATATTTTTTAAACTAACGTTTTTCACCGGCATTTCAGGAATACCAATTATTTGCACTACGTTACGTTTGGCAAAATCGCAGCTTACATTTTCGTAATGAATATTTTCTATAACAGGCGTTCCGCTTGTTACTTCCTGCGCCGGCAGCCTATCACCCCCGGTGTACATCATGTTTATGCGAATGGCTTCGCGTTCAATGGTATCTGCTGATATGTTTTTAAACCAGCAGTTGCGCACATAACCGCCTCTTCCACGCGCTGTTTTAATCCGGATAACGCGGTCGGTACCATTAAAGCGGCAGTTGTGGGCATACACATTTTCTACCCCACCCGACATTTCGCTGCCAATAACAATACCGCCATGCCCCTGAAGGCCCTTGTTATGGCGTATCAGAATATTTTTGCAGGGCATTGCAATTCGCCTTCCATCTTTATTTCTTCCTGATTTTATGGTTATACAATCATCACCGGTATCCAGCGTATTGTACTCAATCAAAACATTTTTACATGAGTTTGGATTTATACCATCGCCATTAGGACAGTCGCCATACTCGCCATTGGTTAACACATAAACGCCTCTAACCATTAGGTTTTCGCAAAAACTGGGATTAATGGTCCAAAAAGCACCATACCTGAATGTAACACCTTCGAGCAAAATATTTTTACAGTATAAAGGGCCAAAAAAAACAGGAGGTAAAAAGCGCTCTAAACTGCCAAAACGTCTTTCATTTAAAGGCACTTCGTTTTCATTCATTTCTTTTAGCAGGGCATTGCTTTTCCAAAAACCTTCGGTATTGCGTTGTTCCCACCAGGGTTTGCCTTGCCCGTTAAGTACTCCTTTGCCGGTAATTGCAATATTTTCCTGTTCAAAAGCGTAAATAAATGGCGAATAAGAATACACCTCAGAGCCTTCCCAATTGGTTAGTACTGCCGGCAGGTAGTCGGTAAACTCCTGACTAAAAACCAATTCTGCATCTTCCTGCAGGTGCAAGTTAATATTGCTAAGCAACACAATTGGGCCAGTCAGCCATTTTCCGGCCGGAACGATAACTTTTCCGCCACCTTTTGCGGCAAGCTCAGTAATGGCTCTATTAATGGCTTCGGTATTTTTTATAGTGCCCCCTTCTTTAGCACCATAATCTTTTATATTAACCGTTACATCAGGGAAAACCGGTTTTTTAAAATTAAACTCACCAAATGGTGTTTTAAAGGGTTCGATATTTTCGGGCATTTGGGCATTAGCAATTGCTGCCAGTCCAAGGGCAAATACAACTACTATTAAAAATCTTATATTCATTTTTTCGGTTTTTAGCATTTTAATTTCTACATGTTAGTTATTTCACTCCCCATTTCTTCTTCCACCCGGGGTAGCTGTTTAATACCTTCTGTGGGCTATCGGTATACCACCTGTAACCACCACGGCGTTCGATGCCAATTTCTGCCAGTGTTTTCTTTTTTATTCCATCACGGTCGCAGAAAAAAGGCTCACCTGTATCTAAATCGTAGAAGCGGGCCCAAATTGCCGGTGCTTCATTATCTGCAATTACACGCTTATCTTTTTCACCATTATTACGAAAGCGTTCCACCCTTATACCTTCAATTTTGTGTTCTTCAAACCAGCTGATTGCTCCGTTAACAGCCGCAATAATTTCAGGTGAAGGATGTTGAATCTCCATCAGTAAAGAAACAATTCCAACCGACTCGGCTCCGCTGTACGAAGGAAGCTCGTATGCTCTGGCTTTGGCAGGAGCAAAGTTATTTCTGTTGTGCTGGGCACACCAAACAGTTGGTTTTCCGTTAACAATAATCTGCGTTTTTAATATGCAGTCAATTCCTTTTTCATAAGCCTTTTCAATTCTTTTTAACAGCGGCGCACCCAATTCCAGGGTTGCAAATTCATTAGAATCCGACATCAGGTCTTTCAAAAAATTCATGGTATTAACCATGGCATTATCGTTATAGGTAATGTGCTGATAGTATCCTTTCCGAATGGGATAAAACTGAGGCCAACCGCCACTTTCGTATTGCGAATCAAGCAGGTACTCAATACCCTTTAAAACACTTTTTTTGTAGTTTTCGTTGCCTGTACTTTTGTACATTTTTGCCAGAAACCACAATTGTGTGGACGTAGCACCATTATCCATTGTTGGCTGACCAAGATGTTTTTTACTGTTTTGTTTTTCAGAAAGAATCTCATCAATATCGTTTGACGTGAGCTTTACAGCCATATCGATATTTTTTGGCCAGCCGCCGGTTTTGTGCTGATATACCAGAAGATTGTCGGCAATACGCCTGGCCTCCGGGCTGCTATACCATTCACCCTTTTGTTTTTGTGCCGCTTTCCAGCTCAGTTGTGTTTCCTGTGCCTTGACTTCACCAAAAAACATTAGCATTAAAACCAGATAAAATAGAGTTTTCATTTATACTACTTTTCTTTTGAATTTATCTTCTCAATAACTACTGCAAGCAGAATTACAAAACCTTTTATAACCTGTTGCCAAAATGGCGATACATTGAGAAGCACCAAGCCATTGTTAAGCACACCAATAATTAAAGCTCCCTGTACGGTTCCCATAATTGTTCCTTTGCCGCCTGATAGCGAGGTTCCGCCAATAACTACGGCTGCAATAGAATCCAATTCGAATCCAAAACCAGCATTCGGTTGGGCCGAATCGAGACGAGAGGTAACCAAAATACCACCAATTCCGGCCAATGCACCGGCAATGGAATACACGATTACTTTTATTCGGTTAATTTTTAAACCAGATAGTTTAGCGGCTGTTTCGTTACCGCCAATGGCATAAATATGCCGTCCCAGCGTAGTTCGTTTGGTTAACACCACGGCTGCCAAAACCACCACTGCCGAAATCCAAACCGGCATGGGAATTCCGAGAAACCACCCCGTACCTATAAAAGCCATATTATCGCCCAAACCTGTAATGGGGAAACCACCGGTCCATAGCATGGTTAATCCCCGGGCAATGGTAAGCATGGCTAATGTTGCCACAAAGGGCGGTACTTTAAAACGGGTTATGGTGATACCGTTAAACCACCCCAGAAAGGTTCCTACCAGTGTGCCGCCAACCAGTGCACCAAGCAGGGTGAAACCAATGTAGGCATTTACGCTTTCTATTTCAGCTCCAAATTTTAGCATTCCGGCCGTTACGGCACCTGCCAAAGCCAATATTGAACCTACCGAAAGATCAATTCCCCCGGTTAAAATTACCAAGGTCATTCCAACCGATATTACCATATTTACCGATATCTGGCGCATGACGTTCCAGGTATTTTCGGTAGTTAAAAACCGGTCGGACAAAAAACTTAATGCTACACACATTACTACCAAAGCAATAATGGATTGAAATTTTACCAGGTTATGTTTTAAGCTTGTTGCTGTCATAATTTTATTCTTTTTCCTGAAGAGCCGCTTTCATTATTATCTCCTCAGTGGCCTCGGCCCGTTTTAGGTTTGCTGTTAATTTTGATTCTGATAATACAAGGATATTGTCGGCAATGGCAAGTATTTCAGGCAACTCCGATGAAACAACGATTATTCCCATACTCTGTGCTGCCAGTTCAGAAATAAGCTTGTAAATTTCGGTTTTAGCCCCTACATCAATACCGCGGGTGGGTTCATCAAGCAATAATATTTTTGGGTTTGTAGCCAGCCATTTGGCAATTACCACTTTCTGCTGGTTTCCGCCACTTAATTGCTCCACCGTTTGTTTTCCCGATGAGACTTTTGTTCTTAATTTCTCAACAAAATGGGCACTTAATTCTGCTTCTTGTTTCTTATTGATAAAAGTGTAATTCGACACATTTCCGAGACTGGCAAGGCTGGTATTTTTGGCCACATTCATATTTAAAATAAGCCCTTGCACTTTGCGATCTTCCGGTACTAAAGCAATGCCGGCAGCAATGGCATCGTTCACGCTTTTTATCTTTTTGGTTTGCCCTTCAATGATAATTTTTCCGCTAACATATTTCGGATGTAATCCGAAAACAGCTTCGAGCACTTCTGTTCTTCCGGCGCCCATTAAACCGCAAATTCCCAATACTTCACCTTTTTTCAGGCTAAAACTTACATTGCTAACCAAAAAATCCTTTTTATTCTCGGGGTTTCTGAAATTCAGGTTTTCAACCTTTAAGATTTCTTCTGACCTGCTTGAGTCTTCTTTTGAAAAACTGTCTTTTAAATCGCGCCCAACCATTAATTGTATCAGCTGGTCGTGCGAAGTGCCTTTCATCATTCCCGAGCCCATGCTTTTCCCATCACGGAGTACCGAATACCGGTCGGCAATTTCAAACAGTTCGTTTAGCTTATGTGAGATATAAACAATGGCTACTCCTTTGGTTTTTAACTCGTTAATAATTTTAAAAAGTAACTCCACCTCATGGTCGCTAATTGCCGATGTTGGCTCATCCATAATTAGTACCTGCGAATCGAGCAACAAGGCTTTTGCAATTTCAACAAGCTGTTGCTGGCCAACCCTAAGTTGATTAACCGGTGTTGACGGGTGTACATCAAGATGTAAGCGATGCAGCAGCTTTTTAGCCTGCTTATTCATTGCCGGGTAATCCAACAAACCTAAACGATTGGTAATTTCATTTCCGAGGAAAAGATTTTCGGTAATACTTAGGTGTGGAATAAGGTTTAACTCCTGATGAATGATTACCACTCCTTTTTCGCCGGCTTCCTTAGGATTTTTAAATGCTACGCCATCCCCATTAAGCAGCACATGGCCGCTATAATCGGGATAAACCCCGGAAATAACTTTCATCAAAGTTGATTTACCTGCACCATTTTCACCAATAATAGCAGTTACTTCGCCAGGATATATTGCCAAATCAACATCTTTTAGCGCATACACCCCTGCAAAGTCTTTCGACACCTTCCTGACTTCAAGAACAGGATTTATGATATTAACTACTTCTGCCATCAGATAAGATTGCTTTTATCGGAATTACCTTTATTTGAGCAGGTATTTCTTCGTCGATTTTTAATTCTGCTACACCAGCAAATTCTATTTTTTTACCTATAGCTGCAGATTTTGTTAAACGGGAAGTTATCTTACTCCGCACCAGCTTATTCAGCTCAATAGACACATTGTTGAAATCCGTCATATTTACAAAATCATTAATCTCAACCTGCCCCGAGCCATCGCGTACGGCGTTTCCAAAAATAAAAGCTGTAGCAATCTGTACCGTATCGTTAAGGCCGGTTACCACATCAATATATTCGTTGCTAATTTCAACAATAATGCCCGTACCCTGCAGCATAAAATAATGTGTTTTGGCAATCCCCAGCTTTCTTCCAAATTGTGCAAAAGCCTTTTCAGGATCTGCATTTAACTGCTCCAGTAAATTGTTTATTTCAGGAGTATTTTTACTGACTTCAGGAAGTTTTTCGGTCCAGACTTTTAAAGCATAATCAGCCGCATTAAATTCGGTTTTGAGATTAGCGGCCTGGTATTCCTGTAGGTTTTGTATATCAAAAGACAAATACACCACCACCAATGCAAGTACTATTCCCAAAATATATTTGAACAATTTCTTCATTATCATTTTAATTAGATTTCAAATATTTCGAAACATTTTCTGCGGTAACCAATTGTACTTCTACAGGCATTTTACTGTCGAAGCTGGCTTCTCCCCGAATCTGTTGATCAGCAAATTCTGCTGATTTCCGGGCCATAAGCACCGGAAACTGCATTACAGTTGCAGCTATTTTTCCTTCGGCGATGGCATTTATAGCATCGTCTGAGCCATCGAAACCAAATACTTTTATTTCATCGGCTTTTCCGGCAGCCAACACCGCCTGGTAAGCGCCTAAAGCCATGGCGTCGTTTCCACAAAAAACAGCATCAATTTCGGGCTGTGCCTGCATAATCGTTTCCATTACGTCCATCGCCTTGTTTCGGTCGAAATCGGCACTTTGTTGTGCCACCATTTTTAATCCCGGAAACTCATCAACCACACTATGAAATCCGCTGGAACGATTCCAGGTATTATTATCGCCCACCAAACCAAGTATTTCAACATAGTTGCCTTGCTGTTTCATTTCTTTTACAAAGTATTCTCCCAATTTTACGCAACCGGTAAAATTATCCGACAATAATTGCGAAGCTGCCGCATCTTTCGAGTTTATCTCGCGATCCATACAAAAGGTTGGAATACCTGCGGCTTTTGCCCGTTTTACATTCAGCACCGAACCATCGGCATCAGTAGGATTAAATAAAATAGCCTGATAGCCCATGGCAATAATATTATCGAAATGCTCTGCTTCTTTGGCCGAATTATTTTGCGAATCGAAAATTTGCGCTTCGTACCCCAACTCGCGTGCCCTTTGGGCTGCTGATTCTCCCAAAACCACAAACCACGGGTTATTAAGTGTTGAAATAACTACCGCTATTTTTTTTTCAGTAAGCGCAGAATTGTTTTGTTTTTTATTGGAGCAAGCCGGAAAAATGTTTCCTGTAATAACAAGCAGCAATAAAAACCAGGTTGTATTTGTTTTTAGTTTTTGCATACATCGTTTATTATTAGTCTTCAACCGTTACAATTATTCGTTGGTAACGCGTTAGCCGTGGCGAACCATGATCGGTAACTTTAAGAATAATGTGCATGGTACCGGTACCCGGCGACATTACTCTTCGCGATGGCACAGTAAACCAGGCCTTTTGCTGATCGAAATTCTGAATGGCAACCGGCTGACCGCTTCGTGCACTTGAAACTGGAAAAGTTCCGGCCTCTTTGTAAAACAACCATTCGTAAGATAATGCGTCGCCATCCGGGTCAGTACAGGCTGTTGCACTTAATTCAATTTTATCGCCTTTTTTTGCGGTTAACCGTGTGGAGTGATCAACTTTTACAACTGGAGGATGATTGGCATCATCCACATCTTTAATCGTCCAGTCCATTCGGGCCGCAAAATCGTTTTGGTAAGCTTCGCGCCAACGCCAAATTGTTTCGTGGTTACCTTCGTACCAACGGCCATCAGCTCCCATCACCTCATCTTCGGCATCGGTATAAAACGGTCGTGTTTCAGGGTAAAGAAACCACCGGCGCATACGTGGGGTATAAAATTCATAACGGCCTCCCCAGCCCCCCCATTCAGGATGATCATCATCGCTTAAACCATTATTTATAAGGTTTAAAAACGAGGGGGTGTCGCCTTCCATTAAATAGTCCCACCGCGGATACTCTTTCCCAAGCGGCCCTTTGCTTTGTATATTTTTGTGCAGCCATTCGTTAGAAACCAGGGTAAAATCGGGGCCGGTGCAACGCGCATGAAAATAGTCGCCACTTATGCCACTCCATGTAGCATAATGGTAAGCACCACCGGCACTGAACCCCGGACTTGCGATATAAAATAAGTTTGGAAATTCTTTGCGCAGCCATGGCCCACTATCATCCTGATCGGAGATGGTATACACACGAATTTTTGCCACAAACTTATCCAGTTCATCTTTCGAGCGGGTTTCTCTTACTTTCCAAAGCGCCTGCGCCAACACATTTGGGCCACCCCAAACGGTTACCCACAGCGGCCTTGCGTCATTTTTATCCACCGCTTCAATCAATTTTTCTGAAGCCGGCGAGTCTTTTCCCTCCCCAACAGCTTTTACTCCATATTCCGGCAATCCTTCGGTAATGCAACTACGCAAATAATCAGCAGTGGGAAAACCGGGCTCATGTTTCTCCAGGTTATCGCGCACTTTGGCATAAGCTTCCACAATTTCTTTAATACGCCAGGTAGCTACTTCGTGTTGCTGATGCACTGATGTTGTAGCAGCCAATCCTTCAATATCAAAATTGTTGGCGTACACCAAAAAACGCACCATCGACATGGCATCGTCGGGTTCATTCTCAATGTCGGTTAATACAAAAACACGGGGTTTTTCGTTGGCAAGGGCACTACCCGATGACCAGGAAAAAACTGCTATCCCGATTATTAGATAAACCATTTTTAAAAAGTTTCCTGCAAAAACTTGTCTCGTGTTCATAGTTTTAGTTTGATTATATATTCTACTGATTGATTACTGTTTATTTTTTGGAACGCAACGTTTCATACGGCGGGCAAAATCGCCCAGAAATTCTTCTCTCCAGCGGTTAACAGTTTTTATGCCAATATGGCCTTGTTCTTTGTACTCCGGAGCAGGATTATCGGCCCACCAGTTTGGATAGTTTGCTGAAGGTTTATTGCCATTTTCGGCTGGTGTAGGATACGACACCAATTCTCCTTCGAGACCATTAATACCGGCAATATTACTTTCCAGGTTATAAGTCCAATTACCCGATCTTTTTGGTGAAAACAAAAACCGCACCTGGTTTTCCTTTATTTCTGCTTTTATCGATTGGTTTTCGATATGCATAAGAGCAAACGAATTTTCAGGCATATTCTCTGCCGGCAAGAGAAGTTCTAATACTGCAAATTCTTCAATACTGTCGGTAACACTTGTGAGCCGGTTAAAAACTTTATGCTGACGTTCCCAGGCTCTAACATACTGTCCTCCCCAGCTAGGGCTGGTTGGATCTTCCGGATCTCCGTTTAACCAATAGGTCAAAGTTGGGGTATCTCCCATCTTCATGTGTGTTCCTTTTGAATAAAAATAGCTGCCCAATGCACCAACATCTTTTATGTATTTTTCTACAAAAGATTCGTTTCCCCAGTTGCCGCTTTGATTTCCGCCAACAAACCACCCCCGGTAGCTGGCATTCGATTCAATAATCCACAACTCGGGAAAATTACAGGCAATGTAGTGATAGGCATTTACCGACCATTTTTTGTTTGGCCCACCAATAAAATGCACGCGAAGTTTCGGCAAAATATCAGGGGCGTCGTGCAATGCCTGAGCCAGATCTTCTATTCCACCCCAAATAAGCACGTTTAAGGGCCTGGAGTCTTCGCGGCGTGCACATGTTACAATCCAGTTCGATCCCTCCGTTGGCTTATCGTACCCCCGCGTATTTACTATTTCGGTTGCTCCTTGTTTTACAATGGCCCGAATGGCATCTGGCGAAGGATAATCCTTTGAAGCAGCTTTCAGGTTGGGATAATCCTTTTCATAAGCATCAACACACTCCAAAATATGCGAAACCCGTCCGTTACCGAAAGGTGATGAAATGATTCCTTCAATATCAAGCGTATCAGCATATAAAAGCAAATGCGCCATCGATTGATAATCATCAAAATCAGTTCCGCCAATATCGGTAGATACAATTATACGGTGTTTTACAGGCGGCACTGTTTGCGAACAGCCATTACTAATTACACCGCAAAATATCAATCCGATAAATGATAAAACTATTTTATTCATACAATTATTCTTTTACCGTTTAACCACCAAAACCCAATCGGTATCATTTGTTGGCGGATTAAACTTTGTTGTTGTTTCTGATTTTATTTCGAGCCTGGTTTGATGTTGAACTGTTCCATTTTTGGTATCAATCCATTTAACGATGTTATAATCGCCTTTTTTTACCTGAAGCGAGAAGGAAGAACCGGCTGTAGCAAACACAAGGTATTGCTCACCGGGCTCAGCAAGGGCGTACACCTGTAATACCGAGCAGTCTGACAGCAATTCATCAGTGGGTTTCATTTCATAAAATGCAACATCGTGCTGCATAATATCTGCCAGAATGGTTATGTGCTGCGCTGATTCGGTATATGGATTCTCTTCGTTAAAAGGTAAGCCTTCTGCTCCGGCTGCAAACAAGGCCTCTTCGCCGGCATGCCCGCACCATGTAAATGATGCTGCAGCTGTAGCACAAGCCCAGGCCGATTGCCGTAATTCGTTGCGCGAAGCTTTGGTTCGTTGCTGCCAAAACCTGCGCCACAAGGCATTTCCTTCGCTCATAAAAACAGGTTTGCCGGCATAACCCAGCAAACAAGCCATATGGTGTGTCCATGGTTCTTTCCAGTATTTACGATCCATATCCCGGATAGGACTGGCAATTTCATGATTTTCAACTGCCGCAAAGCTGTATTCACTTCTTCCATATTCGTTTTCTCGCGGAAACTCATCTTCATAGGTTCGCAGGTGCTCAAAAATATCGTATTTCTGAACTAAGCGGGCAAAGCCCAGCTCTTTATCCTCCCGGTTTCCGGGTACTTCCCACACGAAATTCCAACCCGCAATATTAGCAAACGGAGCCAGGCGAGCAATCATATATTTTACAAAACGCGCTTTATCTTCTGCTGTTAACTTGCTCCAATCGGGACCATTGTTCTGGCTTCCATCAACGCCTAAAAACATATGTACATTCACATCATTGTTGTTTAACCAACCCAAATGCTGCTCCATTCTCCTCCATACATCATGATTCATCGAATTCCAAATATTCCCTTCCTCGTAAAGAATAAGATCGAGGGTTTCGGGCTCCGGACCATCTTTATAATATTGATCGGTACAGCACAACGAAAGCAGCCAGTTTACCTGGAGATGATTGTATCCATTGTTTATAAGTGGCCAATATACATTTTGCTTTACCCATTCAAAGTCCTGCCCCAGCGAGCCATGTCCGGTTTCGTAATACGATTTTAGCCAAACCGGTCTTGTTCCGTTATAGGCAAACCAATGCGGGTTTTTCTCGTAGGCCTTAAGCATGCCATTGCCGGCGCCGTCGTTAACACATACAAAAGTGTCTGTTCCTCCTGGTGTTCCATCACTCCAGGAATAGGTAAACGTCCACTCACCTATTTCATTTGGCATAAATCGCAGCTTCCAAATAGTACCATCGGCATTTCCTTTTCCATCGCCATCATAAAAACCATGGAAATTATAACACAAACCCGACGGAGATTGGTATTGTACATTTAACTCTACACCGGTATACTTATTGGAATATTCATTTTTATTCTCTACCTCGAACTGAAAAAGACGATACAGTGCAATTTTCTGGTTAGTAGCGCTTAAGACTCCTGTAATTAAAAGAAAAATAAGTAGAAGACGATATTTCATGCTAGTAATTGATTACAATATTGGCCATCCGCTTTCATCTACAAACTCAAAATCTATTCATTTTTTAGTAATAAATATCCGATTTTAGAAACCACAACAAATGAAAGCAATCGAAAGCAAATATAAGAAGATTAAAAATCAAAACAAAAGAAAAGAAAAATTCTATTGAGACATTCTGAAAGAATTTCAGCTATTTTTATAAAAAAGTCAAATAGGCCGAGATACGCAGCATTACACGATTTTTCGTGCTTAAAAAAAAACAACTGAAAATGGGATTTAGTACCGGGCGTATAACAACGCTACCATGTTTGCGTTTTTTTTCGTTATTTTGATATTTGTTTGAACAGCTAACAATTCCGAAACAGTTATTTTGCAAAAAATGTAATAAGGGCTTAAACTCAATCTGTTCTTAAACCGCACAAAAAAGAGAAGTACAAAAAACGCATATCACGATGAAACTGGAAAATTTAATGGCCAATCAACGGCGCGAAAAAATTATGGACCTGGTAAGAGAGGATGGGTCGGCGAAAGTAGCCAATTTGGCCAAGTTATTTAAGGTTACCGAAGTAACCATACGACAAGACCTGGAGAAACTGGAAAAGGACGGCTTAATTGTGCGGGAATATGGTGGTGCGTTTTTAAAAAATGTGGAAGATCAGGTAAAAAATTTCTCTTTGGTACACCAGGACAATATGGACAAAAAAGCGCTGATTGCCGAAAGATGTCTGGAATTGATTGAAACCGGAGACACGATAATACTTGACTCGGGCACTACGACCACAGAGATTGCCAAGCGTTTAAAAGGAATGAAAGACATTACCGTTATTACCAATGCTTTAAACATTGCGCTCATACTTGGAGCCGAACCAGGTATTGAGGTAATTGTTACCGGTGGAGAATTTAAACCGCCAACACTATCGTTAACCGGGCAAAAAGCAGCCGATTTCTTTCATGGTTTAAACGTTCAGAAACTATTTTTGGCCACTGCCGGAATTTCGTTAAAAGCAGGGCTTACTTACCCAAGCATTAGCGATATTGTTGTAAAAAAGGCAATGATTGATGCAGCTGAAATAACCTACCTGGTAGCCGACTCTTCGAAAATAGGGAAAAGTGCACTGGCCAGCCTTGGTGCCTTATCGTTAATTGATTACATTATTACTGATAAAGGCATAAAAAACAGTAATCGTAAAGTTTTTGAAGAACACGAAATTGAATTGATTATTGCCAAGGGAGAACAAACGAAATAAGCTGTAAAAAACAATACCAGCTGCTTGTTCTGCCTTGTTTAAAATTTAAACCGATAATCAATTCCCAAAATATGAATCGATTCCTGGCTGGAATAATAGTCTTGTAAACGGTAATAAAGTCCAACACGATGAAATTTACCCAGCTTACGGGTAAAACCAGCATCAAAACGGCCGCCTTTAAACTCACCTGTTGATATATTTCTGAACAGCTCGTAGCTGGTATACGGTTTAAATTTGCTGCCCTTTATATCGTAAGCGGATTTTAGCCTCACTCTGAAAAAATTTGATTTTTCATCATCTTCGTTAAAGTAATTGGTTAATCGTGCACGCAAGGAGTTTTCAAATCGACCAAAATCATAACTACCGGTCGCATCAAAAACAAAGCGGTTGTATTCCTCATTTTCTTTGTTTTTTACATTTAGGTTATACCGGTAAGCTGCAGCTACTTCTAAAAACTTAAACGGACTGTATGCAATTTTTCCATCTATTAAATATTCATCAACTGTCCAGTCATCCTGCAAACGCACTTCCGGAATAATGCTAAATTCAATGGTCTTAAAAAGTTTTTTTGAGAGCTCAAATTCAATCCACGTACCAAAGCGCTCGGTTTTAGCGCTGGCTACACCTGCCACACACAGCAATAAAAATAGTACAACTACTTTTTTCATAGTTTAAATTCACGTTTAGAGTTTTGTTCTTTTACATCGAAAAAGATAGTTATCTGAGCCACATCACGCAAGAAATCAACTTTCTCAATCTGGTACCGTTTTATTTTTATCCCCGTACGTTGTTCCAGATCTTTTATCATTTCATCTTCCCTCTCCTGATGCAAATTTTCAATGTTCTCGTATACCACCAACAAGGAATCAACCTGTCGTAGCATCAAAGCTTTTTCAAGTATCCATAAAGTTGCAAGTAGCAGCACATTAACCATGCCCAACTCAAAGTAACCCAAATATGATTTGGATAAAGCATTAATTACCGATACGGCAATTATTACGAACAGGTAAGTCATTTCTTTTGGTGGTATAGTATTGGTTCGGTACCTGATAATCCCGAATATGGCAAATAAGCCCAGAGCGAAACCAAGTTCGAGTTTTACATTTTCGAGTAAATAAACCAGTAAAAATACCGCTGCGCTTATGGCAAAATAGCTGAAATAGAATTCTTTCTTACGGCTAATGCGAGCATACAACATTACCACAAAAGCGGTAACAACAAGGTTAAAAATAAAGCGGATTACCAGAGATGTTAAAAATCCCATTGAAAAATCCTGTGTTCCTAATATATCAAAACTATCCATTATAAATTATTTTATTTTTTCTAAAAATCGAAGCCTCGGTTTAAAGGCATTTTGTTTTAAGGTATTATCAAGCAAGGCTCGTCCGGTGCAATATTTAGACAGCCCGCGTTGACGTATTTTTAGCTGCCGTAAAATCCCAACCATTGGCGACCCTTTCAGACTTTTGCCTCTTTTTAACTCAAAAATTACAAGGTTATCTAATTTTTTTTCTCCCTTAGTGTTCCAGAATTCGGGGGCAATATCAATGGTACACCTGTCTTTTCGATGTTTATGAATTAGGGTAATTCGGTAAAAACGGTTTTGCAGGCTTGGTATCATTTCAGTATCTCCGTACGGCGAATTATTTTGCAGAAAATTATTTTCAGACGTGGCAATTTCTGCACCATTTATTTCGGAAGGAATGCGCTCTTTTATGGTTCTTTTTTTATTGGTTTTAAATTTAATTTCGAAAAAGGAATGGCCTGAAACAAGGTATTTTCGCTGCCGCACTTTGTAACGATTTAATTTGCGGTTGTGATGATGCATATACATGGCATTGTCGGGTGTATCAAAATAAGAAGACCGATACTCCATTAAATGCTCATTGTTTATTTCTAGTACCTCGTAATAGTCCTGAACTTTTTCCAACAATTCTTTCAGCAATTCAATGTGAAACCAGTATTTTCGGTCGATTCGATTCATAAGTTTAACCTCATTGATCTCATCAAGCGAAACCGGATCAAATTTTCTCAATATGTTTTTTAATTGTTCCAACCTATTTCTTTATTATAAAAAACTTTTTTGCTTTTCAAACTTCCGTCGGTATAACGTTCTACCACAATATTAACACCTTTCACCGGTTTTTTGAGCCGTTTCCCATCAATTGTAAAGTACATTTTCTCCACAATTTTAAGGTTTTTTTCGGGCAAATACAGCGCTGCATTTGGTTCTTCATCGGCCAATACAAGTACTTCGCTAAGCGAGGTACCAATGAGACCATTGGATACAAGCTCCGAATTTTTATCGGCCTTAAAGCGCACATACAAAACATGGCTTCCATCGGTCTCTTCGGGCAATTGAAATGATCCAAAATACCAGGTTGAATCTTGATCAAAATTATAATCGCCAAGTTTTTTAAAATTAATCCCATCGGTTGAATACTCCACATTTTGAATGTGGTAGTATGTATTTAACCCAAGCATATTTGCATTTACCTTTATATTTTTGTAGCCACTTGCATTAAACGAAAATTGAAAATAATAATCGCCTGCAGAGGAAGCTCCCCGCCTTATCATTGCCGCATTTTTCCCCAATAAGGTATTTGTCCCGGAATAAAGGCCAAATGTTGTGCCGGTACCATCATCCCGTTTCAACTCAAGTTTTGCCCCCTGGTTTTCTATCGAAGAATAATAATCTGCAGCACGTTCCCGGCTTCCTTCTTCATAAAAATCCCAGGCCACAATATAATCCAGAGTGGTATAATACGCTTTTACCTCTTTGTTCTCATCCATAAAAACCAAAATGGTATCGGCCTTCGAGCCATTTTCCCATTCATCAAACGTTGAAACCACAGACGAAAAGGCCGTAAGTATCACCTCTGTTTCTTCAGCAAACATAAGTTTCCCATCAATCAGTTGTCCTTCAGGTGAAGTTGAAAATAGTTTTGCCCCTTCTCCATCTATGGCAATTGCTTTTAACTCGAAAAGCTCGGGTGGTTTTACCGGGACAACTACCCGCACCGTATCTGAAGCGATTAAATTATCAAACTCATTATAAGCCCTGGCAATAATTGCTTGTGTCCCTTCAGGCGCATCTTCCCACAAAAAATCGTAAGGGGGTGCAGTTTGTACATTTAACAGCACGGTATCGTTTAAATATTCCACCCTTGAAATACTTCCTTCATAAATCCATGCTTCTGCGGCAACATAGATATCAGCCGGAAGTGTAACTTCTGTGCTGTCCTCAGGGTCGGTAATTGTTACTCCGTTTCCTAAAGAAAATGTTATTACGTCTGATAATGCAGAGGCACCGGATGTATCGCTGGCTATGGCAAAAACCCGATAAATACCGGCTTCAACATCGCTCCATTCACAAGTATATGGGGCAACACTGTCAACAGCCAGCAAAGTATCGGTATAAAACTGTACAGCTGCAATTTTGCTGCTATCTACTGTTGCCTCAACCTGTATTGTTATGCTTGAATCAGCCGGAAAGCGGCTACTGTCGGCTGGAGAAATAATGGACACCTTAATTGCCTGACCTCCTGTTCCTCCCTGCACATTCCCAGCACCTATTTTTACCCTGTTTTTTACCGCATCAACGTTATCCAAACTATAGGGATAAGGCACTGTAAATACAGGATAAGAATTGGCTACAAAGGTTGGTTCAATACAATCGGTAAATTTCAGATTATTCCAACCAATTTTTCCGTCCTCGGTTCCACCATAGTCGGCCCATGCATCTTCAATATTTTCAAAATGTGTATTTTCAATTCGTATGTTACATTCTTTTCCAACCCCCACACAATATCCGTTTCCGGGGCTATTGTAGTAATTGTTGTAAATGTGCACATGCCCAAAGCGTACCCGCGGCATTCGGCCTCTTACTCCATCAGTATACCAATTATGGTGCAGGGTTACGTGTAACTTCCCTCTGTCAGAAGTACTGCTGTCGCTGTTTCCTATGAGATGAGCGAAAGAGTGCCCGTCTGGATTATCAAAATAAAATTTACTCCACGAAACAGTAACATAATCAGCCTGGCGAACAATGGAACAGAGTTCGTCTGAGCTATCGTGAAACGTACATTTGGTAATAAATACCTTTGTGGCCCCCGAAACTTCCAAAACATCATCGCTGGCAGGTCCAAGTGTGAGGTTTTGTATTATATAATTGCTACCTCCAATTTTTATTGTACCACCATATAAACCAGCATTTTCGTCAACACCAACTACTGTTTTATTTGAACCGATTGAAACTGTTCCGGTATTCAACCTTCCATTTACAATTATAACTGCAGGTGAGTCACCCGAAACTGCCGCTCTAAATTCTGCAGCAGTTGAGACAGTAATTGGAGTGGCATTGCCGCCGCCTGTTGTACCTTTATAACCTGCATAACCATCGGCTACTGCAATTGTTTGTGCCTGAGCCATTGTAATTCCCCAAAGAATGGAAAGGCCTAGCAATAAAATTTTATATCCGTTAAGTTTTTTGTTCGATTTCATTTCGTCCGTTTTTTGGGTAGTTCTACTATTATTTTTTTACCACAAATTCATATTTCCCGGAGCCAATTTTTACCATCATTTTTCCTTTAAAGTTTTCAGTTTCGTAGTTTTTAGCAACCAGTTTTTCTCTTTCAAAAACAGTGTTTTCATCACCCACCGGCATTACCACAACTCCCGCACTGTTAGCCGGAATTTCAACTTTTAGCCGGAATTCTGTGTCTGTATTATGCCAGTTGCTGCTGATTGTTCCGTAGGGCGATTCGTAACTTGCTTTTGCGGAAGTAATTCCACCAACAACACAGGGCTCAATTTTTACCTCTTTGTAGGCAATTGAGTTTTCTGTTTGACCAATGCCTGCGAGCCCGCTGTAAAACCATTCCATCAGGTGCCCAAGCATAAGATGATTGTTTGAAACCACCTCCAGCGCCTGCCACGATTCGGTTAATGCTGTTGCCCCCTTTTTTAGCTGAAAACCGTATCCAGGCACATCGTCGCGTGCATTCATGGCAAAGAGCAATTCATTTTGAGCATTGTCGCGCAAAGCCTTTACCAAAAAATTAAAACCAACATCGCCGGCAGTTAATGCATTTCCTGAATTTTGAATGGAATTAACCAGGGTCTTTACAACCGCATCATGGTTTTCCTCCTTAACCAAACCCACAACCAATGGCATGGCAATGGCAGTTTGGCTTCCGGTGGAATAGATGCCGGTTTCCTGATTAAAAAACCGGGTGTTAAAAGCGGCTTTTATTTCTTCTGCACAGCTTCTATATTTTTCAACAGCTTTATTCTTTCCAATTACGGCCGCAATTTCTGCCATTAATTTTACATCGTAAAAATAAATGGCTGTTGCAGTTAAAGCTTTGGGTGTTAATTGTGCATAGCCGGGACGTTCGGGCCCCAGGTCGTACCAATCTCCCAAACCGTAATCGATGATATGATTTTCGGATTTACCCTCCAGGTAGCTCACGTATTTTTCCATCATGGTCCACGAATTTTTCAACGGTTCTGCATCGCCGTACCATTTGTATATCAGCCAGGGTACAATTACCGCAGCACTGCCCCATTCGGGCGAATCGCGGAAATCCTGCCAAAATTCAGTGTACTCCGGAACGATGTCGGGTACCAGCCCCTCCGGGGTTTGTGCGGACAACATATCCTCAACAATTTTGTTATACAAACCATAAACATCGTAATTAAAGTGAACACCTTCGCCCATTAAATAAGCCTGCTCCAGCCAGCCCAGTTTTTCGCGGTGCGGACAATCGCTAAGCACACTTTGAAAATTGCTTTTTATGGCCCATTTTATCAGCGTATCAACACGATTGAACAGCGTAAAAGAGGTATGAAAGCTTCCGACTTCAGGCGAAGAGTTCCGGTTATGAAGCATTTTAAGACTTTTAATTCGGGGCTTATTCAAATCACTGTCTTCTCCTGCCGGAATAGCGCCATCAACCTGAATGTAGCGATAGCCTGAAAAGGTAAACTGAGGCCGCCAGATTTCCTCTCCCTTTCCTTTTAAAACATAGGTGTAATAATGCGGACGGCCGGTTGCTCGCTGATTGGCTGTATTATTCCTGTTTTTAAGTTCGGCAGGTTTCAACACAATTGAATCGCCGGTATTTCCACTAACGCTTAGCTCAAAAATTCCGGAGGCATTTTGGCCAAAATCGTACAAATAAGCAGCTTCCATACTCTCGATGCGGGTGATGGTTTTTGCTTCAATTTCGTCCATTATTTTTACCGGATAATCTTTTTCAGGATGCAATTTTTTGCATGGAGCTTCAACAATCAGGGCATCCTGCCAGTTGGTGTCGTTATAATTTATTTTATTCCAACCATTTTGTTCCAGGCGGGCATCGTAATTTTCCCCTCCGTAAATACTCGAGAAAGTTATTGGGCCCGGTTTTGTTTTCCATGTTGCATCCGAAATAATTTCTTCTGAACTCCCATCTTCATACAGTAGCTTTAGTTTTAAAATCATCATCGGGTTTCCGTAAGCCGTCATTACTTTTCGGTAACGCTCATTCGGGATAATAAAAAAGCCATTTCCAAGCATTACTCCCAATGCATTTTTGCCAGGATATAGTTGCTCGGTACAATCGTAGGTATTGTACAAAACAGTTTCATCGTAATGTGTCCATCCGGGTGCCAGAAAATTATTGCTAACGCGTTGACCATTCAAATGCATTTCGTAATGCCCCAGTCCCGACACAAAAACCAAGGCCTGTTTCAGTCCATTTTTCACCTCAAATTCTTTTCGCAATAGCGGCAGTTGGTGCAAACCCTGATCTTTGCCACGCCACGATTTACCGGGCAAATGTATTCCGGGTACAATGCGTTTCTCTTCGGGCAATTTATCGTAGGCAATCCACTGAGCACCACCCCAGTCTTTTTCGGTAAACAAACCTGTAACAAAGCTATTTACGGGGCTCCACCCCGAATGCTTTCCATTGGAATCCCAAACCTTAACCATCCAGAAATATTTTTTGCCGGCCTGCAATTTTTTGCCGCTGTATTTAACCAAAATACTTTGGCTGCTTTTTACTTTTCCCGAATCCCAAACCACATTTTTTCCTGAAGAACCGATTTGTTCTGACAGCAAAATACGATAGGCCATTTGGGTACAATTTTGTTCATTAGAAGCGATTTTCCACGAAAACAAAAAATCGCTGGTAGAAACCCCTAAAGCCTGCTGCCTGTTATCAACCGATGCAGAAACTACTTTAATTGCCGTTTTTTGATTACAGCGAATTAAAGCCAACTGAATGAAAACCAAGGGTACTATAAAAATTAATAATCGCTTCATTTAATGCTTCAAAGTTAAGTACTTATATAAGTTTTGCCGTGCCAATATTCTCAATCTGCGTGCCTGCTTCGCCCAACTTCTCGATTCTTTTATTATATCGCTCAAAAAGTGCTTTCATTTTTCTTTCGCCAATAATTCCCCAGCACCGAACCCGAGATATTCATCCACGGACTAAACACGGCAGCCGCCAACCCAAGCGTTGCCAGTTTTCCCATAACACCAGCCAAACCCGATGCCATGCCGCCGTTTTGCAAGCCTACTTCCAAGGCCACTGTTCTGCACGAATTTTTATCCATCCCAAGCACACGGCTTATCCAATACCCAAAAGTGTAACCCAGCGAGTTATGCAATACCGAAACCAACAGCATTATCAGTCCAACAGCTAAAATATTCTCGCGGCTGGCAGCTGTTGTAACAACCGTGAAGTAAACAATGCCGAACATCGAAATTTTTGGCATCATTTTTTTAACCTCAACAGACAACCTGGTAGCCAGGTAGTACAGTTTGCCTACCACCACTGCTCCTCCCAAAAAGCTAAACAATTCAATTAGTAAGAGTATATTTTTTGTTAGATGACTGGCCATAAGCCCCCAGAAACCGGCTATAAGTAGCAAAAACCACAACACAAAAACGACAAAAAGTGTATTTACAAAATGCATCCATTTTTTTGAACCCAGTTTAAAAACATCGGAAAGCATTGCTGCTCCGATGGGTACGAGAACAATTTTTATGATTTGCAGACACATATCCAGGGCATTCACCTCCACGTATGTACCTGCAAGAACTTTCATCCAAAAAGGTGTCATTATTGGCGCCAAAAGCGTTGCCACAGCCGTTAAGGTTACCGACAAAGTTAGGTTGGCACGAGCAAGATACACCATAACATTAGATGCCAGGCCACTTGAACACGAACCAATTAGAATAATTCCAGCTGCTATTTCGGGTTCAAAATGAAAAATACGGGTTAAGGAGAATCCCACCAACGGCATAATCGAAAACTGACAGATAATACCCACCAGCACACCTTTCCCCATGGTTTTAATATGCGAAAAATCGCGGAAACTCATTTGTGTGCCCATGCCAAACATTACCAGTTGCACTACCACCAAAATCACCCATTTATTACGCAAATCGAAATTTCCCCACACAAGAAATGCATTGGGGTAAAGCATTCCACCAACAATTGCAACAATTATCCATGCAGTATATCGATAGCTTTTTAGCGATTGTACAGCTCCAAGGCCAAAAGCAATACAAACTGCAGCAATTATTCCGAGGGGTTTTTGTGCATCGCCAATGCCTATAATCAAACTAACAACGAGCAAAACGCAAGCCAGCAAGCCCAGCCACAACGACACCCTATTTATTTTGTCCTTAATCATAAAACAGTTGCCAAATGTTGCACAGCCAATTCAGGACTTGTAATAATTGGCACTTTTTTATCCGCTTCGGCAAGCTGCCCAACCACACGAGCCATTGATGCTTGTGCCAGCAAAATTACATCTACCTGTTGCGCCAGCTCCTTTAGGGCTGCAGCTACTTTTTCGTCATGCACTTCGGGTTTTCCGCTCATTAAGGCATCAAAAGCGCCTTCACACAATTTTGATGTTAATTGAATTTCTTTTCCGGCAACGATTGCCCGGCGTTGCACTAAATCGCTGGTGGGCTCGAGCGTTGTTGGCAAGGTGGCTACCACTCCAATTTTTTTTCCCATTTGCACGGCTTTGTCGGCCATGGGCTGATCTACCCGAAGAACTGGCACATCAACAAGCGTTGTTGCCGTTTCCACTGCCGCCCCAATTGACGAACAGGTGACCAAAATAAAATCGGCACCGGCTTCTTCTGCCGAGGTAATCAGGTTAACCACTCGTTTCGAGGTATCGGGAGTAAGCTTCCCGCGCTCAATGGTATTTTTAATCAGACTATCATCGGAAATATTAAAAATTTTAAGGTTTTTATCGGCCAGATATTTATTTGTTAAATCCTGAAATACAGGCACCAAAGTAGCCGAGGTGTGAATTAGTGCTAAAGTTTTAGTCATAATATTTAAATTTCTTTATGCTTCTTGCAAATCCTCTTTATACCACATGGTTTCTGTAAAACCACTTCTTAAGCAAAATTCTTGCAAGCTTAGCAATGCGTTTATTCGTTCAATACAATTTCAATATCCTTTTTTCGTGATTCGGGAAAAACATGGAGTATTTCAACTTTTCCATTTTTTTGCACAGCTTCAACAATGGTATTTCCCGGTGCATGTAATTTAAAATGCACATCCCAATCCTTTGGCCAGGCGGGAAAAAGGTAGATTTTATCATCATTTGTTTGCAACAACATCTCCTGTATGCCAATCATCCCTGAGCCTCCCCAGTTGTGATCAGGTACCCAATCGAAACCAGGTCCCCAAAAGGCCGGAAAACGTCTTTCTGAATCCTGAAGTTTTAGTATCGAGAATTTAGCTGCCTCATCGGTCATTCCCAGTCGAGCAGCAAAAATGGCATATTGTTTCCAACTCCGGTGGTCCTGAAAGCGGACCACATCTTTATCATATAAATAAGTGTTTTTTGCCACCTCAAAATCAGGCCTGCCAATTCCGTACATTCCCCACGGAAAAACAGGGTACAATTGAGGCGCTTCAATGTTGTTTATCCTTTCCCACAGTTTTGCGGGAGCAATGGTCTTTTTGCCGTCAAACTCCCGGAAATTAAGAGGAGGTATTCGGTTTAAAAATTTCTCCCACTTTTCTTTTTCTTCGGCATCAATATATTTTTCGGGCAAAGCCAGCAAGCCTAAGGTTACAGTTTTTAATGCAGCAATGGTTGAAGTGGCATTGTAGGCCATTTTATAGGTTTCGTTAGCCGAACCGGGGTACAATATCAGCTGGTCGTTTTCATCCAGTACTTTTATTCCACGAAGTTTTGCCCTGTACTGGTAGTGCTCATCAAAAAATCTTAAACAACTTTTAATCAAAGGTATATATTCAGAAATATCAGCGCCTGTAAATTTTTGTAGCTCAAGTGCCATCCAACAAATTTCAAGCGAGGTATCCCATTGGTATTCCAACCATGCGTTGTATTGAATTCCGGGGTGAAATCCTTCAGGTCGCTTCCAGCTATATTCACTGGGGTTTGGCAATCCAAAATTTTCTATCTGCTCGGTAAAACACGCACCTTTATGCCCCCAATAGACTTCACTACGCAGCTCAGCTGTTTCCAGTATCTGCAGGTAAAAATCAAGCTGAGGTTTTAACATATCGAAATCGCCCGATTTAAGCATTGGGTAATACACCAAACGTTGGTTTTGGGCGGTAAATGTTCCACCACCCCAGTTTCTGAAATCAGGTGAAAAAGCACGGTCGGGGTTAGTAAAAACCGGATCAACGGTAAACAAGCCGCCATTAAACTTTGTGGGGTAACTACCGTAAGCATTGCAGCCCAGCATGTATCTAAAAAGCTGGTAATTTCGCCCAATTTGCCAGGCCGGGTCCTCTTCATTTTCATTCTCCTGATTAATTAAAACAAAGCTTCTGTTCCAATATTTGTTCCACCAGTTCTGCGTTTTCAGTCGTGCTGTTTTTTGCTTTTTTGAATATGTTTCGATCAACCTGCTCAATCCCGCGTTCCAGTCTTCCAGCGTTTTGTATTGCCCGGTATGAAGGTAAATTTGAAGGCTTTGCTTTTTGGAAGGATTTTTACTTAACAATTTCCAGCCCTTAAAATTGGCCTGCTGATATTTTCCTAAAACGGTTCCAGCGGCAACAAAACCATCTCCCATCAGTTTTCCGCCAAAAGTTAAATTTTCAAGCGGATTAAACATTCGGCTTTTTACAGCTTCCAGTTTTTGTTGCTTAACAGCTACATCAAAAACAGTTTCTCCCTGGTTTTGATGCACAAACTGCGCGGCATTTTCGAAAAAAGCAATGCTGTCTTTTTTATCAAGCAGCCCCTCAGGATTAACCCATTTATACGAATTTCCGAAGTTTTCGTATTTCTCCAACAAACGATCTTTAAAGCGCCAGTTCTCGTAGGTAGCTTCAACCAGGATTTTGCGCGTACTCTCTATTTCAACATGCACTACCGGAGAAAAAACATCAACCCAAACAAGCACATCGGCCGAAACGCCATTTTTTTGCCCTGAAATTTTTACGCAACCTTGTTGTAACAAAAGCTCTTGTTTAAAGCTTCCGTTTTCAAACGGATTTGGCGATAATTTTATGCGCACTCTGCCCAATTTGGGCATTCCGTTATTTTCATTAAAGGTTCCGCTGCGGGCTATATAAAATAGAATTTCATTGTTTTCGGCCCACACGTTTAAACCAATATCACCACCACCACAAGGCATAGATTCAGACGAATTTTTGCTTTGCGAATGCCAAACAAGATTGTAGTTTTCCAGTTCAGGAGATTGAGCAAACAATACTCCCGAGCATAAAACAAAAAATACAATAACTAACTGTTTCATTTCTATATGTTTTATAGCAAATCGGCTTAACTACCTGAATTTATACTCAGTTTCTTCACTACCTTTGCCACCCGCTGAAAGCCTTCTTCAATTTTTGCCTTATCGTAAACCAAGGGGCCAAACGAAATGCGGATTCCATTCTTTAGTGAATCTCCAAAACCTCCACCGGGCACAAAAATTACTCCGGTTTTTTTCAGAACATTTTCCACAAACTCATCGCCGTTCATTCCCACATCAACTACAGAATACAAACCTCCCTGTGGCAGGGTAAACCTTGGCGACAGGTACTTATTGATACACTCACACAAAAATGCTGCTGCACTTTTATAATCCTCATTTATTCTATTGATATAAGTGGCAAGCGACCTGTCTTTTAATCCTTTATTAATGTAATTGGCAAGTGTTAACTGATGAATGGTATCGGGGCAAAGCACCACACATTGCTGAACCACTTTTAGTGCCTGAATAATATTTTCGTTAGCTTCGAGCCAACCGAGCCTTCGTCCCAGTCCCCGGCACCATTTCGAGTTCGAGTACAATTTAACAAGGTTCGGATAATCGGCAACCGAGTAAGTAAAATACTCCGGCTGATCTGTTGTGTAAACAAAGGTGTTGTAGGCAAAATCAATAGCCACAAAACAATCGTTTTTAAGGGTAATTTCAAGTGCTTTTTTTACAAAGAAATCGGGAACCATTGTGCCCGTTGGATTATCCGGGCTGGAGAACAGCAGTAATTTGGGCTTTTCCTTTTCAATAAATTGTTCGAAATCGGTAATTAGTTTTTGTTCGTCGTTTACAAAGGCCCATTTTTCTTCGTCAAAAACCGGAAAACAAACCATTTGGCAATTCACTCCCATTTCTATCTGCTCGGGGTAATTGGCATAGGCCGGATCGAGCAGCGCAATTTTATCGCCGGGGTTGAGTAAGACCTTAAACAGCGAGTAGGCCAGTTGGGTAGAATTGGCACCTATGATTATATTTTCTTCTTTTGACGCTGCTCCAAAAATCTGCTGATTAAAATCGATTAAGGCTTTTTTAAGTTCGGGGCTACCATCTGAAGGGCTGTAAGCACCTGTTTTATGAAAAAGATCGCGATCTTTTGCGATCGCAATATATTCCTGTCTGAGTTCTTCCGGAGCTTCGTGATTTACCCATCCTCCTGCAAACGAAATAACATCGTTTGGATCGAGCCCCATTTTTACAAGGTTGTCAGGGCTTGCCATCTCCATAATTCTTCGTATTGGCGACGAAGTTACTCCATCTTTAAACTGATCTGCAAGTTTCAACATAACACAATTTTTTAGCTGCTTGTTTATTTTCTTTTTACGGTATTTTCGGCCGCATTTACAATGTCGTTAACAGCCATTTCGTAGTAGTCAAGTAATTCGTGCGGCAAACCCGAGCCCGGAAATTTATCACGTAATCCTATTCGGGTTATGGGCACGGGACAATGCTCTGCTGCTGTTTCCATAATGGCGCTACCCAAACCGCCAATTATGTTGTGATCTTCAGCGGTAAGTGCGGCTCCACATTGTTTAAGAACCCCAATAACCCCCTCTACATCAATTGGTTTTACGGTATGCACCTCAACCAGTGTAACACCAATTCCTTTTGTCTGAAGTATTTGAGCTGCCTCTATTAACCGTGGCAAAAGCACACCGTTACCAAACAAGGCAATATCATTTCCCTTGTTTTGCAACACATTTATTTTTCCGGGAACAAAGGGTGTATTTTTTTCAAAAACCACCGGGTCGCGACCACTTCCAAGGCGCAGGTAAACCGGCCCCGGTATTTTGGCAGCTGCAATGGCTGCTTGTCGCGCCTGGTCGGCATCTGCCGGCACAATAATTGTCATATTCGGAATGGTGCGTAAGATGCCAATATCTTCGAAAAACTGATGGGTCGTTCCTTCACGTTCGCCTCCTGCAATTCCTCCGTTTACACCAGCCAGTTTCACATTCAGGTTAGGATAGGCAATAAAGGTGCGGATTTGCTCACAGGCACGCATGGTTATAAATCCGGCGTAAGTGGCAAAAAACGGTATTAAGCCTTCAAGGGCCAGTCCGGCAGAGGTTGCCGCAGCATTTTGTTCGGCAATACCAATTTCAACATACTGTTCCGGATATTTTGCAACAAAATCAGTTGCGCGCATGGCCAGCAAACTGTCGGCACAAACCAACATTATCCGGTCGTCTTTTTCAGCAAGCGTATCTAAACCCTGCATAAATCCTATTCGTGTACTTTCTATTTTATTCAAGGTCAAGTCCTCCTAAAATTTTCATTGCTTCTTCACGTTCTTCATCACTGGGCACCCGTTTATGCCAGGCATTATTTCCTTCCATGTAGGGCACTCCTTTCCCTTTCAGGGTATGCGCAACAAAAACAATTGGTTTATCGGGATCGGGTGCCGGCATGTCGGGAATGATTTCCATTCCCATTCGCTCTTCGCGCGACGCCCTGCCACGTTTTGCTGCATTTTCAAAGGCTGTTGTTAAAGCCGCAATGTCGTGCCCATCAATATCAATGGCATGCCAGCCAAATGCATTCCATTTTTCAGTTAAATTAACCAGTCCACTAATTTTCTCAACGGTTCCTCCACTCTGAATTCCGTTATAATCAACAATGGCAATCAGGTTACACAATTTGTTTTTGGCAATATTCATGGCAGCTTCCCACACCAGACCTTCGTTTAGTTCACCGTCGCCGGTTACTACAAAAGTCAGTGTATCGTCGCCCCTGCGGCGTGCTGCCAGTGCCATTCCGCAAGCTTGCGGCAAACCGTGGCCCAACGACCCCGATGTGGCATCAACACCGGGGGTAAGTTTTTGTACCGGATGCCCCTGCAATCGGGAATTTAGCGAACGTAAAGTTTTTAATTCAGCCGGGGGAAGGTATCCTTTGCGGGCCAGTGCTGCATAATAAACGGGGCAGGCATGCCCTTTTGACAAAATAAAACGATCGCGCCCCACCCATTTTGGATCTTTGGAGTTAAGCCGCATCACATCAAAATAAAGCACAGCCAGAATATCGGCTATCGACATACACGGTCCGGGATGACCATCGCCGGCATAATAGATGGTATTCACTACATCGCGCCGAAGCTGTGTGGCAACACCCGTTAAATAATCAATTCTTTCAGTCATTATAATGCTTTTCTATACTATTCGTTATTAATTCAGGAGCTTATTCCCAATCATCCGAGCGAAATGAAGAAACCGGCAAACCATCAGTGCCGAACAGCGTTCCTACCACAAAATCTTTAAAGCAATAGCGCACAGCCACAGGCTTTTCCACTCGTGGTGAAGACAGTACCACCGACTTTGTTCTCAGGTAGGCATTAGCCGGGTAAAAGATTTTGTTTTGGCCGGCAATTTCAAAACCGCTTAATTCTTTTCCAAAGGTTGTAAGTCCATTGGCTGCGTGGTTAAACGAAACAACCAGCTGCCCCTCTTTAATTTCAATGGCATTAAACTCGGGGCTTCGATAGCTAAAATCGCGTACCCCGTATGTTTTTGCCAAAGCCCAAAGTGCCAGTCGCTCGCCACCTTCTTTTTTTCGCATTGGGTGAATACAGGTCTCTTCACCCACATCCATTAGCACGGCCATTCCACTATTTGGAATTTTATCCATTGCTTTTAATTGCGATTCGCGAAGGAAAGCAGAATTTGCCTTGGGTTTATTGGGTTTAAACACGGCATAATCGAAAGGAGCAATCTGTGCATAATAAAACGGAAACTCGCCTATACCCCATAAGTTGCGCCACTCGTTAACCATTGTGGGAAATAATTCGAGGTAACGGGCAGGTTCCTGGTAATTGGTTTCGCCCTGGTACCAAATGGCCCCTTTAATACCATAACCAATAACAGGGTTAAGCATGCCATTAAAAAGTGCGGTTGGTGTGCGGTTGGCAACCGGAATAGTATCGCCCGGAGCCGGCACTTCCGTATTTTCAAACGGAACAGCAGTTTCGGAACTCATCCATGCTTGAATGCACGAGCCTCCGTAGCTTACTTCGATTAAACCAATGGGGACATCCAACATTTCGTGCAGTAGTTTTCCAAAGAAATAGCCCGTTGCACTAAAGTTTCGCACGGCTGCCGCATCGGCTTCTTTCCATCGTGCATCAAAATTGTCTTGCGGCGTGGTTTGCGAATTACGTGGCACGGTAATCATCCGAATACGATGATTTTCCGATTTAAGAATGGCCATATTCGATCCTTCAACCGGTTGCCCGCGAAAGCCTTTCATGGGCATTTCCATATTCGATTGCCCGGCACAAATCCACACTTCGCCAATCATTACGTTTTTGATGGTGAGTACCTCCCCGTCCGTAATTTTTAGTTCGTACGGGCCACCCGCAACAGGTGTCTTAAGCATTAGTTTCCATTGTCCGTTTTTATCCGCTTTTGTCGAAACGGTTTCATTGTTCCACGTACCTGTTACTTCAATATCTGCTTTGGCATCACTCCAGCCCCATACTGCAACTTCGGTTTGTTGTTGCAATATCATATGATCGGCAAAAAGTGCCGGAAGTTTTACTTTAGCATTCGTCTGTATTCCTGCAAAAATCAGGATTACAAAGAGAATAAGGACTTGTGTTTTTTTCATTTTTCTGTTCATATCAATTTTCAGTTATTTCTTTTATTATAATCACGGGGTCCATTAGTCCGGCAGGCAACAATTCATTTCCTTCCAGGCGGTATGCGCAGGTGGTCCAGGTAATTCGTTCGGTTTTGGGCAATTTATGATCACCCATTATTCGGTTTGCCCAGGTATTGGTAACTCTAATTTTAAGTTGGTTTTGGCCTTCTTTTAAGGCGTTTGAAATGTTAATACGGAATGGTGCAGTCCAGGCAACACCACAGTTTTTATTGTTTAAAATTACCTCTGCAATGTTGTGCACTTTACCTAATTGCAGGTATACATTATTGGTGTCACCATTCCAATCGAAATGTTTGTGGTAAACAACTGTTCCTGAATAGAACTTTATTTTGTTGTCGTTATTTTTACTCCAATCGGTTAGCGCTTCAAATTTAACGGTAGTATCCGGTCCTCCAAATTCCGAATCAAACTCCAGCAACCAATCTTTATCCAACACCAACTGGTCTTTAAAAGAAGGATTATTTGCCTGTTCGGATTTAGCTGAAACCGACGTTTTGTTTTCAAAAATTACAAAAACAGCTTCGTTGCCTTCGAAGGCATAAGACACCCTGGTTTTTCCGTTGGCCATGTGCCATTGTTTGCAGCTTTTTGTTTCGCCGGTGAGTGGAAAAAAGAACTCCGGTTCTTTCCCGGATACCCTGAATGTTAACTCAAGAAGGCGTTTTGTATTTTCTTGATTCGAGATAAAATAAATATCCTTATCGGCAGTAACGCGATGATTCCAGGCCACTTTTTGCGCAACTTCTCCACTTTCATTCAGGGCGAAGAAATCCTTTTCAATACCAAAGTGCTTGAATGACTCCAGGTCATAACTTCCGGTTAATAGCTGTCCTTTGCCAAGTTTTATGCTGATGAGGTTTTCAGAAATTTTCGTACAGTCTCGTTCATCAAAAATCTTGTTAATCAGCTCATTAAAATCTTTACGATTTTTCTCGTCGCCCAAACAAAATGTTGGTTTTTCCTGAAAATAAACTGTTGCACCATTTTTTACCAGGCGAAGAATTTTCTGGGCCACCTCCATGCTCATTCCTGCTTCCGGATTCATTTTTCGCTTACCGGGAATAACCAGCAGTCCATAACTTGCCCCACCCGGTAATTCAATTCGGCCCTTAATAACCTTTGCCTGGTTAATTAAAACATCTTTGTTGAACGAGTCGTAAGCATAACCTTTCAAGGGGTCAATCCAGTTGATTGGATCGGCCAGATTTTTTAAGGTTGTTACCCCCTTGGGTTGTTGACGATAGGGCTGACCTTCGTTTAATAAGCGTTGCTTTTCCTCATTCACTTTTTCCTTGCCAAAAATGCCTGGTAAAACCGGCACAAGGCGATCGGGCAAAATTGCTCGCCGCGGTATTTCTTCTCCGGTAAACACAGCAATATCCACCACAGGAACCCCTTGTTGAAGTTGCTTCTGACAATTTTCGATGTACTTCACCCAAGCCTTACCGGGTTTCCACCAGGTTTGGTTGGGTTGAAAGAATGTGCCAACCACGCCCAATGTTTTACCCGGTTTCCGGTCTGTCCACGGGTCGTGCGTAAATACATGAAAAATCATTTTATTAATCCCCAGTGCAAAATTACGATCAAACAATGTTTTTAACATTCCGGGATGCTCATCCCAATCCAGGCGGATGGCAGTTCCGGCCTCTGCCCGTACCAGTTTTTTGCCGTAAATATGTGCGCCTGAAATGGCATCTAAAATATCGTTGGGTTTATCGTGCGACGGACTACGAAACCAAAATTCGCCGGTTGGAGCATCAGTATTTTTGTAGTGCAGCATCCCATCGCTACAAAAAACCGGTGCTACACTTTCCGAGCCGTATCGGCATCCTTTGGCCTGTGCAAGTTGCTTCATTGTTCCATGGTAGTTGTCTACCAATGCTTCGGCAATGGTTGCTCGTATATCATACAAAACCTGTTCTGAAAAACGTGCATTGTTTAGAGGAACACCGGCCATTAACGGAAGGTAGTTTTTTAAATCGTAACCACGCCTTTTCTTAAACTCATCAAGCAATACGGGTGACCAGTTCTGGCTTCCACACTCCCAGCTATCGTTGTACAATTCTTCAACTACATTCAGGGCCAGTTCCGGCCCCATGTGGTTGTAAATAGTATCAAACCAATTATCAAATTGCACCCTCACAGCTTCCGGATTCAGCTTATCTGCTTCCAGCCCCACCGCTCCACCGCCAATGTAATTGGTAGCTCCGGTTGAGGTATGCCCCATCCGCAAAATAATCCATTTCCCCTCGGGAACCTTCCACGAGAGTTTTCCGTTTTCATCAACAAATTCACTAATGTCTTGAATTCGTGATGTATCAACACAGACCATTTCGGACAAATATGTTTCATTTGATTGCTTACTAATGCGCCATGCAGCACCTGTTTTCCCTTCAAACTGATGCACCTTTGGGCTACTGCTTAGTTCAATTCCCAACACCCTTAAACGTGGTCTCCATTTTGCATCGTCGAGGTCTTCAGCGCCAGGCTCGGTTCCTTCAGGATTAAAAACAAAACGGAAAAATTTTGCCGTAACGGGCCGTATCAGGTGAGTTGACGTCACATCGCGATCGTCCCAACCGTGGCGATATGGCTGCAAGGTGTCGATTGGAACAAAGGTATTTCCATCGTTGCTGGTTTGAAGAATTAAACGATTAGCCTGGTAGTTATTCCACCCCGATTGCAAAGTTACCGAGCGACAATTAAATGGCTGTTCAAATTCATACTGAATCCAGCATTTTTCCCTGCTGCTAAAAATTTCGGTGTTTCCTTTTTGGGCTAAAAACGAAGCATTTTTATTGGCAAGACTGGTGGTAACTTTGGATTTTATTTGATAAGAAGACCAGCCTTCTCCATCCCTGGCGGGAAAAGCAAAAGTGGCAATATCATTGTAAAAATTTTCAGTCATTTCAGGTTGTGGTAAAATAGCCTCAAAATGTTGTGCTCCGGTAACCAGAGTATCAGCCCATACCACCTTTTGCATCGACAGCTCAGGAGTAATCCACGGGCCACCGGCGGCTGTAAAACCATCACAGGCATGAATTCCCAATTTTAGTCCTAAGCGATTGGCTTCGCTTACGGCATGTTTCATCATATCCCACCAGGCAGGTGTAAGCTGCACAACAACCGGCTCAAATAACGATGGTTCTGCGGCTCCCCTTATGGTAAATAAAAATGCACCTCCAATGCCATTCTCCTTCATTGCCTCAAGGTCCCGGGTTATTCCCTTTTCAGAAATGCTGGCATCGGTAAGAAACCAGTAAACCCACGGTTTGGCATCGTTGGTTTTATGCTGAATTGTAGCGTCAGCCTTATCCTTATTTTTTCCATTTTCGCAGCCTGTAAACAACAGGATGAGAATCAGCAAAAGATATGACCAAATTATTTTACACATACAATTTCACTAAAACTTTATGGATTGCGGAATCTTTTTGAGCCTGCTGCTATCATATTTTCCCGGTAGAAGAAAGAATGTATAAGAATAGTTTTTAGCCGGAACCTGGTATTTCTCGATTGGTGCTGCCACCGGCGACCAGGAATCGTTTCCGCCTATTCCCATTTGAATTAAATCGATATTTAAGGTAATAAAGCCCGCCTCTTCCAATTCATTGGTATGTTTAGCCATGTTAATTTGCTCTTCGGTGTATGGCCAGGCACTCATACTCAGCAAACTGTCGGCAACAACCAACAATCCCTCATTACTTTTGTTTGTTAAACACATCCAGCGAACATCGGTGCGGTTGCCGTTCTCCTGGGGCATAACGTAGGGCTCCATAAACTCATGAATGGGCAGCGTATAAATACCCACGTCAAATCCCCACCGCCTGTCGAGATAGTTCTCATACAAACCTCGTCCGTACCAGGTAATATTTCGGTAATTGTCTTTTATTCCGCAACGCATTCCCACCTTAGGTATATTGGGCAAATCGGTATCTGCATTTAAATGGTAGTTTACTTTTATAACCCCCTCGCCATTAAGCTGATAAGTAACTGTTACCTGGGCACTATCTTTAACAACTACATATTTACTTACAATTTGCACCGCGCCGTTTTTAGTTTCGCTAAACTGCATATCTTCCAACATCGGTTCTGCATCAAACCACTGTTTTAAAACTTTTTGAGGTTTCCAGCCGCGTCGGTCGTTATCGGTTAAAGGTCTTGTAAAATGCGGTAAGCACGGACTAAAAATTTGCTGCTTGCCGCTAAGTCGATACGAGGTTAAGGCTCCGCTTGTTTTACTAAAAGCAACCTCAAAATTATTACCTGATACAATAATTTCTTTTGGCTGACTGATGGTTTTAAGCTCGGGATATCCGGTTTTTTTCTGAACGGTTTTTTCTAACGGTGTTAGCAGAAACTGGTTGGCCGCCACCTCGAAGCCCCGGGGAGCCCAGCGCGTTTCTTCCTTTAAAAGAAAATGAATATCAGCTAAATATTCGTTACCTGCTTTCATTTTGGGCAAGTAGCTGGAGAGGTCAAAAATCATTTCTTCTCCGGCTTCGAGTTGCAGATCTGATACTTGTTCTGAAGCAATTTCAAAACCGTTTTCTCTGATTTTTAAAACAACATCGTAGGCATCGAGCGATAGCACGGAATGGCGGTTTTCAATCTTCATTTTATGCTGATTGAGCAATTCGCACCAAACGGGTTGGTAAACGCGTTTACATTCGTACATGGCAGCTTTTGGTCTTCCATCAGAAGCAACTATTCCGTTAATACAAAAATTGGAGTTATGAATTTCTTCGCCAAAATCGCCACCGTAAACATAAAATTCCTGCCCCTTTTCATCGGTTTTTAGCAAACCCTGGTCTTTATAATCCCAAATACAACCGCCAATAAAACGTGTATTTGACCGGAAGATATCCCACAGTTCTTTCATATTTCCTGTTGAGTTACCCATGGAGTGTGAATACTCCACAAAAATAATCGGACGGTTAACGCCAGTCTGTTTATGCAAATCGTTAATGAACTGCATGGAAGGATAAAAGCGGCTAACCATATCCACATAATACTGATCAACAGGATTTTGCAGGCGTCCTGTATTGGGCCGATGGCTTAAATCTTTATAGCCCTCAACACCGGGACTTCCCTGTGCAGGCTCGTAATGAATTGGGCGGGTAATATCGTAATCGCGTGTCCAGGCAGCCATTGCCGCATGGTTGGGGCCACTACCGGCCTCGTTTCCCAAACTCCAGATAATTACCGACGGATGGTTTTTATCACGGTAAACCATACGCGTCATGCGCTCCAGGTGCGCAGCTGTCCATTGCGGATCGTTACTCAGTTTTCCGCCAATACCATGCGTTTCCAGGTTTGCTTCATCCATTACATATATCCCGTACTCGTCGCATAAATCGTAGAAATACGGATCGTTGGGATAGTGTGCAGTTCGAATACAATTAAAATTATATTGTTTGATTTGCCGCACATCCGCCTCGATATCTTCTCTTGAAAGTGCTTTTCCTTTTACCGGATGATGATCGTGTCGGTTTACTCCGTACAAATAAGTAAGCTTTCCGTTAACCAATAACTTGCTATCTTTTTCCGAAAATTCAATACTTCTAAATCCAATGCGACAACTCTTCACCTCTTCAATTGCACCATTTTCATTTTCAAGCCACAACGCAAGTGTGTATAAAGTTGGTGTTTCGGCACTCCATTTTTTTGGATTTTTTACTGTGGTTTCCAGCAAACCAAATTTTACATTGTCTAAACGCGGATAACTTTCGTTGATAATCTCTTCGGCGTTTATTTCCAAAGATTTTTCAAAAACAGCTTGTTGGTTTTCGTCGAATAGCTGTGCTTTTAAAACATAGTTTTTAGCGGTATCGCTGGTAAGGTTGTGTAATTGTGGACGTATACTCAAAACTGCGTCCTTATATTCTTTATCGAGTTTTGTTTGAACAAAAAAATCGGAAATACGCAGTTTGGGCTCAGCCATCAGAAACACTTCGCGATGAATCCCGCTCATTCGCCAGTGGTCCTGATCTTCAAGATACGCGCCATCGCTCCAGCGAATAACCTGAACCGACAATACATTCTCTCCATCGGCCAAATACGGCGTAATGTTAAACTCCGAAGGCAGGCAGCTGTCTTCAGAGTAACCCAAAAATTTTCCATTCAACCATACTTTAAATGCAGAACTAACTCCCCCAAAATGCAAAATTATGGTCCGATCGATCCACTCTTCCGGAACGGTGAATAAGCGCTGATACGAACCAACAGCATTGTAATCTTTTGGCACCCAAGGCGGATTTACCGGGCGAAAGGGATAAACAGCACTGGCATAAATCGGAATATCATACCCCTTCATTTCCCAATTGGATGGCACTTCAATTTTGTCCCAACCCTGCACCCGCGATTTATAAAATTCCCGGGGCGCCTCTTCAGGCTTTGCGGCAAAATAAAAATCCCATTCGCCGTTTAACAACTGAAATCTCGATTTTGAGCGATCATTACTCAGAGCATCGGCAACTGTTGTGTACGAATAAGCTGTTGTTCGTGCCGGCTGCCGATTCACTCCATTAATCAATGGATTTTCCCAGGGCTCGGTATCGTAAATCCGCGCTTGTGGTGGAATTCCGGCTGGTTCTCCCGTTACGGTTTGGGCAGTGGATTGGTGCGCAAAAATGAATGCCAAGAAAATAATCAATACCCCTCGCCCACACTCCGGAACACCAAAACCGATTAGATTATTTTTAGTTTGCTTAATCATCATTTTGATTTAATCCAAATGAAAAATTTCTTCCATATTGGCCCAAAACTCTTCAGTAGTAGCTGTTTCAACAGGTTGCATAAGCGGTTTTACCACCCCCCACCAACGCTGGGTTTCTTCGTGGGCAGCCATTTTTTTCATATCGGCGTCAAAATTATTGCCAGTATATTCAAAATAGGCAAACAACAGGTTATCTCTGAAAAAGATGGAATAGTTAGACAACTTACATTCTGTGATTTTCGCTAAAACCGCGGGCCACACATTTTTGTGCTGCTTAATGTATTCGTTTACACCTTCTGGCTTTAGTTTAATAATTTGTCCAAATCGCTTCATATTCATAAGTTTAACAAGCAGTTACAAGACCAGAGGCCAAAATATAACTACTGTTTCATTGGTTCTTTTTACAAACTGCATTCTACTGCAGGCCTGCTGAACAAATAGTAGCACAACAAAGCCAAGCAAAACACGTAGTAAAAATACTAAAAATGTAAACGTTTTCATTATTTTTATTAAATAAAAATTTTTCATCAATAAAGGTTTCAATATAAAACACCCATACAAACTCAACACCAACACCCTTGACTGATAAGCCATTCATACATTTAAAAGGAGAAGGGTGCATCATACAATTTACATAACTTAGCAGATTGAAATTTCTTTAACTTGTTAATTAAATGAGGAACATAAGTAAACGTTTTAATTAATATACCGGTAAAATTTGTTATTAAACTGTTTGTTTGTTTATTTCACGTAATTACAATTTTTAATTTTCAAATGAATCATAAGAGCAACACATTCAACTCGCATATTTTTAAATCATTTATATCGGTGCAATTTTTTTCATGCACATTTTATCCTCTTCAAATCAATTACATATGAAACTATTTTCAAGACGGAACTTTATAAAAACTACAGGAATTGCAGGAACAACATCTTTTTTGCTTCCTGCCAGTGTGTTCGATAATGATAAAATTACGTCTCGTGAACGAGAGAAAGGTTTATGCTTTTTATTTCAGGGAGACTCGATTACCGATGGGAAGCGTGGACGAAACAATGACCCAAACCACATTATGGGACATGGCTATGCATTTTCGATAGCAAGTCGCGTTGGTGCCGATTTTCCGCAGGCCTGTTTTACTTTTTACAACCGGGGAGTTAGCGGCAACACAGTGCCCGATTTACAAAAACGCTGGCAAAATGACACCATCGACTTGAAACCCGACGTACTTAGTTTATTGGTTGGAATAAACGATGTGGGCGACATAATAAATAAGCACCCGGAAGCCCGCGACCTTGCCGAATTTGAAAAGGGGTACAGGCAGTTGCTGAACAGCGCACAAACCGCCAACCCTGACATTGTACTGGTATTGGGGATTCCATTTGTTTTTCCTGTTGGAGCGCGAGAAAAAAACTGGCAACTCTGGGATGAAGAGACAAAGAATCGGGCTACAATTGTAAAAAAGCTGGCAAAAGAGTTCAATGCCATTCTGGTTGATTTTAACGAAGTATTCGAAAAGGCGCAGCAATCAGCTCCAATAAATTACTGGATTTGGGATGGCATTCATCCAACGGTTTTTGGGCACGAACTAATGGCACGAGAGTGGCTTAAACAAACCGCGCGTAAAATAAAATGCCTGAAAAAATACACGTAGTATTCTTCCAGGCATTAAGTTCTATTGATTGATTATTAATGTCCGTTAAATAAAATATACAAACCAAGCATAACAACTATTAGCGCTCCCCAAAGCAGCCATACTTTTTTACCCGGTTTGGGTAAAGTGCCATAATCCACCTGCTTTTGTTCGTTTGCTTTTGGGTCAAACCATGACAGTGCAAAAGCACAAACCGAAAGAATTACGAAAATGTAAAATGAAAGCAACAAAAAGTGAATTGATGTAAGCCAAATAATAAACTGCTGAATGACTTTTAGCCAACCATCAGGCTCCAAACTTTCTAAAAAAGATGGGCTTACAAAAATATAAGCACTCCCCAATCCAATACTAATAATCGTTCCTACAGATAAAGTAAAATTTGCGGCCCTTGAAGTTGTTTTTTTCCATAAAACACCAAATAAAAATACTACCGACATAGGTGGTGCAATAAACCCAAGAACTGCCTGAAACTTATCAAACAGGTTTAAGCTGTTTACACGCTCAAAAGCAATTGCTAAAAAGATGGCCACCACAGCACCAAAAAAAGTTACCATTCGACCTATGCCAACAATTTGTTTTTGGCTAGCCTCCGGTTTGTATTTTTTAATGTAAATATCCATGGTAAACACAGTACTTAAGGAGTTTAATGCCGAGTCGATGGTGCTTACCAGTGCTGCAATAAGCACGGCCATAACCATACCCACCATACCTACAGGCAAAAGTCGGGTTACCATAGTCATGTAGGCTTCATCGGGATTGTCAAGTCCCGGAAACAATACAAAGCAGGTAATACCCGGAATTATAAATAATGCTACATCGAGGATTTTAAGCCAACCGGTAAAATTTGCCCCCAACTGACCTTGTTTTAAATTTTTAGCACCTAAAACCGATTGAACCATTGATTGATCGGTACACCAAAACCACACTCCCATTACCGGATAACCAAGAATTATGGCAATCCATGGGTAGCTGGCATTATTACGAGGTAACAACAAATTCCAGTATTCGCCCGGAGTAGCCTCGTAAATAGCCAAAGGTCCACCGGCCTTTATTACGCCAACCACCGTTAAAATTAATGATACTCCAATCAGCAAAATCATTTGAAAAACATTGGTATACGCAATGGCTTTAAGACCACCGGCAATGGTAAAAAATGCGGCAATAACGACCAAAATCAACACCGAACTCCACAAGGGCAGGTTTAGAATTTGCCCCACCAGAATACCTCCGGCATAGAGCGTAAGTGCAAGCCACGATATTAAAATGGTAGCCAGCGTGTACCATGCTAAAATTGTTCGAGTTGAATCGCCAAAACGTTTGCCCATAAACTCAGGTAGCGTTTGTACATTAGCACCCAGGTATCGCGGGGCAAAAACAACTGCAAGCAGAAATATGAAAACAAATGCATACCACCCAAAATTTCCGGCAACTATTCCGGTTGTGTAGCCAATACTCGCCGAAGCAATTAGCATCGACGGGCCAACATTGGTTCCCCACATGGTTAAACCAATACTGCTCCATCCTAAAGAGTGTCCGGCTAAAAAAAGGTTTTCTTCTTTATCGCGTGCTTTTATAAAACTTACCCAGTAGCCAATACCAATCAGCACCAATAGGTAAACCCCAACAATAATAAAATCAAGCGTTTTTAGTTGTTCGTAAATATTATCCATATGGTTTTAAGCTTCTGTAGCCCTTCTTATTGAACGGCTTTAAGTGTTAGTATTTTCTCCTCTAATTCTCCCGATTTTGCCGTAATTGTAATTGTTCCGCTCTGGCGGGTTGACTGCACAATTAACAAGCATTTTCCGTTAAAAGCTTTTCGGTGTGTGGCTTTAAAAGCTTCGTGGCTAGCCTGGTAACCATTGTCAACTCCGGCAATAAAACCGGCGCCACTTACTTCAAAATTTACCAAATTATTGGCATCCGGAACCATTATTCCGTTTTGATCGGTAATCTCTACGCTTATAAACGAGAGGTCTTTTCCATCGGCTTTTATAATGCTTCTATCAGCCACCAATTTTATTTTAGCTGCTTTTTCAGCAGTCTTTATTTCTTTCTCCAGAACTACCTTTCCCTCTTTTCGCGATACGGCTATAATGTTTCCCGGCTTATAACTTACCCGCCACATGGCATGGTATTTCCCCTCGGTTGTTTTCTGAACTCCCTGCGAGATGCCGTTTACAAAAAGCTCCACCTCATCAGCCTTGTTGTAATACGCCCAAACATCCACATCTTGTCCTTCATTCCAATTCCAGTGCGGAAACAAATGCAACATGGGCTCATCGGTCCACAAGCTTTGGTACAGGTAATAAGCGTCTTTGGGGAAGCCGGCCAAATCGATAACACCGTAGTACGAACTGCGCGCCGGCCATGGATAAGGTACCGGTTCGCCCAGGTAATCGAAACCCGACCATATAAACATGCCACTAATGAAGTCGTTATTCGAAATCACGTTCCAGGTATCTTCGTGTGTTGAGCCCCAATAGGCGTAAACATGATCATAAGCCGAAACAGTAAAATCAGGATTCCCATCAAATTCAACATTATATGCCGGAGGCCAGATTCTGTCTTCATCTGATGGCATATCGTAATGTCCGCGGGTTGAAAGCGCCGACATATTTTCGGAGGCCAGCACTTTTTCGCCCGGATAATTTTTAGGAAAATCAAGGTATTCCCTGTGTTTGTAATTAAAACTGATTAAATCGAGTGCTTTTGATTGGTAGATAAAGTTTTTTGCCGGATCCTGCTCGGTGAGGGCGCAGGTTACCGGGCGCGTTGTGTCCAATGATTTTACAATAGCAACCAGCTCCTTTGCTATGCCTGTTCCGGTGCTGTCAAACTGTTCGCGAATTTCGTTTCCAACCGACCACGCAAAAATCGATGGATGATTACGATCTCTAAGCACCATTGCTTCAAGGTCGCGTTTATGCCATTCGTCCCAATGCAGGTGGTAATCGTATTTATTTTTCTTTTTCGCCCACATGTCAAAAGCCTCATCCATCACCAGGAAACCCATTTTATCGCACAAATCAAGCAATTCGCGTGCAGGAGGATTATGTGCCATCCGAATGGCATTAACCCCCATTTCTTTATAGATTTCAAGCTGGCGCTCCATGGCACGAACATTTACAGCAGCGCCAAGTGCCCCCATATCGTGGTGGTGGTTTACTCCGTGCAGTTTAAGCGATTCTCCGTTCAGGAAAAAACCTTTTTCTGCATCAAAATAAAAACGTCTTATACCAAAAGGTGTTTCGTAATTATCGCAAAGTTCGCCCTTAACATAAACGGCCGTTTTGGCCAGGTACATATTGGGTTTCTCCACCGACCAAAGTGCCGGGTTTTCAATTTCAAAACGCTGAACTATTTTTTCACCGGTAACATTTTTTGCTTTTGCAAGTTCCTCGCCCTGGCTATTGCAAATTATGGTTTCAATAGAGCTCAATTCTCCGCTTGCATTTTCAAGCGAAATTTCCATTTCAACAATAGCTTTTTTTGCCGAAACCTCAGGGGTCTGAACAAAAGTACCCCAGTGTTTTACGTGGGTTTGCCCGGTTTTTACCAGCCATACATTGCGATAAATTCCGGAGCCGGTGTACCAGCGCGAGTTGGGCTGCAAGGAATTATCGACCCGCACGGCGATAACATTGACGGCTTCACCAAATTTTAAATATGGAGTTAGGTCGTATTGAAAGGCACTGTAACCGTATGGGCGCTCCCCCAGAAACTCGCCGTTAATCCAAACTTCGCTGTTTTGATAAATGCCATCAAATTCGATGAAAATATGCTTTCCGCTATCTACGTCCTCCAGTTTGAAAGATTTGCGGTACCAGCCAATTCCTCCGGGTAATGCACCTCCGGCATTTCCGGCAGGGTGCTCGTTACTGAATTCTCCTTCGATGCTCCAGTCGTGCGGAAGGTTAAGTTCACGCCAGTCTGAGTCATCATAATTCATTTGAAAAGCCAGCGAATCATCACTTAACAAAAATTTCCAGCCGTCGTTAAAATCAGCTGTAACTCTTGCATTTTCGGGTTTCGAACAAGCTGCAAAAACAAATAGGCTTAAAACAACTATTAAATATATTTTCATCTTCATCTGAATTTCACTTTTTGTTTCCCTATAATTTCACGAAATACACTAGTTTTTAATTCTACTTTTACTCGGATTAACTGGAATACTATTTTTTTATTTTTACCCCCACAAAAAAAGGGAACAAAAAGAAAAACCTACCTGTTACCTCGAGGAATTTAGGGGAAAACAGGTATTTTTCAGAGGCATCAAAGCAGAATTATTTTTTATGTTTTCCTTATTCATTCAAGTTACTTTCGTTCTTCTTCGTGCAATTAGTGGACTAACAACTATTTAATTCCAGACTCTTTTTTTGATTTAAATTCAACTGTACTTTTGCCGAGGTCTTTTGAGGTAGCCAATGCAATTCCACGGTTACCCAGTTTATCAACGGCATTGTAAAAATGATAGACCACTCCATCGTGTTTTATTACGTATGCCTTATGGGCAAATAAATTATCAAAAGGTTCCGATGGCTCGATTAAATGCGCCCCCTGCCATTGGGTCCAGTTCACCAAATCGTACGAAGCGTAAAAACTATTGTAAACTACGGTTTTACCATCGGGCCAATTTGCCCTGAAAAAAAACATCACATACACATCATCAATTTTCTGAATAACTGCATCGCCTGAAATACCCTTGTGATGATTTACTACCGGCTGATTGCCAAAACGTTTCCAGTTAACCATATCGTCTGAAACGGCCATGCTTATCCGTTCAGCCCCCCGATCCGGGTTAATGCTATCGCCTCGTGCATTGTAGTACATTACAAACTGATGACCGGTTAAACGTTCTTTGTCTTCAATTACAAAACTTTTGTACATGGTGCTGTTGTCGTACCAGCGGGCATCAGCATCTTTCGATGTAAGAACAGGTTTTTCAACCCGCTGCCATTCATGCATAGTGGCAGGGTTCTCATTGGTAAATGCCATACTAATCGACAGCAAACCTTTTTCGTAACCCCTTGAATTTCCGCCAAAATAACTCATCCAGTATTTTTCGTTAAATTGGTTGATAACTGGCGACTCACCCCAATTGTAATCAATTAAAGAAGGATAGCCTGCTTTTTGATTTGCATCCCAGTCGGTAGTATCGGAAAATTGCATAATTTTTCCCTGCGTTTCCCAATTCAACAGGTTTTCACTTTCCGCCAACCAGGTTTCATAGCCCCTACCATCGAAAACAATGTATGTCATTACCCATTTTTCGTCTTTTCTGAAAATTGTAGGGCAATCCATTTTATACTTATTGCTATCGGGGACCATAATCAGGCCATATTTATAAGGCGTTTTTACCTCATCGTAAATGGCCTGCATTTTTTCGATCGGAACCACTTCCGGAAGTTTTTTATCGATGGTACACGACACTGCCGCAACAAATATTAGGATTACGGAAAGTAGTTTCATCTTTTTCATTTTAAGGTTCAATTCTAATTACCCGGTTATCCGGAACAAATAGTTTCAATACCAGCCAACACACCAGGTAAGCTAAACTGGCAATTCCGAATACTACATGATAACTGCCTGTAAATTCAAGAATCAGCCCTACTGCTGCCGAAAACAACACTCCGCCAATTGCGCCTGCAAAACCCGATAATCCAACCATTGAGCCTACTGCATTTTTCGGATAAATATCAGAAACGATGGTAAAAATATTGGCGGCATACCCCTGGTGTGCAAAAGCAGCCATGGCAATAAAAAGCACGGCCAGCCACATGTTTGATATACCTGAAACAAAGTAGATAGGCACCACTAAAACAGCCATTAGCAAAATAGTTACTTTTCGCGCTGCCACCGGATTCTTTCCTTTGTTTATGAGTTGCGAAGAAATCCACCCTCCAAGAATCGATCCACCGATAGAGATGACGTAAATAGTAACCAGCGGCAAACCAATATTGGTAAGATCGATGCCATAATTCGAGTTTAAAAACTTGGGCAACCAATACAGAAAAAACCACCAGATTGGGTCGGTAACAAAACGCGCCAAACAAATACCCAGCGTTTGCTTATGGCCAATTATTTTACGCCATGGGATAGATTGCTGTACCGGCTCTTCACCATCCTGCAAAATATAAGCGCGTTCAGCATCGCTCAGTTTTTCGTTTTTTTCAGGGCGTTTGTAGGTATACATCCAAAAAAGCAGCCAAACAAACCCCAGCGCACCGGTAATTACAAAGGCCCATTGCCAGCCCCATGCCAGCGCAATTAATGGAATTAGCAAGGGGGTAACAATGGCGCCAACATTTGGCCCCGAGTTAAAAATACCCGTAGCCAGTGCCCGTTCCTTTTTAGGAAACCATTCGGCTACCGTTTTAACAGCTGCCGGGAAATTGGCAGATTCGCCAATACCCAAAGCAAATCGCGATAGGGCAAAACCAAATACACTGCGGGCAGCCGCATGCGCCATTCCTGCAATGCTCCACAAAACAATGGCAATTGAAAATCCGCGTTTGGTTCCAATGCGATCGAGAATGGAGCCGGTGGTTAGCAAACCAATGGCGTAGGCAATTTGAAAGGCCATAATAATAAAACCATAATCAGATTCTGACCAGTTAAAAAGCTCCTGTAATTCAGGCGCTAGAATACCGAGCACCTGGCGGTCGATGTAATTTATAGTAGTGGCAAAAAACAGCAGCACTACAATTCGCCAGCGGTAATTTCCTATTTTTGTTGTTGCGTTGTTCATTCGTTTTAGGTTTTGTTTTTATTTGATTAGCTACAGATTTCATTTATTCGTTGCCAGGCTATTTGCTGCTCTTCGGGCGTTTCGCAATAGGTAACAACTATCAATTTCATACCGGGCACCCACAATCGTTTCACCTGTTCTTCAATGGTTTCCAAATCTCCAACGATTCGTGCATTTAGCACAATTCCTGTATTTGCAAAAGCATGAAAAGCCTCCAGGTTGTTAGTTGCTCCAGGATCGGTTTGAGGCGAAAAAGCTGCATCGGCCATTTTTAATCCGTCTATTTTTAGCACTGCATCAATCCAATTCGACCAATCGCCACACGAATGAAAAACCACACCTCCGTATGGATCGCAAATCTTTTTTGCTGAAGGTACAGCCAGTTCAGTGTATTGTTCGGGCGCAATCATTATCGCATTGTCATCGCTAAGTCCCAATCCTTGCCAGGCTACTGATGATGAAAAACCATGTCCCGGAAAAACCAGTGCATCGCCTATTAATTTTTTCTGCTCTCGATTAAATTCAACAGAAAGCTCGGCAAGAATATTAAACAACTCCTGCACTTTTTCAGGATTCATCAATACCTCAATAAAAAACTGATCGAGCGGAAGCAGGTGCGCCACAATATTCAGTGGCGATTGTGAATCGGTAAAAGAAACCGGAAGACGGCCTTTTGTTTTGTCCATAAAATACTCAATCATATTGAGGGTATGTTTGCCAATGCTTGTTTTTGTTACCGATTTTGGCTGATATGCCAACACTTCATCAAGCGAATTGAACTGTGCTTTAAGGGCAGGTGCATTTCCTTCTTTCCAAATATACTCGTTTCCATAAGCACTCGCAATTGTTCCAATACCATACCAGGGTTCTAAAAAATTAGGTACATCGGCCTTGTATTCCATACTCTGTAACAGCGCCCCCAACTGCAATTCAAGCGAAAGCTCTTTGTTCCGACAGCCAAACGAAAAACATTCGGCCACACGCATACGGCGATAGACCAAAACACCGGTTTCAGACATCCAAAAATCGGCACACTTTTGGTTTAAAGCAGAGGCATAGTTTTCGTACTGGTCGAAATCAAAATTTTTAGGTTTTACTGGCACAACCGCACTGGCTTGCGAATCGGCTAATGCTGTATTAAATTTTTTCATAAGGCTGTTTCTTTTCGCAATTCTTCCACTGTTTCAAAAAGGGTAGTTATTTTCTCGTCTGTAATTTTCTCGTCAATATTTATGCAACAGACTCCGGTTAGAGTCTTACTGTTTGATTGTTTTACGCGTTCAACAATTGACCGTTTTATTTCTTCGTTGTTTTGAGTAATCATATCCACAGGGCTAAGCCTGATGTTCAGAAAAGTATTTGGCAAATATTTCCGGAGAACGGCCACATCGCCGCCCCAGCCTACATCCAGAAAATCGAGCTGAGGAATCTTTGCAAATTGCCCGGCCATTCGATGCGGATCAGGGCCACAATAATGAATACCAAAAGGCCGGTGTTGTTTGCTCCAGGCAATATCAAAAGGCAAGAGAAAATACTCATAATCATCAGCTGAAATCATGGTATGACTGCACTCTGAATGTAAAAATACCGGTTTCTGAAACTGACGAAGCAAGCGGTTTACCGATATGGAAGTGGTTTTGGTTTCTTCTTCCATTAAGGCGGTAAACTTGCTAATAACTGCAGCAATCTGTGTAAAATAATCTTTTACTTTTTCGGGCTCCAGCATCATATCTGTAAAAATGGAATCGCCACGTAAATCCATTGCTAAATTTAGTATACCTCCCCAGTTAATATCGCCACTCAGGTAGCCGTGCTTACTTTTCAGGCCTTCCCAAAGTTTAAGCATTTTTTTAAAGGCCGGAGATGAGAATATTTTTTGCCCATCAATGCTTAAGTCGGCACAATTGGCTGCAACTACCTGTGGCGGATGTGCTTCGGTGTAATTTACCTGACAGCCCAGCATTTCCGACAGTAAAAATCCTGCTGCCAGGTGCACTGCTCCAATTTCGGGGCGTTGCTCGTTTCGGTGTTCCCCCAGGCCATATTTACCCCAGCGTTCGTAAAGCGCTTTTTCCATTTGCTGTTCCACTTCCACTCTCCGCAGCGGGTGGTAAAAAAAGTCTTCATCGAAGGTAATTTTTTCGTTATAGTACCACCACTCGGGTGCCAAAACAATATCAACCGGTAGCTTAACTGTATTTTCTATTCTATTCGTCATCAATAATTTACCTTACTGTACTTTTAGCCAATCCACATAAAAATCGCCTTCGCCTTTTGGTGTAATCTCAATGGTATACGTCCCTGCGTTTATCGTTGTTTGCGTATCGGTTCGGTAGCTTTTCCATTTATCGGGAGTTGCTGGGAAAGTCCATTCTCCGGCCCACATCACACGCCCATCGGCAGCAATAATTTTCACATCAGCATTCAATTCATCACCCGAAAGGTTAATGTAGCGGAAATGCAAACCATATTTCGAAGCCAGTCCCACCTGAAAAATCACCCCCATGGTTCCTCTACTTCCCGGAGTGTACAAACATTCTTTTTCCAGATGGCTGATAATTCTTGCCGCTCCCAGGGCTTTTCCGTCTTCGGCCTGCCAGGTAGTTGTTTCACGCAAATCAATAGGGTCGTCGAGCAAAGTTGCGGGAGCAACCATAACAGGATACATATTAAATTCTGCCTCCGACAGTTTTTCAAGCTGCACCTCAACCCCTTTCTCAAACTGCTTTTTATAGAGCTGATAGGTGCTTGATTCGTTGAAGGTTGTGGTAAGGTATTTTTCCAGCGGCACCCAGTTTTTTAGCCAACCAGGTTGATGTGCCATGCATGTATCAATGCCAATAAAAACCTGTGCTTTTGCTGATAATACAAACGAAGGCAAAGCTTGTGATGGTTTAATTACAGCCGGCCCCTGAATCCATTCTGTTGCATACAACTCGGGTGCTAAGCTACTAAAACAGGCCTGTTTATTATTAAACTGACGGCAGCCAGTGGTTAACCACGTTTTTGCTTGCCACTCGTCGTTCTTGCCATTCAATGTGGAAATCAATCGTTCGGAAGCTTTAGCCGGTTTTAGTGCACGATTGGCAGAAGAAATGGCAATAGCAGAAATTACAGCCTGCCCGGCTTTTACCTGCGGGAATGAGATCTTCAGTTCTCCTCCGCTTATATCAGCGTCAATGGTTTTTTTCAACAAGTTATCGTGTCCGGCTTCTTCCCAAATATCAAGGTCATTTATCACAACCTGATCATTCACCGACACATCAAAAACGCGCCAGTCGTCGCAATTCATTCCACCTCCCGTTCCGTACCAGGGTTCGGCAAAAAACAACTCGAGTTTATACTTGCCATCCGGCAGAGGAAAATGATAGCTCAGCTTATGGCGGCCATAACGAAAAGTTTGAATCAATGGCCACTCATTGGTTCCTTTAATTGGATCGTTGGTAGAGCGCTGGCTGCCGTAAAATGCGGGTAATCCGTCATAATCGTCCGTCCATGATTTTGATCCCCATGATTTTTCATCCGTTCGATGAACGTCAGCCATCCACACGTTTCCCGCGGCATCGGTGTAATCACCGCCTCCACAATTCACCCGGTAAAGGTAATTGTACGCATCATTGGTTAAGGGCTGTATGTCTCCTGACAAGTCTTCAATATTTTCGGCCTTAGGCAGATGGTTTACCAGCACCACATCGGTAGCAACTTCTTTACCGTTTACATAGCCAACGGCGTATAGCATATTTTGCTGTATGTTCACCTCATTAAAAACAATATGCGTTCCAACAGGTCCTCGTTTTTTCCGGCCAAGCGAATTGGTTTTTAAGCCATTAAAAAGCTCCACCTCGTCGCAATTCGTAAATAGTCGTATTCCGCTTTTTATTCCGGGCTTTGTCCACCTGTCGGGCCAGGTATGCGATACAATGTACACCATTGGTTCGGTTTCTTTGGGTGCATAATTGGCTCGGTACAGGTAAAACACATCGAGCGGTTCGCCCCAAATGCTTAGCGCGCCTTTGTAATTTACCGGTCCCACGCGGTCGATATCGCGCAATCCTTCGCCACTTTGTGTACGCCCGGGATTGTCGTGCGAAGTTAACAGCCAATGAAACTGTCCGCAACTTTTATCAGCAGCCTGTTCGCCAAGCCTTATTTTTGATTCCATCAGCAAGTTAAAACGATCTTCGCTGTAAATCCCTTTCTGATCAAACTCACCTTCCGTATGCAAATCAATGCTTCTCCAGGCTCCATATTCACCATTCAACAATTGCTCCGAAAGTTCGTTGGCATAATTTTCAGGATCGCCACCATAAGTTCCCGACCAGTTTTGAATCACATTCCAGTCGGTACCGGAGCCACCGTTACAGGTGGTTACCAGGCGTTGCGTTGATGTTGTTGGATCGAGCTTACGAATAAGTTCTGTACACTCTTTTGCAAAACCTTCAGGTAGGGTGCTTTCATTTTCAAGTCCCCAAAGTATTATCGACGGACTGTTGCGACGCTCTTTTACCCAATCGGTTAACAGCGACTTAAAGTTTTTTCTGAACTCCGGATTATCGAACCAGATATGCGCCGACATTTGTGGCCACCAAAGTATACCCGATCTATCCCATGCATTTTGGTAGCGCAGGTTGTGAGGCTGATGCCCATCTCGAAAAGCATTGTAGCCCATTGCTTTTACCTGCTCAACCCGGGCTTTTATTTGTTCGTAAAAAAACGCGTGCCCCTGTCCAAACATGTGCTCATACTCGGCAGTTCCGTTAATAAAAACAGGCTTATCGTTTAAATAAAACCGGTTGGATGGATTTTCACCAAAAATGTCCCACTTAATCGTTCGGATACCATAGGGCGTACTTACTTTATCCACACATTTCCCATTTGCAAAAATGCAGGATTCAACGGTGTATAGGTAAGGATCCTCCAGCGACCAAAGCTGTGGATTTTCAATCTTTTCAAAGGTCTGTTTAATGGTATCTGATTGCCCGGCTTCCAGTTCAACTTCCGTTTCTGCAACAGCGATTGTTTTACCAGTTTTATCCAGAAGTATGTTTTTCACTGTTACTTTTCCCGGGTTGTTGTTATAATTTTTAAGTTCAGTTGTAAGATTTAGGGTTGCTTCGGCAGTATTAATTGTATTGTCGTTCCAAATGTGCACCCCAAAAGGTTGAACACGCACCGGAGCGGTTTCCACTAAATGCACGGGCCTGAAAATGCCCATGGGCTGGCTGCCTTCGCAAAATCCCCATTCGGGACTACAACCACCACACACCCACGGTAAATCTCTTATATCAGAAGGATGATCGGCCCGAACTGCCAATAAATTTTCACCTTCAAAATTGATGTATGGAGTTGCATCAAGTGTAAAAGTGGTTCTGCCCCCGGCGTGGTAACCTATAGAATCGCCATTTAACCACACCGTTGCATACGAGCCCACTCCTTCGAAAAACAGAAAATACCGCTTTGCCGAATTGGCATTTTCAACTGTAAATGTTTTGCGATACCAGGCGTAGCCATGGCGGTTTCCGTGGCGCAAACGCCGGTAGCCACCATAGTCGTCCCAGTTGTGCGGAACATCTACTGGCTGCCAGTTTTGTGTATTGAAATCTTTTTCATGAAAGCCCTGAAAAGCCAGTTTGTTTGTATCGTTTGCGACTGTAAGCCAGTCGCTGTTCAGGCTTTTTACAAGCCTTATTTTATCTTGCTTTTCGCACCCAAAAAGCAGTAAGCCGGCCACTAAAAAAATGGCCAGCTTCCTGCTTTTTTCCCGATATTGTTTGATTAAATTCTTTCTCATTAGTAAAATAACCAGTCAACAGGTATTCCATCATTTTTATCAGAGATTCCCGCATCGTGTACTTTAATGTCGTTTTCGCCATCAATAAAACCAAGAATCAATACGCGGCCTTTCCCCAGTTTTAATTCATTTTTTCCGGCTTCGTAATGATAAGTATAAATGTTTACCGGGTATAAACCACTGAAGCGCATAGCATTGGCAATTTTAATGTCGGCCTGCCCCCGGTTGTTAGCGGCAGCATTGGTTTCAAGCGTTGGCGGACGTAAGGCTGTGTAACTGTTGGTGTTAAAATAGCCCACCACCACTTTAACCGGTTTGTCGTTCTCAAACTGCAGCACTGTTCCTTCTTCCTGTTGTTTTTTATCGCTAAACTGAACACCTTTTAGCAAGTTTAATTCCTCAGCGGCTTCTTCTATTACCGCATTGTTATCGGTGTATGCTTTTTGTCCCGGTACAACCGAATATGTTTTAACACCTTTATTTAACACCTTTACTTTGGCTGGTTGAAGCACCGGTATTTCTGCCCCGGCAGCTCCACCCGAATTTAAGGTTTCAAGGTTTCGTTTAAAATTGTCCAGCTCGTTTTGGTAATGTGGCAACATTTCAGTCCAGGTTTTATTGGTTCCATTGCGGCCGGTAATTGGTATACGCCGTTGCTGGGTTTGCATACTGTTAGCATACAAATAGGTATCGTTTGTTAATGCTACCAATTCTTTCCAGTACTCCAGGCTTTTTTCGAGATAGGGAACCGCTTTTTCCAGGTCGGTCACATCGTTTGAATATTTGTAGCGCAACACCCACATTGCGGCATTTACTTTTTCGTAGAAAAAATTGGCAAAGGCATTGTAACAATACACATCGTTTTTCAGGCGCTCAAATTCTTCAACATTGTTTGTAACATGTTTTGCTGCCCTATCAATTGCCTCAACAGCAAGGCGTCCGTGTTGTTTTGCCTCCTTAATAATTTGTGGTGGTAATTCTCCGCTGTGTTTTTCGTTGTTCCATTCTTTGCGGGCATAATCGATCAGAATTTCGCCTTCCGGCCCGTTTGATGAATAGAAGTTACTGTATACATGCCATTTGTGTGGATTTACCAACTGGCTCATAAACATTCCCAACAAAAGTGTTTGCCGGTTTCCATCCGAAATACCAAAGCGGCGCAATAGTTTTGGAGCAATTTCCCCGGTTTGCTCGTAAGCTTCCAGAATATCATTGCTACCTTTTTCACATCCGTAAAATCCGGCCAGTTGTTCCGACCAGAAATCAATTTCCTCATTTCTGTCGCGACGGCAATCCCATGCATATCGCCCCCAGGCTTTGTACCAAATCCAGTCACGGTCAATCTGATTTATTCTGGGATTGGCTTTATCGGCTGTATACGGCCAATCCCAGTATGATGTTTGCGGATACAGGTGCAAGCCGTTTGCTCCCTGTATATCGTGCATGGCTTGTGTACTTTTCTGAATAAAATCGGGCGAACCATAACGGAAAGGCTCGAGGTTGGCTAAAATATGTACGTTTGAAATATGGATTGACCCCAGGTTGCTCATTGCCCTTGGAATCGATTCCCATGAATCGCGCGGTTCGTAGGTTGTTAATGACTCGCCATTATATTTCGACATGGTGTAAAGATTCTTGTATATCGGTAGAGCAGCTGTCATCACCTTTTCACCATCGGTGTCGTGTCCGCGCAAAACGATTGGAGGCTCATCGGTTCGCCCCAGTTTTTCCAATCCGTCCTGTACCCCGGGAATTATGGTTTTTGTAAACCACTCCACATCGTCATCAATGGTATGCATGGCTTCACCTAAACAAACCAACAAACCAACGTTTGGATATTTTTCGATAAAAGCCGCTACTGATTTCTGTGTATAATCGGCAATTAAAGGAATTATGGGCCGGCTACGTTCCTGTGTTTTTATTCCGTGGTGCTCGGCAAAGGGTTTTGACACAATGATATTGTAAAACATTTGAATTACCCAGATACCGCGCTTATTTGCCTCTTCGGTTATAAAACCAAACATTTCCTCATTCAGTTTAAAGGTTTCATCATCCACTTCAACGGCATACGGATAATCAGCGAGTTTTACCAACGATGCAAAAGGATGCCCGTTCCACAAGTACAGCGAGTTATAACGGTTTTCCACCATCATATCGAGGTATTGAATCCACTGTTCACGGTCGTAAAACCACGGGAAGTTCTCAGGGGTGTACGGATATTCATAAACATGGCGCCCAGGTAGATATTCAGTTTTTTGCAAGCCAATACAAGTACCTCGAAGTACCATTTCGGGCTGATCGTTTATTGAAATCTGCTCCGGAAGTTTTCCTTCCTTTTGTATTCTTTCAGCCAATTCCTGGCAAGCGTAAAGCGTTCCCGTGGCATCTGCCCCGCACACCGTTATGGTATTATTCTCCGATTGAATTGAAAATCCTTCGCTCTTTAAATTTACCTCGATTCCAGCTGTCGTTTTAAAAAACTCATCTTCCTTTTGGCCAATTATAATGGTTCTTACTTCTGAATTTTGCAACATCGAATCGGACAGAAGAACTTTATAACCGGCAGCTTCGAGCACATTCACCAGTTTGGTTTTACCAAAAGAAGTACGTACATGGCAGTTGTCTTTGCTCACCAACACAACTTCTCTGTTTGCACACGAACCAAAAACAATTAATAGAAGAAATAGAAATAATTTGAAATGTTTATGAAGAAACACAGACCTATTCATAAATTTTGATTTTATATTACAGATTTAAAGTATTTTTTAATTCATTATAAGATTGTCAGCACCAGGCGGCAGAACAAACATTCTGATTCCTGTTTTTTTAGCAATGGTAAAACAGTTAGTTCTCTGTTGAGAAATTGAAAAACAAGGTCATTCGCTTGCATCGAATACGCCAATCGTCGTAAGGACCAAAATCGAAAAAAACGTTTTTTTGCCCGGAAGGTCCCATGTTCCACGAATCGTTGGTTTTACTTCCCATGGCCGAAATACCCTGCATAAACGAAATATCTCCCGACGGAAACGGTGGCGCTAATCGCTTGTCGTAATCTTCAGGTTGATCGGGTGTAAAAAGCCTCAAGAAAACATCTTCAGTAGTTGTGGCTAGTAAAAACGACTGTTCTTTACTTTGTATTTTAGCCCAATACAAATTTGAATGATAGCCTTTAAACTCCGGGTAAACTACCGGGTAAATTCCAGTCATTGTTGAGTTGTAATCTTTTTGATGTACCGCCAGCTCCACCCCTTGCATACGGTTTTTCCAAACACGATAAGGGCCATGTCCCATCCATTTCACTCCTTCAACCAGTTTTTCGGGGTACGAAAAATTCACTCCCATGTAATCAAAAGGCACGTCGTACACTTCAGGCAAATAGGCAATCGCAAGTTCGGCCCAACCTGAGGGATAAAACTTCCATACCAGCTCTTTCATTCGCGACTCTTTAGCATAAGAGCAAGTCACCAACAGGGTGTCTTCTTTCATTTCTGACCTTAAAGCCTGAAAAACTGTTTTACCCGCGCAAATTACCGGGCCATTATTAAATGGTATTTCGCCTTTTTCGTTCTGCACCTTTTTTAACAAACCATCGTTTTTACCCAGTATATACTTAATTCCACCGGCATTTACGTGAAACAACGAATCGTTTTCCGTAAAGGTCACTGCTGGAGTATCTGCTTTCTCTTTTAATAAACCAGCAAGTACATCAGCTGGCAAGGATATGGGGTAACTCCAGGTATATAGCTCCATTCCATACCGGTTGGTTACTGTTACATAAAGCACATCAAAAAACTGCCAGTTTTGCGGTAGTTTAAGCTCAATATATCCTTTTTGCCGCGGCGCTAAATCCGGCGCCACACATTTTCCATTCAGGCTTTCTTTTTTTGATGAAGAAAAGGGATCGGACAATTTTACCAGCTCCCAGGTAAACTTACATTCGTTTAAATTGGTGTAGAGGTATCGGTTTTCGAGGTAGAGTTTTCCATCGAATTCAGCGGTTAAATTACGGGGTTCGAGTTGCACGGGCGACCATATTTCTTTTATGGCAAAATAGCTCCCTTCTTTTTCATGGTAAGGTCCCAAAATCCCATCAGCTCCTTTTGAGTTGTAGGTATCCAGTTCGTCGTTTTTATCTACCCGCAATACTCCCTGGTCGGCAAAATCCCAGATAAAACCTCCAGCTGCTATTGGTGTTTTCCATATCAGCTCCCAATAATCGTACAGTGCCGACCCCTGCCCTCCATCGTGCATTCCGTGCAAAAATTCAGTTGGTAGTGTAATCTCACGTCCGTGCCAAAAAGTTCCCATTCCGTAATCATAACCTCTGTAATGTTCGGTTGAAACACCATTAAACGTTTGCCAGGGATGTAAAACTGTGCGTTGCTGTATATCGTATTTGCTGTACAAGGGCAATAGCTCGTAATTGTGTCCACCTTCGTTCCCATTGTCCCAAAGTATAATTGAAGGGTGATTTACATCGCGCTCAATCATTTCTTTTACCAAAATGGAGCCAACTTCAGTGTCGTAAGCATCGTGCCAACCGGTAAGCTCATTAAGCACAAAAAGCCCTAACGAATCGCAAACATCCAAAAAATGCGAATCGGGCGGATAATGCGCCATACGCACCCCATTCATATTCATGCTTTTTATTGTTTGCACATCTTCAATACTGCGCTTTTTACTTGAAGCTCGTCCGGTAGTTGGCCAGAATGTATGCCTATTTACACCTTTGATTTTTATTTTTACACCGTTCACATAAATGCCGTCACGTTTGCGCACTTCAATGGTACGAAAACCGAAACGTTCTGTGTACTCGTGAACTGGTTCTCCTTTTTTCATCAGGTAAAAACAGGCCTTGTACAAATTTGGATATTCAGGATTCCATGGGTTTACCCCCTTAATTTTTGCTACTAGTTCTACTGCCGGCATCCCTTTTTCCAAATCAACAGAAAAACTTTCGCCAACAGGTGTTCCATCCAGTGAAAATATTTGAGCTTTAAGCTGGTCGGCCGATTTTAATTCGTTCAGAAAAACCTTTGATGCAAAAGTACCGTCGGCTTTGGCATCAATAGCAACACGATCAATATTTTCATCCGGTTTTACTTCCAGCCAAACCGGACGAAAAATACCACCAAAAATCCAGAAATCGGAATAACGCTCGGCTTTGTTAACCGATTGGTTGGCCGAATGTTTGTCAACCTTAACTTCCAAAACATTTGTTTTTCCGTAATCAAGCAACGAAGAAATATTGTATTTAAAACGATAAAAAGATCCTTGATGAATTGGCCCGGCCAGCCTGCCATTTATTTTAACTTCCGTATCGGTCATCGACCCATCGAATACAATTTCTACCTGCTGGCCCTTCCATTGTTTCAGTGCTTCAAACCTGTATTTATATAATCCGGACTCCTTTCCTCTTACCGAATCTTTGGCATGACCGTAATTATACTTCCCAAAACCATGCAGTTCCCAGTTAGATGGCACGGGTAAACTTGTCCATTTTCCGGAATTGCTTCCTTCGGTACAGTAAAATTCCCAGTCAACCGTATTGTCTGTTCCTGTTCCGGAAAGATAAATTTTTTGCGTTGCCTGCCCCACCGATATGCTTGTAATAAAAAACAAACACATGTAAACCACCAAAAACACAAGTCTTTTATTCATTTTTTAGATTTTTTATTCCACCAGTTTATTCTGCAGTGCTACAAATATAGAATAAAATGGTAACGTTTACACTATTTTATATACTTAAATACCAATGTGTTTAAGATAAAAATAACAACTCGTTTTGCAAACGTTTTACATTAAAACAGAAGGTTGTTTTTCTGAAGAAAACCCATTCCTCTAATAATCAAACAACTAGTTAAAGTTGATTATAATGGTTTACTATTCTTGCTGATTGATTTTACTACTGCCAGGCCAGGGTACATTTACCTATGGCGTAAAATCTTTTTTCATCGCTGTTTATCATTGATGTGTAAACCACCGTAAATGTTCCATCTTCCTCTTCAATAGCACAAAGCGGTGTACGCATAGAGTGGTCGCCATGCTTCCCCCACAAATCATCATCAAACTGCACTTTTACACGTATTTCTTTATTCCAGTTTATTCCGTCTTCCGACAAGCTATACCCAATTTCCTGGTCGCCAAACGAATCGAAAACCGCGAGGTATCGTCCATCGTTTAGCTTCGAGATAATTGCATTTTCCATAAAATGGTCGACAATTTTTAGTGGGTTTATCTCCTCGGTCAACCTTTGCCACGGTCCCTCCAGTTGGTCGGCTATTGCCATACCCGTAGGCCAACCGGTAAGTGGAATATAGTTGTGTCCATCGTAAAAAGCATACCATTTGTTACCCACACGGTAGGGATTAAAACTGGCAACTGCCTGTTGCCCTTCCCAGGCTTGTGTATTTTCATCGGGTTGCAGCACAATGCCCATATCGGCATATGGTCCGGCAATCCCCTGCCTTCCGGCTATTACTGATTTTGCCCGCCAGATTCGTCCACTGTAATCTGATCCAGCCTTTTCGCCTTTTTCCCCGTCGCCTCCACGGTAAGCCACGTAAAACAGGTTCCAGGCATTTTCATTTTCATTAAATTCTACACCCGTTAACCACAGTTCCGATCTTGGATTTGTTGGCGACCGGCCAGGAATGCTCTCAAAAATGGTTGTTTGTCGCTGCCAGTTTTCAGCATCAGTACTGGTCCAGTATGAAATACGCAAATCGCGATGCGGGCGAATAAACATTTCGTTTACAAACATGTGGTATTTACCATCCAACTTAATGAGTTGACCGGTTTCGAAACCAGATTCATTTTTTGTATTTACCACATCCGGGTGATTTGGCCCTATTACCGGCCCCTTGTGCGCTGCTACAAGCACCAGTTGCTTGTTATTTGTGCTGTCTATTTTTTTTTCCTGTGCTAACACAAGGTTACCAATACCTGTTAGTACTGCAACCAGAAGCGTTAATAAGAAGATTGAAATCCGTTTCATCATTCATTTGTTTATTCTACCTCAATTCTGAACACAATAGCTAAATCATCAGGAATACGTGCATTTGGAATCGAAAACTCCAGACCATCTTTTTCCATCGAAAAGGTACACGTGTCTAACTTTTTTAAGCCCAATAAGGTAACGGCTTTTACCTCACCATTAATTCTTCCGGGCAATACTTCTTTTAATTTTATGGGTGTATTTAGTCCAGGCCACTCGTAAAAAATAGCGTAAATATTTTTGCCTTTAGTTGTATAAAAAACATCAATTCCATCGCTGCTTATTTCGTGCGGAACAGCAAAGGGCCGGGTTTCATAAATGGCTTCTCCGTGCGACCACATCCAACGGCCAACCCGGTGTACCACATTTTTCTGGTCTTGCGGTATAGTGCCATCGGCCATTGGTGACAGGTTCAGCAGCATTTGTCCGTTTTTACTTACCACATCAACCAGGGTTTGCACAATTTGCTTTGGCGTTCGGTTTTGCATTCCCTCGGTATAACCCCATGCATACGAAATACCCGTACCAATGGAATAGTCACATAACCAGGGTTCCATTACAAACTCATCGGGATTCTTATTTTCGTGGTCGAGCATACCTACTTCCCGTGGCAAATCTTCACCTTTGTAAGTTACGGCAACTTCCTGTCCGTTTGCCGCCGCCTCGTTAAAATAATGGGCAAGGTATTTTTGAATGTATGCTTCCGGAATATCATCCAGCCAGGCATCAAAATACATAATATCAGGATGGTATTTATCAGCAACTTCGTTGCATTTGTTCAACCACATTTCGAGCCAGGCATCGCGTTCCATCATCGATCCGTACAGCTTTTCGTATTTCGGATTATCGGCGGCCCAGCCTTCTTTTATCTCAAGTGCTGTGTAATTAAACGAGTGGTGCAACGATGCAAAAAATTTCATCCCCCTTTTTTTAATAGCCTTTTCGAGCAAGCCCACCACATCTTTTTCAGGCCCCATATTTTTGGCATTAAAAGGAGTAAACTCGCTATCCCACATGGCAAAACCATCGTGATGCTCGGCAACAATACCGGCAAAGCGTGCCCCGCTTTTTATGTAAAGATCTGCCCACTCATCTGCATTAAAATTTTCGCCTTTGAACAGGGGGATAAAGTCGTGGTACCCGAACTCGGAAAGATCTCCATATAACGCACAATGACGCTGATAGGTACCATGTTTGCTGTACCCCTCGTTGTGGTGCATGGTACGGTAATAATGCTCGTTGTTGTACGCAGGGACCGAATATACGCCCCAATGAGTGTAAATACCAAATTTTGCATCGCGCAACCATTCCGGAACCGACTGATGTTTATAAAGCGATTCCCAGTTGGGTTGATATTTTTCGGTTGATTGGGCTACCGCCTGCTTGCCAACACCAATGGCCAGAAGGAGAAATAAAAACAGTTTTAGTTTCATTGTATTTTTTTTAGTTATGCCAAATATATTTAATTCTGTTTGAACAATGTTTTTTTATCGGCACTTCCACAAATCTGCCAGCAAGCTAAAATTAATATAAAAAGAGCGAAGGTTTTACCCTTCGCTCTGTTACCTATGAATCTAACCTTTCTAAACTATGAAAGTTGCTTGTCAGTATTAATAATTATACCCTGTAAGTCCCTGTACAAATTCGTCGCGATTTTGCAGAGCATCCAGTTCCTCGCTCGGAATTGGTCGTTTAATATGGTAATCTTTAATATATCCACTTGCAGGCCCCTTGTTGTATGCCCGAACCTGGTTTACCAACATTCCGGTTCGCTTTAAATCAAACCAGCGCATTCCTTCGCCGCATAGTTCTCGTGCACGTTCTGCCACCAAAAACTCAACACTAATATCTGAGGCACTTACCTTCATTTGCTCAACTGCGCCTTCTTTTGCCGCACGTGTACGAATCACATTCACATAGTTGGCAGCACTCTGCGTATTGCCCATCAACAATTCAGCCTCGGCTGCGTTTAGGTATACTTCCGACAAACGAATTACAAACCTATCAAGTAATCCAAATCGTGTTTTCTTATAATAACCGTTATATTTCGGACTGTCAAATTTCATTAATGCAGGAAACGGATTACTGTATGAACGAATGGTACCATCTTCGGTATAAATAGAGTCGATATTGTAATATGCATACCCCTTGTCAGATGGAGCGGGCTCGTTTCCAATTGTGACGTAAAGCACGGTATCGCCTGTAGCCGGAGCATCAATGGCATCATTTATATTTGATTTCCAAAGTGTACGGAACGATTTTTCAAATCTGCTATCGATTGATGAGTCGTAGAGATCAAATAAATATTTTGACGGATAGGTAAAGTTTGGGTTTCCCCAGTTTTTATCCCGGTAACCATATTCATGCGACAACCGAATTTGATCGTTAATCACGTAATTAAATTTATACAGTTGCCAGATTTCATTTCCGTAACTTTCGTTGCTGTAATCGTTTGTGCTAAAAGTTACCCTGTAAAGTGCTTCTTTATTAGCTTTATTGTTATCCTCATTCCAAACATCAGCATAATCACTGTAAAGCTCTACTCCGTAGGTCGAGGCATTATTTATAAGTTCATCGGCCGACGATTTTGCTAATGATAGGTATTCATTTTTCTTTTCATCAACTTGCCAGGCGCCGCTTAAAGCCGCGCGTGACAAAATTGCCAATGCACTTTTTTTCGTCACTCTTCCGGGCTGAGCTTCTGTATCTGCTGCATGTTGTGAAGCATACTGCAGGTCGCTTAATATTAATTCGTAAAAATCGCTAACAGGACTTCTTTCTGCCACCAAAATTGGACTGTTGGTTGGTTCTGTTTTTAAAATTACCGGCCCCCAGGTTTCTACAATAAACCAATAATAAAATCCTCGCAAAAATTTAAACTCCGACAAATGCTGTTCTTTTAACTCTTCACTCAAATACTCGGTTGCACCTTCTTCAATGTATTGTATTCCTATGTTACACATATTTATACCTTCGTAACAATATTGCCACAAGGCACCGCAGCTACTATCATTATCAGGCTGTAAACCTTCGTATTGTGTAAGTTGGCGCCATGATTTCGACTCCCATATATCAACACCCATTTCCATGGTAACAAAACCGTAGGTGTTATAAAATACTTTTCGTTGCCAGCGGTATGCCGAGGCAATAAGCGTTTCCATTCCATCGGAGGTGGCCCAAACATTTTCAGCCGTTGTTCCGGAGGGGTTGTACTCATCGATGTCGCATGAAACTGCGTTCATTACCAGAAAAAGCAACATCATTAATCGGATTACTATATTTTTTCTATTCATCATTTTTACTTTTTACGTTCACAAGTTCGGTTAACTACAAATTAATATTTACACCAAAAATCAGTTGTCTTGTCAGAGGTGACGATTCCGATCCACCTCTTTCAGGGTCATAATTCTTCAGGCGATCATCTTTAACCCATGTAGCCAGGTTACTACCAGTAACATAAACACGTACTTTTTCAAGCGAAACCCTGCTGGTAAGCGAGTTTGGTAAAGTATAACCTAAAGAAATATTTTTTAGTTTGATGAATGAGCCACTTGTAACATGCAATACATCGGCATGCTGGTATTGGTACAGGCTACTAATATTGGCATCGGGTCGCGGGTAGTCGTTACTTGGGTTTTCAGGAGTCCAGTAATCTATTAGTGCCGGACCATTTTCCAGTCCATTTCCATTGTATCTGCCCAAAACTTCGCCCCATATTTCTTGCCCCATACGAGCGTAGAAATACACATTAAAATCGAAATTTTTGTACTGAATAGTATTACTCATACCACCTTCCCAGTCCGGATTCTCAGATCCGATTGGAGCCCTGTCGTTGTCGCCATCGATAATATAGTCGCCATTCAGGTCGCGAACTTTAATATCTCCGGGCTCATAACTATGGCCGTTTTCATTAAACTTAGCCATTTCAGCTTCTTCGCCAAGCTGCCAAATTCCGTCTGAAACGTAGTTGTAGAAAGTATAAATTGGTTCGCCAATAATTAACGAGGTATGCATTCCGTTTATCCAATAGATATTTTCATCATCAATTAATTTTGAAATGTGCTCGTTAGATTTTGAAAAGGTAAAAGAACTGGTCCACCTAAAATCTTTTTGGTCAAAATTTACTGTTTGCAAGGCAAGCTCAAGTCCTTTGTTTTTTGTTTCACCAATATTTTGGTAAACATTTTTATTTTTCCCTCCGGTTGACCAGGGCAGTGTTCTGCTCAACAAAATATCAGAAGTAGTAGTCCAATAGTAGTCAGCCGTTAAACTTACCCGATTTTGGAACATACCAAAATCAATACCAATATTGGTTGTTTTTGATTTTTCCCATCCAAGGTTTGGGTTACCGTAGGTATTAATTGAGTAATACGGAGCCACTTCATTACCAAAAGAAAAACCGGTACTCAAGCTCATTGTAGTTTGTGTACCGTAAGGGCTAATTCCGGAATTACCGGCCATACCATAACTGGCACGAAGTTTTACATTGCTTATTTTCTCGAAATTCTGCATAAAATCTTCTTCAGATATTCGCCATGCAGCTCCTACCGAAGGGAAATAATCCCAACGATTTTCTTCCGACAAACGCGATGCCCCATCATAACGCATGGTAGCTGTTAACAGGTACTTATCTTTAAAGCCATAGTTTAAACGACCTGCTACCGACATACTCGAATGTTCGGTGTATCCGCTCTCAACCTTTTTAGTTCCTTCTTCTGATCCTTGTAATGAATAAAACAATTGCGAAGGAATAAGCTGATTAAGGCCTGAGCCGGTTACATAATCGTATTTGCTTTTAATAAAACTTGCCAATCCTGTAAGCTTTAACGAATGTTCTCCGGCATCGAGCCCGTAGGTTAAAATATTGTCGAAATTCACATACCTTGAGTTTGCAGCATTGTATTTGGCCTCGCGGCTACTTCCCATTTTCGCGATTGATTCTTCACTAAAAAACGAACCGTTCCGACTATTACGCAGTGCAACCGACAGACTCGACTTATAGGTTAGCCCCTTTACCGGCGTTAACTCTAAAAAACCACTGATGTTTGAGTTTGTACGAAGCTGGCTGTTCACTGCAATTACCGAAGCCGCTTCATCGGCCAACGGACTAATAATGCTTCGGCCTTCAATAGGATAAACATTTACATTTCCGTTCTCATCGTAGGGTTCTCCAAAAGGTGATGTGTATAACGACAAGTTAATCGGGTCGGTTCTGCGATCAATATCGTAGTAGGTAAGCTGCGAATTAAGACCAATTCTTCCCCACTCGGCAAAACCGTAATCAAGATTTAAACGTGCAGTATATTTATCCATTTCGTCGTTAACATATTGCCCTTCTTCATTCATGTAGCCCACCGTAAACAAAGCTTTAAAATTATCCGTTCCGCCTGTTACCGTAACAACATGATTTTGTAATATCCCATTTTGAAGCACTAAGTCACGCCAATTTGTCCACTCGTTATTCTGGATGGCGTCCAACTCATAATCAGCAAATATTTTTGAATCGTCGGCAACTGATGACCAGATACCTGCCGTACGATTTGCTTCTCGTCTTAGCTGCACGTAATCGTCGCCCATTCGGCTATCTGGATATTTTGTAAAACCATTTAGTCCAAAATAGCCATTATACGAAACCCGGGCTTTTCCAGCTTTTCCTTTTTTAGTGGTAATAATAACTACCCCATTTGCACCTTGCGACCCATAAATTGCAGTTGAAGAAGCATCCTTTAAAACATTGATCGATTCAATATCATTTGCATTAATATCCTGGTAGTTTACGCCCTGCACACCATCAACAATGAAAAGCGGAGCACTGCTTCCGTTTATCGATCGGTTTCCACGAATAAGAATGTCCACTCCAGCACCTGCTGCACCAGAGCTACGCGAAATAGTCATACCGGGAACCAGTCCCTGCATGGCCTCCATAGCATTTGTTGTAGGCACCCGAAGTATGTCTTCTGCTTTTACAACAGAAACAGCACCTGTTAAATCTTTCTTTTTGGATACACCATACCCAATTGCCACCACCTCTTCAAGACCAATAATGTCTTCAAAAAGCTGCAGATTAATGGTTGATTGATCGCCCACTTCAATTTCCACTGATTTCATTCCAACAAATGACACCAGAAGAACATCTGATGGCTCAACTGCTGAAAGGGTAAAAACGCCATCTACATTGGTGAGCACCCCTTTTTGGGTTCCTTTAATCACAACCGTAGCTCCTGGCAAAGGCTCTCCAAGTCCGTTAACCACAGTTCCCGAAATTGTTTTACCCTGTGGAATAACTGTTGGCGCAACACTTTTTTCGGGCATTTTTTCACGAATAATTACCTGGCGGTCAATAATAAAGTAATTTAAATTCTGACCGTCGAGCACCTCGTCCATAATTTCGTTAATTACGGCATTTTCAACACTTACCGAAACCAAACGATTTTCATCGAGCTCCTGCGTTTTGTAGAGAAAAACAAATTCACTTTGTTCTTCAACCTGATCGAATACTTGTTTTACTGTTGAATTGTTTAAGTTTAAGCTCAGTTTAGTTGCTTGCGAATAGGTGGATTTTGCTGCCACCGATACCACAAATAATAGAGAGACCAATACTGTTAACTTCATGATTCTCCAAAGTTGTTTTACGCTTTCCGTACAGGAAAAGCAGGTTAATAGTTTATTTTTCATAAATTTGAAATGTTTGATAAATAATTAAATTACTATTGGTTATTTTATCTTACTCTGGCGGGAAGATGAGCCACCATCATCCCGCCATCCTTTTATTTAAAGCGGTATTTACCGGGTCCGTTTTCTTCAAACTTTCCGTTGGTGAGTTTTTCAATATATTTAAACACACGATCCATCCCTGCACTAAAATCAAGTTTCCCCGATATCTGTACCTTTTCATTTTTCGGATCAACTATTTCAATATCAATATTAAAATAGCGTTCAAGCGTTGCCATTACTCCCTTTAAACTATCGTCATCAATGCTTATCAGGCCTTCTTTCCAGCGGGTGTAATTTTCGTGCTCAACCTGTTCTATTTTTATTAATTCCGACGATTTTTCGAAGGTCGCTTTTTGGTTGGGTTTAATAATAGCTTTTTCAGCAAACCACGTGTTTCCGGTGCTTTCAATCTGCACACTTCCTTCTTTTAATACGGTTTCAATTGTATTATTTTCAGGATAGGCAGAAACGTTAAACTCCGTTCCAAGAACTTTTACAGCCATTGCAGTTGTTTGTACATAAAACGGTTTATCCTCGTTGTGTTCCACATCAAAAAATCCTTCACCAAACAAAAACACCTCACGTTTTTTTGCTGAAAATTGTTGTGGGGTAATTAAACGACTGCCGGCATTAACCCATACTTCACTTTTATCGGGTAAACGCACTTTTACTCTTTTTCCATAGGCAACCACCAACAGGTTATGTAAATTTTTTCGTTTTGCAGTAACGTTGCAGGCAATGGTATCTTTACCTATCACCAGTCTATTTTCGAGCGAGTAATCAACAAAATAGTCTGGGCCACTAAGTGTAACAGAACTACCATCGGCCAAATACAACCGGGGTTCAACCATGGTTCCAATCAACAACAACTCTTCCGAGAATTTATAATGTCCCTTATTGGCGAAACCTGACAAATAAACCAAGAAGCCACTTGCCACCAGCACGAATGCTATAGCCGCATATTTTACTGTTGCCACAAACCTGTTGCGCCATTTTTCGCGCTTCTCAAGGGTTATAATATCAACTAAAATCTTCCGGTAAATTTTTTCTGACGTGGTATCGGGGTAACTTTTATCGGTAAAAGACAATAATTTCAAATCCTCTTTTAACCTGATCATCTCAGCCTTTTCTTTTGGATATTTTTTGAAATATTGAGCATAATAAGCTTCAGATTCTTCATCTGGTTGAAATACCCATTTCAAGAAGCGTTCATCCTCAATATATCTTTCGTTTCCCTTCATTTCATTTTCGACATTTTACAATAGTTGCTATGAGATGGAAAAAGTGGACAACAAAAATGAACTATTTTATCTGCTGTATAACATGTAAAATAATTGCAGCGACACTGAGGATACTTTATGCTTTAATCGACTAATTATACGATAAACCTGCTTTTTGGCAGAATCGGGCTGAACACCCAATAAATGACCTATCTCCTTATATGTAAGCCTCTTATAAAATTTAAGATATAACAATTCTCGTTGGCTTGCATCAAGATTATCAAGTAGTTTGCGTAGTTGTTCATCTTTCTCTGTTTCGTTTTCTGTCTCCCCAGTTGAAAGTTCATAAGAAAAAACAAATCCATCCGATCTTACCGTTTCTTCTTCCAGCTCCGAAACCACAAAACGTCCGTTTTTTCGGTGTTTCTGATAGATTGTAAGTTTTAATGATTTCAGAAGATAATATTCTAAGTTTTCGGGGCTGGCAAGTTTTTTTCGTTTTGTATAGAGCTCCAGAAAAAGTTCCTGTATGCTGTCCTCCAGGAGTGTAGCATCATTTGTCAACTTTGAACCATAGGCATACAACTTATCAAAAAAGGCCGTATAAATTTGCCGAAAGGCATCCATATCACCATTTTTGAAGGCTCCCCAACATGGGGCCCAGCACTCAGTTTGTTTCGTTTTATCGTTCATAAATCAAGCAATCAGCCTGTTTCGTATTTTCGTTGTTTTGCCTTGTATTGCTCTGCAAAATAATTTAACGAAGCACCAAATATATAAATAAATGTTAACGTTTACATTCTACGAATGTTTGTATATCAACTTATTCAGAAATTACCTTACCGTTAATAATGCAAACGATTTATTGCAAACAATAACTAATAAGTTTAGTTTTGTCCCAACTTTTTTCATGTATTTGCAGCAAACAATTGATATTCAGAAAATAATTCTGGGCAACAATTAATGTAACAGAAGCAAGAAATACGAAAACAAACAAAACATATCGCAAAATATCAAAAGTTTTATCGAAAACTAACGATTTTAACCGTTAGATTTGTGTCCGAAGTAGAATAGAGAAACTTATTAACTAAAGAAAAATAACTTTTACCAATATTTAAAACATGAATTCAAACCAGGAACAAAGCTCAAAATCAAGCGTAATTGAACGCCTGGATGCGCTTTACGAATACGACCGCGAGCCGGTATCAAAAAAGAAACTACACGGCTGGAAAACTTTTATAGCCATGTTTGCCGGTGAACATGTGGCGGGTACCGAGTTTGTACTTGGGCCGCTTATGGTAATGCACGGCGTATCGGCAAAAGACTTTATCTGGGGTTTGCTTGTGGGTAATACGCTTGCTGTTTTAAGCTGGGCTTTGCTAACCTCGCCTGTTGCAGTTAAAACACGCCTTACCATTTACTGGCAACTCAAAAAAATAATTGGCCCTTACTTAACCATTGCTTACAGTGCCTTTTATGCTTTTATACTTTGTTTATTGGCCGGTGCTATGGTAAATGTGGCTGTCACCTCTATTTCTATACCTTTCGGAGTTCCTAATCCCGATTACCTTGCAGGAGACTTGTTTCCAAGCGCTCCGTGGATAGCTATTGCTGTTGTTGTTGGAATTGTAATTTCGCTACTGGCCGTTTTAGGTTTTGAAAAAATTGCCCAGTTTTCGAAAATATGCGCTCCGTGGATGGTACTTGTTTTCTTTGCTTCGGGCATTGCAATTATGGCCAAATTAAAAGCTGCCACTCCCGACGAAAGTTTTTGGGAAATAATGTCGCACCGAATTTTTACGGGCGAGCCTATTGGTAACAATTCAAAATATACTTTTTGGCACGTTGCAGGCTTTGCCTGGTTGTGTAATGCTCCGCAACATCTGGGCATGTCCGATGTAACCATTTTTCGTTATGCTAAAAAATGGACACAGGGTTTTGCTTCTGCATTTGGAATGTTCATCGGGCATTTTGGAGCTTGGATTGCATCAGGAATATTGTGTGCCGCCTACCTTTCAGAAGGTTTTACAAATCCACAACCGGGAACAATTGCGTTGTACGGAGCAGGATTTGCCGGTGCCGTTGCTGTTGTTATTGCCGGCTGGACTACAGCCAATCCAACCTTGTACCGCGCAGGATTAGCCATTCAGGTGGTTACCCCTAACTGGAAACGTTGGAAAGTAACTTTTGCTGCCGGGGTGTTTATGATTATTACTGCCTGTATTCCGGCAATTAATGCCAACCTCGACCGTATTGTAGCCTACAACGGATTATTTTTTGTTCCACTCGGTGCCTTTATAATTCTGGATGTTTGGTTATTTCCTAAAATTGGATTAATCAGAGATTTCACCGAAAAAGCGGGAAAAACATTCAGCTGGCCCTCGGCTTTAGCCTGGTTTGTGCCGTTTTTAATTTCAATGTTTATATATGGAAAAGATAACTTTGGTTTTTTACAACGTTTAACCGAAGGGAAATTGCCTACCTGGTTAGAAAATGTTAAAATGGACATCACCTTTTTGGTAGGACCCGAATGGTTTATCGCCGCTGTTCTTTACTTACTGTTTAGCTACATTCAGCAAAAAACAAAATCAAACGTTCAACTTATTCAAAAAGGAGGCTTGTCATGAAAAAAATATTAATGATTATCTCGTACCTTGGTTTGGCTTTTACCATACTACCATCAATTTTAGTTGTAAAAGGAACAGTGACTCTACAAAACCACTTTTGGCTAATGAGTATTGGAATGATTCTATGGTTTGGTACTGCCCCGTTCTGGATGAAAAGCCAATCGTTAGATGAAATTGAAGAAGACGAATAAACATTCAAAAAAAATCAGGCTGTGTTTAAAATATCTGAATTAGTAACCGAATACCATAAAAATCCCTTAGGAATTGAAACGTGTAATCCACGTCTGAGTTGGAAACTTAAAAGCGATAAGCACAATGTTATCCAAACCGCTTACCACATAAAATGCGCACTATCGGAGAAAAATCTGAACAGCGGAGTCGACTTGCTGTGGGATTCAGGAAAAGTAGTTGCTGAAGAATCTATTCATGTTTTATACCAGGGAGAAGCCTTAAAAAGTGGTCAACGTATTTTTTGGCAGGTACGGGCATGGAACAATAAAAACGAACAATCAGACTGGAGCGAAACCAGTTTTTGGGAAATGGGATTGCTAAACCAGTCAGACTGGCAGGCTAAATGGATTGAACCTGATTTAAACGAAGACACAAAAAAATCAAACCCGTGTCCGTTGCTTCGTAAAAGTTTTCATCTTGAAAAGGAAATAGAAAAGGCTCGAATTTATGTGAGTGCGCATGGTTTATACCAACTGCAGTTAAACGGCAAAAAAGTGGGTGACGAAGAATTTACACCCGGCTGGACCACCTACCACAAACGCTTGCAATACCAGGTTTTTGATGTAACAAAACAGATTTGCAATGGCGAAAATGCCATAGGTGCCATCCTTGGAGATGGCTGGTATCGTGGTTATTTTGGCTGGCAGGGAGAGAAAAACCATTATGGCGAAAAAACAGCCCTGTTGCTTCAATTGCAATTAACTTTCACCGATGGCACTCAACAAACACTAGTAAGCGATAAGAGCTGGAAAGCTGCAACAGGTGCTATTCTTGAATCGGAAATTTACCACGGCGAAGTTTACGATGCCCGTAAGGAAAAACCGGGTTGGGACAGACTTGGATTTAACGACTCTGATTGGCAAAATGTTGTAGAGAAAAGCTATGGTTTTGAGCGCATAACCAACTCCGTTGGCTCGAAAGTTAAAGTTACTCATACGCTTGAAGCAGTAAAAAAAATAATTACTCCAAAGGGCGAAACAGTATTGGATTTTGGACAGAACATGGTAGGCCGTATTCGTTTCTCATTAAAAGCAAAAGCCGGAGAAAAGATTTCGATTTATCATGCCGAAGTACTCGATAAGGAAGGAAATTTTTATACCACAAACCTGCGCCCGGCCAAACAACGTATTACCTATATTTTTAAGGGAAACGAAACGGAAACATATAGTCCGCATTTTACATTTATGGGTTTTCGCTACATAAAAATTGAAGATTACCCCGGGGATGTCAAACCAAATGATTTTACCGGTGAAGTTATTCATTCGGATATGGAATTTACTGGCAATTTTGAATGCTCCGACCCACTAATTAACCAGCTGCAAAGCAACATACAGTGGGGCTTACGCGGTAATTTTCTGGATATACCAACAGATTGTCCACAGCGCGACGAGCGCATGGGCTGGACCGGCGATGCACAGGTTTTTGCACCAACGGCTTGTTTTAACACCAATGCAGCACCATTTTTTGCCAAGTGGCTTAAAGATTTAGAAGCCGAGCAACGCGCCGATGGCAGCGTTCCGTGGGTAGTACCCAACCTGGTTAAAGATGGTGGAGGAACAGGCTGGTCGGATGGTTTTGGGGCAACGGGATGGGCTGATGCCGCCATAATAATTCCATGGGTAGTTTACCAGGCCTATGGCGATACCGCCATTTTAAAAAGCCAGTACAGCTCCATGAAGGCCTGGGAAGAATATATGATTCGCGAAGCCGGAGACAGCTTTTTGTTTAACACCGGTTTTCATTTTGGCGACTGGCTATCGTTTGCCGAATATTCGAGCTACATTTACAATGCCCCCGATTATGGATTTGCAGGCGCTCACACCGAAAAAGACCTGATTGCCACGGCATATTTCTATTATTCCACCTCGCTAATGGCAAAAATTGCGGACATTACCGGCGAAGAAACTGATGCTGCCAAATACAAATCGCTGCTAACCAAAATAAAAGAGGCTTTTAAAAATGAATTTATAACGCCCAACGGAAGACTTCTTTCCAATACCCAGGCAGCGTATGCCATTGCCCTAACTTTTAACGTTATTCCAGATGAATACCGAAAAACCATGGCCGGACTACTGGCTAAAAATGTGGAGTATTTTCAACATCTTACCACCGGATTTTTAGGAACCCCGGTACTTTGCGATGCCTTATCGGATATTGGCAGAACCGACCTTGCGTACAAACTGCTGTTCAATAAAAAATACCCGTCGTGGCTTTACGCTGTAACCATGGGTGCCACCACCATTTGGGAGCGTTGGGATGGCATAAAACCCGATGGTTCATTCCAAAACGAAGGTATGAACTCGTTTAACCATTATGCTTACGGCGCCATTGGCAACTGGCTGTACACCAGGGCTGCCGGAATACAAAGCCACCCCGATTTTCCGGGCTATAAAAAAACGATTATCAAACCAGAATTAACCGACAAACTTGATTTTGCCAAAGCGACACTCCAAACCGTCTACGGTCAAATTAAATCAGAATGGAAATTAGAAAACGGGCATTTGCAATTAACCGTTACCCTTCCTCCCAACACCACTGCTACTGTTTTTGTTCCTGGAAAAGGAAATACATATTCTGAGCATGAAATGGGCTCTGGCACAATGGTTTTTGAATCTAAAATTGAGTAAAATGAAATTACAAGTTATAACACTATCTGCTTTTTTGTTGCTATGCACCACTCTTTGGGCGCAGGAAAAGGCGCTTACCAATACCACCAACAGTTCGTTTGCCAAACTTAAAAGCACTAACATTGGCGATGTGCACTGGACAAATGGCTTTTGGGCCGAACGCTTTGAAGTTTGCAAAAACTCGATGGTACCACACATGATGGGCTGTTACCTAGATGATGAAATTAGCCATGCTTTTAAAAATTTTGAAATTGCAGCCGGATTGGATACGGGCTCACATGTTGGACCACCATTCCACGATGGTGATTTTTACAAAATTCTGGAAGCTGAAATAATGGTTTATGCCCTTACCAAGGATGAAAAACTGGGCAAACAGATAAATGAAATTATTACCATGATTGGTAAAGCCCAGCGAGAAGACGGCTATATTCATACCCCAACTTCGATTAAAGAAATGAAAAACCCGGAGGTAAAGCATGAATTTAACGAACGCCTTGATTTTGAAACCTATAACATGGGGCATTTAATGACTGCAGCCTGCATACACTTTCGTACTACCGGCCAAACTACCTTGCTAAACATTGCACAAAAAGCAACGGACTATTTGTATAATTTTTACAAAAGAGCTTCGGCCGAACTGGCACGCAATGCCATTTGCCCGTCGCATTATATGGGCGTAGTTGAAATGTACCGCACCACCCAAAAACCCGAATACCTGGAATTAGCAAAAAGCCTGATAGAAATAAGAAGTTTGGTTGAAAATGGCACCGACCATAACCAGGACCGCATTCCGTTTAAGCAACAAACAAAGGCCATTGGACATGCCGTGCGTGCCAACTACCTTTATGCAGGCGTTGCCGATGTTTATGCCGAAACCGGCGATGATTCGCTAATGATTGCATTAAAATACATTTGGAACGATTTAGTTGAGCGCAAAATGTATATAACCGGAGCGTGTGGCGCACTTTATGATGGTGTTTCACCCAACGGCACAACTTACGACCAGCCATCCATTCAACAGGTTCACCAGGCCTATGGCGCCGACTATGAATTGCCAAATATTTCGGCCCATAACGAATCGTGCGCCAACATTGGCAACCTGCTTTGGAACTGGCGTATGCTACAAGTTACCGGAGATGCAAATTATGCCGATGTAATGGAAACAGTAATGTATAACAGTTTGCTGGCCGGAGTTAGCCTCGATGGTAAAGGATACTTTTACACCAACCCATTAAGTGTAGCCAATGAGCTTAGCCACGATTTGCGTTGGTCGAAAAACCGCGAGCCATACATCTCTTATTGCAACTGCTGTCCACCAAATACAGTCAGAACCGTTGCGCAAATTCAAGAATATGCCTATTCGCTTGGAGAAAATGCAGTATGGGTAAATTTTTATGGCTCCAACAAGCTTGAATCGGGCAACACGGTACAGCTTACACAGGAATCTGATTTTCCCTGGGATGGAAATATTAAAATTACCATTGATAAGCTTCCTAAAAATTTTGCCTTACACCTGCGAATTCCGGGCTGGGCATCCCTGGCTAAGCTTAAAGTAAACGGACAGGATGTTGACAAAAAAATTCAGCCAGGTACTTATGTCGAAATTTCGCAAGAGTGGGAAAAAGGCGATGTTGTTGAATTGGATTTACCCATGAAAGCTGTATTAATTGAAGCCAATCCCCTGGTGGAAGAAACCCGTAACCAGGTGGCTGTAAAACGTGGCCCGGTGGTTTATTGCCTTGAATCGCCCGACATTGAGGATGGCAAACGTATTTTTGATTATAAAATACCTGCAGAAATTACATTTGAAACCCGCGAAACAAAAATAGCCAATGCCACCATGATCGTTTTGGAAGGAGAGTTAATCACTTCGTCGCCAGCCGAATGGGAAAACACCCTTTATCGCGCAGTAGCAAAGGAAAAGCTTCAAAAAACAAAAATAAAACTCATTCCTTATTACGCCTGGAATAATCGAGGCCCCAGCGAAATGTCGGTTTGGATTCCCTTTGCACAATAATGCTAAAACAAAAAAGATAGTCACTATGCAACTTCCGGTTTTTGATGTAGCTGTTTTCTTACTTATAACTTTAGGCAACGTACTTTTTGGTGCCAGTTTTTTCTTCCGAAACAAAACGGCCGCACAATTTACAACCGGGGGAGGAAAGCTTCCGGCCTGGGTTGTGGGTATGTCAATTTTTGCCACATTTGTTAGCAGCATTAGTTTTTTAGCCCTTCCCGGGAAAGCCTATTCATCAAACTGGAATGCGCTGGTTTTTAGCTTTGCCATACCCATAGCATCGATTTTAGCTGTAAAGTTTTTTGTTCCACTTTACCGAAGCATGAACAGCGTTTCGGCCTATAATTTTTTGGAAATCAGGTTTGGTGCCTGGGCACGCATCTATGCTTCGTTGTGCTACATACTTACACAACTGATGCGAACCGGTGCTATTTTGCTGCTTCTGGCACTTCCGCTAAACGCCATGTTTGGCTGGAACATTAAAACCATTATCGTAGTTACCGGTATTGCCGTTACGCTTTACTCCATGCTTGGAGGTATTCAAGCCGTTATATGGACCGATGCCATTCAGGGAATTATACTTATAGCCGGTGCTTTGTTATGTGCCGGCTTGCTTACATTCTCGATGCCAGAAGGCCCAACACAGGTTTTTGAAATAGCTGCCGCGAGCAATAAATTTAGCCTTGGCAGTTTTGGTGCCAGCCTTTCTGAATCAACTTTCTGGGTGGTGCTTATTTACAGCTTGTTTATTAATCTTCAGAACTTTGGAATCGATCAGAATTTTGTACAGCGTTACATGACAACCAGCTCGACTAAAAAAGCACGCTTTTCCACCTTATTTGGGTCCTTATTGTACCTGCCGGTTTCATTGGTTTTCTTTTACATCGGAACAGCTCTTTATGCATATTACTCGGCACAACCCCATATGCTGCCAGCGGAACTCTCTACTACCGGGGCAGGCGATAAAATATTTCCGTTTTTTATTGTAAATGCACTGCCCACCGGAATAACCGGTTTGTTAATTGCAGCCATTTTTGCAGCTGGAATGAGTACGGTTTCGACCAGCGTTAACAGCACAGCAACCATTTTTCTTTCTGATTATTACAAGCGTTATATCAACCACAATCCTTCCGAAAAATCTTCCATGAGAGTGTTACACATCGCATCCGTAATATTCGGAATTCTTGGAGTGCTTATTTCGCTTACGCTTGTTGGTGTGGAAAGCGTTCTGGATGCCTGGTGGTCGTTGGCGTCGATTTTTAGCGGAGGTATGCTTGGCTTGTTTCTACTGGCTTTTATGTCAAAAAAAGTCAGAAATATCGACGCTGCAATCGGTGTGGTTCTGGGTGTAGTTGTAATTAGCTGGATGAGTTTATCTCCCTTATATTTTACAGAAGAAAATCTATTAAAATTTAAAAGTCCATTACACAGCAACTTAACCATCGTATTGGGGACCCTGGTAATTTTTCTTGTGGGATTTTTGGTGCAAAAGTTGTTTGCCAATCAAAAAAACAAATAAAAAACCTGCTCCTGGCGGATGCAGGCTAAAATGAGTGGAGCTCCCCCCCTGAACCCTTTCAGGGAGGAAGCATAAACCAAAATCCACTGCCTATGTAATATTTGTAATTCTCTTCGATTATCAGCACTCCGGTATTTCTGTGGCGTAATATTTAAATCTTAAAAGACTTGGTTTACACGATAGAGTATCTACGCCAAATCAGAATTCTATTTTGTCCGAAATTCCATCCGCTAATTATTGGCAATATATAAATAAATTTGGTTAGTGTCGCATTGACACATTAATTTATTTTAAAATGTTTTGAGGCTATTTAAAGGCCTACTTAAACAAATATGAAATAGGCATAGAAAGAAAAACTGGCAGAGAGGCCGACATTGACAAAAACCAATTGAAATCAACTAATTATCGATTTTTACAGCCCAGGCATATAGAAAATTCCCCGACAAGGAGCAAAGAAAAAGCACCAGGCCAAATGGAATTAAATTGCCGGTATGAAACAAGGCCAGCATACTGCCAATAAATGCACTAAATGCAAAACGAGCAATGCCAATTGTTGCATTGGCCGATCCGGCCAGCTCCGGATTATGATTTAAAATGGTGGCTGTACCATTGCCAAATACCAAGCCCAAACTACCAATAAACAAAACAATTGACGAAAAAACCGACCATAACTGCGGCTGGGGCACAGCAACAGAAATTAGTAGCCATAAGCCTGAAAAAAGTTGTAGCAGAAGACCAAAGCGAAGTATTTTCCCGGGCTCGTATTTCTTTAAAAGCAATGTATTAATAAACGAAAGCAAAATATTTAATACCACATTGGCGCCAAAAAACAAGGGAAATTGCATCTGACTGATTCCAAAATATTCAATATAAATAAACGATGCAGCGGTAATAAAAATGTACATTCCCGACATAGGCAAACTTATGGCTACAAGCAGAACAGTGCTTCTTTTACTGGAAAAGAACAAACGATATTTCTGTAAAAACTGTTTGGCCGTAATTCTTCTCGTAATTAACTCCGGACTTCTTGATTCGGGGATGAGTAAGCCCAGAGCCAAAAACAAAAACACGGCAAATGCAAACAAAAAAAGGAAAATACTTTTCCAACCCAACCAATGAATTAAACCCGCACCAATAATTGGGGCGAATAGCGGTGCCAGCATAATAATCATGCTAATTATGGTAACAATACGCGCAATTTGCTTTCCGCCATACCAGTCGCGCACAAATACATTTGCGGTAACGGTAGCAAATCCGCCACCAAAGGCTTGTAAAACGCGAAGTGCGAGCATGTATTCAATTTGTGTACAACGCGTAATCAATAATGCAGAAAAACCATAAAGAGCAATTCCAGATAAAGCCACTGTTTTTCGGCCAAAAGAATCCGACAAGGGGCCTCCGATAAAATTTCCTAAAGCAAACCCCAGAAAATATAGGGTAATGGTTAGCTCGGCCACGTTAAGTTCAACTCCAAAAAAACGGGCAATATCAGGTAAGGCCGCAATATAAGTATCAATGGCAAATGGCGACATGGCAACCAAAGCAGCCATTACCAATGTTAAAACAGGAACAAAAATCTTGCGCGAATGATCTATCAACATACCCGATTATTTCTTATTGAAGCGCCAAAGGTAGGATTTTTGCACAAAGCAAATCCAATGTGTCGAAAACACACTAAAGAATTTAACACAAGCAGGTATTATAAAGTTCGGCCTAATTCATCGAGTTGGTTGGCGCTTAATCCGGCTGGCTCAAACCCGGCCGACCAGGCCATCAGCAACATTTTGGCTGCCTTGTTGGCTACATCTAAAAAATCAAAGGCTTCCTCTGCATCTGTACCGGTAGCCACTGCCCCGTGTTTTTCCCATAAAACAATATCCCGTGTCTGAAAACCCTGGATGGTAAGTCGGGCAAGCTCTTCTGTACCGTATCGCGCGTAGGGCGCACAGCTCACACCATTCGGGACATAAAGCCTGATTTCAGGGCACATTTTCCATAAGGAATAGTTAAACTGTTCCTCCTTGCCAAAAAGCGGGTGATGGCTTAACACAATTAATTCTGATGGATGGGTATGAATGATTGTTTTTTGCAAAGGCCGGTGTGAGCAATTAAAAGCATGCAACTGCAAATGCGAAATAAACTCGGAGCTTGGCGCAAAATTTTGTTTTTCCCCACCCCAAATCAGCCGGTAAGCATTTGCTTTTTTATTGATATGCACAATGGCTGCCGCCTCCTCTGGCTTAGTAATAAGCCGGCGCAACCGGCACCCCGAACCGGTAATAAATAAAACCGAGTCTGCCATTTCGGGTGGGCAAAAGAATGGCACTTCATCTGCCGAGTAAACGAAATCAGCAGGAACACAGTATTCCGTAAGGTTTACCGATATATTTCCCGCATTTCGTTCTGCCCATCCCCGCTCCCACAGGTAAGCGGCAATTTCTTTAATTTTAATTATTTCTGCTTGTACCGATTCCGGTAGTTCTGTTGTTTTAACCACAATTCATTATTCAAAAACCTGGGTTAAAATACAACTATTGCATAAAACCTCAAAGTTTATCGGCCTGCTGTTTCTGTTTTAAAATTTTCGTACAACTGTGTGTAAACCAACTGGTTTTTCGATGGTCTTACGATCTCTTGTTTATATTGAATCTGTGCCCGGGCTGCTGCAGGTGATGCAGCAATGCCACTTCCAGCAAAAACAAATAAAGCAGCACCTAAAACAGTAGTTTCTTTCTGATCAATAAGATGAACCGGCAAATTGCACACATCAGCGCGTAATTGATTCCACAACATATTTTTTGATCCACCGCCAACACAAATAATTTTTTCGGCTTTAAACCCTCCGGCTTTTTCCAGTGCTTCAATTCCTTGTCGAAGTCGGAATGCGAGACTTTCAAGAAATGCACGATAAATTTCGCCCCTTTTGGTATGAATGGTAAGTCCATTTATGGCTCCTTCCTTTTTCTCAGAATCGGCATAAAAAGAAGGATTTACGGTTATCGACGAGCTTCCGGGCTGCACTTTTTCAGCGTCAGCAATCATGGTGCTGTACAATTCATCACCTTTCAGTTCGGCATAAAAATTTCGCGAAAACCACTCCAGAATACCTGATGCCAGAAAGTTTTGCCCAATGGTAAATAATCCTTTCTCGGCATCAACTTCGGTGGTTAGCTGGGCCTGCAACTCTGTTGCTGAAGCTTTAAATCCCGAACTACGCGCCATAATAATTTCCCAGGTACCACTACTCAACACCAATTCATTCTCGTTGGCTCCTGAGCCGAAAATGGCAAACTGAGTATCGTGTCCGGCAAAAAACACGGGTACTCCCACCGGAATTGCAGTTTCTTTTTCAGCTTGCTCGTGTACCTCACCGGCCTGCTCGCCACTCTCGGCCAAATCGCCAAAAATGGAAGTTTTAATTCCCAATGCTCCGGCAATTTTCGCTGATGGTTTTTGGCTTTCCATATTCATCATCATGGATGTTCCGGCCATGGTTGAATCGTTACGCATTGTCCCCGTCAGTTTATGGATAAACAAGCTTGTAATAAACAAAAAGCGATGCGCTTTCTCCAGCACTTCAGGCCGGTTTTCTTTCATCCAAATAAACTTATTAATGGTATTAAATGCATAGGGGAAAGTACCCGCCTCGGCATAAAGTTCCTCCAGGGCCATGTACTTGTCAATATTTTTCATTATTGGCACAGTGCGTTGGCATTGCCACGAGATTACCGGATAAAGCATCTCACCTTTTTCATCTACAAAAGCACCATCAACACCAAAGGTGGTTACGGTAACACCTGCAATCCGGGTGGCATCAATTGCCGCCATAACTTTTTTTGATGCCGCACACAGTTTATCCCACATGGCATCTACATCCCAAATAACGCCACCCGCTGTTTCCGGGTCGGCACTGGTATTGTTAGCAGTCGATTGAGAAGCCACAATACTGCCCTGCACATCCATGGCAATAACCCTAAGGTTGGTAGCTCCGCAATCGAATACTATTGCTATATCCTTTTCAGGCATACTTTTATTTTTTTCCGTATAATGGTCCGTACGTATCGCATGCACGGAAGTCTGAACCTTCTTTATCTTCTCCAAACGATGCCCAGGCACTTGGTCTGAATACCTCATCGCCATCAACATTGTGCATGTTTACCGGTATGCGTAACATCGACGCCAGTGTAATCAGGTCGGCGCCAATGTGGCCATAGCTGATAGCCCCGTGGTTTGCGCCCCAGTTGGCCATAACGGTGTAAACATCTTTAAAAGCACCTTCGCCACAAACTCGTGGCACAAACCAGGTTGTTGGCCAGGTTGGGTTCGTGCGTTCGTCGAGAACTTTATGAATGTCGTCCGGCAGTTCTACGGTCCAGCCTTCGGCAATTTGCATTACCGGGCCCAGTCCTTCTACCAGGTTTACGCGGCTCATGGTTACCGGCATTTGACCGGCCGTTTTAAACAACGACGAATACCCGCCACCACGGAAATATCCCCTGTCGGCCTGTGGCCAGCAGGTGTTATCCAAACATTTCTGCGCCTCTTCTTCTGAAATTTCCCAGAAGGGTTTCATTGCCGGGTTTCCTTCTGCATCGCGCTGCTGTGCAGTAGCATCCAATGTTGTTGAGCCTGAATTGATGAGGTGAATAATTCCATTTTCGGCCAAACCTGTTAGCTCTTTACCACAAACACGTTTTACAGCTTCGGGGCTCCAGTAGGTACGAACGTCAGAAAAAATCTGGCTGGTATTACTCAACAAGTGCCCAAACAACATTGAAACGCCGTTTAAGCTATCGTTTTCAGTGGCAAATACAAAGGCCTGACGAATTCCATTCCAATCGAATGAAGAATTCAGGATGGCCTCAGTAAAATCGGCATTTGGACGGTAATCGGTCCATTGGCGTTGCCCCTGAAAACCTCCTAAAATAGCGTTTCTACCCAAACCTTCTTCACGGTAACCTTTTTCAACTACTTTTTCGTTACCAATCATCATGTCGCGGCAAATCAGGGTCATTTTCACCACTGTTTCCCATTCTAATTCTTTCCGGGCAGCATCAACCTGCTCTTCCGGTTTATTTAGGTCTTTTCCTTCTTTACAATTTTCTTTTGTCCACGCCATTGCCTTCTGGTATTCTTCTTCATCGTAAATACCCTCATCTATACGGCGTAAAATTTCAACCGATTCAACAAACTCGGTGCGTATTCCCAAATACTTCTGGAAAAACGATGAATCCACCATCGATCCGGCAATACCCATTGAACTGTATCCTATCGACAGGTAGGATTTGCCTTTCATTTGAGCAACTGCCAAAGCAGCTTTTACAAAACGTAATATCTTCACCTGAACATCTTCAGGAATTGTTGTATCACCGGCATCCTGTACATCGCGTCCGTAAATACCAAAGGTTGGCAGCCCTTTTTGTGTGTAGCCAGCCAATGCAGCGGCCAGGTACACCGCCCCCGGACGTTCTGTTCCGTTAAAGCCCCATACTGCTTTTGGCATTAAGGGGTCGGTATCCATTACCTCGGTTCCGTAACACCAGCAAGGCGTTACAGTAAGCGATACTCCCACTCCTTCTTTTCTGAATTTTTCGGCACACATAGCCGCTTCGGCCACACCGCCAATACAAGTGTCGGCTATAACACACTCTACGGTTTCGCCACTTGGGAATTTTAAATTTTCGCTGATAAATGTTGCTGCTGCTTTAGCCAGATCCATCACCTGGTCCTCAAGTGATTCGCGCACTCCATTCTCTCTTCCATCGATAACGGGTCGGATACCCACTTTTGGCAAGTCGCCAATTAACCTGTTTGCCATAACTTATTGTTTAGATTTTTTTAATTTGTATTGAATTCAATTTTTCAGTTTACAAAATTGAAGAAGCCATCAAAAAAAAGAAATGACTGCGTACTACAATTTTGTATCTAAATTAAACATCACCCGATATAAACCAATTAATAAACGGATAATATGGATGAATAATTTAATCATAATCAACTAAAATACAAAACAGTAACCCCACTAAAACAACAACACCTTTACCCACTGCCACACTCGCTCTAATTTTTATTTATTTTAAGCATTGACTAAACCAAGGCAGTTACGCTTAATGCGCATTTTAACCGAAAAAAGGCCACCGATTAGGTAGCCTTTTTTGCGTCTATTTTTATGCTTGCGAATGATGCAAAAGCATCAAACCTGTATTAAATCTTATAGTTTATCGCCATTTTCAAGCAAATAGGCTTCTGCTTCCACATTCCATAAACCCATGTATTTTTTACAAAGTTTATCTAATTCGGCATAAACCGGATTTTCTTTTCCTTTTTCTTCAAACTCGGCTATTGCCGTTAGCGGAAAATCAAAATGGGTATAAATCAGCTTTTTACCGCCAGGAATATTAGGCAGATCGAGTGTTGCTTCAGGCACAGCATTTAATCCACCAATGTGAGTAACCAATCCAGCAGGATCTAAACCTGCAGTCATAATTTCCAGTGCTTCTTTCATATCGTCGGTGTTGCCACCCGAGGTTCCAACAATGTGCGTGTAGGCGTAATGCACGTTATAGAAATTCATTTTTGCAGAAAAATCAGTATTAGATGGGCCAGCAAAAAAGTTCAAACAACCATCGAAACCAAGAATTGCATCGCCCTGCTCAACAACCGGAGCAACCGGAGCAAAAACAAATACATCATCGTAACCGGTGCCACCGCTTATTTCTTTTAATCCGGCCACAGGGTCAGCCATTTCTGCGGTATTGATGTATTTCAACTCAATGCCACGCTCTTTTGCAAACTCAACGGTGTACAGTTCAGCTGCACGATCCAATCTTGTCTGATCGATATCGGTAACCACCATCAACGATGGTTTGCGGTCTTCGCGGCGCAACACGTAATTGATTGCTGCCAATCCCATTGGACCTACGCCTGCCAGGATGGCCATTTTACCACCTTCAACAATTTCCATTTTGTGCACATAGCTCCCTGCTTTTGTGTGGTAATTGGCATGCATTGCTCCAATTACACAGCTTAGCGGCTCGGCCAACGACGCCGGATAATAACCGGGTCCTTCGTAGGCCAGCAAACAATCCTGCACCAGCACATCCTTTGGGATAATAACATAAGTTGCATCGCCGCCAATGTATTTGTACGAATAACCAGGAGCACTCAAAACGCCCACCGGACCATCTTCGTAATAAATTGCCGGCTGAATGGAAAATTTTTGTCCGGCAGCAAACTTATCCTGCCAGTTGGCTCCCACTTCAACAATCTCTCCTGCAAATTCATGCCCAATCATAATCGGATTTTCGGCAATATCGTTGGGAATACGCTTGTGATCGCTTGCCTGGTTGGCCGCTTTATAACTCGACATACAAAGGCTATCGGTAACTACCTTGGCCAGTATTTCATCGTCACTAATTTTTGGTAATTCAAACTCCTCTACCCGAAGGTCTTTTTTACCGTATAATCGAACTGCTTTTGTTTTCATTGTAATTCTTCTTTTAATTCATTTATCAAAACCGGAAATTCTAGTGAAGCATTGATTGCCCGCCCGAAATAGGCAGGGCCTGTCCGGTTTCATTCTCCTGGTCAACGAGGTATAAAATTCCTTTCACCACATCTTTTGGCGAACAACCTTTTCCAAGCGGCACCTGGTCGAGGTAAAATTTCTTCACATCGTCAATTGTTTTTGCTCCCGGCACTTTCCCTGCATTCAGGTATTGAATAAACAAACCGTTTTCAGGATCGCTCCACAACGGGCCTTCGTAAAAGTTACCCGGACAAACCGAATTCACTTTAATTTTATCGGGTGCCAGCTCCAGTGCAAACGACTGTGTTAATCCAATTCCACCAAATTTACCTCCGGCGTAGGCAAAATTCTTCTTACTTCCTTTTAAGCCCGATTTTGAGTTAATCTGAATAATATCTGAATAATAATCAGGCTTATATGCATTTTGGAGCTTCAATATTTTTGAGGCTACTTTTGTGCAGTAGAAATAAGCGTTATAATTTATTTTGGTAACAAACTCGAATTGTTCCGGAGTCATTTCATCCAGGCCACCGGCGCGCAATACACCGGCATTGCTTACAAACACATCAAGACCACCAAAAGTGGCAATCGTTACCTTCATCAAGTTGGCAAGGCTATCCAGGTCAGCAACATTGGTCTGCACAAAAATAGCCCTGTTGTTGCCTTTCATTGCGGCGAGTGCAGCAGCTGTTTTTTGCCCAACTTCTTCGTTAATATCGGCCACAACAATGTTGGCGCCTTCTTCTGTCAAATAACGGGCAATTCCTTCGCCAAACCCCATAGCTGCACCGGTAACAATAATGGTTTTATTCTGCACCCGGCCCACTGATGTTCCGGCAGCAATTTTTCGGCGGTAGTTCTCCACCTCCCAGGTATCGATAAAAGCAATCTGTTCGGGAGTCATAAAATGCTGTCCTCCAAACGACTCGGAATAAGCACTAATCTTCATGGCATCTTCAAACACATCCAGAATGGTATCGCATTGGGCAGCATGATCACCAACTGCCAACAAGCCAACCGCTTTCAGCACAATTACCTTTGGAGCAAATCCGTTTGCCGAAATAAAAGCCGCAATCTTTTCTTTGGCCTCTTTCAACAGGTCTTGAACGGTTTCGGTATTTTCAATAAATACGTATTTCGATTTGCAATAAACAATCAGATCAGGCGTGAATGGTTTGGCCACTTTTTCAAAGGCCGCTGCGTCTTTTGCGAATCGCGCTATTACTGCATTGTTCCGAAGCTTCAGTGTTTTAATTTCCTCATCAGAAACCATCATTCTGATGGCCGGGATAAATTCGGCAACATCATCACGAACGGGCAGTACTTCTCCCGACAACTCCGCTTTTAATGCACCGTTCAACTGGGCAAAAACATCGTTGTAAATGGTTTCAACTTCGTCAACAGAATTGGCAGCCACAAAAATTCCGTGGTTCTGCAAAAAGATGATTTGTGCAGCCTTGCCTTTTTCTGCTTTGAATTTCGCCAGTTGCTTTTCAACCTCTTTAAACAGTACATAACCCGGATCGATGTATGGAATGTAAACCACCTGGTCGCCAAATAATTCTTCGATGTATTTTTCCACCTCGTTGCCACACATCAGGCCGTTTACTTTTGTTGGATGCAGGTGCACCACATAGGCGTATTCGATCACATCGTGCATTGATGTTTCAACCGATGGTCGGCGGTCTTTGGTTATGGTGGCCTCCATTAAATCGTCTTTTATCTGGCGCTCGCGTTCAAACGGATCAGAACTATACGATTTTTCGGCAATAAGACCCAGTTTTTTACGGTCAAGCTTTGCAAAACCATCTTCGGTAATTGTTGCAAGGGCATGGCCACTGGCTTTCACCCAAATATTTTCGTTGTTTTTAAATGAGGTATTTCCGCCTCCGGCAATCACCATTTCAGGGTTTTTGCCATAAAATTGAGATATTTTTATAAGATTTTTTAAACCTTCCATTTTGTGGATTCTAATTTTTGCCTGAAGCGGAAATCCTTTGAGTAGTGGACTCCGCTTTAAGCAATTAGTTCTTTTATTACTGCATTTCCTAAAACTTTTAAATCCTCGAGGGATTTTCCCGTACGATTTCCATCGGGTGTAACAAAACCTTCCAGACCGTTGGTTTTCAGGTACTGGTGTGCAGCAATTACACAAGCCCCCTCGTACGACACCTTCTTCAGGTCTTCAGGCAATTCGTGCTCGCCATCAATTTTTACCTCCAGCGGGAATATTCCTGGTGTGTTATGTTCTGAACCTAAGGAAACAACATAGCCTTTTCGTGTAAAGAATTTTACAAACTCGCGCAGCTTCTCTACTGAGTTTCTTGATGGGATAAGCTCCAGCATGTGTACATTCATGGTTTTTAAACGCTCATCCATCTGCTCCCAATCACTTTCAAATCCTGTAATAAGATTTCCTTTTCTATCGTCGAGCAATACCGGGTAGCAAGGTATCCCCCCTGCATCCAATATGTATTCTGTTATTCGGTCAACTGCCGGAAACGATGCCGGCGATTCAGGAACAAAAGCCAGTCCTCCTGCTTTTAGCAATCGGCTCCGGATTTCGTTTTCAATGGCCGGAATATCTTCAGGGTTTGCCTTGGGTTCAATATCAAAAAGCTCGGTGTAAAACATTCGCTTACCCGACATTTTTGGGTAATTCTCATCAACAAGAATACGAATAGCTTTGGCAATATGACGTTCGCGCACCAGCTCTTTGGCGTACTTTTCTTTCACATCTTCATAGGTCAAATTCATCTCCGGATAAATAGCCTGCAGCAAGTAATTTACCTTTTCAATCATTTTTGCTACCTGCTTCTGACTTTCGGTGATAAGCTCTTCCAAAAACTGCTTGTTTTCTTCCGATACCCGGTACGGATAATTTAAACCTTTGCCACTGAAATAAATGCGCCCCGGATTACTGGGGTCGTTTATTGTTACGTTGCGACGTTGCAATTCGGGAATAAGGCCGATAAATTCGACGTTGAACAATGGAAAAACGCCATTCTTAACGGCAAAACTGTAAAACTCGTTAAAACCGTCTGACACAAAAAAGTCGTTTATCCCCAACACCTCAACCTCTTCATCTTTTGCCAGATCAAAGATTTGCGAAATCCGATCAAAAGAGCTAAACGAGTATGGCGTGTGGATGTGGCCATTTACATTTGGTATTTCGATGTCGCCTCCAATGCGCATCAACGTTTCAACATCAGGAAATTCTTTTAGAAAATTCATAATTTCAATTAATATATTTTGGTTGTGAAAGCAGGTGTGAATATAAAAAATCCTTTCCTACCATAACTTATCCACACCATGCTTTTCAACTAACCAATATTATATTCCCAACTTATTTCGGCGAATTTGCTCGGCGTTGGTAAAGTTATTCTTCACAACATGTCCTTTTAAGGGAACAATTTTTTCGTGAATGGCATCCAGGAACCAGTCTACCTGTGGGAAGAAATACTCTTCCAGCTCGTAGGCAGGAGTAATCCAGTTACGCGAACCAACAACTACAGGAGGTGCATCCAGCTCGTCGAATGCCAATTCTGTAATATTTCTTGCCATATCATTCAGGAACGAACCGCGTGAGTTGGCATCGCCCGAAATGATAATTCTACCAGTCTTTTTAACCGACTCCAATACTTTTTCGTAGTTGAAAGGAACAATTGAACGGGCATCGATAACTTCCGCTTCCATGCCGTATTCTTCTTTCAGCTTATCGGCAGCCTCAAGTGCGCGGTACAATGTTGCACCAATGGTAAGAATGGTAATGTCTTTTCCTTCGCGTTTTACATCTGGCTCGCCAAATGGAATTTCGTAATATTCTTCAGGCACACCACCTTCGTGGAATTGCTCGCCAATGTCGTAAATACGCTGGCTTTCGAAGAAAATCACCGGATCAGTTCCCTGCAGTGCAGTATTCATTAAACCTTTGGCATCGTATGGAGTTACGGGGAATACCACTTTCAATCCGGGAATATGCGCTACCAGTGAAGTCCAGTCTTGCGAGTGCTGTGCACCGTATTTCGATCCAACAGAAACGCGAACCACCACCGGCATTTTAATTACGTTACCCGACATCGCCTGCCACTTCGGCATTTGGTTGAACACCTCGTCGCCACAACGTCCAAGGAAGTCGCAATACATAATTTCAGGAATTACGCGTCCGCCACACATGGCATAACCAATGGCAGTACCAATAATCGACGCCTCAGAAATTGGCGAGTTGAATAAACGGTTATATGGTAAAGCTTCTGTTAATCCGCGGTAAACGGCAAAAGCACCACCCCAGTCACGGTTTTCTTCACCGTAAGCAACCAATGTAGGATCTTTATAAAAACGATCAACAATGGCTTCGAAAATTCCGTCGCGTAGCTGGTATTGTTTAATTTTCGAGAATGGTTTTCCGTTGGCATCAAAAGCAAAACGCTCTTTTTTAGTGAGTTGTTTTACACGTGGGTTTTCTTCCATCGGGTGATTCACCTCTACTTCGCGGTCTTCCATTTTATCCAGGCTCTCGTTCGAGAACATCATGTCGCCAATCAATTCAGGATATTTCTCCATATCCATGTGAGGAGACACTTTTTCGTCGATAGCCAGTTTCATCGCGTATTTCATCAACTCAACGATGTCGGCTTTAATGGCCTCAAGCTCTGCTTCTTTTGCAACGCCAGCTCCAACCAGCTCTTTTTCGTATGAAGCAATACAATCCTGCTTTTCCCATGCTTCCACTTCCTCTTTACTACGATACGATGAAGCATCAGAAGGCGAGTGACCACTGTAACGGTAAGTTAAAACATCGAGCAGAACCGGACCTTTTTTGTCTTTCAGCAGTTCCATTTTGCGTTTGTAGGCATCAATCACTGCCAGCGGATTGTAACCGTCAACGCGTTCGGCGTGCATGCTGTCGCGGTTTACACCGGCACCAATACGAGCGGCAATGTCGTATCCCATGGTTTCACCACAGGTTTGTCCACCCATTCCGTACTGGTTATTCATGATATTGAAAATGATTGGCAGACCACCTTGATATGCACCTTCCCAAAGCTGCTCAAACTGGTCCATCGATGCAAAAGCCAGACCTTCCCAAACCGGGCCGCAAGCCATTGAAGCATCACCAATGTTGGCCACTACAATACCATCTTTTTTATTTACTTTTTTGAATAATGCCGCACCTACTGCGATATCGCCCGAACCACCAACAATGGCGTTGTTCGGATATACACCAAACGGCGTAAAGAAAGCGTGCATCGATCCGCCTAAACCTTTATTAAAACCTGTTTCGCGGGCAAAAATCTCGGCCAGTGTTCCGTAAATCAGGAAACGGCGCGCCAATGATTTCACATCACCTTCGTGACCTTCTTTTACAATGTTCAGAATTGTGCCATCGAAAAAATTAGTCATTACATCCAATAACTCGTCGTCACTCATTTTATGAATGGCCGACATACCTTTGGCCAAAATCTCTCCGTGAGAACGGTGCGAACCAAAAATAAAATCCTCAACACCCAAATGGTAAGCCATACCAACGGCTGCCGATTCCTGTCCGATAGACAAGTGAGCAGGACCAGGATGGTTGTACTCAATTCCTTCGTACTCACCCTTTGTTTTAATAAGGTTCAACATGGTTTCGAACTCACGAATCAAGGCCATATCATGGAAGATATCAACGAATTCTTCTTTCGAGAAATTTGCTTTTTCCTCTTCAATACTTTTGTTGTATTGGTTTACAGGAATTTCTTTGAATTGAATTGAACCCGATTTTCTTACTTCAACCGGATCAATAAATTGCGACTTAGGCATACTATTTTGTTTTATTAATTTTTACTTGATTTTCTACTCTGTTGTTCCGGTGTTTAATGCCCGAAACTAAATACGGTTTCTTTAAATATCTCCGAAACGGTTGGGTGCGGGAACACCACTTCTTCCATTTCTTTTAGTGTCATTTCGGCCTCGATGGCCATGCAGGCACCGTAAATCATTTCACTCGATGGATTTCCAATCATATGAACACCCAGCACCTCGCCATATTTTGCACCTACCAGCACTTTGCACGATCCGCTGCCACCTTCGTTTTCGGCAACAAATCGTCCGGCATAAGCCATTGGCAGTTCAGCAATTTTATAGTCTACTCCTTTTGCCTTTGCAGTTTCCTCAGTCAATCCAACACCCGAAATTTCCGGGTTGGTATAAACCACTCCGGGAATAGCATTGTAACGCATTTTATCCGGGCGACCTGAAAGGTTGTTTACCACCACTTCGCCTTCGCGGCTGGCCGTGTGTGCCAACAATGAAAAACCAGTTACATCGCCGGCTGCATAAACGTTCGGAATATTGGTGCGCATTTTTTCATCGACCTTAATTCCGCCTTTGAATAACTCAACACCCAGATTTTCCAAACCAAAACCCGTGGTAACCGGCTTCCGGCCAACGCTCATTAATATTTTATCGCCTTCGATTTCTGTAGTTTTACCATCTTTTTCGAAGCTTACTTTTGTTCCGTCAACTTTGGTAACTTTTGACGACAAATTGAATTCGATGCCTTTTTTTGCATATAGCTGACGCAACATAGCACTTTGTTCTTTGTCCATCCCGGTCAGGATCTCATCCAGCATTTCAACAATGGTAACTTTGGTACCAAGGCTATTAAAAAAGCTGGCGAACTCCATACCGATAACACCACCACCAATAATCACCAATGATTTTGGCTGCTCTTTCAACTGCAAAATTTCGCGGTTGGTAAGAATGTTTTCATTGTCCTGTACGCCAGGAATTGGTGGCACAAAAGCTTCAGAACCGGTACTAATCATCAGGTTGGCAGCATTATAAACCTTGCCTCCTGCTTCAATCTCTATACCTTCAGCACTTCTCTTTTTTATCATTGCCGCGTCGTTGACCACATCCACTTTAAACTGCTTCATTTTCATGCCAACGCCGCCAACCAATTTCTTCACCACTTTATTCTTACGTGCCATCATCTTATCAAAGCTAAACGACAGATCGTTTGCTTCAACACCGTATTTACTTCCGCTTTTTGCGCTATCGTAAATTTTCGCACCGTAAAGCAATGTTTTTGTTGGAATACAACCTTCATTCAAACAAACACCACCAAGCTCTTTCTTTTCGAAAAGAACTACTTTCAGTCCCTTTGCTCCGGCTCTTTCAGCGGCAACATATCCACCCGGCCCGGCACCTATTATTGCTAAATCGTACTTCATTTTGGTATTAATAGTCAAAGGTTAAGTTTTCAATCTCAATAGCCACCTGCTTCACAAAACGTGTTGCCATTCCGCCATCCAAAGCCTGGTGATCGTATGTTAAACTCAAGCCCATGTACGGCACAAATCCGTAAACTCCGTCGCCCATATCTTTTGGTCGTGGCACAATAGTATTTACACCAAGAATAGCTACCTGTGGAAGGTTGATAACCGGTGTAAACATTTCAACACCGTAATTTCCAAGGTTTGAAACCGTAAACGATGCCGCTTCAGAAGAAAGCAATTCCGGATCGATACTTCCGGTACGGCAAGCATCGGCAACTTCTTTAAACTGGTTACACAAACCTGTAATTGAAAGATCGTCTGCATTTTTAATTACAGGAACCATCAAACCACGGTCGGTATCAACAGCTAAACCAAGATGTACTTTGTTGAAGTATTTTACACTATCACCAAGGAAATGTGCATTTACATCAGGGAATTGTTTCAGCGCTTTGATAACGGCAAAACAAACCATATCGTTCAGTGTAATATTTGGTGCACCTTCTTTGGCTTTAATTTCTTTACGCAAGGCCAATAATCTTCTTGCATCGGCACCTAAATGATGTGTCAGCTGTGCAGAATTCTGCAAGGACTGGTGCATTGCTTTGGCAATCAGCTTGCGGATATGTGGCATTTTCTTGATCTCGAAATCATCGGCATAAACCGGATTTGTTCCCAAATCAGAAGCTTTTACTGTTCCTGCCAATCCGCTACCGGCGCCTGTCGCCTCAAGACCTTCAGCTTTGGCAACTTCTTTAGCCAGTGGCGATAGTTTCGGCTGCGATGCTTCAAAAGCTTTAACATCACGTTCGATTACACGTCCACCAGGACCTGATCCTTCAATCGACTCATAGGGAACGGCATCTTTTTCGGCCAGATTTTTGGCGCGAGGAGAAATTTTCACTTTTTCACCTTCTGGTTTTTCTTTCAGCACAACCTTAACTTCTTCTTCTTTTTCTTCAGGTGCTTCCTCAACTTCTTCTTTTATTTCAGCTGCTGCCTCCGGTGCAGTTCCGGCAGAAAACTCATCGATATTTTCGCCCTGCTGACCTATTACGCCAATGGTTTGCAAAACAGGAACCTCATCTCCTTCTTCGCAAAACACGGCCAACAAAACACCATCTTCTTCGACTTCCTGCTCAAACGATGCTTTATCAGTTTCGTAGGCAAAAAGTACTTCGCCCTTTTTCACTTCCTCTCCCACTTCTTTTGTCCATTCGGTAAAAATGCAGGATTCAACAGACTGCCCCTGGCGAGGCATTATTATTGGTGTAGCCATAATTTGAATAATTTTTCGACAAACTTAATTTCCACAACTTGTATTTACAAGTTAATATTTGTTTTTTATTTAAAACCCTAATATAGAGTTTTTTAAATACATTTACAAGTCACTTGTAAATACAATTTATTAATTTTGTCTTTACATTTGAACAGAAAAACATTTATATTTGCCGGCAAATAAACAAAACCAAAATGCGTCTGAGCAAAAATTTACCACAATACAAAGTTGTTTACGAAATTATCAGAAAACACATTTCGGATGGCGTATATAAAAAAGGAGATATCCTGCCATCGGAAAATGAACTTTGTGCGGTACATCAGACCACCAGACCCACTGTAAGAAAAGCACTTGACCGATTGGTGCATGAGGGCTATATTAAAAAAAAGCAGGGCAAGGGCAGCATTGTTATGGGGGTTCCGCGCGGGGTTGGAATTTTGTCGCTTTCGGGTACTACCAGTGCGGTGGGGCAAGAAAACCTGGTAACAAAAATTATTGTAAAGCCCGAAGTAAGGCAGTGGGATACCACCAATTTTGCTTTTCCGCTTTTAAACAACGAGGAAGAGTTTGGATGTATTTATTTTGAGCGCCTCCGCATAATGAATAAAGTGCCGGTTTTTTACGACATCACCATGATGCCGAACATCAACCTGCGCCGGTTTATCAGCCGAAACCTGGAAAACAAGTCCCTTTTCAATATTCTTCGTACGATGTACGACATTGAAGTTACCGGTGGTGAGCAGCGTTTGATGGCTATTCTTGCCGACCAAAAAATTCAGGAGTACCTGAATGTTAAAGAGGGGCACCCCATCCTTCACCTCAACCGCAAACTGGAAACCAGTCGCGAGGGATTTTTTATCTATAGCCAGGTGTACTGCAACAGCGAGAAGTACGCTATTTTCGGCACTTTTTAATTCCCCTGGTTCAGAATATTTTCAATTTCACGCCTATCATATTTTGGTGTTGCTCCTGCCTTCGATGCAACAAAAGCACCTGTGGCACATGCAAAGGCCAGGGCTTGTTCCCAGCTTTTCTCTTCAAACAGGGCAGCAATCATTCCGGCCAAAAAGGCATCTCCGGCGCCAACCGTATCTACCGCTTTTACCTTAAAACCCGGATGTTCGAAAAGCTGTCCATCGGCATACAAGAGCGCCCCCTTTTCGCCTTTTGTTACACAAACCATTTGTAATTGGTAATATTCTGAAAACCACTTTACCAGGTCTTTTTCGTTTTCTGCAGACTGCTTATGCCAGCTTGCAAAAGTCAACAACTCCTCGTCGTTCAGCTTTGCCAGGTGTGTTTGTTGCATTAATTGCTCCACAACCGTTTGTTGGTTATAAGGTTTTCTAAAATTTACATCAATAAGGTTTATTGTGTTACCGTTTAATAAACTCAGCAAAGTATTTCGTGTTTTTGAGTTTCGCGAAGCCAATGATCCGTAAACCAACAGGCCCGATTGCTGTGCCTTCTGAGCCAGCGACTCGCTTAAGTGAATATTATCCCAGGCAACGGGCTCGCAAATTTCGTAAGTGGCATTTTTGTTGGCATCAAGCTGCACCAGTACTTCGCTGGTAGGAAGCTCAGAATCGGTTTGTATGAAGGTGGTTTCCAAGCCCGATTTTTCCAAAAACAGCTTTAAATCATCTCCGGCCTTATCGTTCCCAACACTGCTGACTACGGTAACTTTTTGGCCTATTGCGTTTAAATGCAAAGCCACATTCATTGGTGCCCCTCCGGGTTTTGCCCCTGTTGGTAACCGGTCCCAAAGCACTTCGCCTACACACAATATTTCTTGCTTTTCAAATTCTATTTTACTCATATTAATCAAATATTCAACCCTTTTATGTACCAACCTTGCAGCTGCAGTACTTAGCCCTGATTTGGCATTCGCAAAATTAACCAGTTTTACTCATTCCTTTTCGGATATCGTAAAAAAATGGAGGTTCAAAAAAAATTCGGTTTATTTGTATTTTTATAAAGCTTAAAACATTGACTTCAACTACTACTCCATTTAAAGCAACAGAATTACTCGACCATATTTCGCTCGATTGTGTGATTTTTGGATTTCACAACAACGAGTTAAAAGTACTGATGCTTCGTTTAAAAAACACAAACGATTATGCCTTACCCGGCGGTTTTGTGAGATACGAAGAAACGCTGGAGCAAGCGGCCAGCCGAACCTTGAAGGAGCGAACCGGACTCGACAATATTTTTCTGAAACAATTTAAGGTTTTTAGCGAACCGGACCGAAATAAATCGTTGCAGACCAAACCGGTATTCGACAAAAATGAACCGGCGGAAAACATAGCTTTTTTTAACAAACGTTTTATTTCGGTTGGGTTTTATGCCCTGGTTGAATACTCGCAGGTAAATCCAAGCCCCGATATGTTATCAGAGCGTTGCGAGTGGATGAATCCTTTTGATGAACTGGACATCATCTTCGACCATAAAAAAATTATGGAAACAGCCCTGCAAACTCTACGTATTCAGCTTAACCAGCAGCCAATTGGGCTGAAACTACTGCCCCATAAATTTACCATGCCCCAACTGCAAACACTTTACGAAACACTGCTCGGCCGCAAACTTGACCGTAGAAATTTTCAACGAAAAATATTATCCTATAAAATTCTGAATAAACTGAACGAACGAAAAACGGGCGGGGCTCACAAAGCTCCTTTTTTATACGAGTTTAACATTGAAAGCTACCAAAAGGCACTGGAAGAAGGCTTAAGCGGTAGCTGGTAATTTGAATTGTTTTGATACCACTTAGAAAAATACCCGACAAAGGTGATCCATCTGATATTTTACAGGTGTTTCCAACCATTAATCCGGAATTGCTTTGCTGCAGGTACTGGTGGTTAAAAAACTGGGAATTTAACGAACTCTCTTTCCCGTATTGGCGCATTTACACCAACAACCGCGATGGCGCGGTAATTACGCACAATGGTATAGACTACCCCCTGCGCGAAGGAAAAATTATAATGATTGCGCCAAATACCAATTTTTCCACAAGGCTCTTCAACAACCCTATTCCGAAAACAGGCTATGTAATCAGGGGCGACAAGGTGGACTTTTCTACTGAAGAATTGCTGGAAGGCAATTACCTGCTGCACCTTTTTATTCATTTTAACCTGGGGACATTGTACGATAACGTAAAACCCGGCATTTTTGAATTCAACATCTCGGGTTTACTTCAAAAAAAGATTGACAGCATTACTTCTCACCTGCGAAAAGACAGCACACAGTTTAATTTTAAAGTAGCCCTAAATATTCAATCGCTCATTACGCACCTGTTGTCGGAAATTGAGGAAAAAGACCGCTTCGATGTAAGTACTGATCTTCGTATTTTAGACACGCTTGACTTTATCGAAAACAATATTTCGCAGCCCTTAAGCAACGAAATTCTGGCAGAACGGGTGAAGCTCGCCACCAATGCTTTTAACCGGCTTTTTAAACAGGAAACAGGTTTATCGCCACAAAAGTATGTGCGCAAAAAACGTATCGACAAATCGTGTGTGCTCCTGCATCACTCCGGACAATCGATTGAGCAGGTTGCGCTGGCCGGCGGTTTTGCCGACCGTTATCATTTTTCGCGAATATTTAAACAGGTTACCGGACTTTCGCCTGCCCTCTATCGTAAAAACTTTAAGTTAAGCTGAAAGGGGTGCAACTTTTTTCAGTTACTGCAAACGCCTCAACACTTGCTCTTTGTAGCTTCGGCTGATAGGAATTTGTTTTTTACCTATTTCAAGCAACTCGTTTGTAAACGAATCGATTGCCTTAATAGCCACAATAAACGAGCGATGCACACGCAGGAAATCTTTTTGGGGTAATTTGGCTTCTATGCTCGAAATGGTTTCGCGCGTTACAATGGTTTTATCCTGCAGGTGAATTTTTATGTAATCGGCCAGGCTTTCGATATACAATATTTCGGGAAAATTTATTTTAATCATTTTCCTGTCGGCACGCACAAAAACCGACTCTGTTTTTTCCGGCTCGATAGGCGCCATTTCGTCGGGCAAAGCCTGCTGACTTTCGTTGAGGTATTTATTAATACTTTGCAGTAAACGCCCAAACGAGATGGGCTTCAAAAGATAGTCAACCGCCTGTAAATCGAAACCATCAACGGCATACTCGCGATATGCTGTGGTGAAAATAACTTTTACCGCATTGTTGATTGATTTGGCAAACGACAGTCCCGAAATCTCGGGCATATTGATATCCAGAAAAACAAGGTCAACCTGCTCGGTACTGATGCAGTTAAAAGCCTCCACTGCATTTTTACACAAAGCCACAATTTGCACGGCTTCAATCTTCCGGAGGTGGTTTTCCAGAATTTCGCGGGCCATGGGCTCGTCATCAACAATAATGCATCGTATTTTAGTTGTCATTGGCTTGCTTAGCTTTTTCTGTTTTTGTCAAATCGATAATCACCAAGCTGGCTTTATACCGGTTTTCTTTAATCCCATGCATCAGTTCATAATTATTCGGGTAATTCAAATCCAAGCGTTTTCTGATATTTAAAAGCCCGAGCCCACCGTTTTTCTGCGCGTTGTCCTCCTCGATAAACGAATTTTCAATGTCAAACTCAAGGCTATTGTTCTCAACCCTAACTTCTATTGTTATGCTTAAAAAACCATCTACTAAATTACCATGTTTAAAGGCATTTTCAACAAAAGGAATCAACAACATTGGCGCCACGCGAATTTCCTCTTTTACCTCGGTTGACCTAAAATCTACCTTCAAGGTGTCCTGAAAACGCACCTTTTCCAGCTCAATGTATTCCTGAATATGCAACACCTCTTCTTTTAAACTTACCAGCGGTTTGTTAACCTGGTACAAAATATAATCCAGCAGGTTCGAAAGTTTTAGGATAATATCGGGTGTTTGTGTCGATTGTTTCAGCGCAAAGCCATATATCGTATTCAAAGTATTAAAAAGAAAATGAGGGTGAATCTGTCGTTTCAGGTAGTGCAATTCCTGCTCTTTTAACTGAAGTTGTGTTTCCAGAATTTTGTTTTGCAGCTCTTTATTTGCCGTAGCCGTTTTAAAACTCTGGTTTAAAATACTTACAAAACTAATTACCCCAACAACAATAATAACCAGCAGCAACACAAAAAAGAAATTTTTGCTCATGGGGGGCATCTCGTTTAAATTAAATTTAAGCACCAGAATAAGGCAGGTGTATATCAACAACGAAATAATATAAGATATATAAACGAAGGTATAAAAGCTGTAAAGGGCAAATTTCCAGTAACGTTTAGCCAGCAGATAACGCGGAATAAGGCGGTAATTTACAAAATAGGTTACGCCAATGGTAAGCGGCAATAATCCGCTCGAGAACCAAAGCGCATAGTCTACTTTGTCTGAGTTATAACTAAAAAAATAGAAAAAGAAAAACCAAACCGCCACCCAAAACAGCGAATGAAAAAGGATCGTTTTAAAATTTATTTTTTTCCAAAAGTTCATTTATACAATACTACTTAATTTTCGTGAACCTGCATTTTTTTAGCGACGAAATGCGGGTTTTCTTCCTTTTGTTGCATTTATAACATTTCATATTCGGTTTATAAGCGTAATTTTGACAAAACCGGCGCAGAATGTTCCATCTGTCGCAATAAAATAAATGCAATCATTTTCCGACTTACATTTGATTAGTATTTATTTAAAAACTAAAATTATGAATGCAATTATTAGCAAACTTAACGATGGCGGACCTGCTTTTACCTACATCATTGTACTATCATTTCTAGTAATAATAGGATTCTTTGTGCGCGGACTTTTAATAAAAGGAGAAAAATACAAAACGATTGAATTAATGAAGCAAATAAGCTGGTTTGCTGTTGCCTGGGGATTTTTAGGCCGTGTTTTCGGACTAATTATGATCTTCGATAAAGTTCAGGCCATGGGCGATGTAGCACCAAGTGTTTTTGCCGACGGACTAAAAATTGCACTGGTTGCTCCTCTGTGCGGAATTCTTGTTTTTGCGTTAACACGCTTAGGAATTATTGTTCTTGTAAGTCTGCAAAAGAATTTCCAGCCTCAGGAAAACAATTAAACATAACTATTGACTCTTACATTATGCGCCTTGCGGAACCATCCGCTTTGCGCATTTTTTCAACACTTACCCTGTTTTGTTGTTGCTTAATTAAAATACAAGCAAATTAAGCACAAATGAAACCAATTAATACCATCGACGAGGTAATCCAAACGCTTGATTTAATTATTGAAGAAGCAATAAAAAACCAGGATACCTTAGGCTATTTTGCAGTGTTGTACCAAAAAGTTACCCGTAAAGTAAAAGAAGAAATTGAGCAAAATTATTTTGAGGATGGCCAACGAATGGAAAAGCTTGATGTAGTTTTTGCCAGAAGGTACATTGATGCCTATTTTGCATGGAAAAACAACAAGCCGCTAAGCCAGTGCTGGGAAGTCGCTTTTACCCAGGCAACCAACAATAATCTTCTTGTGGTTCAGCACTTGCTTTTGGGAATGAATGCACACATTAACCTTGATTTAGGAATTGCCGCAGCCGAAACTTCAAGCGGTAAAAACATTGATGATTTAGAAGAGGATTTTAAACGTATAAACAATATTCTGGCAGCAATGGTTGATGATGTGCAACGCGGACTTTCATCCATTTGGCCCTTTTTGCGCAAAGTACTTTTGTGGCTCGGACAGGTTGATAATTTACTTGTTGATTTTAGTATGAAGCTTGCACGAAATGGCGCCTGGAACTTTGCCAAACATATGGCAGACACTAAAAAACCGGTCTGGCCAGAAACCATACAAACGAGAGATAAAAAGGTTGCCAACAAGGTAGGACTTATTACCCAACCCGGGAAAATGATTAGCCTTGTCGTTCAAATTATTCGCTGGACGGAACGCGGAACGGTAGCCAATAAAATTCAAAAATTAAGGCGATGAAAGTTTTAATATTCATCGCCTTGGTTTTTCTGTATGCGCTTAGCGCTTAAAATTCATTAGCCTTCAATCTTTCTATTTACGATCTCCAGAATGGCGACCTCTTTTTCTTTTGCTGCCTTTAATAGATTCGCTGCTTTTGCCATAGCTTTTTCAAGAAATTCGGCATCGTTGAAACCGTTTGCATTAATTTTTACATTCAGGTAGGCACCTTCAACAGCTGTTCGTGCACACAAGGCCCCTACTCCCGCATCAGAAACAGAATTCGGATTTCCAACTTCGGCCATGGCTTGCATTACTTCCAACGAATCATACGCCAGCTGCATTACTTTTAAGGGCACCTCAATGGCATTTTTAGTAGCCAGCTGAATAGCTTGTTTACGTTCGGTTTTTTCCTGCTCACTGGCTTTGGGCAAACCAAATGCGGCCATTATTTTATTGAAAGCCTCAGTATCCTCGTCCACACAGTTTAACAAAGCGGTGTGGTAGTATTTTCCCTTCTCAGCCCAGTCGGAGAATTCTTCCCAACGCTCGTCCCAGCCACGTTTATGTGCCGAAAGATTGGCCACCATAGCACCTAAAGCGCCTCCCAAAGCACCAACAAAAGCAGAAATAGAACCTCCACCCGGTGCCGGTGATTCTGAAGCTGTTTCATCTTTAAATTGCGTTAAAGTCATATCTACCAGCTTTTTCGCTGATTTATCTTCAATCACATATTCAATAATTTTCTTTTTCGGATCGAAAGGCGCCAGTTCGTCAAGTCCCAACGATTTAATGGCAATTTTTATGATCTCCTCATCAGCAATTCCGGTTGAACGTTGCTGTTTGCGCAGAAAGTACTTTCCGGCATCCAACATGGCCTGCAGCGGAATTAACCCCACCAGCTCGGAGCCGGTAACCCGAATACCTCTTTCGGTAGCTTTTTTACAGGTTTCATCAAAAGCTACATGCACAGGCGTAACAGTAATATCCGTAAGGTTTATGGAGATTTGTGCCACTCCATATTCTTCGATGTACCACCCAATGGCACGCGTTTTTTTCAGGCTTCCGGGTATCCGCAGCGGCTCGCCATTTTCGTCGTTTACTATTTTACCGGTAATTGGGTCTCCCTCGCGTTTTACCCGCCCTGCCTCGCGAATATCAAAAGCAATGGCATTGGCCCGACGGGTTGATGTGGTGTTAAGATTTATATTGTAAGCCACCAAAAAGTTACGTGCCCCAATTGCTGTGGCACCGCTTCCTGCAACCCTTTCATTCCATTCGTCCGGTCCAAAATCGGGTTTCCAGCGCTTGCCTGCAATGCGCTCTTTTAAAGCTTCGTATTCCCCCGAGCGGCAATTGGCCAGGCTGCGGCGTTCCTCACTAAAAGCAGCAAACTCGTAGCTATATACCGGGATTCCCAGCTCTTCGCCAACACGTTTCCCGAGTTTTCGGGCATATTCAACGGCTTCCGTCATGCTAACATTGGCCACCGGCACCAGCGGGCAAACATCTGTAGCTCCAAAACGCGGGTGCTCGCCGTGATGTTTACGCATATCAATGAGCTCGGCAGCACGCTTAATCCCCCTGAATGCCGCTTCCACAACATCATCAGGAGCGCCAACAAAAGTTACTACCGTGCGGTTGGTAGCCTTACCCGGGTCAACATCCAGCAAACTGATACCGGCGACACTTTCTATGGCATTGGTAATTTCTTTTATGATCCCCATATCGCGCCCTTCAGAGAAATTTGGAACGCACTCGATTATTTTTTTCATTTGTTTTTAGTTTTTCTAACTACAAAGGTTCTCAACGTTTACCACAAAGTACCTCGAAGTTTATACAATTACGCTTAATTTCGTCTTTTAAACACTGTTCACAGGACTCTCCAATAAGCCCGGGTCTAATTCAGTATGCCCTTTAAAGGCACAATCCAGTACTTTCCTGAATATCTTTTCCCTTTCCATTTCTTTGTGTTTCTTAGTGATTAACCTGGTGTAACTTTGTGGTTAAATCCATCTAATTTTCAATCCGAAAATATAAATCAGTTTGGTATTTGCATATGATTTTTTGCAGTGATTAATTACAGTCTGACCGTGCGAAGCCGAAACCTAAAAGCTTTGTATCTCGCCATTAATAATTACCGTTTCAACCAGATTCGAACCGTAGGCATACGGCAAATATTCAATTCCCGGAACTTCGCTGGTAATAAAAAGGTTGGCCACTTTGCCCCGGGCAATGCTTCCGTAGCTTTCGCTAATTCCCATGGCATAGGCTGTGTTTATTGTGGTGGCGTTAATTACCTCCTCGGGTAACATTTTAAAGTTGATGCAGCCCATTGCCGAAATCAGACTCATATTTCCGCTTGGCGACGAGCCGGGGTTAAAATCCGAGGCCAGTGCCACCGGCAATCCCGCCTCAATCATTTCGCGCACTGGCGACAATTTCATATTTAAAAAGAAAGCAGCACCAGGCAGTACTGTAGGCATTGTTTCTGAGTTCTTAAGTGCTTCAATTTCCTCCTCGCCCACATATTCCAAATGATCAACCGAAAGGGCGTTGTATTTTACTCCGGCCTGAATACCACCGGTTAAACCCAGCTCGTTGGCGTGTATTTTTGGCCGGAGGCCGTATTTTAAGCCGGCCATCAGAATACGTTCGGTATCTTCTACCGAGAAAAAGCCCTTATCACAAAACACATCAATATAATCGGCCAGCTCATCGGCTGCCACTTGCGGAATCATCTCGTTGATAAGCATATCTACATAGTCCGATGGTTTATTTTTATATTCCAGCGGGATTGCATGCGCACCTAAAAAGGTCGACTTCACACAGATGGGAGCACACTGCCTGATGCGGCGAATTACCCGCAGCATTTTTAGTTCATCATTGGTATTTAGGCCGTAACCACTTTTTATTTCAACCGCCCCGGTACCCATTTTTACTATTTCGCCAATTCGTTCCATGGCACTTTCGTACAAGGCATCTTCCGAAGTATTGTGAAGTAATTTTGCAGAATTCAGGATACCGCCTCCACGGCGGGCAATTTCTTCGTACGAAAGGCCTTTTATCCGGTCAACAAATTCTTTTTCGCGCGGGGCTGGATAAACCAGGTGTGTATGCGAATCGCAATAACTGGGGTACACAAGCCGGTTTGAGCAGTCGATTTCAATTAACAAGTCATCATCAAAATATTTGTCTTTTAACTGCTCCATCGGGCCAAAATCCTCAATCAGTTCATCGCGGATAATTACAAAAGCATTTTTTATGGTATCCACCTTTGCCATATCTTTTCCGGACTTAAACAACACCGGATGTTCTTCTACCTGAACCAGTTCTTTTATATTTTCGAGTAAAAGTTTCATATCAACGTGATTTTGTAAAAAGGTACAAATTTACCCGCATAAATCAACAGTTTGCTGCTGAAAATTCAAATGACCGAAGTCAGCAATAAAAGCCGGATTTTGTTTCTTTAAATTTCCATTCCCCAATTAAAATTGCAATTTTGCGACTTATTCTGCAAAAAAATGAAAAAGACAATAATTGTGAGCCTGGCGGTGGCCCTGGCTGCCTGCTCGGGAAATAAAACAAACGAAAAACCGGGTACCCTTAAACAAGCCCCGGAAAAAATTCAGGAACAGAGCGCTGAGCCTGTTTCCCCTACTGTTGAAGAGAGCGAAATGATTGCTTTTGAAGGAGGTCGTTTTCTGATGGGTTCAGCGAATGGCTTACCACAGGAAAGTCCGGCACACGAAGTGGTGGTAAAAGCATTTAAAATCGACAAGTCGCCGGTTACCGTTGCGCAGTTTAATGCCTTTATACAAGCTACCGGCTATACTACCGAGGCCGAACGTTTTGGCGACTCGGGCGTATTTAGCATGGAAAAACAAGGCTGGGAATTATTAAAAGGTGCCTTCTGGAAAAAACCAATGGGCCCCAATGGCCCAGATGCCGTGGCCAACCATCCGGTTACGCACGTAAGCTGGAACGATGCCAATGCTTACGCCAAATGGGCCGGCAAACGCCTGCCTACCGAAATGGAATGGGAATATGCCGCCAGAAGTGGTAAAAACTCGGGCGAAAAATTTAGCTGGGGAAATGAGCTTGAAGTGAACGGAAAATATTTCGCCAATACCTGGCAGGGCGAAATGAATGCCCCTGAAACAAAAGACGGGTATTTGTTTACCAGTCCGGTTGGTGTTTTTGGCGAAAATGAAGCCGGACTTACAGATATGGGCGGCAATGTTTGGCAATGGTGTGCCGATACTTATAAAGCCTACCCGGGAAGTGCTGCTCCCATTCGCGAAGACCAGAATGTAAAAACCATCCGCAGCGGTTCGTTTTTTTACGACCAGTATGGCGAAGACAGTTTTTCGGTAAGTGGCCGCTCGGGCAACTCGCACGAAACGTCGCTTTTTAATACCGGGTTCCGCTGTGCTATGGATGCCAACTAAACCAAAGCACTTTTTAAAACCCCATTAATCCGCGTACTTTATCGGCATTGGCTTTTGTGCTTAGTTTTTCAAGCAGCATGAAGGCCACATTCATTGCGGTTGAAGGATTCCAGGAAGTGATGATATTATCTTCGCTAACGATGGGCTGATGAACAACTTCTACACCAAAGCTTTTTAACGCTGCTCTGCGTACTTCACTATTGTAGGTGGTTGCTTTTTTGCCGTTTAATATTCCACTCTTGCCCAAAGGCAAAGCGCCCACACAAACAGATGCAATGGGTTTATTTGCTGCGCGGAACTGCCGAATCAATTCAAGGAAACGTTTATAATAAGCATCTTTGTAAAAGCCGTACACCTCAAACCCGCCGGGAATTGCCAGCGCATCAAAATCATCGGTGTTTATATCGTCAGGCAGGTAGTCGACAATAAAGCGCTGGTTAAACGAGCTTTTTATTTCTTTACGCAACGCACAGGAGTAAAGGCGGGTTAACTGGTTGCCTTCTTCCAGGTTCCAGCCAAAAACATCGATAAAAACACTGGCTTCAAAAACTTCAAATCCTTCGGCGAGCAGCAGTAAAACTTTTTTCATTTTTATGTATTCCTTTAATCAATAACTATTGCCATTTTCCAGATAAAAAATAGCGTTTAATGCGCATTAAAGTTAAACCATTTTTATGGTTTATACGCAAGGCCGTGAACTGGCAGGCGAGTAATTCCACCAGCACAAGCCTGAGCAAAAAATGCCAACATACATGAACAAATTGCTTTGATTAAACAAAAAATCAGCTATATTTAATCCATTAAAACCAGAATTACTAATGTCCCTATTAGTTCAAATAAATTGTACAAACAGCTTCGTGTTCAACAGGCACAGAAAGAGTTGCCAATTCAGAAATACAAACACTCTTAAATTTTAAGCATGAACAATAACCTGGATAGGAATACAAATAATAAGAATACCACCCATAAAAACTTACAGATATTAAATGATTTAAACCTGTCGGCTATTTTCGAAAATACCAACGACAGTGTATGGGCGATCAATTCATCCTACGAAATTCTTTATGTAAATCATGTTTTTGCCGCAGCCTTTTATGCCAGTTTTGGCAGTAAACTTCAAACAGGCAGCAACTTGCTTTATTCGCTCCCCCAGCCTTTGCAGGCAGTATGGAAAAGCCGGTACGACAGGGCATTAAACAATGAATCGTTTTCGTTTATCGACCATGTTGCTGCCGAAAACGTATCCTTGTATATCGAGGTTTTTATGAACCCGATAGTGATTAATGGAGAAGTTGTTGGTGCACTGTTTTTTGGGAAAGACATTACCCGGCGAAAGCTGGATGAGCAGCGTATTAAAGAATCGCAATTACTGTTAAAAGCCAGTATCGAAAGTCAAAAAGATACCATTTTGTTTTCCATCAACAAAAACTACGAATACCTGTATTTTAATTCGGCCCATGCCAGGGTTATGAAATTTGCCTACGACAAGGAAATTAAAGCAGGCATGAATATTTTGGATTGTATTCCCATCGATGCAGACCGCGTGGCAGCCAAAGAAAATTACGACCGGGCTTTGCGTGGCGAAACACATTCCAACATCAGGCAATACGGAGATGAGCACATGGCCTACTATGAAAGTTTTTTTAATCCGATTATAAACGAGCAGGGCGAAATTATTGGTGCAAGCGGTTTAGCCCGCGATATTAGCGAACGCATTAAAGCGGAAAAGGACTTACGCAAAAGCGAACAGGATTTAAAAGATTTAAATGCGACCAAAGACAAACTTTTTTCGATTATTGCACACGATTTACGAAGCCCCTTTAACAGCATTATGGGCTTTTCGGAAATACTGCTCGACAAAATAAATGACCCAACATTTACCGAAGCGGAAAAATACCTGAAATACATTAACACCGCTGCAAACGATACCTTAACTTTACTCGACAACCTGCTAAGCTGGGCCAAATCGCAAACCGGTCTGCTACATATCCGACCCAGAACAACCCGGCTTTCTGCACACATACTCGACGAAATCAATCAGAAAAAATTGGTGGCAAAAGCTAAAAATATTGCACTCAACAATTCTGCAAGCGAAGAGCTTGAAGTGTTTGCCGATGAAAATATGTTAAGGATTGTTTTACGCAACCTGATATCGAATGCAATTAAATTTACTCAAAGGGGTGGAGAAATTCGTGTTTTTGCCAGTAAAACAGCCGATGGTGTTGAAATTAGCGTTGCCGACAATGGCATTGGCATTAACAACGAAACCCTGCAAAAACTTTTTAACCCAACTTTGCAAGCCAGCCAAACAGGTACAGCCAACGAAAAAGGCTCGGGTTTAGGTCTTTTGCTTTGTAAAGAGTTAATTGAAAAACACGGAGGCAAAATTGCTGTGGAGAGCACAGCAGGAAAAGGAAGTACTTTTACCTTTTTCTTACCGGAGAAAAAATAGTACTAGAAAAAAATAAGCCCTTGCCCGAAGTGAACAACGCCGTTACTTCTGATTAAACCGATGCTGCTACAAAAATACCTGCTTTTCTAAAAAAATACAGGTGCCAACCAAAAGCCATCAACACCTGCAGTTCTGTAGTTTTACACCAGCAAATCCAACAGTCCGTCAACTATACCGTAGTTTAACGACTCTTCAGACGACATCCAGTAATCGCGGTTAAAATCTTTAATAATTTTATCGATGGGTTGCTGGCAGTTTTCGGCCAATATTTTAGCGCCCAAATCGCGGGTTTTAATAATTTCATCCATTTGTATTTCAATATCGGCGGCAGTACCACCTGCGCCACCGCTGGGCTGGTGAATCATTACCCGGGCATGGGGCAAAATAAAACGGCGTCCTTTTTCGCCGGCCGACAGCAGTATAGATCCCATTGAGGCAGCCAAACCCGAACATACCGTTGAAACCGGGCTCGAAATACTTTTCATGGTATCGTAAATGGCAAAACCTGCGGTAACATACCCCCCCGGGCTGTTTATTATCAACTGTATTTCTTTGCCAGACGCGAGCATTTCCAGGTAAAGGATACGTTCTACCACATGTTTGGCAGAATGATCGTCAACCTGCCCCCACAAAAATATTTTCCGCTCGCTTAAAATTTTCGCATCAATAATGTCTTGTTGTTTTAAGTAATCCATGTGCTACTTGTTTTTAATTGTTTATGGTTTTTAATTATTGCCTTTCCGGCTATTGGAATTGCAAACTTGAGGCAATCACTGCCATTTTTTTCTCATTTTACAAATAATAAATTCACTTTTCTGCGGTTCAAATTCGCCGTACGAATAGTCGCCATAAAGTTCTGTAATTTCCATTTCCGTTTTCAATACCATGGATTTTAGCTTTTCAAGTGATACGGGTTTAAAATTAATTTCCAGAATTCGCTTCTCCAGCATAGTATTTTCGGCATTGTAAATTTCATAAAACTGATAACCGGAAACAAGCTCCTCATTTTTATTGTACTGATTGGTGTATGATAAAAGCATATTTCGGTCCTTATCTACAGGAAAATTGCCAATCACCCTCATTTTTCCGTCGGCCAGTTTTAGCCGGGTTTCGGGGTTTTGCAAGGTTAAAATAAAAGTACCTCCGGGTTTAAGATGATTGGAGATGCCTGTTAAAGCTGCCTGTTGTTTTTCGGTTGTAAGTATTTCGCTTAAAGAATGGAAGGGCAACAAAATCATTCCAAACGTTTTATCGAGATGGAGTTTTGTAACATCCATTTGCACCAGTGTGGCCGAATAAGCTTTGTTGGCCATTTTTTTCCCGAACGACTGCAGCATTCCTTTTGAATAATCAACACAAGTCATTTTTCTGCCGGCTGTTAATAGCGGAATAGAAACCCGTCCGGTTCCGCACATTAGTTCTAATAGCTCTTCTCCTCCATAATTTTCTGTCTCTTTTATAAAAAATGGGATGTCAAAATCAACATTTACATAGTTATCGTAAATGTCGGCAACCTGATCAAAATTTATGGTGTTTTTGGTTTTCATTTCTTAGTTGCTTATTTGCTTTGTTTTTCAGGTAAGCGCTGTGCCTTTTTACCAATTCTGGTAATTGTTGTTGGTAGGCTTCCACATTCCATGTTAATCCAAAGTCGGCAATATAGTCTTCAAATGTACTCAATTTAAGTTCGGCGCGTCTTTTATTCACGTTTGCAGGGTCAATCAGCGGAAGTATAAGGTAGTTACCGGTTTCCGGGTCAGGTGCAATCTGGGTACCGTAAATTTGTTTTTCGCCTTTTCGTAGTGCCACCCGGTCTTCTAAAAAGGCGAGGTCTTTTCCCCGGGCATTGCCTTTACTAACCGCTTCGCGCATCAGTGGCAGATACTTTTCCTGCAAGTTCAGTCTCGCATGTTGAACAACCAGAAACAAAGCCGTATTTCCTTTTGTCCCAACACAGTCAGCTCCCGGCCAGCCATAGGTATCCAGTATTTTTTCGACTTTAATGCTATTAACCGAATCTTTAACTTCTATCCTTTTTAAATGCGCTTTTAATGCTTCCGAATCCCAACCGTGTTTTTTACCAATCGTATTAATTTGCAGCCTGTCTTCCTGGTCATCGGTGTAAATGGTATCGAGCATTGCCGCAAGTTGTGGGTTCAACAGCACTGCCTCTTGCCCGGTAGTTTGCCCAAACAAATAGTTACAAAAAAAATAGCTTAGAAAGAGTAGAATTGGTATTTTTTTCACTTGCATATACTTAAGTTAATACTTTGTATTTATAAGATATGATGTCACTCTAATATTTACTGCTCGACACACCTCGGCTGCCGCCGATTTGTAATCGGTGGCTCCATGCTACCGGTATGGCTGCTTACTTTAAACCAGGCACTTCAGTTTTATAGAATTTATAATGGCAAGGTAAATCAATTTACACTTATATCATCAGCTGTTGGCTAGCTGGCTGCTAATTTTTTCCTTTAACGAGGAAACTGTTGATTACAAATCGGCGGTGGCCGGAGTTTTTTCTAATTTTTGAAGTGATTCTTAATTATAATTTCAAGCTCCTCTTTTTTTATCGGTTTTGCGATATAATCGTTACAACCCGCTGCTATTGCTTTTTCCCTGTCGCCCGTTAAACCGAAGGCTGTTTGAGCAATAATGATTACATCCTTGTTAAATTTTCGAATTTCGCGGGTGGCATCATAGCCGTTCATGCCGGGCATTTTTATGTCCATGAGAATAAGATCTGCGTCAGGATTCTCCCGGCATTTATCTACGGTTTCTTTTCCGGTTTTTGCATATATAATATTTTCAAACTCATTTCTAAAGATAGCTTCAAAATACATTGTGCTGGCTTCATCATCCTCGGCAATAATTACCGATAAATTACTTAATGCTGTCTGCGTTTCTTTATTGTTGTTCTTTTTGGCATCGCTTTCTTTCACCAACTGTTTTGTGTAAGGAATGCTAAAAGTGAAGGTGGTACCCAAACCTACTTCAGAACTTACACTAATATCGCCACCCAACATTTCAACATACGATTTAGCAATGGCAAGCCCCAGACCCGAGCCTTGATGAACTTTTGAGTCTTCAATATCGGCTTGTTCAAAACGATTAAAAACAGCATCTATCCTATTTGTTGGAATTCCGATTCCAGTATCTTTTACCGTAAATTCTAAAACATCAATATCCTGCTCTTTTTTTAATGAGTAGGCAAAAGTAATTTCCCCATGCTCGGTAAACTTAATGGCGTTTTTAATCAGGTTGGTCAGAATCCCTTCCAATTTGTGTTTGTCGGTAACAAAGCGTGCTTCACTATCCGTAAGGCCTGGTTTATAAATCAGCTGAAGCCCTTTTGATTTAGCCTGGTGGTAGAAAAAGTTATACTGTTCTTTAAGAATCTCGTTTACCGACACCTCCGTTTTCGAAACTTTTATTTCGCCAGCTTCAATTCTCGAAATATCCATAATGTCAGTAACCGTGGTTATCAGTCTATCACTGCTTTTGTTTATAATATCGAAATAATGTTGTTTCTGTTCATCAGCAATATCGGAATCTTGCAGTAGTCCGATAAAACCTGTTATACCGTTTAGTGGAGTGCGTATTTCGTGGCTCATATTATTCAGAAAAGCTGTTTTTAAGCGGTTGCTTTCCTCTGCCTTTTCTTTAGCCAGAATCAAATCGGTGTTAAGCCGTTTTAGTTCGGTAATGTCCTGGTTAATTACCTGGAAATGTTTTTCTCTGTTCCATATCACTTCTTTACGCCACACTTTTATGTGCCTGATTTCTCCCTTTTTTCGTCTGATGCTGATTTCATAATCGTACGCATCTCCACCTTTTTGTCTGATTTTTTTTCTTTTCAGATGTTCCTGATAGCTTTGCTCAGTATACGTTTCTATTGCTCTGGTGTTAAGAAATTCGTCGAGAGTGGAGAACTCATAAATATCCAAAAGTGCTTTGTTTACATAGACGGTCTTTCCTTCCTGGCTTACAATTCTAATACCTAATGGCGACTCATCTATGGAATGTCTGAAGTTATCTTCCGCCTGTTTGCGCTCGGTAATATCTTCAGCTACTTTAATATAATTAATGATTTTGCCTTGCTCATCAAATATGGGCGAAACAGATGCAATTTCCCAAAACAATTCGCCGTTTTTCTTTTTATTGTGAAATTCACCACGCCAGATTTTGCCCGATGAAATGGTTCCCCAAAGTTCTTTATACATTTCATCAGATTGTTCTCCCGATTTTAATACACGGGGATTTTGCCCGATGGCTTCTTCCATACTGTAACCCGTGCTTTCAGTAAATTGAGGATTTACATACTCCAGCGTACCTTTAGTATCAGTAATAGCAATAACGGAAGGACTTTGAGTAACAGCGGTTGAAAGTTTTAGCAGTTCTGCTTCAGCCTGCTTTCGCTTGGTTATATCGCTATGAGTGCCAATGAATCTTATTGGAATACCCTTTTCGTCACGCTCCACTATTTGGCCGCGTCCCTGTATCCACATCCACGAACCATCTTTGCGATTAAAGCGGAACTCAACCTGAAATTGTTCGATCTGCCCCGTCAAATATTGCTCAGCAGTGGACATAACGTAATCCACGTCTTCCGGATGAATTCGCTTCTGAAACTCCTCAAGGTTGTTGGCAAAATCATCTGGTTCATAGCCTGCCATGGCATAATAGCGTTGATCAAAGTCAACCCGGTTGTTTACCAGATACCAGTCCCAGATTCCCTCATTCTTAACCATCATAGCCAGGTCAAGACGTTCTTCACTTGCTTTTAATGCTTTTTCATTGGCTTGAAGCTTCCGGTTTGCCGCTTTTATTTTTTCTTCAGCCAGCTTGCGCTCTGTAACATCCTGGACCGTTGAGATCATTAAATTTTGATCAGACAAGGGTATATTGTAAGCATAAACATATCTAACATCTCCCGTGCTCGTCACAATCTTCAGATTGTTCCATCGCATTCTTTCAGGATCGCCACTTTGCATATCGGCCACAATTTGTGCCTGCATTTTTTCACGATATTTAGGTTCCGGGAAGACTTTTTCGAAAAATATGCTTGTATTTGTAAGAATATTCCTTGACCATCCATAAATTTCTTCGAACCGAAGGTTCATGTACTTTACATCGCCATCATTAATTGTATTTAATGCAAATCCAATGGGCATATTTTCCATGATGGATTCGATATATTTATTACGTTCCTGTATTGTTTTTATGAATTGTTTACGTTCTGTAATATCGGTATGCGTACCAACAATTCTTATGGCTTTTCCTTTATCGTTAAAAATTGCTTTAGCCCTTGAGAGTATATCAACCCAATGACCGTCTTTATGCTTCATTTTAAATTCTATTTCAAATCGGTCAACCTTTTTTGAAATAAGTTTCTGTTGAAGCTCCCATGATTTTTTAACGTCCTCAGGTTCTGTTGTTGTTTCCCACACCGAGAAATCATTTGGAAGTTCATGATCTTCATATCCAAGCATTTTTTTCCAACCGGGCGAATAATATATTTCATTTGTAAGAAGATTCCAGTCAAAGATTCCATCATTAGAAGCATTCATAGCAAGTTTAAAACGTTCTTCGCTTTCAAATAAAGATTCTTCTATATGTTTGCGTTTGGTGATGTCTTGAATAAATCCATGCCAAATTATACTTCCATCTTCCAGTTTTATTGGCGTTGAATTTCCTTCTACCCATATTATTTTACCCGAAGGTTGATTTACACGATACACGTCGTGCCAAGGCTTAAGGGTTTGGGCTGAATGGTTGATTGTTGCGCTTACCCGCTCTAAATCATCAGTATGAATTGCCTTAAATGCCTTTGAAGCATCGTGTTCTACTTCTTCAGGTGTTACACCATAAATCATTGTTATTCCATGACTTGCATAAGGAAAATGATAAGAGCCATCATTACGACGCCTGAATTGGTAGATAACTCCTGGCAAATGCAAGCCTATAAGTTCGAATCTATTTAAGAGTTCTTTATTAGCTTCTTCTGCCTGCTTGGGCTCGGTTATGTCCCAATTCACGCCAACCATATTTTTTGGGGTTCCATCCGGATCATAGTTCACTATTGCATGTGCTTCTATGAATCTGATTTGGCCATCTGGCCAAACAACCCGAAACTGCGTATGAAATTCTTTTTCTCCGGCAATTGCAGCTTGTACTTCTTTATCTGACCTTTCTATATCACTGGGATGAACTCCCTTTTTCCAGGCTTCATAGGCTCCCTCAAAACTTTCCGATTCAATACCGTAAAGTTCAAACATTCTTTTGTCCCAGGTAAGAACGTTTTTCTTCAGATCAAGATCCCAAATTCCTATCCCGGCAGATTCTGTAGAAATCTTCAATCTTCTGTTAACTTTAATAATTTCGTTTTCTGCCTGTTTGCGTTCGGTGATATCCTGTAAAGTACCAATTAGCTTTGTAACTTTCCCCTCTATTTGTTTTGTCTTCCAATGGGCGCGAACCCATTTCTTATTGTTTTGCTTTGTGATTATTAGTGCATCTGTAGTAAAAGGAACATTTCTCTCTTTGCTATCTGCCAATGCGTTTTGAAAAACGAGCTGTGTTTCTGGTGGATATAAATTTAAGCCCTCCTCAAGACTAAGAATGCGTCCGGGAGTAATTTCATAGATTTGGTACATTTCATCGGTAAAGTAAAACAGATTGGTCTGCAGGTCCAGCTCCCAACCTCCGATTTTTGCCAGTTCCCCTGTCTGCTTCAACAAAGCGTTTAATTTACTTACTTCTTCTTCTGCTTGTTTACTCTCGGTGATGTCTCTTGCAAACCCCAACATCATATTTTTTTCCAGAATAGGAATTGTATTCCATGAAAGCCATTTGTATGAACCGTCTTTTGCCTGGAAGCGATTTTCAAAATCCAGGGCTGCAATTCCATTTTGCAGTGAACCTGCCGCTTCTATGGTTGTAGCCTGATCATCGGGGTGAATAAATTCTATAAATGGCTTACTTCTGAGTTCAACAGGAGTCCAGCCAAGTGTTTTTTCCCAAGCTGGATTTAATTCCTTTAAATAGCCATCCATGGTTGCCGTACAAATCATATCAAATGATTGGTTGAATATTCGCTCACGTTCTTCCTCGGTCTGCTTGCGCTCGGTAATATCATTCAGAAACGCAAAAAAGATACTTTTTGAATTCATCCATGTTGTGCTGACTTCAACATTGATAATTTGGCCTTTTTTAGTTTTGTGTTTTGATTCAAATCTGGCTGATCCCTCCTTTATGATATTTTTGATACGATTTGCGGTTTCGACTGCAGTTTCTTTCGCTTCAACATCCTGAATCGACATTTTGAGCATTTCTTCTTTCGAATAACCAAGCATTTTGCAGGCTGCATCATTTACATCTATGAACTTTCCTTGTTTATCCACTATCCAGAAGCCATCTATGGCCGTTTGAAGAATGGTGCTTTTCTCTGCTTCTTTTATTCTTAACTCCTGAAGGGTTTTTTTATGTGCTTCCAGTTCCCGAACAAGTTCTTTGCTCCTTTTCTCCACCAATTTTTCAAGCCTTACTTTTTCGTCTTTCTTCGCTTGGTTGGCTTCCCTTATTTTAAGCATGGCTCTTATTTGGGCTGTAAGCTCAATCTCGTCAATGGGTTTGGTAAGAAAGGCTTCGCCACCACTATCTAAGGCTTTTACCAGGGCTTCTTTGTTGTTTTCGATGGCTGTTACAAAAACAACCGGGATATCGCATAGTTCTTTATCGGCTTTCAGTTTTTGGCAAACCTCATAACCATCCATACCGGGCATAAGAATATCCAGCAGTATGACATCAGGATTTTCTTTGGCTGCCAATTCCAATCCTGTTTTCCCATTTTGAGCTTTTAACACAGTTGCTTCAGGGAATGCATCTTTGATTAATGCATTTAAGGTAATCAGGTTGTCCTGAAGGTCGTCAATAACCAAAATTGTAATGCTGTTATTTGCCATAAAGCGTGCTATTTATCGTGTCAAAAAATTGTTGTTCATCAATGGGTTTAGCAATGAAGGCATCAAAACCGTGCGAAAGTAAAACTTCCCTGTCCTGGGTCATTGCGCTTGCTGTAAGTGCAATTACTTTAATATACTGTAATTCAGGCTTATTTCTTATTATTTTAAAGGCTTCGATGCCATCCATTTGTGGGAGTGCAATATCCATTAGAATGAGATCGGGCTTAAATTTCTTCGCTTTTTCAACCCCCTCAATGCCGTTTACGGCTTCCAATATGGTAAAAGCATCATTAAGAACGGCTTTAACTGAGAGCATATTATCGGGATTGTCTTCAACGATAAGTACCAAGGGTTTTTCTTTTGTCGTTTTAGTTTCAGCTTTTGGGGCATCCGATTCTAAGATTTCAGCGAATAGCATATTGGCCACTGCTTCCAGCATTTCATTGGCATTTACATCGCCTTTCTGAATAAGCTGTTGAACATGATTGTGTTTTAAAAATTTCAGTTCTTCTTTAGTAATGTGCTTTGCAGTAAGTATCAACACAGGGAGCTGTGATGTTTGTTCTTGCTCCCGAATGGATCTTAACACCTGAAATCCATCCATTTCAGGCATCATCAGATCCAGTATCATGGCATCCGGTATCGTATGGTCAATAATTGCAAGTGCTTCACTACCATTACTGGCCAGCAACACATGATAGCCTTTATCCTCAAGAATATCCTTTACCTGAACAAGAGCCGATTCGTTGTCGTCCACCAGTAAGATGGATTTTTCGGGGTTGTCAGGTATTCGACTAAGCTGAAATCGTCTGCTGTGCGTTAAGGAACCTAAATTTTCTTCTTCAATCTGGCTGTTTTCACGGTTATACTGCAAAGGCAAAACAAGGGTAAATTCAGTGCCTTTTCCAGGTTCGCTTTTTACCGAAATATTACCACCGAGCAAATGCGTATATTTTTTTGCAATGGCAAGCCCCAAACCGGTGCCGCCATATTTTCTTGAGGTACTGCTATCGGCTTGTTTAAATTCATCAAAAATATGAGAGATTTGGTCTTCGGAAATACCGATTCCGGTATCGGTTACCGTAATCACAATATTTTTATCGATTTGTTTTGAAATAACTTCCACCTTACCTTCTTCTGTGAATTTTACAGCATTGCTGATCAGGTTCTGCAAAATATGACGGCATTTTTTTTCATCAGAAGTAATAGGAAGTGTGGCATCAGTTTTTGTGTGAATGAGTTTAATTTTTTTCTGATTTGCCTCCAGGCTCATTGAGTTTACGAGTTCATCCATTAATTGGGAGCAATTAAATTCACTAAGCTCAATATCTTCATGGCCGGCTTCTATGCGTGCAATATCAAGTACATCGTTGATGAGATTAAGCAGGTTTTTACCGTTGCGATTAATCACTTCTAAATAGCTGTATTCGTCTTCGGGGATTTTGTTTGCGAGTCGTTTGTATAGCACTCCCGATAAAGCAATAACAGAGTTAAGGGGTGTGCGCAGTTCGTGGCTCATATTCGAAAAGAAAGCGGTTTTCATCTGACTGGCCTGAGACAATTGTTTCTTTTGCTGTTCAAGCTCGGTATTCTGTTCCATAAGTTCTGCCGACTGGGAAGAGAGTTCTCTTTGTGATGCTTCCAATTCAGTGTTTTGAACTTCCAGTTTAGCTGAAAATTGTTTAATCTTTCCAAAAGCTAATAATCCTTCAATGCGAGCGCTTAATGTGTTGAGAATTTTATCAATTAACTGAACAGAATGTTTGCTGTAAAACCCTAAACTTGCCAACGAAATAATAGCACTTACCCCTTCATTTGTAGTAACAGGGATGGTTAAAATTTCGCGTGGGATAAATTTTCCACTCACGGTATGAAAAGCAAAACGGGTATCTTCAGGGATATTTTTAAGATAATGCACCTTACGGGAAGAAAGCACAGCACCAAATTCACCTTCGAAATGCTCTGCGGTAAACGATTGTCTGGCATTCGTATCTAAACCAATGGATTCGAAATGCTCATAGGTTTTTTGGTCGTCGCTGAGCAAATACACCGCAGCAATTTGTGAATTGGTATGTTGGGAAATGGCGTGAAGTGTTTTTTTGAAAAACAGTTTTGTATCGTCCTCGCTTAGCATTATTCCGGCGATGTTTTCGATGTTTTCACTTAAGCTTAAATTCGCCTGAATGTCATCGGCCAGGGCATTAAATGAATTGGATAGTTCTCCAAGCTCGTTATTTGAAGTGTTGGAACTTCGTGCCATTAAATCGCCTTTATGAAAGCGCTGGGTTGCTTCAATAAGCTCGTCGATGGGTTTGCGCATGGCCCGCAGTAAAAACCAACTTACAAAAAGTGATATCAATACAATGACACCGATTAGGGATAATAATTGTTTGTTTAGCGCATTATTTAATTCCATGGAATTGGCATACAACTCATCTCCTTTCCCTGTGGCAAAAGCGCTGAGTTTATCCAATGACCTTAGTACGACTTCTGCTTGCTTCCCTCCAATTCCTGAACTTTTTGTACGGCTGGCACCCTCTTGTATTTCACCAGACTGGTGTAAGCGGATAATTTCTGCTCGAATGGATTTCCATTTAATGTATTCGTATTCCAATGCATCAACGTCACTAACAGGTCCGAGGTATAGTTTCCGAAAAACTTCAATCTGTTTAAAGGCATTGGCATCCAAAAGTTCCAGATTATGCAAATCGGCTTCTATCTCCTCTTTTTCGCTGGCCAGAAACAAATTCTTCATGTCTACACGTATGGCATGAACAGTAGCTGTTAATTCTCCAATACTCCTTCGTACCTGTAGCGGATGGTTATACATATCTTCGGTTTGTTGATGCATCCTACTGGATTGTTGATAGGAGATGAAACCAATTACAATCACAAACAGAAGTAGGAGAGTAAAGCCCGTTTTAAGGAGAGTTCCGATTTTTAGGTTTTCGAGTTTCATGTTATATTTTTTTTTGAACGCTGATAAAACGGATTTTCAAGCGCTGGTTATCGCTGATTTTTTTTCCGTGTTCATCTGCGTTATTTATATCTGCGTTATCCGCGTTTCATTGTATTTGAACGCTGATAAAACGGATGCAAGCAACGCTGGTTATCGCTGATTTTTTATCCGTGTTCGTCTGCGTTATTTTAATATCTGCGTTATCCGCGTTTCATTTCTCTCCGTGTTCTATTTTTTTTGAAATATCCCCGACTGTGGAAATATTTCAGAGAAATCTAAATTTAATAAAATTTCTCTTTCTGCTTCACCTGTAATCAAATAACCACCACCAGAAATAGATTTACCGATTTTATTTACAATCTGTTTTTGGTTTTTGGGGTTAAAATAGAACAATAGATTGGCACAGAATACGATATCGAAATCTCCAAATATACTTGCTGAAGGACTGCCGGAATTTTTGTCGAGTAAATCAAAAACTGAAAAATCGATATAAGCTTTCAGTTCAGGTTTAATAGTAAACACATCATTGTGTTTGGTGAACCATCTTTCTGCGCGTTTAAAATTGATGTTATTTAGTGCAGAGGCTGGGTATTTTCCGATTCCGGCTTTATTAATTTGTTCATTGCATTTGTCGGTTGCAAAAATTCTATATTTGAGTTCTTCATTACCACCATTCCTAAGCTCTTCCAGTAACATGGCCATACTATAAACCTCTTGCCCCTGGGCACATGCAGCCGACCATATCCGTATTTCTTTCTTTTTCTTTTTTTGCACTAAGTAGGGTAGAATTATGCGTTCCAAAACTGCAAAAGAGAGGGCATTACGAAAAAACTCGCTATAATTGTTTTGAAGCGAAGCGATTAAAAGATTTCCTTCAGTGCTATTTTGCTTAAGAAAAGTGCAATACTCCTCAATGGATTCGCACTTAGTTACTGCTATTCTGTTCTGAAGTGTTTTTTTCAGGTATGAATCCTCATAAGTTGAAATATCAATGCCCTGCGATTGTATGATAATATCGCTAATCTCTTTTATTTGTTTTATCATCCTTTTATAGTGTATCTTTAATCCTAACGAGGTTTTAATTTGTTCGCTTACTTCCTTTTTTTTGCGAATGTTCTTTTTTGCTGCTCTAAAGATAGAACATTAAAAGGTTGTTTACATAAAACAAAAGTTGGCGGGCGGTAAAAAAGCACATCTGCCAGAATTTATGATTAAAAATGCAAAAACCACCGATTACAAATGGGCGGTATAGCCCAGGAGTTGCAAAAAAAACAGAACCTGTTTAAAAAGAAAAGGGTGGTTCATCAACCACCCTTCTAATGTTAACCCCCAAACACACAATATGGGTGAACCCCATATCGATTATAAATATACAATTTTTTTTAATAGGTATTGGCCTCCCGTTTCTTTTTACACGGAACAAAACACTTATGCTACACGGGAAGCACCATCGGAAATGAAAGAGAAACGGTATGCAACTAACTCTCCCTCATACCCTCTCTACCTGTAAAAAGGCCGATTATGCACAAGGCACAAGCAGGGGGAGTCAATAGATTATGAACCAGCTATTCCCATTGTTTTTAAAGGATTTTCAGAAAAAAAAAGAAAGGGTAGAACGCTATGGACGCTTTTTGAAGATGATTGATAATTTACAAACCCCTAAACACAAAACCAATCAAAATATAGAAGTCGCTCTACCCTGTTATCTTTTAACCCTTTATTTTTTTTCAATGCTTGCCGAAAGAACAAACATATAGCCAAAAAAAACCAAACCAGACAATCAGGCACTTAGCGCCATGCCACAAATCCAGGGCTTCTCATTCTGGGACAATCACTCCCTATATCGCTCAAAGCCCTAACACCAACAAGGGTAAACCAGGCAATACCGGCTTTAAGCAGCTGCATTACATTTTTGGGCAAAAAAAAGATGCACCGTTTCCGGCGCATCTTTACCTCCCTCTGCGTTTATGCAGCTTACCAGACGACCGGCCCGGCCCCTGGCGGCATATTATTGCTGTTCTTCCTTTTCGGCTTTACTCCGCTCAAAACGTTTGCTCAGGTCGTCGTATATCGATTTTGCCCCGGGCACATCCATTTTAGCCGCCATTTTTACCGAGTTGTAATAGGTTAATGCGCTTACATAACTTTCGGCACCGGCTTCCATGGTGGTATCGTCGAGATTATCGGCCAGCATACGTACCTGGCGCAATACCGGCATCAGTGCATTGTGTACCTGCATGTCGTTGTTCAGTCCCGCAACATCTAAATAGGGCGGGGCAAATTGTGGCGCACGCGAGGTGTAATCGAGTGCTTTCTCCACAAATGGCTGGGTTTTGTCGCTCATTTTGGGAAGTTCGCGGCGTTCGTCGGGGCTTAACGACAGCGTGTAAGGTTGTAAAGCCGTAAAAATGGTACTTAGTGCCTCGTTTACCTGGGTTACTACCTCTTCGGGAATTGTGAAATTAATTTTGTTGTCCATAAAAAGTGTGTTTTAATTGATTAAAAAATTGAATTATTTAAGAACAAACCGAATTTACAACACCTGCCTGCTTTCTTCCAAACCAATGTGCCACCGGTTTTTATGCTCTTCGACACAATACTGATTTACTGACACTTACACCTCCACCTCTCCCCTACTTCATAACTACAAGGGGGTACTTCCGAAGCTCCTGTTTGAGCTTCGGAAGCCTGCCGTTTAGCTTCCGAAGGTAAGCGTTAAGCTTCTGAAGGTGTATCTTGTACTTCGGAACTCCGTTGTTCTTCTTCCGAAGTATAACATTCGGTTTTTAAAGCTGGTGTTTTAACTTCTGAAGCCGGCTTTTGTACTTCTGATGCCCGGGTTTTTACTTCGGAAGCTATCGGTTCGTATTTAAAAGCCCTTGTTTAATGTTTCGAAGTCGGATGTTTAGCTTCGGAAGCTCAATTGGGGTGTTGTGGTGAAGTAAGCGCGGGCTGTTTGCAGCACTTTTAAGGTTGCGAAGAAAAATAAAGGGGAACACAAGTAAATGTGTCCCCCAAAAATTAAGAATGCCTGTTATACAAATTACCTATTCGATTTTTTCATCGGGTTTATTCTCGTCCTGGCCCTTTTCGCTACGGTTACGCATAAAACGTTTTTTCAAATCTTCGTGAATGCTTTTGGCGCCGGGGACATTTATTTTGGCTGCCTGCTTAACCGAGTTGTAAAAACTAAGGGCATTGGTAAATCCTTCGCCGCCAATTTTTAGTTTCGAGTCGTCGAGGCCATTGGTAAGCTGTTTGCTTAAACGCAGCAATTCGGTTAGCTGGTCGTAAATGCCCAGGTCGGCTTTTAGTTTGTCTACATCCATATAGGGCGGTACAAACTGCGGTGCCGATAGCGTGTAATCGCATGTTTTTTCAACAAAGGGATAGGTTCGGTCGTCCATTTTAGCTATTACCTGCCGCTCGTGCGGGGTTAAGGCAATAAGGTAGGGCTTTAAAACGGTGAGTGCATTGCTTATTAAACTTGTAGCTTCAGTAATTACAGGTTCGGGAATACCCGAAGGTGTTTTGGTTGCCATAATTAGTGGGTTTTTAATTAATTAATGGTTTTGTTTTGATGCTTTTGGTTAATAGGTATACAAATTATGAAAAATGAAGGACTTATGCAAACACCGCTGCCACCGGTTTGAAATCGATGGTACCATGCTACCGGTATGGCTGCTTACTTTAAACCCGGCCCATCAGGTTTATGGAATTTATAATGACAAGGTAAATAGCTTTTATACCAGTAACATCAGCTGTTGGCTAGCTGGCTGCTAATTTTTTTTCGCTGCCGGGAAAACCGTTGATTACAAATGGGGGGCAGCCGGGATTAAAGTTTAGGCATTTTTTAGCAAAACCACAATATACCGGTAAAACAGTTCGCAACTTCTTCATATTGGCCGGATTATTTTTCACCCATCTTTTTTGTGGATACTTTTCGGTCTTCGGTTTCTAAGGTGCATCTCAATGCGCTGTATCAGTTCGTTTTTCCTGATTGGTTTAGAAAGGTAATCATTGCAGCCCGATGCAATAGCTTTGTCGTTGTCGCCATGCATTGCATAAGCTGTTTGGGCAATAATTACCAGTTCGGTATCAAATTCCCTGATTCTTTTTGTGGTTTCCAAACCATCGATACCCGGCATTTTTACATCCATTAAAACCACATCAAAAGCAGTAGTTCTGCATTCGTTAATTGCCAGTTCTCCCGACTTTACGTGTACAATTTTAGCTGCTTTGTTTTTTAAAATCTCTTTTAAATAGATGGCGGAGACTTCATCATCTTCAACAATAAGAACATTGTATTTACTCCCCGAATTTTCGCGGATATTTTTACTGGCTTTACGAATTGATTCATTTTTTACAAGCGACAACCAAGGGATGGTAAAATAGAATTGAGATCCTTCTCCCTCGATGGATTCCACCCACATGTTACCCCCCAGTATTTCAACGTACGATTTTGCAATTGACAAACCGAGCCCGGAGCCTTCAAAGGCTTTGGTATCTTCAATATCGGCCTGTTCGAAGCGGTTAAAAATGGCTGTCTGCCGGGTTTTGGGTATGCCTATTCCGGAATCTGTAACTACAAACTCCAGCAAGTTGTTTTTAGGAGTAACACCTACCGAGATTTCCCCTTTATCGGTAAATTTTATGGCATTTTTAATTAGGTTGGTTAATATCGATTCCAACTTATTTTTATCGGTAAAAAATTTAAAATCAGCCTCCGGGTTTTCCTGTTCGAAGTTTAACAGTAAGCCCTTCTTTTGTGCCTGTACCTGAAAGAAAGAAATCAGGTTTTGGATTACTTCATAAACATTAAGCTCCGAATTTTTAACTTCAACAATTCCGGCTTCAATTTTCGATATTTCAACAATATTGGTAACGGTGCTTAACATACGCTCGCCACTTTGATGAATAATCTGAACATAATGATCCTTTGTTTCATCACTTAAATCGGGCTCTAACAGCAAATTTGTGAAGCCGAGAATACCGTTCATCGGGGTTCTGATCTCGTGGCTCATATTGGCCAGAAAGGCCGATTTTAACCGGTCGCTTTCTTCGGCTTTTTCTTTGGCCGCAATTAGTTCATTGGTATTTTTCTTTATCTCTGTAATGTCAATTACAACACCAATATAACCTATTTCGTTGTTTTTATCATCTTCAATTACCGAGGTTGATAGCAAAATCGGGAACAAGGTATTGTCTTTGCGCTTATTAATTAGTTCGCCTTTCCAATTTCCTTTTTTTGTTTGTACAAGTGTTTTTTCCAATTCCGCCAACTCAGCATTTTCAGGATGTAAAAAGCTGATGTGCTGCCCTAATAACTCTTGCTTTGAATAGCCGTAGGTAGTGCTGAAGGCCTTATTCACATACAGAATAACATCATTCTTATCTGTAATGGTCACACATTCGCCAACCTGTTCAAGTGCATTTGCCAGGAACTTCAGATTTTTCTGGTTTTCGCGTTTCTCAGTAATATCCTCTTTTATGCCTGCAAAATGGGTAATTTCTCCTTCGCTGTTATGAATAGGAGATATAACAGCCCGTTCCCAGTAGAGGTCGCCATTTTTCTTTTTATTACATATTTCGCCTTCCCATTTCTTGCCTGCCAGAATAGTTTTCCACAGCTTTTTGTAGAATTTCTTTTTCTGAACGCCAGACTTAACAATATTGGGTTTATCTCCTATTAGCTCATTTGCCTGGTAACCGGTTATTTTGCAATAATAGGGGTTTACATATTCTATTATCCCCTTGTTATTGGTAATTAAAATGCTTAGCGGACTTTGCTCAACAGAAGTACTTAGCTTCAACACTTTCTCTTCTGCCAGTTTGCGCTCGGTAATATCATGTACAATGGTATAAAGCAATTCATTTCCCGATACTTTTACTCCTCCGGCGTACACTTCAACATCTCGTACCTCGCCATTGCTAAGCCGGTGTTTAAAATTAAAATGCTGCCGTTCTTCGCTGATTGCTTTTAGCATTTCAGCTTTTATTGCCGGTGCCGAAAGTGTATTAATTTCTGAAATATGTAGCGCTGTTATTTGTGGATACGAGTATCCGTAAAACTTGCATGCCGACCTGTTGGCATCAACAATATTGCCGGTTTCCGGGTTTATCAGCAGCATTACCGAACGATTATCAAAAAATAAGGATTTGTAACGCTTTTCGCCTTCTTCTGCAGCAATCTTTGCACGTTTCAGTTCCTGCATCTGTTTGGTTCGTGTAATCTCGCCTGAAATCAAATCAGACATGGTCTTCAGCATTTTAACATCGTAATCGATCCAGTTTTTCTGCGAGTTTACCGAATCGAAACCAACAAAACCGATAAGTTGCCCCTCGGAAAGCATTGGCAAAACAAGAATTGAAACAATACCTTGCTCCTGAAGCATTAGTCGCTCAGCAGAAGCTTTTTCGGGAAAATCACGAATGTTTTCGTAGTTGATTATTTCAAACTTATTCATTTTTTCCGTCCACCAGGGAACCCTGTCGGCCGGAATTTGCTGGAGGTTTTCGCGCTGCGATTCAATTCCGATATTACACCATTCGTGTGTATTGCTCATCAGCTTACCATTATTTTCAAACTGAAAAACATACACCCGGTCAACTTCGGTAAACTGGCCCAGCTTTTTTAAGGATGTTTCAATAAGGTGGTCGGCTTCCAGGTAACTTCCGTGCACAAAATCGTAGGATATTTCATTAAATAATTCTTCCATCCGAACCCGATTGATGAGCTGTAAATCGTTTGCTTTGCGGTCAGAAATATCCACAATAAAACCGTCGTAATTTACGGTTTTCCCATTTTCTTTTAGTGCACGGGCGGTCATTAAAATCCAAATAGCAGTACCGTCCTTTTTCCTGAACTTTACTTCAACATTCTTTACTTCTGAGCGTTCACTGGTATCATATTGCCGGATTAGTCTTTCTCTTTCTTCCGGCGAATAATAAAAATCGGCAATATTTTTTTCAATTAAGGCATCGGTATTTTCGAATCCCAGAATATTTGCCATTTCGTTATTTACCAAGGTAAACATACCGTTGCGGCAGGTCTGGTAAAAACCAATAGGGGCAAAATTAACAATATTCCGGTATTTCTTTTCGGCCGTTTTTATCCGGCTTATATCGCGCAAAATTACCCGAAGCGCCGGTTGGCCTTCAAAACGGATATGGGCCAACGACACTTCTACATCGATAAAAGTACCATTCTTGTGTTTTACACTCGATTCATATTTTTCAGGGTGCTTTTTGCCTCCCTCCCATTCCTTGTAGGTAGCATTAACCTTGTGGAGAACAGCGGGGTTAACAAAAGCTGTAAATTTTTTCCCAATAAGCTCGGCGAATTGATAGCCCGAAACATTTAGCAAATTCTGATTGGCATACTTAATAAGCTGATTCTGCAATACAAAAATGCTGTCGGTCGATAAATCAATCAAAGCTTTGGTAATCTCTAAGTCTTCTTTCATACCCCGATTGACAAGCTTTTATTAAAAGTTAATTGATGTCTTTGCCCAAAGCTATAAGATAAAAATTGTAATTCAATGAAATAATCGAAAATTATTGATTCCGACCAATGTTTATTCCCAACCTGTTTTTACGATGGTACAATAGGTGAGGCACTTGCGCCTCTCGCTGCCACCGGTTTGAAATCGATGGCTCCCTGCTACCGGCATAGCTGCTTAAATTATCACTGGTATTAGCTTTAGTTTTTTATTTGTATTTATATTTTGTTGTTCTTTTATCTCCATATTTCTCGATAATCCCTTCGTTAACTGCAGTTTTTAAGTCTCTACTTGCAGTTGCCTGAGATATATTTTTAAATGTTCTTAAATAATCTTGCCTTGAAAATTCTTTTATCCCAATGATTTCTTTAAAATTTGAGATCCTGTCGTTATTGCTTAGACTAAAATTTTGAACTTTTAATAAATCTTCCAGTGCATCTTTTATGACCTCCTCCCATTATCCGACACACCCAAAAGTAGAGGAATCCGACTTATCTAACTGTTCCATAAACACCCCATT
>NZ_CAJXYQ010000004.1 GCF_913063105.1 uncultured Draconibacterium sp. | reverse complement strand
GCACGAATCGTCCTCCTTTTTTAAAGGAGGTGGCGGTTGTTAAACCGACGGAGGATTAGGTGCTGATAGCTGCATTATCTCCGTTCGCGCCGCTTTGTAATCGGTGTGTCATTCTGCACTATTTTTCAGCCTGAGGCACACATTACAAATGTGCGCCAGCGGCGTTGGGATGTCCTTTTAATTTTTTTATACCGTGAATTTCCTTCAGAGAAGTGGCAGATTCAAAAACAGAGATACTTTCCAGGATCATTTTTGCCAGTCTTTTATCTCTTGTTTTTTGCAGATCATTTTCAAATCCTTGCAGAAATTTAATCTTCATTTTTGTAAGGCGCCTGGTCTTCGTTTAAGATTGTCTGTAACTGTTCAATAATATTCTCTTTGTCAACAGTTGAAGTGTTTAAATTTTCAATCATTCTATTCAGTAATTGTTCATCCTGAAATTGATCCAGCGTTTTAAACTTTGCTCCTAAACGTTCTGCTAATTCAACAAAAAATTTTAGTTCTGCTTTATCCTTTGTTTGTATAATAATGGAATCCATTGCTTAATCTTTTTTGTAAAGATACGTTTTTTTGATCCTTATGGTTCATTTTACAGTCTGAACAAGCTCTTATAGCAACTCCAGGAATTTTCCTTATTTTCTGAGATTCTCCCGCTCGCCGCTGGCGCGGATTTGCAATCCTTGCCTTCTTTAGCCAAAACAAAAGGTTTTATGAATTACATATATAGGTTTTTGGCTGCTTATTGCAATCCAGTTGTTTTTTCAGCCTTTCAGCCTGAGGCACACATTACAAATGTGCGCCAGCGGCGCTAACTCCAGTTTGTTTTTGGTCGTATGGTTTCGAGAACCGGGTTTTGTATTACTTAATAAAATCGTTAATACCTTTAAATAGCTTTTCGGCAACAGTAAAATAATGTTCCACTTCTTTTCTTTCGGGTTGTGCGTATCTTGGCCCGGGATACCTATCGGTTTCGTAATAGTCGCTAATGGCTAAAATATCGTCTTTGTCGAAATGGCTAAGATCTGTTTTTTCTTCTGCAAAATTAAACAAGACCATTAATTCATGTGTTCTGGGTATGGCAATGCCCAGGTAGGCATATACGGCTTTTAAAATTTTTTATTTTGCTTGTTGTATTTCAATGGCAATGCTATCGGTATAGTGGTGCTCGCATATCAGAAGCTTGGCTGTTTCCAGATTCTTCCTGGCAAATCGTAGCCATTCTAATGCATAGGTTGTGTTAGGCATAAATTACTTTACCTTTTGTGTAAATTTCCTTATAAAAAAGATCGCCCATGGCAATGCGTTTTTTTATCCTTGTTTCACTGTCAACAATCAGATCGAACGGGAAGTTGAATACCTTTAGTTTTTCCCAAAGTGCTTTTTTTAATTGAAGCCTGTATTTTCGAACTTCATTTTCTTTAAGGTCTTTAATAACCAGGAGATCGATATCGCTATCGGAAGTTGGTGTACCATAGGCATATGAGCCAAAAAGGATAACTTTTTCAGGTGATGTTTTTTTTAGTTCTTCAACAATAATAGGTATGTAAGTATTATAATCCATTAAAATCAAATATAAGCAATTTTGGTGATTAATCTTTTACCCCGCTGGCGCCGATTTGTAATCGGTGTGTCATTCTGCACTATTTTTCAGCCTTTGGGCTAAGGTAGGGATTACAAATCCGCACCAACGGAGTAAATTGATAAACTGTTAAATTGTTAAACTGCTAAATTGCTTGTTTGTTTTTTATCCACGAATTACACGAATTATTGTATAGGTTCCGGATAGCACGAATCGTCCTCCTTTTTTAAAGGAGGTGGCGGTTGTTAAACCGACGGAGGATTAGGTGCTGATAGCTGCATTACCTTCGCTCGTGCCGCTTTGTAATCGGTGTGTCATTCTGCACTATTTTTCAGTCTTTGGGCTAAGGTACGGATTACAAATCCGCACCAGCTGTTGTCAGCAATATTTTTCAGCTTTTTGGTAAGGCGAAGTGAAGCAATCTTGTTTTTTTACTGTTTCTTTTTTACTCATGTGGCCATCAGGCTTGCTCTTCGTTCCATTTTTCCTTAATGGTACCTAAAAACGCTTTGCCAAATACCCAGGCAATGGCAACTACTGCTCCCATGAAGGTCCATATTACGAGGGTCATCAGGCCGCTGCCATTGTCTTCAAGCGGTACGGTAACTGGTTTAAGTATGGAAAAAACAGGGGTGTCTTCTTTTACTTTTATTCGGGCTTGTTCCAGTTGCTGCGCCAGCTCGGAGTACACATTAAAGGCCAGCTGGTAATCGCTTTGCAGTCGCTCTTCCTGGGTACGTGCGCGGGCCGAGCTTACATTTTTGTTCCTGTCGCGAAATTCTGCCAATGCTGCCTGTGCGGCTTCAAACTCCTGTTTGTTGTCGGTATAGCGCTCTTCAATAAATTCAAGCTGGGCACTGGCTTTCTCAATTTTAAGGGTGGTAATGTACTGTTGCAGCAACTGTTGTGCTTTTTGTGCCACCTGTGCGGCCAGGCGCGGATCAAAGGAATTCACGCGTAGTGTAATATAACCTTCCTTGTCGTTGGTTTCCAGCGCCACATTCGCGGATAACATTTTTCGGATTTTTTCCTGCTCACGGCTTAGGGCAATGGGGGCATTGGCATCCTTAACAGTGGCTGTGTCTGTTGTGGGAGGATCACTTTTTTTTAAAGCTCCCAACACTGCAAAAGGCAGTCCGATGGTGTATTTTTTTACCGTAGCCAGAAAACCGGGTTTATGGTATTCGGTAAAATAGCTGTAAATGGAAAGGGGCTGTTTGTGCCCTTGAAAGCTGAAAGGCGTGTTCATCAATTCCAATTGAAAAGGCACACTTTGTACAATTTGCGGGTACACATAGGGCGATAGTTCGGTAGTGCCTTTCCCTACATCGAGGTTAAAACCCGCCATCGCTGCCAGCGAAGAAAGATTGCCCAGTTTGGAGGACCCGTCGCTCACCTGTGGCACCATGGTACTGGAGGCGGTATATTCTTTTGGCGTGAGCAAAGCTACCGCAATGCCAATACAAAAGAATATGCCTACTGTTATTAGAATAAACCGGCGTTTGTTCCACAAGGTTTTGGCCAGTGCAATCAGGTCAATCTCATCGTCGGCAACAGTAGTATTGTTTTTTAGCTCGTCGGTCATTTTTTTTGTTTTTATTCAAGGATAAAAAGAATTGTTAGTTTAATTACCTGAAAGCAGCAGCTATTGCAATTGCTAGGGAAGAAAATGCACTTGCAATAGCAAGCCATGTGCTTACATTCTGAGAAGTATCTTTTTCTTCTCTTTTAGGTACAATGATTTCACTTCCCGGCTTTATTTCAGGATAATTTTTGAAAATAAAACTTTTTGTTGATGCCGTATAACCATTAGGATATTGTACGTATGTTTTTCTTCTAATCGCTCGTTTACTAAATCCGCCAGTCTTATCTATATAGAATCTTAGTTTTTGTCCTTCTTCATACGTTACGGAGAATGGACTTTGAATTGCCCCGGATATCTTTACTGTTTGCATAAACTCCGGTATTGAAAGGATATCGCCATTACGTAACAGCAGGTCGTTTTCTCCGCCGGGTTGTTTTAAAATGGTTCGCAGGTCGATGGCGATATTCTCCGTACCCAGTTCGGGGGTGGTGCGACGCAGTGTGGCACCGTCCAGAAAAGCCTGTGGTGTAATTCCTTTAGCCAGTGCCACCAGGTCGGAAATACGCTGGTTTTTGTTGCGCAGGGCGTAGTTGCCCGCATAAACCACTTCGCCGGTAATGGTGGCCGATGCCTGTTCGCGGTAGCCCGGTGCTCGTTTTACCGAAATGCGGTCGTAGGGTTCGAGGTAAAAAGGCTGGTCACCATCGATTTTTAGTCCGCGGGAGTGTTTTATATTAAAAATATGTACCAGCGAGTCGCTGATTTGTGAGGCTTCGCTGTAGGATAAGCGACGGGAAATTTCGATAAAAGAACTATCCGCAGCTTCGGTATATCCACCGGCCATAAACAATACATCGCTTAAGGTGGTGTTTTCCGACCAGGGAAGTTGTCCCGGGGTCATTACTTCGCCGCTGATGCTAATGCTGGCTTGTTCACCAATGGAAAAATGCGATTTAATGGTAACAATATCTTCCTGCTGAAGGGGAATATTTAGGCTTCCGTTGGCCAGCTGGTCTACGGCAAAAGGTAGAGTCAGGGTGGTGAGATCGGGATTGAAACGCGTGATTAATCCCCTGTTTTTATACACGTCGGGAGAGAGGCCATCGGCTTTATTTACCAGGTCGGCTAAAGTCATTCCGGGTACCCATTCGTATTCTCCCGGACGATAAACGGCACCGGAAATACTCACGCGATTTTCAAAAGATTCCAGAATCCGGGTGTTGGAAATTACATCGCCATTTACCAGTGGCGTAGTGCCAATCCGGTTAAAAGTAACATCCACAATTTGCTGTCCCTGCTGTGTTTTTCTATGGATTTGCATTTGCTGCAGGTAAGCATTTTCGGTAAAGCCACCGGCAAAACGCACCAGCACATCCAGCATCTCGTTTTCTTTCATTTCAAAAATACCGGTTCTCCGAAATTCGCCTTCTACTTCAACGCGCTTTTCCGCCGGAGGAATAAACAGGATGTCGTTATCTTTTAGGCTAATATTATCCGAAGGATCGGCATCCACCAAAAACTTATAAATGTCGATGGTTTTTAAGGTTTTATTATCGCGTATTACTTTTATATTTCGAAAAGATCCGATGTTGTTGGGGCCACCCGACAGGTAAAGGGCATTAAAAACACTGGCGGTAACGGGCAGGGTATAGGTTCCGGGAGTAGTTACCTCGCCCACCAGATTTACCTGAATAGAACGTAATTGCCCCATGTTTACCTGGGCAAAGGTTCCGGGATTGTTGCCCCCCATGTCGGAATAAATTTCAGTTAAACGTTGTTTAATGCGGCTATTGGCGGTTTCAAACGACATGCCTGCAATGTATAAAGGCCCAACATCCGGTATTAAAATCTGTCCATTTTGATTTACTGTCAGCTGGTAATTATTTTGCGAATTTCCCCAAATATTAATCAGCAGCTGATCGCCAATGCCAATTTCGTAGGTCTTTGGCGTTTGTATCGCTGTGGAGGGTTCAAAAGTCAGGTTCTTACTGTTGAACAAATACGAACCAAATATTCTTCCGCGGGAGTCGAAACCGGCCTGACGGGTAGATTTCTCCACATCCTGCTGGTCCTCCACCATTTCGTTGGCTTCTTCCACCGGGTCGCTGATAATTTGTTCGGCGCCGGAGGTATTACCGTCGTTTATCCGGTTCTCGAAATCGCGAATTTGTTGTTCAGTAGCACCTTTTTGCCGGGCTATTTCGGCGGCCTGGTCTACGGATAAACCGGCATCCTGCATGGCTTGCTGTGCTTTTTTGATATCCGACTGCGGTAAGGTTTTTACGTCTACATTTTGAACATCCTGTGCGTGCGTACCCATTGCCAGTATTGCAAGGGTAAGTGCCAGTGTGCTTATTCTTATCAGGCCTTTCATCTGTTTTTGTTTTTTATTTTGAATCCGGTTGTAGGTGAATAAAATCTAATTTTGCGTGCATTAAATTTAATGCTTATATATTTTTCCAAAGCAATAATGCCGGGCTATTTTTCAGGTACTCATCACGTTCCTGCTCCTGAATACAAAGAAATCGTATCCTCCGGTGAATCAGTTTTTCTGCTTTTGAGGTTAGTGCGGCCACATAACTGCTGTCAATTGAATCGCCAACCAGTAAAAGGTCGATTACAGAAGAATCTTTTCCTTTGGCCAGATCTCCGGTTACATAGGCTTTTTGAAGGTTGCCAATGTTTGAGGTTACTTTCTCTATAATTTTATCAAGACCCACTGTTTTTTTTAAAATGCTGTTGATTTCCTGGTAGAGGGGGTGTTCGTCGTTGGCCTGAAAATATTTTTTATTTCCCCTGAAAGAGGAACTTAATAGATTGGCAGCTTCCAGACGATTTAATTCTACCCGAATGGCATTGGATGATTCTCCAAACTCGTTCTCGAGGTTTCGGAGGTAACTGGTTGTTTCCTTGTTTAAAAAAAACTTTAGCAAAAGCTTAAGCCGCGTTTTATTCGTAATTAACGTTTCTAACATTAAGGTTGTTAATAAATTGAATGGATAAAAGCGTGCTATAAAAAGTGGGTCAGCACCTGAGGCCGGGCACTGCTTCGCCTCCTCAGTTACATCAAAGAGTGTGAGTAGAATTAAGAATTAGACATTGAGTAACAAAAGTACTCAATATTTTATTTCTAACGTAAATATTTTGTTAAGCTTATTTTAAATAATTATATCATAAAAGTAGGAAACTGGTGCGCTGAGCTATTTAATGTCGTAGTTTTTTATTCTCCAGTTAATGGTTAAAACCTCTGAAATGTATTTTGAGCAGGCTCTGCAATTTTATTGCAACTACTTTCCGTTTCTATAACTTTTAAATGGACTAATGATTAATAGTATAGAGATATGAGTATGGAGAAAAAGATGAAGCTTTGGCTAATCTCACTACGCTGCACTCATTACTCATGTCTTCGTTATTTTCTTTTGAATTTCATTCAATTTTAAATCGATGTACTTCCAGTGCATCGTGGTTTATTTCCCCGAAAAGGGTAGTACCGGTTTGTTGTATTGGCCACGCCGGCTTTTGTGTTTACCAATTTCGTTGGATTGATAAAAAAAGCCGATTTTGAATGCCGTGTACAGGCCCCTGAGGTCGGCAAAGCTTCCGTCGGAGTTGTAATTGTGCACCACATCAAGAAAATCGTAATTGGAATAGTTGAAACTTACAGTGGTGTTCATAAAAAAGTGATTGGAGAATTTTGTTTTTACACCTAATGCAACAAAATATACGGCTTCAAAAAGTTCGTATTTTTTGTAATTGCCTTTGTTTTTTCCAAAAATCAATTCGTCATCCGGGGCATCAATATATTTAAAACCAGCAGTGTAGGCCTGATAGCCAATACCTGTCCGTACAAAAGGTTCCAGGCGGTAACCGGGGCTGTAGGCTTCAAAAGTTCTGAAATAGTAGCTCACAAATAGCTGCTGGCCAAAGAGCTGGTTATTATATTCTACCGGTTCGGCAATGGGGTCTTTCATAGCGCCATGGATACCCTCGGCCGAAAATTGGGGATTATCGGTATCGCCTTTTAAGAGGGTAAGGTTTACATCGGTACCAATTTCAAAATGATTGCCCAATAGTTTCGAGAGTTCGAGACTGACAGCAGGAGCAAATTTATGGTTGAATTCGTTGGGGACGGTTTTAAATCCGGGAGTAAGCTCGGTACTTACTTTGGCCATACCGGCACTCGCGCCAAGTATTAACCCGGCATTGGGATGTTGTGCGCAGGCTTGTGCTACTATAAATAAAAGGCTAAATAGAAAGATGAGGTTTTTCACGAGTTAAACTTTTTTCGGGATGTAAAAATGCCAATAATATTTGATTTGCAAAACGCGCAGGCTTTTTTTCCGGTTTTGATACTATTTATTTTGCAGTTTCTGCTTAAAACCTCCGAATTGTATTCGGAGCAGGCTCTGCAATTTTATTGCAGCTACTTTTCGTTTCTTTAAACTTGTCGCTTTTTTCAGAACAATACCCAAAAGCCAAACAACCCAACAATTTTTCAATTTAACAAATCGTCAGTTTAACAATTCCTCAATACTCCTAAGTTTCGTCTTATTTTTTGAGTTCCGGAACTGCACTTAAATAGTGCGCCGGAATTTCTACAAGGAAAGAGGTCTCAATTTGTTCCAGTCGCAGGGCAAATTTATTTTTACCGCGCATCTCCACCAGCTCTCCTTTTAGTCCAACCATAGGCCCTTTAATAACCTCCACACGTTTGCCGGGTTCGAAATTTTCCATGGTTATCGCTACTTCAAAATCAAACTGGTGCAGCATGGTTTGCAGCGCTTCAATTTCCTGCTCGCTAATAATGGCGGCTTTACGTTCAAATCTTAAGTATTGAACAACGTTGCTTAACTGCAGTACCTGGTCGTATTCTTTTCGGGAAATATTTACAAAACAATACCCCGGGATTAATGGCATCTCCACCCACTTTTTGCGGTCTTTCCATTGCCGGAGTTGTTTTTGCATGGGCAGGAAACATTCGATCTTGCAGTCGTGAAGTTCACGCAGGACTTTTTTTTCTGCACGCGATCGGGTGTATACCACATGCCATTGCTTATGTGCTTGCTTATCAGTCATTAGTTGCTATCTGTAAAGTTTACAAAATTAAAAAATATGATGAAGAAAAAGAATGGACTTCTGTCAGGTTTATTTAGCGCAATGTTTTTAGAAATAAGGGGGTGGGTTTTTTGATGGAGGGATTGGGGGCGAGGGGGCGAATGGGCGAGAGGGCGATGGGGAGAGAGGGCGATGGGGTGAGAGGACGAATGGGGCGAGGGGGTGAGAGGACGAATGGGGCGATGGCCGAGTGAGGAATTGGGAGTTTATGAAGGATTGAAGAGGAGATGGGGAGATGGGGTGAGTTGAGGATTGGGAATTGGAAGAGGATGAGTTAATGGGGGATTGAGGGGGGGAGAGGGCGAGGGGGAGATGTGGCGAGTGGGAGAGAGGGTGAACGGGCGATTCTGAATGGTTGAATGGGGGGCGTGATTGATATTTAGAAGTGGTAAACGAGGGAGAGGCCTTTTTGCTGTCCTAGCTGAAAGGGGAAAATATCGAAATTGCGGAGGTGTTCGCGGTCCCATTTATACTGATGGGTAAGGTAGATAAATTCGGTGGTAAGCATACCCAATCCTGCTCCAACCAGCACATCTGACGCCCAGTGACTGCCTTTGGCCACACGCATTACACCTACAGTAGTGGCGCAGGCATAAGCACCCACGCTGTACCAGGTGCTTCGTTCGCCGTACTCGCGGTGCATCCACTGTGCCGCAGCAAAAGCAATGGAGGTATGTCCGGATGGCATGGAGCCGGCATCGCCTCCCGGCCGTTCTACTGCAGTCAGGTTTTTTAGTCCTTTTGTTACCACGCTGGTAAGCACCATCGTTTTTAGCAGTAGTGCGGTTTGGTTGCCCAGGTTATTTTTTCCTTTTACACCAAAAGCATTCAGGGCATACACGGCAGCCACCGGTCCGAGGCGCAAATAATCATCGAGGCTTCCCTGGTAGTTAAAATGTTCTGATCGCCAATCGTTTAACCGGTATTTTGCATCGGAAAAATGGAGCAAGGTTCCTGTTGCAATAAGAGCAGAGGGAACAATAAAAGGCTTCAGTCCTCTTTGTTTATCGGCGTACCGAAAATTTATCTGGTGGTTAGAATCGTTGTGAAAAGTGAGGTGTGAATCCGCAGCTCCTGCTAACAGTGGCACGGATTTACTTCGCTGAATATTGCCGGCCTGACATAACTGGCTGAGAAGCAGCAGGCATGCGAAAAGAATAATATGGTAAAAAGAATGACGTTTCTGCACAGCGCAAAAATAGGAAAATGCAAGAGATGGGAAAATTTTAACTGCTTCTGTCAGCCATTCAAAAGCAAACAAAACTTGAAATCTGTCATTTATGGTTGTAGTTAAATGTATTATCTTGCGCAACAATTTGAAAATTCAATAATTATTGAAAACAGGAAACGAGCATGCGAAAGTCTTTACACACAGGCCACTAATTAAAATCATGCGAGTTCGCATATCGCAATGCTTATGGAGCATATTACACATAGAAAACAACTAATTTTAATGAGATGAAAGGTGCATGGCTTAAGGAACGCAAAAGGACATAAATAAATTATCCTGCGCGTTCCACGGGCATCGACCATTAACTAGTAAGCCGAGATTTTATATGTTTGAAATACGAAATATTAACTAAATTATATTCAAGTGAAAAAACTGCTATTTTTTGTTTTTATTGCAGGGTTGGCTTTTGCAGCATTTGCAACCCAAAAAAAAGAAAGTTCAGAAACTATGGAAAATCCGTTTTTTAAAGAATGGAGTACTCCTTTTGGTGTACCGCCTTTCGATGAGATTACAGACGATCATTTCAGACCGGCCATTGCCGAGGGAATGCGTTTGCACAAAGAGGAGATTGATGCGATTGTAAACAACACCGAAGCACCAACATTTGAAAATACCCTGTTGGCTTTGGATAAATCAGGTGCTTTTCTGAATCGTGTTTATAATGTATTCAGTAATTTAAGCAGTGCACACACCAACGACAGCATTCAGGCTATTGAAAAGGATATTGAGCCATTGCTATCGGCGCATTACGACGACATTAACCTGAATGAAGGTCTGTTTAAACGCGTAAAAGAGGTGTACGAGCAACGCGAAAATCTGGATTTAAATACAGAGCAGGCGCGTTTGTTAGAGAAAAAATACAAAACATTTGTACGTGGTGGAGCTGAACTTCCGGCCGATAAAAAAGCCCGTATGCGTGAAATTAATAATGAGCTGGCCACGCTCTCAGTACAGTTTGGCGAACACGTGCTAAAAGATAACAATGCCTTTAAATTGGTTATTGAAGATGAGGCTCAACTGGAAGGTCTTCCGGCTGCTGCCATTTCGGCGGCCGCAGCAACAGCCAAAGCAGAAGGACAGGAAGGAAAATGGATTTTTACGATTAGTCGACCAAGTTTGTACCCCTTTCTTACGTACTCGCCAAACCGCGCTTACCGCGAAAAGCTTTACAAAGGTTACATTATGAAAGGCGATAACGAAAATGAATTCGACAATAATAAAATTGTTGCCCGCACCGTTGAGTTACGCAGCGAGCGCGCCAAGCTTTTTGGTTACAACAATCACGCAGAATATATTTTAGCTGAAAACATGGCTAAAAACCCGGCGAATGTTTACGATATTCTTACCAAAGTGTGGGAAAAAGCCCTGCCAGTAGCTAAAAACGAAGTGGCCGATATGCAGGCTATTGCCGATAAAGAAGGAGCAGGTATAAAAATACAAGGCTGGGACTGGTGGTACTACGCAGAGAAAGTGCGCCAGGAAAAATATGCCCTGAGTGAAGAAGATGTAAAACCTTATTTTGAGGTGGATAATGTGCAGCAGGGGATTTTTGCGCTGGCCAATAAACTTTGGGGCATTAGCTTCACCGAACGCACCGATTTGCCTAAATACCATCCGGATGGAAAAGTTTTTGAAGTAAAAGAAGCTGATGGAAGTACCATTGGTATTTTTTACACCGATTATTTTGCCCGCCCAAGTAAACGCGGTGGCGCATGGATGAGCTCGTTCCGCAAACAACAAGTTATTGAGGGCGAAAATGTAATTCCTGTAATTACCAACGTTTGCAACTTTCCGGCACCAACCGACGACATACCTTCGCTGTTGAGCCTTGACCAGGTGTTAACCATGTTTCATGAGTTTGGGCACGGTTTACATGGTTTGCTTTCCAATTGCGAATCGAGAACCTTGTCGGGAACTTCTGTAGCACGCGACTTTGTGGAGCTGCCTTCGCAGATTATGGAAAACTGGGCGTTTGAACCGGAAATGCTGGCCTTATATGCCAAACATTACCAAACAGGCGAAGTAATTCCGAATGACCTGGTGGAAAAAATAAATAACGCAGCGCATTTTAACCAGGGCTTTGCTACGGTTGAGTTTTTGGCTGCCGGACTGCTGGATATGGATTACCATACCCTTGAAAGCGTGGAGCCAAACATGGATGTGCGCGCTTTTGAAAAGACGTCGATGGACAAATACGGTTTGATTCCGGAAATTGCACCACGTTACCGCAGTACCTATTTTCAGCATATTTTTGCCGGTGGTTACTCATCAGGGTATTACGCCTATTTGTGGGCCGAAGTGTTGGATAAAGATGCTTTTGATGCCTTTAAAGAAAACGGATTGTTCGACCAAAAAACAGCAGCTGCTTTCCGTAAATACGTGTTGTCGGCTGGCGGCTCGGACGACCCGATGACCTTGTATATGAATTTCCGTGGCAAAGAACCGGGAATTGAACCTTTATTAAAAGGACGGGGTTTGCTGTAAAACTGAAGCAATTGAACAGATTATAAGGGAAGGTCGCCAATGGCGGCCTTTTTTGCTATCAGAACTTTCCTAATGAAAACAAAATCCAAAAAAAAATACCACAGCATGTAATGCTTTTATTCCTGCTACGTCTTAATTTTGAAAACAAGCAAAAAACGGAAACAAAACAAAAGAGCACATGGTTGCCAAAGATTTTAAAACAAAGGTATTGCCGGTAAGTAAAAAGTTGTTGCGTTTTGCCACGCACTTTTTACACGACGAAGATCAGGCACGCGATGTGGTTCAGGATGTGTTTCTGAAGCTTTGGCAACGAAAGGAAACACTCGACGAAGTGGAGAATATTGAAGCTTTTGCCATGCGGATGACCCGAAATCGGTGTCTGGATGTGATTAGGGCCAATAAAACAGTACCGATTGATGCTGAAACCGACAGGAAGTTAAAAGAAAAGACCATAGACGTTCATTCAAAAGTTGAGTTAAGCGAAACAGCAACACAAATAAAAAAGCTGGTTGAACAACTGCCGGGGCTGCAACAAACGGTAATGCAAATGCGCGATCTGGAACAACTGTCGTACGACGAAATTGCCGAAGCTACTGGGCTTAAGATTAATGCGATTAGGGTAAACCTGTCGCGGGCACGAAAAAAAGTGCGCGACGAATTTTTAAAGATTAATGAAAATGATGGAAACACAAGAAATACTACAATTACTGCAACGCTACTTTAACGGCGAAAGCACCACAGCTGAAGAGCAACAATTAAATGCTTACTTCAGCTCGGGTGAGGTGGCCGAAGAATTGGCAGTCTATGCCGAATTTTTTGGTGGAATTTCGGAGCTGGCAGCCGCACAGAACGATCCGGATATTGAAGAGGAGGTAATGGATTATATTCTTGAAAACGAACACCGCGATAAAACAAAATACCGCAACATGTGGAAAATGGTTACAGGCATTGCCGCATCGGTAATCATTGTGCTGGGTGGTTTTCTGTTTTATCAGGAGCAGCAAAAACCTTTCGACGATACCTTTAGCGACCCGGAAGAAGCCTATGCCTACGCAACTAAAACGCTACACTTTGTTGGTAGCAAATATAACCAGGGGCTTGTACATCTGTCAGAATTTGAAAAACTAAAGAAAGGAAGCAAACCGGTAAAAAAAGCCACTGAGCCCATTGTGGAGTTTTACGAAGGAATTAGAAATGTTGAAGGGCCTGAAAAGGTACAAACCTTACAGGAAACCGACAGTTTGTAAAAAAGAAAAGAGATAGAAATAAAATAGAGAAAAAGCCGGCAGGCAGTTGGCGCGCAATCTGCCGCTGTGCCGCAGAAAAGAAAGTGTAAACAATTAAAAAACGAATATCATGAAAAAGTTATTATTTATTCTTGCAGTTGTATTGCCCATGGCAGTATTTGCACAAAAAAGCCCGGTTGACAAATTGTTTGAAAAGTATGCCAACCAGAAAGGATTTACCACCGTTAACATTTCGGGAAAATTGCTCGGATTTGCCAGTCAGCTTGAAACAGGCGATAAAGATACCCAGGAATTATTATCGGGACTTAACGGAATTCGCATCTTGTCGGTAGAAGACGATGAGCTGAATAAAGAACTCGACTTTTACGAGGAATTAAACAAAGAAGGTTTCTTTAAAAACAACGATTTTGAGGTGCTAATGGAAGTAACCGAAGCCGACGAGGTGGTTCGCTTTTTAGCCAAGGATGCCGGCAACGGCAAAATTTCAGACCTTTTGCTGGTAGTTGGCGGCGACGATAATGCCTTAATCAGTATCAGCGGCATAATCGATCCGCAGAACATTGGCAAAATCACCAAAGCCGTAAATATCGATGTAGGTGATATTGAATAATTACTGCAGAAAGTAACCGATCCAAGTCTATTGATAAGGGCCCGGCAATATGTCGGGTCTTTTTTGCAATTGTACATGAACGTTCCTTTTATAAAAGGCCTCCACTCTTATTGTTCTTTTTTTGCTTGTCAAAAGTCCGTCAGTCGGGCTCATTAATCCACATTGAAAAAACGACAAGTTTTATTTCATGATTCTTTGCTTGTTTTCTCACCAAAGGAGAAAGGATGTCCTGCCCGGACAGGGCAAGAGTTACATTTTATCACCAACTTACAATTTAGCAGCTATACCTTACTCGCCGGTTTTCCGGCAATACCATCCAACTTCAAAATTTAAAAGAGTACGCTTGTCTTACCCAACGCAACACAGCTATTGTTAAAAAATCTCCCGGCAGAAAGCAACAATAGTTGCACACATTTTATGTTGTATAAAATAGTTTTGTCCACTGAGTAAGAACTCAAAAAAAATTACTGTGATTAAATTCGAATCTGAAAGTAAAAATCCCATAAAAATTAAAAACTCAAACTACGGTTGGTAAAAGTCTAAGAACCTGATTTTTATAGGTTTTTTACGTCGTTCAGAATATTAATTTTGTTACAAAATATTTATAAAAATGGCAAAAGTAAAAGGAGCAGTTGTTGTTGATAAGGAAGGCTGCAAAGGTTGCAGCCTGTGTGTTGGCGCTTGTCCACACGATGTGTTGGAGTTGCATAAAGAGGTGAATAGCAAGGGATACCATTATTCGTATATGAAAGATCCGGATGCTTGTATTGGGTGCGCCAATTGCGGCGTTGTTTGTCCTGATACGTGCATTACTATTTATCGCGTTAAAGCAAGCTAGCTAAGGGGAATCAATCAACAATCGACAAATAAAAAATCAGATATGGGAGAATTAAGATTAATGAAAGGAAACGAGGTGTTGGCCGAGGCTGCCATTCGCTGTGGCTGCGATGGTTATTTTGGCTATCCCATAACTCCTCAATCAGAAGTGATGGAAACGCTTATGGCCCGCCAACCCTGGAACGAAACCGGGATGGTGGTATTGCAAGCCGAGAGCGAAGTTGCTTCGATAAACATGGTATATGGTGCAGCAGCAACCGGAAAAAAAGTTATGACCTCTTCGTCGAGCCCTGGTATTAGCCTTATGGCCGAAGGAATATCGTACATTGCCGGTGCCGAGTTGCCTTGTTTGCTGGTAAACGTGCAGCGCGGCGGCCCCGGTTTGGGAACGATTCAGCCCTCGCAGGCCGATTATTTTCAAACGGTAAAAGGAGGTGGGCACGGCGACTATAAAATGATTGTACTGGCGCCTTCTTCAGTGCAGGAAATGAACGACTTTGTTGACCTGGGGTTTGAACTGGCTTTTAAATACCGTAATCCGGCCATGATTTTAACCGATGGTGCCATTGGCCAAATGATGGAGAAAGTAGAGCTGGCCGACCAAAAACCGCGTTGGACAAAGGAAGAAATTGCCGAAAAATATAGCGACTGGGCAACTACCGGTAAACCTGGCAGCCGCAAGAAAAATATTGTTACCTCGCTGGAAATGGACTCTGATAAAATGGAAGACAATAACAAACGTTTCCAGGAGAAGTACCGCCAGATGGAAGAAGAAGAGGTGCGTTACGAAGCCATTCAGTGTGATGATGCTGACTTTATTATTGTTGCCTTCGGAACCTCGTCGCGCGTGTGTCAGAAAGCTGTTGAACAGGCACGGGCAAAAGGCTTAAAAGTAGGTTTGTTGCGTCCGATAACCTTATTCCCTTTTCCTAAAAAAGCCATTAAAGAACTGGCCCGAAAAGCCAAAGGATTTTTATCGGTAGAAATGAGTGCCGGACAAATGGTGGAGGATATTAAACTGGCAGTTTACGAAGCCGGAAGCAATGCCCGTGTTGATCATTTTGGCCGCATGGGAGGAATTATTCCAACACCGGATGAGGTAGTTGAAGCTTTGGAAAACAAGTTTTCGTGGGAGTTAAGTTATGGTGTTAAACGCAGTTACTAAACGGGAGGAAATTATGGATATTAAAGAAATTATAAAGCCTGAAAATCTGGTTTATCAAAAATCAGATGTATTGAATGATGATATTATGCACTACTGCCCGGGATGTTCGCATGGCGTAGTACATAAAATCCTGGCTGAGTTAATCGAGGAAATGGGCATACAAGACCGTACCGTTGGTGTTGCGCCGGTTGGTTGTGCTGTGTTTGCGTACAATTATATCGACGTGGATTGGCAGGAAGCGGCGCATGGTCGTGCACCGGCAGTAGCAACCGGTATTGTTCGTTTAAATCCCGATAATTTTGTATTTACCTACCAGGGCGATGGCGATTTGGCATCGATTGGTACGGCAGAGATTATGCACGCCTGTAACCGTGGCGAAAATATGTTGGTGGTTTTTATAAATAACGGAATTTACGGAATGACAGGTGGACAGATGGCCCCAACTACGCTTGAGGGTATGGTAACTTCTACCACTCCCGGTGGGCGTAATGTCGATTTGAATGGCTATCCGATGAGAATAACCAACCTGATTGCGCAGTTACCGGGTACTTCTTATGTAACCCGCCAGGCGGTTCATACCGCTCCGGCAGCACGTAAATGTAAACGATCGCTCAAAAAAGCCATCCAAAACGTGTTGGATAAAAAAGGAACTTCTTTTGTTGAAGTGGTTTCTACCTGTAACTCAGGATGGAAAATGACGCCCGTGGAATCGAATAAATGGATGGAAGAAAATATGCTGCCATACTACCCGTTGGGCGACTTAAAAGACAGTGTAAAAGGTGAACATTCGGAAAATTAAAAAATTGAAGCTATGACAGAAGAAATGATAATTGCCGGATTTGGTGGACAAGGTGTGCTCTCGATGGGGAAAATTTTGGCCTACTCAGGTATTATGGAAGACAAAGAGGTAACCTGGTTTCCATCATACGGACCTGAAATGCGTGGGGGCACTGCCAATGTAACTGTAATTGTAAGCGATACCCGGATTAGTTCGCCTATTTTACAACAATTTGATACTGCTATTATTCTCAACCAGCAAAGTATGGATAAATTTGAGCAGGCGGTAAAACCTGGCGGTACATTATTGTATGATCCCAATGGAGTAATTCATCCGCCAACACGTACCGATATTAATATTTTTAAGGTTGAGGCGACAAAAACAGCAGTTGAAATGGGGAACCCAAAGGTTTTTAATATGATTGTATTTGGTAGCTACCTTAAAGTGCGACCCATTCTTTCGTTAGATAACGTTGAAAAAGGCTTGGAAAAATCGCTTCCAGAACGTTACCATAAATTAATTCCGCTAAACCTGGAGGCCATTAAAAAAGGTCAGGAGATTGTGGAAGATGTTCAGCTGGTGTAATTAATAAAATATAAGATTGGAAAAGCTCTTTGCCTTTATTGGCAAGGAGCTTTTTTTATACCTGCAGATTGGTAATCTCCCAAAATCTTAATCTTTAGCAGATAAAAACTTTTATAAAACAAGTGTTGGAATGGATAAATTAACAAAAATTAACTAAATGTGTTTTTGTGTAGTTTAAATCTATTGTTCGCACTTAAAATGGGGTTTGTGAAGGGTTTTTGAGTATTGTTGAATTAAAATGTTTATTTAAAAACCTATAAAAGTTAAACAAAGATTGAACTATTGTTTAACTGTGTGGTTTAAAGATTAAACAATTAAAAATATACTCATGAAACAAATTTTACTTTTTCTCTTCGTAATGTTCTCCGTAAGCCTTTTAAATTTAAAGGCAAGCGAGATGAAAGCCGTCAATCAAACGGTGGTTGATATTGTTGTGGAAAGCGAAAGCCACACCACATTGGAAGCTGCTGTAGTAGCTGCAGGACTTGTAGAAACCTTACAGGGCGATGGTCCGTTTACGGTATTTGCCCCAACTGATGCTGCTTTTGAAGCACTTCCCGAAGGAACACTTGATGCCTTGCTGGCAGAACCGGGTGGCCAGCTTACCGATATTTTATTGTACCATGTGGTTGCTGCCAAAGCCATGAGTGGCAGCCTTATGGATGGCCAGAAAATTGAAACAGTACTTGGACAAAATCTAACGGTAACAGCAAGTACTGAAGGCGTATTTATTAACGGCGCCGAGGTAACTGTTGCAGATATTGAAGCTACCAACGGAGTTGTTCATGTAATTGATGCGGTATTGCTGCCCACCACAAAAACGGTGGTTGATATTGTTGTGAAAAGCGAAAGCCACACCACATTGGAAGCTGCTGTAGTAGCTGCCGGACTTGTAGAAACCTTACAGGGCGATGGTCCGTTTACGGTATTTGCCCCAACCGATGCCGCTTTTGATGCTTTGCCCGAAGGAACACTTGATGCCTTACTGGCAGAACCGGGCGGCCAGCTAACCGATATTTTATTGTACCATGTGGTTGCTGCCAAAGCCATGAGTGGCAGCCTGATGGATGGCCAGAAAATTGAAACAGTACTTGGCCAAAACCTAACGGTAACAGTAAGCAATGAAGGTGTATTTATTAACGGCGCCGAGGTAATCGTAGCAGATATTGAAGCCACTAACGGTGTGGTTCATGTAATTGATGCGGTATTGCTGCCCACCACAAAAACCGTTGTTGACATTGTTGTGGAAAGCGAAAGCCACACCACATTGGAAGCTGCAGTAGTAGCTGCCGGACTTGTAGAAACCTTACAGGGCGATGGTCCGTTTACGGTATTTGCCCCAACCGATGCTGCTTTTGAAGCACTTCCCGAAGGAACACTTGATGCCTTGTTGGCAGAACCAGGCGGCCAGCTTACCGATATTTTATTGTACCATGTGGTTGCTGCCAAAGCCATGAGTGGCAGTCTGATGGATGGTCAGAAAATTGAAACTGTGTTAGGAAAAGATATTCGAATTCGCATTGAGAGTGATGGTGTATTCATCAATGATGCCGAGGTAACAGTTGCAGATATTGAAGCAACAAACGGGGTTGTTCATGTGATAGATGCTGTTTTGCTACCTTCAAATGAGGTAAAACTGATGGAGGACACGAGGCATGGAAAAATTTTAACCGACGCTTTTGGTTACACTCTCTACTTCTTTACAAAGGATGCTGATGGAAGTTCGTTTTGTGACGATGGTTGCTTGGCGAATTGGCCGGTGTTTTATGCCCGCGATATGGATTATTCCAATGAGCTGGATTCAGCTGATTTTAGCTCCATTGATCGAGGGGATGGTGCCATGCAAACAACCTACAAAGGCTGGCCATTGTATTATTTTGTGAAAGATTCATTGCCGGGCCAGGTAATGGGCGATGGTGTTATTGGAAAATGGTTTGTAGCCAAGCCTGATTATACAATCATGTTGGTTGATGATCAACTCACAGGAAATGATAATGTGGATTACAAAGGCGATTATAACCCGGGAAGCGAAATGACCCAGTATTTTAGCGATGACAAAGGCGCCACTTTATATACCTGGATACAGGATAACTACAATAAAAATAATTTTACTGATTCCGAATTTGCAAAAAATGCCATTTGGCCTATTTATGAGGAAGAAGAGGTAGTTGTACCTTCAGTTCTTGATCCAGCTGACTTTACCATAATTGATGTGTATGGCAAAAGACAACTGGCATACAAAGGATGGCCACTCTACTATTTTGGACAGGATATGATGATGCGTGGTGACAATAAAGGTGTAAGCGTTCCTTCTCCTGGTGTTTGGCCAGTTGCGGTTAAGGATATGATGACTGCAAAATACGGAACCGTAGTTGACATTGTTGTGGAAAGCGAAAGCCACACCACATTGGAAGCAGCAGTAGTAGCTGCCGAATTGGTAGAAACCTTACAGGGCGATGGTCCGTTTACGGTATTTGCGCCAACTGATGCTGCTTTTGAAGCACTGCCCGAAGGAACACTTGATGCCTTACTGGCAGAACCGGGCGGCCAGCTTACCGACATTTTATTGTACCACGTTGTAGCTGCCAAAGCCATGAGTGGCAGTCTGATGGATGGCCAGAAAATTGAAACAGTACTTGGCCAAAACCTGACGGTAACAGCAAGCAGTGAAGGTGTGTTTATTAACGGCGCCGAGGTAACCGTAGCAGATATTGAAGCTACCAACGGAGTTGTTCATGTAATTGATGCGGTATTGCTGCCCACCACAAAAACAGTGGTTGACATTGTTGTGGAAAGCGAAAGCCACACCACATTGGAAGCCGCAGTAGTAGCTGCCGAATTGGTAGAAACCTTACAGGGCGATGGTCCGTTTACGGTATTTGCCCCAACTGATGCTGCTTTTGAAGCACTTCCCGAAGGAACACTTGATGCCTTGCTGGCAGAACCGGGTGGCCAGCTTACCGATATTTTATTGTACCATGTGGTTGCTGCCAAAGCCATGAGTGGCAGCCTTATGGATGGCCAGAAAATTGAAACAGTACTTGGACAAAATCTAACGGTAACAGCAAGTACTGAAGGCGTATTTATTAACGGCGCCGAGGTAACTGTTGCAGATATTGAAGCTACCAACGGAGTTGTTCATGTAATTGATGCGGTATTGCTGCCCACCACAAAAACGGTGGTTGATATTGTTGTGAAAAGCGAAAGCCACACCACATTGGAAGCTGCTGTAGTAGCTGCCGGACTTGTAGAAACCTTACAGGGCGATGGTCCGTTTACGGTATTTGCCCCAACCGATGCCGCTTTTGATGCTTTGCCCGAAGGAACACTTGATGCCTTACTGGCAGAACCGGGCGGCCAGCTAACCGATATTTTATTGTACCATGTGGTTGCTGCCAAAGCCATGAGTGGCAGCCTGATGGATGGCCAGAAAATTGAAACAGTACTTGGCCAAAACCTAACGGTAACAGTAAGCAATGAAGGTGTATTTATTAACGGCGCCGAGGTAATCGTAGCAGATATTGAAGCCACTAACGGTGTGGTTCATGTAATTGATGCGGTATTGCTGCCCACCACAAAAACCGTTGTTGACATTGTTGTGGAAAGCGAAAGCCACACCACATTGGAAGCTGCAGTAGTAGCTGCCGGACTTGTAGAAACCTTACAGGGCGATGGTCCGTTTACGGTATTTGCCCCAACCGATGCTGCTTTTGAGGACCTGCTTGCCGAACTGGGGTATACTTCGTTGGACGAAATTGATGCCGCAACACTGGAAGCTGTTTTATTAATGCACGTTGTACCTGGCAAAGTGATGGCCGGAGACTTATCGGATGGATTTATGGCGCAAACACTGCAGCAAGAAGAGATTGTTATTAATCTGAATGGTGGAGCCAGTATTACCGATCCAAATAGTAGGGTTAGCCAAATAACCGGAACTGATCTGGAAGCAGTGAACGGAGTAGTACATGTTATCGACAAGGTAATTCTGCCTGATCTGACTACCACTTCAGTTAACTCAATTATGAAGTCGGACTTAAAAATCTTTCCAAATCCGGTGGATGATGTGTTAAATATACAGACAACTGAGCCATCGGCGTTTATTAAAATAATAAGCCTTACCGGAAAAACAGTTCTGCAACGAGCAGTAATGTCAAGCAACGAAAGAATTGATGTTCAATCGTTCACTCCCGGTGTTTATATTGTTTTAATGGAAAGCGAAAGAGCTGCAATTACCCGGAAAATAGTTGTTCGATAATACTATTTTCTTTTTCTATAATGTAAACAGAATGGCCTTTCATCAGTTTTGATGAGAGGCTTTTTCTTTTTAAATCAAGTCCTTTACTTCAAGCGATTTTTTTATCCTTTTGTGGTAATTCTCAAACTTATTCTCAATTCTGGCAAATATCTTTTTATACTGCGGATGAAGTTGCATATTCTCAGATAGCGGATCAACAGCTGTAAAAAGAACAATCCAATAGTTGAATTTGTCTTTTTGCGAAAATTTATCGAGGAATTCCACTGCCTTTTCTGTATCGCCTAAATAGGAATAGTACATGGCCAATGAATAGTTGCGATATACAGAAGGGTCTTTTTCAGCCCATGTTTTGTATCGATTAAAATATTTATCAGCTAACTCCTTTTCGCCGGTTTTATCAAAGGTTAAGGCAATTTTCCCATTTTCCGAAGGATAAATGTCCAGCTTATATTTCTCCCTGGCTTCAACAAAAGGTTTGTAGTACAGGGCGGCTGTCTCAAAATCGCCAAGGTAGTAGTAGGATTTTGCTACCTCCTGCAGCACATCCAGTCGGCTTTTATCTTTTTCAAAAATGGCAAGTAAAGTCTTATTTAGCCGCTGCATATCTTCATCACGTGCATACTGAATGTAGGCTTTTACATATTGCGAGTAAAGATTTTCAGGAAGAAGATCCAGTGAGATATCAATATATTTTTGGGCCTCATCGATAAATGCTGATTGTATAAAAGCATTACTGATATGCAAATAACTATAGCTTGCCGCACCAGAGTCGTAAGCCGCCACAATATCAATTTCGAGTCCTTTTAAGGCATACTCCAGGTATTTTTCCGTATCGGGTAAATAGTTTACATATAAATCAACCATGAAGGCCAAAACTACATCTGAGTTGGGACTGATTTCCAGTGCCTTTTCCAGATAGGGAAGTGCCAGCTCGTATTCGTTGTGCGCCATGTAAAACAATGCTTTGGCCGTTAAACTCTGGGGGAGTTTCGAGTCGTAAAACAAGGCCTGGTCGGCATAGTAATTTATCGAGTCTGCAAATTGTTTTACCGATTTTCCCCGGTCAAGCATAAAAAAAGAGATGGCAACTCCGGCATAGGCACGGGCAAATTCTTTATCCTCCTGAATTGCTGTTTTGAAGAGAGGGACAGCCTTTTGTAAATTATCTTCCGTAGGTATTCTCAAAAAATCCAGTCCTTTTAAAAACAGGTCGTAGGCTTGCAGATTGTCGGTCGGTTTTTTCTCAATCCGTTTGCTTTCTTCAGGTGTTACAATGGCTTCAATTTGTTCAGCAATATTTTTTGCTACATCGGCCTGTAGCGAAAAAATGTCTTCCGTATCTCGCCGGTATTGCTGGCCCCATAAGTCATTATTTGTTCGGGTGTCAATTAAACGAATATTAAGCAGAATCTGATTGTCAATTTTTTGTCCGCTACCTTCAACCAGGTAAGTGGCATTTAGCTCGCGGGCAATTTCTGCCGTGGATTTTGGGTTGTTGCGGTAGGATTCAACCGAGGTTCGGCTGATTACCCGCAAATCGTTTATTTGCTGCAGGTTGTTAAGCGTGGCTTCCATTAATCCGTTAATAATGTACACATTGCTGGTGTCGTTACTGTCGTTTAAAAAGGGCAACACGGCAATTGATTTTATGTTGGCTTTACCCGGCGAGGCAGGGCGTAACACCACATATAAAACGGCTGCAATTAGTACGATAGCAAAAAAGGAAATCAGTGTAAACGGAAACTTTTTCTTCGGAACAAGTGGGGGCACCTCTGCCTGCTCTTCCAGGTTTTCTGCATCTGCTTCCTGGTGTTTGCCAAGTTCGCCCGGAGGGTAACCATACAGCTCGCGAAAGCATTTGATAAAATACGAGGGGCTGCCAAAACCCACTTTGTACGAAATTTCTGATACTGTCCAGGCCCCTTCCTCCAGTAATTCTGAGGCATATTTTAACCTGACATTGCGAATAAACTGGCTGGCTGATAAATCGGTTATTTTTTTGATTTTGCGTAGAAGGTTTGATCGACTCATGCCTGCCGCTTCGGCCAGTTCGGAAACCCCAAACTGCTCATTCGATATGTTCTCCTCAACAAGTTGTGTAATTTGGCTTAGAAAATTTTTTTCAGCGGAAGTAAGACCAGGCATAGTTGATAGCTTCGGATAATTATGATCTTAAAAATACAAAAACTGTTTGTTTGTCCCTTATCCAATCCATTCTTTCGTTCATATTTAATTTTTTGCAGCTTGTTTTTTTATGTTTGCATATGCTTTTTAAATTGCGCTACAATTCAGTTTGTCAGGGCTTTGCGTCAGCTGTTGCTTCATAATTTATACGCTTGCATCATAATTTATACCCCCTCAGCAAACTTCATATACTTCGCTGCATAGTTCATTAGACCTGCATCACGCTTCGCCCGACCTTTACATCAATAAAAACAACGGACATCGCGCTAACGATTTCCACAAAAAAACAAATTATGAAACGAACATGAATTTTCCTCATTCTAAATTCACAAAAAAGAATGATCAAAATTTATGTGAGTTCCTGTCCCGATGTATCGGGATTTTGAACATTCAGAAATCAAAAAATTTTAAACAAATGAAAACACGTATTTTTTTTCTCGACCATTTAAGAACAGTTATGATTTTTCTGGTAGTGGTTTTACACGCCGGATTGGTTTATGAACATGTATTGCAAAACTCCTGGATTGTTGTAGATCCGGTAAAAGCCAATTCAATTGGTTTGATTCGTCTTTATCTTGATTTATTTATCATGTTTATCATTTTTTTTATCTCCGGATATTTAATTCCGATGTCGTTAAAGGCGAAAACATCAGTTGAGTTTATTAAATCGAAAGTTAAGCGGATTTTAATACCTTGGGTAATTGCCGTATTTACTTTAATTCCGGCTTACAAGTTTATTTTCCTGTATTCAAGAGGATTGCCTCAGGAAGAGTGGTTTACGTACTTTCACTTTTTTGAAAGGGCAGGCAGCGACCTGAGTTTTTATGCCAATAACCCGGCTCAAAACTGGTTGTGGTTTTTACCTGTATTGTTTATGTTCCAGGTGATTTACCTGGTGTTGGCAAAATCAAAAGTACTCTCCTTAAGAATTAACCTTAAAGCTGCTGTTGTTGTCATGTTTGTGCTTGGTGTGGTGTACAGCGTAAGTATAGCTCAGTTCGGCTTAAACGGATGGTATGATTCGGCTGTTTTTCACTTTCAACGCGAACGACTGCTCGTTTATTTTATGTCGTTTTTACTGGGGTCACTGTGTTACAAATTAAAAGTATTCGAATCAAATAAAAAGAACAAGCGACTTTATATTGTTGCCAATGTTGTGCTTACGCTAGCACTTGGCTTGTTTACCGCGGTTGCATTAAACACCTTTTTTAATATCATCGATCCGCAGCGAAATTATTATTTCATTTCGCAATTTGCCGACCGTGTAGCTTACTATGCTTTTGGGCTGCTCTCGCAACTTACACTATTGTACATATTTCTGTACAGTTTTCGTCACAGTTTTAATAAAAGGTATGCGCTTATGGATGAACTTAACCGCAATTCTTACTCGGTTTATATTATTCATACTATTGTTCTTGGTGTGGTTGCCTTGTCGCTGGTAGGATTGCCAATTCCCTCAATGCTTAAATTTGTAATGGTGTACTTACTTACTTTTGGCTTGTCGAATTTCCTTATCAGCTCGTGGCGAAACGTTCGTAATGGCCAGATTACTGCCAAAACGGTGGCCACCGGTGTACTTTCGTTAGTAATTATATTTGCTGCTTTTAATGCTTATCCGGGAACAACAGAAAACAATGAAGATCAGAAAACAACAGAAACAGAAGCTTTGCCTCAAAGCGGAAATAGTATTCATGCGGCGGTGATTGCAGGCGATTTACAGACAGTAAAGGCTCTAATCGCATCCGGAGCTGATTTAAATGAAAAAGAACCTGCCGGCGGATCGAGCCCTTTAATGACAGCTTGTGTGTTCGGAAAAACGGAAATTGCCCGGGAGTTGATTCAGGCTGGTGCCCGGCTGGATGTTACCAATAACGACGGTTCAACCGCTCTGCATACTGCTGCTTTTTTCTGCCGCACAGAAATAGTTACAATGCTGTTAAAACAAGGCATTCCTGTTTCCGTAGTAAATAATTCAGGCGCTACCGCTGTACAATCGGTACAGGCACCTTTTGAAATGGTAAAAGGAATTTATGAATATTTTGCAAAGGTATACGAACCACTGGGTCTGGCGCTCGACCTGGAAAGAATTGAAAAAACACGTCCGGTAATAGCTGATTTAATTGCTAACCATTAAAACTATTAACCATGAAACTATAACAGCTTTGTAACAGAATAACTTTAAGTCTGACTAATTGTAAAACCATAAAATTAGCATCGTCATGTCGTCTTTTCAATTTCGCGGATTAACAGTGAATTACGATATTAAAGGGGAAGGAGAACCTGTTCTGCTCCTTCAGGGAAATACTGCCTCGTCGGGTATGTTTGCCCCGGTAATAGAAGAATATGCCAACAACTTTAAAGTGATTACCATAGATTTTCCCGGGCATGGCAAATCAGACAGACTGGAGCAGTTTGAAACAGATTTTTGGTACTACAATGCCATGGTTTGTCTGGCGCTTCTTGATGAAACGAATACCGAAAAAGTAACAGTAATTGGAACTAGCGGAGGTGCGCTGGTGGCACTAAATATGGGACTCGAAGCTCCTGCACGAATTAAAGCCATTGTGGCCGATAGTTTTGAAGGAGCGTATCCGTTAAACACCTTTATTAATGACCTGAAGACAGACAGAGAAGAAGCCAAAAGAAACAGCGATGCAGTGGCTTTCTGGCAACATAACCATGGCGAGGATTGGGAAAAAATTGTTGATTTGGATACCGATATGCTTCTTCGCTTTGCAGAAAGAGGCCATTCATTTTTTCATAAACCAATCGCTGAACTTTCTGTCCCGACATGGCTTACCGGAAGCAGGGAAGATGAATATTGCGATTATCTTGAGGATATCTATCTTGACCTTCAGAAGAAAAATAGACGGCTTAAAATTTACCTCTTTGAAAAAGGAGGACATCCTGCAATGTTGTCCAATCATGAACAGTTTTTAGGGCTGGTAAGGCAGTGGATTGTAAAGCTTTAAATGTTGTTTGATTGGGTGGAGATGGACTGGAGAACGAAATCATGTCTTTTCCAGCACTATTTTAAAAAAGGAGATGTCTGCATGCAGTCATCTCCTTTCTTATTCCATGTAATTTTGGTGTTTATTTAATTTTTCAATCCTTTTGCCGAACGGTCTTCCAATGGCGGCGCCGGGGTCATCAGGTGTTTGTTTTCTTTCACCAGTTTCATTACTTCTTCTACTACTTTTTCCATTTGCGGGTCGCGTCCCTGCATCAGCATATTGGGGTCGTCCCACACTTTAAAGTCAGGGCGTACGCCTTCGCCTTCCCAAAACCAATGTCCGTCGTTATCGTATAAACGAGCTCCGGGAACGGTTATCGAACCTCCGTCAATCAAACGATGACCGGTTGCAGGTCCAACCAAAATGCCCAGCGTGCGTTCGCCAACAATAGGCCCTGCTTCCAATTCCTGAAATGCCCAGGGTAAGCCATCGCCGCCTGATCCGGCCCAGCCGTTAATAAGCATACCCACCGGCCCGGTATTTGTTTTAACCGGGTTGGTATGGTCTTTTCCGTGGCGCCAATGCAGGTTGTAGGTAACCGGGCGCTGCAACAGTTCCAGAAAACGATCGGCCAATTGTCCGCCTCCGTTAAAACGCTCGTCAAGGATAAATCCTTTTTTATCCAGCTGTCCGTAGAACATTTTTACCAGTTCCAGTTGGCCCTGCCCGGCAGTGTTGGACATATAAATATAGCCCAACTGCCCATCCGACAGATCTTCTACCAGTTTGCGGTTATTCTCTAAATGGTTTAAATAGCGCAAATTATTTTCCTGTTGGGCACTAAGCAGTTCAACTATTACTTCTTTTGCATCCTCGGTTTTTCCGGTGGATGAAACCTGAAGTGCCACGGTTTTTCCCGAAAGACCTTCAAACGCCGCATACGGATCTTTGTCTGTGGCAAGGCCAATTCCGTTAACTGAAAGGATATAATCGCCTTCGTTAACATCAATTCCGGGTTGATTAAACGGAGAACGGGTTTGAGTATCCCAGGCAGCTGGTTTCAGAATTTTACCAATTTTGTAACCATTACCATCCATTGCCCAGTTGATGCCAAGAAATCCGCCACCCCGCGAAGGAGCCCGTTCCACATCGCCACCACCTGCGTAGGTGTGGCCGGCACTTAATTCGGCAACCAGGTTTAACTGAATATTGGTGATATCCAAACGTGTGCGGGCATCGTTTACCAATTTGGCGTAGCGGTCGCGCATGGCTTCCCAGTCAACTCCCTGCATGTTGGGGTCGTAAAAGAAATCGCGGTGGCGACGCCAGGTATCCATAAACACTTGTTTCCACTCTTCTTTCCGCACCAAATCCATCACTAAACCATCGGTTGGGATGGGCTTGTCTATTTTTTGTCCGGCAGCAGCCTTAATAATGCCATATTTTCCTTTTGAGCTCACCAGCATTTGTTTGCCATCGGCAGTAGGCACCACCCGGCTAACATCACTCATTACTTCTTTTTCTTCGCGTTCTTTCATGTCGAAAAAGTGTAAAGCCGAAGCGCGTTCGCCCGATCCGGTGTTGGGGCGGCGCAGGTACACCAATTTGCCCTCGAATGGGAGCAGGGCAGAGATATTGCCTGCTTTGGGCGGTAATAAAACAAGGCGACTCTCTATGTCAGTAAAATCAATCTCTACTTTTACACCATCCTCTTCTTTTTCCTTTTTGTCATCGTTTTTAGCCTCTTCCTTCTTATCCTCTTTGTCTGCTTCTTTTTCCTTGTCTTTCTTTTCTTCCTTTATTGTCACTTCGTCGTTCTTTGGCGCAAGCAATGACGGGGTATCGGCTTTCAGTCCGATGGATGCAATTTGTGTGGAGTTCGGATAAATCCATGTGCCGTCGCTTAACGAAGAGTAGGCTGCGTTAAAGGTGCGGTTAGTGAGGTAGAACAGGTATTTGCCATCGGTGCTGAAAACGGGGTAGCCATCATCATAAAATCCGCTGGTAAGCTGTGTCAGCTTCTTTTCTTCCAGGTTAAAAACAACAATGCAGCCGTTGGCATTGTCGAGTCCCTGGCTAAAGGTAATCCATTTCGAATCGGGCGACCACGATATTGGAAATCCAAAACGGCCTCCGTGCCCAATATTCCAGTTGTAATTGCCGGCTACTGTTGTCGCTCCATTTTCCGTATCAATTATTGAAATGGTGTTGGTTTCGTCGATAAAGGCAATTTTTTTACTGTCGGGCGACCAAAATAATCGATAGCCAAAGCCTTTTCCTCTTTTTGTTAGTTGTTTTGGCGCATTTTTGCTCTGGCTGTCTTGCAGCCATATTTCGTATTCTCCCGAGCGATCGCTCCAGTAAGCAATTGTTTTGCCATCGGGCGACCATGCCGGATTCTGATCAAAAGCACCGCTCGAACGGGTAAGGTTAATCGAGAAACCTTCTTTAACCGGTACATTAAATAATTCGCCGCGGGCTTCAAAAACAATACGTTTGCCTTCCGGCGCTGCAGTCATGTTCGAGATATTTCCTTTAACATCTTGTTTGCTTGGCATTTCTACCGAAAGATCGCTGATAACCTTAACTTCTACTATTCGCGATTGCTGGCTGTTCAAATCCATAAGGTACAGGTCTCCTCCCATCTCGTAAACCAACTCTTCAGGTCCGGCCGACAGAAAGGAAATATCAAAATCTTTATAAAAAGTAACCTGGCTGATGTTTTGATTTTGTGTGTTGTATTCCCAAATGTTTAAACGCATGTTTTCGCCACGGTCGGATAAAAAGTAGACCTTATTGCCGGCCCAGCCTGGTTTCCCGTCGTTCGCCTCGTCGGTGGTAATGCGTGTGGTTTTTTCGGTCGCAAAATCAAACAAAATGATGTCTGAAGTTAATCCGCCGCGGTAGCGTTTAAACGGGTAGTTTTCCGTAATTTTTGTGATGTACGCCAGTTGATTTCCATCCGGCGAAAAGCTGGCCAGCTCTCCGTAAGGGATTTTTAGTTTTTCGGGGAAGCCACCTTCTTTATCTACCATAAAAAACTGGTTTAAACGACCAATGCCGTTTTCGCGTGCTGAAGCAAACAGTAGCTTATTGCCACCTGGATGCCAGTCGACCAACCTATCGGAGAATGAATTATAAGTTACGCGGGTTGGTATGCCTCCCGTAACCGGAATTACATACACATCAGAATTTCCATTGTAACTGGCGGTAAATGCAATTTCTGAACCATCGGGCGAAAATTTCGGCCACGATTCTTCTCCCGGAGAATTGGTGAGCTGAATGGCTGTTCCCCCTTCTTTGGCAACCAGCCATATGTCTCCCCCGTAAACAAAAGCAATTTGCTCGTTCGAGACATCGGTGTAGCGCATTAGTTTTGCGCTAATTTGAGCTTGTGCACTAAGTAATAGAAACAGTGCACTACTGAGTAAAAGCAGTTTCTTCATGTAAATTTATTTTTTTGTTGTTGAATTATTGCGTTATGCATCGGAAACGGAGTGGTTGTTTTCTTTTTGTTTTAGTACCAATAAGTTAAGATATATTACACTGAAATGAAAATTTACCAAATAACATTTTTTGTTCCATTGCGTTATATTTGCATTAGTAACACATAAATGATATGAAAAGATTAGTAGCAGCCTTTATTATTATATCCGTTTTTATTGTTGCCTGTAGCGATGTTGATACAGATAAGTCGGGAAATGGAACCATAATCGTAAATTTAACCGATGCTCCGGGGGATTATGATGCGGTGTTGGTTGATGTGCAGGAATTGCGCATAAACATAAATGATGCTGATACCACAGAAGGCGAGTGGGTAGACCTGGAACTGGATACAATGGGCCAAATTGATTTGCTTATGTTTACCGATGGCAATAGCATTCAGTTGTCTGACGACGAAATTACGGCAGGATATTTAACGCAAATTCGAATGGTTTTGGGAGAGAATAATCAAATCGTAATTGATGGGGATACCCTCGAATTGGATACACCTTCTGCCCAACAATCCGGCCTGAAAGTAAATGTACACGATTCAATTGCCGATGGTGAAACATTTAATATGCTGCTTGACTTTGATGCCGAAAAATCGGTGGTGGAAAAAGGAAATGGAAGCTATTCGCTAAAACCTGTGCTGACAGTAAGTAAAATGTAGTTGCCAATATTTTTAATGGCAGCAATCTTCCCCGTATTTTTTCGCCTCCTCCATATTTTTCTTTGCTTAAGGCAAAGTAAAAGGGCCGAGCGCAAGCATAAAGTGTTAAAACATGTTAGCTAATTATACAATACCTGTTGAAGGGAATAGGCGAATAACTATATTCGTAAATAAGAGCTAAGGCATGCGATTACAACTAGCATTACTCACCACAATGTTGCTTTTGCTTACAAAAGTGGCACTATCGCAGGAACTGTTTGGCAAGGAAGAAAAAACCTTAGCCGACCACTGGGATCTGGGTGAAAACGCAAAAACCAATGCCGATTTATTTGTAATACATACCTACAAGCCGGTTTATCTTTTGGCCGGTAAAGTGTCGAATAATGTAAATCGTTTGCCTTACAGCGATAATCCCGACAGAAATATTACCGAGCCCATACCGCTTAACAAAACAGAGCAGCTTTTTCAGTTGAGCCTGAAAACCAAGGTCTTTAATAATTTATTTGGGGCCAGGCGCGGAGGCGATGTGTGGGTAGGGTATACCCAGGCTTCGTTTTGGCAGGTTTTTAATACCGACCTGTCGCGCCCCTTTCGCGAAACCAACTACGAACCCGAGTTGATGTTTATTCTTCCGGTAAATTATCGCTTGTTTGGAATGGAAGGCGTTTTTGTTGGCATCGGCCTTAATCACCAAAGCAATGGCAGGTCAAACCCCTTGTCGCGCAGCTGGAACCGCATTATTGCCCAGGTGGCTTTGCAGGGCGAATATTCTTCGCTTGTGGTTAAACCATGGTGGCGTTTACCTGAAAGTATTGATGAAGATGATAATCCGGGAATAGAAAATTATATGGGACGCAGCGAGGCCGTTTTTGCCTGGCAAAAAGGAATTTATCATTTCAACTGTACTGCCCGCCATAGTTTGCGTTTTGGTGAGAATAACCGGGGAAGCCTGAAAATAGCCTATGCCGTGCGTGTTTATGGAAATTTAAAAGTTAGGGCACAGGTATTTTCGGGGTATGGCGAAAGTATGATCGATTACAATCATCGGCAAACGGTTGTTGGTTTAGGTTTCTCGTTGGTTGAATGGTAGATGTGCTAACCTTTTAAGTATTGATTAAAATACCGCGGGCATGTTGGTAAAATGCGGCGTTAATTATTTATCAGGCGCGGTAAAGCAATGTTAAAACGAATAGCCAAAATTCGAATAGTGATAATGGAAACTACCGTTGCCGTTTCGCTGATTATTTCTGCAATACCAATGTTACTTAACAGCAAATAAACCAGAGCTCCTGCAATACAGGCTGTGGCATAAATCTCGCGATGAAAAATTAAAGGTACTTCATTACAAAGAATATCGCGTATTACTCCGCCAACCACTGCCGACGATAAACCCATTAACACCGCCATTGAGGGATCGATTTGATAGAGCAAGGCTTTTTTGAGGCCCAATAGAGTAAAGGTTGCAATACCAATCGTATCAAATAAAAACAGTGTACGTTTTAATTTCATTACATGCCTGCGAAAAATTATAGTTACTGCTACGGCTGCAATTATCACCCAGAAATAGTTGTTGGTTTGCATCCAGGCTACCGGCGTATCGCCCAGCAAAAGGTCGCGCAGTGTGCCGCCACCAACAGCAGTAACAAAGCCAATAACGGTAACGCCAAAAAAATCGAGGCGTTTGTCGGCTGCCGTTAATACCCCGCTAATGGCAAATACAAAAGTCCCGATGTAATCAAAGCAAAGTAATAACCTGAGTTCGACTTGAAAATGATTCACAGCTTTAGCAATTTTTAGTCAGAAACTTTCACCGGTTTTTGAAGTACTATCGGGATAATACAAGAAAATTGGGGGAAGTTTATGGCAAAAAGGGCAAAGCCTAATAGGAAAGTCCTTCTCACGCCATCTTTACATTTAGAATTCTTTGAAATAACCCGTTATTCCTACAGAATTATAAATGTAAATCTAACGCAATTATGACTTTCTGTGAAAATATTTTAAAGTCGAACTCAGGTTGATAAGTCCATGGTGTAAAGCAATATAAACGGATTAATCTATCTTAATGTTATATTTCCCGAGTAGCCCGGGAAGCATATCGTGTGAAAAGCGGGCTCCGGCCAGTTGGTTTTGCTCGGGGTCAAGTATCAGGTTTACCGAATTTCGCAAATCGGTTTTCTGCAGTTGGGTATAACTAAAAATTGCTCCGGCAAGGTCGCATTCTGAAAATAGGGCTTTTGTAAGGACTGTTTCACTAAAGTCAACTTCGAGCAAAGAACACCGGATAAAGCGTGTGCCTTTTATTTTTAGCTGATAAAATGAGGAATAGTTAAGCACACAGCCTTCAAAATTAAACTCCAGCAAAAACGGATTGCATTCGTCGAATTGTAATCCGATAAGTTTGCAGCTTTTAAAGCTTATGTTTTTAAAAGCAGTATTGCTAATTTTTGTGTTGCTAAAATTACAGTTCTCAAACCGGCAATCTTCAAAACTAATTTCGCTCAAATCGGTATCCGAGAAGTTACAATCCGTAAAACAACAGCTTTCATAATCTGCTGCTTCCAGCCCGGCTGATGCGTAATTTTTATTTTTAAAATCGGTATCGGTTATGTATTTCATTTTGCGTTTTTCAAATTCAAACATTTTACCTGTACTGCCAACAGAGGTTCTTATTCTAGTCTATTCTCCCGAAGGTTATTCTATTGTAAGTATGGTAATCGATTTTCCCCTGAAATTAACGGTGTCGCCAACTTTTTTGTGACGCAGTGCCTGGCCAACTGGCGAGGCCAGCGAGATGCAAAAACAAGTTCTCCCATCTACTTCAATTTGGCCCAATGCCGCAGAAATGAAATAGGTATTTTGTTTACAGTTTACGAGGCTTCCAAATTCAACACAACTATGTTTTTTCCGAAGGTTTATGTTCCCCAGTTCGGTTTTCAAACGTTCGGCCTGGTTTAATTGAACACGGTTTTTTTCAACTTCCTGTTGCATTAAAGTGCGGCCTGTTTCGTACTTGTCGCCAACACTGCTTTTGGTTTCGCCATCGCGCGATTCTTTTGCTGAAGCAATGGCCAATTGTGCCCTTTCGATTCGCTCATCGATTATGGCCATAATTTTATGATATAACTTTTCTTTGGTCATTTCAGAATAAACAACCAAAGATAAAAAGCTCGTTTGTTAAGTAAAGGGCGGGCAGTAATTATTTTGGAAGTTTGATATAAAAAGTGGTGCCGTCTTCTTCCGTACTGGTAAAATTAACCTTGCCGTTAAGGTAGCGTTCGCCCAAAAGTTTCATACTATAAGTGCCTAAACCACGTCCCTTGCCTTTGGTTGAATAAAAACGTTTAAACAGCTGATTCTGAATTTTAATAGGGATAAAGCTATTGTTATGAACAGATATCATCGTACAATCTTCTTGGTTTTGGCAACAAAGCGTAATGGTATCATTGGGTAAATTAATTTCTATGGCATTTTTAATCATGTTGCCCAGGATTCGTTTTAACAAAACGCGGTCGGTTGCAATGGTACAGTTCACTGATTTTTGGTCTATAACCACCGGTTTTCCAAAGTTTAACTCGTGCTTGGCATAAGCCTTTTGTAACTGGCTAAGTATAGGTGCACTATCCATTTCAGCTATTAGTGGCTGTAATTCTCCACGTTCCGCTGCTCCAAGTTCTCGTTGAGATTGAATTTCATCGATGAGGCTGCGTGAGGCATCTTCAATAGTCTGCGCCAATTCTTTTATTTCGTCAGGGTTGTTAATTTCTTTAATAATTGAAGAGAGTCCGGATATTGCTCCTGCACTGTTAAGAATATCATGAATAAAAACACGTTCAAGCGATTTTCTTCTTTTATCGGCGCTTATATCAATAACCGAAAAAATGGTTAAGGCTTCCCCGGCTAATTCCATGGGGGTTGCTGTAACCTTAAGATCCAGTGCATCGTTTGTTGTGGTTAGTATCTGACATTCTTTGGTCGAACGTCTTCCTTTTTGCGACTCTAAAATGGCATTTACTGCTCCGCATGATTTACAGGCGCTTGATGTACCGCAACCTCCAGCCGATTTAAATGCATTGGCGCAATTAAAAGTCTCGCCCGGACGTTTTCCAATTATTGGATCCTGGTTCAGTGTTTTACAAAAATCTTTATAGCTTTTATTGGCATAAACAACTTGCCGGTGTTTATTTAATATGAGTACCATTTGAGAGATGGACTCAACAAAACTTACCAACTGCTTATTATCGAGGATTAATTTGGATTGACTTTCAAGCTGCCCGTTTGTATAGCGCATTGCCGGAGCGTAGCTCGTTAGGGTAAAATCTTCAAACATGGGTACGTCCTTTCAATTAAATGGTTTGCGAGATAAATGTAAGGCTACCGCTGAATAAAGTCAATGCTTTGTGGCTGATTTTAAGGTTAATATTGCTGATTTTTGCTAAGTGTTTTTTTACGAAACAGCATTTTCTGCGAAAAAAAAGGGCTGAATCACTTATTGATCAGCCCTTAAAAATATGTTTTGTTATACTTATTAGCTTGCTTTCTTAGCCCATGCAGTTCCCAAGGGAAGTACGGTTTTTCCGGCAAGATCGTTAATTATTATAGCTGCCATCATATACCAGGCGGAAAGTGCACAGAAAATGAGTTCAAAACCGGCTACCACATTCATTTTTGGGAAACCAAAATGACCGATAATCAAGAGGATAAAACCCAGTTCGAGTAAAATAAAGGTAATGGCCATTGCCTTGTGAACATAAAACGATGCAAAAAGCAAAATACAGGTGTAAAGCGCCCATGCTACCAGGTACCAGCCCACATCGGTATGCGATGCTGCATAAATATTAAAGTGGTTAAGCAGCCAGATGATTCCAAGCCCAATCCAAAAAGAACCATAAGCAACGAAGGCACTAAAGCCAAAGTTGTTACCAACTTTTTGTTCCATAAATCCGGCAATCATTTGCGCCAGTCCACCAAAAATAAAGCCCATGGCTAAAACAGGGCCAATGCCTAATAAACCGATGTTATGAATTTGCAGCAGCAGGGTTGTCAGTCCGAAACCGGCCAAACCTACAACCGCCGGATTACCAATTTTTTGAGTACTCATTTTTTAATGTTTAAATAGTTGAAATTTGAGCCTGCGAAAATAGAACTTCAAACAAAAGTTATCTCCTGTAAATGTTGTTTTTGGAAGGGTTTAATAATTTATTGATTTTGATTTTGATAAAAGCTTTAATTCCTTGCTTAATGCCCTGAAAAGTAGTTTTCAAGGTCGGATATTCTTAGTGATTTTAGGTGGTGTTGCCTGCATAGTTTAAAAGCAGACTCCAGGTACGCGGGACTAACGGTATAATTGGCCAGACTGCTATCGGTTTTATGAGCATGCAGAATGAGAACTTCATTTCTATCAACAGCACGAAGCAGACCGGTTTCAAAATTCTCTTCAGAAATGTTGTAATTGGTATCAATACCCATTGAATTGGTTACCTTGTAATGGTTGGGAGTAGCATAAATTTCATCATAAAAGTCGATGGTGGTATCGTTTATATTGTACGTTGCTTTTCTCAGGTATTTGAAATGTTGCAAAAGCACGTCATCAATTTCCGGAAGCGATTTTCCAAACGGATGAGCAAAAGAGCTGGGAGGAAAACCCATTTCGGTAAGGATTTTTATTGCCGGTTTAATCTCTTTTTTAACAAGCACATCAACAGAATCTTTATAATCAACCACGTTTAAATGATTTAACCCATGGCAGCCAATTTCATGTCCATCGGCTTGCAGCTGTTTGAGTTTTTCAATCTGGGCAGCGCTTAACAGTTGAGGACGACTAATAAAAAATGTGGCTTTTATGTTGTAACGGTTAAACAAATGGCGCTGGCTGTACCACTCGTCAATGTATTGGTCGTCAAACGAAAATACCACTGCTCCTTGTTGTTTTGTTTGTCTGCAACCAAACAGCACAAACAGTATTGTTGCAGTTAAAATTAGCCTCATAAAAACACTGCTAAATAGGTTGTTTCTCATCAGTTTGCTTTTTATGCAGAAGTAAAGTAAATAAAAAATGCCACCTCTTCAAAGAAAGAGATGGCATTCTAAATTATCGTTATTCTTTATTTACATGTTTTTAATTTCGCTAACCAAACTTGAAATTGATTTTTTAGCGTCGCCAAACAACATGCGTGTTTTGTCGTTAAAGAACAGGAAGTTTTCGATACCTGCATAGCCTTTACCCATACCACGTTTCATGATAATAATATTTTTAGCCAGGTGTGCATCAATAATCGGCATACCGTAAATCGGACTGCTTGGGTCGTCGTATGCTGCCGGATTCACCACATCGTTGGCGCCCACAACAATGGCAACATCAACGTTTGGCATATCCGGGTTAATATCATCCATTTCAACCAGTTGTTCGTAAGGAACATCAGCTTCGGCTAATAAAACATTCATGTGGCCGGGCATTCGTCCTGCTACCGGGTGAATAGCGTATTTTACTTCAACGCCCTTACTTTCGAGCAAGGCATCCAGTTCGTGTGCAATATGCTGTGCCTGAGCTACTGCTAATCCGTACCCCGGAATAACTACAACTTTTTGCGAGTAGCTTAGCAAAACTGCGGCATCGCTTAACGTAATTTCTTTTATACTGCCCTGTTCGCGGTCGAGAGCAGCGCCTCCACCACCAAATGCTCCGATAATAACATTCAGCAACGAACGGTTCATTGCTTTACACATTAGCACGGTAAGAATCATACCTGCAGCTCCAACCAGAATACCACCAAGAATCATTGCCTGGTTGTTGTAGATAAAACCGGCCATAGCTGCAGCAATACCTGTAAACGAGTTCAGCAGCGAAATAACTACCGGCATATCGGCTCCTCCAATTGGCATAACAAACATAACACCGTAAACCAGTGCTAGCGCGGTAAGCGCATAAATAGCCCACATCATCTCTGCGGGTTGATTTGGCGAAATAATGATGTATACACCCATTATCACGGTTGCAATTAGCAATACCAGGTTAAGGTAGGTCATAAATGGTTTCATTATATCGCCTACGCGTCCATCGAGTTTACCAAAGGCAATTAAACTTCCGCTGAAAGCAACTGCACCGATAATAAGACCTAACACGGTAACCAAAATCGATTGAACGTCTCCGGCGGCAGCTGCAGGGTATTCCAGCAGAGCTACCAGCATTGATGCTCCACCTCCGGTTGCATTGTACAACGACACCAGCTGCGGCATGGCTGTCATTTTTACTTTACGGGCCACCATCCAACCAATGGCAGCGCCAACACCTATGGCACATAAAATTATCCAAATATTGGTAAGCGAAATACCTTCGCCTGCAGAGTTTTTATGCAAAAGCAGGGTGGTTATCATGGCCAGTCCCATACCTCCGGCAGCCCATAAGTTACCGCGGCGAGCGGTTTCAGGGTGCGAAAGTAGTTTCAATCCAAAAACAAATAATAGTGCGGCAATCAGGTAGCTCAGTTCGAGCAAAGTATCGCCAACAGTAAATTCAAATCCGTTTATTGTTCCTAATACTTTATCCATAACTGCCTACTTTTTTTTCTTTTTAAACATTTCAAGCATTCTGTCGGTAACCGCAAAACCACCTACCACGTTAAGGGTACCAAAAATAAGGGCTAGAATACCCAGTACCAGGTCAAGTGAAAATTTTGTAAGGTCGGCATGGCCAACCAGAATAATACCACCAATAATAATAACACCACTAATGGCGTTGGCTCCTGACATGAGCGGCGTATGCAAAACTGCCGGCACATTGGAAATTACTTCAATACCCACAAATACAGATAGGGCAATGATGAAAATTGCTTCTTTGTACTCAAAGAAAAAGGTTAAAAATTGTTCCATACCTGTAGTTTTATGCGTTTTCAATTATTGATTTTACTCGCTCGTTGTAAAGTTCTTTTGCATGTGTAATGCAGGTTCCTTTTACAATATCGTCTTCAAAATTCAGGTTAAGTGCGCCATCTTCTTCAATCATCAGTTTCATGAAGTTAAGCACATTTTTCCCAAACATGCGGCTGGCGTCGATAGGTTTTTGAGCCGGGTAATTCGATTGTCCAACGATGGTAACCCCTTTGTAAACAACTGTTTCGTTGTCTTTTGTAAGTTCGCAGTTCCCGCCCGTTGATGCAGCCAGGTCGATAATTACCGAGCCGGGTTTCATGCCTTCAACTGCTTCTTTAGGAATAAGCAGAGGAGCTGTTCGGCCGGGAATTTGTGCGGTACAAATAACCACATTCGATTTTGCAGCTACGTCGTTAATAGCCTGCTGTTGTTTCTTTTTAAAATCTTCAGTTTGTTCAACAGCATAACCTCCGGCAGCTTTGTCTTCGGTGGCGCCTTCAACTTCAACAAATTTACCGCCGAGGCTCATTACCTCTTCTTTAACTGCCGAGCGCACGTCGAATACCTGCACCTGTGCACCAAGTTTTCTTGAGGTTGCAATGGCTTGCAAACCAGCTACGCCGGCTCCCAAAATCAGCACACTTGCCGGGCGAATTGTACCGGCTGCAGTCATAAACATCGGGAAAAAGGTAGGAAGCTTTGATGCTGCCTCCAACACTGCCATATAGCCCGATACCGTTGCCATCGACGATAAAATGTCCATGGCCTGTGCGCGCGTTGTTCGCGGAATCAGGTCGAGGCTAAAAGTTGTAATCCCTTTTTCGAGGAATGTTTTTACCAGGGCTTTGTCCCATAAGGGATTGAAAGCACTTATCCAAACCTGAGAGTCCTTAATTCTCCCGGTGTCTCCTTCAGCCGGTGGCTGAATCTGCAGGAGAACATTCGCTTTTTCAAACACTTCATCGCGACTAACCGGTTTGCCACCAACTGCTTCGTAATCAGCATCTGAAGCAAAAGCTGTTTCACCAGCTCCCTGTTCAACCAATACCTCTACTTTTAAATCGGTAAATGCTTTAACAGTTTCCGGAAGTAAAGCGACACGTGTTTCAATACCGTGTTCCTTTAATAATCCAAGAATCATAAATTTTGATTTAGATATTTAATTTGATAGCAAAACTATAAAATATTATTAACCGTGTGCGTTAACGGAGTTGGTTTTTATTATGATTTACAACAGTTTTTTTTCTTTGGCCCTGTTGTTATTTCCGGTAACAGGTGCAAAGTTTTCATAGTTAAAGCGAAAATTGAAAGTTTAATTGACAGTAGTTCAAGGGTTTGTGGGTTGGGATGGGTAGGCAAGTGGGATGCGTTTTAGCTTGTAATTCCAAAAAGATCGAACGGTGCTTCAGTAAAAAATCTGTGAAACAAAAGATAGTTTACTGCAATAAATGCGGCAAAACCCAGTACAATCAGTAAATGTGTCCAATTTGTTTTCTGAATTTCGTGTCTCGATTTAATATCGCAAACCTCGCCGGGGCAATATTGTACTTTATCTTTGAAAAAAAGCGGGTAAAATTTACAACCCAGGCAAATGCCAAAGGCGGCTTCGAAAAAGAGAAATAGTAAACATACCATGCAAATAATCCCCGATATGGGGCTGAAAGAGTTGACAATTACCACCAGGACCAACATAATTAGCGCCAGTGCCACTCCTATTTTCCACGCAAATTTTTTCTGGCGTGCACCAACGTATTCCGGTGTTTGATTGCGAACAATCCAGCGCCCAATTATTAATGTTGGCGCAAATCGGGGACTCACGAAAACACGTATCAGCATATCGCTTAAAAAAGCTATAATGGCATATTTTAGCAGGGTAAAATCGCCTGCTGCTGCCTGTTGAATGGATATAAACATCAGCATAAAAAGTATGCCTGCTGCTGCTCTTATTTCTCGCTCGTTTAATACAGGAATACTGTAGCCCTGCACATTTTCACCAAATTGAAATACTTTGCTCATTTTCTATTTTCTGAATTATTACTCGGTAGAACTTAACTATTGAATTTAGCACAATAACGCAACAGTTGGTTATAAGTTTAATGAAATGTTCCTGTTAACATCCTGTTCACCTGAAATCTGGTTGCGGTATTTTAAAACTAAGGGTTTCTATTCTTTTATTTGACTCTACTTTTTCAGGGTTTCAAGGTAAAGATTTTCAACTTTTTCGCGGGCCCATGGAGTTCGTCGTAAGAATTTTAAACTTGATTTTATGCTTGGATCCTTTCGGAAACAGTTTATTCTGATTCTGTCTCCTAATTCTTCGAAACCATAGTAGCTAACCAGGTATACCATAATTGCTTCGAGGGTTTTGCCGTGCAAGGGATTGTTTGCTTGTTCTTTACTCATGGGTTCAGCTTTTTAAATTCGAACATTCCGGTACATTGAACTGTAATTGGCCCTTAATGCACCGAAATTAGTTGGCCGTTTTGTTTTTCGCTTAACTGGCCAAATGGTTCGGCTTCAATACCAAAATTTTTGAGGCAATCTTTCACCTCTTCCAAAGCCTGTGGTTCAACAGCCAATAGCAGTCCTCCACTGGTTTGCGGGTCGCAAAGAATGTTTTTGTAGCTTTCTTGCTTTAATGCAACATTGTGCCCGTAGCTTTCCCAGTTCCGATGTGTTCCTCCCGGAATACAGTTTTGTTGCAGGTAAGGTTCGAGAATTGGCAAACATGGTATTTTTTTATATTCAATTTGTGCCGACAAACCGCTGCCTTCGCACATTTCGGTGAGGTGCCCCAGTAGGCCAAATCCGGTTACATCGGTCATTGCTTTTACACCGCGAATTTTTGCCAACTCGTAACCCGGAGTGTTTAGCTGGCACATCAGTTGCGGCGCAATTTCAGCATGCTCCAGGCTTAGAATTCCTTTTTTTTGTGCAGTAGTTAAAATGCCAACTCCCAGAGGTTTGGTAAGCAGAAGCTTGCAGCCCTTTGTAGCGGTGTCGTTTTGTTTTATGTTTTTTAGATCGACCTGCCCGGTTACCGCCAGTCCAAAAATTGGTTCCGGACTGTCGATACTGTGTCCGCCAGCCAAACTAATGCCTACTTCCTTGCAAACCTGTCGGCCCCCTTCAACCACCTCACGGGCAATTTCAGGTGGCAGTTTATTCACCGGCCAACCCAGAATGGCAATAGCCAGAATAGGTTTTCCGCCCATGGCAAACACATCGCTAATGGCATTGGTTGCTGCAATGCGTCCAAAGGTAAACGGGTCGTCAACAATTGGCATAAAAAAGTCGGTGGTACTAATAATTGCAGTGCCATTTTCCAAATCAAGCACGGCAGCATCATCGCGGCTATCGTTGCCAACCAGTAGGTTCGGTTGTAAACCCATATCCAGTTTTGTTTCAAGTATGGTACTTAATACTTTTGGCGATATTTTGCATCCGCAGCCTGCTCCGTGACTGTATTGGGTGAGCTTAATGCTCTTGAACTCTGATTGATTCATGGTAGTTTAAAATTTGCTGTGCATTTGTTGAGTGATCAATATGTTTTATCTCAACAGGATAAATATGGTTGTGTTCGCGGTTTTTCAGTCCGCGCCAGTAATATTTGTCGTAATAAACGAGTGTAATCATTGCCACTTCAAAGAATTCATTTTTTTCTAAATGATCAAGAGCTTTTTGGGTGTTTAAGCCTCCCAAACGTTTTGAAATCCGACGAATGGAATCTTCCAGTATTGCTTTGTTAACCGATGCATACTCGTTAACCAGGTGTTGGGCACGTTCTTGACGCGGAATATCGAGAAAAATAACCGGTTGCTGCCGCATGTTATTATAAAAATTCATGGGAATATTTACCAAACCAATACGGTGGCTCTCGTCTTCAACCCAGATGGGCTTTTGCAAGTCAAGATCTTTCCACTGCCAGAACAGGTTGTTTTCAAATTGCTCGATTGTAGGTTGTTCGCCCGAACCTACACGCCCAAAAGCAGAACCTTTATGATTGGCCAAGCCCTCCAAATCGATAATTTGTGCGCCTTTATTCTTTAGTTCCTTTAAAATATAGGTTTTTCCGCTGCCGGTATAACCGCCAAGAATACAAATTTCGGCTTTGGTTTTAAAAGCCTCGAGGGCATGCTTTCTGAAAGCTTTGTAACCGCCTCGAATTACAAAAACATCAGCAAATCCATTTTCGGAAAGGTGTTGCGCAAACGATTTTGAGCGCATGCCTCCGCGCCAGCAATGCACGGCAATGCTGTTCTGCCGGGATCGCTTTTTTGATTCGGAAATAAACCAATCCAGTTTTGGAGTTACGTATTTATAACCCAGTTCAATGGCTTTTTCTTTTGACTGCTGAACGTAAACTGTACCTACGGCAGCCCGTTCTTCATTCGAGAATAATGGAATATTTGAAGCCCCCGGAATGTGTCCTTTTTGGTATTCGCCCGGCGATCGTACATCAACCAATGGTACCTCTGCGGCTTTATTTAAATATTCATTTATTGAAATTTCCCTAAGCATGGCCGCAAAGGTATAGAGTATTGGGAATTATTGTTTTGCTTTAGGCAAAAAAAAGGATTTGTGATGTCAGATTTTTAATTCTTCCAATAGTTCAATGTATCTTTTTATGCCTTCAATAATCTCCGTTTTATAGATAAACTCATCGGCAGTATGTGAACGTGCCGAATCGCCGGGGCCCATTTTAACCGACATGCATGAAATAATGGCCTGGTCGGAGGTGGTTGGCGAACCATAAATGGTTATACCTTTTGATTTTACAAGCCGGGCAAAAGGGTGATGCGCCGATATGCCTGAAGAATTTAATCGAACCGAACGTGGTTTTACTTCTGCCTCAATAAGCTGGTCGATTATTTCAGCTGCTTCCTTGTTGGTATAATGTTCATTGGTGCGCACATCAACTACAAAATGGCAATTGTCGGGTACTACATTGTGTTGGGTTCCTGCTTCAATCTGAGTTACCGAAAGTTTTACTTTTCCCAGAACATCCGATACTTTTTCAAACTCAAAATTCCGAAGTTTGTCAATGTCATCAATAGCTTTGTACAATGCATTTTCACCTTCTTCGCGTGCTGCATGTCCCGATTTTCCGTGGGCGTAACAGTCCAATACCAGCAAGCCTTTTTCGGCGATGGCTAATTCCATTTTGGTAGGTTCGCCAATTATTGCAAATGTAATTGGGGCAACTTCTGGTAAAACAATTTCCAGGCCCCGTCTTCCGGAAATTTCTTCTTCAGCAGTTGCTGCATAAACCAGGTTAAATGGCAGGTCGTTGCGCTCGTAAAAATGAATAAAGGTGGCTAAAAGTGCTACCAGCGGCCCTCCTGCATCGTTGCTGCCCAGGCCAAACAATTTGTCTCCTTCTTCAATGGGCGAAAACGGATCTTTGGTGTAGCCCTTTGCAGGACGAACTGTATCAATATGCGAATCGAGCAGGATGGTGGGTTTTTCAGCAGAAAAATTTTTGCAAAAGGCCCAGGTATTATTCTCATTGGTTTTAAAAACAATGCCTGCCTTACTCAAAAAATCGCGCATAACTGCCGCTGCATTTTCTTCTTCTTTACTAAACGACTGTGTAGAAATCAGTTTTTTTAACAGTTCGATATATTTCTCCATAGTTTATATGTTGCAAGGGTGCAAAAGTGGGAAAAAAAATAATATCGCTACAATATAAGTGAAAATTCATTTGGACTTTACTATCTGTTAAGGAGCTTGTCGATTGCTTCAAGCAATTATATCAATTCAATCAAGCAAAAAAGAAAAAAAGACTAAAAAATCTTTTAAAGCTATTCTGTTTACCTTAACTTGCGCTTAGACATTCGAAAGTAACCTAAAAAATATAAGATGAAAATTGAACGTTTTTTGAATTATGGCAGTTTGCATTTAAGGCACCTTGCTTCAAACAAAGAGAAAAGTGAATGGAGTTTTCTGAGATTTAAGAGGAGTTATGTTGTAGTGTGGCTACTCATTTTTTCGAGCTTTTTCTTTCAACATAACCTTTATGCACAGGGGCCAAATCCGAACGAAGCCGAATGGGTAGGAGATGGTTATGCATTAAAGAAGATTGTAAGTAATACGAGCATTGCCAGTGGCGTAAATTTTAGTTACACCATAATGTTTTCAGCTCCTGCCGGGGCGACTAATATTACTATAACCGATGAGATTCCGGCGGATATTGAAGTGGTTAGTGTTCCCACTCCTTCGGTTGTTAACGGAATACCTCCCACTGTGTCGGTTACCGGTACGCCAGGTGTTAACGAAGTTGTAAGCTACTCATTAACAGGTTTGCCTGCAGGTTCTGCTTCATCAGGGTCATTCACCATTGTGGTGAAATTTCCGGAGGGCGTAACCTGCGACGGAACAACAGTTAGAAACAGGGCCGGGATTTTCATTGGAGACAAATGGAATTACACACCGTTTGTGAGCACAACAGCAACTGCAGTAGACCCATGGAAAGTGGCTAAAACAATTGTTGGTGGAGCTGTTGTAAATCCTTCAGGTGGAAGTTGTGGATACATGATTGCTCCCGATGGAACGGTTACCTATCGCTTGTATGTAATGAAAAATAGTCCGTATTATGGAAACGTAAGTGGACAAATGAATATGACTGGTGCAACTGTTACAGATGTTTTGCCTGCCGGGGCAGTGGTAACAGCCAGCACTTGCAGTGGAATTCCGGTTGGCTCTACCGGTACTTTAACCTGGAATGTTAATTCCGGATTACTTGATGCAACAACGCCATATGCCTATTATTATTGCGAAATTGAAGTGCAATATCCGGTGGGTAGTTTCCCGGCAGGCTCTATTATAAATAATGAGCTTACTCTCTCAGGTAATAGTTGTAACCAGCCGGTTACACACACAAGTAACCAAACTTGCGTTGAGGTGGTAGATTATACCCCAAATCCGAATGCAAATTTTCAGAAATATATTTCGCTTGCCAATCGGGTGCCCGGTTGTACCGGATTATACCAGATTATATTTTGCAATAACGGAAATGTGCCGCTTTCAGCATTTAATATTGATGATGTTATTCCTTCAGGCGTTAGTGTGGATAAGATTAATATTTACAACGCAAATGCCACTACCACGGTTGATTTGAATATAAATGGCTCTTCCTATGCAAGTGGAATTACCAGCACCTATACCACCGGAACATTGGGAACAACTGTTAACGACATTCAATTGCAGATGACTGGAAGCTTACCCGTTGGAGATTGTGTTTATATGTATGTTTATTTTACCGTTAACCCCAACCCAACAGGAACTGTAGTAACCAATTGTGCATCGTTTGATGGCCTGGCCAATTCACTTAGTTTGAACGATGCCTGCGTAAGTTTTACGGTTGAAGAGGGCGAGCCGCGACCTTGCATTGTAAAGGATATATGTTCGCCACAGAGCGATTATGACCCGGGAGAAATCGTTCGTTTTCGTCTGAGAGTTCAAAACATTGGTAGTGCCGATTTATCCGGAGCGATTATTCAGGATATTTTACACAGTAATTTCTCCTATGTCGGTAACGAAACCTATTACGTGGCCAGCACTTACAGTCCGCCATGTTCTTCGGGTGGAGGACTTCCTTCAGGAACAACGGCGTGGACCGGGGTCAATCCAACACATTCAGGCAATAATCTCAGTTGGGTAATTCCTGATGTGCCGGCCGATTGTCAGTTGTTTTATTCCTCGTATTGTGGAACTTACGGAACATACTCGTTACCCTATTATTTTATAGAGTTTGATGTACAGGTAGATGACTTTGCACTACCGGGCGTTACTGTGAATAACTTTGATATCAGCGGAGGTAATTTAACTTCAACAGTAAATTCAAATGATGTTAATGTGCTTGTAGTAGCGTCTTTAGGGCAAGAGGTTGAAAAAGAAGTTTCTACGGATGGCGGTACAACATTTGCATCGTCGGGTACAGTAAGCCCCGGAGGAACGGCACGTTATCGTTTGAACTACACCAACACTTCCAATGTGCAGGTTTCGTCGATTAACCTGGTAGATCTGTTGCCGCTTGATGATGCTGCACCTGCCGACTGGTTGATTCTGGATAGGAACACTTCCAGGGGAAGCACTTTCGGAGTTGATTATGCCAATAACCACTCTTCTGCTCTTGTTCCCGGTGGGCCTTTTACCGGGCCAACACCAACGTATTCAAACGATTTAAATGTCTGTTTACCCATGTTTGGGTACTCGCCGGTAGGTTGTAACGGCCCTACTTACGGAAGTACACCCGAGCGAAATATTTTTATTGACTATAGCACTTTGTTACTCGCACCAACTGCTAAACTGCAGGAGGAGTTTGATGTGACAATTCCATCCAATGCAACCATGCAGCAAACGGCATGTAACGACTTTGCCGGAATTTCAAGTGCCAACTTTTTACTCGATGGCGCGCCACAATCAGTAACCTTAACCCCAATTGCAGCACCACCGGTTTGTATATCTGTTGATACTGCCATTCAATCATCGTGTTGCGATAGTATTCGCATTGAGCCGGTATCGAATCCGGCAACGGGTGAAGACTGTTGTGTACGAATAACTGCTGAATGCCCTGTAAAATCAGTAGAGCTAAGCGTTGAAAACGGAACAATAAGTTCGGCAAACTCAACTTGTAGTGCATTGCCAACCGGTTATGCAGGACAAAGTAACTTTACTTTCCCCGGAAACGGTTGTGAAATTGATATGACACATTGTTTCACTCCTGACCAAACCGGAGCAGTAACCGTAAATTATTTAATAACTTTTGATAACGGCGAAATTTGCCAAGATAGTATTACGCTTGATTGTGGTATTGTTGATAAAAACTGTTGTGATAGTATTGTTTTGGAAGCCTACCAGGATCCTGATTTGGAAGAATGTTGTGTACGCGTGCTTACCGAGTGCGAAATTGATTCGGTACTGGTTACTGTAAATAACGGTGTATTTAGCTCAAATACATGGAACTGCTCAGCAACAATACCAGCCGCTGCAATCGGACAAAGCAGTTTTATGTTTGATGCTGCTTCATGTATTTTAAATATGACGAATTGTGTTACCGCCTCTCAAAGTGGAACAGTGTCGTTAAACTATGTTTTCTTTTTTGCAAATGGTGAGCAATGCGAAAAGGGGATAGAACTGGATTGCAAATATACCGCACAAAACTGTTGCGATAGTATTTTATTGGAAACGTACCAAGATCAGGACCTGCAAGAATGCTGCGTGCGTGTGGCTACCAACTGTGAGGTTGATTCTGTTATGGTTACAGTGGATAATGGTATTTTCAGTTCCAATAGCTGGAATTGTTCAACACCCATTCCAAACGATGCAATTGGACAAAGTAGTTACACTTTTAATACAGGCTTGTGTCTGTTAAATATGAGTAATTGCTTCACTGCAAATCAGGCAGGAGTAATAACTGTGTCGTATGTTTTTTATATGTCGAATGGCGAGAAATGTGAAAAGAAAGTTCAGTTGGATTGTGAATATGTTGCCAAGGATTGTTGCGAGGAAATTATTCTTGAGGCATACCAGGATGCAGACCTCGGAGAGTGTTGCATGCAGTTTGTTTCGAAATGTGAAACCGATTCGATCGCAGTGAGCATCTACAACGGCACCTTCGCCAATGCCATTGTTAATGGTATTTCTGTTTCTTCGGGAGTTGTTGGCAATAGTAGTTACACTTTTAACATAAATGCAAGTGCAGCAGAATTAATTACCTGTGCAACGCCCGATTCAACAGGAGTTGTAGTTGTTAATTACGTCGCTTATTTGGCAAACGGTGAGGTGTGCGAAAAGAAAATTGAAATGGACTGTAAAGCTCCGGAACCAACTTCTGATTGTTGTCCGGTTGTCGATTTTAAACTTCGTCGATCGTGGCCATACTTTAACAAATATGTGGGTACTTTCGAAATCTTCAATCCCGATCCGTCTAACCCAATTTGTTCGGTTCAGATAAGTTCTTCTCCGGGAGGAAGCTTTAATACGGGCACATTAATTATTGATGGAAGTCCGTCAACACAAACATGGAATTCAACATCTATTCCTGCTTCGGGAACACTTAGTCCGCAAGCTATAAACGATATGTTATTCACATTAACTGCTTTTAATTACAAAGGTGTAATTACGGTTTGTATTACCAAATGCGATGGAACAGAATGTTGCTACGAATTTAACTGGAATGGTAAACCAATTGTAGTAACCCCCTGGGAACCTGTTCAATTAGGTAATGGCAAGCTGTTGGCCGTTTCTGTAAGTCCGGAAATAACTGAAGACATTAATGAAAGCATTAAGTATGTGTCGTTTGGTTTCGCAGATGAACAGGTAGGAGATGGCGACGCTGAATTTTTTGCCATTGGTAGTACCGGAGATTGCAATGATGGTGATGAAAGTCCGGTACCGGGTAGTACTGATCCGGACTCAGATGACGATGGAATTTCTGATGGAACAGAAAGTTACATGTCGAAACACAACGCCTTTTTTGAGCTAACTTGTCCTTATAAACCCGGTTCAGGAATGCAGGCCCCGGTTTTTAACCTGGTGATAAAAGGCGAACTTCCAAAAATTGGAATGGCCCTTATTAGCGAAGACGGAAATGTGGTATTTGATGGGGAAATTGATTTGGCCAACCCCGATTCAGTGATAACATCAGCTGAAATTCCGACTGAGAAGTCTGCGTCGATGTTTGAGTTTCTGAATTTGTACCCCAATCCTTCGGATGATTTCTTTACTGTGACCTATGCTACCAGTAAAGTTCTGGATATTGATATTTTATTGGTAAATCAGCAGGGGCAGGTTCTTAAAATTAAGAATATGGGAAATACAAATACCGGTGTGCATAATACTACTATTAACGTTAGCGATCTTCCGGCCGGACTTTATAAAGCTGTTATAAAATCGGGAGACAGGATGTTAACAAAATCAGCAATAGTTAAGTAAATTTATTCCGTTGTGGTTTTTTGAAAAGGCTGCACCTTATGCAAAGGGCAGCCTTTTTAATTTTTATATGGCTGAAGAACAGTTGTTGATTATATTTGTCAGCCGTAACCGTAGAAATAATTTTATGTATACCATACTTTTCTGGATTATAATTGCCATTCTTGTTGTTGATTTTATCTTCGAGAAATACCTGTCGTACCTGAACACTACTACCATGAGCGACACTATTCCTGAAGAAGTAAAAGGAATATACGACGAAGAAAAATATAAAAAGCAGCAGGCCTATCAGCGCGAAAATCACCGGTTTGGAATTTTAACCAGCAGTTTTAGCATGGTAATTACTTTATCCATGTTTTTGTTTTACGGTTTTGCAATGGTTGATGGCTGGGCCTGGAGCCTAAGCGGAAATAGCATTGTTGCAGCACTTATCTTTTTCGGAATCATTATGTTCGCTTCCGATATTATAAATATTCCCTTTGAGTTATACGACACCTTTAAAATTGAGGAGAAGTACGGATTTAACAAAACCACCATAAAAACTTTTGTACTCGATAAAATTAAGGGAGGACTGATAAGCGCATTAATTGGAGGCGGATTACTTGCTTTGGTTATTTTTATTTATCAATTAACCGGAAACATGTTCTGGATTTATGCCTGGCTTGTTATTTCTGCTTTTTCCATTTTTATGGCCATGTTCTATTCCAACCTGATTGTACCGCTGTTTAATAAACAAACACCTCTTGAAGAAGGAGAACTCAGAACAGCTATATCTGCTTTTTCAAAAAAGGTGGGTTTTAAGTTGGATAACATTTTTGTGATTGACGGCTCGAAACGATCAACAAAAGCCAATGCTTATTTTACCGGTCTGGGAGCAAAAAAGCGCATTGTGCTTTACGATACCTTGATAAACGACCTGAACACCGAAGAGTTGGTAGCGGTATTGGCGCACGAAATCGGGCATAACAAAAAGAAACATGTGGTTCAGGGCTTGCTCATCGGATTGGTGCAAACTGCAATTGTGCTATTTGTTTTTGGTTTGCTGATTGACAACCCAGTATTAAGCGCTGCGCTGGGAGTTGATGTGCCCAATTTTCATATTGGCATGGTGGCTTTTGGCGTTTTGTATTCACCCATTTCTTTTTTTACCGGCATTTTTATGAATATCCTTTCGCGGAAAAACGAATACCAGGCCGACCGTTTTGCTGCTGAAAATTACAAGCCTGAAGCGCTGGCATCGGCTTTGAAAAAGCTTTCGATTAATAATCTGAGTAATTTAACACCACATAAAACCTATGTGTATTTTCATTATTCGCACCCCACTTTGTTACAGCGTCTGGCATTTTTAAAATCTTTTGAAAAGTAAGAAGAAAACGCTCGCAAAGGTGCTAAGACGAGCAGGCGCACCTGCAGATTCTGTTTTATTGATCCCATTAATTGATTATCGCATTTAAGCATTCAATCCTTCAATCCTTCAACCCTTCAACCCTTCAACCCATCAGCCTATAGGTTCACCACCTTATCAGCCACCTTTTGAAAATGCATAATATCAACCATTGTTCCGGGGATGCCAACTTCAACTTTGTCCAATAAGTCAAAATGATTCAGACAAGTTTTGCACGCCACCAGTTTTACCCCTTTTTTAGCGAGTAGTATTAATGGCTCAAGCGCAGCCGAACCGGAACAAATAAGCTTTACCCCTTCGTTATAAAAAGTAATTACCGGTGGACGTTCTTCTTCCTCACAAAGCAATGCCAGGTAGTTTTTTACCAATACTTGCCCCAGTTGTGTATCGTTGCCACCCATGCCGTTTTCAGTGATTTGAATTAAGGTATTTTTAAAGGTATTCATCGAATTTAATTTTAAACCGATAAAGGTAATTGTTTCGCTTGATTCTCTCGATTTATGTTAGGGTACAATTTAAATTTTTAAACCAACAAATCTGTGGCATCAGTATATAATGTTAAATTTGTTTCGCAGAAACAGGTTAGTGCCTGACTGGGCAAAACAAGCTAATATTAAACAATGAAAGCAGAAATAATTACCATTGGCGACGAGATACTAATTGGTCAGATTGTTGATACCAATTCAGCCTGGATGGGCGAACAATTTAATTTAAACGGCATTGAAATTTACCAGATTACTTCGGTGCACGATGATCATGATCATATTTTGCAAGCCATACAAAATGCCGAAAAAAATGCCGATTTGGTGGTAATAACCGGTGGGTTAGGCCCCACAAAAGACGACATTACCAAACACACACTTTGCGAATATTTTAATACCAAACTTGTTTTTCACGAACCCACTTTAAAAACAATTTACGAGCGTTTCAAACACCGTGGTATTGATATGAATAAGATGAATCGTGACCAGGCAATGTTACCCGAATCGTGCACTATTTTGTACAATAAAATGGGAACAGCTCCGGGCATGTGGTTTGAGCAAAATGATACCATTTTTGTGTCGATGCCAGGTGTGCCTTTTGAGATGAAATACCTGGTAGAATTTGAGGTATTGCCACGATTACGGGAAACGGGTAAAACGAAAGCTATTTTTCATAAAACAGTGTTAACACAAGGGGTGCCGGAATCGATGCTGGCCGAGCGCATTGCCGATTGGGAAGATGCATTACCAAAGCATATAAAACTGGCTTATTTGCCTAATCCCATGGCGGTGAGACTACGACTTTCAGCAATGGGAGATGAAGTTGAGGCTTTAAAAAAGGATGTAGAGAGCGAAATAGAAAAGCTCCAAGAAATAATTCCGGAAGCAATTTTTGGTTACAATACCGAAACGCTGGCCGAGGTAATTGGCCGGCAGCTGGTGTTACAAAACAAAAAACTGGCGCTTGCAGAAAGTTGCACGGGTGGTTATATTTCACATCTTGTAACATCGGTATCCGGTAGTTCTGCCTTATACCAGGGCTCGGTTACTTCGTATTCAAACGAAATGAAGGAGCAGCTGTTGGGCGTAAGTCGCGAGAATCTGGAAAAATACGGAGCTGTAAGCGAACAAGTTGCGAGGGAAATGGTGGAAGGGGTAAAACGGGTGATGAATGCTGATTATGCCGTGGCCACCACCGGAATAGCCGGACCAACTGGCGGCACCGAAGAAAAGCCGGTTGGAACAGTTTGGATTGCTGTTTCAGGACCCGAGAAAACATTAGTAAAAAAGTTCACTTTTGTTGGCGATCAGCGCGACCGAAATATTGTGCGTTCCGGACAAACCGCTTTGCAAATGCTGCGAAGAATGGTGCTTGGCGAGCTGTAAATTTGGTCTCCATACTTGCTTCATCTGACTTTGGTCTCCAGATTTTTTTTCTTCCAAAATTTTAACAACTTCTAACGTTCTTAAACGTTCTAAAGATGTATTTTTGAATAAGAAAACAGAAAAATATGAAACGAATAATTGTAATCATACTCCTTGTAATTGTGGTGCTTTTTGGCGCCGTTTTGGCAATTCCGGTCTTTTTCAAACAAAACATTTTAACTACTGCAAAAACAACCCTCAATAAACAATTGAACGCCGAGGTTGAATTTGCCGACCTGAAACTATCCTTGTTTAAAAATTTTCCAAAAGTTACGGTCGGTCTGCAATCTGTTTTGATTAAAGGTAAAGGTGAGTTCGCACAGGATACATTGCTGAATGTTCCGCATATTGCTGCCACCATGAATTTATCCTCGCTTTTTAGTTCCAGCCGCAGCATAGAGGAAATTATTTTGGAAAAACCTGTGCTGAACCTACTAATCGCCGAATCAGGAAATGTAAACTGGGATGTTGCTCCGGCCTCGGGATCAGCAAAAAAGAAAAGTGCCGCCACAGCCAATGCCCAAGAGTTTCAGCTGGCATTGGAAAGTATTGAAGTGAACGATGCACGACTGATTTACAACGATGAGTTGGCAAAAATGTATGCCGACCTGGAAGACATAAATCTGGATATTTCGGGCGAAATGTTTGGCAATACCACTCAGCTAAACATTGGCGGTGTGGTTAACGATCTTACTTACCGGATGGAAGGAGTTACCTATATATCAAATACCTCGCTGGATTTACGAACCCTGCTTGATGTTGATTTTGAAACGATGCTGTTTTCCATTGTTGAAAGTGAGTTGCTGGTAAACCGTTTACCACTTGAGTTAAGTGGCGATTTCAGCGTGCCCAACGATACAACATTTCTCAACCTGCAGCTAAAAACAATAGCCTCGGATTTCGAGAATTTTTTGGCGCTGGTACCTAAGGATTACGAAGCCTATTTAAAACACATAACAACTACCGGTTCGGCAACAATCTCAGGAGGAATTTCGGGCTATTATATTGATGAGGATTACCCGAAAACCGACCTGCAGGTTAAAGTTGTTAAAGGCAATTTTAAGTATGCCGATATGCCGGAAGAAATAAAAAATATAAGTGCAGAAATGCTGATTGCTAAACCTCAGGGCGCGCTTGATTTACTGAAAATAAATATCAATAAAGCACATGCTGAAATTCGCAACAACCCGGTTGACTTGACTTTGAAGATCTCTAATCCGGTTAGCGATCTGCAGTTTGATGGGGCATTCGTGGGCAAAATAAATCTCGATCATTTAAAAGATGCCTTACCCATTGACAGTGTAAATATCTCGGGAATTATTGATGCGAATTTATTTGCCAAAGGGCGTTATTCAGACGTGGAGGCAGAGGCCTACGATAAAATAAAATCGGATGGGGTAGTGTTGTTAAACAATTTTGTTTACGACTCACCCGATCTCACGCAGCAGGTGATAATACCATCAGGTCAACTGGATTTTTCGCCACAGCATATAAACCTCGGAAATTTCTTGTTGAAAGTTGGGGGAAGCGATTTTCGTTTATCAGGTAAAGTAAGTAATTACCTGAATTATGTGATGAAAGACGGCACGTTGAAAGGAAACCTGCAGTTAAATTCAAACTTTGTAAACTTAAACGAACTGCTTCGTTTGCAGGTTGTGGAAGAAGAGCCTGCACAAAGTTCAGATCCAGCTGTTATCGGGCAAGAACCGGAAACACTTGCATTTGATGTTCCTGAAAATATCGATATAACATTCCGTTCAACCATAAATCGGGCAGTATTTAACCGGATACCGATAACGGATATAAAAGGGGAAGTTCGGGCAGTAAATAAAAAACTGATTCTGGATGGGCTGGACATGAATATGCTGGATGGAAAAATGACCTTGAACGGATCGTACGAAAATACCACCCAAAACCAACCATTATTCGACTTTGGTTTTGATATTGCCGGTTTCGATATTCCAACCATGTATCATACCGTTGCCGGTTTTCGGAAATTGATTCCGGGAGCGGGGACGAGCAGCGGAAAACTAAGCACGAGACTTGGAATGAAAGGACAGCTAAGTCCGCAACTGAAGCTGATTGCAGCTACAACAAACGGAAAAGGATCTTTCAGTACCAATAATGTTGAGATTAAAGATTCGCCAATGTTTAACCAGCTGAGCGGGATTCTGAAAAAAGAAAAACTTCGGAATGTGACCATCGGTGATTTTACCGCAAATTTAACTGTTGAAGATGGTAGTATTTTGCTGCGTCCATTCACCACCAGGGTAATTGGGCAGGAAACTACCATCCGCGGTAGTTTGAATGCCGAAAGTTTGCTCGATATGCGAATGGATTTCAATGTTCAGCGTGAAATGTTTGGCCCCGATATTCAGAAAATTCTTGCGGTGTTGCCCGGAAACGAAAAGATTACCATGTTGCCGGCAGGTGTGCTTCTGAAAGGGCCTGTAGGCGATGCAAAAGTAAATCTTGATTTAAGTGCTACACAAAAAGCCGTTACCGATGCCACCAAAGACGATTTAAAAAAGTCGCTTGATGAAATTGGGAAAGGGCTGAAGAAATTATTTAAATAAATGAAAAGAGCCTGCAGAATCTGAACGGAAGTAGGGCATAATTGTCTGTTTTATTCGGTATTATTTTTTCAGATTATTAACACATACTCCTTATAAAAACGGAAAAATGCGTATTTTGCCGTTTCAATAGTAACTTAGTCACTAGACAGCATTATCAATTGACCTATAAATGGCAAACAAAGTAGTTGTAATAACCGGTGCTTCATCAGGAATTGGCAAAGCGCTGGCCGAAAAATACGCCGCAGAAGGACATAACCTGGTGTTGGCAGCCCGAAGAATAGACAGACTGGAAGCCTTAAAAAATAAGCTCGGTGGGGTTGAGGTGTTGCCTGTAAAAACTGATGTTTCGGTTGAAGAAGATTGCAAACAACTTATAAATGCTGCCATTGATCGCTTCGGGCGAATTGATATTTTGATAAATAATGCCGGCATATCAATGCGTGCAGTGCTTGAAGATGTTGAAACCGAGGTGTTGCGAAAAGTAATGGACGTAAATTATTGGGGCACTGTTTATTGCACCAAATATGCTTTACCACATATTTTAAAACAAAAAGGATCAGTTGTTGGGGTAATCTCAACGGGCGGATATATTGGCTTACCGGGCCGTACGGGTTATTCCTCGTCGAAATTTGCTGTACGGGGTTTTCTTGATACATTAAGGGTAGAGAATTTACGCTCCGGACTGCATGTGCTGGTGGTTGCTCCCGGTTTTACAGCCTCAGAAATTCGGGAAACAGCACTTGTTGCCGATGGTAGTCACCAGGGAAAAACACCACGCAACGAAAATAAAATGATGTCGGCCGAGCGATGTGCATCAATAATGTATCGGGCCATAAAAAACCGCCGAAGAAAAATGATCGTTTCTTTTTGGGATGGTAAAGTAATTGTTTTAGTGGCTAAATTATGGGCATGGCTGGTTGACCAAATCCTTTACGTGGTTTTTAAAAACGAACCCGATTCGCCGCTGAAATAATTTACTTATGTGGGTGAATTAAAACATCCAGCCAGCCAGTAAAATCAACACAAAAGCTATTATTGCTGTTCCGGCAAGCCGGTTAAAAACCAAACAAATTTTTAACGAAAAGCGGTGTCTAAATAAATTTATCAACCAGGTTAATACAAACCACCAGGTAGCGGCTCCGCCAAAAAAACCAAGTAAAAAAAGCATGGCTTCGGTTAGTTTGCCAAATTGAAGCACAACGCCAAATGCAGAGAATAATCCAAGGTGCAGAAACATAATAAGCGGATTACTGGCGGCAATTAAAAAAGTATGCAAGATATTTTTGGCAGGCGCATTTGTTAGTTCCGGGTTTCCTCCGGCGTAACGTTCAGGGTGCGATAAAAAAACAAAAAGGCCGAGTGCTATCAATAAAACGGAGCCAAAAATACGTAAAGCCAATTCGTATTCGCGCACCACTGGTAAAACCAGAGCCACACTTAAGCCTGAAATACCGGCATAAATGCTGTCGGAAAGTGCAGCTCCAAGCCCCGACAAAAAACCAACACTACGTCCCCGGTTTATCGTACGCTGGATGATAAAAATCCCCACTGCTCCCAGCGGTGCTGAGGCTAAGAATCCAATTAAAATACCCTTCAGAAAGTCTAAAATCAACATGCTGCAAAACTAAATGTTTTTTGAATTTAAAATCGTTCAGACGCGATAATTAACAGAAGATTAAAGCTGTTGGAACCAAAATAAAAAACAAATCCCGACCAAAAGGCCGGGATAAATTAAAGACGAAAAATGTATGATTATTAATTCTGAACCAACTTGTTTTTAATCTTGTCTTCAAAGGCGGAGAGCGCAGCTTTTGATCCTTCGCCCATTGCAATTACAATTTGTTTGTATGGAACCACCGAAACATCTCCGGCAGCATAAACACCGGCTTGTTTAGTACGGCAATGGGCATCAATTTCAATTTCGCCCATGCGATTGGTTTCCACCATTTCCGAAAATACTTTGCTGTTGGCTTGTAAGCCAATCTGAACAAAAACGCCATCAGTAGCTATCGTTTCCGTTTTTTCTGATTCTCTGTTTTTATATTCCAGCGCGGTAACTTTGCTGCCATTGCCAATAACTGCTGTTGTTTGTGCACTGGTATAAATTTTTACATTCGTTAATGTTTTTAATTTGTCTTGTAAAACCTGGTCGCCTTTAAGCTCGTCCATAAACTCAAGCACGGTAACTTCCGATGCAATTGATGAAAGGTCGATAGCGGCTTCCAGGCCAGAGTTTCCACCCCCAACTACAACTACTTTTTTCCCTTTGTAAAATGGTCCGTCGCAATGGGTACAGAACGCAACCCCCGAACCGATGTATTCATTTTCGCCCGGAACACCCAAACGTCTCCAGCTGGCACCCGTTGCAATTATTAGGGCAGGTGTTGTAAATGTTTCGTTCAGCGAAGTTTTAACTTCTTTCCATCCATTTTTTAACGACACATTTTCCACCCGTCGGTTTTCAAGCACATCTATTGGGTAGTCTTGCAGGTGATTCATTAAATCGGCCGAAAGTTTTGTTCCGGTTGTTTGTGGAATCGAAATCATGTTTTCAATTGAAACGGTTTCGTTTAATTGGCCACCAACTTTCTCGGCCACCAAAGCCACCGAAAAACCTTTTCGAGCGGAGTAAACAGCTGCAGAAACACCCGCAGGCCCTCCACCAACAACTACAACATCATATTCTTTTTCAACGGGAGTACTTTCAACAGGCTCGGAGCCAACTTGCTTTTCCAGTTTTGTCAGCAATTCTCCAATTGAAGATCGGCCAACGTGCAACTGCTCGCCATTGGCATAAACAGTCGGAACGGCCTGTATTCCCATTGCTTCAACTTCCTGCTTGTTAATTTGCCCGTCAATAATTTCATGACGAACATTTGGGTTTATGATTGTTAAAACATTCAGTGCCTGAACCACTTCCGGACAATTGGTACAGGTAAGCGAAATGTAGCTTTTAAGTACAATCTCGCCTTTTAGCCCTTTTATTTGGTTGGCAACTGCTTCGTCCGGCAGGTTCTTGCCAATACCATCGAGGTTTAAAATTGCGGTTAGTAAGGATGGAAATTCGTGTCCGTTGGGCACCGCACGAAATACAATATTGGTGGCTTGCCCATTTTTTAAAATGGTGAATTCCAGTCCTGCTTTGTCTTCAACAGTTACAGTTAATTTTTCGGAGGTAGCAGCTACATCTTCCAACAAACCTGTTAACTGGGCTTTGTCAGGATGAGTGTTAGCAACTGCAACCTGAAAGGTGTAATTGTTTTTTAGCGGGCTGAAAACTTCTTGTAATTTATCTTTTATGGCTTGTTGTAACATGACTTTGGTTTTTTGAAGGAGCAGCCGAAAATGCTGCTCCTGGTTTTTTCGATTTCTTTAAATGGCGTATGATTAAATCACTCCAACAAGATCAATGCTGGGTTCTAATGTTTTTTGGCCTTCTTCCCATTTTGCCGGACAAACTTCCGACGGATGTTCGGCAACAAACTGCAGTGCTTTTAAGCGGCGAAGCAGTTCGTCGGCATTTCTTCCTACGTTGCCTGCAACCACTTCATACGCAACAATTTCGCCTTGTGGATTTACAATAAAGGTTCCACGCTCAGCCAAACCTGCTTCTTCAATCATTACATCAAATCCGCGTGTTAAAACACCCGTTGGGTCGGCCAACATGGGGTAGTTGATTTTTTTGATGGTTTCTGAAGTGTCGTGCCATGCTTTATGAACAAAATGAGTATCGGTTGAAACCGAATAAATTTCAGCGCCGGTAGCTTTAAATTCGTCGTATTTGTTTGCCAGGTCTTCTAATTCGGTGGGGCAAACGAAGGTGAAATCCGCCGGATAAAAGAAAAATACCGACCATTTTCCCAGAACGTCTTCTTTTTTTACGGTTTTAAAATCGTTATTTACAAACGCTTGTACCTCAAAATCTACTACTTGTTTTCCAATTTGTGACATAGTTTCTAATTTTAATTTTTAATTGATTATTTGTCTTTTTCAATAATTTCTGTTGCAAACATAATGTGTGTTTTCGTATTAATCAAACAGATAAAATGTATATTTGTATTGATAGAATCAATATTATGACACTGCAGCAATTAGAGTACATACTGGCCCTTAATAAATACCGGCATTTTGTAACAGCCTCAAAAAAATGCGGGGTTACGCAACCAACACTTAGTACCATGATTCAGAAACTGGAATCGGAATTGAATATTGAGATTTTCGATCGGTCGAAACATCCCGTTGCTCCTACCTCAATTGGTGAAAAAATTATTGAACAGGCTGAGCGCGCACTGACAGAGATTCGAAAAATAGGAGAAATTGTTTTGAATGAGACCGATACCTTAAGTGGTTCGTTGCATATTGGCGTTATACCAACATTAGCGACATATTTGGTACCCCGGTTTATTCAGGTTTTTTCAGAGAAGTGTGACTCCGTAAAGCTTACCATGTCGGAAATGAATACAGCCACGTTGATTGAAGCATTAAAAAAAGATTCGGTTGATATGTTTATTGCGGCAACTCCACTCGATCAACCCGATTTTTTGGAGATTCCGCTTTTTTACGAGCGCTTCTATGCTTATTTTTCTGCAGATCATCCGCTTAAAGATGTTCCTTTACACCCCGAAAATATGCCTCAGGAAAAATTGTGGGTATTGGAAGAAGGCCATTGTTTACGCGACCAGGTATTTAATTTCTGTTCGGCTAGTATTCCGTACACTCATGTTTTTGAAGCAGGCAGTATTGAAACACTGGTGCGCATTGTTGACATCAATGGCGGTTACACACTGATTCCGGAGTTACACTTGCCCCTGCTAACTGAAGGGCAACGGCAAAATGTTAGAGAGATTAATAATCCGCCGGCCATTCGCGAGGTTTCAATTGTTATTCATAAAAACTTTGTAAAAGAGCGACTGTTAAATATTGTGGGGGAAGCATTTAAAACAATTATTCCGGAGGGGATGCTAAACGAACGTTTAAAAAAGTTTACCATACGTTTGTAAACAAAACAACTTTTAAAAAAATGCCGCATGAATTGTTTCATGCGGCATTTTTAATATTTAGCAGGTGTTTTAAACCTCAAATTGTTTTATCGTTTTTTTAATGATGGCAATGGCTTCCATCATTTGTTCTTCGGTAATAACCAGTGGTGGCGTAAAACGGATAATGTGTTCGTGCGTTGGTTTGGCTATTAAGCCGTTTTCTTTTAATGCCAGGCACACATCCCAGGCCGTTTTGCCGTTGGTTGGTTTAATTGCAACCGCATTTAGTAAGCCTTTTCCGCGAACCACTTCAATAAGTGGCGAGTCGATTGACTTCATTTCTTTTCTGAAAATTTCGCCAAGACGTTCAGCGTTTTCTACCAGGCCTTCATCTTTTATAACATCAATAGCGGCCATGGCCACTTTTCCGGCAATAGGGTTGCCCCCGTAGGTGCTGCCGTGCTCGCCCGGTTTTATGGTCAGCATAATTTCATCGTCGGCAAGTACGCACGACACCGGATAAATTCCACCTGAAACTGCTTTTCCAAGTACCAGGATATCCGGGCGTACATTTTCGTGGTCGCATGCCAACATTTTACCGGTACGTGCCAGTCCGGTTTGTACTTCGTCTGCAACAAATAAAACATTGTATTTTTTACAAAGCTCCCTGGCTTTTTTCAGGTAGCCATCTTCCGGAACATAAACTCCGGCCTCAGCTTGTATGGGTTCCACTAAAAATCCGGCTACATTTGGGTCTTGCAATTCTTTCTCCAGTCGTTCAATGTCGTTATAAGGTATGTTCACAAAGCCTGGCGTGTAAGGTCCGTAATGGGTGTAAGCATCCGGATCGCTTGACATGGAAATGATGGTGATGGTACGTCCGTGGAAATTACCATCGCAAACCACAATTTTTGCCTCGTTAGCAGGTATGCCTTTTACCTTATAGGCCCATTTTCTTACCAGTTTCAGCGCTGTTTCATCGGCTTCGGCACCCGAGTTCATCGGAAGCATTTTGTCGTAGCCAAACAACCTGGTCATGTACTCTTCCCATTCGCCCAATACATCGTTGTAAAATGCCCGCGATGTTAATGCCAGTGTTTTGGCCTGCTGCGTAAGTGCATCAATAATTTTTGGGTGACAATGTCCCTGGTTTACAGCTGAGTAAGCAGCTAAAAAGTCGAAATATTTTTTTCCTTCAACATCCCAAACAAATACTCCTTCTCCTTTTGAAAGTACAACCGGAAGCGGATGGTAGTTGTGTGCGCCAAATTTATCTTCTTTGGCCATGTAATCTGCCGTTGTCATTTTAGTCATGTTCTCTTGTTTAATTTTAATGCAGAAATACGACTTTTGAATTGAAAAAGCAACTCAAATACTGGTGTTAAATAGCAGTGAGAAATGTCAGTTTTTTGAAGAACAGGGGAAGCCGGCTGCCGGAATCTAATTTTCCGGTTTATGGGTAAAACCCAATAATTTTATGACAGTTACTTTATTTCCAAAACCGCGAAAGTAGTACTTCGGCAACAATAAACAGCAGGGCCAGCAAAATACACCATTTCCACAACTGTTTTCCATTTTGCAAATCGTCAAATATTTCGGTAAAATTTCGCTGAACCTCCCGAATAAGTGTGGCATTGGTTAATTGCGCGTCTTGTAAACGGTTTTCAAGTTCGGTGGCGTTAAAATAGCGTAAATCCGACTCTAAACGGTTAAAGTTGAACGCTAAAGAGGCAATGGTTTGCATGCCATTTTTTACCAGGTAATGGCCATCGGTTTTTATTTTATCGTCGAACTCTAAACGAACAGTTCTGCCGAAGTTACTTTTAGCAGGTATAAAGTTTTCTTCAGAAGAAGAATGGGCAATTTCAAGTGTGGCATTTAAATCAATTTGCCGGTTTCTTGGGATAGTGTAAAAAGTGTTTTTACCTACAGTAAATGCAATTTCCTGTTTTGCCAAACTGTTTAAAACAATATTGTAAAGGGTAGGAACAAAAAGTATGTCGCGCGCAAACAATTCGTTTGTTTTAGCTAAGGGGAAGGCAAAAACCCAAACCTTTCCATCGCCATAATTAATTTGCGACAGGGCTTTGTCTCCATTCTGAAATGCCAGTAAAGTTTGTTCATCAGATTGTGTGCTTCCGGCAAACCTATAGTGCCCGTTAATTTTTGGAAGCACAGGATTCTTCTCCCGTTTTTTAAATACTTCAGCGTAAAATTTATTCTCAAAATCAATGGATGCGATATCCTGTTTTGTTGAATCGATACTTACGATTTGGTTGGCTTTAAAAATGGACAGAAAATTATTGATTGGCTCCGGGTTCCTCAACATAACCGGGAAAAGTGTAACTGAGGTACCGTTGGAAACAACAGTTTCGAGCTGGTTTAACAGTCCGCTCGAAAAGTTATCGATGTTTAGCAGAAAAATAGTATTGTACTCGCCAAGTTTATTAACCTGAAGGTTTTGACGGTTCATTTCATCAAGCTGAACATATTCGTCGTTAGCAAAAAGTGCCTTTAGGTAGCTTAATCCTTCTTTCGATTCCGTATTGTTATCGTATAGTGCAAGTGCTTTTAAACGGGGTTCAACAAAGTAGCTAATGTACCAATTGTTGTCGTGGGTAAAAGGGTAATCTGTAATTTCAATTTTTCCTAACTGAATGCCGCTGCTGGTGTTGTTGTATTTCAGGTTTGTAACCACTTCGTTTTGTGCTTCAACCGAAAAGTTGGTAATCGATTTTATCGAGTCGTTTAGAAATAATTTAAGCGGTAAATTCTGGTAATTTTGCTTCGATACATTTTTAATCCGTACAAACATATTTTCTTCCTGTCCCAGGCGGTGCGATGGAATTTCAACCCAGCATGAATCGATGTAAAGGTTCGCGACCTCGTTTGGCACAAGTGGCAGGTAGTAACTAAAAATATCGGCAGTGGAAAAATTATGAATGTCGGAAATACTGCGCTGAAAATCGGAAATCAGGTATAGGTTTTTATCTGCACCGTTTTCTATTTCGTTGGCAAAACGATTGTAAATTAACGATAAGGGAACAACCGTTGGACTGGACTGAATGCCTGAAACCTGTTGGATAAACTGCTCTTTGTTAAAAATATGCTGGTGCTTAGGATTCAAGTCGTTGGTAAATAACCGAAATTTGGTGCCGGGAGGGTAGGCCATACAAATCTCCAGGGCCTTGTTACGCGCGACCTCAAGCAATTGCCCATGCTCCGACAGGGCATTCATCGAAAATGAATTGTCAATATAAACGGCTACCAGTTGCTGATTGCTTTTTTGCGAATCGCGATTAGCCGGAATAAAGGGCTGGGCAAAGGCAAACACTAAAAAAATAATGGTAAGAATACGTGCGGCCAGTATGAGCAATTGTTTCAGTCTCGATTTTTTTTTCGATTCTTTTTTAATGTCTTTTAAAAAACTAACATTACTAAAGTACACCGTTTTGTAGCGTTTAAAGCTAAACAGATGAATGATTACCGGAATGGCAATGGCCAGTAAGGCGAATAAAAATGTAGGGTATAAAAATTTCATGTCAGTTCTGTCTGCCCCTTCTAATGGTTAACGGGCTTTATTAATTTTCGTCGTTAAAAATAGCAATTTCTTTTTCGCCTGATGATTTAATAAATCCACGAAACATTCCGCTGGTGTTAAACTCCATGGCCACGTTGCCGTAAGCGTCAACAGCAATAACACCTCCGGTACCATTCAGTTCGCTTAATTTTTCAATTTCCTTTTTACAGGCTTCGCCAACGCTAAGGTTTTGGTATTCCATCATGGCCGATATGTCGCGTGCAAAACCCAGCCGAATGTAGTATTCGCCATGTCCGGTGCAGGATACAGCACATGTTTTATTATTGGCATAGGTACCGGCTCCGATAATGGGAGAGTCGCCAATTCGGCCATATTTTTTGTTGGTCATTCCACCTGTTGAAGTTCCGGCACATAAATTCCCATAGCTGTCGAGAATAACGCAGCCAACCGTGCCGGTTTTATCATTTGGTGTATTCTGGCGCTCGTGTTTAAGTATCTGTTGTAACGATTTATAGCGCCGTTCGGTGTAAAAATAGCTATTGGGAACCAGCTCCAGCCCTTGTTGCCGGGCAAATGCTGAAGCTCCCTCGCCGCTTAACATCACATGTTCTGAGTTTTGCATTACTTCGCGTGCTGCATTTATCGGATTTTTAACATCGCGAACACCGGCAATGGCTCCGGCATTTAATGTTTTTCCTTCCATAATTGAGGCGTCAAGTTCGTTAAAACCATCATGTGTGAAAACTGCACCTTTTCCGGCATTAAACAAGGGCGAATCTTCTAAAACATTAATCACCTGTACCACCACGTCAGTAGCCGATTTCCCCTCTTTTAATAATTTTTCGCCTAGCATCAGCGCTTCATTAAGTTTTTCTTTATACCTCAATCTACTTTCTTCATTCATTTTATCCTTAGCCATTACTCCTGCACCGCCATGAATAACAATGGCATATTCCTTTCCGTGCGCCGGCAGAATAAAAACGAGTAACAGTGCCACAAAAAACAATATTCGTTTTTTCATAAATGAAATTTTAATACAAAAATGAAAGAAAAAACAGAACCTTACTGAATTGAGACCATAATCTTTCAAAATTAATTTTAATAAAGCATTTTGTTTATTTTTGTTTATTATTTGTAGTTTCAAGGTTAAACAAAATAAAGCCTGCAGTTGTTAACACAATAATTAACGCCATTAATGACAAAAATATTTTTAAGATGAAAACAGAGGGATATTCAATAAAAGACCTGGAAACGTTATCAGGCATTAAAGCTCATACCATACGGATATGGGAGAAAAGATACGATTTATTAAAACCCGAACGAACGGATACCAACATAAGGTATTACACCGACAATGATTTAAAACGAATGTTAAACATATCGCTTTTGGTTCGCAACGGTTATAAAATATCGAAAGTTGCCGTTTGGGAAGAGGATACTATTAAGGAAACAGTGCTGGATGTTGCTCAATCGAAAAATACCGATGCATCGTACGTTGACCGCCTGTTGCTTTACATGGTAAATTTTGACAATGTTAACTTTTATTCTTTAGTTCAGGAAATTCTGGAAAAATATGGATTGGAAGATGCCATGCAAAAAATATTTTTCGGACTATTTGAACGCATTGGTACCTACTGGCAGGTTGGATCAATTTTTCCGGCACAGGAGCATTATGTAACACATTTGATCCGGCAGAAATTAATTGCAGCAATTGATTCGCTTGAAGTTACCATGCACAAAGGCAAGAATATGTTGTTTTATTTGCCCGATAATGAATTGCATGAGTTAAGCCTGTTGTTTTACTCGTATTTGGCCGGAAAAGCCGGTTATAACGTTATTTATTTAGGTCAGTTTGTGCCGTTTAACGATTTGGAAAAAATGCAGTTGCACGTAAAAATTGACTTTGTTTTTACAGCTTTTATAAGCCCTTTGCCAAAAGAGGAGTTGGAACAATACCTGGCCAAACTGAAAAATGTTTATCAACAGCAAAAAGTTTTTATTACCGGTTGGCAGGTGCGTGAACTGGAACCCAAATTACCGCGCAATTTTAAGGTGGTTAAAGATGTAAGTGAGTTTAAAAAATACCTGGGCTAAGCTTTACATTAATAGCCCTCTACTTTTGAACAGGCTTTTTATTATTGGATGTTGCGAAAATATTTAACCAAATTAGAAATAGGAGCATAAACACTACTATGCTTATAGACGCGTACAGAACAATGCTATAAAGTTTATGATTATTTGATGCCACGGGGAAGAGCAGAACAGTTGCAGTTAAAACAATAATCACACTTGTGACTGCCCAAATACTATACTTCCTTCTTTTCATCTTACCCTTTTTTTATACAACAATTTACAAAAAGGGAATTTCAATGTCAATGATTAAATTTATGTCCCTGATATTTTTTATAAAAGAAATTAGTTCTCGGCAGATTGTGTCATTCCCGGATAAAGCGTGAATCGTTTTACATCGGTAGTATAAATTTGTATCATTTCGTCATCATCGCTTTGTGGCGTATTACTGAAATATAAATGATAGGCTGCATGCATAGGCACCACTACTTTACAATGCAATTTGGGTGGAATTCGAATATCCATAAAATCGCAATAATTTTCATTGTCCCAAACCAGGTCAGTAAGCATATTTACGTAAAGAGTATCGCTGGTCGGATTTATCAGTTTTAGCTTTTTAAATTCCTGATCGGAAGGTACATAATCGACCTCGCAATCGAGCATGGCCGCAACAAATACAGATCCTATGCCAGACATTACATCAACAAAAACATTTCCACCGCGACTGTTGTGCAGTTCTTTCTGGCGTTCATAGCTTGAGGTATCGTGAATATATTCAGGAGTGGAACAGGCTGTGATTAAAAGTGTTGTGCAAATAATCAGCAGGAAAGTTCGATTTTTTCTCATGGCGTTTTTGTTTTCTTGTGTACACCAAACAATTTTCATGCCTGAATTTTCAGCGGAAAGGTTCGTGTTCATTCATTAAATCTCCGTATACTTGAAATAGAATTTTAACGTTATTAAACAAAACACAATACAAAAACACTAAAGTTATGAAACGTCTTTTTTTTGCGTCTCTGTTTATTCTATTTTCAACAGTTGGATTTGCCCAACCTGTTTTCGACCTGGGACTAAAAGCCGGTGTGAATTATTCAAATATGAGTCTGGATGGGGAATTCGACCTTAACTCAGATGCAATTACAAAACTACATTGGGGGGCATTTGGCCGTGTTGGATTTGACCGCTTGTACATTCAGCCCGAAGTGTATTTTAGTAAAAAGGGTGGTGATTTATCGTACGACGACCCTTTTGATATAATAACTTTAACCGGAGGATTCGATTATAAAACCATTGATGTGCCACTACTTTTAGGCTATAAAATTGTAAAAAGCTCTGTTTTAGACCTACACATTATGGGCGGCCCCGTTTTTAATTTTGTTACCGATTCGAATTACCCGGATGAACTGAATGAGTTTTTGAAAGATGATTTTTTTAATAATCATTTATGTGGTGTGCAATACGGTTTGGGGGTTGATGTGTTATTTCTAACCCTTGATGCAAGAGTGGAACATACCAGTAAAATTTATGACGATCCTGATTTAATAAGTGGTAAGTCAACCACTTTTATGCTTACACTAGGGTTTAAAATTTTATAATAAAGAGGTTAAAAAGGCTTTGAATTTTGTTTAAAGCCTTTTTTATTTTAATTCGCTTTTTTTGAACCAATTAAGCGGATTTAATTGTTTTTTATATTTCGTAAACAATTCTTTTCCAACCAATAATCCACCGGCCCAAAAAACAACTTCCATTAAAACAAAGCTTGTGGTTGAAGCTGCTACTTTTGTTTTTGTGGGTAAATCAAAAAAAGGAATAACCAAAGTTGCCGCAAAAAAAACACCTGAGAATAGCATTAAAAATATTCCAAGTTTAATTTTTCCATTCTTTCTTTTCATGAAAAAAAGAACAACACATACAACTTATTGTTTTGTTAATCAATTCTTTTACCTGCCCAGTTTATGGCGTTGGTAATGTGTTCTATTATTAGTTTATCCTGAAAAGCTTCGTGAGTGTGCCCAAAAACGGTATAAAATGACCGAATGCCGTCATCATCGTTCCACCAGATTAGCGGGTGGTCATTCATTCTCCACTTGTCGTTTTTCGATTTGGTAATGCTTGTTTCGTCTAACCTTGCCAGTACATTAACACTGGCTCTTGGGTTTTCTTTAAACGAGTACCACTCATCAGTTGTGGTATAGCTTTTCATCCCTTCAAATGGTTTCATTGCCGGATGATCGAAATTCTCGAAAAGTACGGTTGCCTTTTGTGCCGGCGGATGGGTGAGGAAGTAGGCACCAACAAGCTGCCCGTAAAATGGCCAGGCATATTCGCAATCGGCAGCCGCGTGTATTCCAACAAAACCTTTTCCGTTTGCCATAAAATGCTCAAAAGCTTCCTGACCTTCGTCACATATTGCATCTCCGGTCGGGTTCAAAAATACTGCTACGTCGATTTTCGAAAGCAAATCGTTGCGAAGAATTGAGGCATCTTCTGTAGCGGTAATTACCCAGTTTTGCTTTTTACTTTGGTCAAACAGCATTTTTAGTCCCGATGAAATTGAGCTGTGTCGGAAACCGGCAGTTTTACTAAAAACAAGAATATGCAAAGGATCCTGCTCTTGTTCGTTTTGTTGTGCACAGGAAAGGTTAAATAAAAAAAATACGATTAAACTAATTAGGCCAAATTTTTTCATCTCAATGGTTTTAGGTTTAGTTGGTAAAAATAAGAAGATATATGATTGAAAAAAATTGTATGCTTTTTATCTGCATTTGCAGCAGGTGGAGCTCATTTTTTAAGATAAGTAGTTAATGCTCTTGTGAAGAATGGTATAAGCGTTAGGCCCCTCATTAAATAACAAATCGAGAATGCTGAGATTAGGAATAAAACCATATTTTTCGGTAAAAACCTGCGTGTATTCCTGTGGGACAAATGCCTTGTCTGTACTGTTTTTTAGTTTGGGCGAAATGGCATCGCGCAGGTTAAGTGTAGCTGCCGGAATTTGCTCAAAATCCTGGGTGCATATTAATTTGTTCTCCAGTTCAAAAAAATCGCAAATTGTTTCATGAATTTTTAGGTTATGGTCAAACAGGTACTTCGTTTTTTTCTCGAAGAAAGGAAGCAACTCATCCTGGTAAAATTCAAAATAGGGCGACGAATTGTAAGCTGAAACTATGGTTTGCCAATGATTACGCTGCCATTGCTCGTCGTACGAAATTTGCAGGTCTTTTATTACGATTTTTGGGCCGCGGCCTTTTACTACCGGAATAACCAAGGCGATGGGGCCATTTGCCGCAAGAATCTGGCAGCGGTTACGGTAGGTTTGTTTGCAAAAGTTTTCGTGCTGTTCAATAAAAACCTTGTTGTGGTTTAAGTATCGCGAATAGAAATGTACAGGTGCAAAATAAGCTGTACTTAAAAGTAATGCGCTGTTGTCCATTGTCAATCGTTAAAAAAGGTGTCATCCGAATCATCATCTTCGTCCAGGGCAATACCTTCGGGGTCTGTTACTTCAGCTGCTTTTCTGTCTTCTTCCATTTTTTTCAGTTCCTGCAATTCGGTATGAAATTTAAGCATTTGCCTGTTTTCGCGCTTCAGTTTCCATAACCTCGGATAAAAGTAGAAAGCAGCTAACAGGTAGCCCAAAAAAAGGCAGCTGATGAGTACCAATACCAAAGGGGCATCTTTTATTTCCCAGAAAAAGATACTCAAGGTTATTTCAATCGAGTTTTGTAAGGTGAAAATTACCAGGAGTACTGCCAGAATCAGAAGAATTACAATAACTAATTGCATACGATGTGATTTACAAAATGTAATCCTAAATTATAAAAAAAGGATAACAGTTACCTATTATCCTTAAACGAATATTTTCTTTTTACATTGTGGAACAAAAAGAAGATTAGTGCTTCTTATTAAAGTTGCCCACAAGTTGTTTTTTTAGCGAACTCTGGTAAACAATCGTTTAAACCTGATATTTGCCGGAAAGCTTTTGTCTTTGTCAAGCGAAAGCCATATAAATTTAGCTTTTCCAACCACGTGGTCTTCCGGTACAAATCCCCAGTAGCGCGAGTCGGCAGAATTGTGGCGGTTATCACCCATCATCCAGTAATAATCCATTTTAAAGGTGTACGAAGTAGCCACTTCGCCATTAATTTTTATTTCATTTCCGCTTACCTCAAGGTCGTTTTCCTCATAAATATCAATTATTCTTCGGTATAGCGGCAGGTTGTCGATGGTAAGGCTAACTGTTTCTCCTTTGGCAGGTATGGTAAGAGGTCCAAAATTGTCTACATTCCAAGGGTAACGGCTATCTGCTGGAAAAATGTTACGTTCCCAGTTTCCAGGTTCTTCCAGCAGTTTTTCAACGGCAGTAACGTTAGCAAAATCTTCAATTTTTTCAGCAGCGTCTTGTGTTAACGGAAACAGGTATTGCTGGCTTGAGTAGGTATTGCGGTCGTCTTCGGCAATATGAAGTTTATCGAGTGCTTTTGGATTAATAGCAGTACCGTTGGTTTTTACCAGGTAATCGAACTGCATGCCATCATATTTCTCTTGTGGCTGGTCGTTTACAAAAAGCTGCCCTTTTTTTATTTCTATTTTATCGCCGGGTATACCCACACAACGTTTAATGTAATTTTCTCGTTTATCCACCGGACGGGCAATAATTTCGCCAAAATTCCGCTTCTCGCTCCAAACCCTGTTTTTCCCGTAAGTACGTGTAAGCTGGTAATAGCTTTGGTTCGGAATTCCTAAAGCAACGGTATCGCCTTCCGGGAAATGAAATACTACTACGTCGTTATTTTTAATGGTGGTAAATCCTTTTAATCTTTTGTAAGGCCGGGTAATGGCTTCAGAATACGATTTTCCGCCAACAACAGGCATGGTGTTGTGTACAAAAGGAAACGATAGCGGAGTATTTGGTGTTTTGGGCCCGTAGGCTGTTTTGCTTACAAAAAGGTAATCGCCAACCAGCATCGATTTTTCCATTGAAGAGGTGGGGATGGTGTAGGCTTCAATAAAAAACATACGAATAAAAGTAGCCGCAATAACGGCAAAAATGATAGCATCAACCCACTCCACCACTTTGGTTTGTTTTCCGTTGGGTGGATTTTTCTTTTTCCAGAAAGCCCAGTGTACTTTCTCGGTTATATAAATGTCGAAAATTATGGCCAGACCAAGGAACCACAGGTAGCTTCCGAGCCAGATTACCCATAACGAGTACAGTGTTCCTATAGTAATGAACTTAAACCACTTATTGGTAAGGATTGAACGTATCATTAATTTGTATTTTATAATTTTAATAAGTCTTTCATTGTTAAAATGCCTTTGTTTTCCAGGCAATATTCTGCCGCAAGTACAGCTCCTGATGCAAAACCTGTACGGCTTTTTGCGCTGTGGGTAATTTCAATAAAATCTATATCCGATTCGTATTTAACCGTATGTATTCCCGGTACTTGTCCTACGCGTTCCGATTTTATATTCATTTCTGACTCGGCAGGAGTTTGGTCGTTTACCCAATTGTTTGTCTTCGGCAGGTTCTCAATAATGTCTTCGGCAAGGCTAATGGCAGTGCCGCTTGGCGCATCAAGTTTTTTGGTATGGTGCACTTCAGTCATCTCCACAGCGTATTCGGCACGGGGCGCCATAAGTTCTGCCAGCTTTTTGTTTAATTCGAAAAACAGGTTTACCCCAACCGAAAAATTACTTCCGTAAAAAAAAGTTCCATCGTTTGCGGCACAGGCCTGGTATACTTCCTCTTTTTTATCGAGCCAGCCCGTTGTTCCGCTAACCACCGGAATACCGGCCTCAAAACATAATTTGTAGTTATTAACGGCCGATGCCGGAATGGTAAATTCAATGGCAACGTCGCATTTTTTTAGATTTTCTGCAGTTAAATCATTCTGGTTGTCGAGGTCGATTGTTAAACCTATCTCGTGTCCGCGCGACAAGGCAATTTTTTCAATTTCCCTGCCCATTCTCCCATAGCCAATTAGTGCTATCTTCATTTTGTATCTTCCTTTTGTGGGGCGTAAGTATTTTGCTCACGACCTCAGATTCTTAAAACAAGGCACAAATATAAAACAATACTCAAATGTAGCCATAGTAGTTTTAAACATATAATAATTTCGATGAACTCTGTCAACTTAAGGTTAAACATGATTAATAGAAATTTAAAGGCGCAAATATGCTGTGATGTTTATTTTATCTAATTTTAGCTTTGAAACGGATTAGTAATGATGAAGAATATACGATTAGTAGCAACCGATTTAGACGGAACTTTTTTAAAAAACGACCGCACCATTAGCCAGGCCAATATTGATGCCTTACACCGTTTAGGTGAAAAAAACATAGTGCGGGTTGCAGCAACAGGTCGTAATTTAAAGAAAGTTAAGGAGGTATTATATCCCGATTTACCTTTTGATTATGTGGTTTTTTCGTCGGGAGCCGGTGTTTACAACTGGCAAGAAAAAACACACATGGCCAGCCAGAACATAAAAAAGACGTCGGCCCAAAAGCTGCTTCGTTATTTTACATCCAACGATATAAATTTTCATGCTTTTTATCCGGTACCCGAAAATCATAAACACTTTTATTACCGAGGTGCAAATGATTGCGAAGAGTTTGAGCGTTACTTTAATTTTAATGCAGCACATGCAGAACCACTGCAGAAAACTGCTTTCCCTCAGGGCGAATTATGCCAGTTTTTAATCATCATAAGGCAAAACGAGGAACGGTTTGCTTTTATGAAATCGGAAATTGAGGCTTTGTGTCCTGAAATCAGGGTAATTAGGGCTTCGTCGCCAATTACACCCGGCTTTATTTGGATTGAAGTTTTTCATCATTCTGTATCAAAAGGTAACGGCGTAAATAAAATTTGTAAACAGCTGGGTATATTAAAAAACGAAACCATGGGGCTGGGTAACGATTATAACGATTTTGATTTACTGGAATATACCATGCATTCGTTTTTAACAGAAAACTCGCCCAACGAAATAAAAGGGAAATACCCGGTAGTGCCCAGCAACGAAAATGATGCCTTTGCATTTTCAGTACAGGTATTATTATCTTAAATTAGCGCCATCCATTAAAAAACGATTACGGGATGAAAATCTACTCGCCACTGTTTGTAATACTACGTGTTATTATTTACGCACTGATTATGTTTGGTATTGCCGAAGCCATTTTTTTTGATGCGGCACACCCGATGGAAGATGGTTATTTTGGCGAAATTACTCTTACCGAAATAGGGCAGGAGCTAATTTTATTTGTGCTGTTTGTTTTTTACCTGTTTATGGCGTTTAAATGGAAGCAAATACGAACGGTAGCTAACTTTATTGCTTTGTTTTTTCTGATGGCTTTTATTCGCGAATTTAATTTTCTGCTGGAAAGCTGGATTTACCCCGTGTTGGTCGTTTTTGCTTTTTTGGTTTGGTTAGTTATCCGTGACTTCAAAAAAATAAAACAATCAAGCATCGCTTTTTTTTCCTTGCCACCGGCCCACTGGTTTTTAGCCGGCTTTACGGTTACCCTTGTTTTTAGTCGCCTGATGGGGCGTTCGAAGTTTTGGCGCCTCTTATATCACGACGAAAGTTACCGCCTGGCCAAAGCTGCAACCGAAGAGGGTCTTGAATTAATGGGAAATACACTAATGCTGATTTCAGCCATTGAACTGCTGCTGTATTTTTATATCGAAAAAAGAAAAGCATGAAAGTTTGTGGTTTTACCTTTATCAGAAATGCTGAGAAATTCGACTTCCCAATTGTTGAAGCAATTACGTCGGTTTTACCCATTTGCGATCATTTTGTTGTTGCCGTTGGTAACTCGGATGATCATACCCGAAAAATTATTGAAGAAATAGCGCCCGATAAAATTACGATTGTTGATACGGTTTGGAACGAACAACTGCAAAAGGGAGGCTTTATCTATGCCGACGAAACCAACAAGGCTTTTGATGCTATCCCCAGCTTTTACGATTGGTGTTTTTACATTCAGGGCGATGAGGTGCTGCACGAAAAATATTTGTCGGGGGTAAAAAAGGCGATGGAGGCCAATCTTAAAAATGAAGCGGTTGACGGTTTTTTGTTTGGTTATCAACATTTTTACGGAACCTACGATTATGTGGGCGATTGCAGGCACTGGTACCGAAATGAAATCAGGATTATTCGAAATAACAAAGCTATTCGCTCGTATAAAGATGCCCAGGGCTTTCGCAAAAACGGACAGAAATTAACAGTTGTACCGGCAGAAGCAGAAATTTATCACTATGGTTGGGTACGCCACCCCCAGTTTATGCAGGAAAAAATAAATGCAGTAAAAGCCTTTTACGATGACATCTCAGAGGATGAAGCGCAAGAAAAAGCAGCTGCAGATGAATTTAATTACCATGCTGAATACGATGCCCTGGCCAAATTTGAAGGTACGCATCCAATGGTAATGCGTAAGCGTATTCAACGTTTAAACTGGAAGCTCGATATCGATACCACCAAAATAAACATGAAATTAAAATACCGTTTGCTCTATCGGTTCGAAAAACTTTTTGGTATGCGTTTGTTTGAATATCGTAACTATAAGATGTTGAGGTGATTGTGGTGGTGTTTATGCCCTTTTTAAATTGGGTAGATGCCGATATCATTGCTTTAGCTGAATAATTTCCTCGCGTCCTCCAATTGTGCCGGCTTGCCCACATCCATCCACATTGCCGACTTATCAAAAAAACCTTTTATTTGATGCGTTTTTGCTGCTTCAAGGTACACCTGAACGATAGAAAAACGATCAGTGGCCGGCATCATATCAAAAATTTCAGGCTGAACAATATGTATGCCGCTGAAAGCCATTTCTGTTGCTTCATTAAAATGTTCAGACCTTGATATCTTGCTTTCGCCGGTTTTTTTATTAAACCAGCCAACCAGGTTTTTTTGCTTGTCGAATTTGAAATACCGTTGTGTTTCGCGTTTTCGAACAACCAATGTTGCCAATGCCCCAGATGCTTGATGCTCTGCCTTTAGAATATTTAAATCAAGGTTGCTTAGTATGTCAACGTTATAAATTAATATGGGCTGATTTTTTGAAAACAATGGCGCTGCCTTTTTTAATCCGCCACCGGTTTCCAGTAGTTTTTCGCTTTCGTCTGAAATTAATACCGGAATCCCCCAGTCTTTACTTTCAATAAAAGCGATTACCTGTGGGGCAAAATGGTGAACATTAACAACAATTTTGCTCACTCCCTCGTGTTGAAGTTTTTCAATAGCCCTTTGCAACAACGTTTTTCCACCAATATTAACCAGAGCTTTTGGTTTTCCAGCCGTTTCTTGCTGTAAACGTGTTCCCAACCCGGCGGCGAAAATCATTGCTTGCATTTCAACTGATTTTGTATTGAAAATACTAAGCTGGTAGTCTGAAGTCACCAGCTCAGTGTATAATAGAAATTATCTTATTCGATCCAGGCTGCGCACCAAGGCTTCATCTTTACCAATGGCGCGAATGGCAAGCCAGTCTAAAATTATGGCAACAACAGGCAGTGCAACTGCAACTTTAAAAGCAACTTTTGCTTCTTCAAAACTGGCATAAGTAAAGTAAAAAAACAGACCGGAAAGCCCTAACATTAGCAGCATGCTGAATCCTATAATTCGAATTTGAAGGATACGCTTTTTGAATAAGAACAGTGCCACCAGGTGAAGTACTGCAATAATTCCAATCAGAATCATTAGAGGTAAACCGCTGTGAAGCAATTCTTCGTCTTTAAAAATGCCAAATGCATTAAAAATATGCAGTTCGTCGTTAACGATAATGTCGGCAAATTTTTGAACATATAGCGAGCCGATAAGCATACCGGCAACCAGAATAAACAAAGTCTGTATTCGTTGAATCATTGTTTTAAATTTTCAGCAAAAATAGCCAATCCAACTATTTCTCAAAATCAAATCCTTTAGTGATGGTTAAAAATCGTCAGGAAAGACTAAATTTGGTTGTAAAAAACAGTGATACTGCTAAACAATAAAAATAATGCATTGTTTCTTCTGTATCATATAAAAGTTAATTAAAAATCAACTATGGATAAATTTTCGTCTGTGGGAAACCAGGAACTCGAGGCGATCGAAAACCTTTACCAGTCTTATCTTCATGATCCTGAATCGGTAGACAAGAGCTGGCAACAGTTTTTCTCGGGTTTTGAACTGGCCCGAAAACATTACCCCGAAAAACCAACAGGGGTAAAATTAGACAATATCGATAAGGAATTTGCCATTTTAAATCTTATTCACGGTTATCGTCAGCGCGGACACTTGTTTACGCGTACAAACCCTGTTAGGGCTCGACGTACTTATACGCCAACACTGGATATTGAGAACTTTGGATTGGAAAAAGCAGATCTGGAAAAGACTTTTCAGGCAGGTAATGAGATTGGCATCGGACCTGCAAAATTAAAAGATATTGTTGCTCATTTAGAAGATACCTATTGCCGATCGGTTGGTGTTGAGTATGTGTACATGCGAAAGCCCGAAGTGGTAAAGTGGTTGCGCGAGCGAATGGAAAGTACAAAAAATTCGGAACCCTACTCTGATGAAAAACGCAAGCATTTTTATTACCACCTGAAACTTGCGGTTGGATTCGAGAACTTTATCCATAAAAAGTTTGTGGGGCAGAAACGTTTCTCGCTTGAAGGAGCCGAAGCACTAATTCCGGCACTTGATGCGGTTATTGAACGCGGTGCCGAACTGGGAATGGAAGAGTTTATTTTGGGAATGGCACATCGTGGCCGATTAAATGTCCTTGCCAATATTCTTGAAAAACCTTACCAAAATATTTTTAAGGAATTTTATGCTACCGAATACGAGGATGATATTGCACAGGGTGATGTAAAATACCACCTGGGCTACGAGAATGAGGTGGTAACCGATTTTGGCAAAAAAGTAAAATTGAAATTATTGCCCAATCCATCGCATCTTGAAACAGTTGCCCCGATTGTGCAGGGAATGGTACGTTCGCAAATCGAATACGAATACCAGCGCGATTACAGCAAAGCTGCGGCCATTGTAATTCATGGCGACGCTGCAATTGCCACGCAGGGAGTGGTATACGAAACCGTTCAAATGGCGCAGCTGCCGGGCTATAAAACCGGTGGTACCATTCACCTTGTTATTAACAACCAGGTAGGATTTACAACGCCATACCTTGAGGCACGGTCGAGTACTTACTGCACCGATGTGGCAAAAGTAACACGCTCGCCCGTATTCCATGTAAATGGCGACGATGTGGAGGCTTTGATCTGGACCATAAAACTGGCAATGGAGTTTCGTCAGAAATTTCAATCGGATGTATTTGTGGATATATTGTGCTATCGTAAATACGGACACAACGAAGGAGACGAACCGCGTTTTACCCAACCCATGTTATACAAAGCCATTGCCCGCCATAAAAATCCACGCGACATTTATGCCGATAAGCTCAACGAGATGGGAATTCAGTCGCATGAAGAATCGAGGGAGAAAGTTCGGGAATTTGATCAGTTTTTGGAAGGAAAATACAAGGAGTCGGAGAAAATTGAAAAGTTGCAGATTCGGAAGTTCCTGGTAAAAGATTTCGAAAATTATGAAATGCCGTCAAAAGCCATTTTTAACGAACCTGTTGAAACAGGTGTTGGTGAAGAAACCATTTTAAGCATTGCCGAAAAAATAAACACTTTGCCTAACGATCTGCCATTTTTCAAAAAGGTAAATCGCATAATTTCCGACCGGAAAATGATGCTGCACGACAACCGTTTGGACTGGGCAATGGGCGAATTGCTCGCCTACGGAACATTGGTTGCGGAGGGGCACCCGGTACGTTTAAGCGGGCAAGACAGCGAGCGCGGAACTTTTGCTCACCGCCATGCCGCCTTTATTATTGAAGGAACTGAAGACAAATACTTTCCGTTGAAGCATATTGCTGAAAATCAGGCCAGGTTTAAGGTGTACAATTCTCCTTTATCGGAGTATGCCGTTATGGGGTTTGAATACGGTTATGCGTTATCAGAGCCTAATGGTTTAACGATTTGGGAGGCTCAGTTCGGTGATTTCCACAATGTGGCACAGGTAATTATCGATCAATACCTAACTTCTGCATTCGAGAAATGGGGACTGATGAATGGCCTGGTGTTATTTTTGCCACATGGTTTCGAGGGGCAGGGGCCCGAACATTCATCGGCTCGCCTTGAACGTTTCCTCGAATTGGCTGCCAACAACAATATTCAAATCGTATTGCCAACAACGCCGGCTAATATGTTCCATTTGTTGCGTCGTCAGGTAAAAATGAAAATGCGCCTGCCATTGGTGGTGTTTACACCCAAGAGTTTATTGCGCCACCCTATGGTTACCTCAAAAATTGAGGAGTTTGCTGAAGGGTATTTCCAGGAAGTTATTGATGACCCGGTGGCAGAGCCGGAACTGATTGAGAAAATTGTTTTTACCTCCGGAAGGTTGTACTACGATTTGTTAAAACACAAAAACGAAAATGGAATAAACAATGCAGCCATTGTTCGAATGGAACAGTTATATCCGATCCCAAATAAACAGATTGCAGCGATACAGAAAAAATATTCGAATGCAAAAGAATTAATTTGGGCGCAAGACGAACCTGAAAACATGGGGGCATGGCCATTTATTAACCGTAAACTGGATTGTGTTGGATTTAGGGTAGTTGCTCGCCCTGAAAGTGCCAGCCCTGCAGTTGGTCTGATGGATAAACACAAAAAGGGCCTCGACCTGATTTTGCAATCAGTATTTGAAGAAAAAGAAGTTGTAGCGTCATAAAAAACCAAAGTATGTTTATTGAAATCAAAGTTCCCAGTCCGGGAGAATCGATAACCGAAGTTGAAATTGGCAATTGGCTTGTTGAAGATGGAGCTGTAGTTGCCAAAGATCAGGAAATAGCTGAAGTAGAATCGGATAAAGCCACACTTACCATCGTTGCCAGCGAAGGTGGAAAAATTGAAATTAAAGCGGCCGAAGGCGAAGCCGTTGAAGTGGGTGCCGTGGTGTGTATCATAGATACCAGCGTTGAGGCCCCTGCTGCCGCACCAAAAACTGCGCCTGCTGAAGAAGAAGCGAAGCCGGAAAGCACAGCAGCAAAAACTGAAGAGAAACCGGCGGTGTCGGTGTCGGTTGAGCACGACAAGGTAAAGGTTACCTCGGTGGCCAAAGAGGTAATGAAAGAGCATGGCTTATCGGTTGATGATGTGATTAATGGTCTGAAGCGCCTCGGGAAAAAAGAAGTGGAGGCCGTGGTTAATGCACCGCAAGCTATATCGCCTGCTATACCGCAAAAAGAAGCCACACGCGACGAAGAACGTCAGCGTATGTCGAGCCTGAGAAGGAAGTTAAGTGCGCGCCTTGTTTCGGTGAAAAACGAGACAGCAATGCTTACTACTTTTAACGAAATTGATATGAGTTACGTAATGGAATTACGTAAAAAATATCAGAATAAATTTGTTGAAGCACACGGGTTTAAAGTAGGCTTTATGTCGTTTTTTACCAAAGCCGTTGCCATTGCCATGGATTATCACCCAATGGTAAATGCGCAAATTGATGGTGATGAAATTGTAATGCCGAAGTTTGTTGATGTAGGTATTGCTGTATCAACACCAAAAGGTTTGATGGTGCCAATAGTGCGCAATGCCGAAAGTAAATCGGTTGCCGCAATAGAGTTGGAAATCAAACAACTGGCCGAAAAAGCACGAAATAAAAAAATTACGGTTGAAGAATTAAGCGGTGGTACTTTTACCATTACCAACGGAGGTGTATTTGGCAGCTTGTTGTCAACGCCGATTATTAATCCTCCGCAATCAGGTATTTTGGGTATGCACAATATTGTTGAACGCCCTGTGGCGATTAACGGTCAGGTGGTAATTCGCCCGATGATGTATGTGGCATTATCATACGACCACCGTATTATTGATGGAAAAGATTCGGTAGGATTTTTAGTTAAAGTGAAGGAGTTGATTGAAAATCCGGAACGGATGTTTACCGGCGGAAAAGATGCCGGCGAGCTTTTGTTAGGAATTTAAAGTCCTCAAAAAAATGCCATCTGAAATAATTCAGATGGCATTTTTTTTTGATTTATTGTGGTCGTCCACCGGGGCCACCACCTTGCCCGCGACGCGAACGCCTTTCTGCTTCAAAAGCTTGGTATTTCTCCCACTGTTCATCCGACAAAATTTCCTTCACTTTTGCATTTTGTTCTTCACGGGCCTGCATCATTGCTTCGCGCATACTCTCACGGTCGCCATCACCGTTGCGCATCTCTTCGCGCATATCCATCATGTTTTTCATGCCTGCCGAAAGTACCTCGCGCATTTTTTCTTCCTGATCGTCGATAAATACAAGTATTTTGTTTAACTCCTCTAATTGGCGGTTTACCATTTCTTCCGGGTTAAAATTTCCGGGGCCCTGTGGTGCCGATGAGTTATTGTTATTGCCTTGTTTACAGGCGCTTAGCAAGGTAATTAATGCTAACATCAATGGAAATATAAACTTCTTCATCTGCTAATTAATTTTTTTGTTGTTACAAGTTAACTTTATTACCAATGGATTGCTTTTTACCCTAAAGGTTTAATGGGCTGTAAAAGTTTTTTTAGAATTAAAAACCTCGCTACAGACTGGCAGGGATTGCAGCGACAGCTTGCCAAAAAACAGTTTGCACGTGATGCCCGACGGACAGGAGCGAACCAGGAGAGCTACCTGCGTGGCGTTGGCAGAACCGCAAACTGTTTGGCAACTTAAGCGGAAAGCCCGTTAGCCAGCCAAACCGTTTTATCTTAATTCTTTTAAAATTCTCCTGAAAACTATATTTAATGAACAAGGCGCTGAATTAAAATGTATTAACTTTGGCATTCATATTTAAAATAAATTCAGTTACACGATGAAGAGAGATACTTTGGTTTTTGATATTATCAAGAAAGAACACCAGCGCCAGTTGGGCGGAATTGAATTGATTGCTTCGGAAAACTTTGTGAGCGAACAGGTTATGGAAGCAATGGGTTCGGTAATGACCAATAAATATGCTGAAGGTTACCCCGGAAAACGTTATTATGGTGGTTGCCAGTTTGTTGACATGACCGAGCAATTGGCCATCGACCGTATTAAAGAATTATACGGGGCTGTTTGGGCTAATGTGCAGCCACACTCGGGTGCGCAGGCCAACGCGGCGGTGTTAAGCGTAATACTAAAACCGGGTGATACTTTTCTGGGGCTTGATTTGTCGCATGGAGGCCACCTTTCGCATGGTTCGCATGTAAACTCGTCGGGTATTTTATACAAGCCTGTTGCCTACAAGGTGAAGGAAGATACCGGAATGGTTGATTACGAAGAAATGGAAGCGCTGGCAAACGAGCACAAACCAAAACTGATTATTGGTGGTGCATCGGCCTACAGTCGCGAATGGGACTACAAACGTATGCGCGAAATTGCCGATAGCGTTGGTGCATTGTTTATGGTAGATATGGCACATCCGGCTGGTTTAATTGCTGCCGGTTTGTTAGATAATCCGGTTAAATACGCGCACGTTGTAACATCAACTACACATAAAACCTTGCGTGGGCCGCGCGGTGGTATTATTCTTATGGGCGAAGATTTTGATAACCCATGGGGAATTACAACCCCAAAAGGCGTGGTGCGAAAAATGTCGTCGTTGCTTGATTCGGCAGTTTTTCCGGGGCAGCAAGGCGGACCACTCGAGCATGTAATAGCAGCAAAAGCAGTTGCATTTGGCGAAGCGCTGGATCCATCGTATAAGGAATATCAGGCGCAGGTGAAAAAAAATGCGGCAGTAATGGCGCAGGCTTTTGTTGACCTTGGGTACAAGGTTATTTCGGGCGGAACCGACAACCACTCGATGTTGATTGACTTACGTACCAAGTATCCTGAAATTACGGGTAAAATTGTTGAAAATACGATCGTGAATGCTGAAATAACCATTAATAAAAACATGGTTCCGTTTGATAGCCGTTCACCATTCCAAACGTCGGGATTACGCGTTGGTACACCGGCCATTACAACCCGTGGCGTAAAAGAAGATCTTATGCCTGAAATTGTTCAGTTAATTGACGACTGTATTGCCAACATCGATAATGATGCTTACATTAAAGCTGTTGGTGAAAAAGTTCATGCCATGATGAAGGATTTCCCTCTTTTTGCCTATTAGATAATAGAAAATAAATTATTGATGGGGCCAGTATTTTTATCTGGTTGTATTGAATAAATTAGTAAAAACGAAGCCGAAAAAACTGTTTGATTTTTCGGCTTCATTTTTTTTAATCTAAGTTTCTGCTAGCTTATTCCCATGCATCATTATAGGCATTGTAAATGGTTTGTCGTAAGGATGCGCCATCTTTAAGTTGAACTCCCTGGCAATTCATAACCACAACACAATCAATACCGGTCGACGGGAAAATTACCACTTGTGTTCGTACACCTTGCGTTTCACTGGGATCGTCGCTGTTTCCAATAGATCCGTTTTTCCCATAATAGGAGCCATTAATCTCTCTTGATGGATCTTCGCGATCCATACCAAAACGATTTGCTTTCATAATATCGCGTTGCTCCTTGGTTACCAATAGTTCTGTATGTTCGAAATAGGCATTAACTTTTGCCATTTCAATGGCAGTCATAAAATAACCACCACCTCCACACCATTTATTCCAATCGGCATAATAAACACCTTGTCTGTTTAAAGCCGGATCATCAACATGATAGTACAATGTGGCAGTACTTCTGTCTTCTGGCGTGCATGTAACATTGGAAGATCCGGTAACATTAAAAATGTACTCTTGCATATAAAAACGATACCAGTACTGCGTATCTGCATCACTCTCAATATCTATATTTAAAGCAGGTATCGCTCCTTTTAACAAGGAAGGAATAAGTATTCGGAAGAGGGCAAAATTAACATTCAGATACTCGTAGGTTTTTAGTTTAACCACACCGGTTTCAATGCAGTTTTTAATTCCATTGTAGCTTAATGTATTGTCGAAATCGGTATTTACACTTTGAAGTCCTGATTGTTGTTTTAAAAGGTCGGAAAAACTCAGATTGTTAATTGCAGGTCCGGGATTCCATGAGTCCGGAAGCCAGTCATCAATAATCGCATTTTCGTCTAAATCATTCATCTTTAGTAATTGCATAACAGCAATTGCTGTATAAAACTTGGTAACACTTGCAATATTTATTTCTTTGTTTAAAGTGAAATTTATATTGTTATCATCAGCTGTTTGCGCTTTGCCTGAAGCGAATGAACGTTCTAACTGACCATTGTGGCTGATGGTATAAGCCCAGGCAACAGGTTCTTTGCCAGATGCTGTGATATAATCAACAAGGTTGGCTTCAAATTTATCGAGCTGAAAAACCGGTAAATTTGTTTGTAACTGGTTGTTCGATTCATTACACGACGCCATAAAGAAAAGGGCTATTACAATTAACAAATACTCAATACTATTTTTCATTTGAGAAGACTTAAATTAGAAGATATAAATGTCTTTAATTAAAACATTGTTTAACAAAAAAGGTTCCGACCAATCAATGGCACTTTCTTTCATCGAATTTTGTTTTCTTTGCCGCTTAACTAAAATACAAGAGAATTGGAATTAGAGTGGTATATTATTTTGGCGCTGGTAGGAACAGGCGTAGCCGCCGGTTTTATTAATACTACGGCAGGGGGCGGATCGATGTTAAGCATTCCGTTGTTAATGTTTATCGGGCTTCCGGCAAATGTGGCAAACGGAACCAACCGTATTGCCATTGTGTTGCAGAATATAGTTGCGGTAAGCACATTTAGAAAAAAGAAAATTATAGATTTGAAAACCGACTACCGACTAGCCTTGCCTGCAATAGTTGGAGCTATAGCCGGTGCTTTTATAGCTGTAGAAATAAATGTTGATCTGCTTAAAAATGTAATTGCCGGATTAATGGTAGTCATGCTTTTTGTGGTAGTGCTAAAACCCGAAGCCTGGGTAAAAGAAAAAGCCGGTAAGGTTCATGCAAAACCAAGCCTGCTGCAGTATGTAATTTTCTTTTTTGTAGGTGTTTATGGTGGTTTTATTCAAATGGGAATAGGTTTTTTTATGCTGGCAGCATTGGTTTTAGGGGCTGGTTTTGATTTGGTTAAAGCCAACGCTATAAAAGTATTTATCGCTCTTTTATATACCATTTGTGCGCTCGCGATATTCTTTTACCATAAACAGGTTGATGTGGTAGCCGGGCTTATTCTTGCCGTAGGAAATATGATTGGTGCCTGGCTGGGTGTTCATTTCCAGGTAAAAGGCGGTGCAAAATATGTACGTTATGTACTTATTGGTGCCATGGTAATTGTTATTCTTAACCTTTTGGGAGTGTTTGGCTAGCTGACCCCGGGCATAGAGTAGTAGCAAAGATCGCAAATTTGTATAATGCTAAAGAATAATTTTCAATCTTTAAAGAATTCAACCGGAAGCAGGCTGATTAATAAACTACATTAAATTATTTTGAGTAGAGAAACCAAAATACCGGTAACCATAATAACAGGCTTCCTGGGAGCCGGAAAAACTACTTTTATTAATTATTTGCTGAAACAGAATCAGGAGCTGCAGTTTGCATTGGTTGAAAACGAATTTGGCGACGTACCTATTGATACCAGACTGATAAAGGGAGTAGACGCCAGCCAGATGTTTGAATTAAAACAGGGCTGCATATGTTGTACCATTACGGATGAATATGAATTGGTTTTAAAAGAACTGGCAGAACGATTCCCAAATGTAGAACACCTGTTGATTGAGACTACGGGAATAGCCGATCCGGCACCGGTAATTCAACCCTTTTTTGCCGATAAAATGCTTCGGGAAATATATCGTTATAACGGTACTGTTTGTTTAGTTGATGCCCTGAATTTTACAAATCACCCGGAGGAGGAAATAAGCATAAAACAATTAAATGTTGCCGATCTTATTCTTTTAAATAAAACTGATGGAGTAGACCGCATCAATGTGGATGAAATAATGAAAAAGCTTCATCGTTTAGCTCCTTTATCTGTAATTCAGGCAGCATGCTTTGGGAATGCCGGCCCGTTAAATCTCGACAATATACAACAGCGCATATTAAACGAGTATACCTTGCTAACTTACGCAAACAGCCACAATACAATTCAAACAAAAACTTTAACATTTAAACAAGCCATAAATAAGGCCGATTTTGTTTATTGGCTGGAATACACGCTTGATATTTATAAAAATAAAATATACCGATGTAAAGGTTATTTGTGTTTTGAGAATGAACCTTTTGAATACATTTTACAGGGAGTGGGTGGGCGTTTTCAGCTGGAAGAAGGAGAATTGTTGCTGAATGCAGCTGAAAGCCAGGTAGTTTTTATTGGGAAACTCGATAACCTGCCGCTTGAATTTGAGCCTTAATTATTCATCCAAACCATCCACAGCGGAATAATAAATACAGAAAGGATGGTGCCTAAAACGACTATTCGCGCAGCTAATTTCGACTCCAGTTTATATTGAACCGTAAGCACGTATGGTGTTAGGCCAAGTGGCATGGCGGCATCAATAATCGAGGCTTTTGTCAGTTCCCCATCCATCCCAACTGCTTTCAGGTAAATGTAAAATAGGAACGGGAAAAAGATCATTGTTGTACATACCAAAAGAGCTACTGTGTACCAATCGCGTAGTTTCCCGATTTCCTGTTTCCCAAGGAAAATACCAAGAGCAAACAACACCACTGCTGTAACCGAGTTGGAGAAAATAGTTATGGTTTGTTCCACTACTTGGGGGAGTCTTATCCCAAAAATAACAATGGCAATGCCAATAAAGACGGATAAAAGCAACGGGTTTTTTGCCAGGCTTAGTGTTAGTTTTTTTATGCTGGTTTGTTCTTCGCCATAGGCTTCCACTAAAATAATTCCGAGCGTAAGCAGCCAAAACAGATAAATAGCCGAAATAATAGCTGCAACCGGCAGAATAGCATCGCCAAAGGCATTTTGCAACACCGGAATACCGAGGTAAGCTATATTGCCAAAGGGCAAAATAAGAAACAAGGTGCGTAGCATCGATTGTTTTAACTTTAGCAACTTTGCCACCGGAAACGCCAGAAGCATGCAACAAATGTTGTAAACCGAAGTGTGAATAATAAGCTGGATAAACGAATTCTCACCCGTTTCAAGTGTCATTAACGAGGCAATAACAAGTGCCGGAAAGCCAATGTAAAGTGCATATTTGTTTAAAACTTCAATCCAGGCAGGAGTGCAAACTTTCGATCGTGAAAAAACGGTTCCCATAGCAATAACCAGGAACAAGGGTGCAACCGTTTTAAGTGCAACTATTAATGTGCCCATTCGCCGTAAGCAATATGTTCGCGAACATCGGTAACAAACATGCCGGCTTTTTTAGCTGCTTCAATTCCCAGGTCGCCATCTTCAAAAACCTGGCAGTATTTTGGTTCAACACCCATTAAGCGGGCACACTCCAAAAAGGTTTCAGGCTCAGGTTTGTGTTTTGTTACATCGTCGGCCGATACAATGGCATCAAAAAGATGGGTGATTTTATGGGCGCCCAGTTGTACTTCGGCACTGCGCCTGCTGGCACCTGTTCCAACCGCCATCGGTAATTTGCCGTGGTAGTTTTTTACAATAGCCATTACCTCCTCAACGGGTTCAAGCAAATGGTCGAGTTCCCAAAACGACTCCTGTTTCATTTTTACCAAATTTTCAGGAGTTTCACTTACGCCATAACGCTCAATAACGTGTTTTGCAAATTCAATGGTTGGACGACCTGTCATATCATGAATAATCTGTGGATCGAAATCAAAACCAAATTTATCACCTATCATTTTCCAGGTTTTAATGTGTACCGGAAGAGAATCGGAAAGTGTTCCGTCCAGGTCGAAAATAAGCGCTTTTGCTTCAGGATGTACTGTAATTGCCATTGTTTAATTTATTTGCCGATAAAAGTAACACAACCAAAAAACAGGCGGAAAGTTCAACACCTCATCTTGCAAAATTTAATTAACTGATAAAAAAGCTTCCCAACTATTTATTCATTAATATACCACGAAATAACAATGTTGGTGCGCATTTCTTTTTCGTCGGGCGAGAGCACCGAGGTAATTCCGGCATCGGCTTCGCGCGCCATTGGCATCATACCGCCACTCATCAGTTCCATGTTTTTATTGTAAGGGCCAATCATGCGTGGTTCGCCATATTCTATTGCTTTTATTTTGCCCAATTCAACCTGTGTAGTTGCTGCAATAACATCCGCTTTTTGTCGGGCATCCTTAACCGCCAGGGCAATTAGTTTTTCTTTTACCGCCTCCATTTGTTCTTCCGATAGTTCGAAGCTCAGATTGAAATTCGATTGCAGGTTATCCTTAATCAGTTCGAATATCTTATCGTTCTTTTTATAATCTTTTTTGGTACGAATGGTAATCGGAATGTTTGCCTCGTAGCCGTCGAAAACCGATTTTCGCAACTCCTGACTGTATTTCTGCACCTCCCGGATGGAATAGCTGCCGGCTGTAATAAGGTCATTGTCAATGCCATTTTTTGCAAATAGTTTTTTTATTTTATCCATTTTTTCTACCGATAGTTCGGCACATCTGGTATAGTTCTCATCTTTAACACTGAAATTTACGGTAAACGAAAGTTCTTCGGGAAAAAGTTTTACTGATGATTTTCCTTCAACAGTAATAACTCCGGTGTGACTGTTTTGTGCAAACCCAAGTGCAACAAATGCAAGTAGTACAATGCTTAAAATTGTTTTTTTCATCTCGTTATTTTTTTATGATTTTTATGCTTTCTCGTTTATTCTGACTGCTCAGAATAACAAAGTACATGCCAGATGGAATCTTATTCAATTGAATTGTATTGAGTTGCGGAGCAAGCCGTGTTTGGAGTAGCGTTTGGCCGTTTGTATTCAGAATAGTAAGCTGTTCAAAATTATTAAGGTTCATAATATTTAGCTTTTCGTTAAGCGGATTAGGAAAAACCAGGCTTGATGAAAGCTGTTCGTTATCAACCGCTGTAGGATACTGCAACGCTACCTTTTCAAGTAGAACGTATTCAATGCTTACATCAGGTATGTCAGTTCCAAGATCAAAAACTATACGGGCTGTATTGTCGGTGGTTGTCATATCAAAAATAAATGAATACACTTTAAAGGTATCGCTAAGGCTTATGTTGTTATAGCCACTATACGAGTTCCACGGCGATACACTCATACCCACATACGAAGTGGCGTTTCTGTTTTGTTTGGCTTTTGCCTTAAAGGTTAAGCGGTATTTTTCTCCGGCCTGTAAGGCTAAATTGTTTTTGGCGAGTTGAATGTGCCAGCCTTCGGTGCCTTTTTCGCTAATGTTAATTTCCAGCGCACCAGCGCTCAGGGAGGCTTCAGCAAGCGCTCCGTTGTTGGCATGTAGCTGCCAGTCGCTTATGGTTTTTATAAATTCTGAAGAATAAACCGGCGTGCCTACATAGCTGGTGGGGTTGGGCAGTTGCCGGGTAAGCAAAGCATCAATAAGTTCCGGGTTAAAGCTTGAGCTTGCAGGGTTGTAAATGCCAAAACCGGCACTAAATTCCCAGTAGGCCCAGCTCCATCCCTGCGACTCAATAAAGCGTGCAAGGTAGGTGGTCCAGCGAACACGCGAGGCCAAATCAGCTTTGTTGTACGCGCCAAATTCGCCAATGTGCACCGGAATACTTTTTTGCAATTCAATTGCTTTTAAAGGGGCAAAATCATTTTGTACCACCCGACGTTCGGTTTCCGTGTCGTTCCATTCAGTTCCGAGCCATGCTTCTGCTCCTTCACTCCATTCTGCCCCCTGGTGGGTAAACGTAAAAGGATTGTAGTAATGGGCGGTAAGAATAATATTTTCATCATCGGGGAGTTGCAATTTTTGCAAGCCTCCCAATCCGCCGTATTCGGCAGTGCCAATAAGAACAACGCGTTCGGGATTGCTTGTTCTGATGGTTCTTAAAGCATCGGTCAGAAAAGTATTCCACTTTTCAGCAGTAAGGTTGCCGTGTGGCTCATTTAACACTTCAAAAAGCAGCGAATCCGGATAATGAGAAAAATATTCCGAAATCTGTTTCCACTGGGCCAGGAATCGTGCCTTTTGGGCTTCAGGGTTTTCATACAAGGCCTCGTGATGATGCATGTTTATAATGGCGAACAAACCATTATTTAGTGTTGAGTCAACCACCTGTTTTATTCGCTCCAAAAAGGCCTCATTGATGGTGTAGGGAGCTGTGGCTGAACTTCGGCTTTCGGGCTCCCAGCGAATGGGAATACGCACATGGTTGAATCCGAGTTCGGCTACCAATTGCGGATAATGTGGACGCCAGGGATTGCCCCAGTCGGTTTCGCCGGGAGCTTCAAACATATTGCCAAAATTAATGCCTTTCCCCAGTTGTTCGTTAATTAAATATGCTTTCTCGCGGTTTTGCGCCGAGCTAAAAATAGTGAGAAGGAGACCTAAAAAAAGCAAGCTTTTTCGCATGTGCATTAATTTGACTGGTTTTTAAAAACAATTCGCAGTGTAACAGTTGATGCAGTTTTTTTATTATTCTGATAGCGAGGTGTCCATTTGGGGCCGTTTTTAACCATATTTTTTGCCAGGTTGAAGTAGTGCGCTTCGGCTTTGTTCAGATTTTCAAACGAAGTTATTTGTCCATCTTTTTCAACCCTGAAACTCAGTTTAACAATTACTTTTTTAGCATCGCTATTGGCGGATAAAATTGCTTTTGTTTTAAGGTAGGTATTGTATTCTTTCATGCCGCAAACCGGTGTTGCTTCTATTGTTTCCCGGGAGTCTGCCACCTGGCTTCCAGTTATGTTTGCTGCTTTTTTCTCTTGCTTGCCAAAGCCCACCACTACTACTTCGTTAAGTGCTACTTCGTTGGCCTGCAGTGCAACAATATGTGCGGAATCTGTGGTCAGGTTAAACTCCTGTGTTTCCATTCCAATAAAACTGGCAATTACCGGGTTGCTGTCGTTTTTTAGCTTTAAGTTGAAACGACCTTCTATATCGCTGATTGTTCCGTTATCGGTGCCCTTCTCAACAAGCGTAACCCCGGGCAGTGGCATTCTATCGTCAGCCGAAACCACCGTACCATGCACTTGTGTTGCTTCTTTGGTTTTTTGAGCTGCTGCACCTGGCTTTGCAATAAGCTCCGGGTTTTCTTCTTTGTCGCTCATCTCCAGTGTGATTTCGTTTGACTCCGGGAGCTTGGGAGCTGCAGTAATTTTAGCCTTGGGTACCTCTTTTTCAGGAGTGCTTTTTAAAGCTTTTGCTTCGGTAATTGGGGGCGTTGGTTTACCAGCATCATCGGCATCTTTACGCTCAGCTGCTACAGGCAAAGTAGCTTTTTCAGTTTGGATAGGTTTTGCAGCTTTGCCTTTTGGTTGTTCAGCTTCAGTGGCTTTCTTTCGAACCATTATTTCAGGTTCGGTGGGTTGTTCGGCAGGGCCTGGCTTGTTTTCAAAATTTTCCTCAATACGCGTTTCGCTTAACTTTGGAGCAGGTTCCTCTTGCTTAAGCTGCATCCAAATTATACCCGAAGTCAGCAGTAGGAGCACCGAGGCCGCAGCTGCAAAATAAGGCATGGTTTTTTTTGGTTTTTGTTTAATTCTGTCTTCAATTAAACCGGTGTCGGAAGTAGTTGCGGCATGTGCCATAAAACCATCAACAGCATCAGCTAAAAACGCATCTTTTTGCATTTCTTTTTCAAATGCATTGCGCTCTTTGTCGCTCATCTTATCTTGCAGATAGCGGTTGATTATTTTTTTGTCGATATGTGTTTTTCTGTTGCTCATTTTTTAGCTTCCAAACAAATCTTCAGGTTGCGTTTTCCGTTTTGTATCAGGCTTTTAATTTTTTTGATTTCTGTTTTTAATTCCTCAGCAATTTCACGGTAGCTTTTCTGCTCAAAATAAAACAAACGAATACATTTTTTTTGCTCCGCTTTTAGTCGCTCTATGCAGGCGGCCAGTGCTTTTTCTGTCTCTCCGCTGTTGTCATCGCTATCTATAGGATGCAATTCTGTTTCATTTTCCATAAAAGCCGAAAGTTCAGCCTCGCTGTCGCTTAAAATAATTTGGCCCGGCTTTGTTTTGCGCAGCTGCATTAAACAGTAATTTTTGGTAACTACGTATAGCCAGCTTTTAAAGTTTTTTATGTTGTGATTGCTAATTTCTGTCTGCAGCTTTTCATAAATCGAAATTACGGCATCTTCTGCCATGTCGGGTGTTTTTAGGTATTTTAAACAAACCCCGTGAACCAGGTGCATGTACCTTTTGTACAACTCGCCAAGGTAGTCTGTTTCCTGTTTTTTCTGAAACAGTATAAGCAATTCTTCGTCGCTCAGCTTCTGTATATTTCGGTAAAAAAAGGTAAGCCGCATGTTGGTTTAAAAATCACCTAAAAGTAAGATAATTCAGTTTTATTAAAAATTTTTTATGGAATTCATCTGCGTTGAGCATCCTGTAAATGAATTCAAAATTTAAAACTCAAAATCATGAGACAAATTATTTTAACACTGGCCTTGCTTTTTGCCTTCTCGGGAATAGCACTGGCAACAGAACAACGAACAATATCAGGAACAATTAGCGACCAGATGGGAAGTCCTTTACCCGGTGTTACGGTAACAGTTGAAAACACCCAACGCGGAACAGTTAGCGATATTAACGGTTATTACAGTATTTTGGTGAATCCCGGAGATAGAAAACTGGTGTTTTCGTTTGTGGGCATGGAAACCCAAAAAGTTCGGATAAGCAATGAGGCCATTGTAAATGTGCAAATGCTTAACTCTGCTGTTTCATGCGACGAGGTTGTGGTAGTAGGTTTTGGTAAAAGCAAACATCGCGAAACAATGGGGGCAGTAACAAGGCTTAAAAAAAGTTTTATTTCTCCTGCATTTTCAATGATAGAGCCCGAATGGAATACCGAAAATTACGCAGGCATAAGTGAAAATGGTTTTAAAAATGTGCAGATAAATCCACTATCAACCTTTTCGGTAGATGTTGATAATGCTTCGTATGCCAATGTGCGGCGTTACCTTAATTCGGGAACCTTACCACCCATTGATGCAGTACGTATCGAGGAAATGATTAATTATTTCAGTTATGATTATGCCGAGCCAAAAGGAGAGCATCCTTTTAGTGTAAATACAGAAGTGGCGCTATGCCCGTGGAACAATGAACATTACCTGATGCAAATTGGATTAAAAGGAAAAAGCATTGACAAAAGTGAATTGCCACCATCAAACCTGGTGTTTTTATTTGATGTTTCCGGCTCGATGAATGCACCCAATAAGTTACCCTTGCTGAAACGGGCTTTTAAAATGTTGGTAAACGAGTTACGCCCAAACGACAGGGTAGCCATTGTTGTTTATGCGGGAGCAGCTGGTAAGGTGCTCGATTCTACACCCGGAAACGAAAAAACGAAAATACTTACTGCCCTTGAAAAACTTAGTGCAGGTGGCTCAACTGCCGGTGGAGCAGGTTTGAAGCTGGCCTATAAAATAGCTGCTCAAAATTTTATGGAAGGTGGTAATAACCGAATAATTCTGGCTACTGACGGTGATTTTAATGTTGGTGTTTCAAGCACTTCAGAAATGGAACGCCTGGTGGAAGATCAACGCGAAAGTGGCATTTTTATGTCGGTACTCGGTTTTGGAACCGGAAATATTAAAGACGATAAAATGGAAACCATCGCCGATAAAGGAAATGGAAACTATGCTTATATCGATAATATTCAGGAAGCACGCAAAGTATTTGTGAGCGAGTTTGGCGGAACGCTTTTTACTATTGCCAGTGATGTAAAATTTCAGTTGGAATTTAATCCTGAACAGGTAAAAGCCTATCGGCTGGTGGGTTACGAAAACCGTTTGTTAAACGATGAAGATTTTAATGACGATAAAAAGGATGCCGGCGAGATAGGAGCAGGACACACCGTTACCGCGCTTTACGAAATTGTTCCGGTTGGAGCTGAAACCGATGCACCTCCGGTTGATGCATTAAAATATCAGAAAAACAGAATGCCGGCAGAAGGTGCTTTGAGCAATGATTTGTTAACCGTAAAATTGCGCTACAAAATGCCTGACGAGAAAAAAAGCAATTTGTTGGAAGTTCCCGTAATCAGTCAGTTAACCGAAAAAACATCTGATGATTTTCGCTTTTCGGCAGCTGTTGCATCTTTTGGGATGTTGCTCCGCAAGTCTGAATTTGTGGGAACATCAAACATTCATTCGGTAATTGAACTGGCTGAAGGAGCAAAAGGTGCCGACCACGAAGGTTACCGGAGCGAAATGATTCGTTTAATTAAAACAGTAGGCGATTTGCAACTGCTTTCAATAAACGAAACGGATTAGGTGGATTGCAATAATTAACAGGGATTTCGCTTTTCGAGAATGGAATCCCTGTTATTTCTCATGTTCGGATAAAAAGAAGTTTTGCTACTTTCGTCGTTTAATTTTAATCACGAAAAAATGCGTCACCTAATTGTTTTAATTTTTCTTTTTATAAGCACAGTTGTTTTTGCCCAAACCAAACAAATGAGCCTCGAGGATGCGGTGTATGGCCGTTATACCTATTTACGACCTGCAGGTTTATCGGGCTTGCAATGGCAAAACGATAAACAGTTTACTTACATTGAAAACCGCGAATTGCTGGCAGAACAGGTGAAAACAGGAGACAAAAGCACGCTTATTTCTTTAGATGAGTTGAATGCCATAACAGGTGACGAAATGAGTAGGATTCCTGCTTATCGCTGGTTAAATCCGTCGGAGTTGCTGCTAACTACAGCCATGAATTTTTATGTGGTTAATCCTGTTGAAAAAACAGCCTATTCGGTTGATTTAATTGAAAATGCCGAAAATGCTGTTTTTAATGCCGAAGGTAAGTTTGCCAGCTTTACCCGCGAAAATGATGTATGGATAGCTTTCGAAAATGGCAACTATAAACAAATTACTACCGATGGCGGCAGTGGCATTGTGAACGGGCAGTCGGTTCACCGCAACGAGTTTGGCATTTCCGGTGGCCTCTTTAATTCGCCCAAAGGTAGTTTTGTGGCATTTTACCGCAAAGATGAAAGCATGGTAAAAGACTATCCATTGGTGGATTATATGGCCCGCCAGGCTGAACACAAACCGGTTAAATATCCCATGGCAGGTATGAACAGTCACCATGTTACATTGGGGGTTTACAACATTGCAACTCAAAGTACTGTGTTTTTAAAAACAGGCGAACCGTTCGATCATTATTTGACTAATGTAGCCTGGTCGCCCGACGAAAAATATATTTACCTGGCAGAATTAAACCGTGCCCAAAACCATATGCAACTTAATTGTTACGATGCCTTTACCGGCGAAAAGGTTAAGACCTTGTTTGAAGAGCAGGCAGAAACTTACGTTGAACCGTTGCATCCAATACGCTTTTCATCAGTAAATACAAACGAGTTTTACTACCTGAGCCGACGCGATGGTTGGTTTCATGTATACAAATACAACACTGATGGCACTTTGCTGAAGCAGCTCACAAAAGGAGAGTGGGAGGTAACAAATATACTTGGCTTCGATAGCAAAGAAAATACCCTTTTTATTGAAGCAACAATCGACGATCCGTTGCAAAAGAAAGTGTGCAAAGTAAATGTAAAAACCGGAGCTGTTGAAAAGCTGACCAGCGAAAGTGGCATGCATGCAGGTGTTTTAAGTCCCGGTGCTAATTACATTTTAGATCGGTGGTCGGGAACCAACGTGCCGGGTAAGGTTGATTTGCTATCGGTAAAAGGCGATGTGCTGCGAACAGTTTTTGAAGCAGATGATCCTCTAAAAGACTATGAGTTGGGCGAAAACCGCCTGGTGTCGATAAAAACAAAAAACGGGAAACACGATTTGCACGGCAGGATTATTCTTCCCGTTGATTTTGATCCGGCTAAGAAATACCCGGTGGTGGTGTACGTTTATGGAGGGCCACACAGCCAGTTGGTTAATAAAGGCTGGCACAACCAGGCGCGCTGGTGGCAATACTACATGGCATCAAAAGGTTACATCGCTTTTACACTTGACAACCGCGGAACAAACAACCGCGGACGCGATTTTGAAACTGCCATTCACCGTCAGTTGGGCGTGTTGGAAACCGAAGACCAAATGCAGGGTATTGAGTATCTTAAAACGTTACCTTACGTTGATACTGAAAGAATTGGAGTACACGGCTGGAGCTACGGAGGCTTTATGACCTTAAACCTTAAACTTAAACATCCGGATGTATTTAAAGTGGCCGTTGCCGGTGGACCTGTGGTGGACTGGAGTATGTATGAAATTATGTATGGCGAACGCTATATGGACAGACCCTATGAAAATCCGGAAGGCTATAAAAATTCGGACATGTCAAATTATGTGGAGAATCTGGATGGGAAACTGATGCTAATTCATGGGGTGCAAGATGCAACAGTTGTAATGCAACATAGCATGAAATTTTTACGCGAGTGTGTAAAACAAAACAAACAGGTCGATTTTTTTGCCTATCCGGTTCACCCGCATAATGTTCGCGGAAAAGACCGTGTTCATTTAATGGAAAAGGTTAGTTTGTACTTTTTCGAGAATTTATAAAAATGCCTACAGTCCATGATTCGCGGGGTGACGATGTTTGCAATTATAAAGTTACCCCGCGAATTGTTTTAAGGCCTAACAACTTTTTGCATTTAATTGTATTGGCAGGCATCCTGTTTTAAATGAAATCCTATTTTTGCGTATCATTTTTTATTCGAATTGTATTTGAAACCATTGTTGCAAAATAAGCAGGGGATTGTTTTTGGGATTGTTATTGCTGCTCTTTTATTGGCCACGCAATTTACGTTTGGGCAGGATAGTATCGATACCAAAAGTTATGCTTATCGTTTTCAGCAAATGGTGAGTAGTTTGTCGGGGCAATACCCCTGGAACGACGAAAGTTTTTATTCCGGGCAGTTAAGCACATTAAACAAAGAAAATGGGACTTATTTGCCGAATTCATCGGTGTACCATCCTCAAAAATTCGAGGTCTACTATTCAATTCTAAATTCGCTCGACGAAAAGCAAAAGACCGCTTTTGTAAAAGCATTCGCTTATTACAACCAGGAGGTGAAAAACGCATTAAATACAGCCGGATTAAGTTTGGAATTGCAGTATCTACCCGCAGTTCTGTCGGCTGGCAATGCACTTTATTCCAGCTCTTTTAAACGAGCAGGAATCTGGCAGTTGACCCATTTTCAGTCGGTGATGAATGGTTTGAGGCTTGAAAAGTTGTATGATGAACGTTTACAGTACGAAAAAGCAACAGTGGCTGCTGTTAATGAGCTGAAAAACAATAAAAAGCTATTTGAAGATACCAGGCTGGCCATGTTGGCCTATGTTTTCGGAAAAACAAAAGTGAAAAACCTGCAGCATCGTACCGGCCAGAATGCAAGTTTTCAGGATTTTATGGCTGTGGCATCAAATGATATTGTGGAATTTATGGCAGCCTACCAGGCTTGTGTTGCTTTTTTGAGTTCAGTGGCTTTTGTTCCTGATGAATCGAAAATAGAAACGGTGATAATACCGGTTAGGACTCAAATGCATTTTTCGCAAATTTGTTTGGTGCTTCCTGTAACGCTTGCTGAAGTACAGTTTTATAATCCACAATATCCGTATTCCATATTACCTGAAAATGCTTCGCTTTGCCTGCCTGCAAAGTTTAAAAATGATTTTCTGGTACAGCAGGATTCGATATACAATACGGTGGACTCGGCTATGTTTGAGGTAGTTGCGCAAAAAATAGAATATCCGCCGGCACCCAATCGTCAGTTTATTGGCGAACCGGTGAAAGACCTTGAAATAGCGGGGAAAACAAAAATAAAGTACAGCATAAAATCGGGCGATGTGCTCGGATTTATTGCCGAAGATTATGATGTTAGGGTTGCCGATTTAAAGTATTGGAATAATATTTACAACGAGCGAAAAATTCAGGCCGGGAAAACGCTCGATATTTTTGTTGACAATGATAAGGCAGCTTATTATTTAGCGCTACAACAAAAAAAGGAGAAAAAGGATAAACCGATAACTGCAATCCCCGATTTTTCAGCAGGTACATTGCCGGGCACGGCCATTCTCCAAACAGCAAACAAGGTAGAGCATGTTGTAAAAAGTGGAGAATCGCCTTATGTTATTGCAAAAAAATACCAGGGAGTAACTCCTGAGAAGATATTGGAATGGAATAACATTTCAGACGCCCGCAAAATTCAGATTGGTCAGAAATTAATAATCTACGTGCAATGAAACCGGTTCAAACTCTTATTTATACACTTAGCGTTATTACTTTGTTAGCCGGGGTAATGTGGTTAATACCAGATGACGGTATTGAAGTTGGTGATTTTACATTTCATATGCCAACTTTTGCTGAAATGCTGGTGGCTGATGATGTGGAATACACCGATGTGTCGACAATAATTGCGCAGCAATTCGAAATAGACTCGCTGGTAGACATTGAGCTGGATACTGTAGCCGGCGATACAGTGATTGAAGTTGTGCATCGGGCCAGCTACGATTCGCTTGTGCAAACCGTGCATCGGGTTGAAATGAATCAGCAGGGGAGAGAAAACCTCTACCGTTTTTTTGAACATCTGAAAAATGATACGCTGGTTCGGATAATGCATTACGGCGACAGCCAGATTGAAGGCGACCGGATAACGGCTTTTATACGAAATAAACTGCAGGTTAAATTCGGAGGTACAGGTGTTGGCTTGCGTCCGGCTTTACAACCTTACGATTATGTTTTTAGTGCGCATCAGCAAAACTCCGACAATTGGAAACGTTATCCGATTTACGGGAAAGTCGATTCAACTGTCGAACACAGTCGTTACGGAGTTATGGGGGCTTTTTCGCGTTATGCACCATTGGCAACCGATACTTTATCATTTGTAGATTCGGTATTGTTTGAAGCTGAAATGAATGTGTCGAAATCGGCCATTTCGTATAAACGCACTCGCGAATATGAACAGATGCGACTGTTTTACGGGCATGCCAAACGCCCGGTAGCGGTGCAGGTTTTGGCAAAGGGAGATACCGTGCTCGCCGATACGTTGGCACCCGATATTGATTATGCTGTGCTCGAGTGCAGCTTACCCGATTCAACTTCGAGTGTTACATTGCGGTTCTCGGGATACGATGGCCCTGATGTGTACGGTATTGAACTGGCTTCGACCAAAGGAATTATTGTTGACAACATTGCCTTACGCGGTAGTTCAGGAACCATTTTTACAAAAGCCGATTTTCAGCATAGCCTGAAAATGTACAAGGACTTGAACCCGAAATTCTTTATACTACAGTTTGGCGGAAATGTAATTCCGTACATAAAAGACCAGAAAGCGATTGACCGCTATGGCCGCTGGTTTTCGAGCCAGATTAAACGCATTAATGCACTGTGCCCCGATGCGGCTATTCTGGTAATTGGGCCAAGCGATATGTCGACAAAAAAGAAGGATAAATACCTTACTTATAAACATTTGCCGCGTGTGGTAGATAAGCTTAAAGAGGTTTCGCTGGCTAATAATTGCGCGTATTGGGATATGTACCAGGCAATGGGCGGGCACAATAGCATGCCTTCGTGGGTAAATGCTCAACCCGAACTGGCTCGGCCCGATTACGTACACTTTTCGCCACGAGGCGCACGTTTGGTGGCAAACATGTTTTATAACGCACTGATTTTGGAGTACAACAATTACCTGGAGGAGGAGATTTAATGAAGGTGTACCGGAAAATAACATTCAGCAAAGAACACGAAAAAACTAAAAGACTGATACTTGCTAGCCGGGTTTTTTCAATACCTTTTTTTATCGGATTTTTTCTGCTTGGCCTTTCGACTTTTGCGCAGCAGGGAAACTACTTTTACCATGTTAACCAATATAATTTTATTCGTTACGATTTAAATGAAATGCATTACCCGGGAACCACCGAAAATGCAGAACGTTTTTATTCGAAACTCGAAAAATTAATCACCACCGGTGAAGGACGAGTGAATGTGGTTCATATCGGCGGTTCACATATTCAGGCCGGATCGTTTTCGGGGCAAATGCGCAACCGTTTTCAGCAACTTAACGGCGAAATAAATGCCGGTTGGGGTTATATGTTTCCTTACCGAATTTCGCGCACAAACTCTCCATTTGGTTACTACATCCGTTATAACGGCTACTGGAAAAGTTTCAGAAATGTTGAACGTAAAAAAAGCGGTATGCTTGGGGTAGGTGGTATGTCGGCATCAACACAGTCGCCAAAAGCCGAACTTACTATTTTACTGGAAGAAGAAAACGAGCTGGATTACAGTTTTAACAAGTTGCGCATTTATTACGAAAATGCAGAGCAGAATTATTCGCTTGTTATCGACTCTGCTGTTGTGACAAAAAAATCAGAGTACAACGGTTATATCGATTTTGAATTAAACCAATGGGTTGACAGCCTAAAAATAACTTTAGTGAAGCAAGCTGGTGCAGACGGAACTTTTACCTTGTTGGGATTGTCAACAGAATCGAATCCAAATGGAGTACTTTACCACAGCATTGGAGTGAATGGAGCGCATGTTCCGGCCTTTTTGCGTTGCCAGCTTTTTCAGGAACAGTTGTCCGGGCTTCACCCTGATTTGGTAATTCTTGGGTTAGGTATAAACGACGCCTATGGCCGCCGCTTTTCAAGCAGCCGGTTTGAAGATAATTACGGACAGCTTATTGATAAAATTAAGGCAGCTGCACCCAATGCCCTCATTGTATTTACCACAAATAACGACAGTTACCTGTACCGAAGGTATGTAAATAAAAATGGCGAAAAGGTTAAGGATAGCATGTTTAAAATGGCAAAAAAATACAATGCCGGAGTTTGGGATATGTATTCAGTTATGGGTGGGCTTAATTCCGTGGTGCTTTGGCAGAATAATGGCCTGGCTCAGGCCGATAAAATTCATTTTACACGCGAAGGTTACCTGATGGTTGCTGATTTGTTTTTTGGGGCGCTGATAAAAGATTTTGAGGCCTTTGTTATCAGGCGGAATAAAATGACAGCTACAAGTAAGCCGGGCAATAATTCAACCGGCGAGGGTGGTATTGTACAACCGGCCGCTACGGAAAATACGATAAACTAAAACGAAAACTACAATACTTGGATTTATTACAACAAATAGAATTAAACGAACTTTTACGGAATATTTTTCTGTACGATAAAACGGCACCTCTTATTTTTACACGCTTTTTCTTTTGGGCCTTTTTTGCTTTTGTTTTGGCCGGATATTCTTTGGTGTACAAAAATAAAAACCGAAGTGTTCGGGCAGGGTATCTTTTCCTGGTTAGTTTGTTTTTCTATTACAAATCAAGCGGGTTCTTCTTTTTTATTCTGCTATTTAGCACCCTAACCGATTTTTTTATAGGCAAAAGCATTTATAAATCAAAAAATGAACTGTTTCGTAAATTTCTTATCGCAGCCAGCGTAGTTATCAACCTGGGGCTACTGGCTTATTTTAAATATGCCTACTTTTTTATCGATAGTATAAACATCATGTTTAGTACCGATTTGCAGGTAATTAACCACCTTGCATTGTGGGCCAACGAAGCAACCGGCACGCATTTCGAGGTAAACCAAATATTACTTCCGGTGGGTATTTCCTTTTTTACATTTCAAACCATAAGTTATTCGGTTGATGTGTACAGGGGAGAAACTAAGCCGGTAAATAACCTGGTTGATTTTGGCTTTTATGTTTCGTTTTTTCCGCAGCTGGTGGCAGGGCCAATTGTTCGTGCATCGGGTTTTGTAAAGCAAATTTACGAAGATTACCGCCTGTCGAAAGAGGAGTTTGGATGGGCCGTTTTTATCATACTGAAAGGATTAATAAAAAAGATATTTATTGGCGATTACATCGCAGTAAACTTTGTCGATCGGGTTTTTGCCGATCCAATAACACACTCCGGGTTCGAAAACCTGATGGCATTGTTTGGTTACTCTTTGCAGGTATATGTCGATTTTTCGGGGTATACCGATATTGCCATTGGCGTGGCTTTGTTAATGGGCTACCGTTTGCCACAAAACTTTAATTCGCCGTATAAGGCCAAAAGTGTTGCCGAGTTCTGGAAACGCTGGCACATGTCGCTTTCATCGTGGTTAAAAGATTACCTGTATATTCCTATTGGAGGTAACCGCGAGGGCTCGGTATTTAGTTACATTAGTTTGGGTATTATTTTGGCTATTGTGGTTTTGCTGGCCGGCAAGTTAATTCTGGTTCCCATTTTTGCAGCTTTGGTATTGGTTTTTGCGTTGCTGGCAAAGTTTTCGCCAAAGGTAAAACGCAGCATTAATACCAATATAAACTTAATGCTAACTATGCTTTTGGGTGGTTTGTGGCATGGTGCATCGTGGCAGTTTATTATTTGGGGTGGTTTAAATGGTGTTGGACTGGTGGTTTACAAATTCTGGCGAAAAATTAGTCCGTGGGAAAACCTGAACAACCGTTTTGTTACGATCTGGAGAATTGCTTTTACTTTCACTTTTATAACTTTTACCCGTGTGTTTTTTCGCTCCGAATCGATGGAGGTGGTAAATGGAATGTTACGCCAAATTGGTACTGATATGCAACTTGCAATTATCCCTGAAATTCTTGTGGCTTACAAATGGGTGTTTTTGGTAATGTTGTTTGGCTTTATTACCCACTGGTTGAGCTATGCTTTAAAAGAGCGGGTTAAAAACTGGTTTATTAGTTCGCCGATTTGGGTTAAAGCAATAATTGCAGCTATTGTTGTAGTATTTGTTTATCAATCTATATCAGCTGATATGCAGCCTTTTATATATTTCCAGTTCTAAGGTAGAGGAAAAGGTTCGCTTGCTTTTTTTATTCAAAGTTCATCGGAGCCGGACCAATAGGTTCAAACGAAATAAAGCGTTGTTTTGATTGTTCGTCGAGAGAAAATCCAACAAAACTCATGTCAGCCGGCGGAAACGGATAAAAGGCCAGGCGAAGCCGGAAGGTTTCAAAAACCAGGTTTTCGTTGTGAAAACGTATGCCGAGGCCAATGCCACTGTAGTAGTCTTGCTTAAAAATTAATTGTTTGTTTGAGCCAATTGCGCCCACATCAACAAAACCAAATACGGCTATGTTAAACTTATAAAATTCGTGTGGAAGGAAAACTACATGTTCCAGCTTTACGTTTAAACGTTGTTTGCCAATGGCAATATCGCTGTCGAAACCGCGAATATGGTCGTTCTCGCCAAGTGTGAGATTTTCTATTTCAAAACGCCTGACACCAAGCGTGTAATTTAAATTGGCAAATGTTCTCACCCTTTTTCTACCGGCAGTTGCAAGTTTCGAAATAAAATTCACTTCGCCATGAATGATGCCCTCCTCAAACTTACTATTTTTTAGGTAGCCACCCACACCGGCCGATGTAAACAAATAGCCTCGCCTGCTTAATAAGAGATTCCCGTTTGAAGTAAAAAAATGGAGGTAATGCCTGTCGCCGTGCTCATTGGCATCGTAGCCATAAATCAACTCGTTTTTAAACCCTTCAGGAATATTTTCGGTAATTCCGTAGCTGTAAATTAACTGGTCCTGAATGTATCTTCGTTGTGAAACGGTTAACCCAAGCATATACAAGGTGCGATTAGCAAAGAAATGGCTGTTTTCCGGATCCACCACCGGCTCTTCAAAATAGTTCCAGTTATTTATTCCGCTTAACAGGGTTAGTTCAGTAATATTCTCGTGTCGCGGACTGATATTAAAGCTTCGTCCACCCCAAAAACTGTTTACCCACAAGTCAAGCGGTTCTTCCACTTTAACCGGGTCGGTGTTTCTAATTCTGTCGGTGCGGTACATTCGAGCCGAAAATCCACCGTATCCCCATTTCACATTTTGTGTAAGAAAAGGTTTCCTGAGATCAAAAACATACCCTTCTCGCTTGTAGGTATTCAGGTAGCCCAATTTGATATCGAGAAAACGACCGCCAATGTTTTTTATGTTATAGTAAGTTTCCACACCCAGGTAGGGTTCGCGTTCAATGTGTCCAACAAATTTCACCGAAACCTCGTGTCCCACACCAAAGATATTTCGGTTGTATAATTCAATATCTCCCGAGCTGGTACCGTTTACTCCGCCTGATACCCCAAAAGAAAATCTGTCTTTGGTTAATACGGTAACGTTAACCAATCCCACATACACGCTATCTTGCTCTACATAAATTCTTACATCGCGAATGTAGGGCAAGTCTCTGATAATCCGTTCGTTTTCGTACATTACTTCGGGATCGAGCATGTCGCCAATTTTAAAAAGCAAAAGCTTGCGGATGGTTTTCAGGTTGGATTTGGTATGAATGGCGTTGGCCGCTTTTTCGGCCCAGTTATCGGCTTTTTTTGTGGTATCAGTACACGAGGGGCCAAAAACATCGAGTGCGTTAATGTTAATACTGGCAATTATTTTTCCTTCGTATTTGTTAAAATAGTCAAGCGCCAATGCCTTTTTATCCACATAAGGGCGTGGGGGAGAGATTAATGCATCGTAAAGCCATCCGGTAAGCTTACGTTGGTTGGCCCTGTTTTCTAAGCTGTCGTAAAAATGTTCCTGTTTTAGTATACGTTGTTTCTCAATTTGAATGGTGTCGGTATTTGGTACTTGTGCATATCCTGCCAGGCCTGCTGCTATAACTAACAGGAAAGTAAGGTATATCTGTATTTGATTTTGTACCATTTTTTCGCTTTCGATAAAAAATTGAACCCTCTTTATAATTAGGTGTTTTGAATGTAACAATTTTATTATTCATAATTTTTAATTCTTTCTGTTAATTTACGTTAAACAGTACTGGCCGTAAATAAAAAACCACTTGCCAGGTGGGCAGGTGGTTTTCCTGTTGATTTCTATTTTATATGAGTTTGTTTACTATTGAGCTGCTCTTTTTTTTCTTAATTTTTCCTGGTGGTCGAGATAAGCTTTTAAAAACCGTTGGTCGTTTTCATCGCTGTCGCCGTAATAACTTCTTAATTCCTGAAGTTTTGTGTGAAGATCTTTTTGCACCTGGGCATAAGCCGGATCATTATAAATGTTCTTCATCTCGCTGGGATCGGTTTCCAAATCGTACATTTCCCATTCGTCAATATCGTAATAAAAATGCATCAGTTTGTAGCGTTCGGTGGCTACGCCATAATGCCTTTTTACCATGTGCACCGATGGGTATTCGTAGTAGGTATAATAGACTGCATCGCGCCACTCTGAGTTTTTGCCGCTAACCAGGTCTCTAAACGATTCTCCCTGCATTTCCTCAGGTGCTGTAATTCCGGCATAATCAAGAAAAGTAGGGGCAAAATCCAGATTCTGAACCAATTTGTTGATTTTTGTTCCCGGCTGAATCTCTTTTGGAAAGCGCACCAATAAAGGCGTTCGAAATGATTCCTCGTACATAAAACGTTTATCAAACCAGCCATGCTCACCAAGGTAAAATCCCTGGTCAGAAGTATAAACAACTATCGTATTTTCTTCCAAACCCGCTTCTTTCAGGTAATCGAGTACTTCACCAACGCCATCGTCAACCGATTTTATGGTACGCAAGTAGTCTTTAATGTAACGGTTAAACTTCCATTTTCCAAGTTCTTTGCCTTCCAGCTGCTGAGCTTTCATGGCGTCATTCTTTGGCGTATAAGCTGCCAGCCAGTCCTTTCGTTGCTGTTCGTTAAAACGCTTTAATTCATTTTCAAAACCGGTAGGATTCCCATCCGGATCGATTAATAGTTTAAAGTCGTGCCCCCATCGGGCATGCCCGTCAATTTGCATTTCCTGTTCTTTGGCGGCGCTTCCTCTGCCTTCGTAATCATCAAAATAATTTGCCGGTGGATCGAAGGTCTTATTGTCATACAGATTCAAGTACTCTTGTGCCGGTTTCCAGTTGCGGTGTGGGGCTTTTTGATGGTAAAGTGCGCAAAATGGTTTATTGGGGTCGCGTTTGTTTTTTAACCAATCAAGCATGCTGTCGGTAATAATATCGGTACAATAACCTTCAATCTGCTCCCATTTGCCACTGCCATTTACCATAAATTCAGGGTTGTAATAATGTCCTTGTCCGCGCAGTACCATCGAAAAATCAAAACCCTGAGGTTCTCCATCAAGGTGAATTTTTCCAATCATGGCTGTTTGGTAGCCATTGGCCTGCATTAGTTTCGGGAAATTTGGTTGGTTCCAGTCAAAAGGTTGCACGTTGTCCACTTTTCCATTAATAAAACTGTGCTTTCCGGTTAAAAGTACTGCACGGCTTGGTGCGCAAATTGAGTTCGTTACACAAGCCCTTGTAAATAATGCACCTTCATCAGCAATTCGGTCGATGTTTGGAGTTTCGTTAAGCCCGCAGCCATACGCACTAATCGCCTGGTACGCATGGTCGTCGCTCATAATAAATAAAATGTTGGGCTTGTCCGAATCTGTTTTCGATAAATTTCCACATGAAGAAAAGAAAATGCAAAGGATAATAAGTTTGCAAAGAAGTTGAATTTTTTTGATCATCTTGAATTTTTAGATTATAGTTAATAATAGGTGTTTACAATATTAGTGAAAAAATCTGAGGCTATTTAACCGCTGATCATAACTACTTCTGACTTTCGTTTTGGTGTTTCTTCTTTCTTAAAAGTTTTTACTTCAAAAATGTATGGAGTTATTGTATGTTTTACATTAATACTTTATTTAGTATGGGTTTAGCAAAATAAAATTGATTAATAAAAAATACTTATTAAAAAAATTAACTAATAGTTTAATTATTTATAAAATAATATTTAAATTGCATCGAATTTATTAGCCAAACTGTCTTATATGGTTCTTTTAGAGGATATCGAGAATACTACACTTTCCGGAAATGAGCTTAAGAAGTATCGAAGACGAAAAAGGATTTTAGATCTTTTGTACCGGCACGATACCTTATCAGCCACATTTATTGCCAAAAGTATTGGTGTAAGTTTGCCTACAGCACTTGCTTTGTTAAAGGATTTAACGCAACTGAAACTTGTAGAGGTTAAAGGAAGTGGAGAATCAAAAGGTGGACGTCGGCCTACTTTGTTTGGATTAAATAACAGCAGCATTTTTGTAATTTCAATTGAGCTGGGCAGATTTAAAGGCAAGGTAGCTGTTTACGATTCACATAATCAGTTAGTTGCTCCGGTTGAGCTTATTACTACTTCAATTGACGACAAGGAACTGGTTGATAAGGTTTACAATACGGCCCGCCAAATTCTATCAGAAAATTATATCCGATACAGCAGCGTATATGGTGTGGGTATGGCTATGCCGGGTTTGGTAGACAGTGCTGCCGGAATAAATTTTACCATTAAAGAAGAAGCCTACCAGAATATTGGCGAACGATTAAAGGAAAAATTCGGGAAATTAGTTTATATAAATAATGACGCCCGAATGGAAGCCTACGGTGAATTTGTTTTTGGTGAAGCCAAAGGTTACCAAAATGCCATGATTATAAACTGGAACTGGGGTGTAGGTTTAGGTATGGTTTTAAACGGCAAACTTTATAACGGGGGAAGTGGTTTTGCCGGCGAATTATCGCATATCAAATTTGTTGATGATGGCGATTTGTGTATCTGCGGAAAAAGAGGCTGCCTGGAAACCGAAATTTCAGCTTATGTAATAATAAAAAAAGCCATCGAGGCTGTAAATACTAACCGCATCTCGCAACTTACTCATAAGTTTAAACACTGCACCGATGATATTCGGGTGCAGGATATCATATCAGCAGCAAAGATGGGTGACGAATTTTCCATTTCATTGCTTAATAGTGTTGGTCAGGCACTCGGAAAAGCATTGTCAAATACTATCCAGTTATTAAATCCGGACATTATCGTTTTGGGAGGATTGGTTTCAGAGGCCAATCAATATGTTTTAACGCCCATTCAGCAATCGATAAATCAGTACTGTCTGGAGCAAATTTCTGGTAATACTAAAATAGTAATTTCCAATAACTGGCGGCATTCAGGATTATTGGGGATTACAGCAAAATTATTTCAAAAATTATTTAGTGAGATGAATAATTAATCTAGTACAATCTATTAAAAATCATTTAAATTAAAATCTATGCGAAAGATTTTTCTGGTTTTAGGTATGTGCTTTGCGTTACTTGGTAGTGCAATAGCACAACAATCGGTAACCGGGACGGTTATCGATGAGGAAGGCATTGGAATACCCGGTGTCTCAATAGTTCAGAAAGGAACAAATAATGGTACAATTACCGATGTTGATGGTAATTACACTATTAAGGTTCCGGGAGACGCGGTTTTGGTTTTTTCTTTTGTTGGAATGAAAACATTGGAAGAAGAAGTGAATAACCGACCTTCAGTTGATATAACACTGCTTACCGACGCAGTAGGAATCGACGAGGTAGTTGTAACAGCGTTGGGTATCAAGCGCGAAAAAAAAGCGCTTGGTTATTCAATGAGTTCGATTAAGGCTGACGACCTGGTAAAAAGTGGTGTGCCGGTTAACCCCTTAACATCGCTCTACGGAAAGGCAGCAGGTGTTCGTATCTCGAGCACGGCAAACGGCCCTACTGGTGGTATGATTATTAACATCCGTAACTCGGTATCGTTAACTTCATCATCATCAACCAGGCCTTTGTTTGTGGTTGATGGTATTCCTATTTTCGACGAAAACACCGGAATGAACCGCAACGACAGAGATGGTCGTGACAAGGGTACAGGTATTAACGATATAAATGCTGAAGACATCGAATCTATAGAGATTCTGAAAGGTGCAAAAGCTTCGGTTTTATATGGTTATGCAGGTGCAAACGGTGTGGTATTAATCACAACTAAATCAGGTACCAAGAAAAAGGGTTTAGGTGTTGAAGTGAATTCAAGCTTTACCTGGGATAAGGTGGCCTACTACCCCGAGTTGCAAGATGAGTTTGGTACCGGTTCGAGTATTGGTGCCGCATTGCCAAATGCTGAAGATACCGATGCTAACGGATTCAGGTATAAAGATGTTAACGGCGTTAAAACTCCGGTTTACTACGGATCGGGTGGTGCAGCAGGTTTTGGCCCGCGCATGGACGGACGCGAAATTCTTTGGTGGGATGGACAAATGAGAGAATACAGTCCTCAGGAAGACAACTTTAAAGAATTATTTCAAACTGGACACTTAAGAACCAATGGTTTTGCCCTGTCGAATGCCGGCGACATGGGAAATGTACGTTTTGGATACACCAACAAAAAATTTACCAGCACGGTAATTGGTGCCGATCAGGATAACCACATATTTAGTTTTAACGGAAGCCTGGATATCTCGAAAAATATTTCGGTAAATTACATCAGTAACTATTATTACACGTTTAACCACAATGCTCCTTTCAGAATGCAAGACGGTTTGGTTACCTATGGTGTAAACCGCGATATGAAAACCCAGCTATGGAAAGATAATATTGTTGATGATACAGGTGTATACTGGTATTTCAGAGATAAAGAAAGAAGCGAGGCTGCCGGAAGCCTGGTAGGTAAGTTGGGAAGCAGTTATTTCTGGAATCAAACACAAAACGATTTTGATGAAACCCGTCATCACTTAATTCAGTCGGTTAACCTGAATATTGATTTTACCGACTGGCTGTCGCTTACCTTGCGTTCTGGTTTTGATATGACCAGAAAACTAAACGAAGTAAAGAAAAAAGTTACACGTCCGCTTAGCGAAAACTCGCAGCAAGGGTATTACTCGGTTGAAGAGCGTAACATCTTTAACTTTTATAACAATGCTTATTTGAATTTCGATAAAAAAATCAACGACGATTTAAATATCAGTGGTTTAATTGGCTTTGTATACGAAGATTTTAGTGATCGTTACGTGAAGTCTTTAACTCAGGATTTCCTTGTGGAAAACTGGTTCTCGCTATCAAATAGTAGTAAAGATGTAAAATCAGAAGGTTCAGGATCACGCAGATCAAGTGTTCTATACGGTGTGCTTGCATCGGCACAATTGGCCTACAAAGATCAGTTATTCCTTGAAATACAAGGGCGTAACGACTGGTCGTCGATATTGCCGCCGCAAAATAACAGTTATTTCTATCCCGGTGCAAGTTTGTCGTGGATTGCAAGTGAAACGCTCGATTTACCCGAGGTAATTCAGTACGCCAAAGCACGTGCATCGTTTGCCGATGTTGGTCGTCCGGGCCCAATTTATTTTGGTAACCTGGCATTTAATGTAAACAGTTATGGTGGTATAGCTTATGCTACTGCATCAAGCGATATGCCTCCTGCCGATTTTGAAACGGGAATTGCAGAAGGAAAATTGCCACCGGAAAACCTGAAGCCGGAACGTAAGCGTGAATTTGAATTTGGTTTTGAAATGAATTTCTTCCAGGGAAACCGATTGGGAGTTGATTTCTCGTGGTTTCAAGCCAATATTTACGACCAAATTATTGCATTGGATGTGCCAAAATCATCGGGTGTAAATAAAATTAAAGTAAATGCCGGCGATGTTCAAAACAGCGGTGTAGAGTTGCAGCTTACCGGAAAGCCGGTAATGGGGCGTAATTTTAACTGGAACACCACTTTAAACCTGGCAAAATACAATACCGAAATTAAAGAACTTTCTGACGGTGTTGATGTATTGCCTTTGTGGGGTGTTACCGGAGCCAGCATGGAAGCCCGCGTTGGTGGCGAGTATGGCGAGTTTTTCATTAATCCCTGGAAACGCGATGAGAATGGTAATCTTGTTGTAGGTTCAAATGGTGTTTACCAGTTCGATACCGAGCAGCAGGTGAAGGTTGGAAAACAAATTCCTGATCTAACCGGTGGATTAAACAACAGTCTTTCGTACAAAAGTATTTACCTCGATTTTGATTTCGATTTTCAGTTTGGTGGAACTCTTATTTCGCAAACCAATATGTACCTGAAAGGAAACGGAACAGGTAAAGAATCGTTAAAGTATCGCGATGAAGCCCGTGGTGGTTTGCCATATTATGTAAATACTGATAATCAAAAAATACTGCTTGAGTCGCATTCCGCAGCAGCACCTTCCGATTCAAAATACGATTTCATTCTGCATGATGGTGTAATTCTTCCGGGTGTTAAAGAAGATGGATCGGAGAACAATACGCTAATTGCCGCGCAGGAGTACTACGAAAGAACGTACTGGCAGGGTTATATGGATATTACCGAAGACGCCATTTATAAAAGTGATTACGTAGCATTACGTAGAATTACACTCGGTTACGAACTTCCAAAACGTTGGATTAACAATACTTTCTTTAACCGTGCCCGTATTTCTGTATTTGGTAACAACATTGCTTACATTTATAAAGATGCGCCAAACGTAACTCCTGAATCATATGCAGGAACAAATGAATTTACCGAGTATTCAGGTATGCCCGGTGTGAGAAGCTTTGGATGTGAAATTAAACTTGGATTTTAATACTTATCAATCATGAAGATTCCATATAAAAACATATTAAATATAAAGACAGGAGTAATTGTTTTTGTCTCACTGTTACTGACCTTTTCATCATGTCAGAGCGAGTTGGAAGACCAGTTCTACGATCCGGAAAGGCAAACCGAACCTAGTTTTGAAATGCTATTTACCGGGGCATTGCAACCAACCGAACTGTTTCGTCTGGAGTATGGACCTGGCTATCATCAGGCACGTGCGTTCAACCGTGTTTTAGGCCTGGGAACTTTCCCGTATGCTTATTACAACAATGTTCCGGATAACAGTGTAACAGCCTGGACCGGCTGGTCGGGTGCTACCTTGCGTAATACTCAGTTTAATAAAACTTACGTTGATTTTAACAAAAACATCCCGGTACTAAACCTGATGTTGAATGGCTTATCAGAAGAAGAAAAGCCGAATTACGAAATATATGTACACTGCATTAATGTGGTGAAAGCATATATGTTTCAACGGTTAACTGATATTTACGACGATGTGCCTTACACCGAAGCGAACGGCGCTTACGAGAAAAAATTCTGGGCCAAGTACGATACTCAGGAGTCAATTTATATGTCGCTTTTAGATGAGCTAAAAGAAATTGATAATGCGTTGAATGGTTTTGAGTTAAACAACTCGTTGGCGCACGAAAAATTTAGGGTACATGATATCTTAAACAATGGCGATGTGCTTAAATGGCGTAAGTTTGCCAACTCAATGCGTTTAAGAATGGCCATGCGCATCTCGGTTGTAGCCCCTGATAAAGCCAGGGAAGTAATAGCCGACATTGTTAAAAATAACCTGCCGGTAGTGTCAGAAGCCGATGACTTTATTGGTATGGCCGAAAAAGATTATGCGCACGTTATGGAGTGGTACTGGCCACGTGCAATGAAAGAGATGTGGTATAATTTCCATGCTCCACGTTTTATGGTTCGCGATATTTTTGGATACGAAGGACCAACAACGCCTGAAGACCAAATCGACCCAAGGTTATATACCGTATTTCAGCCGAATCAATGGGGCGATTATGTTGGTGTTGACATTTGGGGAGCAGATCAGTTTCCAAATATTGAGGCCGATATGGGAGCATTGGGATACGAACAAGACCGAATTAACGGAGCAAAAGATTGGGTTTATGACGACCATCTGGAGCCTTACTTCTCATTCTATAACAAGATTACCTACTATAATTTTGATATGGAATATCCGGCCTTCACACCATCAGAAACACATTTGCTGCTTGCTGAAGCTGCCGTTCGCTTTCCTGAATCTGCAACGGGTATTAATCCGGTTGAAGCATACCGTAAAGCAATTGAAGAGTCAATCAACTGGTATTACCAGGTGAACAAATCAAATACGTTTGATGTAACAACAAACCCGGCTATCCCCGCAAATATTATGGATGGATCGTATGCAGCTCAACCAGTTGCCGACGCATTTTTAGACGGAAAAGCCGCAAGCTTTACAGGAATGAGCAATGATGAAAAAATTAAAGAGATTTTTTACCAGAAATTCGCTCACCTGAATGTACTTAACTACTGGGAAATTTGGAGTGAAACCAGGCGCCTGCAAAAAGAATATGGCATATTGGCCCCGGTTTCGCAAAAATGGGTGTGGATGGAAAGATTCTATTACCCATCGAGCGAAGAAACTACTAACCCTGATAATTTCCAGGAAGTGGCTCATAAGAATAATCACGATACACCTGTTTGGTGGACAGGTCGTACAAAATAGTGATCTTTTTCATAGATAAATTTGGTTAGATTAAAACCGTTGATTTTTATAATCAACGGTTTTTTTTGTTTCTGTCATTTCATCTGTTTAAAATTTTTCGATTTCTGAATGTTCAAAATCCCGATACATCGGGACAGGAACTCACATAAATTTTAATCATTCTTTTTTGTGAATTTAGAATGAGGAAAATTCATGTTCGTTTCATACATCTTTAAAGAGCAATATTCGTAAATTGATCATACAGACCAAGCTTTAAGCTATTCAATTAATAATTACCATATTTATGATAAAACCACAGGAAACGTTACTAACGTATTTTCGGAGAATTTTGGAGCAGCAACCAATAACGATGTTTTATCAAAGATAATTACTCAAAAGTATATTGCTAACAGCCCAAGGCAACCGCTTGAGGCATGGAATGATCATAGAAGGCTGGGGTTACCTTTCTTTGTTAATCCTGCTGTAGAAAATATTCTGCCAAATTTGCCTGGAGCAACGCCGACTGGTTTACTCATTAGCAAACGAGAGTTTTTTCCACATCGATTACGTGGTCCAATTTCATTACAGAACACTAATCCTGACAGCTATGATCAGGCATTACAATTTTTGGGTAGAGAAGATTTAGTAACTACTCCTTTATGGTGGGCAAAACAGTAAAACTGTTTAAACCATAATTAGTTTGGTTAGATCAACCGTCGCTCATTTTAATGGGTGGCGGTTTTTTTTTGTTTTTGATTAGGGGTAAATTATTCCTCGCTTGTCGTTAAGTAAAGTTTGTATTTTTTTTCATACTTTATTTAGTTTGATTAGAGCGAAACCGTCGGTATCCGAGTCGGCGGTTTTTGACATTTCAGAGTAAAAGAAAACTACCAACAATTAAACAATAAAAAGAAAACTACTTTATTTTCTTACACGAAGTAGTGGAGTGAGTAAAAAGAAAGGGCAGAATATTCAGCCCTTTCTCATTTATAGTTATTCAACGTTTAGCTGTACTGATGAATTTGCATTTTTTACATTTCTAACCCCTGTTGTTCCACCCTCAATAAGCGATAAATCAACCGGATTGTTGGTTCGCCAGGCTCCCCGCGTAAAATCAGGCACTTCAATAGGTTGCGATCCGTTAGCAATCGACCATTCGCTAAGTGGAGTAATGCAGCTCCAGGTGGCTGCATCGTACACATCCATATCAACAGGTAATCCGTTTCGCAAACAATCAATCAGTCGCCAGTCCATCATAAAATCCATTCCGCCGTGTCCGCCAACCTGTTTGGCCATTTCTCCCACACGTTTTATAATTTCCGGTTCATATTTTTCTTTTAGCTCGTTCATGCCGGCCTCGTCAACAATGTCGTGCCCAAAAGCAATGTGTTTTAGTGGCCATTTTTGTGCAAAACATTTGGTGCCGCTAAGCATATGTATACGTGAATAAGGGCGTGGCGAAGATACATCGTGCTGAATTAAAATTGTGCGGCCTTTGTTGGTACGAATCATTTGCATGTCCATGTTGCCGCGCAAGTTCATTCCTACAAACTGTTCAAAAAACGGGTCTTCTTTTGCTTTTTCTTTAATGCGATGTTTTAAAGTAAAATCTTCAGACATCATGGCTGTCAGGTAGTCCATTTTGTCGCCACGATTGATGTTCATTGCCTGACAAATGGGTCCAAGTCCATGTGTTGGATATACATTTGCTTTACGCTGATTTTCGTGCAAACGCCACATTTTGGTATACGCTCCATCGGTCATTTTTTCGTCTTGAGGCTTGTTAAAATGCCAGTAGTCGAGATCGTGAATGTAGGCACCTTCGCCATGAATAAGATCGCCAAAAATACCCTGACGAACCATATTTAAAGTCAGCAGTTCAAAAAAATCGTAACAACAGTTTTCAAGGATAACACAATGTTTTTTGGTGCGTTCTGATGTTTCCACCATTTGCCAGCATTCATCCATTGTTTTTGCAGCCGATACCTCGAGTGCAGTGTGTGCTCCGCCTTCCATAGCAGCCAAACCAACCGGCACATGCCATTGCCAGGGGGTTGCAGTGTAAACCAGATCGCAAAGTCCACTCGCGCAAAGATTTTTAAATTCCTGTTCGTCGCCAACAAATTCTTTTGCCTTTGGCAAACCTGCTTCATCAAGTATTTTTTGGGCACCATCAACTGCTGCCTGACGAATATCGCATAACGCCGTTATTTCTACGCCTTCAATATAGGTCATACGTTTTACCGCTCCTGCGCCTCGATCACCAATTCCTACAAAACCAACCCTAATTTTGTTAAGTTTTGGAGCAGCATACCCGCACATATTAAATTGTTGAGGATTGTTATTTATAGCTGCATCTTTTATGTGTTGCATGGCCGACTGGGCACTTGGCGATTGCTTACATGATGTTAAGCCACCGGCCAAAATGCCGGCTCCCGTGAGTCCACCTATTTTAAAAAAATCTCTGCGGTTTGATTTCATGTTGATTTGATTAATTCATTTGTTTTAAAAATATTAATATAGATTGCTAAAACAAAATAAAAAAATATGAAAAGTTTGGTGCTGTCACCAGATTACAAACAGGATTGTAAATTTCCGTATAAAAATAATTATATTCGTTATGTATTCTTATACTAAAACATTCAATGACATTTCTTTTGGAAATACTTTCTTCGTCTAACTAAAATCAAACAACATGAAACGTATTTGGCTTATTTGTATGTTTTTAATCCTGAGTTTTGGATTAATAGCACAAGATGATTTAACCAAACAGGGGTGGAACTTTGGTGCGCTTCCAACCATTACTTTCGATACCGATTTGGGCTTTCAGTATGGAGGTTTAATAAATCTTTATCATTATGGCGATGGAAGCCGGTATCCAAAATACGACCATTCCATTTATCTTGAAGTATCGAGGTTTACAAAGGGCAGTGGTATAAACCGGTTTTATTATGACTCGGATAAGCTGATTGAAGGACTTCAAACCTCGGTTGATATTAGTTACTTGAGCGACAGGGCCTACGATTTTTATGGCTTTAACGGGTATGATGCTGTGGTGAATAAAGATTGGTTTGATGATGAAACAGCCGATTACCGCACACGAATGTTTTACAAGTACGATCGTAAATTGTTTCGTTTTAAAGTTGATTTGCAAGGCGATTTGGCCGGCGAAAGTGTAAAATGGGTTGGCGGCGTAAACCTATTGAACTTTAAACTGGATTTAGTGGATGTTGATAAATTGAATAAAAATAAGGACCAAGACGACCTTTTACCGGGGCACGACGAACAACCCGGACTTTACCAAAAATACCAGGAGTGGGGTATTATTTCAGATGAGGATGCCGATGGAGGTTTTGTTCCTACGTTAAAGGCAGGGATAGTGTACGATACGCGCGATAATCATCCCAACCCGATGAAAGGAATATGGACAGAAGCTGTTTTAATGGGGTCTCCCGAATTTTTAGGTGGCGAAAATAGTTTTACCAAATTAAGTGTCATTCATCGTCAGTATTTTACTTTGGTACCAAACAACCTGTCGTTTGTTTACCGGCTCGCCTACCAGGCTACACTTACCGGTAATGCCCCCTTTTATTACCAAACACAAATGATTACAACGGTAATGAAAGGAGCTACCTCAGAGGGACTTGGAGGAGCCAGCTCCTTACGTGGGATACGAAGAAACAGGGTGGTTGGCGATTCTTATTTTTTAGGTAACGTTGAAGCCCGTTGGAAATTTGCCCGTTTTCAGTTTATCAATAACAACTTTTATTTAGGCCTGAACGCTTTTGCCGATTTTGGTAGGGTAACTGATAAAATTGATTTTGAAAAACCTGACTATTATGTGGAATTAGATTCACCTGGAGTGTATAATCATGATGATTATTTTGATAATGATGCAGAAGCCATACATTATTCGTTTGGATTGGGCTTGCGCGTAGCGATGAATGAAAATTTTATCATTCGTTGTGATTATGGTATGGCAGCTGACGAGCGGGATGGTGAGTCGGGAATTTACATTGGTTTAAATTATTTGTTTTAATTGGTGCCGAATAATTATTTTACGCACGCTTCAAGCACAACGATAAAAACCAACATCTTAGCGAAAAAATTGGTTTAGCTCATACGTGTCACTTAGTTTTGGTATATAAAATCAAAAACAATCAAAAAATGAAAACACGTAATATTCTTTTTGTAACTACCATCACAATTTTATTGTCGGGCTGCGTTGTATATTCGTTTTATCCTTTATATACCGAAAAGGACTTGTTTGAAAACGATATTTTGTTGGGCGATTGGTTTGAGGATGATGACAATAATATATCATTTAGCAATTCCGAAGACTTATGGAAATTTACGCATCCTTTTATTGGCGATAAAAAGAACGGAGTCAGGGACAAAACCAGGTATACACTCACAATAAGCTCGAATGAAGATGGAGAGGTTCGCGAATCAAAATTTGAAGTTCATGTGATAAAACTTGCCAACGAATATTTTCTGGATTTTTATATTGAAGATTATGGCGGAGAAGATGACATATCCCTTGCAACTTTGCATTTAATTCCGGTGCATACTTTTGCCCGGTTAACCGTTAAAGATGACAAACTGGCCATTCATTGGTTTGACCCGGAATGGCTGGAGGACCTGATAAAGGAAAACAAGATTAGAATCCATCATGAAGATAACGGCGATTTTATTTTACTTACTGCCAAGCCTAAAGAGTTACAAAAGTTTGTGAGTAAATACGTTAACTCTGAAGATGCATTTGAGGATGGCCTGGAAGTTGAATTGCTAAGAAAACGATGAACAGGTATATTAAAATAATTCTGGTTCGTTTAATAAAAGACAGGGTATTGCAACATATCCTGTTTTGGTGTCTGTCGTTTTTAATTTTAATGAACGTGTTAAAAGTTTCGGCTGAAATAAAGCAGATTGATTTAATTTATACGGCCGTTTTTCATTTGCCAATAGTTCCTGTGGTATATCTTAACCTGAATGTGCTTTTTCCGGTGCTGTGGGAACGTACCAGGTATTTTGCCTACGCTTTTGCTGTACTCGCAATAGCTGCTCTCGGTTCGGGTTTTTATTTGCTATTGTTCGATCAACTTATCGATTATATTTTTAGGGGGTATTATTTTATAGCTTATTACAGTTTTTGGGATATCTCCTTGTTTTTTGCCATTTATCTTTTTATTTCAAGTTTGCTTCATCTGGCCCGGAGCTGGTTTAGAGCCGAAGAGCTTGAAAAGGAAAAGTCGCAGGCCGAGCTGAAAGCCTTAAAATCACAAATTAATCCACATTTTTTGTTTAACTCGTTGAACAGTATTTACAGTATGGCCCGAAAAGAATCGAAAGACGTGCCCGCAAAAATAATTCAATTAAGCGATTTAATGCGACATATTATTTACGATTCGGATGCCGAACTTGTATCGTTAAACAAAGAGGTGGAAATGATAAAGAACTACATCGAGTTGCAAAACTTACGTGTTAATAAAAATCAGCAAATTGTTTTTGAAACGATTGGACAAATTGACGGCAAAAAAATTGCCCCGCTTTTGTTTCTGCCTTTTGTTGAAAATAGCTTTAAACACGGGTTAAAAGGAGGTAGTAAAAATGCCTTTGTAAAACTTAAACTGGAAGTGTCGGGTGAGGTTCTGTATTTTGAGATTGAAAATAGTAAGGGCCAGGCCAGTAGTACTTTCGATTTAAAATACCGAGGAATCGGAATTGAGAATGTAAAAAAGAGACTTGATTTGATTTATCCGAACCAGCATTTGTTAAAAATAAGCAACCATAAAGAAACCTTTAAAGTGCTTTTGCAGGTACAGTTAAATTAGTATTGAATGAAGTAAAATTATTAAGCATGGTTTTAAACTGTATTATTGTCGACGATGAACCTTTATCGCAGGATGTATTGGGCGATTATGTAAACGCTTGCCCCGAACTGCAATTGGTTGCGGTTTGCAGCGATGCGCTTGAGGCCGGACAAATATTGAAGGACGAGAAAGTAGATTTGCTTTTTCTGGATATTAACATGCCCAAATTAAGTGGCATTGGTTTTATAAAAAGTTTAAAAGAACCACCTTTGTTTATATTGGTTACGGCTTATCCCGAGTTTGCCTTAGAAGGCTTCGAGGTAGATGCAGTAGATTACCTGCTTAAGCCGGTATCGTTTGAACGTTTCCGAACGGCATTAAACAGGGCCATCGAGCGATTTTCAATGCGCAAAGAGAATAATCCGCAACACCTGATGGTTAGAGCCAATAAAAAAGACTATCGCCTAAATTTTAACGAAATTATTTACCTTGAAGCGCAGGGCGATTATGTTCGTTTTATTACAGAAAGTCAATCGCTTATGGTACACGGTCGTTTAAAAGATTTTCTTGCAGCTCTTCCCGAGAAACAATTTGGCCGTATTCATAAATCATATGTGGTGTCGTTATCAAAAGTGGTGTACCTCGAGGGAAATCAGGTTAGTTTGGGCGAAATTAAACTGCCGGTAAGCCTTAGTTTTAAAGATGAATTTCTGGCAAAATTGCATACATAAGAAAAGACACAAACCTAAGGGAATGTGTCTCTGCAAAAATATTATATAGTTTACCTTAGAACTTAAATCCTAAAGTAAACATTACATCGTGCGTAAGTCCGCTGTATTCAGCCGGTTCCGGAACAGGATAAATACCTGATGCCGGTGCTGCGTATGGAAGCTCGTATTGTAACATATCGGTTATACGATAAGCCAGGTCAAAAGTAAAACTTCCAAAACGATAGCCTAAACCTGTTGAGTAAACGCTTAGTTTGTCATCTGCTTTAAATTGGTCGTTACCCAAAGCATTGCTATTATAGGCACTGGGGTAGTATTCGTAGCCGGCCCGTAAACTTAAATTGTTGGTAGCGCGTAATTCACCTCCAACCCGAATGTTGCCAACTGATTTGAATACATCCTTAATTTCCTGGTTGGCATCAATAAAATTACCATCTCTTAGTTTTGCAGAAGTATAATCTACGTATTCATAATCAATACTAATTAAACCTTTTTTTGCAATAACAAAGGCTCCACTAAGTGTTGCGCGAAAGGGCGTATTTAATCGGTAGTCGAAATTGCTTAAAGGTGATAATGCTTCTTGATCTTGTGTCCCATCAGTATAATTAATTGTTGCATACATTTCAGTATGATAAAAATCGTGCAAGTCGTAGAATGTTGGTGTGTGGATTGATGCTCCCAAACGTATCTCGTTTATTGGTTTGTAGATTATCCCAAATTTGAAATTATATCCCGTTCCTGTTGTTCTCAGGTATTCGTCAAATTGCAAACTTTCAAAATTCGGAATTATATTTTGATCATCCCATTCTTCGTAAGTGCTCGATTCACGGTAATAAATATCTGTTACACCCAGTGTGGCTCCCATATAAACTTTGTGATTAAAATTTAAGCCAACAGCAAAACTGTATTCATCAATCGATCCTTCACGTGAAATACTTTTGCGTTGTGCCACCGGGTGATTCTGAATATTGTCATCGTAGGGATTAATTTGTATATCGCTTCTCCAAGTTTCTGAATTTTCTTCTTGGTATATTAAATCAACACCTCCAAACTCGGCAATTGCCAAGTCATCATAAAACGGATATGTACCTGGATCAACATATGGATTTTCTCCATTAGAGTTTTCAATCCATGAATCTAAAATAGAACTTGTTACACCCGATGCCCCCAAAAGCGAATTGCTGTTAAAATCTTTCAGCCGATTGTAACCTATGCCCAGGTTTATGCTAATCAATCCAACTTCGCTGCGTGAAGCAGTTGGTATGGTTGTAACATAGCTTAAATTATTTAAGGCGAAATTGTACTTGGTGTCTTCCATCATGGTGTTCATGTAATTCCCTTCAATGTTACCGTAGGTAAATTTCGGAGTTACTGTTAATTCTGATGAGCGGTAAACACCCAGTCCTGCCGGATTTATGCTTATTGATGTAAAATCGCCACCCAATGCGCCAAATGCATTTCCCATTGCGCCTGCACGTGCTGTTCCCGAGACCTGGATATTAGAATAACGAAGTGCATCAAGCAGGTCCTGAGCTTGCATAAAAAAAGGCATAAAAAGGACCAGTAAAACAATGCTAATATTTTTCTTCATGGCAAATAGTTTTTGTCGTTAATGATCTTTGTAACTGTTTCTGTTTTTATCTTCTTCCGCCTGAGCTTCTTGAAGAACTGCCCGAGCTTCGTGAACCGGACGACGAAGAGCCGGAACTGCGAGAAACACTTGACGAACCACTGCTGCGGTAACTACTGCTGCTGCCGCTGCTTCTGTAGCTACTACTGCTTCTTGATGGAGAACTACTTTTGTAAGTACTGCCCGATTTGGTCGACGACGGAGCACGGTAAGATCTTGATGAGCTTCCCGAACTCGAGCTGCGATTGTAGGTAGAGCTCGAACGGTATGACCTGTTATAATTGGAAGTTGATTTTGGGGCAGAATAACTCGAACCTGACGAGCGACTACTGCTTCCTGAACTTACCACACGTGGTTTTGTATAGCTTGAACTTGTACTGGTGCTCGGACGCGTGTAACTTCTGTTGCTACTTACCGAACCCGGGCGTGTATAACTTTGTGTACGCGTTGTGGCCGATTTTGCAGAACTGGCCTGACGTGTACCGGTAGTGCTCGTTGTTCTTCGTCTTTCGGTTAATACTTTGGCATTATTTGTAGCAGAACGTGTTGTAGTAGCCGTTCCGGTAGATCTGCGGGTTGAGCTGTTGGCACTTCTGTCGGATACATTACCCGATTTGGTTGAAACACCTGAACTTCTACGGGAGTTACTTGCAGAAGCTGCTGCTGCTGAACCCGATCTGCGGTTGGAATCTCCCCTGTATACATTGGTTCCGGTAGAGCGTCGTTGTCCGTAGGTATAATCTCTGCCATAATTAGGGTAGCCCGGATAAATGGGATGACTTGGGTAGCCCGGGTAGCCCCACCAGCCACCTCCGTAATATGGTGGGTAATATCCCCATCCCCAGCTGTAATACGGATAACGATAACCCCAATTGTAATAAGGCCATCCCCATCCCCAGCTCATGCTAAAACTCCAACCTGGAGAGTACCAGGATGAATAGTAGTACGGGTCGTAGTAAAACGGATCGTAATACGACCAGCTATCCCAATAAAACGGGTCGTAAAAATACGGACGATGAAAACGTCGAATACGATAAGCGTAATCCAGCTCGTCGCCATCGTAGTAATTGTTAATTACATATTTCATCTCATCGTCGTTGTAATAAACTGTTGTATCGCTGGCTTCCATTTCCATCTGGTCCATGTTGTAGCGCAATACATCAGCGTCTTCTTCCGTGCCTTCAAAAATGTAGTTGTTCATGGTGTTGCTGCCATCATCATTTTTCTCAATGTTGCTAATGATCATGGTGTTAGCCGATTTTTCAACCGGTTCCTGTTCAACAACTTGCTCAACTGCAATTGGAGGAGGAACTTCACCCGGATTGAAATAGATGTCGTCGGAATAAGTACCTGACACATATCCTCCCGTCGTACAGGCTCCCAGCAAAATGGCCAGTAATCCTAATAATGTTAATCTTGATTTCATAAGGTATCCTCCGTTTATTTAATGTCAATAATAATTACTTTCTTTGTAAGCTCAAAATTTAAAATTATTAAAACAAAATCTATACCAAATATTAGATTATGGCTAAAGAATTGACTTCGCGCAGCGAGAATTATTCACAATGGTACCAGGATTTGGTAATTAAAGCAGACCTTGCAGAGAATTCAGCTGTTAGAGGATGTATGGTTATTAAGCCTTATGGCTACGCAATTTGGGAAAAAATGCAAGCCGAGCTTGACCGCATGTTTAAAGAAACCGGACACGTAAATGCCTACTTTCCGCTTTTTATTCCAAAATCCTTTTTTAGTAAAGAAGCCGACCATGTTGAAGGATTTGCAAAAGAATGTGCAGTTGTAACGCATTATCGTTTAAAAAACGATGAGGAAAATGGCGGTGTTGTGGTTGATCCCGACGCAAAACTTGAGGAAGAATTAATTGTACGACCAACTTCTGAAACTATAATCTGGAACACCTATAAAAATTGGATTCAGTCGTACCGCGATCTACCAATTCTTTGTAACCAGTGGGCAAACGTTGTGCGTTGGGAAATGCGTACACGTCTATTCCTTCGTACAGCTGAGTTTTTGTGGCAGGAAGGACACACCGCACACGCAACAAAAGAAGAGGCCATTGAAGAAACAGAGAAGATGTGTAATGTTTATGCCAATTTCGCCGAGAATTTTATGGCTGTTCCTGTTGTTAAAGGTTTAAAGTCGCCGAACGAACGTTTCGCTGGCGCCCTCGAAACCTATTCAATTGAAGCTTTAATGCAAGACGGAAAAGCATTGCAATCGGGAACTTCTCACTTTTTAGGACAAAATTTTGCAAAGGCTTTTGATGTAACTTTTGCTAATAAAGAGGGGAAAGAAGATTACGTTTGGGCAACATCGTGGGGTGTTTCAACCCGTTTAATGGGAGCGTTAATTATGGCGCACTCTGATGACAATGGATTAGTTTTGCCTCCAAAATTGGCACCTTACCAGGTGGTTATTGTACCAATTTACCGTAAGGAAGAACAATTGGCTGCCATTACCGAAAAAGTGGACGAAATTATTGCCAAACTAAAAAGCCGTGGTATTTCGGTAAAATACGACGACAGGGATACCCGTAAACCCGGATGGAAATTTGCAGAGTACGAATTAAAAGGTGTACCTGTACGTTTGGCCTTGGGACCTCGCGACCTGGAAAATGGTACTGTTGAAGTGGCTCGCCGTGATACGCTGGAGAAAGAGGTGACCCCAATTGAAAATATTGACCAATATGTGGAAGACTTGCTTGAAACTATTCAAAAAAATATTTTCCAGAAGGCATGGGACTACAGGGCTGAAAATACACGAAAAGCTGATACCTGGGAAGAGTTTAAAGAAATTCTTACCACAAAAGGTGGTTTCATATCGGCGCACTGGGATGGAACTTCAGAAACAGAGGAAGCCATTAAAAACGAAACCAAGGCAACCATTAGATGTTTGCCGCTGGAATACGAAGCGGAGGAAGGTGTTTGTATTTACTCCGGTAAACCTTCAAAGCGCAGAGTATTGTTTGCATTAGCCTACTAATGTCATTTCGAATGCAATGAGAATTAAAAATTAACGGAGCTTAATCTGCTGCCTTGAAAATGATTTCTCCTTGCAAGCTCGTCGAAATGACAAAAAAAATATAAAAGCAGCCCAACAGGGCTGCTTTCTTTTTTTTGAGTATTTGTGTACATTTAAATGTTTATAATTGTACACAATGACAGAAAAAGAAGTTAGAGCCTCGTTTCTTGAGGCACTGGTAATAAAATCAACAGTAAAGCAAACGGTTTACGATAATACACGTCAAACGTTTACTATTTTAAAAAAGGTTCTTAATCGGCTTGAAAAAGATTACCTGGCCAAGGTGAAAGGGAAGCTGCCGGTTGCTGCTTTACCCGAATACCGCGACAGGGGACCGTTTGAGGTAGAGTTTAAAGTAGGTGGCGATTTGCTTATTTTTAGTATGCACTCCAATGTGTTTGAATTTGATGACAAGCACCCCGTGTGGAAAACAAAATACATCGAAGAAGACTCTATGCGGTCATATTGTGGCGTCATCAATATTTATAACTTTTTGGCCGATTCATTTAAGTACAACCGTGTGAACGACCTGGGTTACCTGGTAGCCCGGATATTTGTAAATAAAGACAAACATTTTTTTGTTGAAGGTAAAAGGCAATCAGCCGAAGTGGTTAAGGATTTTGCCAACGACACCATTTCACCTGGATTTATTCGCCAAATTGTTGAAACTGCAATTCAGTACAGTATCGAATTTGACCTGCTGATGCCGGTTTACGACCAGGTAAAAATGGCAACTGTTGATCAAATGAGGCAAAAAATAAGCCACTCGAAAATGGTTACCGGCAAACGTTTAGGCTTTGCCTTTAATTCTGATGATATTTAATAGAGAGCAAGGTTTTTTTCGCATACAAAAAAATTAATTTTGTAGCTCCAAAGTATGGAGGAGATACAATAATGAATGAATAAAGCGGCAAACAAAGAACCCAATTCTTTGTTGCTGCCTGGTAAAGCACAAAAAATAAACAATGGAAAAAGTAGTAGAACGATTTATAAATTACGCCAAACAATACACCACCTCTGATCCAAAAAGTAAAACATACCCAAGCACCGACCGTCAGTTGGTTTTTATGCGAAAATTAGTTGACGAGTTGACGCAAATTGGATTAAAAGAAGTGGAAATGGACGAATATGGTTACGTAACTGCAACCATTCCGGCCAAAGGTAAAAAGCATTGTCCTGTTGTAGGCTTTATTGCCCATGTGGATACCAGTCCTGATTTTTCAGGAGAAAATGTTGAACCGCAAATAATTGAAAAATATGATGGTTCAACCGTATTTTTAAAAAACAAGGTTTGCATAGATCCAAAACAGTTTCCGGAATTGCTTAATTATAAAGGACAAGACCTTATAACCGCAGATGGTACAACCCTTTTAGGCGCGGATGATAAAGCTGGTGTAGCCGAAATTGTTACTGCTGCAGAAATTCTTCTGAATAGTAATGAATTTGAACATGGCAAAATACGTCTGGCATTTACGCCTGATGAGGAAATAGGAAAGGGGACCGACCATTTTGATGTGAAAAAATTTGGAGCCGATTTTGCCTATACGCTTGATGGCGGAGAGATTGGAGAGTTGGAATTCGAAAATTTCAATGCAGCAGGGGCTACCATTAAAATTAAGGGGCGAAGTGTGCATCCCGGAGCTGCCAAAAATAAAATGATAAATGCCTTGTTGGTGGCGCACAAGCTTGTTGGAATGTTACCTCCAACGCAGCGTCCGGAACATACCGAAAAATATGAAGGATTTTTTCACCTGTTATCATTAAATGGAGGGGTGGAGTCGGCCGAGTTGTACTACCTTATTCGCGACCATTGTGCCAAAAAGTTTGAGGAAAAGAAAAGACTCTTGTTGGAAGTAGTTAAGCTGGTGAATTCGGAATACGAAGAAAATATTGTGGAGATTGAACTTAAAGACCAGTATTACAACATGCACGAAAAAATTAAGCCGGTAATGCATATTGTTGATATTGCGCGACAGGCCATGATTGATGCAGGAGTTAAACCTAAAATAAAAGCCATTCGTGGAGGAACGGATGGTGCTCGTCTTTCGTACGACGGACTGCCTTGCCCAAATATTTTTGCAGGCGGCCATAATTTTCACGGGCCATTTGAATTTGTGCCTATTCCATCTATGCTAAAATCAGTAGAGGTTATCCTGAATATTGCAAAAGCTGTGGGAAAACTGAAAAAACAAAATGCAAATTAAAGTTGTGGTGAGGTTTGCCAAATATTACTGGAAACAAAACATAGACTATTAACAATTGAAGAAAGAGCAATTTCATGTTCAATTTATTCACCCAAAATATAAACGATAAGAAGCTGGTTAAGCAAGGGCAAAAAGTGCTGCTGGCAGTTAGTGGTGGAATTGATAGCATGGTTTTACTGCATCTGTTCGAGCGTTCGGGAATTAATTATGGTATTGCTCATTGTAATTTTAAACTGCGGGATGCAGAATCGGACGGAGATGAAACCTTTGTGCGCAGCGAAATTGAAAAGTATGGCATAAGTGCTCATTTTAAATCTTTTGACACCAGGGAATATGCCGCCCTAAAAGGTATTTCAATAGAAATGGCCGCACGTGAACTGCGGTATAATTTCTTTGAACAAATTCGAAAAGAATATGAGTACGATTTGGTTGCCACTGCTCATCATCAAGACGATTTGATTGAAACTTTTTTTTTAAACCTGACACGAAAAACCGGAATTAAAGGACTTACCGGAATTAAAGAGAAAAAAGGGAAACTCATACGTCCGCTGTTGTTTGCAAGTCGCGAAGACATTGAAAAATACGCTGCCGAAAATTATATTGATTATCGCGAAGATTCATCAAATAGCGAGGTGGTTTATCAGCGTAATTTCCTCCGACATAAAATTCTACCATTATTTTCGGAGCTAAATCCGGCTTTTAATAAGAATTTTATTGCCAGCGTCGAGAATTTGAAAGCTGCTTACGAAGTATATGAGGCCACCATTAACTCTGAAATCGATAATATTCTGAGGAAAGAAAACGAACAATCAGTAATTTCAATACCAGCTCTACAGAAATCGGGACACGCAAAAACTGTTTTGTTGGAAATACTAACCGTTTTTGGGTTTAATGCAAGCGTTGTTGATGATGTATATCAAAGCCTGGGAACCTTATCGGGGAAACAGTTTTTTTCTAAAACGCATCGTTTGGTAAAAGATCGCGATGCTTTATTTGTTTCTGAAATTCAAAACGAGAACAAGCATGTTTATTACATTGAAGAGAACGATATCGAATTATTCGCTCCTCTGAGTATTTCGGTTGAACAAATGGATTATGAGGCGTTTTCTATTGTGAAAGACAATAACGTTGCTTGCATCGATTTTGATAAGGTAGAGTTTCCCTTGTTAATCCGAAAATGGGAGCAGGGAGATTATTTTCAGCCTTTGGGGATGACGGGATTTAAAAAAGTTAGCGACTTTTTTATTGATCAGAAAATGCCCCTGCACAAAAAGGAAAACACATGGCTTTTATGTAGTGGGAAAAAAATTGTCTGGATAATGGGGTATCGTCTCGATAATCGGTTTAAATTAACTCCCGATTCTAAAAAGGTATTAAAAATAGTTATAATTAGTTAGTTCTGCCAATATTAAAAACAAAGTCGAAAACTCATGAATCGTTTACACTTAATCATTCTCCTACTCTTCTTTACAAATGTTGCCAAATCGCAAGTTCGGGCTACAACAGAATCAGGTAATAAAGTGTTGTTATTTGATGATGGTACCTGGAAGTATGAAGAAAAGAAGCTAACATCTTCGGTAACTGAAATTGCTGCTGTTTCTCCGGAAATTCAGCCAGTCTTAAAAATCGATTCGCTCAAAGAATTATCAACAGAAGAAACGGAGCTGTTTTATGCCGAGAGTAAAAGGCTCTCGCGCTATTTTGGCGAAGAACAAGGCCGTATTCGTTGTAAAGTAAAATGTGTAAACCACTTGGGCGAACTTAAAATACTTTACCATTTTGATATAAGAGTTGCTGATGGTGAGCGCTATTTTGGTTATCTAAAAAAAGGAACAAAAATAACTCTGCACTTACTTGAAGGACAGCAACTCGAGTTTTATACCAGTGTTGATGTAGAAATTGAAGGCATGGACCAATATAACTTAACAAAAATGTTTGGTGTGGCTACTCTTTTAAGTGCAGAGCAAGTTCAAATACTAACGGTAAATCCGGTGTTAAAAATGGAAATTGACTGGAAAAAGAAATCCGAGCTATACGAACTTAACGATTCAAAATTCTTTATAAAAACACTACCTCAGATTCTATTCTAAAATCGGCCCTAAACGAAATTTTTTGGTTTATGCTAATGCAGAACAGACAAGAATAGGACATTCGAAAAAACCTTGTTATATTTGAAGCCAGATATTACCTAAATCATTATTAATCTAATAAAGCTTCAAATGAAAAGAAGAAATTTTATTCGAAATCTTTCGTTAAGTGCTTCCGGTGCTATTATGGTACCAACTATAGTTAAAGCCTCTGCCCTTGGCAGAAATGGCTCGGTTGCTGCAAACGACAGAATTGAACTTGTTTTGGTGGGATGTGCCGGAATGGGAAGTGCTAATCTTTTAAATTTATTGAAAGATAAAGGTGTTGAATGTGTGGCACTTTGCGATGTGGATTCTACTCGTATTGCGAAGCAAAAAGCAAAATTAACTGAAAAGGGGCATGCAAGCTCGCAAAAAGAATTTGAAGATTATCGCGAATTGTTGGCCTGGAATGCTTTTGATGCAGCAGTTATTGCTGTACCCGACCACTGGCATGCGATTTTGTACAGCACCTTTGCCAATCATAAAAAAGATGTTTATGGCGAAAAACCGTTGGTACGCAAGTTGCGCGAAGGCCGCATTGTTGCCGATGCTGTTAAAGAGAACAATATTATTTGGCAAACCGGTAGCTGGCAGCGGAGTACGGAAAACTTTGCAAAAGCTTGCGAATTGGTTCAGAGTGGGGTACTTGGAGAGATTGAAAAAATTGAAGTTGGACTACCTAATTTTGATAAAAAAGTAGGTATGCCACCAAAAATTGATGTCCCCGATGGCCTGAACTGGGACTTATGGCTGGGGCCTGCACCTAAAAAGCCATATCGTGGCGTAAGTCATTGGAACTGGCGGTGGATTATGGATTATTCGGGAGGACAACTTACCGACTGGATTGGTCACCATTGCGATATTGCAATGTGGTCGATGGATTTGAGCCATACCGGGCCAACAGAAATAAAAGCTGATGCCAAGTTTGCTAAAGGCGATTATTTTGATGTGCCGCATGAGTTTGATATTGATGCCAAATTTGAAAATGGCCTTTATATGAATATTGCCAATGCTGACAAATTAAAACACGGAATGGGTGTGTGCTGGTATGGCGAAAAAGGTTGGATACATGTGAACCGCGGCAACAAGTTGGCAGCCAGCGACGAGAAACTGCTTTCTGTAACAATTCCTGAAAGTGTAACTAAATTCAGATCGGGCAATGGCACCCATTGGGCCGATTTCATCAACGGAGTGCGTACTCGCCAACAACCTATTGCAAATGTTGAGGCAGCGCACCGTGCTGTTTCAGTAGCCTTGCTTGGCGAAATAGCATACCTTGCCGATGAGAAACTAAAATGGGATCCAAAAGCGGAAAAACTTATTGGCGCATCCAGCGAGGCAAATGCTATGCTGGCCAGAGATTACCGTTCGCCATGGAGCCTTAAAGGATTGTAATGCGTAAACAATTTTTCATATGATGCAGGAGTACAAACACTTGATATTGTGTGAATAATAGCAGAGGAATTCCGGCATAAAATAATTGTTTGTAGATTGTTTTATTGTCCGAAATAATTAAGTCAGTCTGAAGATTCAATGTAATTTTCAGACTGATTTTTTTTACCAGCATCCCCCCCAAAAAAAAATGGTCCTGTTTTCCTAAAAGATAAAAATTCAGAAGGAATAGTCATTTTGTTGCCGCTTTTTCCGATCGTATTTATTGGGTTCATAATCAATTTTGTATCTTGCTATAATTACATTTAAAACCAAGGCAGCAGTATTTTATGCTTAAATCTAATCACAACAACTTTTATGATCTCGTACATTTGCGCAGGTTCGAAATATTACTGTTTAGTTTTTTTATTTTGCTGTTCGGCGATCTGTTTATAGTTAACAAGTTAGATTTATTTCCGTTTTTGGTAGCACAAAATGTTGTTGCCAGTTTGCTAATTTTTCATAACCGCCTAAGGAAAAAACTGTTCTTTTTGTTGGTAATTATTTTACTTGTTGCACTCGAATTATGTAGTTCGGTTGTGAACATACCCAATACTAAACTGGCATTCTTTCTTACTTATATTGTGTACTTTACATTTCTTTCGGTAAACGTGTACCGACAGGTACTTTTTTCGAAAGAAGTGAATATTGGAATGATAGCTGCCGTACTTTGTGGTTTTATTATTTTAGGATTAACCGGTGGGTTCATTTTTTCAATGATAGAATACCTGCAGCCCCATTCGTTTAATAATATTGCAGTGGGGGTGGCCTATGTTTCAGACCTTATATATTTTAGTTTTATAACAATTTTATCAATTGGCTACGGCGATATAACACCAGCAACCCAAATAGCCCAAAAAACAGCCTTGCTGTTTGGTCTGTTAGGATATTTTTATGGGGTAGTGGTAATTGGTGTTATTATTGGGAAATATTTGGCTCGTAAGTAAGAGCCTGTATGACTTGAGGTATGGTTTCATTACCTTTCTTTTTGTGGTGGATTATTGCAAATGTGTTTTAAAAGAAGAGCTAAAAAAGGCTGTAAAAACGAAAGATCAGGGTTTTATTATAAACAATAAAAGCATTCGTTTTAACAGCCTCGGTTATAAATCTTCTCAGTTTAAGCAAGGGTAGCTACCATAACAGCTTTAATGGTATGCATCCGATTTTCGGCTTCATCAAAAACCAGGGAGGCTTCGCTTTCAAAAACTTCATCGGTAACTTCCATTGCTTCAAGCCCAAATTTTTGATAGATCTGCTCGCCAATTTTTGTTTCGCGGTTATGAAATGCAGGCAGGCAGTGCAGAAACTTTACCTGAGGATTTCCGGTAAGTTCCACGACCTTTTTATTTACCTGGTAGGGCAGTAGCAGATTAATTCGTTCTTCCCATACTTCGTCTGGTTCGCCCATTGAAACCCACACGTCGGTATACAAAAAATCACAATCTTTTACCGCAGTAGCTACGTCTGCAGTAATTGTAATTTTACCACCGGTTTGGGCCGCAATTTTACGGCATTGAGCCTGTAGTTCTTCGGTTGGTTGGCAGGCTTTTGGCGCTGCTGCCCTAAAGTCCATTCCTAATTTGGCAGCTCCCACCATTAACGAGTTTCCCATATTGTTACGGGCATCGCCAAGGTAACAGAATTTAACTTCCGATAGCGGTTTGTTGCTGTGTTCCTTCATGGTTAAAAAATCGGCCAGAATTTGTGTTGGGTGAAACTCATTGGTCAGGCCGTTCCATACCGGTACTCCGGCATATTTTCCTAATTCTTCAACAATATCCTGTCCAAAACCGCGGTATTCAATGCCGTCGTACATCCGTCCTAAAACACGAGCAGTATCTTTCATCGATTCTTTTTGTCCGATTTGCGAGCCCGACGGTCCCAGGTAAGTAACTTTTGCACCCTGGTCGTAGGCGGCTACCTCAAACGCACAGCGAGTTCGGGTAGACGCTTTTTCGAAAATAAGGGCAATATTTTTACCACAAAGCAATGCTTGTTCTGTACCGGCGTATTTTGCTTTTTTTAAACTTTCTGAAAGCTCAAGCAGGTGATTGATTTCTTGAGTAGAAAAATCCAGTAATTTTAAAAAGTTCCTGTTTTTTACGTTGTAAGCCATAGTTGTATTTATTTTGTTAATCTTCGTAATGCATGGTAATTTTTGATCCGTAACTTTTGTCTTCAAGCTTTTTTGCTTCAGTAATAATACTCTTAGTGCCCCCGTTTTTTATAAAATTCAGGCAAGCCCTTATTTTGGGTTCCATTGTGCCTTCAGCAAATGTACCATTTTCAAGGTGTTTTTGCGTATCGGCATAATTTAAAAACTCCAGTTTTTCTTGCGTTTCAAGTCCGTAATCTTTGTAAATAAAGGCTACGTCAGTTAAAATGTAAAGCTCATCAGCCTCAATATTTGTGGCCAGCAGGCTCGAGGCCATATCCTTGTCAATTACCGCATCCAGTGTTCTTACATCTTTGTTTTCATCAAAGTAAACCGGGATGCCACCACCGCCGGCTGCAATTACAATATTACCGTTTTCCAGCAACTGCCTGATAATTTCTTTGTTCACAATATCAACCGGTGTGGGCGAAGGTACAACCCTGCGGAAGCCTCCTTTGCCTTTTGTAGTTGATTTAAAAAGCCAGCCTTTCTGAGCATTTAATTTATCGGCTTCTTCTTGGCTGTATACTTTTCCAACACGTTTTGATGGAGCCTCAAAGGCTGGGTCGTTTTCCTGTATTTCAACCAGGGTAACCATCGAAATTACGTTTTTGTTGATGCCATGTTTGTTTAACACATTACGCATCATACGTTCAATCATAAAACCAATTCCTCCTTGCGAGTCGGCCACACAAATATTTAGTGGCATGGGGGCTATGCCATACATTTGCTCGCCGGCATCGTTGCGCATTAAAATATTGCCAACCTGCGGTCCGTTGCCATGTGTTAGTACCAGCTCGTAGCCATCTTTTATTAAATGTATGAGGTTTTCAAGGGTTTCGGTAACATTTTTTTCCTGTTGCACAATAGTGCCCTCTTCGTCACCACGAAGGATGGCGTTTCCGCCTAAAGCAACAACGGCTCTTTTTTTCATCGGTTCAGAATTAATAGTTAAACAATGCGTGCACGCAACTTGTGGTACTTTGGTAATGTTTAAACAACACACTAAGTTTTGGTTCGTGTACGTTTTACTGGTAAAATGTAGTTCTTATGTCAGTTAACAAACTTAGAAAAACAACTTAAAAAAAGAAATGTGTTCAGTGCTGATTTGCTGTTGTTTAAGCTATTATAAAACAGGCTTTTTGCATTGAATTATTAAATCGAAAAACAGTTTTTTAATTTTCTTTCGATTTGCAAGAAAAATATGTTGGTTTGTTAACAGTTTATTCTTGAAAGTATTGCAGTATTAAGCGTGAAGGCATAACATCTACCTGATTTTTTTTAGTTAGATTTGCGTTCAATTTAACTTGCCATAATCTGATTTTAGCGAAAATTTGCTCAGATACTACAAGTTTATTGGTAACGAAAAATACATTTTAAATAAAAATCCGGATCAAAAAATATCTCCATGGCATTTAGAACAAAGAAAAAGCCTGCTAAAGCAAAAAAGAAACGTACAAAAAAACGTTTTTCACTAATCAGGAATGAAAAATTGTATTTTCTGTTTGGTTTGTTTGTGTTGTTATTGGCTGCTTATTTGCTTATTTCCTTTGTGTCGTTTTTATTTTATGGTGCTGCCGATCAAAGCCTGATGGATTCCAGCTGGTCCGAGTTTTTATTTAATACCGGGGTAAAGGCACAAAACAAGGGAATGAAACTGGGAGCTTATCTTTCAGAGGTTCTTATGAACGGCGGTTTCGGATTGGCGTCGTTTGCATTTGTTTATTTATTGGCCATCACGGGCTTACGTATTCTTGGCCGTAAAACCGGCAATTTCTTTAAAAGTATTTTATACAGCCTGGTATGCATAGTTTGGTTTTCGGTGGCATTAGGCTTATTTTTTAATAAAACCGATGCCGGATCGGCCATTTATTGGGGGGGGCATTATGGCTTTGTTTTAAGTAACTGGCTACGTTCGCTTATTGGTGTTGTAGGGCTTGTTTTCCTGTTGTTTATTTCAGGATTAGCCATTGTGGTTGTGCGTTTTGATGGTGTGTATGCTCGTTTGTCGCAACTTATAAAACGTAAACAGGAAACAACCGGGACAATAGATTCTGGTGATTCAGAAGTTGAACAGGAAACTGACGAACAGTTGGCCGGAGAAGAAGCCATAACAAAAATTATTGAAGACGATGACGATGTGGTAAAAGCCATTTTTGAATCGGATGAAGAAGATGACCTGCCATTGGATGAGCCTGTAGAGGATATTCTTGAAATTGACGACCCTGAGCCGGAAGAAGAAGTAGCTGGAAATGTGGAGGTACTCGCGGAAAAAGAGAAGGAAGACCTGGCACTTACGGTAGAACCCAAGCACCAGGAAGAAGAATCGGATGAAATTAAACCCGATGAGCTGGAAGATTACGACCCAACACTTGATTTGGCAAGTTTTAAATTTCCAACACTCGATTTACTCGAGGACCATAAGTTTGGAAATGCCGAAGTAAAAAATGAAGAGTTAGTGGCCAATAAAAATAAAATTGTTGAAACGCTGCGACACTATAAAATTGAAATTACAAAAATCAGGGCAACCATAGGTCCAACAATTACTTTGTACGAAATAGTTCCGGCACCCGGGGTACGCATATCTAAAATTAAAAACCTGGAAGATGATATTGCTTTAAGCCTCGCGGCACTCGGAATACGTATTATTGCGCCAATACCGGGGCGCGGAACCATTGGTATTGAAGTGCCCAATCAGAACCCGGAGACTGTATCAATGCACTCGATAATCCGGTCAAAAAGATTTCAGGAAAGTTCGGCCGAATTACCGGTAGCCTTGGGTAAAACCATATCAAACGAAACCTTTATGTTCGACCTGGTTAAAATGCCGCACATCCTGGTGGCCGGTGCAACAGGTCAAGGTAAGTCGGTGGGTATAAATGTTATTATTACTTCGTTGCTCTACAAAAAGCATCCTTCGCAATTGAAGTTTGTTTTTATCGATCCGAAAAAAGTTGAACTCAATATTTATTCGGTGCTTGAAAAACATTATCTGGCCAAACTGCCCGATGCGGAAGAGCCGGTAATTACTGATATTCAGAAAGTAAAGAATACGCTGAATTCTATAAACGTGGAAATGGATGCACGTTACGATTTGCTTAAGGCAGCACAGGCGCGAAATATAAAAGAGTACAACAAAAAGTTTATTTCACGACGCTTGAATCCGGATAAAGGACACCGTTATATGCCGTATATTGTTGTTATTATTGATGAGTTTGCCGATTTAATAATGACAGCCGGTAAAGAAATAGAATTGCCAATTGCGCGAATTGCCCAGTTGGCCAGGGCGGTTGGAATTCACATGGTAATTGCTACACAACGGCCATCAACAAATATTATTACCGGGGTTATTAAGGCTAACTTTCCGGCACGAATTGCTTTTAAAGTTGCTTCAATGATCGATTCGCGTACCATTTTGGATAGCCCGGGAGCAAACCAGTTAATTGGCCGGGGAGATATGTTAATAGCACAGGGAAGCGAAATGACGCGTGTACAATGTGCATTTGTTGACACACCTGAAGTGGAAAATATTTGTGATTTTATTTCTGAACAAAGAGGATACCCAACCGCATTTTTGCTGCCAGAGTACGTGGGCGAAGAAGAAGTAGCACCTGGAGATGTAGATTTAAAAAACAGAGACGAATTGTTTGATGATGCCGCACGTGTTGTGGTTTTAAATCAAATGGGATCAACCTCGATGATACAACGTAAATTCTCGATAGGCTATAACCGGGCCGGACGATTGATGGATCAGCTGGAAGCAGCCGGTATTGTTGGCCCAAGCGAAGGAAGCAAAGCACGGCAAGTATTACTACAGGATGAATACAGTTTGGAACAGTTATTGAATAACTTATAGGTAAAACAAAAAGCAGATGAATAAAAGAGTATTGTTAATGGTTGCATTGTTTTTGGCAGCAACCATGGGGTGGGCGCAACAAGATGCAAAAGCAAAAAAAATTCTGGATGAGGTTAGCGCAAAAACAAAAAACATAACTGCCATGTCGGCAAGTTTTATTTTTTCAATGGTAAACGAAGAAATGGAAATTGACGAAACAAATGCCGGTACCATAAAAATTAAAGGACAGAAATACACCGTTCAGCTGCCCGATTTAGGCGTAAAAGTATTTTCTGATGGCAAAACCATATGGAATTATATGGAAGACGGAAATCAGGTAACAATTTCGAATATTGATGATGAAGGCAGCGAGCTTATGGATCCCTCGTCGTTGTTTAGCATTTATGAACGGGGTTTTCGCTCTGAATTTGTCGCAGAAAAAACAGCCGAAGGAAAAAGTTTATATCAGCTAAACCTGTTTCCTGATACTGATGAATATGATGTAACAAAAATAGAAGTTACCATTGATAAAGCCACAATGATGATTTATGCCGCAACTTTGTATAGCACCGATGGAAATTTATATGGCATACAGGTGAAGCAAATGGATACCAACATTGATTTGGCGGATACTGATTTTATTTTTGATGCATCAAAATACGATGATGTTGAGGTGATTGATTTTCGTTAAACAAAAGTATTTAAAAAAAAGCCTTGTTTTAAATTCTAAAACAAGGCTTTTTTTAGTATTGTTAATCTAACGCAGTTCCTGCGGTTTTAAAAATAGTTTATCGGCAGTTGAGATTTCGATGAATGAAGCTCCGGCATCCTCACCAAATCGTCCGCCCACATATATAACCAGGTCGTCAAGATTAATTGTTCCTTCGTTCACAAGTTCCTGAACAGCCGCTTTCTGGATTTTCATTTTATTCTTTTTGGTTTCCAGGTATGACGGGTGTACGCCAAAAGAAAGCGCCAGTTCTCGCACAACACGCTGCGAATGGCATTTTACAAATACCGGAAAGATAGAACGGTGCGAAGACAGATATCGTCCGGTTTTGCCTGTTGTAGTTGATGTGATAATGGCATCGGGTTTTAATTCGCGGGCTGCCCTAATGGCTGATTGAGCCAGGTACGCCGGAATATCAGCTTTTAAGGGAACAGTGAGTTCGCGTCGGTCGCGATCTGGTTCAACCTCCTGGGCAATTTTGGCCATCGCTTTAATGGCTTCTACAGGATACTTCCCGTAAGCTGTTTCTCCACTAAGCATCACCGCGTCGGTACCCATATAAATTGCACTGGCAACATCGCTTACCTCCGCACGGGTTGGTCGTGGGTGTTCAATCATCGTATGAAGCATTTGTGTGGCAATAATTACCGGCTTCTGATGAAGTATGGCGCGACGAACAAGGTTACGCTGAACAGCCGGAATTTTTTCTTCCGGTAACTCAATTCCAAGGTCTCCACGAGCTACCATTATTCCATAGGCGTGTTCTAATATCTCATCAATTTTGTTCACTCCTTCCAGGTTCTCAATTTTGGCGATAATTTTTATTGGACTGTTCAAATCATCCAGAATTTTTTGAACCTCACTAACATCTTCTTTATTTCGAACAAATGAATGGGCAATAAAATCAAGTTTGTTTTCAACAGCAAAGCGGATAAACTCAATATCGCGTTCAGTTAACGATGGCAATTTAATTTCTACTCCCGGAACATTTATACTCTTGCGTTTTTTTACCACACCAGAGTTGCCTACTTTGCATAGTAAATACTGAATATGTTTTTCTTCAACAACAAATTCAATGTCTCCATCGTCTACCAGAATTTTATTTCCAACTTTTAAATCGTTAACAAAGCCTTTGTAGTTTACACAAATGTTTTTCACATTATCCAGCACTCCGGTTGAGTAGGACAAGGTTACATATTCTCCTTGTTCAACTACTGTATCAGACAAGGTTTGGCATGTTCTGATTTCGGGGCCTTTGGTGTCAACAAGAATGGCAATTTTATCTGATACTGCACGCACATTATCAACCATCATTTTACCGCTTTCAGTAGTAACATGAGCGGTGTTTATGCGGGCTACGTTCATTCCCGCATCAAATAGCGATTGAATAAAATCAACATCACATCGCTGATCGGATATTGTTGCAACAATTTTGGTCTGTCTCATTCCTTTAAAATTTTAAGGCGGCAAAAGTATAATAAAACACGATTCTATGGTTAAATAAAATTTAAACTCAAATTAAATTTAATAGAGAACTCAGATTTCAGCAATTTACAAAACTTTGAATTGCCAATCGATATGATTCCAGACCAAAACCCATAATACATCCTTGACATACCGGGCCTATTAATGATTTATGCCTGAAATCTTCGCGTGTTAGGGTGTTGGATATATGTACCTCTATAACCGGTGTTTTAATGCCGGCAATAGCATCGCGTATAGCCACAGAAGTGTGGGTGTAAGCACCGGCATTGATTATTATGCCGTCGCTTGAAAATCCATGCTCGTGTAGGGTGTTAATAATCTCTCCTTCAACATTCGATTGAAAATAGCCTAAGTCTGCCTCAGGGAAACTTTTTTTTAGTTGTTCATAGTAACTTTTAAAACTTTCTGTTCCATAAATCGACTTTTCCCGAACACCCAGCAGGTTTAAATTTGGTCCATTGATAATCAAGAGCTTCATTATTTCAATTTTAATTTATTTTATAGTAACTTTATTCGAGATGCAACGTAATATTTTTTTGTTAAAATAGTTCAAATCTAGTATTGAGAACATAACAAGCGGTTTAAACAGTCATAAAATTAACCTTAATTTGGAAGATTATGAAATGGGAGGAATGTAAACAAGGATACGAGAATTATTTAAAGTTGGAGAAATCATTATCGCAGAACTCAATTGCGGCCTACATCAACGACATAAACAAGCTGGAAGATTTCTTTAATAATAATTTTAAAGGTGTTAATCCGGATAAAGTTGTTTTAAAGCAGCTAAAAAGTTTTGTGGAATGGTTAAACGATAGAGGGGTAAGTCCGAGAACACAAGCCAGAACCATTTCCGGGATAAAATCCTTTTATAAGTACCTGTTAATCGAAGAAAAAATAACAAGCGATCCTACAGCCTTGCTTGAATCGCCAAAAATAGGACGTAAGCTGCCGGATATTTTATCGATGGAAGAGATTGATACCCTTATCAACGCTATCGACCTAAAAAAATCTGAGGGACAGCGAAATAAAGCGATGTTGGAAACCCTTTACAGCTGCGGCTTGCGGGTTTCGGAATTAGTTAATCTTAAAATTACCAACTTATTCTTTGAGCAGGGGTTTATAAAAATTGAAGGAAAAGCAGATAAGGAACGACTAGTGCCTGTAAGCGGGCGGGCAATAGAAGAAATAAACAAGTACTTAAGCAACTATCGAAAAAATTTGCGGGTTAATAAAGACAGTGAAAATATTCTGTTCTTAAACCGCAGAGGAAGAAAATTGAGCCGTGTCATGATATTTACCATAATTAAAAATCTGGCAGCAAAAGTAAAACTCGATAAAAAAATCAGTCCCCATACATTCAGGCATTCATTTGCCACTCACCTAATTAACGGTGGAGCCGATTTGCGCGCAGTTCAGGAAATGCTGGGACACGAATCGATTTTAACTACGGAAATTTATACACATCTCGACAGAGATTATTTGAAGTCGACTATACATCAGTTTCATCCAAGGTCGTAGTTTTATCGATTTAAAATAAATCAAAGCGTTACATTTTTTTGTAGCGCTTTTTTTATCATAACATTACGATGAAATTCAAAAGAATTGGTGCGAAATCTTTTGTTAAGCAAATGTTTAATTGGTACCCAAAAAAAACTAAAAGACTGGTGATACCCCCTCTGATTGGAAAAAAATGATATTTTTGTGAACCGATTAAGTAGACGAAAAATTGTATTATTAAGTTAATTATTAGGTAGTTATGACAAAATTAGATTTAACTAAGTACGGCATTGTGGACATACAAGAGGTCGTACACAACCCTTCTTATGAACAACTTTTTGAAGAAGAAATGAATCCTGCCTTGGAAGGATTCGAAAAAGGCCAGTTAACAGAGCTTGACGCAGTTAACGTAATGACTGGCGAATTTACAGGACGTTCTCCTAAGGATAAATTTTTAGTAGACAACGAAGCTTCACAAGATATTTGGTGGACATCTCCTGAGTCTCCTAACGATAACAAAAAAGTTTCAGAAGAAGCCTGGGCACACTTAAAAGATATTACAACAAAGCAGCTTTCAGGTAAACGCTTATTTGTAGTTGATACCTTCCTTGGTGCCAATGAAAATTCACGTTTGAAAATTCGTTTCATAATGGAAGTAGCATGGCAGGCGCATTTTGTAACTAACATGTTCATCCGTCCTTCTAAAGAGGAATTGGAAAATTATGGCGAACCTGATTTTGTTGCCATGAATGCTTCAAAAACAACCAACAGCCGCTGGGAAGAGTTTGGTATGAATTCAGAAGTGTACACTGTATTCAACTTAAAAGAAAAAATGCAGGTTATTGGTGGTAGCTGGTATGGTGGCGAGATGAAAAAAGGAATGTTCGCAATGATGAACTACTATTTGCCAAAAGCAGGAATGGCTTCAATGCACTGTTCTGCTAACGTTGGTAAAGAAGGTGATGTTGCTATCTTTTTTGGTCTTTCAGGTACTGGAAAAACAACGCTTTCAACCGATCCAAATCGCCAGTTAATTGGCGACGATGAGCACGGATGGGATGATGATGGTATCTTCAATTTCGAAGGTGGATGTTATGCAAAAACAATTAACCTTGACAAAGAAGCTGAGCCGGAAATTTACGGAGCTATCAAGCGTAATGCCTTGCTTGAAAATGTAACGGTTGACGAGAATGGTAAAATCGATTTTAACGATGGTTCGGTAACTGCAAATACACGTGTTTCTTACCCAATTTATCACATCGATAATATTGTTAAGCCAGTATCAAAAGCTGGTCATGCAAAAAAAGTTATTTTCTTAACTGCTGATGCATTTGGTGTATTGCCTCCGGTTGCCAAACTTACTCCGGAACAAACCAAATATCATTTCCTTTCAGGATTTACTGCAAAATTGGCCGGAACTGAGCGTGGAGTAACTACTCCTCAGCCTACTTTCTCAGCTTGTTTTGGTGCTGCTTTCCTATCATTGCACCCCACTAAATACGGTGAAGAGTTAGTGAAAAAAATGGAAGAGCATGGTGCTGAAGCTTACCTTGTAAACACAGGTTGGAACGGAACAGGAAAACGTATCTCTATTCAAGATACCCGGGGCATTATTACTGCTATTCTTGATGGTTCTATCGAAGGTGCACCAACTAAAAACCTTCCTATCTTCAACCTTGAAATTCCTACTGAATTAAAAGGCGTTGATACTAACATTCTTGATCCTCGTGATACTTATGCTGATGCAGCTGAGTGGGATGAAAAAGCAAAAGATTTGGGTAGCCGCTTTATTAATAACTTCGTTAAGTACACTGATAATGACGAAGGAAAAGCATTGGTTGCTGCAGGTCCTCAACTTGACGAAATAGTTGTTGAATAATAGATAATAAACCTTCTGCCTTTTGGTAGAAGGTTTTTTTATGCCCGTTCATGAAGTTGATTAGTGCTGTAATTCAACTCTTCAATAATTTTAGAGGAGGTGGCTGCAATGTTGTAGAATAAGCGTAGCTGTTGTCTTTTTAAACCTGTTTCGCTTTGTTTTATTTGATGTTGCAACATCATTAACAATGCCGACAAGTCAGTGGTATTCTCCTGTTTGCTATTTCCAGCCTCAGCCAGTTTTTTTGTTATTTGTTCGAAAAATACATAGTTCTCTTCGTAGTCGAGGATGTTTGTTTCACGATGTGCTCCCAAGGCCGAAATGTGGGACAGCAAAGCATGGTTTAGGTAGGTTATTTCCAGTGCATTACTAATCTTTTGCTGTTTGCTTTTAGGTTCCTGACGCATGCTGTTCCAGGCTTGTGCCAAATCATTATCGGCAAGGTGTGCCTCTCTTCTGGCAATGCGGTAGTTTAAATCATCGGCGCTAAGTTTCTGATATTCTTTAGCAATAGCTTGTATGTAGCTTTTGTTTTTTTCTAATGCTTTTTCAACCAGACCAGGGAAACGTCGGTATTGCCAGCCGGGCCAAATAAAACGTATGGTAAGAAAAGATAAGACCGCCCCCAAAACAGTATCGATTAAGCGGGGGAGTAGTATGTTTATGCCTCCATCGTTTGAAATAAGGTTTAAGGCACTAAGAACAAAAGTGGTTACAAAAATTACGGCAATAGAATATTTCCGCCGTAACCAATAAAAAAATGCCATTGAGGACCCCAGCATTAATAAAACCTGTGCTGCCGTTGTTGTAAATATCTGCAATAGAACGGCTCCAATGATAATTCCGGTTGTTGTTCCCAAAACGCGTTCAAAAAGACGACGGCGGGTATCGCTGTAGGTAATTTGACTTACAAATAAACTGGTTAGCATTACCCATTCTCCTTTGTCGAGCTGCATTGAACGTTCTAAAATAAAACCCAGGGCAAAGGTGAGACTTAAACGAATCGCATACCGCATTCGAGGGTGGCGCAGCGAAAGTTGTGTTTTAAAACGCTGAAAAAGTGTTCTTTCATCTCTTCGCAAGCGGGGAATAGCGGTACCTGTTTTTAAATTATCGAGAAATTTTAAGGAAATATGCGATCGATGAAGATTGTGATGAAGCAAAATAAGGTCTTGTGCCTCTTTGGCCGGCATTTGCTGCAATTTGGTTTCAATTGCCGACGATATCCATTCCAGAGTTTGAGGATGATGATAAGGCTTACCGGTAAGCATATTTTCTTCAACACGGTGCAAGGCAGCAGCCAGTTGGCGCAACATTTCACCAAAGCCTGTCATAACTTCGAGCTGTTCAGTGCTGTTGCCAAGTTTATCGTGTCGGTCGTGTGTTGAAGCTGCCCTTTCGTGTAAGCTCTGGAGTAACATAAAGCGCTGAAGGTAGGTGTTTAGCATCTGCGGGTCGCGTACTTCTCTCTCGTAATTGTTTAGAACGTTTTTGATTCGTTCCAATGCATTTACTACATTAATATTCAGCAAAGCCAGATCTTTATTTATTCCGGCCTGTTCCTGCAAATTACTTGGGAATAGCATCGCCTTTTTTTCCAGGTATTTCGATAGTTCTTTGAAACCGTTTGCCATTTGTTCATCAAGTAATCGCCACGGATGTTTAACTATTAATACTAAGGAAAGAACTCCATGAAAAAGGGCGCCGGCAGGTAATAACAGCGCCTGGTAATACCAATTAGAACTTATCTCAAGCCCTAACATGGCATAAATACCAACCAGTATTGAACCAAAAGTTATGGCTCGATAGCGCTCTCCAATTCCTCCAACAAGGATAAAAAGAATGGTGGAAAGAACAAATCCTGCCCCCAAAAGCCAGGGGTAGTTTTGCAACAAGCCTACGCAAAAGCTTGAAATAAAAAAACTTACAATTGTAATAGAAAGAGATTTAATTCGCCCTTTGGGGTGGTCGTCAGTTTCGGAGAGTGCTCCGGCAACTGCACCCAATGCCAGGGTAACGCCATAGAAAGGCATTCCGGCAACAATAAATGGAATTGCCAGAATTGCCATTGAAACAGTTGCCCGTAAAGAAAATAAACGATAGGGGTGAAGCAAAAATGTTTCCCTAAAAAGTTTATTCCCGGAGCGAAGATGCCCTTTGTTCTGATTTGTCATAGATAATAACTCGAATTTAGTACAAAGCTAATGATTGTGAATGTATCAAACGTTACCAAATTCTTAGCCTTCAGAAATAATAGCTTGCAGGGCTTTGTCAATCGAGGGGTAGGTGAATTTAAATCCTGCCTGCAACAGTTTTTCCGATGATACGGATGGTGATTCCAAAAGAAGCAGGGCAGCCTCTCCTAAAGCAGCTTTTAACACAAAAGCAGGTAGGGTAAAAAATGCCGGTCGCTTTAGCACTTCTGCCAGGCTTTGCGTAAATTCTTTATTTGTAATAGTAGCTGGAGCAGTAAGATTGTATATTCCGTTGATTGAATTTTGCTCTGTCGCACAGGTAAATGCATTTACAACATCTTGTTCGTGAATAAAAGGAAATGCCTGCTTTCCGGAAGCAACTTTAGCTCCCAAACCCAGGCGAAATGGTAGTAACATATTTTTAATGGTTTTAGCATTGCTGCCTATTACCACTCCCAAACGAAAAATTACTTGCCGCACCTCTGTGGGTAAATCGCTGAGTGCATTCTCCCAGTCTTTCACCACCTGCCCAAGAAAACCATCATCAAAGTTTTGGCTTTCTTCTGTATGCATTTGATTGGCCGAATAAATTCCGATGGCCGATGCCGATATAAGCTTTTTGGGGCGCTCGGTTGCAGGTAAGGCCTTAATTGCTTTTACCAGGTTTTGCGTTGTGTGCACCCGGCTATTGTATATAATTTCCCGGTTCTTTTCGGTCCAGCGCTGTAAAATTGATGCACCTGCCAAATTAATAACTACATCTGTTTTGCGCAGTTCTTCGCTTAAAGCATCTGCTGGCCCGTACAATAATGGTCGTTGTATACCTGAGGCAGAGTGCCCTTTTTTCGCTAATTCCGATGTAATGAGTCGACCTACGTAACCATTGCTACCTGTTAGTTTTATATCCATTAAATTGATTTTGTTAGTTAAACAAAAAGTTTGGCTTTTTAGTTCCTTAAAAATAGTTAATAGCTAAAGCTTATTGTTACTTTTACTCCGTTAAATGAGTAAGGTAAGGCAACATATTTTGGTTCGAATGCACCGGTGGAGACTTAAACACCTCGGAGAACGGGGATTTATAACGGTACTCAGCATTGTTGTTGGTTTGTTGGCCGGTATAGCAGCCGTAATTATAAAAAACACTGTTCGTATTACCGAACAATTGGTGCACCACCTTATTTCCAACGAAGTACAAAACTATATTTATTTTGCATTACCTGTAGTTGGCATCCTGCTGGCTATTTTATTCATAAAATTTGTTGTTCGTTCGCAAGTACGCCACGGAATACCCAATGTACTACACAGCATCTCCAAACGAAAAGGAAAAGTTAGTACCCATAATCTATTTTCGTCGGTTGTAACCGCCTCACTTACTGTTGGCTTTGGTGGTTCGGTTGGATTAGAAGGGCCTACTGTTGCCACGGGTACGGCCTGGGGCTCGTGGATGGCCAAAGTATTCCGACTTAATTATAAAAACACCATATTAATGCTGGCCTGTGCCTGTGCGGGCGCTATGGCCGCTATTTTTAAAGCCCCCATTGCTGCAATTGTTTTTGCCGTAGAAGTTATCATGATTGATCTTACTGTATTTTCATTGGTGCCACTTTTGCTTGCATCATCAACAGCAGTGGTAACTTCGTATTTGTTTTTAGGACAGAATGTACTTTATCCATTCAAGGTCATCGAAACTTTTACCCTGGTAGATCTACCTTTTTATATTCTACTGGGGATCGTATCCGGTTTTGTGTCGGTTTATTTTACCAAAGTATATTTATTTGTTGGCGATATTTTTGAAAAACTTAAAAACAATCGAATACGATTATTGATTGGAGGAACTGGGCTTGGTGCCCTTATTTTCTTTTTTCCTGCTCTCTATGGCGAAGGATATGAGTCGATTAACGAATGTTTGTCGGGCGATTTAAATTACCTTTTTGATAATAGTTTATTCTATTCGTTACGAGAGGAAATGTGGGCCGCTTTGGCTCTGATTGTAGCCGTAATATTGCTTAAAATTGTTGCAACCTCACTAACTTTTGGTGCTGGTGGAGTAGGCGGCATTTTTGCGCCAACTTTGTTTATGGGGGTAAATACGGGTATGCTCTTTGCCTTGCTGGTAAAACGTATGGGAATAAAGGATATTAACGAGAATAACTTTGCCTTAATTGGTATGGCTGGTTTAATTGCAGGTGTTTTGCATGCACCGCTAACCGGTATATTTTTAATTGCCGATATCTCGGGCGGGTATCAACTTTTTGTTCCCTTAATGATTACCGCAACTTTTGCTTATCTGATTGTAAGAACCTTTACCCCCAACTCTGTTTATCATATTCAGCTGGCAAAACGAAAAGAACTGCTTACGCACGATAAAGATGCCAATGTGTTGCAATTGATGGAAGTAAAAAAATTAATTGAAACTGATTTTGAGGTATTGGCGCCCGATGCAACATTGCGTGATCTTACTATGGCCATTTCGCGTAATCACCGAAACTTATTTCCGGTGGTTGAGGCGGATGGAACAATGGTTGGAATGGTGAAGATGGATGATGTGAGAGAAATGATTTTTAACCATGAATTGTATGATACGGTAAAAATAAGAGAGCTGATGTATATGCCTGAGTACCATATTGATCCGGATGACAGTATGGAGGTGGTAACCAGTAAATTTGAATCGTCGGGGCGCTATAATCTGGCTGTCATCGAAGATGGAAAATATATTGGTTTTATTTCCCGGGCCCGTGTTTTTACCCGTTATCGTAAACAGATAATTGATGTTTCGCATGTTTAAATTTTTTCGAATAGATAAGTTTATTAACAAACTTGTTGCCTGGCGTATTGCCACTATTTCTGAAAAGAACTTTTTGTATTTGCTAAGTTTGGTTGTTGGGCTATTGAGTGGTTTAGCGGCACTTTTGTTAAAAAACCTCATTCATTTTGTGGCTGAAGAATTAACACAAATGATTCATGTTGATAGTTTCAGCTACCTGTATTTGTTGTATCCGTTTATTGGAATTTTGTTAACGGTTTTGTTTGTGCGTTACATAATACGCGACGATATCGGTCATGGGGTTTCAAAAATACTTTATTCAATTTCAAAAAAAGGAAGTAAGCTAAAACCTCATAAAACCTATTCCTCGATGATTGCCAGTTCCTTAACCATTGGTTTTGGCGGATCGGTAGGTGCAGAGGCACCCATTGTTCTTACCGGTGCTTCAATCGGGTCGAATTTAGCCCGGATTTTTAAACTGCGCTACAAATACATTACATTAATGGTTGGATGCGGAGCAGCCGGAGCCATTGCAGGGATTTTTAATGCGCCTATGGCAGGGATTGTTTTTACGCTCGAAGTGCTTATGCTTGACCTTACCATGGCCTTTCTAATTCCCTTGTTAATCTCATCGGTGTCGGCAGCAGTTTTGTCGTATTTTTTTATGGGCGAAGGGGTAATGTTGCGCTTTACCCAAATGGCACCTTTCGAAATTAATACCATTTGGATTTATATTCTGGTTGGCATTTTTACCGGCTTGCTGGGCATTTATTTTACCTGGGGAACTATGCTGCTTGAAAGTCGGTTTTCGGCCTTAAAAAACTGGTTTGTTCGTTTGTTGGTGGGAGCGTTTACTCTTGGGGTATTAATATTTGTTTTTCCTCCTTTATGGGGAGAAGGCTACAGCAGTATAAACTCGGTTTTTAATAATCAGGGAGCGGATTTACTCAATAATTCAATTTTCTTTCAATGGAAAGATAATCCTTATGTTGTATTGTTGGTATTAGCCGGCATACTTATTTTTAAGGTGTTTGCCATGTCGGCCACAACGGGGTCCGGAGGTAACGGAGGAATTTTTGCTCCAACTTTGTTTACTGGTGCCATTGGCGGCTATTTTTTGGTAAAATTGTTAAATACATTTTTTGAATTGGGAGTTCCGGAGAATAACTTTGCATTGGCCGGAATGGCCGGAATGATGGCAGCGGTAATGCATGCGCCATTAACCGGAATATTTTTAACTGCAGAACTTACCGGTGGGTATGGTATGTTTATTCCCTTACTCATAACCTCAACGGTGGCCTATGTTACCATTATGCGTTTTGAACCGCATTCGATTTACACCAAACGTTTGGCACAAGCCGGAGAACTGATTACCCATCATAAAGACAAAGCTGTATTACGTTCGATGGAAGTGAAGAAGCTGATTGAAAACGATTTTGAGGTTCTTTCTCCTGATGCCAGTTTGCGCGATCTGGTTAAGGCCATTTCCCGTTCAAACCGTAATCTTTTCCCAATTGTAGATAACGAAGGTTATTTAAAAGGCATGGTGAAATTATCAAAAGTTAAGAACCTTATTTTCGAGCATGAACTATACGACAAAGTGATGGTTAAAGACCTGATGTTTATGCCAGAGTTTTATATCTCATCAAACGATAATATGGAAAGGGTGGCTGAAAAATTTGAAACATCCAACCGTTATAACCTGGCAGTTATTGACGATGGTAAATATCTTGGATTTATTTCACGAGCCGTTGTTTTTTCAAACTACAGAAAAACATTGGAGTATTTTTCCAACGATTAGTTGTGTTCATATCTTTTAAATCCTAATACCATCGATCGTGGGCTTCCGCTTATATTTTTTTACTTTTGAAAAAAATATAAAAGTTGTGTAGCTATGATTTCTCGACGCTCGTTTTTGGCAAAAGGTTCGGTGTTGTTGTGCGGAGCAGGTCTCTGTTCGCGTGTGTCTGCAACCACTGTTTTTAGTAATGCCAATAAATTTCCACTTGTAATATCAACCTGGAACCATGGGATGGCGGCTAACGAAGCTGCCTGGAACATATTAAAAAAGGGAGGCCACTCGCTTGATGCAGTTGAAGCTGGCGTTCGTGTTCCTGAAGCGGATCCGAATGTAATTACCGTTGGCAAGGGCGGAATTCCTGACGCAAGCGGTAAAGTTACCCTGGATGCCTGTATTATGGATGAAAAAGGACGTGCCGGAAGTGTTACTTATCTGCAGCATATTAAACATCCAGTATCGGTGGCGCGCTTGGTAATGGAGAAAACACCACATGTAATGTTAAGCGGAAAAGGAGCACTTAAATTTGCCCTTGATAATGGTTTTGAAAAAGAAAAACTCTTAACCAAAGCACGTAAAGCAGAGTGGAAAAAGTGGAAAAAAGAACAAAGCGAATTCAGTAATAGAATTAATATTGAAAATGTAACAGAAGATAACCACGACACCATTGGTATGCTGGCTATTGACGAAGAAGGACGAATTTCAGGTGCTTGCACTACCAGCGGCATGGGGTATAAAATGCCTGGCAGGGTAGGAGACTCTCCGATTATTGGAGCCGGTTTGTTTGTTGATGGAGAAGTAGGAGGTGCTACAGCAACCGGATCGGGCGAACTGGTAATGAAAACGCTGGGTTCGTTTTTAGTGGTGGAATTTATGCGTCAGGGAAAATCACCTAAAAAAGCCTGTGAAGAATCAGTTCGGCGTATTGCCCGAAAAATACCTGATTACGAGAAACATCAGATTGGTTACATTGCCTTAAACACCAAAGGAGAATACGGATCGTTTTGTATGCAGCCGGGATTTAATTATGCTGTAAAAACCGCCGAAAAAACAGAATTGGTAGAGGCCGAGGCCTGGTTTAAGAAATTATAAAAAAAGGTGTTCGTAAAAAACGAACACCCTCTTTTGAATATCTTTCCGGAAGCTTACCAGCGATCGTTACGGTCGCGGTTGTAACCACCGCCACCGCCTCTGCGGTCGCCGCCGCCCCGACGGTCGTAACCACCGCCGCCTCTGCGGTCGCCACCACCACCGCCGCCACGGTTGTAACCACCACCGCCACCGCGGTTGTAGCCACCGCCGCCGCCACGATTAAAATCACGACGTGGACGTTCCTGTGGAGGATTGGCTTCCTTTACTACAATCTCTTTACCTTCTAATTCGCTTTCGTTTAACGCAGCAATAGCAGCATTAGCTTCTTCGTCGTTTGGCATTTCAACAAAACCAAAACATTTTGAGTTTCCCGTTTCTCTGTCAAAAATAACTTTGGCAGATGCAACTTCTCCATGAGCAGAGAAGAGTTCATTTAGGTCGTCACCGGTAATCGATGAATCTAACCTTGCAACAAATAAATTCATAAAAAAATAGAAAAAAATAAATGTATAAATGTAAAATTGGCGGCATTAGCCGCTTGTTTTATCCAATAATTTTTGTTTAAAATAAAGAACGCTTCAGAGTTTAAAACGGAAAATCACAAAATATGTTTGCATACGAATTAAAATCTTTGTTCAAAGTAACGTACTAATTATTAGATTATCACTAAAAAGATGTTGTTTTTTTATTAAAAACCGAAAAAAAACAAGACCCTTCAATTGAAAGGCCTTGGTAAGGTGAGATTTAATTTATGTCTTTCTGTATTTCAGAAGACGTTTTTAATCATTCTAATGGTATCAAAAATAGTTAATAAATTAAATTTCGTGGTGCTGGGCTATTATTTTTTTATTTCTTAAAATATTTATCACTGCATCCACAATCTGGTCGTCTTCCAGCGAGGCATAGTTGAAAATTACATCAAAATCATTGTTTTCAGCTTTTCTTCCAATAATTTTTTCAATAAAAGCATCACGTTTTTTATCGGCCTCGTTAATGTAATTTGTTGCCTCTAACCGGGTCATTTCTTTTATTTGCATCATCCGGTTTATTCGCCAGTCGGTTGGGGCTTCAAGTCTAATATTCAGTTTGTTCGGGACATCTTTTAAAATGGCACCCGATGAGCGACCAACAATTATTGTTCGTCCCTGGTAGGCGAGTCTGCAAATAATACCTTTCAGAGTTTCAATTAGTTTCTGATCAGAAATATCATAAATAGTTTCATCAGAAAAGGCTCTTCCTACTTCTTTTAAAAAAAGTATGGCTTCTTCCGCGTCTTCAAACTCATCTGCATTTATTTCCTGAATCATTTCGTTTACAACTGCTGAGAATAAATCTTTGTCAACCCATCTCCATTCTACGTCGGTTTTTGTTTCTGCCATGTAACTGTAACCGGTTAAAATTTTTGAAAGCTTAATGGCAATGCGCTTGGCCGAGCAGCCCGCCTGACGAGATATGGTTAAAAACGGCCCCGGATAATCCCCGGTTTCCAGGTTTACACATTTGTTGTTTAGTAAATAGCTTTGCAGGAAATTTTTCATACGATTAGGATTGTAAGTTTAAATGCCATATTTTGAAATGATGTATACTGTTCTCCATTATGGTGGATTTGTTTTGTCAACTGGTTCAGTTCAGCCGCTCTTGATGCCTTTTTGCTTTAGCAATTTACAATCAAATTTTGTGGAATAGAAGTTAATGTGTTATACAATACAATGATTCTCAGATGTTTTTCAGCAACTTTTGAGAATGAGGCCTATTTGTTTATTTTTAAATGAAAAATTTTAAAGATACACAGGAGAAATTGTTGAATTCATAAATACATATGTATCTTTAAATAGTGTTAGGTTTTTATTTTATAGGTACACGTAAAAACCGGTTTTATCGAATAATTAATAAAATAACGAAGTGGAAAAGCAGGTAGTAGTAGCAATAGCATCGTTCGGCATGTCGGGGCAGGTGTTTCATGGGCCAACGTTAAAAGTAGATAGCAATTTTAGGGTAAAATTAATACTGGAACGCAGCAAGACTTTGTCGCAGAGTATGTTTCCCAATGCCCGAATTGTGCGTACTTATGAAGAATTATTAGCTGACGAGGAGGTTGAACTTGTTGTGGTAAATACACCCGATGAGTTTCATTATGAAATGGTAAAACAGGCTTTTAATGCAGGAAAACATGTGGTTGTGGAAAAACCTGCAGCTCAGAAAAGCAGTCAGCTGCAAGAATTAATTAACCTGGCAAAATCACAAAATTTACTGTTTACAGTTTATCAGAACCGAAGGTGGGACGGCGATTTCAGAACCGTACAAAAAGTAATTAAAGAAGCCCGTTTTGGCCGCTTGGTAGAGTTTGAGTCGCATTACGATCGTTACCGAACGGAGATAACAGCTGATACCTGGAAGGAAGAGCCAGATGAGTTTAGTGGGGTTTTGTATAACCTGGGCTCGCATATGATCGATCAGGCTTTTGTTTTGTTTGGTATCCCCAAAGCTGTGACGGCACATCTTAAAGTTGTACGTACCGCCGGTAAAGTAACTGATTATTATGATATTCGTCTCGATTACGATAATTTTTCTGCACTTTTAAAATGCTCTTACCTCGTTTTGGATCCTGGTCCACGATACACCATTCACGGAGAATACGGTACCTTTTATAAATCGGGATTAGACGGGCAGGAAGATTTGCTTAAAGCCGGAAATTTGCCTGAAGGAGAGGATTGGGGCAAAGAAGATGCCGATTGGTGGGGTACCCTGGTGTACAATGAAAATGATGAACAGGTTGAAGAATTAGTTGAGACTCTTCCGGGCGATTACCGCATTTTTTACACCAATATTTTTGATGCGCTACGCAAAAATAAGGAGCTGCTTGTTAAACCTGAAGAAGCATTGGAGGTACTGAAAATAATGGAGGCATGTGTAAAAAGTAATGCTGAAAAGCGAACTGTTTTTCTTTAACTTTTTTTAGTTGGAGTAGCCCTTTTTAGTGCATTTTCGAAGGAATCTTCAATTTCTGTTTTAGATAGTATTTTTGCTTTTATTCGTTTCTCGAGATTTGACTGTAACTCTTTGTTAACACCCGATAGAATAATTCTTACCCCACGGTCCTGCAGGATGCGTAGCGAACTTTGCAGGTTTTGCATTCCGGTTTCATCAATAAAGGAAACATGGCGCATTCGTAAAATTAATATCGAGCAACTTTGTCCAATTTCCAGGATAACTTCGGAATAACGACGTGCAGAGGCAAAAAACATTGGGCCACTAATTTCGTATACCGAAACCCCTTTGGGCAACAGCGAGTAATCTTCAATTACATCGGTATCAACTACATTGTTGATGCGTTTTTCGCTAATGTCCGACATACGTTTCATAAATAAAACGGCCGACAAAACTACCCCAATTTCAATGGCAACAGTAAGGTCAACCAAAACTGTAAGAAGGAAAGTGGTTACCAGTACAATAATATCAAAAACAGAACCTTTAAGTATGGCAACAAACGAACGCCATTCACTCATGTTATAAGCTACAATTATTAATATTCCGGCGAGGCACGACATTGGAATTAATTTGGCCCATTTTCCCAGAAATAGCATAATAAGCAACAAGGTAATTGCGTGGGTTATGCCGGCAATGGGAGTGCGCCCCCCGTTTTTAATATTGGTGGCTGTACGGGCAATGGCTCCGGTTGCAGGAATGCCTCCAAAAAATGGAGTAACAATATTAGCAATGCCCTGCGCTATTAATTCGGTGTTCGAACGGTGTTTTCCACTTATCATACCATCGGCAACAACTGCAGAGAGTAAAGACTCGATGCCTCCGAGCAAGGCTATAGTAAGGGCAGGTTCAAGGTAATTTTGTAGTTCGGAGAGCTTTACTGTTGGGATGCAAAACTGAAAGGAGTTACTGATTTCTCCAAAATAGGTTTCAATTGTTGCTACAGGTAGGTGAAAGAGCTGAACAACAACGGTAACAAGGATAATTGCAACAAATGAGCCAGGTACTTTTTTGGTTATTTTACCCGTAAAAAGTGTAATGAATATGGTGACAGCAGTAACAAAAAATGCCGTCAGATTTATTGTGCTTAACTGGTTGAAATAAACGTTCCACTTGCCAATAAAGTCAGACGGTAGTTCTGAAATTGTCAAACCCAATGCATCTTTTATTTGTGTAGAAAAAATAACAAGAGCAATGCCACTGGTAAATCCAACAATAAGCGGATGAGGAATAAATTTCAGAAGTGTACCCAGTTTTAATAAACCAAAAAGAACTAGTAAAATGCCGGCCATAATGGTAGAAATTATTAAACCATTAATACCGTAATGTTCAACAATGCCGTACACAATTATAATAAAAGCGCCTGTTGGTCCGCCAATCTGAACCCTACTGCCTCCAAAAAACGAAATAAGGAACCCGGCCACTACGGCTGTAATAAGGCCTTTGTCGGGCGAAACACCTGAGGCAACGGCAAATGCAATGGCCAGCGGTAGGGCAACAATTCCAACCACAATTCCGGCCAAAACATCTGAACTAATTTGTTTACTACTTACACCGGCACGCAGCAATGTAAATAGTTTGGGCTTAAAAACTGAATTCATTGTATTAAAGAAATGTCGTGCAAAAGTAAGCCGAATCTCTTCCAATTGTTCTGAACATTGGTTATTTAAAAGCCTTGGGGTGTAAGTTGTTGAAATTAAAGGTATTGTCAGTTTTTAATTTCTTAACATTGGTTTGTTTTAGGGGCAAGTAATATCGTTTCATCGGTAAAAAGCTCATCAAGTTATAGCTAAAGAGGTGTTTTTAAGTTCGCCTTACAATTCCTTTAGTGCCTTTTCAACGCGCAAAATGTAATTGTCAATCTGTTCTTTGTTTTCAAAGCCAATTATCATATTGTCAACACATCCCAGCCCCAAAACAAAGCGCAGGGTGTTATCAATTTTTTCGCTATCGTCGCGTAATTTTCCATTGCCAACCAGTTTCATGCCAATAACACCTTTTCCTGCCTGGTGTAGCTGCTGTATTACTTCAACTACTTCCTGCGGATCAGGTTTGTCCATGGCAATTCCGTAAGGATTTATTCGGGCATGCAATACATCAACCCAGGGGCTTTTTACCACCGCTTTCATGGCATCGAGTGAATGTACTGAAACACCATGAGCTTTTATTATTCCCTGGTCTTTTAGTTTCGACAGGATTTCCATTTGGGGTTTCAGGGTTTCTGTCCAGTCTTCATCAACCATACAATGAATTTGAACAAGATCGATATAATCGGTTTTTAATTCCTTTCTGAAACGGTCAACAACGAGGTCAGCGTTGGGGCGTTCTTTTTCGGGAATGCCACCTGATCGCGTCCATATTTTAGTTGTAATGGTGAGTTCTTCGCGCTTCATTTTTGACATGGCCTCGGCAAATAAACCGTGTGTTCCGTAGGTGTCGGCTAAATCAAAATACCGGATGCCTTTTTCATAAGCATGCAAAAGCAAGTCTATACTGCTTGTTTTATCTTGTCGTGTAAGAAAACTTGTGCGGTTGGTGGCATGTACACCGGTGCCCATGCCTAACAGCGTAGTTTTAATGCCCGATTTACCAAGATTAACCAGTTGAAAAGGATTTAAACTTCGTGATGGATAAGTTCTGGCATATAAAGGATTTGAGAACATTACATGTGCTGTTCCCATTCCGAGAGCAGCTAAAAATTTTCGACGATTTAATTGAAATTTCGACATGATATCAGATCTTATGGATTGGTTCAAGTTAAAAACAGCAAACAGAAAGAATTGTTGAAATTCAGTTCTAAAGATATAAAAATGTATACAAAATATATGCGGAGATTGAAAACGAAAAATCAGATTTTCGGGCGATAGTGTCTTTTTAGCCAGCTGGCCAGCCCATCAAGTCCGGGGAAAAGTACTCGTTCGGTGATGTTTGCCTGATCCAGCTTATCGCGAATTTCCCATTTTAAACTGGCCGGAATAATAATCCGACGGTACACTTCAGGGTGTTTGTTTAGCCATTTGTCGAGAACAGCGGTGGCACTGGTCATTACCGAGAACAGTGCAAACTGGTTTACAATACGGTCATCGATTGAAGGTGGCTCAAAAAACAAAGCGTGGCCGCTTCCAATGGTTTCATCGAGTTTTTGCAGCGATGGAAAAACCGACTCAAGCATTTCAACGGTAAAAGCATTGCATTTTTCGAGCGTAAGCAAAGCGTTTAAGGGTTCCGGTATCAGGCGGTTTACCTGCACAAAGTCTACTTTCCAAATCACACCGTCAATGTGGTATTTTTCGGTGTTTGATGTGGCAAAGTGCATGGCAATAAATGGCGAGTAAGTCCAGTCGAGCAGGCGGGTTGCCAGGCCATGATGTTGCGCCAGTACCAAGGCTCGCAGCTGCGTGTTGGCTAACGAAAAATCATCGATTCGGGCATATTTTCTAAAATTCCGAAGCATATGGTATTCCAGCTCCGGGCGATTGCCGCAATTGCGAAGGAAACTATTCTCTAATCGGTAGTTGCAATCTGACAATCCCCGAAAGGCAAAATCCGACCTGAAACGGCCGAGGCTGGGTTTCCACGAGTCATGGTATACTTCCTGAGTTAATTCTTCCCAGCTTTTTACACGAATATCGTTGGATGTAATTTGGCAATTCATTTAAAAGCAATCTTTAGCAACTTTTCACCGAATGTACAAAAAACAAAAACAGGAAACCATAAAAATGATTTCCTGTTTTTCTGCTTAATAATTTTATACGCTTAACCAGTAGCGATGGTTGTACTGCTATTCCATCGTGTTGTTAACTGCCGGTTGTTTTTCTTCGTTTTCATCCGCTTCTTTTTCTTCCTGCTCAAACTTTGCAGTTTTGTCGGGCTCTGAAGACTGAACTTTGTGCGAGATGATTTTATCAACCGGATTACTTTTTTTTACGATGTCGATTTTGTTACTGATTTTTAAACCAAGAATGTAAAAAATGGAAGAGATGAGGATAAGAGCTTTCATGTTGTTTTCTGTTTAAATCTTTCCCCAAATTATGTAAACGACAGAAAATACCGAAATTATATCTGTAAACCATCGGAATTATTCTGCAAACGGCATAAAATACTCTGCGAAATTACTCGCTCGATTTGCGAATGGTCTTTTGTGATTTCACTAACATTCAGAGATTGGATTACAGGCTACAGCTTTGGTCATTTTTTTGTTTAAACAGCCGCCTATTGCAGTTTTAGCTGAGCTAAATAATCAAAGTGGTCGCCTTTTTCAACTAGTTTGCAACTTAATCCTGTTTCATTGGCAACTAATTGCAGGGTGTTGAAGTCAACAAACAACCAGTCGAATTTTACCGATGATTTCCGGAAGCTAACTTCGTATTGCATCTCGCCGTAATAGCTGGTAGATCCCAGATCAACCCATTTCGAGCCGTCTTCTTCTTCAAAAAGGTATTTTATATCCGACGAATCGATTAAAATCTGACCACCATCGAGCAAAAGACTTTTTAAATGAGCCAGCAGCTTTTTTAATCCACTAATGTTTCCACCAATACCCGTTCCGTTCATCAGCAAAAGAATGGTATTAAACTGTTTTTCATGGTAATCGAAAATATCGGCATGAACAACTTTAACAATGCCTTGTTTTTTCATCACCTCAGCTGCCAGTTCCGATTTTTCCAGCGCAGTTACATTGTATCCTTTTTTTTGCAGAATAAGCGAGTGGCATCCAGCTGCAGCGCCTACATCCAAAATTTTTCCTTTGCAATTTTTTAATGCTGTTTTTTCAATTCGTGGCAGTTCTTTTTCATTTCTGAAAAAATAGGATGGCGCAATTTCTTCGCCTTCGGTGTAGTTCGAATCAACATTTATTTGAGGAGCTTTTCCCCGTTCATAAAATTCTTTAATGGCTAAACCAAAAGGATCGTTCATATAAAATGAAGTTATTAATAATGTGGGTTACTGTTTTCTTTTTTAAAATATACGACTATAATAAATCAAAATCTCAATAATCAACGGTAATTCTTTATAAAACCTGATATTGATCAAATTATTATTATCGGTTGAAAAATTGATTTGTTTCGAATGAAGCGTTTACTGAATATTGATTTTGCCTACAAGGTAAGTAACCGCTTTTCCGCCAATTTCAACGCGGTTGTCGAGGTGTTTGCAATATAAAATGCCACCCCTTTTTGATAATTGTTTGGCCACAAGGGTAGTTTTATTAAGTTGTTTGGCCCAGTACGGAATAAGCATGGTGTGTGCCGAGCCAGTAACCGGATCTTCATTTATGCCAACTGCCGGAGCAAAAAAGCGCGAAACAAAATCAACGTCATCAGATTTTGCGGTGCAGATTATTCCCCGTTTGCTGGCTTCAAGTATTTTCTGAAAATCGGCTTGCAGTTGTCTTATGTCATTTTCATTTTTAAACACCAGCATCAGGTCTTCGCGGCCTTTAAAACACTCGATAGGATGAATATTAAAGGCTGTTTTCAAACCTGTTGGAATGTATTTTGCCTCTACTTCCGATACAGGGAAATTTAAAACCAATAAGTCTCCTTCTTTTTTTACGCTTAAGTTTCCGCTTCTTGATTGAAAACAAATGCTTGATGAAGTATGCTGCAAATGCTCGAACAAAACATGTGCAGCAGCCAGGGTAGCGTGGCCGCACAAATCTACTTCCGACTCCGGCGTAAACCAGCGGATATGGAAGCATTCGTTTTGCTGAACAAAAAAGGCCGTTTCAGAAAGGTTGTGTTCCATCGCAATTTTTTGCATGGTAGCATCGGGTAACCATTCGCTTAAGGGAATAACGGCCGCCGGGTTTCCTTCAAAAACTTTTTCAGCAAAAGCGTCAACCTGGTAAATTGTTAGCATCATAAATAGCAATTAAATTGTATCGCAAAGGTAATTGTTTACCAATCAACATCTGGAAAGCAACTTGTGCAAGGCGGCAGTTTTAATAATGTTTAAACATTCAAAACATTATTTTAGAAAATTATAGCTTAAAATTTAATTGTAAGTTTTAAGTTGAATTTTCTGGAAGTGAGGTAATTAGGTACGGCATATTGGTCGCCATAAATACTCGACACCCAAAAGTACGAAATGGTGTTGTTAATGTTGAGAATATTGAAAACCTCCAAACTCAGCCACATATCGGTAATGTGCTTGAATAGCGCCGAGTTGGAGCGATTTGCAGGGCTAATAAAAACTTTTGAAAAGCCAAGGTCGATACGACGGTACGAGGGCATGCGAAAAACATCCTGGTAGCGTTCTCCATTTGGTGGGCCGGTAGGCAGTCGTGCGCCGTAAAAGCCTGATAGCTGCATTTTATAGGTGGGGTTGCCGGGCAGGTAATCCTGAAAAAACAAGCTGAAATTCATCCACTGGTCGGTTGGGCGCGGAATCATCCCATGTCCGTCTCCCTTAATATCTTCTTCAGTTTGAAGAAACGATAAACTTGCCCACGATTGCAAGCCACTTACAAATTCGCCGTTTATTTTCAAATCAATGCCGGTTGCATAACCGGTTGCTTCCTGTTCGGCAAGGTAGCGTATTCTAACATTGTCAACCTGGTAGGGTACAAGTCGGCTCATGTGTTTGTAATAAGCTTCGGTGGTAAATCGGAATGGGCGGTCCCAGGCCGTAAAAAGCAGATCAGTACCTCCAACCAATTGAAATGATCGTTGGGCTTTTGAATCGTAATTAATATAGCCGTCGCTCTTTTTTAATTCTTTGAAAAATGGCGACTGGTGGTACATTCCTGCCGACAAGCGAAAGGACATTTTCTTTTCCCACTGTGGAAAATAACTTAAGGTGGCGCGAGGGCTTATCAGCAACTCGTTGTTGAAATCCCAGAAATTAAAACGAACACCACCAGTTAAATACAAATCGCCACTGTTTACCGGCACACTCCAGCTGTCCTGCAAAAATGCTGTTACCCGGTTCGAACTTATTTTATTTTTGGCGTTCAATGTGTAATACAGCAGAACTTGCTCATCAGAATAAGGAATGGAATAACCGGCCGAATCGCGGTAGATCCATTCGTTCAGTTCGTCGTTTATTTTTTCGTGTTGAAATTTAAGCCCCCAGTTCATCAGGTGATTTTCGGAATTCCAGGCACCTTTGTGCGAAATACTGTAAACGGTGGCATCCAGCGTGTTTCTGGTGTGGTTGATAAAAGTGCCTACACCCAGGTTTAACGAACTGTCGCCAAATTCTTCAGAACCCATATTTCTTTCCAATTGGTTGAGGTAATATTGCCCCTGAATATCGTAAGTTTCGTTTTCTTTGGCGTGGTAGGCCGAAACGATAAATTTTAAGTTCAAGTTTGGATTGGGGTGGTAGTTGGCCGTAATTGCTCCTAAATAGGTCTGAAAATCGTCTTGTTCCTGTCCGTCGAAATAAATTTTGGTGTTTAACGGATTTTGCCAGGTGCCAAATGTTGTTTCGCGTGTTTGTGGTATAAAATTATATTCGTTTTGTGCCACGTTACCCAAAAACGACAAGTCGAGTTTCTCGTTGAATTGATAGGTAATATAAGTTTGGAAATCGAGAAAACGCGGATCGTACTCCCCTTGTTCGTCGAGGCTGCCCAGGATGTATCGGTTGGTTTTATAACGGATGCCTGAAATGTGCGAGAGTTTGCCGTTTAATGCTACATCTTCGAAATGGGCAGTTGCCCCGAGCATACTTACGGATGCGGAGCCCTGAAAATCGCTGGGTTTCCGGTATTTAATATCAAGAACCGACGACATTTTATCGCCATATTTTGCGTTAAAACCGCCGGCTGAAAAATCGATGGTTGAAACCATATCGCTGTTTACAAAGCTCAGGCCTTCTTGTTGCCCCGACCGAATAAGAAAAGGGCGGTATACCTCCACATCGTTTACGTAAACCAGGTTTTCGTCGAAATTACCACCTCGAACGGTGTATTGCGAGCTTAATTCGTTATTGGACGAAACACCGGGCAGTGTTTTTAATCCCGCCTCGATACCACCTGATGCGCTTGAAATAGAATTAATAATTTTAGGATCGAGACTAACAATGCTACCTCCATTGCGGCGTTGTTCGCGTACAATTATTTCTGCCAATTCAAGGTTCTTCTCCGGAAGTTCGATGTTTTTTATAATTGTTTCTTCGCGCTGGGCAAAAACCGAATCTTGAAATGTTTGGTACCCCAGTGAGGTGAAGATAACAGTTAGGTTTTTACGGGCCGGAATTCGCAATAAGAATTCACCTTTTGCATTTGTTGTGGTTCCAAGGGTTGGGTATTCTTTCAGTACCACATTTACCATATCAACCGGTATTCCATTTTGGTCTTTAATAATACCCTTTAAGGTTGCATTGTTGCTTTGAGCAAAAGTTATTAGCTCGGTAAGCAGTAAAAAAAATAGAATGGTAAAGTTTCTCATAATTGGCACAAAGCTAGGCAAACACGTTTTATAATCAACTTTATATTGATAAATTAATTGTGTGCTCAAAACAATTTAATTCTCAATTTACTTTGTAATTCCTGGCCAGCTATCTGTTCTGAAAGGATTCGCCGGTAATTCGTTGAGGTTATACAGGTTAATATCATCAGGATTATTGGCCCAGCCAAACCGCACTGCAACCGGATTTTTTACGGCATAAGAATAAACAACCACCGTATTTTTATTTATAATTTCTGCTTTGGCCCAGTAAAACTTCCGATCATCCCCTGCAATTGTGAAAGCTTTTACATAGCCGTATTTGTCTTTTACAGCAAGCCCATCGCCGGTATCTTTAAAAGAAATATAGGCTTTTCCATCTTTAAATTCAACCGATTGATAGGTAGGGCCCGTGTGCACCAGTTCTTTATTATAAGCCGTTTTTAAGGCGTTTAAGGCCAGCCTATTGCCTACGTCTTGTTTGTTGCGGGGGTGGATGTCGTCGGCTTCACCAATATCAATGGCCGATGCCATTCCTGTATTGGGTAGTTCTAAGGTCAAACTCTGGGCTTCGCGTAACTCGGCCCATTCACTTTCTTCGGGCTGTTGTGTGGCTTTCATGTAGTTGGCCAGTTGCACAAAAAGAAAAGGAAATTGGCCCTGATTCCACTGCGTTCGCCAATCGTTTATAAGGTTCGGAAAAACACGCCGGTATTGTAGGGCCCGGCTGGCATTTGACTCACCCTGGTACCAGATTGCTCCTTTTATACCATACGGAATTATGGGGTGTATCATGCCGTTAAACAGCAGAGTAGGATAGGCGTTGGGGCCTAAATCAAAACCTTGCATAACTGCTTTTGAAATTTTAAATTTCCAGTTACCCGAAAGATCTATTTTTTCTTTCCCAATTGCCACGTACTGATCTTCAGGTGCTCCCCACATACCGCCACCGCCACCGGTATCGTTTACCCGCACCACAATCATGTTTTTTCCGGGCTTTAAATATTTTTTATCAATGGTATACACCCGGTCTTTGTTGTATTGGTTTTCTGTTTTTCCAACTTCTATTCCGTTAAGGAAAGTAATATCCGAATCGTCAATTTTACCTAAATGCAGATTGAGGTTCACCTGTGTTTGTTCCTGGTTGAGGTTTAATTCCTTACGGTACCAGCCAATTCCATCAATATTTACATATCCTTGTTCTTCCCATAATCCGGGTGATTTTATCGAGCTCCAGGTTTCGTCGTTTAACTCCGGTGCTGAGTAAATAGGTTGTCCATTCACCATTCCTTCGTCTTCCAAAGGAATTTCTCCACCCAGAATTTTTCGAATTTCAGCCTCCTTGTTTTTTTTGTATTCTTCCACGTTTAGTTGCTGCAACTCGGTAAGCGGAGCTTTAAAATCCGGATCGTTGGCAATGGTTTTTGCGCTGGTCCAGGTTTCGGCAACCGTGCCGCCCCACGAGGTGTGAATTAAACCAATAGGCACGTTAAGCTGTTCAGCTAACGAACGGCCAAAGAAATACCCGACGGCCGAAAAATTATGTGCCGTTTGAGGTGTGCATTCCATCCATTCTCCGGCTTCCAAATCCTCTTCCGGAAACTGTGCCACACGCTTGGGTACCGAAAACAAGCGAATGTTAGAGTTTTTGGCTGCAGCTATTTCTTTTTCAGCATTTTTGGCCTGTGCCAGTGGCCATTCCATGTTCGACTGGCCCGAGCATACCCAAACTTCACCAATCATTACATTTGTAAAATTAATCGTGTTTTCGCCTTTTATACTTAGCGTGTAAGGCCCACCGTATGCTTGTGCCGGCAGTTTGGTTGTCCATTTTCCGTTACTGTCGGCAATGGCGTTGTTATGGGCAATCAGTATGGTTTGTTTCACGGCCTCTCCGGAATTCTCATTGTCAGATGATGCTGATGTAGTTAGTTGAATTGTAACCGTTTCGCCTGCGGTTGCCCAGCCCCAAACCGGAACTTCCATACCCTGTTGCAAAACCATGTTAGAACTGAAAATTTTGGGAAGCTTAACTTCAGCCTGCGTTGGAAAAATATACGCAAAAAGTAGCAGAGAAACGAGGAATTGTTTTGTTTTCATTTTTTTTGACTATTTAGCGAATAAGCCAAAATAGTTAATCCTGACCAAATTCCGGCATTAGCGGCTGCATTTCTCTAAATTGACCTTTTTACCTACTCTGATTCTAATGAAAAACCACAAAGTTTGTTCAGGTATTTACGAATTGGCAAAAGGACAGGTGGTTATATTTTTCCTGATTTTTTGAAATATTCAGAAATGGCATCAATGTAGTTTTCATAGGCTTCAATTCCTTTGGGAGTAATACTTACGGTTGTAAGCGGGTAATTTTTTCTGAAGGATTTTTTAACCCTGATGTAGCCCTCCTCTTTTAGCTTTGTAATCTGGAAACTGAGATTTCCTTTAGAGGTTTCGATGTTTTCGAGTAAATACGAAAATTCGGCCGATTTAACATTAATGAGGATAGTGGTTATGGCCAGCCTAACTTGCGAATGAAGTAAAGGGTCGAGCGCTTTAAACATGAACCGTTTTTTTACTTTGCATATACATTAAAATCCCCGGAATCACAAAACAAATGAAGTTTGCGATAGCTCGAATCAGGTATTGGTCGGTCAGTTCTACATGGGCACACAACACGGCGGCAATCCACATTGCAGCGCCACTTATGGAAAGTAAAGTGTATCTGTAAATTCCGCCGGTAACAAATAGGGCAAAACCAATTAACACCATCTGAAGCGGATGAATTAGTGCAAAACTAACTTCTTGTAAATAGCTTTTGGTAACAATAACATTTAAGTTATGGGCGATAATTATGCCCAGCCAAACAAAACGTGTTGAAATAGCTGTATAGGTGCGGTATTTAGGTTTGCGCAAAAATAAATAATAAGCGGTAAACCCTATTAAACCAATGCCAGCCAAAATGTTTAAGGTGTCAATAATATTTCTTTCCCACCAAACAAGCAGGTGAGCTGATTTGTAATAATTCAGTAAAAAACCAATGGTAAAATTTGCTCCCCAGAGAATGAGCAGAATTCCATCCTGGTACAACGAACGTTTTGAGGTAGTGACAGCAGTTTTTAGTGTTTTTAGTAGTTCGCTGTCACTCATTTCCTGGTTTAAAGTACTTGATTTCATGTGGTTTAATTTGGTTGTAAAATTAAACAAGTATGTAATACAAACCAAATACTTGTGCAAAATAATTGTGGCTTCGAGAGGTTTGGCATTAACTAATTGATTTTGCTGATGCGTGTAGTCCAGCTTGTGGCACCTGCTTTTACTCGAATAATATAAATGCCTCCTTTTAAGTGCGATAGTGGCAAGTGGTGTTCTTCCTGGTATAGCAATTCAAGTTGAATAAGCGTGCCTTTCGAGTCAAATATTTTTAAGGAATAAGGCACTTCGGAATGGTGTGCTTCTGCTGGTATTTTTATTGTACAGTAATCTAATACAGGGTTGGGGAAAATGAGCAATCCGTTTTCTGCGGTTTTAGCATCCTGGGGGTCAGTTTCGGCCCGGTAGTTTATGGGGTCGCGCCAATCTCTAATATTGTTCTGGTTATGGTCGGGTAAGGGGCTACAGCTTCCCATTGGATTGCGCATCGATAGTTCGCGGTTTAACGTGTCGCAGCTGTTATCAAGGCCATCACCGTCGTAATCGAGGTTTTGCATTTTTAGCTCCGGCTCGCCATTGTTTAGCACATCAAAAGCTTCAATAAAATCTGAAATGCCGTCGTTATCCGAGTCTGTATCTAAAAAATCAGGGATTCCATCCCTGTCGGTATCAACCTGTTCGTAGTACATTCCTCCTTCGGCAGGGTCAAATGCGTCGTCCCAGCCATCGCAATTGTTATCGCATAGTAATAAACTTGCGCATTGCCCTTCGGTCTGCCATTCAGTAAAATCGGTAATACCATCGTTGTCCGAATCTATATCATAACAATCCGGAATACCGTCGTTGTCCGAATCTACTGATTGGTCACCTTCATGAACATCCAGAATTCCATCATTGTCGTCATCCACGTCAATACTGTTTACAACATTGTCGCAATCGTTATCGTCTTCAACAAAAATGGTTAATTGTGCCTCAGCGTAATATTCCGGGTTACTGATGCAGCTTAGGCGGTAGTTTAAGGTAATTTCTCCCCGAAAATTAATTGTATTTTTATAGATAAAATCACCCAGGGGGCCACACGAGAAATTACCTGTTTCAGGATATTCGATGTGACTTATCCATGCCGAATCGGGTAAAAAACTATCGTTGATAAGCAAGTTGCCCGAAACCTGGTTGTTGCCACAACCTGCGGCCAGCAAAAAAGTATCGTTTGCTGCGGCAGGCATAGCTGCTTCATTCTGAAATGACTGGGAGACGAAGGGATAACAAGAAGCTTGTAAATTGACAGGCATTAAAGTTAATACCCACAGGAGGCCATGTGCCAATGTGCACAAAACCCCAAAACCCATAACCTTCATCTTGTTTTTATATCTGGCGGCAAATGTAATGGTTTGTCGTATTCAAAAATGATAGAATGATTTTAAATTAGTGAATGATATTAACAACGATTTTTTAATAAACCAATCTGTATTGAATTTAAAATTTTTAAGGATTGCAGGTAAAAAAAAATAGAAACCAGCGAATAGTTTTATCTTTGATCGAAAATTAATTTAACCGATTTTACAATGGCAGAATTTAAATATCAAAAACCATTTCCAATTTTAAAAGACGATACCGAATATCGTTGTATAACCAAAGATTATGTGTCGACAGTAGAGGTTGATGGGCGCGAATTGCTGAAAGTAGATCCACAGGGACTTGAAGAGCTGGCAAAAGAAGCTTTTAACGATGTGTCGTTTTACCTTAGGGCTGCTCACCTCGAAAAACTGGCTAAAATTCTGGAAGACCCGGAAGCAACAGATAACGATAAGTTTGTGGCTCATACCATGTTGATGAACCAGGCAGTTTCGGCCGAAGGAGAACTGCCCACTTGCCAGGATACCGGTACAGCAATAGTTATTGGTAAAAAAGGTGAAGATGTGTATACCGGAGCAAACGATGCCGAAATGCTGTCAAAAGGGATTTTTTCAACCTACGCCGATAAGAATTTGCGCTACTCGCAAGTGGTTCCGTTTACCATGACCAAAGAAAAGAATACCGGAACAAACCTACCTGCGCAAATTGATATTTATGCTGAGCAGGGAAATAAGTACGAATTCTTGTTTATTACCAAAGGTGGTGGCTCCGGAAATAAAACATTTTTATATCAACAAACGAAGTCGCTTTTAACCGAAGAAAACCTTACCAAATTTGTTCAGGAAAAGATTATGGATTTAGGAACATCAGCATGTCCTCCTTATCACCTGGCTTTGGTAATTGGCGGAACTTCAGCCGAGGCAACTCTGGCAACAGTAAAAAAAGCATCGGCAGGTTATTACGATAACCTACCAACCGAAGGTAACGAAGGCGGCCAGGCTTTCCGTGATTTGGAATGGGAAGAAAAAGTTACAAAAATTTGCCAGGAGAGTGGTGTTGGAGCTCAGTTTGGTGGTAAATACTTTGTTCACGATGTGCGTGTTATTCGCTTACCACGTCACGCAGCGTCGTGCCCGGTAGGTTTGGGTGTTAGCTGCAGTGCCGACCGTAACATTAAAGCCAAAATTACAAAAGAAGGTATTTTCCTTGAGCAACTGGAAAAAAATCCGGCCCGCTTCCTACCAGCGAAGGCGCCATCAATGAGTCCGGCAATTGATATTGATCTGGACCAGGGAATGGATAAGGTATTGGCCGAATTAACGAAATATCCAACAAAAACCCGGCTTAACTTAAGTGGAACATTAATTGTTGCACGCGATATTGCACATGCTCAAATAAAGCAAATGCTCGATGAGGGCAAGCCAATGCCCGAGTATTTTAAAAATCACCCGGTTTATTATGCCGGCCCTGCAAAAACACCAAAAGGAATGGCATCAGGTAGTTTTGGTCCAACCACTGCCGGGCGTATGGATCCTTATGTTGACGAGTTCCAAAGCCATGGTGGCTCGATGATTATGCTGGCAAAAGGAAACCGCTCGCAGGCCGTAACCGATGCGTGTAAAAAACATGGCGGGTTCTATTTAGGATCGATTGGCGGACCAGCAGCTATTTTGGCAAAAAACAGCATCAAATCGGTTGAAGTAGTTGATTTTGAAGATTTGGGAATGGAAGCCGTTCGCAAAATTCGAGTCGAGAATTTCCCCGCATTTATTATAGTTGATGATAAAGGCAACGATTTCTTTAAAGAATTATAAACTATTTGTACGTTTAAAAAAAGGAACCTTCGGAGTTAATCTGAAGGTTTTTTTTTCCTTCCCAATACCTGAGATTTTGAAAAATTGTGATTGTTTAGGCAAAAAAAACGGAGTCCAGTCAGCATCTGTTCCCCGTTTTTAATAATAAATCTATGCGAAAGATTCGGGCTAAATATAACTAATTATCTGAATTGTTTAAAAACTAATTGTTTGCTAAGTGTTGTAATTGAGTGTTTTGAGTAGCAGTTGTTTATGTATTTTAAAAAGTTATCAGGGCTCTGTTTATCGGCAAACAAGCTTTTATAGAACCAGTTTATAAGAATAAAAATGGTGAGGTCTGGTTTTGAATAAGGTATTTCACATTCAGAAAAATTAATCAATAGTTAACATAAGATGGTCTTCTGGTGCTGGAGTCTGTTACCGTTTTACATAGTTCATAGAAGGTTAGAACATCGTAATTTTGGCTTTTTGAATTTTGTCAAATGTTTGTAAAGCTGTAGTTTTGGCTGCACTTAAAGCATCGTTATGAAACAGAATCTGTCGATTGGTTGGATTGGTACCGGGGTTATGGGTACCTCAATGTTGGGCCACTTAAATAGTGCCGGTTATAAGTGCACAGTTTTTTCCCGTACAAAAAGCAAGGCTGAAAAACTGCTAAAAAGTGGTGTGAATTGGGCTGATAGCCCGGCTGATGTTGCGGCAGTTTCAGATGTGGTATTTACAATTGTTGGCTTTCCGAAAGATGTACACGAAGTATATTTCGGCGAAAAAGGAATACTGGAACAGGCAAAACCTGCTGCCATACTTGTTGATATGACAACAACAGAACCGAGTTTGGCCGTTGAAATATACAAAGCAGCAAAAGCCCGTGGAGCCAATGCCCTTGATGCTCCGGTTTCGGGAGGCGATGTGGGGGCAAAAAATGCAACCCTTTCAATAATGGCAGGAGGCGATAAAGCAACTTTTGATAAAGTGCTGCCTTTACTTGAACTAATGGGGAAACAAATTGTTTTCCAGGGAAAAGCCGGATCGGGACAGCACACAAAAATGTGCAATCAGATAACTATTGCCGGAACAATGATTGGCGTTTGCGAATCGTTGTTATATGGCCATAAAGCCGGTCTTGATTTGCCAACGATGTTATCATCTATAAGTGGCGGGGCAGCCGGATGTTGGACCCTGGATAATCTCGCTCCACGTATGGTAAATCGAAATTTCGACCCCGGATTTTTTGTAGAACATTTTATTAAAGATATGGGTATTGCGTTAAAGGAAGCCGAGCAAATGGGACTTTCCTTGCCGGGGCTTGCATTGGTAAAACAACTGTATCTTGCTGTTCAGGCGCAGGGCCATGGAAAGCTGGGTACTCACGCTTTAATGTTGGCTTTAGAACGAATATCAGGCGTTTAGTACTTGGTTGTGGCCTGGATGGTGGCAAATAAAAAGTCTATTGCAACATCAGGAATTTATCTTCGAAATCTGAGGACGATAATAAATCAAGCGATCGATGTTGGTTTCTCGCCACGGGAACATTATCCATTTACTAAGAGCAAATACCAAATACCTTCAGCCATAAATACAAAGAAGGCAACCACGATTTCTATAACGGATATAGGAGTGGCGAAAAAATGGATGCCGGTTGGTTAAATAAGTCAGACTTAGATGGGGATTGAAAGGAATAGAAGTTTACAGGGACGATAGCGCCTGTGAAATCCATGTTCCCATTGCTTTAATTCATCTAATAAATTGGATGAATTTGAAGCTTGAAATAGACATGCCAGCTTATTTACGTTTTAAACAAAATAGGTAGTTTTACTGCAAATAATACCGATTTTAATTAAATAGCACCCTTTTTATGAATAATTTTACCACTTAAACTTTTCAAAAAAGCGGTAATTTTGGCAGCGTAAAATCAAAATCAACTTAATAAAATTTATACGAATGAAAAGAACCGGTATTATTGCATCATTACTTGTGGGAATTGGCCTGTTGGTAGGATGCCAGAGCAAAACGCAGAAAACCGATGCGCAGTCAGACGAAAAACCAAATGTGGTGATTATTTATATGGATGATTTGGGGTACGGAGACATGGGCGCATACGGAGCAACCGAATTAAAAACACCAAATTTCGATAAATTGGCAGAAGGCGGAGTACGTTTTACCGATGGACATGCCACGTCGGCTACCTGCACGCCCAGTCGATATGGCCTGCTAACCGGTGTTTATCCGTGGAGAAACGACCAGGCTAAAATTTTACCCGGAACAGCACCTCTAATTATCGATACCGCGCAGGTAACCATTCCAAAAATATTTAAAGAAAAAGGCTACCATACCGGTATTGTAGGGAAATGGCACCTTGGTTTAGGTTCAGGCGTGGTCGACTGGAATGAACATGTAAAACCCGGGCCAAACGAAGTTGGTTTTGATGATGCCTACATTATGGCAGCTACCCAAGACCGCGTACCAACAGTGTACATCGATAACGGATATGTTGATGGCCTGGATAAAAATGATCCGATTGAAATTGATTATCAAAATAACTTTGAGGGACAGCCGACAGGTAAAGAAAATCCCGAATTGTGTACATACCAGATGTGGCATCATGGCCATAACAATACCATTATTAACGGTATTCCGCGCATTGGTTACATGAAAGGCGGCGAAGCGGCACGTTGGAAAGATGTTGATATGGCCGATCATTTTCTTGCTAAAGCTCAGGCGTATGTAAAAGCACATAAAAATGAGCCATTCTTCTTGGTTTACACTATGCAACAGCCTCATGTTCCGCGTACGCCACATCCACGATTTGAAGGAACATCCGGAATGGGTCCGCGAGGCGATGTAATTGTTGAAGCCGACTGGTGTTTGGGTGAATTTATGAAAACATTGGAAGAAGAAGGAGTGTTGGAGAATACTTTGATTATTTTTTCGAGCGACAACGGCCCTGTACTTAATGACGGTTACTATGATGATGCTGTTGAGAAATTAGGCGATCATAAACCTGCCGGTGCATTGCGCGGAGGTAAATACAGCTTGTTTCAAGCCGGAACCCGTGTACCGTTTATAACTTACTGGAAAGGTAAAATACAACCAAAAGTATCAGATGCCTTGGTTTGTCAGGTGGATATTTTAGCCTCCTTAGCAGAATTGGTAGGTAGCGATGCACAATCAATGGACAGCGAGCCTTTGCTTGATGTAATGATGGGTAACAGCGACGAAGGTCGTCAATCGTTGATATTGGAAGCCACAAGCCGCACCGCCATGCGCAGCGGAAACTGGGCCCTGATTCCTCCCTACAAAGGTGCCAAAATAAATACCCAGGTTAATATTGAATTGGGCAACGAAATGGAATGGCAATTGTACGATTTAAGCAGCGACATTAGCCAGCAAAAAAACGTAGCAGACGAAAACCCTGAAATATTGGAAGAACTTATTGCTGAATTTGAGCGCATTCGCGGAAAAGAATACTCCAATGTACAAAACCTGAAGTTGAAATAGCAACTTGTACTTATATCAGCGACAAACAAAATTTTTCTGTTTGTCGCTGATGTGCATTTAAACAAAACAAAAACACCCCAAAACAAAAGCTCGGCAACGTGTCAGGTTATTTTTGGTGCAGATTAAAACTGTTACTGCTAAAACAAGCATGGATTTTATTTTGTGAATCTATATCTGAAACAAAGTTTAATTCATCGCGAGTTACATCAGATACCTTTAAAAACTATTAACAATAATCAGATGAAGCGAACATGAACTTTCCTCATTCTAAATTCACAAAAGAGAATGATTAAAATTTATGTGAGTTCCTGTCCCGATGTATCGGGATTTTGAACATTCAGAAATCAAAAAATTTTAAACAGATGAAATGAACATGAACTTTTTAAATCATAGATTAAAAAACAAGTTTGATTAAAAAAGTAGACATAAGAGCGGAGCGATTCCATCCATTCTCAAATTTTAAAGTAAACTATTGTTAACTTGAAAATTTTAAACGGAACGTAATACTGATAGAACAATGGTGGTTGTGCTTTTTGCCTGCAATCAAAAAAAAAACAAACTTTCGAATACCAAAATCCAATTTCAAACGGTATCGACCCAAACGGGCTGCACGATTGCCAGGTACTGCGCGATGGCGATTGGTGGTATTTAACCGGAACATCACATCCGCATTGACCACGGCAGGAAACTGACGGAAACCTGAACCCGGGCATGGTTTTGTATAAATAAAAAGACTTACTGAATTGGGTGTTTATGGACTATATGCTTAAACGTTCTGCGATAGATAAATGATAACATCGCCTTTTATGGGCACCTGAAATACAAAAAATAGGAGTAAAATACTATGCTCTGTTTAATTGCAGAAACGATAGTTTGTGTTTTGTATGGTCAGCATACAGGCTATGTAGTCGCTGATAATATTTAAGGCCCTAATACGGTTGTTACGGAAAATAAGCCACTTTGTAACGGCAATGACCTTACATTTTTTGAAGACGACGATGGCAAAATTTGTGCGTTGCTGGCTTTCGTGTCACGGTATTCAGGAAGATGGTGTGCCTAAATTGGTAATCGACCCCATTTGGTTTGACGAAGCGGGAAACATCCATTCCTCTGGGCCAACTTATACCCCGCAAGTGGTTGAGTGGTAATCTAAAATCATTTCAAATTTGTTTGTCTCAATTTATTTTCGTTTAAGTTTTGTATCTTGTCATTGTATACAATATTCAAAAAATCAATCTAAACTAAAATGAAACGAAGAGACTTTTACAAAACTACCGGAGCCCTTGGTTTGGGCCTTCTAGCAGGGAAACCAGCATGGTCGAATAACCAGGGAGCAATTCCTGAACCCGGATTTTTTAACGAAGAAGCTAAAAAACTTCCGGCACGTGAGTTTGATGTGCTGGTGGCCGGTGGTGGTACGGCCGGAGTAATTTGTGCCATTGCTGCTGCACGCCAGGGCGCCAAAACAATTCTGGTAGAAAACAAAGGCTATGTTGGAGGTATTGCCGTTGAAGGCGGAACTGCTTTACACAGCTTTTACAACCTGTGGAAAGCTTTTCCGGGTGTTGAGAAACGCCAGCTGGTGCGCGGTATCCCGGCTGAAATGGTCGACCGTTTAACGGCAATGGGCGGCGCAACGGGTTATGCAGAAATGGAAAAACATTTTGAATACGACTCGGTATGTACCGCAATTGATACGGAACTGTATAAACTAAATGCCCATGAAATGCTCGACGAAGCGGGTGTTTATGTTTGTGTAAATACCTTGTTGGCCGCTGCAGTTGTTGAAGGAAGCGTGGTAAAAGGAGCTATTCTGGAAAGTCGCTCGGGCCGCGAAGTAATTTTTGCAAAATCGTTTGTGGATTGTACCGGATATGCTGATTTAGCAGCCCACGCCGGAGCCGATTTTACCGAACCCAACGATTATGCTGTGGTAAATAGCATGGGCCTTGGTAATGTTGACATTGAAAAATACTATAAATTTCTGGCCGATAGGGATGCTGTGCATCAACTGGCTTATGGTGTGCGCAGCGGAGAGCCGGGAAGAATTATCCGGATAGGAGCTGAAGGCTCGCAGGGCTATCCTGAGGAGTTTATTAAAGGGGCGCGTAAAATCGGACTGTCAGCAATTTCCACTACCACTCAAGACAACTACCTCATGTTTATTAAAATGAACATGAAGCTTGATAAAAGTCCTACCGACCGCGATACCGTAGCTAAAGCAGAGTTGGAGTTGCGCAAACGAATGAAAAAAGGGGTAGAGCTTTTCCGCGAGCATATTCCCGGATTCGAAAAAACATTTATGACCCGCACCGCTCCCTCACTTGTTATCCGGCGCGGCCGATTAATAAGTTGCGATTACGATATTTCACACGAAGATGTAATTAATGGCGTTCATTTTGATGATGATGTGTTTGTTTATGGTTTTCACGATATGGCACCGCGCTTGCAGGTGGCCAATGGTGGCAGCTACGGAATTCCTTACCGTGCACTTTGTGTAAAAGGTCTTGATAATTTGTATGTATCGGGAATGATGATTACTTCAGACCACCGGGCACACATGTCTACACGCAATACGGTTAGCTGTATGGGGCAAGGGCAAGCCAGTGGTACAGCTGCCGCGCTGTGTGCTTTAAATGGCTTTAACTCGCGGACTTTACCTTATAAAACTCTCCGAAAAGCCCTTGAAAAAGGCGGCGTTTATTTCGAAAAATAAATCATCCTTGCGGCACCCACGTTCCTGCTTCATTGGTGGAGAGACACGGACTGGGTGCTTATGTTTTTCAACTAAAATTCTAATTCCAATGAAAATCAAAACCATACTAATTTTCTTGTTCTTATTTACAGTTATTGCACATGCCCAACAGAATTCTTCTGAAAAAACTCGCTTGCTTATTCTTGCTGATATGGGTAACGAACCCGACGAAGAACAGCAAATGATGCACATGCTAATGTATTGCAACGAGTTTGATTTGGAGGGACTGGTGGCGGTTTCCGGAAAATACCTGCAACCGGCATCAAAAAATCCGTACAGGCAGGTGCTGCATCCCGAGTTATTTCATCACCTGATACAAGGGTATTCAAAAGTTTATAAGAATCTGCAAAAACATGCCGATGGTTATCCCGAACCCGAATTTCTGACAAATCTGGTGCGCACCGGGCAACCCGGTTATGGTATTGAAAGTACCGGCGAAGGATTGTCTTCTCCGGGTTCCGATTTAATTATCAGAGTTGTTGAAAAAGACGACCCGCGCCCGGTCTATATTGTGGTAAATGCAGGGTCAAATACCTTGGCACAGGCCATAAAAGACTACGAAAAGGCGCATTCTGCCGCCGAGCTCGCTCGGTTTATTTCAAAACTACGGGTTTATGAAAATGGTGCACAAGATAATGCCGGAGCCTGGATATGTGCTCAATACCCTGAAATTAATTGGATTAGAAGCAACTATCAAACCTATTGCTACGGTGGGCCAGCTAACGATGGCATTGCCGATAATAAAGGTGACCGAAGTCGTTTAGGTCCGCACACCTGGGGCGAATACGAATACAGTTCTATTGGACAGCACCAGTGGGCCTTACAACACATTATTGCCAACCATGGTGCTTTTGGCAGGTATTTTCCGCTTCGGCAGTTCGATAACGGACACGTTACATTTCTTGAAGGTGGAGGAACCATTCCCTGGTTAGGCTTGTGCAACAAAGGATTATATGATATTGAACATCCGCATTGGGGAGGCTGGAGTGGTAGATTCACCAAAGAGAAAGTGAAGAATTTCTGGTCGAAACATACCAGTGTAAATGTTGATGAGAAAGAATATGGCGATTTTTATATGTTTATCGAAGCTGAAGACCAATGGGTGAATCCTGAAACCGGTAAGGAATTTAACGACTGGTTTACACCTGTTTGGCGATTCAGAAGGGCCTTTTTTAACGACTTTCAGTGCCGCATGGACTGGTGTTTACAACCTTTTGAAAAGGCAAATCATAATCCGAATGCAGCAGTAAATGGCGACAGGTCTAATCGGATTGTGTTTTTGAATGCGAAACCGGGCGAGCAAATTTTATTGGATGGCTCTGCTTCTTCTGATCCCGATGGCGATGAGCTGGAGTTTTTGTGGTGGTGTTATGCTGAAGCTGGTACCTATCCCGAGAAGCTGGAACTAAAAAATGCAGAGAATCAGACCTTTAATTTCGTTGTGCCGAAAGATGCCAAGGAAAAAGAGATTCATATTATTCTGGAAGTGCAGGATAAAAATGAAATTGCTTCCTTGTTTGATTACCGCAGAATTGTAATTAACGTTGAGTAAGCGAAACTATGAAAACCAACAGAAGAAATTTTATTGCAGGCGCTGCCCTGGCAGGTGCAGCTTCCATATTACCATCGTCTTGCAAAACACAGAACAGTTGGGCAGGCAAAATCACCGATTATTCTTTGCTGGATGAAGCATTAAAACTACCCGTATTAAAACGCGAACTTTTTTCGCATCCGGTTATTATCGAATCTGTTGAGCTTTTGTTGTTAAAAGACAATTGTTTGTATCGGGTAAGGTCAACCGATGGTGCTGAAGGCCTTTCCGCAGGTCATCCGTTTATCGCACAGGTAAGTTATCCGATGGTACCCAAAGTACTTGCCCGACATTTTGTAGGCCAGGATGCACGCCATCTCGACCAGCTGATTTTTAACGCCGTTGAAAAAAATGTAAAGCGACAAGGTATTCCATTAAATGTTCATGTAGCTGGTATTGAGTTTGCTATTCTCGATATGTTAGGGAATATTGCTGATAAACCGGCCGGGCAATTAATAGGAGATGTAATAAATCCTGAGATTCATATTTACCTCGGCCATCATTTGGCCGATTTCAGGCAAAAAGAACCTGAAGTTTCAATCGAACTCATGCATAAAGATGTAGTGGAAACTCAGGCAAAAGCTATTAAGCTCAGAGCCGGAACCGGCGATAATCTTGGCTTAGACAGGGATAATGCGCCCGGAAGAACAGAGAAACTCATTCGTATGGCTCGCGAATTCTGGGGCGACGAAATGGTATTGGCCATTGACGGAAACGGCTCATATGGAGTAAAAGAGGCCATCCGGCTTGGAAAAATTCTGGAGGAATATAATTACGATTTCTGGGAAGAACCGGTGCCCTGGGACTGGTACGAAGAGCAAAAACAGGTAGAACGTGCGCTTGATATAAAAATGGCTGGAGGCGAGGAGGAAATAGGAGTGCATGCATTTAGATATCTGATTGGTAACCAGGTGTTTCAAATTCTGCAGCCCGATTTATTTTACTACGGCGGCATGATTCGAACCATGCAGGTAGCCAATATGGTGAAAGCAGCAGGTTTAAAAATAACGCCACATATTTCACGCGGAGGTTTTGGGTTTTTATACATGCTTCATATGGTTTCGGTTTGTCCTTCAATATACAAATACCACGAATTTAAAATGTTCCAAACCCCCGATGCTAATGGAAATATTATTCCAATAGAAAGTAAGAACGGAGCGTTTAAGTGCGAAAATGGAATAATTAAAGCACCATTGGGTGCCGGTTTGGGTATTCGTATTGATCCGGATTATATTAAAACTCATAAAGTTTTTAAAGGATAAAATCTGGGCTAACAAATGTTTTTTTGTGTTAAAACACTTTCTTAAAAATTAGCGGTATGCATTAATCGTATCGCACAACTTTTGTGTTTCCTTTTTTTTAAGTATTTTTTTTGACTTTCTATCAGTTTGTTTATCAGTGTTTTGGTATAGTAGATTCCGACTCCGTATTTTCAATTAAATAAAAAGTGAGTGGTATAATGAATATTGTATACAAAAATATATATCTTTGAAAAACCGTAGAAAAACAATGAACTATCATTAAAGTTGGTAATTAATAGTACTTTTAGCTTTTGTATACAAAAAACAACATAACGATGAAAATTAAGCATACTGATTTAAGCTTTGAAGTTTACAAAAGGCTAAAAACCATGATATTGGCGAATGAATTTGAGCCGGGAGAAAAACTGGTTCAGGAACAAATTGCTGCCATGTTTGGGGTAAGTCGCATGCCCTTGCATAAAGCATTTCAAATGCTTGAAAATGAGATGCTCGTGGAAAATTTGCCCCGCAGAGGATTTTATGTTACCGAAATAGACAATGCAAAATTGCTTGATGCTTTTGAGTGCAGAGAAGCTCTTGAGGGTATTGCAGCACGGCGCACAGCACAAATTATTTCAGCGCGCGAACTCGAAGATTTAAATGCATTGTTTAAGCCTTTTGTGGGGAAGAAAAGAATAGATTTCAAAAAATACATTGAAGCAGACCAGGCATTTCACAATGCAGTATTGCAGATTAGCGGAAACCAGATTCTGCAGAAATTTGAAGTGGTTAAAAACATTACTTCGCAAACCTATCGCGGAGGTTTAATTCGCGAACCGGAAGAAACCTTACCCGAACACCTGGCTATTATAGCGGCTATTGCGAGCAAAGATGCAGCGCTGGCCGAAAAATTAATGCGCCAACACTCCGTAAAAACTCAGGAACTCATTCGTGAAAAAATAAAGAATGAATAACCAAATTAATTAGAAACCAATGAAACGAACTATCATTCCTCAACGATTTATCCTTGTAACTTTTACCTTTTTAATTTCTGTTTTGATGTACGTCGATCGTGCATGTATAGGAGCAGCAAAGGGGAGTGTTAGCGACGAATTCGGGCTAAGTAATATCCAATGGGCATGGGTTATGGCGGCTTTTACGCTTGGTTATGCTTTAATGCAAAATCCGGGAGGGCGCTTTGCCGATAAAAAAGGGCCACGCCTGGCAATGACAACCATAATTACGGTTTGGTCGATACTTACTGCGCTTACCGGTGCTGCCTGGAATTTTGTATCCATGGTGGTAATCCGTTTCTTATTTGGAGGCGGCGAAGCAGGAGCTTTTCCTACCCTGGCCAAAGTGGTGTACAAATGGTACCCGGTTAAAGAACGCGGTATTATTCAGGGAATCAACTTTTCCGGTTCGCGAATAGGCGGAGCTGTGGCTTATCCAATTGTGGTTGCTTTGATTTTAGCATTGGGTTGGCGTGGAAGTTTTTTCATTTTCGGAGCAGTTGGGCTTGTTTTTGCTTTAGTGTGGTGGTTGTATTTCCGCAATACGCCTGAGGAGTCGAAACTGGTAAGTGCAGAAGAAAAGCAATACATTTTAGAAACACGTCAGCAGGACGATGGTGTAAAAAAAGGTAATCTTACTTTTTTTCAAACACTGAAATCGAAAAATATGTTACTGGCCATGGTACAATATATTGGCAGTAACTTTACCTTTTATTTTACCCTAACCTGGATGTTCCCATATTTGAAAGAAGCCTTGCAAAGTTCGGGTACAGCAGCAAGTTTTTGGGCCATGGCACCATTGCTCGGAGGTGCTGTTGGTAATTGGGTTTCAGGTATTTTAGTTGATAAGATTTACAAGTCAGGTAATCTAAGTTTGTCAAGACGACTGCCTGCAATTGTTGGGTTTTCACTTGCTGCGCTTGGTGTAGTTTTAATGACCAACGCAAGCACCGATATCAATAAAGTGTTGTTTTTAACACTGGCAATTTTTGGTGCCGATATGACCTTGAGTCCATCGTGGGCCTTCTGCATCGACATTGGTAAGGAAAATGCCGGTGCAGTATCCGGAACCATGAATATGGCTGGTAACCTCGGCGCTTTTACCTCTATTTTAGCTTTTGGATACTTAGCCGATGGCCTTATAAAATCGGGCGTAGATGCCAAACTGGCCCTGGCCGGAAACGATATGTTTTTCTATATCTGCGCCGGATTAAGTATGGTGTCGATTGTAGCCTGGTTTTTAATGAACCCTAATAAAAGTATTGAAGCAAAGTAGGTTCTCGCCGGATTTTAACAGTAACAAAGCATAAAAAGAAATAGATGAAGTTAGCATTAAACACCCTGGTTTACGAAGTGGGAAACAAGGGACCGGAAGAGTCGCTGCGTTCGGCGGCAAAGTATGGCTTTAAGTACATTGAATATGCGGGCATACGAAAAGGAAACCCGCAAACGATGACAGCAGCGCAAAAACGCGAAGCCATCAGAATTGTTAAAGATAACGATATCCACAGTACACAAATGTTGCTGGTAGCTACCAAGGATACTGCTCATCCCGACAAGAAAAAACGTGATGCGGTTTTTGACTACATGAAAACCTGCGCCGAATTTCAGATGGAATTGGGTGGTCGTCAGCTTTTAGTTTGCTGGGGAGGAGGTTTGTACGAGCTGGGAGTAACTCCCGAGCAATCATGGTTGTACATGCTCGAGAATGTAGGCCGATTTGCCGACTGGTGCCTCGATAAAAACCTGTTCGTAGGTATTGAACTCGATCCGCACGTTTATTTTATTTGCAACAATACGTACAAACTGGCCAAAGCAGTTGAAGACATTGGCTTGCCTAATGTGTATCCGAATATTGATGTGGGCCACCTGGTAATTACCCGTGAAGAACCGGAACAGCTTGAAAAGTTAAAGAGTCGTATGATTCACGTTCACCTTAGCGAGACGGAAAGCTTTGCACATACCAACAGCATACTCGGAACAGGGGCAGTGCCTTTCAGACAATATGTTGATAAATGTATTGAACTGGGTATTGAAGAAAACTGCGCAAAACTTGGCGAACCATGTGTAGCCGGTATTGAAATGGGAAGTGAAGCCAGTGGGGGCTTTGTTGAGAATCCGGATTTCTGGGTTGAAGAAAGCCTGAAGTTTTTGGAAAAAGAACTGCCTCACGTTACGCGCTAGGAAAAATTTTTTTGTCACAAAATGTATACAGTATGAAGTATGCTTGTTGGATGTGACGAGTTGAAAAAAATTTGGATACGAAACGGGCACAAAACATTGTAATAGAAAAAGAGCAGATAAGTATGGTATCCGTTTCGTAAATGACCATTAAAACAAAAAATTTTAAACAGATGAAAATTTGTATTGATTGCGACGACGCAGCAGTAAACCTGAAGAAAGTACTTTTCGACCACTTGAAAAGTAAAGGAATTGATATTACCGACCTGAATTATTCAGAAGGAAAAGAAAATCCAATGTATCCTGAAATTGGCTTCAATCTTGCCAAAGAAATTCAGGTTGGAAACTACGACCGCGGAATTAGCATTTGCGGAACCGGACTGGGAATGGCAATGATTGCCAACAAGGTAGAAGGTGTTTATGCCGGCGTTTGTCACGATGTGTTTTCTGCCGAACGACTGCGTAAAAGTAACGACGCACAGGTAATAACCATGGGCGAACGTGTAATCGGTCCGGAGCTGGCAAAAACCATTATCGATGCATGGCTGGTATCTGAATTTGCAGGCGGTGGTTCAGTACCTAAAGTGAAGCAAATGCGCGAACTGGAAAAAGAATCATTTCATCCAAAAAATCAATAACATTATATAATCATGCAAAAATTTGTAAACGACCCGTCGAAAGTGGTTGACGAAATGCTGGAAGCCTATGTGAAAGTGCATTCCGACCTGGTTGCCACAACCGATAACGAACGTGTAATAAAATATAAAGATGCCCCAATTGAGGGCAAGGTAGGAATAGTAACCGGCGGAGGCTCGGGGCATAAACCTGCCTTTGTGGGTTATGTTGGCCGAAATATGGTTGATGCAGTTGCCTGTGGCGAGATTTTCTCGTCGCCACCGGCGCAAATGTTTTACGATGCCATAAAGGCCGCCGATGGTGGCAAGGGTGTGGCCATTTTGTATGGAAATTATGCCGGCGATAATATGAACGTTACCATGGCGATGGATGAAGCCGAAGACGATGACATCCTGGTAAAAAAAGTTGTGGCCAACGACGATGTTCCATCGGCACCCAAAGGGCAGGAAGAAAAACGCAGAGGCGTAGCCGGCGAAATTTTAATGTGGAAAGTGGGTGGAGCCAAAGCCGCCATGGGTGGATCGCTTGACGAAGTTATTGCCGTAGCACAAAAAGCCATTAACAATACCCGAAGCATGGGAATTGGCCTGGCACCTTGCGCCATTCCAGAGGTTGGTCACCCCAACTTTACCATTGAAGAGGGCAAAATGGAAGTTGGAATTGGTCACCACGGCGAACCAGGCATTGAGGTGTGCGATCTGGAACCTTCTGCTAAAGTGGCTCAGCGGTTTTGCGATGTAATTTTACCCGATTTGCCTTTTGCCAATGGCGACGAAGTGGTTGTATTGATCTCTGGTCTTGGATCAACTCCCGTAATGGAGCAATACATTGTTTACAACGATGTGGCCAAAATTCTGGAAGAAAAAGGAATTAAAGTTTACATTTCGTATGTGGGTAACTACTTTACATCGCTGGAAATGGCCGGAGTAACCTGTACATTAATGAAATTAGATGATGAGTTAAAGGCTTGCATGGATTACGAATGTGACTCAGTAGGTATGCGTCAGTTTCAACGGTAAACTCAGAAAAAAATGAAGACATTTTCAAATAAAGATGGGGCGCTGATCATTGAGAATATGATTCAGGCTATTTACGAGAACAAGCAGTATTTAAGCGATATCGACGGTTTAATTGGCGACGGCGATCATGGAATTAACATGAACAAGGGTTTTCAGCTATGCAAAACGGAGCTGGAAAAAAATCCGGGCGATCTTGCCCATTCAGCCAAAACGCTGTCAAAAATACTAATGATGAAAATTGGCGGCTCCATGGGGCCTTTGTACGGAAAGTTATACCGCGGTTTTGCCAAAGAATTAAGCGGAATTGAAGAAATTGGTATCAAGGAGATGGGTGCAGCACTGGAAGCAATGCTTTCTCAAATTCAAACCATTTCGCCGGCAAAACCTGGCGACAAAACCCTGCTCGATACGCTTGTGCCAGCCATTGAAGCCTATCAGAAATCGACTGCCGAAAACAACGACTTCGTTACAGCTTTGCAAGCCATGAAATCGGCTGCAAAGGTAGGTCGCGATTCAACAAAAAATATGGTGGCGCAATTGGGGAGGGCAAGCCGTTTAGGCGAACGTTCGCGCGGAGTACTGGATGCCGGAGCAACCTCATGCTGCCTGCTTCTGGAAACATTGGCAGATACATCAACACAATTGTTAAAATAAAGTATTAATCAAGGATTGGAGACAGATGAGGAAAAACATCTCATGGCTCCAACTACCAATTTAAAAAATATGTCAGAAATAAAACAAGGAGTTATAATCGGTTTTTTGGGAAAAACCCAGGACCGTTTCTCAGAATATCAGGCACCGGTTACAACCGAACAAAAATTAGAATTTGTATCGAAAATTGAAGGCTTTTCAGGAGTTGAAATGGTTTTTCCGTACGAAAATGAAGGACCAGAGGCAACCAAGGCATTAATGGATAAATACAAACTGGAATTTGCCGCCATTAACGTAAACATTAAAAAAGAAGCCGAGTGGGTGCCCGGAGCCCTTTCGCGCCCCGATAAAGGAATACGCGACCGCGCGGTGGCCATGATAAAAAAAGCCAAAGACTTTGCGAAAGCTGTGGGTGCGCCACATGTAACTTGTTGCCCATTAAGCGACGGATACGATGTGCTTTTCCAGATCAACTATAAAACAGCCTGGAACTTTATGGTGGAAACCTTTGCCGAAGCTGCCGATTATTTGCCGGAAGTGCCCCTTTTTCTCGAACCCAAATTCTCCGAAACACGTGTGCATTGTCAAATCGACTCAACTGCAAAAGGCGTACTGTTGTTAAAAGATGTACAATGCAAAAATACAGGCATAACGCTTGATATGGGACACTCGCTGCAAAGCCAGGAAAATCCTGCCCAGGCCCTGTCGCTTATCTACGAAAATGGTTTTGATGCATACATCCACACCAACGATAACGACACCAAAGCCGATTGGGATTTAATTGGTGCAAGCCGTCATTTTTTGCATTACGTTGAACTAATGTATTGGGCGCAGGAATACGGTTATAACAAGTATTTTACCACCGATGCCTCGCCACGTATCTTTGATGTGCTCGAATTCTTCAATCGTCATTCAGAAGTAACGCAAGGTGTTTACCAGTTGGCAAAAAAACTAAACCGTGAACAAATTAGCGAAATGATGAAAGCAGAAGATTACAACGGTTTAATGAAAATGGTAAACAAGGAAATTTACCGCATATAAAATAAGACCACAACTAAATCGTAAAAATTAATAAATCATGAAACAAATTCTAATCATTTTATTGACAGGGCTGGTGCTTTTTTCGTGTTCGCCTACTCAACCAGAAATTACAGGCGAATTAAAAACCTGGCATAAAATTACTTTAACTTTTGACGGTCCTGAGTCGTCTGAAACGGCAACGCCAAACCCGTTTACCGACTACCGCCTTGAAGTTACCTTCTCGCAAAACGAACAGCAGTTTGTGGTTCCGGGTTATTTTGCCGCCGATGGTGAGGCGGCCTTTACCTCGGCCGATGCAGGAAACAAATGGCGTGTACATTTTTCGCCCAACAAAACCGGGCAGTGGAATTACGAGGTTTCGTTTAAAAAAGGTGCCGGAATTGCTGTTAGCGAAGACGAAGGTGAAAGCGCCAGATTTATGGATGGCGCTAAAGGTTCGTTTACCGTTGAAAAAACAGACAAGTCAGGAAGAGATTTGCGCGCACATGGCCGATTACAATATGTGGGAGAGCATTACCAGCAGTTTGCTGAAACCGGACAGTATTTTTTAAAATGTGGAGCCGATGCTCCTGAAAACTTTCTGGCTTACTACGAAATTGATAACACTCCCAATGTTGGCGATCGATTGAAGAAATGGGAAGCGCACGGCGTTGACTACGACAGCGATGCCGATGCATTTTTATGGGGACCCGAAAAACAAAAAGGAAAAAATATTTTGGGTGCCATAAATTATCTGTCCGGAAAAGGAATGAACGCATTTTCGTTTTTAACTTTTAATACCGATGGCGACGACCGCAATGTTTACCCTTATTTGCTGAAAGTAAGCAACGAAGAATACGAGAAGGCTGCCAACGTTAAAAAGAATCCGAAACAGTGGGAAGAACTTACCATCCACGATCGTTTTGATGTGTCGAAAATGGACCAGTGGGAACAAATTTTTGCCTATGGCGAAATGAAAGGGATGTTTCTGCATTTTAAAACACAGGAAAACGAAAACGACCAGAAAATGGATGGTGGCGATGTTGGACCCGAGCGAAAATTGTACTACCGCGAATTAATTGCAAGATACGGTCATCACCTGGCTTTAAACTGGAATCTGGGGGAAGAAATGACACAAACCGTTGAACAGGTGAAGGATATGGCCAGCTATTTTGAAGCCAATGATCCCTATAAAAGTCTGGTTGTTTTGCATACTTATCCCGATCAACACGACAAATATTATGCGCCACTAATTGGTGAGAATTCAGCGCTTACCGGCTTGTCGGTTCAAACCAATAAAGCCGACTTTTCACTGGTACACAGTGCCGTTAATAAATGGGTGAAAGCATCAGCTGAAACCGGAAAAAAATGGGTAGTTGCAGTTGACGAGCCGGGCGATGCCTCGCATGCCTTAATTACCGACGAAGAAGACCCTGAACATAACGACGCCCGAATTAACGGGGTGTGGGGAACTTTTATGGCAGGCGGTTGTGGCACCGAATGGTATTTCGGATACAAACACCCGCATTCCGACCTTACCTGCGAATCGTGGCGTTCGCGCGACCTGTTTTGGGACCAGTGTAAAATTGCGCTCGATTTCTTTAACGATAACGAAATTCCGGTTGAAACCATGGTAAATGCCAACGAACTTACCGCCACCGAGAATGATTATGTGTTTGCAAAAACCGGACAGGTGTACCTTGTTTACAGTAAAACCGGCGAGGATATCGAAATTAACTTACCCGATGTAGGTTACACTGCTACCTGGTTTAATCCAAGAAATGGAACAAGCTTGCAAATAACCGAAAGTACAGCAAACGAAGAAATTAAGCTCCAATGCCCATCAGAACAGGATTGGCTGCTTTACCTTCAAAAATAAGCTAAACAAAAACAGATGAAAGTAAAATTAACAATACTGCTGACATGTATTTGTTGGCAGGTTTTTTCAGGTTTTGCTCAAAACTTCTCAAATCCAATTGTAGAAAACAATGTTGTTTTCGAAGAAGAAAAGGGCATGATGGCCGTTGAAGCTGAATATTATTTTAAGCAATCAAAAACTGATGTCAGACAATGGTACCGGACTTCGAAAAACGAACAGGCAAAAGTTGGCCGCGACGAGGATGCTTCGCACTGTAAAGATGCAGGTAATAATGCCTATGTTGAGATTTTGCCCGATACCCGTGTTACCCACGGCGACAAATTAACTGCCGGCGAGAATTTTAGTAACACAGCCGGCGAAATGGCAATTTTGCATTATAAAGTAAAAATTAATAACCCCGGGCGTTATTACGTGTGGGTACGTGCCTATAGCTCGGGTAGCGAAGACAATGGGATTCATGTAGGAATAAACGGCACATGGCCCGAAACAGGCCAAAGGATGCAATGGTGCGAGGGGAAAAACAACTGGCGTTGGGAAAGTAAACAACGAACTGAAAAAAATCATTGCGGCGAGGCCTACAAAATTTACCTTGATATTGACGAAGCTGGTGAGCACGAAATAATGTTTAGCATGCGTGAGGATGGTTTTGAATTTGATCGCTTCTTGCTTACCAATGAAAAAGAATACATACCTCAGGGTATTGGCCCTGCTGTTAAAATTGCTGCCGGAAAACTACCGGAACCCTATCCGGAGGTAAGCGAAAACCCGGTTTCAAAAAAATCATTTTTATACGCGGTTGAAACAGCTGTTAAAGGAGTAAAACTTATTCGTGCATCAGCATTTCCACTTGAAGGAACTGATTTTTATTCCGACAAAAACGGACAATGGCTGGCTGTAAACCCCGAAGAACACAAGAAAGCAACGTCAACTGTAAGGTACAACGGCCCCGAAGGAAATAGAGACATATTGTTTTTAGCCGTGGGCGAGAACGATGGTAACTCTACCTATACCATTCTTGTTAACGATAAAGAAGTAGGAAATTTTACTGCTCCGCCAAGTAAAAACTCGTTTGAAGAAGGAGCACGGTACATGGGCCTGTTTGGAAATATAGCCTTAAAAAAAGAAGATAAAATAACCGTTGTTGCAGAAGTTGGCAGTAACGATGGCCAGGAATTTAGTCGTGGCCGTTGGAGTGGTGTGGCTTTTGCTCCGGTAGGTCAGGGCGCGGCTGCAATGGTTGCCATTGGCGATGCCGGATCAATTGGTAATGCCGGGCCTATGGCAAACAAAAATAGTAAACTGCCCAATGTAACTCCTGAAATTACAGGCGAGTTGAAAAAATGGCACAAAGTAACGCTTACTTTTGATGGCCCTGAAACGGCGGAGGATGCCCAATTTAATCCTTTTGTGAACTATCGGTTTAATGTGCTTTTTACACATGCCGAATCAGGAGATGAATACAAGGTGCCGGGGTATTTTGCCGCCGACGGTAATGCTGCTGAAACTTCGGCAAAAGCAGGTAACAAATGGCGGGTGCATTTTGCACCTCCCAAAACCGGAAAATGGAGCTATAAAGTTGATTTCAGAAAAGGAAACTTTGCCGCTATTGCCTACAAAAAGGACAAAGGCCAAAGCGGAGGATTTATGGATACTTCGGAAGGAGAGTTCACCATTGCAGAGTCGGATAAAACCGGGAACGATAACCGTGCAAAAGGCAGGTTGCAGTACGACGGAACCCGCTACCTGAAATATGCAGAAACAGGCAAACCAATGTTTAAAGTGGGGCCTGATGCCCCGGAAAACTTTCTGGCTTATGTTGATTTTGATGGCGATGCTGCAAGCGATGGCCATAAAGATAACCTCATGAAAACGTGGGACGCGCACGAAAAAGATTGGAAAGAGGGCGATCCAGTTTGGCAAGGCAACAAAGGAAAAGCAATAGTTGGGGCGGTAAACTACCTGGCATCAAAAGGATTAAATGTATTTTCGTTTTTAACCAACAACATTGCAGGCGACGATCAAAATGTATATCCTTATGTTGATTATGATACCTACGACCGTTTTGATTGCTCGAAGCTCGACCAGTGGGAACTGGTTTTTGAACATGCTGATAAACTGGGTATGTTTTTGCATTTCAAAACGCTTGAGTTTGAAAACCAGGGACTGTTGGACAATGGGGCAATTGGCGCCAAAACCAAATTATACTACCGAGAGCTAATGGCACGTTTTGGGCATCATTTGGCACTTAACTGGAACATCGGTGAGGAAATTGGTGACTGGGCAAATCCTCCAACGCCACCAATGGAAACTGCGCAGCGCGTGGCGGCTGCAGAATATTTTTACGAGCACGATCCTTATCATCATCATGTGGTTATTCATAACGGTGTTCCGTTTTACGATATTTTAGGCAGCGAAAGTCATTATTCAGGAATTTCCTTACAAACCAACAAGGCCGATTTTAGCCGTGTGCACGCCCAGGTGCTGCATTGGTTAAACGAGTCGGAAAAGGCAGGGAAACAGTGGGCGGTTGCCTGCGACGAGCCCGGAGATGCACAACATTCGTTGGTGCCTGATGCTGAAGACCCAAGCCACGACAATGCACGCATTAACGGATTGTGGGGCACTTTTATGGCCGGAGGATGGGGAACCGAATGGTACTTTGGTTACAAACATGCCCATTCCGACTTAACATGTCAGGATTACCGTTCCCGCGATTTATTCTGGAATCAGTGCAAATACCTTCGCGATTTCTTCGAGGGAAATAACATACCGGTTGAAACAACCAAAAACCACGACGAACTGGTTGCGGAGGGTGATTACTGCCTGGCCAGCGAAGGCGAATTGTACATTGTTTTTCTTCGGAATGGAAAGGGAACATTAAACCTTGAAAACATAAGTGGAGAGTTTACGCTGCAATGGTTTGATCCCCGGAACGGAGGGAAACTTCAATATGGTAAAATCAAAAAAATTACGGCCGGAAGCAAACACGAATTAGCGGGTGCTCCTTCGGATGAAAATAAAGACTGGGTAATACTTCTGCGTAGGCATTAATGGTATATTTTTAATTAGTAAATAGTTGAGGGGTAGTTTAATAACTGCTCCTCTTTTTTTTGCCGTCCTGTACAGATGTGTTAAACTTGCGTCCCCCAGGAAAAGTACAAAATCAGCAAATACCATAGTTTTGCTTCTAAACAAATAACTATTCGAACTAATAACGATGAAGCAAAAACTGCTCATTATCTTCATTCTTGGTTTGGGGTTAATTTGTACGTCTACTGCCCAGTTTTTAATACATCCCGATTACGATGAAAAACAATTTCACCTTTAGTTGAAGGATTAACGCATCCACATGTTTGTGTGGCTCCAAATGGTTGGTACTTTTTAGCAGGAACCATTGCGAACAAAATAACCATTTCGAAAACGATGGTATTTACCTGTGGAAATCGAAAGATTTAAAAGATTGGCAGGAGCTGGGCAAAGTATTCCTGAGTTGGAACGGAGGCATAATTGCCCGGTTATCAGAAGATTTAAAAGAATTGGCTGAAAGTCCGCGCCAGGTTATTCCTGAAATTTACTCCCCAAAGGGATGGGGCGAGTACCCGGTTCTGGATAAAGTGGGCACTTCCGGTGCGCACATTATAAAACTCGATGGTAAATACTGCTTGGTTGCCAGCGATGAACAGCACCGATTGGGAACCTGGTGCGACGACCTGTTTCTGTCCGTTTCCTATCTGCCTGGAAGCTTTTGTAAAAAACGACACCACCACACAAGATTCTCTTTTCAGAACCCGGCCGGGCTCGGCAATTCGTTTGGGCGAATGGAAACTCATTCAATATTTCGAGAATAATGATATTGAATTGTATAACCTGAAAAACGATGTTGGCGAAAAAAATAACCTTGCCAGCCATAATTCGGACAAAGTGCAGGAGTTAACAATCATGCTCGATAAGTGGCGCAAACTCACCGGGGCTGCTGTGCCTGAACAATTAAATCCGGAGTACCTGCCTTAACCTCGAAAGTTAGTAATTGAAAAGCAATAGATTGACAGGCGCACAAACAATGTACTTGTTGTATTTTACTGCCATAGCACTCCTACTCAACTGCATAAAATTCGGTGAATTGTTTATTCAATAATTTGATGAATCGCGAAACCGGATTTATGTATAGTTTGAAATCAAAATAAATAAGCTTGTTTTTCGGGCAAATTGTAACTGCATTCTTGGGTGCACCTGCAAAATTGTTATTTTTGATGCTCGTGTTTAAGACAGCAACATATTATTTCTTATTAGATTACTTCTGTTTGTACCCGAAGGCCTGATACGGAGCTTCGGGTTAATCATTATATTCAATCAACAAAAAACAACTAATCATTTCCGCAATGAAAAAATATTTATCATTAATTTTTGTACTGTGTTTGCTTTCCATCTTCGGAAAAGCGCAGGAAAACAACAAAGTATCAGCTAAAAAATCGTCAATTCAGCTCTACGGTTTTATCCGCAGCGAGTATTACTACGATACGTACAAAGGACTAAATGCCGCCCAGGATAATTTTTACCTGTTCCCCTTGTACAAAGGCCTTGATGCCGATGGTGAACACCTTAACAAACAGGGTATTCATGGTTACACGGCCATGGCCACGCGTTTTGGTTTTAATATTTCGGGTCCTGAAATTCTGGGGGCAAAAACCTCTGCCAATTTCGAAACCGACTTTGCCGGTATTGTTGCTGAATACCCAGAAGTACTTCGTTTAAGAAAAGCCTATGTAAAATTCGATTGGGAAAAATCATCGCTGCTTGTGGGGCAAACCTGGCACCCGCTGTGGAATGGCAGTGGCGCATTTTTTCCACAGGTGGGTGGTTTAAATACCGGTAGCCCGTACAATCCTTTTAACCGTTCGCCACAAATTGATTTTGATTACAAATTAGGAGCGAAAACCACACTTTCGCTTACGGCCCTTTACGAGCAGCAATATACATCGCCCGGATTTTATAAAGTGGATGACACCAACGATAAAAACCTGGCAAAACGTAATGCCGGAATACCTGAACTGGTTGCCGGATTATACTACAATAACGATGGAATGAGCCTTGGACTTGCCGGGCAGTTTAATGCCATTAAGCCTATTGATGTTACCGAAGGAACAGCCGGTAAATATAAAAGCGATGAGCTGAATACAAGTTATGCGGTGATGTCGTACATTGGTTACCGAAAAGACAAATGGTTCTTTTTATTGAAAGAGTTAGTGGGGCAGAACCTTACCAATATGCTTATGATTGGTGGCTATGGCGTAAAATCATACGATGCAGCCACCGGAGCCATGACCTACACCAATTATACCACTTCATCAACCCTGGTAAATGTAGTGTACGGAACTAAACACCAGCTTGGCTTTTTTGCCGGAATGACCAACAATTTCGGAACAAAAGATGCACTTCATAATTTTGATGGAGCTGCCCAAACAAAAGGACTTATGCCTACCATGAAACAAGTATATCGTGTGGCTCCGTACTTTGCCTACAACTATAAAAACCTGCGTTTTGTAGCCGAATATGAAATCGATTCGGCGGATTACGGTACAGGCACTTTTGATTTCTCCGATGGTCTTTATGATGATACGGTAACAGCAACCAATCATCGTATTTTGTTAATGCTGACCTATAACTTTTAGGCAATGACGAAACATTTCTGGCAGGAGGAGTTTGAGACGCTGGGGAAGAAAGACCTGCAAAAACTACAGGTTGAACGGTTAAATGCCACAATTACAAATGCAAGCCGTTCATCCTTTTACAGCAAGCTTTTTGGTAAAAAAAATATTCAGCCCGGGGCAATCACAGATATTGCCCAGATTGCAGAATTGCCATTTACAACCAAACAGGATTTACGCAATCATTTTCCGTATGGTTTTTTAACCCTACCGAAAAAGGATATTATCCGCCTGCACAGTTCAAGCGGTACCACCGGAAATCCAACTGTAATTTTTCATAACCGGCACGATCTAAATTCGTGGGCAAACCTAATGGCTCGCTCGCTGTTTTGCGCCGGAGTGCGCGATACCGATGTTTTTCAGAATATTTGTGGCTATGGCCTGTTTACCGGAGGCCTGGGATTTCAGTACGGAATTGAAACCCTGGGGGCTTTAAGTATTCCGGCAGGTGCTGGTAACAGTTTGCGCCAGATAAAACTTATGCGCGATTATGGTACTACGGCGGCTCATGCCATACCCAGTTACCTGGGGCGTTTGTACGAAGTTTTTGAGGCTGAAGGACTGGATCCGAAAAAAGATACCCAGCTTAAAACCCTGGTAATTGGCGCCGAACCACATACCGATGGACAACGCAAACGAATTGAAGAGATGTTTGGGGTAAAAGCCTATAACTCATTTGGTTTGTCGGAAATGAATGGCCCGGGTGTAGCCTTTGAGTGTACCTACCAGAATGGTCTGCACATCTGGGAAGATGCCTATGTAGTTGAAATTGTAAATCCCGATACACTGCAGGCAGTGCCCGATGGCGAATACGGAGAGTTGGTAATGACAACGCTCGACCGTCAGGCCATGCCGCTTATCCGCTACCGTACCCGCGACATTACCCGAATTCTGCCGGGCCAATGCGAATGTGGCAGAACTCACCGCCGAATAGACCGGATTACTGGCCGTACCGATGACATGTTTATTATTAAAGGATGTAATGTATTTCCTATGCAAATTGAAGGGGTGTTGATGAAAATCCCGGAAGTGGGTTCGGATTACATGATTACACTGGAAACCATGAATGGTGTTGATGAAATGGTTGTTGAAGTGGAGGTGCGAAATGATTGGTTTCAGGGAGACATCAGGCGGCTTGATAAGCTGAGCAAAACCATAACGCACCAGATACGCGACGAAGTGTTGGCGAAGCCTATTGTTAAGCTTGTTGAGGCGGGCTCTATTCCAAAATCAGAAGGGAAAGCCATTCGGGTTACAGACAACCGAAAAAACGGGCTTAACTAATTGTGCTACTGCAGGAAATTAAAACTTAAACTAAAAACTATGGCTTACGAAGTATCAATATTTCTGGAGAATAAAATCGGTCATTTCGAACGGATTACGCATGTGCTGAAAGAAGCCCAAATTAACATCCGATCGATGGCGATAAATGATACCGCTAATGGCTGGGGTATTTTAAACCTGATTGTTAACGAACCGCAAAAAGCATTCGAGAAATTATCAGCAAAAGGCATTTCAGTTGCCTTGCGCCCGGTAATTGCACTCGAAATGCGCGATGAAGCCGGAGGACTTGATGACCTTCTCATGCAGGTAGCGCAGGCAGGCGTAAATTTTAACAATGCCGTTGGCCGGATTATTCAGGAAACCCAAACCGCAATTTTAATTCTGAATATAGAAGACTACCAGGAATCGATAGATAAACTCAGCAAGCAAGGAGTGAAAATACTGGACGACCAAACGGTATACGGAAAGAGCTAAAAAATAAAAACCAATAAAAATAAAACTTATGCTTGGAATTAATGACCCTGTAATTTATATCGGCTATTTGCTGGCTGTTTTAAGTTTAGTTGCCTGTATAGTTTATGGCATAAAAAACTGGAACAAAGGAATGGAAACCAATACCGAAGAAATTCAAAAAGATTTGGATTGGGAGGAGAAAGACGAACAAATGCAAAGTGAGATTTAAAAACCTACGATATGAATACTTTTACTCTTGGATTTGTAGTTGTTATTTATTTGTTGGTTATTGGTTACCTCGGCTACAAAGGGTATAAAACCACCAAATCAGCAAAAGATTATCTTTTGGCCGGACGCGAAATACATCCTTTTGTGATGGCCATGTCGTACGGCGCAACCTTTATTTCTACCTCGGCAATTATTGGTTTTGGCGGGGTGGCAGGCGTGTATGGTATGGGGCTTATTTGGCTTACCGTATTAAATATTTTTGTGGGAGTATTTATTGCCTTTATCTTTTTTGGCCGAATAACCCGAAAAATGGGGCACAACCTCGATGCACATACCTTTCCCGAGTTTTTGGGCAATCGTTTTCAATCTAAAAAAATACAAATTATCAGTGGTGCGGTAATTTTTATAGCCATGCCACTTTATGCTGCCGTTGTTTTAATTGGCGGCGCCCGCTTTATCGAAAGTATTTTTGAAATCGACTTCTCTATTGCGCTTACCTTTTTCTCGTTAATAATTGCAGCATATGTAATTGCCGGCGGGTTAAAGGGGGTAATGTATACCGATGCCTTGCAGGGAACAATTATGTTTTTAAGCCTCTTCTTTTTGCTGATTGTGAGCTATATAAAACTTGGAGGAGTATCGGCCGCCCACGAGGCCTTAACCAATATGGCCAACCTGGTTCCCGAGAGTTTGCAAGCCAAGGGGCACGAGGGCTGGACGGCTTTTCCGAAAATGAATTCAGCCTGGTGGTGGGTGCTGGTAACCAATATAATTCTGGGCGTTGGAATTGGTGTTTTGGCACAGCCCCAACTGGTGGTTCGGTTTATGACCGTAAAAAGTAATCGTGAGTTAAACCGCGCAGTGCTGATTGGCGGCGTATTTATTTTTGTAGCTACCGGATTTATTTTTACCGTAGGCGGACTAACCAACCTGTTTTTTTACAACGAATCGGGGCAGCTGGCTATTCAGGTGGCTAAAGGAAATGTGGATTTAATTATTCCGGAATACATAAATGCTGCTATGCCCGAGTGGTTTGTATATTTGTTTATGCTGGCGCTACTTTCGGCTGGTATGTCAACGCTTAGTTCGCAGTTTCATGCCATGGGTACCTCGCTCGGACGCGATTTCTTTGAAAATGTCTTTCCGAATAAAAAATTCGATACCATGTTTGTAACGCGTATCGGTATAATTGTAGGAATTGCAATAAGTATTCTTATCGGATATCAGCTTCCCGGAAGTATTGTAGCACGCGGAACAGCCATCTTTTTTGGTGTTTGTGCGGCGGCGTTCTTACCGGTATATTTTGCATCGTTGTATTGGAAACGAGTAAGCAAAACTGCTGCCATGTGGAGTATTCTGTCGGGTTTGCTGGCCAGTGTTTTTGCCCTGGCTTTTATGCACGTAAAAGAATCGGAACCACTTGGTATTTGTCAGGCTATTTTTGGTCAGCCAACCTTGGCCACAAAATTTCCGTGGATGATTATGGACCCCATTATTATTGCCATGCCGATTTCTATAATTGTGCTTGTGGCAGTATCGCTGGCCACGCCAAAAACATCCGACGAGCACCTGGCAAAGTGTTTCAAGGGAATCAATTAAATCAACTCATAAGTAAAAATGAAGCGTTGGACGATGGTTATTTTTCAGGTCTTCATTTTTTATCAATAAAGCTATTATTATGAATACTTTTACGCTCGGAATAGTGCTGGTAGCCTATCTTTTGGTAATTGCATACCTGGGTTATCGGGGCTACAAAGGAACAAAAACTGCAAAAGATTATTTGCTCGGAGGGCGCGAAATTCATCCCTTTGTTATGGCCATGTCGTATGGAGCAACTTTTATCTCAACTTCGGCAATAATTGGTTTTGGCGGGATTTCGGCTGTTTATGGTATGGGACTTATTTGGCTTACCTTTCTGAATATTCTGATAGGGGTATTTATTGCCTTTATCTTCTTTGGCCGAAAAACCCGGTCGATGGGACGCCAACTCGATGCGCATACTTTTCCAGAGTTTCTGGGTAAACGATTTAATTCGAAAACCATTCAAATGGTTAGCGGATTAATGATTTTTGTAGCCATGCCACTTTATGCCGCTGTGGTTTTAATAGGTGGCGCCCGTTTTATCGAAAATATTTTTGAAATTGATTTTTCGGTGGCCCTTACCTTTTTCTCAGTAATAATTGCAGCCTATGTAATTGCCGGTGGCCTAAAGGGAGTTATGTATACTGATGCCCTTCAGGGAACCATCATGTTTATGAGTATGTTCTTCTTGCTGATAGTAACTTATTCGAAACTGGGAGGTGTAGGGTCGGCACACGAAGCGCTAACCAATATGGCCAACCTGGTTCCGGAAAGTTTACAGGCCAAAGGACACGAGGGTTGGACGGCTTTCCCCAAAATGAACTCGGCCTGGTGGTGGGTGTTGGTTACCAATATTATTTTGGGTGTAGGAATTGGTGTATTGGCGCAGCCACAGCTAATTGTGCGTTTTATGACCGTTAAAAGCAATCGCGAGTTAAACCGGGCCATTCTTCCCGGAGGACTTTTTATTTTTGTGGTTACCGGTTTTATCTACACGGTAGGGGCACTTTCGAACCTGTATTTTTTTAACGAAAAAGGACAGCTATCCATTGAAGTTGCCAAAGGAAATATAGATTTAATTATTCCCGAATTTATTAACTCTGCAATGCCCGAGTGGTTTGTTTACTTGTTTATGCTGGCCTTGTTATCGGCCGGAATGTCAACCCTGAGTTCGCAATTTCATGCCATGGGAACTTCCATTGGCCGCGATTTTGTCGAACAGCTCAGTCCATCAAAAAAATGGAATACAATGCTGATTACCCGCCTCGGCATTGTGGTGGCCATCTTAATCAGCATAATTATTGGTTACCAGCTGCCCGGTAGCATTGTAGCGCGTGGCACGGCCATTTTCTTTGGAATTTGTGCGGCCACCTTTTTGCCGGTTTACATTGCCGCCCTTTACTGGAAAAGTGTTACACGCACCGCTGCGAAATGGAGCATGCTTGCAGGTTTTTTAAGCAGCGCTTTTGCCCTGGCATTTTTGCACCAAAAAGAGGCAGAGCCACTGGGAATATGCAATGCCATCTTCGGAAAGGATTTTTTAATAGCCAAATTTCCATGGATGATTGTAGACCCTCTGGTATTTGCATTGCCCGTGTCGATAATTGTTTTGGTGGCCGTTACATTGCTGACAAAAAATGAGAATGTTTAAAAGAATACTTATAAATTTACACGATAGCTTAAATAAACCAAAAAACGAAAATTATGGCATTTGAGATTTCGGTATTTCTTGAAAATAAAATCACACATTTTGAAGCAATAACTGCACTGCTGAAAAAAGAAGCAATTGATATCCGCTCGCTAACATTAAATAATATGTCGCATGGGTGGGGAGTATTAAGCCTTCTTGTTGATCAGCCGGATAAGGCATACAAAGTATTGTCGGATAAAGGCAATGCTGTTGCAATGAAAGAAGTAATTGCCCTGGAGATGAAAGACGAAGCCGGGGGACTGGACGAGTTGCTGATAAAAATTGCCCGGGCCGGAATACATATTGAAAGTGCTTACACCCGCTTGATTGCACAAAGCAACCAGGCAATTCTGCTGCTTGAAGTTCCCGATATTCTTGAAGCAGTGCGCAGATTGGAAATCAATCATGTTAAAATATTAGATGATAAAATTGTTTACGGGAAATAAGCTCATAAAATAGTTTATTGAAAAACCCGGATAATACAAACAAAAACCAAAGATCAACAAATTTATGATTTGGAATGAAAAGATAGAATGTGCCTCCCGAGACGAAATGGCAGCCCTGCAGGGAGAGCGCTTAAAACAAACAGTTCAGCGTATTTACCATAACATACCCAGTTACCGGGCCAAAATGCAGGAAATAGGAATGCTGCCCGGTGATGTACGTTCGATTGAAGACCTGAAAAACCTACCTTTTACCAATAAAACCGATTTGCGCGATAACTACCCCTTCGGGATGTTTACTGTACCCATGAGCGAAATTGTTAGAGTACACGCCAGTTCGGGAACAACCGGAAAACCAACCGTGGTGGGCTATACCCGCAACGATTTAAATATGTGGGCCGAAGTGGTAACCCGCACGCTATGTATGGCCGGAGTTACGCGAAACGATATCGTGCAGGTAGCCTACGGTTACGGCTTGTTTACCGGAGGTTTGGGCATGCATTACGGTACCGAAAACCTGGGGGCAACAGTAATTCCAATTTCCGGAGGAAACACGCAAAAACAAATTCAGTTAATGCAAGACTTCGGCTCATCGGTAATTGCCTGTACGCCATCGTACGCCTTGTTTTTAGCCGAAGTGATGGCCGATATGGGCATCGCACCTGAAGAATTGAAACTGCGCGTGGGTATTTTTGGCGCCGAACCCTGGAGCGAAAGCATGCGCAAAGAAATTGAGACCAAACTAAAACTTAAGGCAATAGATATTTACGGTTTGAGCGAGGTAATTGGACCCGGCGTATCGTGCGAGTGCGAACACCAGGTTGGGATGCATGTAAATGAAGATCATTTTATTCCGGAGATTATTCATCCGGAAACACTGCAGCCTGTTGAGCCCGGTGAAATAGGGGAGTTGGTATTTACAACAGTAACAAAAGAGGGTATCCCTATTATCCGCTACCGTACTCGCGATTTAACCCGCTTAATATACGACAAGTGCGAATGCGGCCGTACGCTGGTGCGAATGGAAAAATGCACCGGCAGATCCGACGACATGCTAATTATTAGGGGCGTAAATGTTTTCCCATCGCAAATTGAGAGTGTGCTGCTTGAAATGAGCGAAACAGAACCGCACTACCTGCTAATTGTTGAGCGCGAAGGCACGCTTGATGTACTAAAACTGATGGTGGAGGTGCAGGAGCAATTCTTCTCGGATGAGATACGCGAACTCGAAAAACTGAAAAAGAAAATTATGCATAATATTCAAAGTACGCTGGGTATTTCTGTTGATGTTAAATTGGTTGAACCAAAAACTATTGAGCGCACAGCAGGTAAAGCAAAACGAGTAATTGATAACCGAAAAATCTGAGAACCATGATCATAAAACAAGTTTCTGTTTTTTTAGAAAATAAATCGGGAAGATTGAACGATGTAACAAAAATTATGGGCGAGGCCGGTATAAATATATCAGCATTTACCATTGCTGATACCTCTGATTTTGGAATTCTACGCATGATTGTTTCCGATCCGGATAAGGCTTGCCTGGTTTTAAAAGACAACGACTTTTCAGTGCAAACAACCGAAGTTGTTTTGGCTAAAACACCCAACAAGCCGGGAAGCTTAAGCAAGTTGCTCGATATTTTGCAGCAGGAAGAAGTATTTATTGAATACATGTATGCTTTCTCAATGCAAGATGAAGGAGCCGTAACAGTTATTCGGCCAACCCGCGTAAAACGTGCCGTCGAGATGCTTCAAAAACATAAAACCGAATTGCTAAAAGCCGACGAACTCTACCAGTTTTAGGTGCGCTTAAAAATAGAAGAAAAAAAGGGTTGGTGTTCTGCGAAGCTCCAGCCCTTTTTTATAAAAAAAACTGCAGCCACATAATACAAACTTTAATTTTAATCGCAATCTGCCAATGAAACAGCTCACTTAGCGCATAATTCGTATATTTGATACGCTTTAAAAATTTTAAATGAAACGGATAGCAATACAGGGAATAGCCGGCTCTTTTCATGAAGATGCGGCCAGGAGATATTTTGAAGATGACATCGAGGTGGTTGAATGCAAGACCTTTAAAACCGTATGTGAATTAATGGATAATGACGAGGTGGACTTTGCAGTTATGGCAATCGAAAATTCTATTGCCGGCAGTTTGCTCAATAATTATCAGTTAATTCGCGATTATCATTTGCGGGTAATCGGTGAAATTTATTTACACATTCAGATGAATTTGTTGGTGAATGAAGGTGTTAAGCCAGAGGATATTAAGGATATTCATTCGCATCCGATTGCCTTAAGGCAATGTATGGAATATATCGAACATCATTTTCCCAATGCTCAATTACATGAAAAGCTGGATACGGCAGCATCATCGAAACTGGTGGCCGATAATAACTTAAAAGATGCAGCGTCAATCGCTAATTTGCGGTCGGCTGAACTGTACGATTTGCAGGTATTGGAAACCGGCATTGAAACCAACAAGAAAAATTACACCCGCTTTTGGATTCTTTCAAAACATGGTAATCCAACACAAGGAACAAATAAAGCTTCTGTGTGTTTCGAAGTTGGGCACTTTTATGGCGCTCTGGCGGCTGTGCTAAATACTTTTGCCGAAAACGAAATTAACCTGACGAAAATTCAATCGGTGCCAAAAATAGGAAAGCCCAATGAGTACACTTTTCATGTGGATATTGAATGGGAAAAAGGCGAAAATTACGATAAAGCGATTCATCAGGTATTAAAGAGTGCATCGAGTTTATCAATATTGGGAGAATACCAAAAAGGGAATTTACATAATCAGTAAAAACTAAAACGAAAGATATGAGTAAAATAGCAATTTTTTATGGTCCGGTTGGAGGATCGGTAAACCGTGTAGCAGACAAAATAAAAGAATTAATTGGTGCTGATAAAGTGGAAATGGTTGAAGTAAAAAGCGCTTCATCGGCTGATTTAGAGAAATTCGACAAAATAATTTTTGGCTTGTCAACAGTTGGTAAAGACACCTGGGATTCGAACTACTCCAACAACGATTGGGGAAAATTTCTGCCAGAAATATCAAAAGTAGATTACAGCAATAAAACGATTGCCGTTTTCGGTCTTGGCGACCATGTTACTTATGCCCACGCTTTTGTTGACCACATTGGCTTGCTTGGCAAAGAATTAATGAAGAATGGTGCTGTTTTGGTGGGCCCTGTTGATACCGAAGGATACGAGTTTGAAGAATCGGAAGCAGTGGTTGACGGTAAATTTATCGGCCTGCCAATTGATGAAGATTTTGAGCCGGAAATGACTGAAGAACGTGTTGCTGCCTGGGTTGAACAAATAAAACCAGATTTTGGATTCTAATTTCCATTGCAGAAAAAATTAACGATCATAATTTGTAAAAGAAACCGGTAAGAATAACTGGTTTCTTTTTTTCAGCTTACTATTGCGACTGTGATATTTGAGCACCATTTTACTAACTAAAAAGGTTTAACCTGTTAAGTATGAATAACTCTCCTTTGGATAAAAAGCTTGTTGAAGAAAAAATAGCACAACTGCGTATTCCTGATATCGGAAAAGCATCAATTCGTGAAGTTGTTGCTTTAGTAAACCTGGTTGAAGAAGCCAGTGATTTTAAATACATCCGCATGGAAATGGGGGTGCCGGGTTTGCCTCCGGCCAAGGTGGGCGTTGAGGCCGAAAAAGAAGCTCTTGACCGTGGCGTTTCGGCTATTTATCCGATGGTTGACGGGATTAAACCCTTAAAAGAAGAAGCATCAAAATTCATTAAAAATTTTATGGATGTTGATGTGGCTTCTGCCGGTTGTATTCCCACTACCGGATCGATGCAGGGAACCTATGCCGCATTTATGGCAGCCGGAAACTGCGATAAGAAAAAAGATACGGTGCTTTTTATCGACCCTGGTTTTCCGGTACAAAAGCAGCAAATGATGGTGCTGGGGCAAAAATTCGAAACTTTTGATGTTTTTAATTTCAGAGGCGAAAAACTAAAAGCCAAATTGGAGGCGTTTCTTGAAAAAGGGAACATTAATTCCATTGTTTACTCCAATCCAAACAACCCATCGTGGATTTGCTTTAACGATACCGAATTGCAGATAATTGGTGAATTGGCCAACAAATACGATGTAATTGTAATGGAAGACCTGGCGTATTTCGGAATGGATTTCAGAACGGATTTCTCAAAACCGGGACAAGCACCTTTTCAACCATCGGTTGCCAATTACACCGATAACTATGTACTCTTTATTTCAAGCTCAAAAATATTTTCATACGCCGGTCAGCGAATTGGTATCATGGCCATCTCCGATAAACTGTTTAATCGCGATTACCCCGATTTACAGGAACGTTTTAAAGGAACAACTTTTGGTGCTACAATCACGCTTCGTTTACTTTATTCTTTATCTTCCGGAACCAGTCATTCGGCGCAGTGGGCTTTAACCGCCATGCTAAAAGCAGCTAATAATGGCGAGTTTAATTTTGTTGATGGGGTAAAAGCTTATGGCGAACGTGCCAAAGAAATGAAACGCCTGTTTCTTGAAAATGGTTTCCGAATAGTTTATCAGAATGATTTAGGAGTGCCTATTGCTGATGGCTTTTATTTTACCATCGCCTACCCGGGAATGACGGGTAACCAACTGGTAGCCAACCTGCTGTTTTACGGCATAAGCGCCATTGCCCTTGATAATACGGGGAGTGAAGAAGAAGGAGTCAGGGCCTGCGTATCCTTTGTACTGCCGAATCAGTTTCCTGATCTCGAGAAACGATTAAAGTTGTTTAACACGCATTTTTCAAAATAAAAATAGCCTTCGGTTTTTTACCTTTTTTGATAAGAGGTTGTTGATAGAAAAATTATGGATAGAAAAAAAATAATATCCCGATTTGAGCACACCCTGAGCCTGATTGATTCTTTTGATTTGAAGAACCAACCGGTAGTGTTGAAAAAAGGGGAGTTATTTATTAATTATGGCGAGAAGAATAAAAAGCTCGGCATTTTAATTGATGGATTGCTTTACGCCTCCTATCTGTCGGATAGTGGTACTGAATGGGTGTCGCGATTCTTTTTTCCACCTAATAATTTTATTGTTAGCAACCACCGTGGCTTTGTACTAGGAAAAGATTCATCCGAGGCAATTCGAGCTTACGAAGATTCGAGGCTGATATTTATTGAAAAGGATGAGTTTAAGAATCTACTCGATTCCAATCATAAATTTGAGCGTACCGTGCGAATTCTGGCCGAAGAAAGTTACATACAGGCCATGGATCGTATTCACTCTTTCCAATCGCTAAATGCCGAACAGCGTATTCGTAAATTCCTGGAAGAATACCCCGAATTGGCACAAAAATTACAACGCCAGCATATTGCTTCTTATCTGGGTATCCACCGCAATATTTTAACCCGGATTTTATATAAACTTTAAGATTGTTGCTTTTTTGCTGAAGTAGTTGTAACCGGAAATGGTTTGGTTGCTTCGCCGGTGTACAAGGTAACATGCGGGAACGGAATTTCTATTCCTTCTTCATCAAAACGTTGTTTTATTTCCTGAAAAATGGAATTTTTTACCTTGAGGTAATTGGTTTTTTCAAACCAAACGCCAAGTAAAATATCGATTCCGCTTGCGCCAAAATCTTTAAAAACAATCAGTGGCTCGGGTTCATCTAAGCTTAATGGATTGGCTTTGGCAACTTCTTCCAATATTGTTTTTACACGTGCCAGATCTTCTTTGTAGGCCACACTAACTAAAAAATCGAGGCGCCTGATGGGGAAACGGGTCACGTTTATCAATTCCGTAGAAATAATGGTTTGATTAGGGATGCGCAACAATTGATTATCAAAAGTGCGGATTTTAATGGATAACAGGTCGATGCTAAAAACAACCCCTGCCTTGTCACCAACTTTAATAACATCGCCAATTTCAAACGATTTTTCTGAAACCAGGAAGAATCCGCTGACAATGTTGCCAATGCTGGTTTGCGAGGCCACACCAATTACAAGCCCGATAACGCCTGCTGCCCCAAAAAATGGTGCAAGGTTTATTTTTAATTCGGCAATAATTATAAAAGCAAGAGCCAGGAAGCCGGAGTAATAAATAAGTCGCTGGATAATCATTTTGCGTTGCTGCGACAAGGATTTTGGCAAGAGTTTTTTTACCGTAAATGCCAACAGGTAGATGAAGGCAATACCTATTGCCAGAATAATTAGTGTGCGCAATAACTTCTCAAAGTTGTCGGCGTTAAAATATTTCGACCATTCAAATTCCATTATTCAGTACGATAAATGTTTTTAATAAAATGAAAGTTAATTTTTAGCAGGCTTTTGTTCTCCGGATTTCTGGCTTTGGCAAGAATTTCGTGATTTTCGCCATGCAAGGCTTTTGAAAAGCCATAATTTACAGCGCTTAAATGATCTTTTCCTTTGTATTCGAGTTTTACCAAGCTGGTGACAATCTGCTCTTTAAACCGCAATAAATTCATTTGGTCAACTCGTAAAATGAGCCGTTCAAGTTCAAGCGGAGCATCGTTGTTATTAAAAATATTTATGGGGCAGATAGCACTGTTTTCATCCCTTTCAATAGCATTTATATCAAGGAAATGTTCGGCATCGAGGGCATAGGCAGCTTCTCCGTTAACGGGTTCGCCAAACCAGGTGTCCGAAATTTTATGAAATGGAAACTCGGCCAGCAGGTTTTCATCCTGTTTTTTTGCGTAATAAACTTGCATTAAAAGCGGAATTTTTACAAAGAACGTTAATCGTTGGTGCGGAGATATGGTTATGCGCTTGCCTTTAAAAACCATTGGTTTTACCGGAAGTGCAGGTGCCAGAATAAGGGTGTTTGATTTTCCGGTGTGGTAATACATGCCTTCCTCAATTTCTTCCGGATTAGTTACTGATTCGTCGGCATTACGTTCAAAAGATTTAAGGTACCATCCTTCGGTATTGCGTTTTACGCCAAGAATAAAATTGTTGCAGTCGATAAAACTCTGCTTCCCCGGCTCTAACTGTTTCTTCCCGTATATCGATAATTTTTCCATTGTCACTATTTGATATACTAAAGTATCAATTTTTTATTCCTGATAAATGATGTAATTAAAAAATAGGGCAAGGCCTTCCTTTTTTTAACAACACCAATCGTTTTTATTTTTTTAACTAAAACAATAGATTGTGTTTTCCGGTTTACCCAATTTTGGTTTTTATCCTGCGGTTTTACCCAATTCTTCGGCCAAATGGCGTAAGTGCCAGCGATGCCATTTTAAAATGCTGTTTTGCCCACGGGATTCCTATTATAGTAATTCCCAGCAACAGCCCGAAAAACACGTGGGTTAGCATAATCCAGATGCCACCAATTAATAACCACAAAATATTCATAATGGTTGACAGGCAGCCCGGGGCATAATCCATATACTCAATTTTTTGCCCAAATGGCCATAAAGCCAATACGCCAAGTTTAAACGATTGAAGTCCGAAGGGGATTCCAATAATGGTAATACAGAGCGCCAAACCGGCCAACATGTATTCTAAAAATATGGCAAAACCGCCAAAAATTAACCAAATCAAATTACCCAGAAATTTCATAATCACAATATTTAAATTATATTTTCTGTGAACTAAACAAGAGTCCGAATGTACACAATCCATCAGGTTTTATACGCTGATAAAAGGTAAACGGCCGAAAATAAGAGATAAGTGTTATACAAAAAGCTCCGAAAACGATTAATTTTGATGGCGCATACAGATGTTTTTACTTTAAAACTAAAGAATATTTTAAGCTATGGTTGAACAGATTGAAATAACGCTACCAGCTTTTAGCAGAGGGTATCATTTAATAACCCGTTTAATTGAAAAACAACTTCCTGAACTGCCGGAAAAAGGTTTGCTGCATATTTTGGTAAAACATACTTCGGCCGGAATTACCCTTAACGAAAATGCTGACCCGACCGTACGTAGCGATTTTGAATCTTTTATCAATAAAATGATACCGGAAAACGATCCGGTTTATATACATACCTACGAGGGATCTGATGATATGCCCGCACATTTAAAAAGCTCGGTAATTGGTGCTGAAATAACCATTCCCATAACGAATCACCGTTTAAATTTAGGCACCTGGCAGGGGATTTATTTTTGTGAATTTCGGGATTATGGGGGTAGTAGAAAGGTTGTTTTAACTATTTTAAGTTAGCACCAATTCGATGGCTTTACAATTTTGAAATGCATTTATAAATGGTTCATCATGGGAACGATTTGAACTAATCCTTTGTGAAACTTTGCGCAAACTCTGTGGAACTCTGTGTAATAACTTTTGCTGTATCACAAAGCCACACGAAGAAGAATACACAGAGGTTCACAAAGGATCTAAGTTGAATCAGAACTGATATGTATTAAAATACATGAACTATGATATGCCTGCCCATTTAAAAAGCTCGGTTATTGGGGCAGAAATAACCATTCCAATAACAAGGCATCGTTTAAATTTAGGAACCTGGCAGGGAATTTATTTTTGCGAATTTCGAAATTATGGGGGAGCTCGCAGGCTGGTATTAACAATATACAGTTAATGATTTATACTTTTTTCGTTGATATATTTATCATCATAAATTCTTAAATTTAGTCCGCTATAAATTCAATTTGTATGAAAATTTCAGTTGATCAGTATTCTGAAGAAGAATTACAGGAAGAAGGAGTTTTTGAATGGCCGGTTTGGGAACACGAAGAAGCCAAATTTGATTGGTATTACGACCAGACTGAGTTGTGTTATATTACAGAAGGAGAAGCAACAATAACTACCGAATTTGAGGCGATTACCATTAGAGCAGGCTATTTTGTTACTTTTCCAAAAGGACTGGAATGTGTATGGGATATTCACGATGCCATAAAAAAACATTATTCTTTTGAATAATCATTTGAGTTTTTAAAAATATTTTGGAAGTTTGCATAGGTATTAAATCTTATTTTAAAGTCTATGCGAAAGATAGTTTTACTTTTATTGGCCGGTATACTGGTTAGTTCGGTTTATTCTCAGGATCTTAACAAGCAAAGTAAAAACCGAATGGAATGGTTTGGTAATGCCAGGCTGGGTATTTTTATTCATTGGGGAATTTACGCAGTAAATGGAATCGATGAAAGCTGGTCGTTTTTTAACGATTACATTACGTATGATGATTACATGAAGCAACTTGACGGTTTTACCGCTGACAACTACAATGCTGATGAGTGGGCACATTTAATCGCTCAAAGCGGAGCAAAATATGCGGTGCTTACTTCAAAACATCATGATGGGGTTGCCCTGTGGGATACCAAATGTGGCGATTTAAATGTGGTGGAGCAAACACCCGCCGGAAAGGATTTGGTTGCCCCCTATGTTAAAGCACTTCGTAAAAACAATTTAAAAGTCGGAATATATTATTCCTTACTCGACTGGTCGCATCCTGATTATCCGAACAAAACCAGAAAAATAAAACGGTATGAAGCGGATTCGCTTCGTTGGTCGAGATTTGTTGATTTTAATTTTTGCCAACTGGAGGAGTTGAGTACCAGGTACAAACCCGATTTATTTTGGTTTGATGGCGACTGGGAACAATCGGCAGAGAAATGGAAAGCACAAGAGCTGAGCGAGGCCTTAAGGGGATGGAATAAGAATGTAATTCTCAACAGTCGTATACAAGGTTACGGAGATTATGCAACACCCGAGCAAGGCTTGCCGGTTACACAGCCCAACGATACCTACTGGGAACTTTGTATGACCATGAACGATAGTTGGGGCTTTCAGCACAACGATGACAACTACAAAACACCCAACCAGGTGATTCGAATTCTGGTAGACTGTATTAACAAAGGAGGAAACTTGTTGCTCGACATTGGCCCGAAAGCCGATGGTTCAATTCCCGAAGAGCAAAAACATATTTTAAAAGAGTTAGGGCGTTGGACCGGTAAACATGCTGAAGCCATATACGAAACACAGGCCGGAATACCCTACGAACATTATTACGGACCTACTGCTTTAAACAAAAAAGGGGATATCCTCTATTTATTTGTTCCTCATACCCCAAATGGGCCGTTAATGATTAAAGGGCTTAAAAACAAAATTAACCGAATGTGGGTGGTTGGAAACGGAACCAAACTAAACTGGGAGGTAAAGATGAAACAATATTGGAGTGCTGTTCCCGGAATTGTTTACATTGATGTGCCGGAAAAAATACTTGACGAACAGGTTACGGTTATTGCCGTTTTGCTCGATGGTAAGGTAGACCTTTACCGCGAACAAGGGCAGGTAATTGAGAGTAACTAATAAGAAATTTAACTGATGGTGAGCGTGTCGCCATCTTTTTCAACATCATATTTTTTTAGACTACTTGTTGCCGGACCGTTTAATACGGCACCTCCTGTTGAAAAACGCGATGAGTGACAAGGGCAAAGTACGTTACCATCCGAATGGCTGTACGCAACTGTGCACCCCTGATGGGTACATACTTTTGATAACGCCAGGTAGGTACTTTGGCCGGTTCTGAACACGATAATATCGCCTGTGTAGGCATAACCTCCAACTGTGCCCAGACTGGCGTATGTGCTACTTGTTAAATTAATTGTAATATCGTTTCCTGAATTTCCTGGAGGATTAGGTTCCAGGTCCTCATCATCATCAGAGCAGGAACTGAAAATTACGGGAGCTGTTAAAAGAATACTTCCACCCAAAGCAAACTTCTTAATAAAATCGATTCTTTCCATGACAGTTTAATGAATGTTATTTGTAATAAAACACCTAAAGGTATTTTATTGTTCGGGGCAGAAGTATTTTTATGCAACTATACCATTAACAAACTTTTTCAAGTACTCCGGTGTGCAGGTACCAAAGATAGCCACTTACTGTTTTAAATCCTGATTGAAGCAAGACCTGGGCATATTCCTGTACCTGGTAATTATATTTTGTTTGTTTATCGCCCGTTTTGTAATCAACAACAATGGCTTCGTTACCAGAATACATTACACGGTCTGGGCGTAACAGTTTTGTTGATGTAAGCAAATCCCGCTCGTTTAATACGTGGTAAGTGCCATCAAACCAGGGCTTAACTTCGGGTTGGTTTAGGTTTTGTTCAATGTTTTTACGAATGTCGCTTAATTCCTGCTCCGATATTTTTCCGTCATAAAATGCTTGCATACACGCATTTTCGGTATCGGCCGTGGTGGTAATGGCCGAAAGAATATCGTGAATAATTTTTCCGGTATTTTTAACGGAGTGATGGTGTTCGTTTTCAATTAAGAAATCCTCACCACTTAATCGTAATTTTATTTTTGTTGAAAAATCATTGAAATTATATTTTTTTATAGGAACAGCCTGTTGGCTGTCGGTAACTTTAGCTACCGGAGAAAGGCTTCCAAACTCAAAGCAATTTTGATCTTCATTAAAACAGGCCGAAAAAGTTTCGTGAGTGCTTTGGTTAATTAAGGCCTTGTTTAAGAGGTAATTGGTTGGTTTTCCCGAGCTTGAGCCACTTTGGCTTTCTTTCGGAGCCGGGCAGTTAATCATTAAAACTGATTCGGCACGGGTAAAGGCCACATAAACCAGGTTTAAGGAGTCGATGTAGTAATTCATTTTTTCCTGGTAATAAACAGGGGAAAATTCCGACGCTTCCATTTGTTTTCCGGCCTGAATGGGGAGTAAAGGAAATTTGTTGAATGGCTGGCTTATTGGTTTGCACCAAAGTAAAGGCGCCGTGTTGCCGCGCCAGGCGGTTTCCCAATTCAGGTAGGGGATAAGCACCGCTTTAAACTCCAGCCCCTTTGATTTATGCACGGTCATTAAACGAATGGAGTTAATTTCTTCGTTAACATTTACCGATGTGTTGCTGCCTTTATCGTTCCACCAAAAAATAAAGTTGGATAAATCGTTGGAAAGCGATGTTTTTAATTCGCCGGCTTTGTCGATTAATGTTTGCAGAAAAGGAAGTTCCGACTCAAAATTAAATAGGCCAAACAAGGAAGAAATATGTGTAATCGTTTCATCAAGAGAGGTTAGCAATACCTTGCTTTTTACCACTTGTAGTTTTTCAACAAGTTCGGTCTCAAATTCTTCAATAAAATCGGATTGCAAATGCCAGCCGTTATAGTCGTTAAAATCAAGCATTGGCTGTGCCTGGTTCGAATAAACCGGAATTCCTTTATCTTTTAATCCGGGTTTAAGCCAGTTCTGCCAAAGCTGAAGTAGGCTGGCTTTGGTTATCAAATTCTCCGGATCTATCAGCAGCTCGATGGTGTAAATGACAAATAAGACGGCCTTGGAGGCATGAAGAAATAAAGATTCATTTGACAAAACCGACAAGTTATATGCTTCGTTTTCAGGCAGCCTGGCTGCAGCCAAAAACGCATCAATAATGGGGCCTCCTTCTTTGTTTTTTCTGATTAGAATAGCAATTTCTTCGGCTTTAATACCTTGGTCCTGAAGGTATTTTACTTGCTTTAATAACTGCTCGGTGGCATTCTCTTCAAAATCATCTTCAGGTAAAAAATTAACTTGCACCAAGCCCTTTGCCGGGTCAGTAGTTTTTCCGGGTTCCTGGGTATAAGAAGCGTAAATATGGTCGAATTTGGCTTTGTAGGCATCATGTTCTTCCAAACCGCCTAATAAATATTGGTCAAAAGCCTGTTTTAACTCGCCAAACACGGCATTGTTAAACGCAATAATATTTTTGTCGCTACGCCAGTTTTTTTGCAAGGTAAAGTCTTGCTTTTGGTTAGGCGAAAACTGGGCATCCAACTGTTCTGCCAAAATACTCCAGTCGCTGTTTCGCCAGCGGTAAATCGATTGTTTCACGTCGCCAACAATAAGGTTGGCATTGCCTTCGGCCAACGAGTTGTCGAGCAATGGCTTAAAGTTACGCCATTGAAGCCCCGAGGTATCCTGAAACTCGTCGAGCATAAAATGTTTGTAGTGGTTGCCAATTTTCTCGTAAACAAATGGCGAATCGCTTTGCCCGATAATCTTGCTGAGCAAGAGGTTGGAATCAGAAAGTTGTAAAGCTCCTTTTTCCTGTTGAATTTTTTGTATCTCTTCTTTTAAATCGGTGAGAATACCCAGCATTCGAAGCTGGCTCATCGCGGCCAAAGCAGTGTTGTAGCTTTGCCAGTTTGAATCGTAATAGTTTACAATTTCAACAAGAATTGGCATAAGTCGGGTTTCGGCAGCGTGCAAAATCTCATCGCGTCGTTTGCTGCTTTTCGAACTCCATTTTTCCACCTCTTCGGCACATGTTCGTATGGTTTGCGTAAAATTAGGCAGTTGGCCATTGGCAAGCTTTACAAAAAAATTGCCAATGCTTCTTTGGGCTCCCCCCGAAAAATCGGCTGGTCCAAGACTAAAGCTTTCCATGCTGGCTACTGCATTTTTACCCTTGGCTTTTAGTTCACTTTCAAAGCGCCGAATCATACTTTGCAATTCTTTGCTAAACTCATTCAGACTTTGGCGGTTGTATACCGATTCGCCTTCATCAGGGAAAAACACCTGGAAAGACTCTTTAAAAAGTTCCTGTCCCAGGTTTTTAATGTCGTCATCAATTCGTTGGCTTCGATTTGATTCTATCTTTTCTTTACTGAAATCGCGCAACCATTGTAAGAGGTTTTTGTCGTCGTTAATTTTGGCCAGCAAACGATCGGCGGCTTCCTGCAAAAGAATGTCATTATCGAGTTCAACCGTAAAATTTGGCGAAATCCCCAGCTCGCGGTTAAAGGCCTTAATTACTTTTTGCGTAAACGAATCAATTGTATTTATGGAGAAATGATTGTAATCGTGAAGAATATTTTTTAAAACCTGGCGGGCACGTTGCCTGATGAACTGTTCGGTGTGGTTGTTGTCTTGTTGCAGTGGCTCAATATAGGCAGATTTTTCTTCAGTGGCCAGGAGGTGCAGCTGTTCTAAAATTCTGCTTTTCATTTCGTTGGTAGCCTTGTTGGTAAAAGTTACCGCCAGAATGTGTTTGTAGTCGTATGGGTTGTTAAGAATTATTTTAAGGTATTCAACAACCAACTGAAAGGTTTTTCCTGATCCGGCGGAAGCTTTGTAAACAGTAAGCATGGAAGCGATTGAGTTAAAGTTTCAGGAGTTAAAGATAATGTTTTGCGGGCAGTAATCAAGGTAATATTCCCGCTGGACCCTGCCTGTTTTGCTGAATGCTGATACTGGTTTCAATTTTAAATTTTTTTGAAACTTTGTATTGCAAAAACATGGTGGAGCCATAAGCATCAAAATAGCTGGAGTTTGGATTGGGGGTGGGGGCCGATAAAACATGGTTGGCACCGTAGCTATAACCTCCAAACACAAATTTATCGCCCAACTGGTAAGCTGCCGAACTTAACATTTCAGCATTGTAAAACAGGGGAGAAACAATGTTGGAACCATGCAGCGAGAGGTCGGTAGTATTAAACTGTGGAAATGATGATAAGGCCAGAGTATAACGACTTTGGTAAACATTGTTGATGTTGAAATCAGGTAATTGAAGTTCCTGTAAAAGTGCATTGTTATTTAGGCTGCCGTTAACCAGGTTGTAATACTCTAGCTGGCGTTGTAATGCAATTTCGCTTGAGTCAACTTCTCCAAAATCCATTTGTAAGCCCTGCTGGGCAAACAACTGCATGCCGGTAAGCAAAACAAATATGGTTATGATTATACGCATAGCCTTGATTTTTATGCTGCTATACAAAAATAGCACCATTTATAAGAGCTATCAAAAATGCGAAGTTAAAAAGCCTTAACCGTAAATTAGCTGATGCCGTTGTTTGATTTCTTCGTACAAGCCATCGCTGATTTTGTATAAAGGCGATCGCAAAACATTTTCAATTGTTCCCTGTATGTTCATTAGTGCCTTAATGCCTCCCGGGTTTCCTTCTCTGAAGAGCAGCTGAAAAAGTTCTATAAGTTCGAAGTGAATTTTGCGGGCAGCAGCAAAATCGTTGGCCATTGCACACTTAATTAACTTACTTATTTTTTCGGGATAGGCATTGGCAGCAACCGATATAACACCTTGTCCGCCAATAGCCGTGATGGTTATAGCCAGTAAATCGTCTCCTGAAATTACAGTAAAATCATCAGGGGTATATTTACCGATCTTGGTCATTTGCGAGTGTTCGCCTGATGCTTCTTTTACAGCAACAATATTGTCTGAAGCTTCTGCCAGCCGGCCCACAGTTGTTGCCTCAAGGTTTACTCCTGTGCGCGATGGTACATTGTACAAAATAACCGGCACCGGACTTGCTTTGGCCACTTCAAGGTAGTGGTGGTACATCCCTTCCTGCGATGGCTTGTTGTAGTACGGAGTAACCACCAAAATACCATCAATGCCTTCAAAATTAAATGAGTCAATCTGGTTGCAAATGGTACGTGTGTCATTTCCGCCCATTCCAACTACCACAGGTAATCCGCTTGCTTTTTCTTTTACAAGCTCCACAACCTGTGCTTTTTCATCGTTGGTTAAAGTAGCTGTTTCGGCAGTTGTGCCCAGTGCTACCAAATAATCCATGCCGCCCTTTACCTGGTTGTCAATTACGGTTTCAAGAGCTTTGTAATCTACCTGGTTATTTGTTGTGAAAGGAGTGATTAAAGCTACTCCTGCGCCTGTGAAATATCGAGTCATTTACCTGTCTTATTGTTTAGCTGCGCAAGATAGAAAATTTGTTGTTTGGCCAGATACATTGCATCCTTATTTTGGCCAATCTTAATATTTAAATCGAAATAAGAATTGTCTGTTTCAGAACTGCCAATTTTAAATTTGGCCTTTGATAGTGCAGTGATGTAGTCAACGGCGAAGTTCTTCTCGGCAGCCAAACATAACAAGAGATCCAGTTGCATTGTCATAAAATCGCCAACCTTATCGGGTTTCGGAATTCCCCACCAGTTGAGGTCGTTAATTGTTAACGAATTGGCTTCGGCCGATGGGTTGGAGTCTTTATCGAAAATACAATAATCGCGAAATATGGCACCATGCTGGTTAAAATAATCGCGCAAATATTGTACAGCAGGTTTTTCGCAAGGTTGCCAAATAACGCCAACTTTAAGATGCAGCGAAAGCTCAGGAATTACAGGTTTGCGGTTTTGTGCCTGCATTAATTTTTGAAGCTTCCGATACGCGTATTTTTGTTTAAATCCCATGATGGTTCGTTACTTTTTCTTCTTTTTTGTGGGTGTGCAGGTTTTACAAAACTCACCAAGTTTTTCCAGTTCTGTTAACGACCAGTTCATCCACTTATCAATTTCCGAATCCAGTGTGCCGTTAAAAGTATCGCTTTCTACTTGCGAAAGCAATTTTGCATGTTCGGCATAAACCTGTTGATGCAACTCCGAGGGGCCTTTTGTGAGCATCGTTTTTCGCTCTTCAAAAAACTTTTTACGCAGATTTCGGGCCTGAATTTCGTAAAGGTTAAAAATTAACTGTTGGTAACGTAGCAGGCGGGATGTAGCTGCTTCTGTTCCTTCATCAATATACGATGCATCTTTTTGAAAGTAGCACGAAACGTTTTCATTCAAATTTCGATTCATCATTAGGTTTAAACCACCTGTTTCGTATTCCACGTAAAAACTACCCAATGCTGTTTGCATTTGTCCGCTGTTAGGCGCCTGCGCCTGAAAATCATCCTTGGTAAGTTTATAATCGGCCGACCATTGTATAAGATTCTGAGCTCCTGCATGCACCGAAACCATTAGCGCCAATGATATAAAAAGAAATATTTTTGTCATTTTAATAACCGCGTATTTCGTTTCAAATGTAATTCTTTGTTGTAGTAATTAAAATAATCTATTTGATCATTTTTAAGAATTCGTCCTCTGAATAAGTTTGAATTCCTAATTCTTCAATCTTTTTTATTTTGGAAGGACCTGGTTTCGCTCCAAGAATTACAAAGTCAGTCTTTCTGCTAATACTTGTATTAACGTCTGCACCTAAAAGTTTTATTTTGTGAGCAGCTTCTTTTCTTGAAAATGATATAAGATCCCCGGTGAAAACCACTTTTTTCATATAAAATGGATTGTCTTTATTTTCTACTTCAAAATCTGGCCGAAGATCAGTTTTTTCAATTCGTTTTTGGGCAAAAGGTATATTTCCCTTTTCAGGTTTCTTATATGTACCTTTAATTTCTTGAAATTTAAGAAAAAGCTGAGCACAAGCTTCGGCATCAGCTAGCGCATCGTGATGGTTATTAAAGACAATGTTGTGTTCATCACAACATTTATCAAGCTTACCTCCAAATAGTTCCATAGTGCACGCATAAGTATATTTTGGAATTGGCAGACTGTAGAAATCTAAAGTTGATTGAAGTTTTAATAAATCGAAATTTGCATTGTGACAGACAATGAGTTGATTTTCAAAATATTTTGAAATGTCTTTCCAAATAAGATCGAATGTTGGAGCGTTTTGAGTCATGAAAGGTTCAATCTTATGCACTCTAATGTTATGATATGCAAAATCATTATCTGGTGGCTTAATCAATGCAGAAAATTTCTTTTCAATTACTCCTTGATTTACGATTACCAATCCAACTTGACACACACTATTGTGTGCTGATGTCGCAGTTTCAAAATCTAAAGCAGTGAAATTTAGAGGATTCATATTTTATTGGTTGATGTTAAATTCTTCTTCGAATTGGTCTTTAGTTCTAACTTTTACGCCTATCGTTTCTGCTTTTTTCAATTTCTCTGGTCCAGCTTTTTCTCCAGCAATTAAGTAATCAGTGTTTTTTGAGATGCTTGAAGAAACTTTACCACCAAGTTCTTCAATCTTCAACTTGAGATTTTCCCTGATAACTTTTGAACCAAAGTTTCCAGTAACAACGAAAGTTAGACCATTCAATATTTGGTCTGAACTTGATTCCTTTTCTTGAGCCTCGAATTGAAGACCAGCTATTTTAAGTTTGCCAATGAGCTGCAAATGCTTTTCATTTTGAAAATAAACTTTCACACTTTCAGCGATTCTCTCTCCGATATCTTCAACTTCAACCATCTCCTCAATAGTAGCTGTTTGAAGCCTTTCAATACTTTTGAATTCTTTGACAAGCTTTTTCGCTACTGTTTCTCCAGCGAATCGAATTCCAAGACCATATAAAACACGTTCAAATGGGACCTCTTTACTTTTTTCAATTCCTTGAACGATATTGTCAAAGGTTTTTTGTTGGATGCTATTTTTCCCTAAATGATTAAGCTTTTGATGTTGAATGTTTTTATCATTTAAAAAATCGTTTAATCGTGCTTTCTCAAAGAAATCCAAAAAGCTGATTTCTTCTATTTCTTTCTGTTTTAATTGACTAATAAAATAGTAATAAATGTACTTTTCTTCTAGAAGTTCGGCTTTCTCTTTTGATATTCCTCCTATTTCATTGAGTACAACAGAAGGGAAAACTGAATTTTCATTTTCAGACATTTTAAGCACTACTCTTTTAACTCGTTGTATTTTTTTGAAATACTTTTGAATATTTTCAGCTAAATCAGTTTTTATATTTAACGAGTTTTTAATTGATTCTGTATCTAAATCAAATAACTGAGATTTAGAATAAGTTTCGAGTAACGACTGTATATGTTTCAATGCAGGTGCCCCTTTTACACAAAACAATAATCGATCAACAGGAATACGATTTTCTCCAAGTAAAAGTCCATTCTCAGGTTCTTTTAATGACTCTAATCCAACAATTTGATCTTCGTTATTCGGTATGTTATAAATGTCAGATACATCTTTAACTAAGTGTTTATCAAATAACAAACTCAAAGTTTCTTTACCAAGTCCTTCGAGATCCATTGCTTTTCTACTGACGAAGTGTTCCATCTTGCCTTTTATTTGCGGCGGACAGCCGTCTTCGTTCGGACAGTAATGAGCGGCTTCCCCTTCTTTTCTGATTAGTCTCGTCTTACATTCAGGCTCTGGGCAGAATTCAATAAACTTAACTCGCTGAGCATTCGGATTTCGTTTTGCCGGATCAACACCTGTAATTTTCGGAATGATCTCACCACCTTTTTCCACAAAAACCGTGTCGTCAAGGTGCAGGTCAAGGTTATTTATAATATCGGCATTGTGTAAGGAGGCACGTTTAACAATTGTTCCGGCAATGTGCACCGGCTCGAGGTTGGCAACAGGTGTTACAGCGCCCGTGCGGCCTACCTGGTACGAAACCGATTTTAATATTGTTGAAACGCTCTCGGCCTTAAATTTATAGGCAATGGCCCAGCGGGGCGATTTAGCGGTAAAACCAAGGTTGTTTTGCAGTTTCCTGGAGTTTACTTTTATAACTACACCATCGGTAGCAACGGGCAGGTTAAAACGTTCGCTGTCCCATTTTTCAATAAAAGCAAACACTTCATCAATATTTTTACACAGCTGCGTATGTTCCGAAATTTTAAAACCCCATTCGCGCGCTTTCTGCAGGTTTTGGTAGTGCCCGTCTTCCGGTAGTTTTTCTCCCAAAAGGTAATACAGGTAGGCATCCAGTTGCCGGGATGCTACCACCGACGAATTTTTCATTTTTAACGTTCCGGCTGCTGTGTTTCTAGGATTGGCCAATAAAGGTTCTCCGGCTTTTTCTAAGTCCGCATTCAGTTTGTTAAAAACGTCGAATGGCATTAAAATTTCGCCACGTATCTCAAAATTTTCGGGGTAATCGTTTCCTCGCAACTTTAAGGGTACCGATTGAATGGTACGTACGTTGGTCGTTACATCGTCGCCTTTCACCCCATCGCCACGGGTTACCGCACGCACCAGTTCTCCATTTTCGTAAGTCAGGCTAATTGATGAACCATCGAATTTCAGTTCACACACATAATCAAAATCGTCGGTGCCAATAATTTTCTGAATGCGGTTGTCGAAATCCTTCAGCTCTTCCTGCGAGTAAGCATTCGATAACGACAGCATATTGTATTTGTGCGTAACCTGCCTGAAATCCGTGCTCAAATCGCTTCCCACGCGCTGTGTTGGTGAGTTCGGATCGTTAATCTTGTATTGTTTTTCCAGGCGCTCCAGCTCTTTCAACTTCATGTCGAAATCAAAATCGCTGATTGAGGGTTGCGCTAAAACGTAATATTTATAGTTGTGTTCCGCCAGTTCGGCTTGCAATTCTTTAATTCGTTTGATGTCCTGTTCGCTGCTCATTTGTACACTAATTGTAAATGTTTCAAGATGATTTTTCAAAGATAATTTGTTGGACGAAACGAGCATAAAATTTTTCATGCCAAATTTACAATTGGTGCGATTAAACAATTTTCACGCGAAATACTTTAAGTAGTAAAAAGAAATAGAATTATGGCATTTACACTTGAAATAGGAAAAAAAGCAATTGGTTTTAATCTTCCGGCAACCGATGGAAACAACTACACTTTGGACAGCTTTAAGGAATCGAAATACCTTGTTGTGTTTTTTACCTGCAACCACTGTCCTTATGTGATTAACAGCGACGAGATTACCCGAAAAACAGCAGAAAGGTTTAAACCGCTGGGTGTAGAGTTTGTAGGAATTAACTCCAACAGTAAACACACTTACAAGGAAGATGATTTTGAACACATGGTAGAGCGAATGAAGGAACACCGGTTCCCCTGGAAGTATTTGCACGACGAGTCGCAGGAAATTGCATTGGCATACGGAGCTTTGCGAACACCACATTTTTATGTGTTTAATGAAAATCGTGAACTGGTTTACACCGGAAGGGGAGTTGACAGTCCGCGCGATGCTTCAAAAATCACAGTAAACGATTTGGATAATGCTCTTGAGGAATTGACCAGAGGGAAAGAAATTTCGGTACCGGTTACCAACCCAATTGGTTGCAACGTAAAATGGGATGGTAAACATAAACACTGGATGCCTGCCGATGCCTGTGATTTGGTTTGGTAGCGTTTCAAGGCAAAAGTAAAAAGGAAGAACTTTCGGCGCTCTGTCATCTCGAAGCAAAGCGAGAGATCTGTTGCGATGAAACGTTTATTGACCACAAGTTACGGAGCGAGTGATCTTAGGTTTTGCAATTTATCAATTTAACCATTCAATAATTAATTTTTACCACAGAGTTGCATCAAGGAGACACGGAGTTTCACCGAGAGGAGGAAAAGTTTCAGTCGCAGTTTTCAGTCTCAGTCGTAGATTGCAATTTAACAATCTAACAGTTTTACAATTTAACAATTGAATTCAATCTTCGCATCCATCTTTCTTAAAAGCTTGTTAATAACTCCCTTTTTTAGCGCAACGCATTCGTTGTATATTTGCAGCACTTATGATTGTTTGTATAGCAGAGAAACCAAGTGTTGCCAAAGAAATTGCCCAGGTAATTGGTGCAGGTTCGCGAAAAGATGGTTATTACGAGGGAAACGGTTATCAGGTAACCTGGACCTTTGGCCATTTCTGTACGCTGTGGCCTCCCGAGGACTATAAGGCCAGTTGGAAAAAGTGGGACCTTCAGACTTTGCCTATGTTGCCCGATCGTTTTGAAACCAAGGTTATGACAGGCGACGGAGGCGTTACCAAACAATTTAATACCATTAAAAAATTGCTAGATAACGCTAGTAGCGTTATCAACTGTGGTGATGCCGGGCAGGAGGGAGAACTTATTCAACGCTGGGTAATGAAAGAAGCCGGCTATAAAGGCCCTGTGCAACGGCTCTGGATATCATCGCTTACCAACGAGGCCATTAAAAATGGCTTTAAAAACCTTAAAGCTGCCACCGATTTTGATCAACTGTATTATGCCGGAAGCTCAAGGGCCATTGGCGATTGGCTGCTTGGCATGAATGCGACCCGTTTGTACACACTAAAATACGGTGGATATAAGCAGGTTTTATCAATAGGGAGAGTACAAACACCTACGCTGGCCATGTTGGTTAGCCGTCATTACGAAATAGAAAACTTTAAACCGCAAACATACTGGGAGCTGCAGACCACATACCGCGAAACGGTTTTTAGCAATACCGAAGGGAAATTTTTTAAAAAGGAAGACGGTGAAAAACTGCTGAACCAGGTTTTGGGTAAAGACTTGTATATTACGGATGTTGAAAAGAAAGACGGAAAAGAATATGCCCCGAAACTTTTCGACCTCACCAGTTTGCAGGTGCATTGTAACACGCGTTTTGGACTAACTGCCGATGAAACTTTAAAAACAGTACAACGCTTGTACGAAATGAAAGTGGTTACTTATCCGCGTGTTGATACCACTTTTTTGCCTAACGATCAGTATCCCAAAATACCTGGAATTTTAAAGGGATTAAAAAGTTACAGCGAATTGGCGCAGCCGTTGCTGGCAAAGAAAATCCGAAAATCGACGAAGGTTTTTAATGATAAAAAAGTTACCGATCACCATGCGATTATTCCAACTGGTGAAGAGAAATTGTTGGGTGGAAGCGAGAAAAAGGTATATGACGCCATTGCCAGACGCTTTCTGGCGGCTTTTTATCCCGATTGTAAGGTGGCAAAAACACAGGTAAAAGCAGAGGTGGATACGGTGCAATTTGTGGCTACGGGGAAACAAATTCTGCAACCCGGTTGGCGTGTAGTTTTTCAGGATGAGAATTCCAGGAGTGGCGATGGCGATACCATTCTTCCTGTTTTTGAGAAAGGAGAACATGGTCCGCACGAGCCGTCGTTTACCGAAAAGGAAACCAAGCCGCCGCGTTATTACACCGAAGCTTCGTTGTTACGGGCCATGGAAACTGCCGGTAAAAACGTGGACGACGAGGAGTTGCGCGACCTGATGAAAGCCAACGGTATTGGTCGTCCATCAACACGTGCAGCCATTATAGAAACCTTGTTTCGCCGCAAATATATCGAGCGGCAAAAAAAGCAGATACATCCAACAAAAATGGGAATTCAGTTAATTGATACCATTCAAAACGAACTGTTAAAATCGGCCGAATTAACGGGGCAATGGGAAAAACGATTACGCGAAATTGAGCAGGGAGAGTACAGTGCATCGAAGTTTATCTACGAGATGAAACGTATGGTTTATGATTTGGTTGTTGAAGTGCTACGAGATCGGAGCTCGGTAAAACTTGCAGCTCCTGAACCGGAAAGGAAGGCAAAAGGGAAAAGTAAAACAGGAAAAGGGAAAAAGGCAGTTGACAACGCCAATGCAGTAATGACTTGCCCAAAATGTTCGGAGGGAAAAGTGCTGAAAGGTAAAAACGCTTATGGCTGCAACCGGTGGAAGGAAGGTTGTGATTTTAGGCTGCCATTTGTTTTTATGGGTAAAAAGCTAAGCGATAAACAAGTTGAACGGCTGCTAAAAAAAGGTGCTACCACAAAATTGAAAGGTTTTAAAATGGGCGAAAAAATGGTGGAAGGTATACTTAAACTCACCAGCGATTTTAACGTAAGTTTTGAAAATAAATCACCCGGTAAAAAGCTTGCTGACACTGGAATGCCCTTGTGTCCAAAGTGTGGAAAAGGACACCTGGTAAAAGGAAAAACTGCTTATGGTTGCAGTAACTGGAAACAAGGGTGTGATTTTCGTTATTCTTTCGAGGCGATAAGACAAAAGGCTGCCGGCCGCAATTTAACAAAAGATTTGGTGCTTGAAATTATTGCTTCCTCTTAAAATATTGTGTAGATTTGGTTGAAACCGAATTGAACAATATGCCTGCTAAATTGAAGCTTGTTAAGAAGTCTGAATGTTACCGTCTTACATGGATAGGGCGTGTTTTGGTTCTGCTGTTTTTTACTGCATTTTTGTTCTTTTTAGCCCTGTTCATCCCCAAATTTCTGAGCCAGTCGAATCCGGTTAACGGACAAATTCTTGTTCTCGATGGCTTAATGCCCGACTACGCAATTAAAGCTGCAATTGATTTGTACGAATCCGGAAATTATGAACAGGTGGTTGTAACCGGCGAAATTCTGTCGGTTGGGTATGCAATTGCTGATATAAAAACTATGGCCGGACTTAGTTACGCTACATTTATTGAACTGGGGTTTGAAGCGGACAATATTACCAGTTTGCCAACAGGAAATGTAGTTCGTAACAGAACTTTTACTTCAGCCCTGAAGTTAAATAGTTGGATAAAGGATAATAAACTTAATATAACAAAAATTGATGTGCTGGCAGTGGGTTGCCATGCGGCAAGAAGTAAATATTTATTTGATAGAGCTCTTGATGAGCACATAGCTGTAGGAGTAGTGGCAGTGGAAGATATGGGCTATAATGGTAAACGATGGTGGCAAACCAGCAGGGGGCTTCGCACTGTTTTAAGCGAGGGGCTTGGCTATTTGTACGTTCGTTTTTTCTTTTTTCCTAGAAAACACTAGGAAAATTGGAAGGAATCAATGGGCGTTTTGCTCAAAATATAGCAAATTCTTAGAGATTATAGCTGTTATTTTATTCAGTATCATATATTTGTTATGAGGACATTTTACAAACCATTAATTAAAAGCAATGAAAAAGATTTTAGTTGTTGACGATAAATCGTCGATAAGCAAGCTAATCGTACAATTTCTTAGCACCGATTTTGATGTTGAAACCAAAGAAGATGGTCTGCAAGCCTTAACCTGGTTGCAGGAAGGTAACATCCCTGATTTAATTCTTACCGATTTGCAAATGCCCAACCTTGATGGATTTGAGCTGATTGAACACGTTAAATCAAGCGGCTATTTTAAAGATGTGCCAATGATTGTACTTAGCAGCCTTGACAGTAGCAGCGACCGGATTAAATGCTTGAAAATGGGAGCTGAAGATTACCTCGTAAAACCTTTTAATCCGGAAGAATTACTGATTAGAATTGAACGTGTGCTGAACCGCTAAAAAATTATTATGGCAATCAAAAACAAACGAAGGCTGGACATTCTTTATATCGGATCAGATGAGACAATTACTGAATCGTTTAAAGAACAATCCGGACATGCCAAATTAATATCGTTTCCGAATGCTTTAAATGCCATTAACTGGTTAAAGCAAGGCAATCATGCCGATGGTATTATTTGTGAGCGTGAAATGCCTGGAATTAATGGTATCGATTTTCATGAAACTTTTGTTCAAGAGTTTGATCGGGTAAATCAGATTCCTTATGTGGTTTTAGCAGCCGAAAAAACCAAAGAAGACATAAAAAATGCATTTGAAAAAAAGGTTGACGATTTTTTTCAGAAACCCGTTGATGCAGAGATGGTGTATAAGCGGCTAAAAACCCTTACCGTTTTAAAGCCGCGAATGGCACTTATGAAAAAAGAAAAAAGCGAACCGGAAACACATATTTATAAAACACCTTTTTTTAAGCGTACTTTCGATATTTTTTTCTCAGGACTGGCATTACTGCTTTTATCTCCGCTTTTAATTGTTTTTGTCATTGCTATTCGTCTGGAGTCAAAAGGAAAAGTCTATTACATTTCAAAAAGGGTTGGAACAGGTTATCGTATTTTTAATTTTCTGAAACTACGATCGATGTATCCTGATGCTGACCAGCGCCTTAAAGAATTTCAGCACCTCAATCAATATAAAAATGCAGAGGAAGAAGAAGCTGCAATTGAGGAGCAGGTTGCCGAAACCGAAACGAGCAATGAAACAGCTTCGGGCACCATTCTTTTTGGCGACGATGTTCAGGTAGATGAAGCTTCCCATATTCAGCAAAAAAAGGAACAGCAGGAAAGCGCTTTTGTAAAATTCGAAAACGACCCGCGAATAACAAAAGTTGGTCATATAATTCGTAAATTAAGTATCGACGAATTGCCTCAACTTATAAATGTGTTAAAAGGCGATATGTCGATAGTTGGAAACAGGCCTTTGCCGCTTTACGAAGCAGAAATGTTAACGACTGACGATTGGACAGACCGTTTTAACGGGCCGGCCGGAATAACCGGACTCTGGCAGGTGGAGGCCAGAGGTAAAACCTCAAAAATGTCGCCCGAAGAAAGAAAACAGTTGGATAATACGTATTCGGAAATTGCCAATAGCCGTTTTTCTTTCTGGAAAGATATTTGGATTATTATCAGAACATTTAAAGCTGTATTTCAAAAAGAGAATGTATAAGAATTTAGTAAAAATATTTGCATCAATATTTGTTTTTAGCTGCTATTTTGGAGCACTTAATGCGCAAACTTATAACGAACTTATCGAAAACAGTTCGTTTGAGAAAGATATTGTGGATATGTTGCCTCCATTGGCAGAATTGCAGGAAAATGCGATTTTATATTCACCCGTTTTTAAAATTCTTGATGCCGATGTGGCTATTGGAGAATACATGATCCTAGAAGAACGACGTGAATGGATGCGTTGGCTGGGTTTTGAAGGCGGAGTAAAATATGGCTTATTCGATAATATTGTGTTGAGCGAAGAGCTTGGTGATGTTGAACTGTCAACAGCTAAAACACAGCAAACCCGCTATTACGGGGGGCTGTTTTTAAAAATGCCTATTTCGTCGTTAGCCGATAAAAGCAATGTAAAAGTTGCTAAAGCCGAAAAAGAAAAGTTAAGTTATCAGCGCGAAGCAAGAATAAAAGAACTTCGTCAGCTTATAATTATCCAGTATGGCAATGTGGTGAAAGAACACCGCGGAATGATTATAAAAAATAATGCCGTTGAAAATTACAGGGTGCAAATGTTACGGGCACAAAACGATTACCAAAATGGTAAAATAAATATCTCGGATTATGCACGTTTGGATGATATGCTGTCGAAAGCTGTATTGGCTTTGGAAGATGCAAAAACAGATTTTATTACGGCATTTATGATTCTCGAGGAAACGGTTGGAACTAAAATACAATTAAAAAAATAGAACAGGTGAACCTTTTATTTTTTATACGGCTTTTATTACGACATATCTGGCTATTGATAGTTTTGCCTATTTTGCTTGTAGCGATGGTGTTTTATGTTACCAAAGATCAACCAAAAATATACAGCACCAGCACCAGGGTTTACACCGGAATTGCCACTGGATCCTCAATCGTATCAATGGAAAGTTCTAAACTTGATCTTTTTGCCACCAACGCGGCTTTTGATAATTTAATCAATATTATTCGGTTGCGCACAACTATGGAAGAAGTGGGGATTGGTTTATTGGCCCAACACTTAATGTTGGAAAAACCCGACCCTGCCATAATTTCAGCAAAATCGTACCGCAGTTTAATGGAAATTGTACCCCAGAAGGTAAAAGACCTGGTGGTAAAAGATGATGTAGAAGCAACTATTAAGAACCTGAATGACTTTAAAAATTCAAGTTATGACAATTTTATTTATGAGTTACTGAATTATGACCATCCACACTACAGCAGCAATAAAATTGAAGCAAAACTAAGGGTTCGCAGAGTACAATCTTCAGACTTAATTGAATTGATTTACGAGTCAAGCGATCCGGGAATATGTAAGGGAACACTTGATATTTTATGCGAACGCTTTATCCATAATTATACCAACATAAAAGTAAATCAATCGGATGCTGTTGTTCAATATTTTGAAACCCAAATTGCTTTGGCAACCGATAAACTGGAAGAAGCCGAAAACGAGTTGCTGGAATTTAACCGTTCAAATTCAATTATTAACTACTACGAGCAAACCCGGCATATTGCTGCCGAAAAAGAACTGTTTAATAATAAACATCTGGATATTAAACTGGCCAATGCCGGTGCAGCAAGAGTTATCGAGGTACTCGAAAATAAGATGTCAACCCGTGAAAAACAGCGCATTACCAACCAGCGTATTTACGATTTGCGAAAAGAACTGGCCCAGGTAAACCTTGATATAGCAATGAAAACCTTTGAAGACCAGACGTCAGAGGTTAATGAACAGCAATTGATTGAAGAAATTGGCAACCTGCGCACCAGGGCTTTTGAAATTGAGCAGCAATTGCGAACATCAGTTGGCGAACAATATTACATTGATAACAGCACACAGGGAGTGCCTACCGATAATGTTTTAGCCGAATGGGTTGACCGCGTGGCTGAATACGAATCCACCAAAGCACAACTGGTTGTTGCCGAGGCTCAAAACCTTGAATTCGATCGCTTGTTTGAAAGCTATGCTCCGCTGGGCGCCACCATGAAACGTTTGGAACGTAAAATTGATGTGGCAGAAAAGGAATACCTCTCGTTGTTGTACAGCCTTGGAGTTGCCAAACTAAAACAACAAAATGTAGAGCTGAATTCAAATTTGAAGATTGTTGCCCTACCGCTTTTCCCGATAGTTGCCAAACCAAGTAAACGAAAATTTTTATTGGCCATTGCTTTTATTATCGGTGTTTTTATTCCTGCTTTTGTAATTATTGTACTTGAATTTTTAGACCGTAATATCAAATCGCAGGTACGTGCCGAACAATTTATGGGCTTAAAAGTAGCGGCTATTTTTCCAAACCTGGCCCGAAACAGTGGTAAAATTGATATAGCGGCAGTAAAGGAAAAAAGTCTGCAAATTATTGCACGTCGTTTAATTCTGAACGCCGAAAATAAAGAACAGCCTAAGGGCCCCGAAACGAATATCATTTTTAGTAATCTTGAAGGTGAAGGCAAAACAACATTAATAATGTTGCTGGTTAAAGAATTATCGAAAATAGGGTATAAGGTGCTGTTTTACACCTATAACGATGTAGAAGGTGTTGAGGGCGTTGAACTGAAAAAATACACTATTGATAATAGTTTTCATAAAACCGAAAACCTTGAGGGGCTTCATACCGATTCTGGCCCGGTATCAACCAGCATGTTCGATTATGTTTTTATCGAACTGCCGGGCATTCGTACACATTCGTATCCCATAAATTTATTTAAAAATACCGATCATTCCTTTCTGGTAACCCGTGCTAACCGGGCCTGGACAAAAGCTGATAAATATGCATTGAGTGATATTCTTGAGCAGTGTGGCGACAAAAAAACACAAGTGTGGCTGAATGGCGTTGAGTTTCAGCAAATGGAGGATGTTATTGGCGATTTGCCTCGTAAACGTTCGTTCTTTCGCCAAAAAATGAAAGATATTTTTCAATTGCAGTTTTTTAATAAACGAAGTTTGCTTTCGAAAAGAGGAAAGCGAAAAATGAAAAAGCGCAACAACCGCACCATGTTGTGGTTACTACTTGTTTTGCTTTCGGTTTTTACTTCGTTAACTCTGGGGCGTAATACAATTGCCAGGGCAAAAGCACGCAAACAACCTGCATTGGTAACTGTTCCGGTGGTTACAATACAATCGGATGAAACAGCAGTCCAAATGCCGGAAGAGGAACATGCTGAATCGCTTACAATAAAGGATAATGACTTTAATATAACAGCAAAAGCAAACCAAAAAATACAAACCCAAAAATCTCTGGTGCAAAACACGGAAAAATTTTATGTGGTTGGCGGAAGTTTTTCAAAAGAAACAAATGCACAGGAATACCAGGAGCAGTTAATCGAATTGGGCTACAAACCTCTTCGCGCAAAACGAAATGCTGACCTTTTTACCGTGCTCATCGGAGAATTTGATTCACATCAGGAAGCAAATGCAATTTTGCAAAAATATTTGCAGGTCGATCCGGAATCAAAAGCCTGGATTCTGAAAGCGAATCCTAACTGGGTGATTAGGTAGCCATTAAGTTACAGGGACGATAAAATGAAGGTTAATCAGTTAAAATCAGGGGCTTTATTATCCTACGTTGTTATGGGACTAAGCAACGTGGTTGGCTTGGTTTATACACCGTACATGCTACGAATGATGGGACAAAGCGAATATGGAATGTATTCGCTCGTAGCTTCGGTTGTTGCTTATCTCACCATTCTTGATTTGGGTTTTGGAAATACCATTGTACGCTATACTGCAAAATTCAGAGCCGAAGGAAAACAGCGCGAACTGCAGGCTATGTATGGCATGTTTGTTATGCTGTATTCTTTAATCGGGGTTATTGCCTTTGGCGCAGGTATGATTTTGTATGCCAATGTAGAAACACTTTTTGGCGCTACTTTAACACCTGCTGAATTAAAAACCACGCGCATACTAATGCTGTTAATGGTTTTTAACCTCACCTTCACTTTCCCGTTTAGCATTTTTGGCTCCATAATTACTGCGCACGAGAAATTTGTATTTCTAAAAGTAGTTCAGATTGGCCGTATTTTGTTAAATACACTAATAATGGTTGTATTGCTGGAACTTGGTTTTAGAGCCATTGGAATGGTGGTACTTATTACCGTTTTTAATGTTAGCACACAGCTGCTAAACTTTTGGTATTGCCGAAGTAAACTCCGCATTAAAATCAGATATGTAAAATTTAACTGGAAGTTTATGGGAGAATTAGCCGGTTATTCCTTTTATATTTTCCTTGGGGCCATAATCGATCGGCTTTACTGGAGTTCGGGGCAGTTAGTGCTGGGAGCCTTTGCCGGAACTGCAGCGGTAGCCGTTTTTGCTGTAGCCATTCAGTTGGAGCAAATGTACATGGGATTTTCAACCGCTATTCAAGGCGTTTTTTTACCGAAAGTTACTGCAATGGCTACTCGCGAAAAATCAGAAAAGGAAATCTCAGACCTTTTTATTCGTACCGGCAGAATTCAGTTTGTGGTAATGGCATTTATTTTAACCGGTTTTATTTTATTTGGCCGACAGTTTATTGATTTGTGGGCAGGAAAAGGATACGAAGACACCTATTTAATTACTTTATGCTTTTTTATTCCACTCATCATTCCGCTGATCCAGAATGTGGGTATAACCATTCTTCAGGCACGTAATCAGATTAAATTCAGGGCACTACTATATATAGCCATCGCCGTTTTAAGTTTGGTAATGCAACTCTTACTGGTAAAAAAATACGGTGGAGTTGGATGTGCTTTTGCCATCGGTTCTGCTCTGGTGATTGGGCATGTGTTAATAATGAATATTTATTATTTCAAAAAACAAGCGATTGATATACCGCTTTTCTGGAAAGAAATAGGAAAAATGGCCGTTGCACCTGCCGCACTTGGGGGCGTAACCTTTTTTATTCTTAAACAGGTTGATACCAGCTCGGTGCTTAACCTGGCTCTGGCAATTGTACTCTTTTCGGCCTGTTATATTCCAACTTTTTGGTTTACCTCGATGAACCAGTACGAACGCGACCTGATCTATCAACCATTAAAAACGGGACTTACAAAACTCAGGGCCATTGTGCCCATATAAACACAATCAACTATGGGGACGATAACATCAAAAATCAAAAAACTTTTACCCAAACAAGTTTTATACAGGTATTATTTACATACGGCAAAAAAGGCTGTTTTGCCCGATTTAAAACGACGGGTGCGCGATAAGGTTTATAACAACTCGCGGGAAGAGAAACTTAAACGCGATTTAACGCTATCTTATCATATTGTTGAAAAAGGACTTACCATGCCCGAACCGCGACACGGTTTTGGACGAGCTGTTGTAAATGGCCTTGCAGATAATGTTTTTCGATACAAAGAGCTAAATCTTGAATCCGACCTCGAATTTAACCAGGCAGTGTCGGTGCTGCGCGAATATCTTGAATTTCACCAGGAAGTTGGCTATGACCTGGATGATGAAATAAAAACAAAACTGGAACGAATTGCCAGCGATTTTAAAGCTGTGCAGGGATTAAAACAACTGCACATTAATTCGGAAGCGTATTTTGCTGATGTAAATGCAAGTTTTGATAAATTCTGTATGTCGAGGTATACAGTGCGTAACTTTACTACCGAAGAAATTCCTTTAGATACTTTTTACAAGTGTATTGATTTGGCACAGAAATCGCCATCGTTTTGCAACCGTCAGCCAACGCGGGTACACATTGTAAAATCAGAACAGCAGAAAAAAGCAATTCTTGAAATTCAAAACGGGAACAGAGGTTTTGGGCATTTGGCTGAAACATTGCTGGTTATCAGTTCCGTAATTTCAACTACAAAAGATATACACGAGCGTAACGAAAACCACCTGAATGGCGGAATGTTTAGCATGACCTTATTGAATGCCTTACATTTTTACAAGATAGGAGCATGTTCCTTAAACTGGAGCGTGTCTGACGACCGGGATCAAAAGATGAGAGAAATTTTAAATATTCCGGATACCGAAGTTGTTTTGTTGGTTATAGCCTGTGGAAAGGTGCCCGAACAACTTGCTATTGCATCATCGCCCCGAAAAACGGCGAAACAAATTACAGTAGCGCATCTTTAATTCAAAAACAGCTGAATAATGAAGATAGGAATAGTAACATTACCATTTGTTTGGAATTACGGCGGAATATTGCAAACCTATGCTTTGCAGGTTGTACTCCGAAAACTGGGGCACGAAGCATTAACCATTAATCGAAATTCAAAAATTAATGTGCCCTTAAAAATGAAAATTCTTTCATTTGGCAAGCGTTTTCTTCTTCGTTATGTGTTGCAAAAAAAGGTGGTTGTGCGTACCTGGCCACGCAAAAATGAAATCGAGAAGCTTCGTCAGCACACCGATAGGTTTATTAAAGAACATGTGAAGGTTACGCATCTGTTGAAAGACGAGGCAGGCTTTCAGCAATTAGAAAAATATGGATTTAAAGCCTACGTTTGTGGAAGCGATCAGGTTTGGCGCCCGCGGTATTCGCCAAGTATTGAAAATCATTTTTTAGGCTTTCTACCCGAAGATAGCAAGGCAAAACGTATTGCTTTTGCTGCATCGTTTGGTGTCGATCACTGGGAATACTCAAAAAACCAGACAGCGGTTTGCAGCAAACTGGCTAAAAAATACAATGCCATTTCGGTACGCGAAGATTCGGGAGTGGCACTTTGTATAAAACACCTGGGCGTTGAAGCCCGCCAGGTACTCGATCCTACTTTGCTTATTCCAAAAGAAGAATACATAGCCCTGGTTGAAAAAGATAAGACCCCAAAACTGGATGGAAGCTTGCTAAACTACGTATTGGACCAGTCGCCGGAAAAGAAAAAAATGATAGCTGCCATTGCAAAAGAACTGGGACTTAAAACTGTTTCAACAATGCCAAAAAGCGATTTTGCAAAAGTTGGTAAAAAAGGGCTTAATGATTGTATTTTTCCGCCCGTAACAAATTGGATACGCGGGTTTATGGATGCTGAGTTTGTTATCACCGATTCATTCCACGGTACCGCTTTCTCCATTATTTTTAACAAGCCGTTTATTTCCGTTGGTAATGCAAAAAGAGGGGTTACCCGCTTTTCCTCGCTGTTAAATGCACTCGGATTAGAGGACCGTCTGGTAACCGATCCGGGAAACGATCTATTAAGTTTGGCAAAAAAGAAAATTGACTTTGAGGCCGTAAATACAAAACTCGCAGAAAAGCAGGAAGAAGCGTTTGCTTTTCTAAGAAATGCACTTGATGAAGCATAAATATACTGTTGATGACCAATAGCTTTACCCGAAAATATGGTGCCGAAATCCTCAGGAAGCCGCAATTTGCAGCTGTGCTTATTGCTGTTGTTTTGGGTCTGGGTTACGTTACTGCTCATGGAGGAATGGTTTCGGGTATCGGTATTATCATACTTCCCTTTATTATTTCATACATCTACCTGGTTTTTATGGTTCCCAAGGCGGGATTGGTTGGAATGTATATTTTAAATTTTACCGCTATTGGTATTGGCAGGTATGTAAAGGGTGTACCAATGGGACTTACCATCGATGCACATTTTATTTTAATTTATGCCTCCTTGTTTTTTATGGCATTTTTTAGAAAAATACCGTGGAGCAACGCAAAAAACGATTTAACACTTCTGGCCGTGGTGTGGTATGCTTATGCATTGTTTCAATTGGTAAATCCCGAGGCGGTGAGCAGGGTAGCGTGGTTTTATGCCATGCGTGGGGTTTCGTTATATATGCTTTTTGCCATACCTGTGCTCTTTATTCTTTTCAATAAAAACAAAGACCTGGATATGTTTCTGAAACTGTGGGCAGTGTTTTCAGTTTTTGCCGTGCTTAAAGGACTGATGCAAAAATTTATTGGTGTTGATCCGTTTGAACAGGCCTGGCTGGATGAAGGAAATGATAGCACACATCTCTTATTCGGAAAATTAAGGGTGTTTTCTTATTATTCTGATGCCGGACAGTTTGGAGCTGCAATGGGGCATACCGGCGTAGTTTTTAGCATACTTGGCTGGCACGAGAAAAAATCGTTTAAACTTAAAGTATTTTACCTGGTGGTTGGTTTTTTGGGATTGTATGGAATGATGATATCCGGAACCCGCGGAGCCATTGCAGTACCTATTGTTGGTGGGGCACTTTATTTTGTACTCAAAAAAAATATAAAAATACTGGCTTTGGGTTTGGTAATGGGAGTGGCGGTTTTAGTATTTTTTAAATACACATCAATTGGTAGCGGCAACTATACTATACAACGCATGCGTACTGCTTTCGATCCCAACGATGCTTCGTTGCAGGTGCGCCTTGCCAATCAGCGCAAGCTTAAAACTTACCTTGCCAGCCGACCATTTGGCGGAGGAATTGGGTCGGCCGGAGGCTGGGGCTTACGTTTCTCGCCTCACACGTTTTTAGCCCAAACAGCAACCGATAGCTGGTATGTAATGATTTGGGCAGAGCAAGGGGTAATTGGCCTCGTTTTACATTTGTGTATTCTCTTTTACATTGTAGGAAAAGGTGCTTATGTTATTATGTTTAAGCTGAAGGACGAGGAAATTAAGGCAAAAATGTCGGCATTGGTGTGCGGCATCTTCGGAATTATGGGCGCATCATACGGCAATGGTGTTTTGGGGCAAATGCCAACCGGTATTTTAATTTATTCAAGCATGGCCTTTTTGTTTATGGCCCAAAAGCTTGATAAAGAGCAAACCGAATTAAACGCATTAAACGACAAAAATTGATTATGGACGCTAAAAACGAATTATATCCGCTGGTTTCGGTGATAAGTGTAAATTATAACCAGGCACAAATTACCATCGAAACAATTGAAAGCCTGCAAAAGGTGTCTTATCCTAATCTCGAAATTATAATTGTAGACAATGCTTCAAAGGAAGATCCTGAGGTAATTGTACAGCAATGCCCCAACATTAAATTTATTCGCAGCGATAAAAACCTGGGCTTTGCCGGTGGAAATAATCTAGGAATAAAGGAGGCCCGCGGCGAATATGTTTTGTTCCTGAACTCGGATACCGAGGTGGATAAGGATTTTCTTCAGCCATTGGTGAATTTGCTGGAAAATAATCCGAACATTGGAATTGTTTCGCCAAAACTGGTTTATTTTTTTAGCGAGAACAAAAACCTGGTGCAATATGCGGGGTCTAACCATATTAACCTTTTTACAGCACGGGGGTCAACCATTGGGTTTAAACAGCAGGATAACGAAAGTTTTAACCATACCATCGAAACAAACCTGCCACACGGAGCAGCAATGATGCTGCCAATGCGCGTTATTCGCGAGGTTGGGTTAATGCCCGAAATTTACTTCTTGTATTACGAAGAGCACGATTGGGCACACATGGTAATGCGCAATGGTTTTAAAATATATTACTGTGGCACATCAACAGTTTACCATAAAGAGTCGATGTCGGTAGGAAAAAACAATCCGTTAAAAGTGTTTTACATGAACCGTAACCGCTTAATATTTGTACGTCGTAACGCTAAACCACTCATTGCTGTTATTAGTTTCCTGTTCTATTCGTTTGTGGCTTTGCCGGTTAATGTGCTTAAGTTTCTGTTAAAAGGCGAAATGAAATTTATTTCAAAAATAATTCAAGCCTATTTCTGGAATATTACCCACTGCAAAGTAAAGGTAAACCCATACCTGAATGAACAGAACGAAATTATCTATGCAAACTTTAAATAAAACCTTATGATACGATCTTTAATCAACAAAGAACAGCAAAAGATACGCGAAGAATATGATTATTCTTCCAATAATTTGAAGGTGAAAATCATCTTGCTATTTCGTTTGGTTTCCTATGCCTTAAACCTGGTAGTAACAAGGTATCGCCTGCGTAACGTTCAGGAGAAAGGAAAGGTTACATTTACTAAAAAACGTCCGATAATAAAAAACAAAGGTTTTATAAAAATGGGTAATCTAAACCGGATAAACTCTGACATTGATATTACCCGAATAAGCGTTAGAAAGAATGCAGAACTTATAATTGGCGATAACAACTGGATTAGCGGTGTGCGCATCAGTGTATCGTCGCGGGTTGAAATTGGCAGCAATACTTTTTTAGCTCCCGAATTGCTCATTTTAGATGGCGACCACCACCAGGTTGGCAATAAATCGGAAGAAGGAAAATCAGACCCCGTAATTATTAAGGATGATGTTTGGATAGGCAACCGTGTAATTCTGAAAAAAGGGGTAACAATTGGTAAAGGTTCGGTAGTTGCTGCCGGTTCGGTGGTTACCAAAAGTGTACCCGATTACTGTTTGGCGGTTGGCGTACCCGCTCGTGTTATCCGCGAAAATATTAACCAGTAAATTTATTTTTTATGGAACTGATTCAACTTATCATACATGGTTTCGAGATTGTTTTTCTCGTTTATTTTGGTTTTGCAGCCATTTATATTTTTCTGTTTGCATTTGTCGGTGTATTTCCGCTAAAAGCAGTTGTGCCTAAAAACCCGCGTAAAAGGAAAATGGCCGTGCTTATACCCGGATATAAAGAAGATGCAGTAATTGTTGAGGTAGCAAAAGATGCATTAAACCAGGATTATCCGGAAGAAAAATACGATGTGGTGGTAATTGCCGATTCTTTTCAGCAGGAAACGCTGGATGAGTTGAATAGCTTACCCATTAAAGTGGTCGTGGTTTCTTTTGATGTTAGTACCAAGTCAAAAGCACTTAACAAAGCTATGGCCCAATTGCCCGGCGACTATGAGGTGGCAGTAATTCTGGACGCCGACAACCTGATGGAAAAAGATTTCCTTACAAAAGTTAACCACGCCTTTGAAAACGGATTTATGGTGGTTCAGGGGCATCGGGTTGCAAAAAATACAAATACTTCTTTTGCCGTACTTGATGCCATTAGTGAGGAAGTTAATAACCACATTTTCAGAAAAGGACACCGAAAACTGGGCTTGTCTTCAGCATTAATTGGTTCTGGAATGGCCTTTGATTATCATTTTTTTAAAGAAACTATGGCCAATGTAAAAGCCATTGGTGGTTTTGATAAAGAGTTGGAATTGAAATTATTACGCGACAGGAATAAAATTGAATACCTGCACGATGCCCTGGTGCTGGACGAAAAAGTGCAAAAATCGGAAGTGTTTGCCCGACAGCGTAAACGTTGGTTGTCGGCACAATTTGTGTATTTCAGGCGTTATTTCTTTTCTGGCTTATTTCATCTGTTAACAAAAGGAAATGTCGATTTTTTCGATAAGGTGTACCAAATGGTTTCTCCGCCACGGGTCTTGTTAATCGGGCTGGTAAGCATTATAACACTTGTTTATGTTGTGCTTGGGGTGTTTTTCCCCGACATGGATTTTCTGAAGTACAGCATGCAGCAATGGTTGCCGGTGTGGGCATTGGTGTTCATTGCCTTCTTGCTGAGTATTCCGGGTAAATTCTACAGCATGCAAACCCTGCGTGCAGTGCTTACCTTGCCTAAAGCTTTCTTTTTAATGTTTATCTCGCTCTTTAAATTGGGCGGGGCCAATAAAAAGTTTATTCATACACAACACGGAATTAACGAAAACTAAAATACTAAACCATGAAGATTGGAATTGAAGGACAACGACTCTACCGTAAAAAGAAACACGGAATGGATATGGTAGCGCTGGAGCTGATAAAAAACCTCCAGGTTATTGATAAAAACAACGAATACGTGGTTTTTGTAAAACCCGATGAAGACAATACCTGCATTCCGGCAGCCCCAAATTTTAAAGTGGTTGAATTAGGCGGCGGACCTTATCCTACATGGGAGCAATTTGCCTTGCCGCGTGCCGCCAAAGCCGAGGGTTGCGACATTTTACACTGTACCAGCAACACCGGACCTATTTGGAGCAGTGTGCCGCTAATTACAATTTTACACGATATTATTTATCTTGAAAGTGTTAGTATTTTTAAAAAGGCAGGCACCTGGTATCAAAAGCTGGGAAACATGTACAGACGATGGGTGGTTCCGCCGGTTGTAAAACGAAGCAAAAGAGTGGTTACCGTGTCGAATTTCGAGAAAAACCGCATTAAAAATTTTATGGGTTTAGGCGATAACCTGGTGGCCATTTATAATGGAGTTGGCGAACATTTTAAAAAAATTGAAGATGAAAACCTGCTGAAAGCTGCCAAAGAAAAATACCAATTGCCCGATAATTTTATGTTTTTCCTGGGGAATACCGACCCCAAAAAAAACACACCTAATGTACTTAAAGCATTTGCCGATTTTAATGCCCAAAGCGATATAAAATACAAGCTGGTAATGCTTGATTACGACGAAACAGCTTTGCAAAAAATTTTAAACGAGATTGGACATCCCGATTTACGCAACGATATTTATTTAACTGGTTATGTGGTAAATACCGATTTACCTGCCATAATCAATCAGTGCACCGTGTTTCTTTACCCTTCTTTGCGCGAAAGCTTCGGAATTCCAATTCTCGAAGGAATGGCCTGTGGAGTGCCTGTGGTAACATCAAATACCTCATCGATGCCTGAAATAGCAGGCGATGCTGCTGCAATTGTCGATCCGCATAAACCCGAAGAAATTACCGAAGCTATTATTAAAATATTAGCCAACGAGGACTATAAAGCCATGCTGTGCGAGAAGGGAATAGAAAATGCAAAAAAATTCTCGTGGCGAAAAATGGCCGAGCGAAATGTGGCATTATACGAAGAAGTTTATAACGAACTAAATTCTTAGAATTATGCTGAAGGGAAAAGATATAATTTGTGTCTCGTATACCACCTGGTACGGACCTTACACTAAATCAACGGTTCAGATTTTGTCGCGTCTGGCAAAACACAATCGGCTTGTTTTTATTGAATATCCCTTTACTTTAAAAGATGTAGTTACCACCTTGCTGGGTAAAACCAAGGTGCCTTTGGCTCGAATGTTTGGCTTTAAAAATCGCTTAAAGGTGTTACAAACCGATGTTGAAAGCGAGGTTTACCAATTAATTGCACCACCTGTATTTCCGGTGGATTTTATAAAGAACGAGAAAATATTTAAGCCCTTTTACCGCGTGAATAACTTGCTGTATCGTTGGGCCATTAAGCAAACCATGAAAAAGCTGGATATAAAATCGCCGGTTGTAATTACTGCTTTTAATGCCTTGTACGGTTTGCCACTTGTGGGGTGCTTAAACGAGGAGATGAATGTGTATTACTGCTACGATGGTATTGAAACCCGTAGACATGGGGAGCGGATTTTTAAAATTGATGAAGATTTTTCGAAAGCGGTAGATGGCATTATCACCACATCTGATTACCTTAATATTGACAAGGAAAAGATGAACCCCAATAGCTACGTGGTTAAAAATGGTGTAGACTACGACCTGTTTATTTCCGAAGCAAAAACGGATCTTCATTCCGATCGAAAAAGAAAAATTATAGGTTACATCGGAAGTCTCGATCATCGGTTTGATATTGATACCATGGAATACGCAATCAAACAATTATCTGAGGTAAATTTCGAGTTTACCGGCGACCTGCGCAATAAGCTTATTAAAGATCGACTTGATGGCTATCCGAATGTAAAATTCTCTCCGCCAATTGCACCGCACGAAGTACCTGCTCTATTAGCATCATACGATCTCGGTGTTATTCCATACATTGTTAACGAGGTGAATAAAAATATTTACCCACTGAAAATAAATGAATACCTGGCCGTTGGCGTTTCGGTGGTATTAACTTCGTTTGCCAAACTTCCCGAGTTTGAACAGATTGTGCGTTTTGCAACAGATAAAGAGGAGTTTACCCGGCAATTAAATGAGGAACTGAGTAACGATTCAAAAGAAAAAATTGCTGAGCGGAAAGCTTTTAGTAGCAAAAACTCGTGGAACAATAAAGCCGATGAATTTTCAGAGGTGCTTGAACAATTATTAAACAAAACAAAACATTAATAACACTAAAACCAATCAACCATGAATGCAGTAGAGATATTATTTTGGAGTTCGTTGTTTGTTATTTTTTATTCTTACCTGGGCTATGGCATTTTATTATTTATCCTGATAAAAATCAGACGAATTCTCGGCATTGCAAAACCCTTTACCGGAAACGATGATTACGAGCCGGAAGTAACCTTATTTGTTGCTGCCTATAACGAAAAAGATTATATCGATGAAAAAGTTAAAAATTCGTTTAGTTTGAATTATCCGCGCGAAAAGGTGCGCCACGTGTGGGTAACTGATGGTAGCGATGATGGTACCCCTGATGAGTTACGCAAGTACGATGGAGTTGAAGTGTACCATGAAGATGCACGCGGAGGAAAAATTGGCGCCATGAACCGGGGGATGAAATTTGTAAAAACACCCATCGTAATATTTTCTGATGGCAATACAACCCTTGGCAAAGACTCCATTCAGGAAATAGTAAACCTGTTTAAAAATCCAAAAGTTGGATGTGTGTCCGGAGAAAAACGTATAATAAATAAGGATGCTGATGCAGCTGCCGGAGCAGGAGAGGGGATTTACTGGAAATACGAGTCGACTTTGAAAAAATGGGATGCAGAATTGTATTCGGTTGTCGGAGCAGCAGGCGAGTTGTTTGCCATTAGAACAGAACTATGGCAAGAGGTTGAAAAAGATACTTTACTCGATGATTTTATCATTTCACTTCGGGTGGCCATGTCGGGCTATACCATTCAGTATAATCCTGAAGCTTATGCCATTGAAACGGCATCGGCAAACGTAAAAGAAGAATTAAAACGAAAAATCCGGATTTCAGCGGGAGGAATACAATCGGTGGTGCGTTTACGTTCGTTGCTTAATGTTTTTAAATACGGAACACTTTCGTTTCAGTATATTTCGCATAGGGTTTTACGCTGGACGCTTACCCCATTGCTATTACTTTGCATCATTCCGCTTAATTTTTTCCTTGCCATGCAGTCTGGTTTTGCTATTCAAAACCTTTATACCCTGTTGTTTTACGGCCAGGTGTTATTTTATGTAGCTGCGCTTTTGGGCTGGTTTCTTGAAAATCGTAAAATAAAAGTAAAAGTACTTTTTGTACCGTATTACTTTTTTATCATGAATCTTTCCGTTTTTTTGGGTTTTAAACGGTACATGAAAGGAAATCAGTCGGTTAACTGGCAACGGGCAAAACGTGGATAGAACAATATTCAATATTTCTGATACCGAAAATGCCGATCTAAGCCTTAAATCAGCATTTTTTACAGTGTTTTTCAGAATTCTATTAAACATACCGAGTTAAACATTTTGTATATTGCCCGGTGTAAAACCATATCAATCACAAAAAGTTAATAAATGTCAGGCAGCTTTCGGTGCATAAATTATATTAATAACATCAGCTTATTCTGTTGTGGTTTGCTTTTATTGTTTGTAGGTGTTGTCAACCAGGCAATTGCCAAAAACCATACAATCGACCATGCTGCACCGAGTTACATTCCTGCAAGTTACTGGGAAACTATACCAGTGGCCGGCGACACCGTTTTTATTACCTCAGGACGTACCAAAGCATTAAAATTTATGGATTTGGAGGGAGAAGAGTCAAATCCAATTGTATTTATCAATAAAGGTGGTCAGGTTCACATAAACGATAAAGAACAATGGGGAGGAATTACTTTTCATGATTGCCAGCATATAAAGATTACCGGAACCGGGCACGGTTTTTTTAAATATGGATTTTTGCTGTCGGCAAGTACCTGCGGACTTGCTTTTTCAGGTTTGAGCTCGGATTGCGAGGCAGCGTTTGTAAAAGTTAGCGACAGTGGTTTTGCCGGTATCATGGCTAAAAAAGACTATGGTGGCAGTCCCCCCGACCCAGCACCGGTATTTCAGAATTTATTGATACACGATTGCTTTATTGAAGATGTTACAGAAGGTATGTACCTGGGCGAAACTAAAAGTCCGGGAATGGAATTCAGGCATGTGCGGGTTTTTAATAACATTGTAAAAAACACCGGTCGCGAATCGTTACAAATTGCCAATATGGTTGAAGATGTTGAAATTTACAACAATACCTTCCTGTTTGCCGGTAATGATGGCGATACTTTTCAGGGTAACATTCTGCAAATTGGCGACAACAGTGTGGCAACGGTGTTTAACAATATTTTAATTGGGGGAGCTTCGTACGGAATTATAACCATGGGCAGCGGTAACAATTATTTTTACAACAATTACATTGCTTCCTGTAGCGGTGTATTTGTCGACAACCGAAAATTTACCACAGAAAATGCACCCATCGAGTTCTCCGGAAATTATTTTCTCGACATTAATAATTCGGAGCATGAGATTATTCGAAATATGAATGAATTGAATTTTCTAGAGGTAAAAAACAATTTTTATGACGACAAATATTCTGTAATTTTTAAAAATTATACCACAGTAAATACCAATTACGAGGTAAAGGATAACGAGCTTCAAAATTTATCACCACTAAAGTTTGTTAATCCATCGCAAAACGATTACTCGCTAAAGGACAATAACCCCGATGAATACAAAAGTATGGGGGCACCAGGCGGACCGGAGTACTTTAAAGATTGCAGCGATAAATACGAAATTTACCAGGAACAAATAATTCTTTCGGCTGATATGTTAGTAGATGAGGTTGATGGAGGAAGTTTAAATCCTCCGGCTTACCTGGTTGATGAACAGGATTTTACACCTGATGCTGGAGAGCATCCCATTAGTGAGTCGTGGAAACCTGCCTATAATATGGATAAAGGCCCATATCATTTTTATATTGATCTTGGAGAGGAATATAGTTTGGCCAATATATCCTTACACGATATGAATGGAATTGCTAATCTTGAAGTCTCAGTTGGAGAGCCCGGAGCCTGGACCCGTTTATTTGTTGAGAGCTGCGACAAATATAACACCTGGAAAATACATAACATTAATGATACCAGCAGGTATATTCGGTTTAGCATGACAGAGTCGGTTTATGCTGCGGTTAACGAGATTCTGATTTATTATTTTGCTGAACGAAAAGCAGTGGCCAGCAAAAATGGCACCTTGTGGGAAGAAGATATGGAAAAATATCTTCAGCAAATAAATGCCTGGGAACCGGAAGAGGTTAGCATTATACAAAACCCTGTCAGAGAAAATTTACTGGTTAATATACCTGAAAATATGGCCGATGATTTTTGTATTGAGATTTACGATATCAGGGGAGTTAAATTGCAGGAAATGCAAGTTGGTCATAGTTATTCATCAAAGTTGTCGGTGGGTTTATCCGACAAACTGGTGAGTGGGGGCATGTTTATAATGCGCTACACCAACAATGCCGGATATTCAAAATCAGTTAAATTTTTGCGAAGCGGGTTTTAATTTTTCCAAAAACAAATCTAAAATCAACAGACAGCTTTAAACGCCATCAAGCTCAATGCAAAAGGTACTGCCTTTTCCCTGTTCGCTTTCTACCCAAATGGTTCCGCCGTTTTTCTCAACAAAATCCTTGCACAGGTTTAATCCAAGTCCGCTACCTGCTTCGCGGTTGGTGCCGTAAGTGGTGTGATGCGTATTCGGATTTAAGATTTTGGGCAAATCCTCCTCCGAAATACCAATGCCGGTGTCGGCCACACAAATCTGCATTTTTCCCTCTTTTTTGCTGGCCGAAACTGTAATTGTTCCACTTTCAGGCGTAAATTTTATGGCATTTGATACCAAATTACGAAGTACAACTTTAATCGTACTTAAATCGGCAAATACGGTATCACTATCTTCAACATCTGTTTTAAATGAAATTTTTTTAAGTTCAAGATTACCTTTGTTTAGCAGGTAAACACTATTTATTAAATCCGAAATCTGAATTTCTTCTTTACTAATATTTAAGTTGCCGCTTTGCGATTTTGCCCAGCCCAAAAGGTTTTCCAGCAAGCCAAAAACCTCATCGGTTGTTTTAAGCATAATGTTTATGTTCTCGGCAATCGGATCATCCGGAGAGTTGGTAATTTTTGATAAAAACTCAAGCGTCATTTTTACGCTGCTCAATGGCGATCTGAGGTCGTGACCAATAACCGAAAACATTTTATCTTTCAACGCATTTAGCTCTGATAAGTGTTGGGTGGTTCTTTCAAGGCTATCGCGCGTTTGTTTTAAATCAAGGTGGGTTTTAACCCTGCTTACCAGCTCATCTTTGTTAAATGGTTTGGTGATGTAATCAACCCCTCCGGCCTGAAATCCCTTAACCAGACTTTCAGAATCATTTAATGCAGTAATAAAAATTATCGGAGTACTTTCATTTTCTTCTTTTGATTTTATTATTTTACAGGCTTCAAAACCATCCATTTTTGGCATCATCACATCCAGTAATATTAAGTCTGGTTTTGTTTGTTCTACCAAATCAATAGCCTGCTCTCCGTTGGTTGCAATTACTATTTTATATTTTAACGACCGTAATATTAACGCAACAATTTTAATATTATTCGGGTTGTCATCTACAATAAGAATGGTTGGGGTTGTTTCTTTAAGGTTACTATTCATACTGTTCATTATCAATAAAAAAATAAAGATGAAAACTGCCGGGGCTAAATAACGTTATTTTCGGCAGATTTCATCTTAATTAAGGTCGAAATATGGATGTAGCTTTATGCTTTTCCTTCTTTTAAAAGCTGGTCGAAATAATTAATGGTTTTTGTAAGTCCATCGCGCAGCGGTATTTTCGGCTCCCAACCATTCAGTTTTTCTTTGGCCAAAGTAATGTCAGGCTGGCGTTGTGTCGGATCATCTTTTGGTAAAGGCAGGTGAATAATTTTTGATTTTGACCCGGTGATATCAATGATTTCACTGGCCAACTCAAGCATGGTAAATTCACCCGGATTCCCAATGTTTATCGGTCCGGTAAAACTGTCTTCCGTTGCCATCATTCGTATCATACCTTCAACCAGGTCGCTCACGTACTGAAAGCTCCGTGTTTGCTGTCCATCGCCAAAAATGGTGATGTCTTGCCCCTGAAGTGCCTGAATAATAAAGTTAGAAACCACACGGCCATCATCCGGTTCCATTTTTGGTCCGTAAGTATTAAAAATGCGTATAATTTTAATTAGAACTTCGTTTTGGGCGTGGTAATTTACGAAGAGCGATTCGGCACATCGTTTCCCCTCGTCGTAACACGAGCGAATACCAATTGGGTTTACATTTCCCCAATAGTCTTCAGTTTGTGGATGAATAGCCGGGTCGCCGTATACTTCGCTGGTTGATGCCTGAAGAATTTTAGCTTTAATTCGCTTGGCCAGGCCCAACATATTTACGGCTCCCATAACCGAAGTTTTAATCGTTTTAATGGGGTTGTATTGGTAATGAACCGGCGAGGCAGGACAGGCCAGGTTATAAATTTCATCTACCTCAATGAAATAGGGTTGAGTAACATCATGCCTAATCAATTCAAAAAACGGATTGTCGAGCAGATGTATGATTTTTCGTTTTTTACCGGTAAAGTAGTTATCGAGACAAATCACTTCGTTTCCCTCATTTAACAGTCTTTCGCATAAATGAGATCCCACAAAACCGGCACCTCCTGTTACTAAAATTCTTTTCATATTTTTTTAGTTTGTTTTTCTACCAATTGCATAATACTCAAACTCCATTTCTTTTAATTCTTCCGGATCATAAATGTTTCTTCCATCAAAAATGAGCTTGTTCTTTAACAGTTTCTCCAACACTTTAAAGTTAGGCAACCTAAATTCCGACCATTCGGTTACAAGAATCAGTGCATCAGCATCAATTACGGCTTCGTATTCATCTTTTGCATAACTAATTTTATCGCCTAAAATACGTTTGGCTTCGGTCATTGCAACGGGGTCGTAGGCTACAACAGATGCACCGGCAGCAAGTAACTTTTCAATGATTACCAAGGAAGGTGCTTCGCGCATATCGTCGGTTTTGGGTTTAAAAGCCAGTCCCCACATGGCAAACTTTTTACCTTTTAAATCGCCGCCAAACCTTTTGTTTAACTTGCTAAACAGTACCTCTTTTTGGCGGTAGTTTACGGTTTCAACAGCTTTTAAAATTTCAAGCGAGTAGTTGTGCTCATCGGCAGTTCTAATAAGTGCCTGTACATCTTTCGGGAAACAAGAGCCGCCGTAGCCTGTACCGGGATAAATAAATTTATGACCGATACGTACGTCCGATCCTATTCCTTTACGTACGTTATCCACATCGGCTCCAACAATTTCGCACAGGTTGGCAATATCGTTTATAAAACTAATTTTGGTAGCCAGCATCGAATTGGCAGCATATTTGGTCATTTCAGAAGAAGTAATATCCATAAAAAGAATGGGGTGACCATTTAACAGGAATGGTTTATACAAGCGTTTCATTACTTTTTGTGCTTTTTTCGATTCTGTCCCGATAACAATACGGTCGGGTTTCAGGAAATCATCAACAGCACTACCTTCTTTCAGGAACTCCGGATTTGAAGCAACATCAAAGGGAATATCTTCATTTCTTTTTTCCAGTTCTTCAAGTATGGCCTGTTTTACTTTAGCCGAAGTTCCTACCGGCACTGTACTTTTAGTAACAACTACCAGGTAGTGATCCATATTTTTTCCAATTTCCCTGGCAACACCCAACACATACTTTAGGTCGGCACTGCCATCTTCGTCGGGTGGGGTACCAACAGCAATAAATACTGCTTCGGCTTCTTTTATACTTTCGGCAAGATTTGTGGTAAATTCAAGCCGTCCTTTTTCGACATTCTTTTTGTAAATGTCTTCCAGGCCCGGCTCATAAATGGGGATTATTCCATTGTTCAGGTTCTCAATCTTTTTCTCGTCAATGTCAACACAAGCAACATTAACACCGGTTTCTGCAAAGCATGTTCCTGAAACCAATCCAACATAACCTGTTCCTACTACAGAAATTTTCATAGTTGATTTAATTTAATTTGTAAATTTCGTATCGTTAATCGCGTCAAAAACTAAGTGGTTTGTTTGATATCATCTGATTATAAAACAATTAAACCAATCCATTACAAAATAAGAATATTTTTGATTTTTACCTATCATTTTTTGCCTAAAAATGGGGTAAAAAAGCAGTAAATATGCGCTTTTTGAAAAAAACCTTTGTTCACAGAAATCTACTGTTGCAATCGTAAATCAAAACAACTATCTTCATATCTGATTTTGTCAAATTTTTTATAACTATCAGAAGGATAAGACGCACTTTTAAAATCAATATTTTATGAAAGGATTAATCTTTAAAGAATTTCTTGAAATGGTTGAAAAGGAATTCGGTTACGAAACAGTTGATAGCATTATTGAACAATCAAAGGTGCCGCGCAATGGTGTTTATACAAACGTTGGAACCTACGATGCTGCAGAGATGGTTGCCCTGGTTGTAGCATTGAGTAAAACAAAGAATATTCCTGTTGATAAATTATTGTATGCCTTTGGAGAGTATGCTTTTAAAGTTTTTGTAAAAGGATATCCTGCTTTTTTTGAAGGAAAAACCAATTCGTTTGAACTGCTGGCTGATGTGGAAAATACCATTCATGTTGAGGTATTAAAACTATACCCCGATGCAGAGTTACCTACTTTTCAAGTGGAGGAGTTAAGCAAAGATAAAATGGTTATGGTATACCATTCTGCCCGAAAACTTGGTGATTTTGCGGAAGGATTAATACACGGATGCATAAAGCATTTTGGAGAGAAGGTAACCATAGAAAAGGAAAACATTGAAAAGGATGGATCGGTGGTTCGATTCAGAATGGTAAAATAATATGAGCAAGGAGATTGAACTCATAAAACGAAAACTGGCTAGAGAGAGTGCAGCCAGAGAAGAAGCAGAACAATTATTGGAAAAAAAGTCGCTGGAATTATACCATTCAAATGAACAGTTAAAAGACTTAAACGCCAATCTGGAATCGCTGGTTGAAAAAAGAACAAGGGCGCTTCATGAATCGGAGTTGGAATACCAAACCATGGTTGAGAGTATCAACGACATGATATTCCGGCTTGACATGAAAGGAAACATCAAGTTTACCAACCAGATTGTTGATAAAATTATTGGCACCAAAGATGAAAAGTTACAAGGAAAAAATGTAATGGATTTTCTTGCTCCTGCCGAACGAAAAAAGACATTTATACATTTTGCCCGCAAGTTTCTGGAGAAGAGTTGTTTGAATTATTACGAGATTTCGGTGAAATCAAAAGCTGGCAATCGGATTTGGTTGCGCATCAACCTGCAATTCTCGAGCGAAAAATGTAAGTTTTGTGTAATAAAACAACAGGCCCTTTCAAAACCAAACGTTGAATTGTTATCAGAGAAAGATTGTGTTTTTTCTGAAATAATAGTTGTGGCCCATGATATTACACAACAAAAACTTGATCAGGAACGACTGGAAAAAAGTGAAAAACGTTACCGGGAACTTACCGAGTCGCTGCCGGAAATGATTTGCGAATTGGATAAAAATGGATTTGTAACCTACGCCAATCATTTTGCTGTTGAGAAGTTTGGTTATACCAAGCAGGAAGTGCTAAGCAACAATTTTAATATTCTTAAAATATTTCCGGATGAGTACCGCAAAAAAGTGCGCGATAATATCAGGAAAATTATTAAAACTTCAGAAACTTCATCAAACGAATATATTGTTGAAAAGAAAAACGGCGAACGTTTATCAGTAATAGTTTATACCAGCCCGATTATTTTACAGGGAGAGGTTATTGGTATACGAGGAGTAATGTTTGATATTACTTTACGAAAAAAACAGGAGCTTGAAATCGAACAAAACCTAAAGCAACAGGTTTTACTCTCCGAAATATCAATGAGTTATAACTCGCTAACTGATTTTGAAAATAAAACCACTGCAGCTTTACGTATAGTAGGAGAGCATTTAAACGTGAGCCGTGTTTATATTTTTGAAGACAGTACTGATGGTAATCTTACCAGCAATACTTACGAGTGGTGCAACACGGGAATAGAGCCGCAAATGGATGAACTGCAGGATATTCCTTATACTGCCATTCCATCGTGGAAAAAATTTCTTGATGAAGAAGGAATAATATTTTCCGAAAACATCTCGGAATTACCCGAAGACCTGATTGCTATTTTAGAGCCACAGGGAATTAAATCTATATTGGTGTTGCCTTTAATTGGGAAAGAAAATCAACTTGGGTTTATTGGTTTTGATGAATGCGAGAAAAACAGGATGTGGCGTCAATCGGAATTAGAATTACTGCGTACCATCTCAAACTTGATTTCGCATAACTTTTTGAGGCAACGGGTTCAGAACGAACTTGTTGAGAGTGAAAAAGAAAACCGGATTATAATTGATTCCATCCCCGATGTAATTATTCATGCTAAAAACACAGGAGAGATAAAGGCCTTAAAAGCAGCTCCTGGGTCTAATTTGTCAAACCTGGTTAAAGACAATAAAAGCAGATCAATTCAGCAGGCATTTAACAAAAAACTTTCTGAATTATTTATTGAATCGATTGCCAAATGCCTGGTGGAGAGCGAATCGCAAGTTGAGTTTAAAAACCTGAACTGGGATGAAGTAGAGTATTATGAAGCTCGCCTGGTGAAGTTGAATGAGACAGAGGTATTGATAATCATCAGGGATGTCAGCATTATAAAACAAAACGAAAAGGTGTTGGAACAGGCAAAAAACAAGGCCGAAGAAGCTTCAAAAATGAAATCGGAATTTTTGGCCAATGTTTCACACGAAATTCGTACCCCGTTAAATGCCATACTCGGATTCAGCCAGTGGTTATACGATAATACCGACGTAAACCTGCATAAGGGCTACCTGTCTTCCATAATTAACAGCGGTAGAAATTTATTGAATGTTATAAACGACATTCTCGATCTTTCGAGAATCGAATCAGGAAAAATTGATGTGGAATATAATCCGATGAACTATAATGAAATTATATCGGATGTGAAGTTGGCTTTTATGAGTGAGGTGGAGCGAAAAGGTTTAAGCTTTAAACTTACAACCGAAGAGTCGGTGCCACAATATATTTTAATGGATGAGTTGCGGTTTTACCAGATAATTTTTAATCTGGTTAGTAATGCCGTAAAATTTACTGAAAAAGGGTATGTTCATGTATTTGCTTTTGCCACCGAAACCGAACAAGATGATGAAGTGGATTTGGTTATAACCGTTGAGGATACCGGAATAGGAATTAAAAAAGATAAACAACATTTAATTTTTAAATCGTTTTCGCAACAGGATGGAACAAGCAACCGAAAATATGAAGGTACCGGATTGGGATTGGCTATTGTTGATGGATTACTAAAAAGGTTGAATGGAACAATATCGTTAAAAAGTAGCGAAGGAAAGGGAACTACAATTTCGGTTACTTTGCATGGGGTAAAGGTTGATAAAACGGTAAGAGACCAAAAACAAGAGCGTAGCGAAATGCCCAATTTGAATGCCAAACTGGGGCCGTGTACGGTTATGATTGTTGATGATATTGACTACAATATTGATGTTTTAAAGGCATTAATAAATTCGGAGGAAGTAACTTATGTTGAAGCCTCGGATGGATCGGAAGCACTGGCAAAACTTAATACCGTTCAACCCGATCTGATATTTATGGATATTCGTATGCCGGGGATTGATGGATTTGAAGTTACCCGGATTATTAAAGAAGATAAAAAACTCAAAGAAATACCCGTAATTGCCTTTTCTGCATCTACCTTAAAATCGCGCAGTGATTTAATTGAGATGCTTTTTGATGATTTCCTGCAAAAACCAGTATTTAAGAAAGAGTTGGAGACACTTCTTCTCAAGTTTTTGCCCGATAAATTTATGTATGTTGAAGACAAACGTGTTAAGGAGGAAGAGTTTGAAGAGAAACTTACAAAAGAATGCCTCGCGAAGTTGCCTAAAACTATTGAAATACTTGAAAATGATTACCTGCCCCTTTGGGAAAACATTAAAGGAAGTCTGGTGATTTACGAAATTGAGGAATTCAAAATACGTCTGTCGGAGATGGCATTTTCCAACGCCTGTCCGGCAATTAAGCGCTATTGTACCGAACTTGATGTTGGCTTGCAGTCGTTTGATATTGAATTGATTGACAAGAAGTTGGCGGAGTTTCCGATGCTTATTGAGCAGCTGAAACAAATAAAAGGCTAACTTTTAAGTTAGCCTTTTATTTGTTTTTTATGTTTGCTATTCATTTATTCTTGTTCTTTTTTACCTTCAGGTAAGGTAAACCACACTTCAGTTCCTTTGCCCGGTGCACTGTTAATACCAATTTCGCCGCCGTTAATTTTTACAAATTCCTTACACAGAACCAGACCCAATCCGTGGCCTTGTTCGTTCGCTGTTCCGGTAGAGGTTGTTTTTGCTTCAATAGAAAAAAGATCGTTTATTTTATTCGGAGCAATACCAACCCCTGTATCGGTAACACTCACTCTCATAAAATCGCCCTGGTTTGCAACATTCAAGGATATTTGCCCTCCTTTTTCTGTAAATTTAATTGCGTTCGATACCAGGTTGCGGATAATCAGAAGAATCATGTTCCGGTCGCCATAAACCATTTGTTCTGATTTGTTAACCACTTTAATGCTTATGTTTTTGGCCTGTGCAATATTTTGGTGATTACGAATAATTTCATCAAACACACAGTTAACTTTTAAATTCTCAGGCGAAAACTTAATGGCACCCGTTTGCGAACGAGCCCACTTTAATAGATTTTCGAGTAACTCGAGCGTATTTTTTGATGTGGTTTCAATATCTTTTAACAACTCGTTGGTTTCATCGGGAGTAAGAAATTCTCCTCCTTCCTGAATCAATTGAACGAAGTTGGTTATTATGCCAAAAGCTCCGCGAAGGTCGTGCGACATTATTGAAAAGAATTTATTTTTCGAATGTACCTCCTCGCTAAGTGTTTGCTGGGTTTGCCTCAGGGTAAGGTGTGTTTTTACGCGGGCAACCAGTTCTTTGCCAATAAATGGTTTGGTTACATAATCAACAGCACCCAGTTTAAAACCTTCAACAATATCTTCGGTTTCGGTTTTTGCCGATAAAAATATAACCGGAATGTCTTTGGTTGCTTCATTGCTTTTTAACTGCCGACAAGTTTCATGTCCATCCATTATGGGCATCATTACATCCAGTAAAATCAGGTCGGGTTTAACTTTTTCAACGGTATCAAGTGCTTGTTGTCCGTTCATGGCAACGGCCAGTTCGCATTTAAATTTGGCTAATAAGGTACCAAGTACCTGAATGTTTTTAGGAACATCATCAACAATAAGAATTACCGGTTTTTTTTGTTGCATAGATTTGTGTTTATTCTTCACAAGTGTTATAATTCTGCCAAATGGTCTCAAACTTTTTTATTGTAACTGGCAGATTTTCCATGTCTAAATTTACAACTTGTTTCTGAATATCATTCCCCCAATCAAGCAATTGTTTGGCATTGTAGCTGTTTCCAATATGCAAACAACTTGATGCAAAGTCATTTATCTCTCCTAAAATAAATGTGTTTTTTAACGAATCCCACTGAGGATAGAGCTTTTTGTTTAATTCTTCCAAGAATTCCCGAGAACAACTTTGTTGCCTGTTACCTGTATCTTTTAATGTTAACTTTTCTGAGGCATCAGTGTTGTCATATTCCTTTTTGGCATGTTTTAAAACTTTAGCCAGTTCAGCTATCATGCTCTTTTTAGATATTGGTTTCGACAAATAACCATCAAAGTTCGAAATACGTATTTTCTCAATTTCTTCTTTTAATGCCGATGCCGTAAATGCAATAATTGGAATGTGCCTGCAATTTTCATCATTCTTTAAAATTTCGGTAGCTGTAAATCCATCCATAATGGGCATTTTTATGTCCATAAGTATTAAATCAGGTTTTATTTCGCGGGCAGCATTTATTGCTTCTTCTCCATTGCGGGCACTATTAAGGGTGAAATCAAAATCTTTCAGAAAGGTTTTTACCAGTTTTCGGTTGGTAGAGATGTCATCCACAATTAATATCGATGCGGGTTCGAATATTATTTCTCCTTCAAAATCGGTTTCGTCTTGTGTTGTTAAATCGTTGGCTGCTCCAACTTCGATTTGGTTTAAGATAACATGAAAAATACTTCCCGAGTTTTTTTCACTTTCTACCCAAATCGATCCATTCATCATATCTACCAGCCTTTTAGTAATGGTTAAACCTAAGCCGGTACCGCCATATTTATTAATACTTTGGTTTTTTTGCTGCTCAAAAGCTCCAAAAATTAGCTCTTGCTGGTCTTTGTCAATTCCAATTCCTGTATCCTGTATCATAAAATGCAGGTTGTACTTTTGGTCGTTATTCGCAGCGTTTTCAAAAATAACCTTGAGTTTTACAAAGCCAGTTTCGGTAAATTTTATGGCATTTCCAACCAGGTTAATAAGTACCTGGCGCAAACGAACATCGTCGATTACGATACAGGTAGGAACGTTTTTTTCAATATCAACAATAAGTTGAATTTGCTTTTCATCGGCTTTATGTTGAAATATTTGCCCGACTTCTTTTAATAGGTTTGGCAGATTTACAGGAAGAAAATGTAATTCTGTTTTTCCAGCCTCAATTTTCGAGAGGTCAAGAATATCATTAATAATACTCAGAAGTGCCGATCCGCTGGAAGAAATTGCCGAAGCATATTGTTTTAAAGCGTCGTCGTTAATTTTTGTTTCCAGAATTTCTGCAAAGCCAAGTATGGCATTCATGGGTGTTCTGATTTCGTGGCTCATGTTGGCCAAAAATTCACTTTTTGCTTTATTGGCCTGAATCGCTTCCTGCTTTGCTTTTTCAATATCAACTGCTTTATCTTCAAGTTCGCGGTTAAGGGCCACAACGCCTTTGTTTGTTTCTTCCAGCTCCTGGTTCATGGTTTCTATTTCTTCGTTACGCTCTTGCAGTTTGCGCAACAAAAATACCAGTTCGTTATTCTGCGAGTTAATGGTATCAACCATACTCGAGTCGCCCCGTTCGATGGTTTTCTCAAAGGCATTTTTAATTTCAAGAATTCGTTTATGATCGAGCTGTTTTGAAAAGCGTGGAAGCCATTTGGCGATGGTTATTTGTGTGCCGTTTTTTTCGCTGGTTTTTATATCAAAGTCATCCATTAGGCGTTGCGATCCACTAAGCCCAACGCCCATGCCGTTTTTTGATTGGAAGTTGCCGGCCTGTATCAAATCCAGGTCTTTTATTCCAGAGCCTTTGTCTTTGAAAATTATAACAATACCCGGACTTTTATTTTCGCGTTCGGCCAACATAAAATCAATTGAACCATTTCCGGCATGTTCAATAATATTCCGGCTTAGCTCTGAGGCGGCTGTGCCAATACGAATACAGGTAGTTTTATCAAACTTACTTTCCTGTGCCAGTAACGATGCCAGGTTTCGTGCCCGAACCACATCCGACTCGAACTGTACCAGTATGGTGCCAACACTATGGGTTGTAGCGGATGATAAGAATGGTAGCGTCGTCATTGTCTCGTGCATAATTAATTAGTAAACTCTCGGCAATACTTTGCGGATGATCATTCCAGTTAATATCTTCAGGTCGCCACCGCGATGTTATTCCGTCGGAGGACATACACAGGTAATCACCCGGATTAAAATCGTAATCAAATACGCGTGGTGTCCGCATATTGTGTCCTATAATTCCGCCATATGAAAGCAGGTTTTTTTTCTCCCCCGATGTTACAACAAATCCTTCGATGTTGCCAATTCCACTGAATTGCAGTTTGTTTCTTTCAGTATCAATTGATACAACTGATGCTACCAGCCCACGCGTTCCTCTTGTTCCGGCATTCATGTGTTGCAATAACATATTTACCGGTTGTCCGGATTTCATTATTATTTGCTCCCGAGCCAGCTGAGATGCCATGTGTGCTTCCTTACCGTGCCCGAGCCCATCAATTACTGCAGCTACGGTATTTGTTGCTGCAATATGGTTAACCACATAACAATCGCCGTTTAGTTTCTCGCCCGGTTTGCTTCGCGATACGGCGCCAATGCTTAATGCGCGGTTGCTGCCAATCCACTTTTTGGCCGGTACCCATTTTAGCGTTCTGATGCAAGTAGTGTATTGTTCAAGGCCATTTAGGGCATCGTCGTTTTTAAAGGGCGAATGATTTGGGTTTATCTCAAACTCATCCGAAAAACGACGTATGGAGCCCATGCCGATTCCCAGTGAAACTTTATTTGAAAAACCATCCTTTATGGCTTTTTCAATGTCTGGAATACCCGGCCCCGAATCGCAACACCACACTTCAATTGCTTTTTGTCCGTCGTTGGTTTTTACCTCGCAAACCAGAATTTTACCTTGCCGGCCGCCATGTTTCAATACGTTGGTTACCAGCTCGGTAACGACGATGGCTATTTCCCCGGTTTTCACTTCGTCGAAGCCCAGCTGCTTGGCAAGGCTTACCGACTTTCGTCGGCAAATCCCCACGTCTGATTCATGTTCAATTTGAAGTGTTAGTATTTGATTGCGAGTTATCTCCATTTCATTACCCGAACAACAGTTCCTTTATCTTTCTCCGATTTTATTTCAAAACGATCAACCAGGCGTTTAGTGCCGGGTAGTCCATACCCCATACCTTGTCCTGATGTATATCCATCGCTCATTGCAAGGTCGATGTCTTCAATTCCCGGCCCTTCGTCAATGCAGGTTACAATTAACGCATTTTTCCCTTCAACATCGCCACGTTCTATAAGCACTTTACCACCTCCTGCATAGTTATACATGTTTCTAAAAAGCTCTGAAACGGCAGTTGTAATTCGTGTCTGTTCAACAATTCCCATACGGAAATCTTTGGCATGATGCCGAACCAATTGCCTTACTTTTACAATGTCGTGTTCAGTAATAATAGGATATGTGCCGAGTTGTTCCCAATTGTTATCGAAAGTAATTTCGTTCATGGGTTACCTCCTTCTACAAAAATTCTGAATTTGCCAGTCGTTGTTCCAGCATTTCTATCCCTTTTTCCATGTTTAGTGCCGTGTCCACTCCCGGCATTTCCAATCCCAGTTCTACCAAGGTAATTGCTACAGCCGGTTGCATGCCAACAATAACCACTGCAGCATCCATAATTGCTGCCATCGAAGCCATACCCGACAACATCCGCCCAATAAAAGAATCGACCATTTCGAGTACCGAAATATCTATCAATACTCCTTTGGCCCCCGTTCTTTCAATTTCTTCGAGTATTTGCGATTGCAGCTGAATGGCAAGTTTGTCGTGCATGTCAACCTGAATAGAAACGATCAGGAAATCACGAATCTTTATGATGGGTATTCTTTTTTCGTGTAGATCTAAGTTCATAAATTATTCGCTTTCTTCCGTTTCAGATATATTTTCCGATTTAATTTTGCCATCAACCAAAAGCTTGTTTTTTCGCATGGCGTAAATCATCGCATCCTGCAGAGTGGCTTTGGTTCGAATTACCGAGAGATCGATTCCGAGGTGGACAATTGTTTGTGCAATTGCCGGGCTGATACCCGAGATAATACAATCGGCTCCAAGTAAACGGGCAGATGTTACCGTTTTTAATAAGTGGTTGGCCACCTGGGTATCAACGGTTGGTACACCCGTAATATCAAGTATCGACATGGTGCAACCGGTGTCAACAATTTTTTGCAGCAGGTTTTCCATCATTATTTGTGCACGCTGGCTATCGAGGGTGCCAATTACAGGTAGAATAAGAATATTATCCCACACTTTGGTAACCGGGCTCGAGAGTTCCAAAAGATCGTCTTGCTGGCGCATTATTGTCTTTTGTTGCTCTTCAATTTTTGAGAGCTTTTCTTCCAGCTCTTCACGCATTTTTTTACTCTGTTTTAACTCGTAAGTAAGATCTTCAATTAAAATATTAATTGCTTCTTCCACTCCCGTTAAATCATCTTCAATTTCGGCCTCAATTCGTACGTCTAAGTCGCCGGCAGCTACCGATGATAAAACATCTTCAATGTGCTCAATTCTCTCTTTTGCTTTTTCAAATACTATCGTTTCTGCCATAATACTATCGTTTACTCATTATCCATTCAACTCCCTGGTCGATCGTTTTAAAAAAATCGCCCTGAATTTTTAAAGCACCTGTTTTTAACATTACCTTGGCTATCATTCGGTTAGCAGCACTTCCGCCAATAAAGGCCACGTGCGAAATATCAAAATCCTTTAAGAGCTGGTTCGATTTTTCGCGTGTTTCACGATTTTCAACCTTTGCCGTTTTACTAATTTGAATGACCATTTGCCGGTAAGGTTTCCCGGCCACCATTTCGTTCATCACTTTGCGAATGGCCTCTACGTCGCTGGTAAGATAATCACGGGTGAATTGAAGGTGTATGATTTGAGTTTTCTCATCATACCACAGATTGTGTTCCATAATAATGCTTTTAATGGTTTGTAAACTTGGCGTAAAAATAAATAATTCGTAGGTAACACAAGGCGTTTTAAGCTATTGCAAAAACTGTTTTTTGCGGTGCAAAATGCTGAATTTGGGTTGTGTATGGATGAGTGGAGGTAGGCATTTTGCCTACCGGGGCTAAGTATTTTGAACTTGCATAAAATGTATTTGTTTATTTGCTAACTTTGATAAAAATCAACAATCTTTAGTGAAACACCTTGTTTCTATCATACTATTGTGTTCGGTGCTGCTTTTTCAGTTTTCTGAATTGGTGGTTTTTTTGTCCTTCAAAATCAATCAGGATTATATTGCTAAAAATTTGTGTGTAGAGAAAGATATTGAAGGATCCACCTGTAAGGGATGTTGCCAGTTAAAAAAGCGAATAAACGAGCAGGAACAACAAAAAAAGGAGTTTCCTCCAAATCATAAAGAGAAGCAAAATATTGACTTCTGTGCACAAACTAATGGCGTGATGCTGGTTTTATATGCTCAGCATAAAAAACATGGTCGGGCCTACCACAAAAACTATTCTTTATTAAATATTAATTCGGTCTTTCATCCGCCTGATTATTCCGTTTAAAGTACAGTAACCCTCGCATTGACAAATGTATTATCAATAAATTATTTTGGAATGAAAAACAATTATAATTCCCGAATAAAAATAATTGGGGTATTCATTTTGACGATGTTTACTTTTTATTCTTATTCTCAGCGGAAATCAATTCGGATAATAGATACCAAAACAGAACAAGGGATAGCAGATATCTATTTTAAATACAATGGAGAAGAAGGTTTTTCAGATGAAAATGGAAACATTGTTCTGGAACTTACTGCAGAAGCTGAACTCTTTCTTTCTCATCTTCAATATGGGAAACTTGTTTTTAAGAACAGCGAAGTAGAACAGTTTGCCAATGACGGAACACTTCGACTCACCGAATCGGTAGCTTTTTTGCCGGTAACAGTGGTAGCGGTGCATCCTACAGCCGGTGATAAAAGAAAACTGGAATTTTCGGCACAAAACAAACTCGCACACGATGCCGGTAGCTTATTGGAGGCTGTCCCCTCAATTTCAAGCATTAGAAAGAGCGGGGCCTATGGTTTCGACCCCGTTTTACGTGGTTTTAAATACGACCAGATAAACCTGGTACTTGATGGTAGTCAAACCGCTTCTGCAGCATGTCCTAATCGTATGGATCCTGCCGCAAGTCAGATTCCTATAAATATGATTGCCGAGGCAGAAGTGCAGAAAGGACCACATAGTTTACGCTATGGCAATGCTTTTGGCGGAACAATCAACTTTAAAAGTTCGGCTCCGGCATTTAGTGAGAAAACAAAGGCTGTTGGCCGATTGGGAACCAGTTACGAAAGTAACGGTAATATTTTTAGAACAGAAGGTGTTGCAGGTGTATCGGGAGCCAAAACTGATTTTAGGGTCTTTGGTGCCTATTCTTCAGGTAAAGATTACACCGATGGCGATGGTGTTACTATTCCTGCTGCTTTTAATCGTTTAAACTGGGGCGGAAAGTTTGGTGTGAAACTAAGTAACACCCAGCAACTGGGTTTGCTGGTCTCTAATAATATTGCCAAAGATGTTGATTTTCCGGCTTTACCAATGGATTTGCGCGAAGATAACACCTGGTTGGTTAATGCCAGCCACAAGGCGATTTTTTACGATAAAGTGCTGAGCTCGTGGAATACAAGTTTGTATGGAACGATGGTTGACCACCTGATGGATAATTACGACAAAGTGCTTGACCCCAGAAAAACTGACGCAATAACTGATGCAGAAACCCGGAATTACGGTGGCAGGAGTGAGTTACGTTTTGATTTCAAAAAAGGGTTTTTATACCTGGGTGCCGATTACCGGTTTGAATCGGCTGACGGTTATCGCACGCGTACCATGCTAATGGGACCTATGGCCGGTAAGGTATTTACCGATAATGTTTGGCAAGATGCCGAGGTAAACCGGGCAGGCGCATTTGGCGAATGGCACATTACACAACCTGGTTTTAAGTTTGTAATTTCCGGGCGTATGGATTATAACTCGGCAAAAGCCAATAATCCAGATCCCCGTTTTAAGAACATTTATAGCGATCTTGAACCGACGCATGTACACCCATCATTAAGTTTTGGTGGAACACGATTGTTCAACGAAAAAATGTCCTTGGGTTTATGGATGGGAATGGCCACTCGAAGTCCGGGCATTGCCGAACGTTACATTAACCAGTTTCCCATTGGGCTCGATCCGTACGAAATGCTGGGAAATCCTGATTTAGATCCGGAGAAAAACAACCAGCTTGATCTGGTTTACAGATACCAAAGTGCAAAAACCAATTTGCATGTTAATGTCTTTACTTCGGTATTGCGCGATTATATCTCATCCGAAATTCGGGAAGACTTAGAGCCGGCAATGGCCACTTCTCCCGGCGTACGCCAGTTTGTAAATATTAAAAAGGCTTTCATTGCCGGATTTGAAATCGGTTGGTCGCAACAACTTACAAAACAGCTGCTTCACGATTTTAATGTGGTGTATACCTACGGAGAAAACCAGGACATTGACGAAGCTTTGCCCGAAATTCCACCAATGGAGTTTTCTTACCGACTAAGTGGTAGTTTTGTGGACGGAAAGGTGCAACCAGAGCTATTTTTTCGTCACGCTCTGAAACAAGGGCGTGTTGCCACCTCCTACGGAGAAACGGAGACACCGGCATTTAGTGTGGTTGATGCAAAAGTTTCGTGGCTGATAAATAATGTATTCTCGGCAACAGGCGGCGTTCAGAATATTTTTGATAAAGCCTACTACGAGCATTTATCGCGATCGGTACGAAATGCCGAGGCAAGACCCATATATTCCCCCGGAAGAAGTTTTTATGTTACCCTAACAATTCATTTTTTGTAGTAATAAAATAATCAGAAAGGTTGATTCGAAAGCATGATTAAAAGCTTTCGGTCAGCCTTTTCGTTCTCCAGTAATACTAAAATTCTGTTGCAGAACAGTTCGGCATATGCAGTTTCTATTGACCACTGTTTTGTAAGCACAAAACTTTATCTAATTTTCGGATGTTTACATTTAAATTGCTTTTATGAAAACACGGTTGTTTTTAATTCTTGTTGGTATGGTTATACAGCTTAATGGTTTTGCACAGTACAGCACACAAATAAAGACCGAAGCTTCAAGACAGCTTGAATATGCTGTAGATTTGTGCAAATATTTACATCAAAATCCGGAACTCTCATTTCAGGAAGTAAAAACTTCGGCACGGATGGCACAAGAATTAAAAGAGATTGGTTTCGAGGTAAGCGAGAATTTTGCAGGTAACAGTGTTGTGGGGGTGTTTAAGAATGGCGATGGGCCAACGGTATTTCTACGAACTGACATGGATGCACTTCCCATAAAAGAAAATACCGGCTTTGCATTTGCCAGTAGTGTTACTGCCGATTTGGAAGGAGAAGAGGTGCCGGTAATGCATGCCTGTGGGCACGACATACATATGTCGACATGGGTTGGAACTTTGCGCACACTGGTTGAACTAAAAGACTTATGGTATGGCACGCTGCTGGTTATTGCGCAGCAGGCTGAAGAGTACAGCGGAGGAGCAGGAGAAGCCATTGATGAAGGATTATTCACGAAGTTTCCGAAACCCGATTATGCACTGGCATATCATATAAATCCGGAGTTGCAAACCGGACAAATCGGCCTGCGTGGCGGTCCTGTTTTTGCCGGTGTGAAAACCGTTGAAATAACCGTTTTTGGTAAAGGCGGGCATGGAGCCTATCCGCAAAAATGTATAGATCCAATTGTAATTGCATCCCGAATTGTTGGCGATTTGCAAACCATTGTAAGTCGCGAATTGAATCCAACAGACCCCGCCGTGGTAACCGTTGGATCCATTCATGGTGGTTCGCGCCCCAATATTATCCCTGATGAGGTAAAAATGGAGCTTACCTTAAGGTATTTTTCTGATGAAACCATTGAAAAAATAATAGCTTCAATTGAACGTATTTGTAAAAGTGCAGCCCAATCAGCAGGTGTTTCTGATAATCGGTTACCGCTTGTTAAAGTGTTGCCTGTTGAAACCCCTCCGGTAATTAATAATGCCGTTTTAGCTGCAAGAGTTAATGACTTTGCTGGCGATATTCTCGGGAAAAACAATATTATTGAAACGCCGGCAGAAATGGTAGGCGAAGATTTTGGAAAATACGGCAGAACACCGGAAAATATACCAATTTGTTTGATTTGGTTAGGAAGTACCGGCGCCGACGAGATGAATCGTTTGCGCGTACAGGGTAAAAGTCCATTTCCCTTGCATTCACCACAGTTAAATCCGGATTATGAAAAAACTATTGAAACGGGTATTGCCGTAATGGCCGGTAATGTTATTGGCTTGCTGCAAAAATAAAAGCTCTTCCCGGCGCAGGAAGAGCTTAATCACTGTTTAATTATTTGAAATTAGTTGGCGGGAAAGTAACTAACTTCGTAATCAATGGTACCCAAATGGGTTTCTATTTTACTAACCAAATGCTTCACATCTTCCCAAAGCTGTTCTCCTTCTTCACCAAACATTTGCCAGTGTTTTTCATTCTGCGTATAGTGCTCTGCAGCGTTATTACCCGTTTCATCAATAAAATATACCACATTCATATCAGGGGCAAAAGCCGGATATAAGGTATAAAAGGCATCTTGAATGTCGTGATTTTTGCGCATGGCCACATAACGTTTTATCAGTTCCTCAAATTCCTTTTCTTTACCGTATTTGATGTAAAATTTCTCGAAAAACCGAAACTTTTTACCCTTAGGTGTAACTGACGATTCGCCCGGTAGAATAGATAATTCTGGCTGAGCCTCCAAAATTAATCCCCCAATAGCACTAAAAGCATCTTTAAATTGCTCCTGCAATTCTTCCGATTTATCACTGTTTTCCTTCCACAGCTTTTGCGAAGCGGCTTCAATTTTATCAATATCAGCATAGTTTGTAAACGGAACTGAATACCACAAATAACCATCGTTGGTGTACTGCGTTATGTTAGGGAAAGGGTAGTTTTGTTCCTTTAAAAATTCGTTTTGAGATTTGAGTGCTGCCAATAAATTTTCTAACTGAACAGGTGTTACCTTTACTTCCCAAACCATATACTTGGTTTTTGGGGCGCTTTCCTGTGCATTAAGATGATGATTAGACAATAAAAGAATTGAGAAAATGAGAATTACTCCAAACAGTTTTTTCATGATGCGAAGTTTTAATTTTTACTTTAAATGGTTAAATACCTCTACAAGTTACTGATTATTAATATAAAATACAAATAGGTATTTTATTTAAGTATTTCAGAATTAGAATTGAAACAGGAAAGTAAAATTTGAAGTGTTAGTGTTTTAGTACCTGAAATAGCGCGAACAGCTTGTATAGTTGACAGGACTCGTTGTGGTTTCGAGAAATTTAATAATGGTTTCTGCTGCTGTTAGCTCCTGCACTTCGCCATTGTTGGGAAAATAGGGAGCATGTACAGCCGGAATATAATCATTAATACCTACCCGTAAAATTTCATTGTCATTCAGGTATTTGCCTTCTTCATTAAAAAGAACTACTTCGCGGTCAATTTTATCAATCATAATTCCGGAGTAGTAAAACCCTGATCCACTTTCGGCAAGGAATCTTTTTATTTCTGCAACGGTCATTTCATAAATTACTGTACCGTTGTTAAATGGCGAAATTTCGTAAATATCCCGTTTGATAACAGGGCCTTCAAATAATAAGGAACGAATCCCTCCGGTGTTTTGAAACGAAACGTCGGTGTTCAAATAACGGCGAATGGCATCGGTATAAAAACACCCGGTAGCCATTTTGGAATGATAGGCAGCCGAATACCCTATTTCTTCGTAAAGTTCGGGCCAATCGTTATAATTCTCAATGATGCTCTGGATGGTAGCATCTTTGTTAACGGAATGATCTAGATCGATCAGAGTAAATTTAACATCCTGAATTTCCCGATTTTTAATGCTTAATTCAATTTTTCCCAGATAATGCAGGTAGCCCCCAGCCTGAAATATAGGTGTTTCCCGGAATATGGTGTCGATAAGGCTATGTGAATGTCCACCAATAATCATATCAATAAACGAATTTTGGGCAGCCAGTTCAAAATCGGTATAGGCGCCCAGATGTGATAGTGCAACCAGTAAATCAGCATCTTCCTGTTCTTTAAGCGTATTGTAATTACCAACAATATCCAGGGCAGCGGTAAAACTGTAGTCTTTTACCCGCCACGGATGCGAAGATGGTATGGTTTCATGCTCAGAACCACGCGTTTCAAGCAAGCCCAGAAAAGTAATTCTTAGCGCTCCGGTTTCAATCGTTACAAAATCGAGTGGCTGGCTGTATTCGGTGCTTATAGCTGTGGTATTGGCACATATCCATGGAAAGTTTGATTGATTGATACGGTCTTTTAAAATGACCGGGCCATAATCAAAATCATGGTTGCCGAGCGCCATTATATCAAAACCGGTTTTGTTCATCAGGTCAATCATGGGCCAACCTTTGGGAGCGTAATTGTCAACCACCGGATTTCCGGAAAACATATCTCCGGTGCTGATTACAACAACATTGTTCGACTGTTTTTCCTGATCAATAATGTATTTTATTTTCGAAAAATTATCGATTTGTCCATGCGAGTCATTAACAAAAAACAGGGTGAGTTCCTGAGCCGGTTGTTCGGTTACCGAATCGTTTTGCGAGCAACCAAACAGAAAAACAGCAGCTAAAAATATAAGCACCCGTTGTTGTATCGTTCTATTAAGATTTCTAAAAAAACAAAATCCTATTGAATTAACAGGTGTTTTATTCGAGCTTGTTTTCCCTTTTTGTTTCATGGCATCAAAGTTACAGTAAAAACTTATTTTGCAGGTTAATTCAAAAAAAAGCTTCAATTTCATGCGAAACCGAAGCGTGTTACTTTGTTTAAAAAATAGTTTTTTACTGCATTCGCCAGCTTAAATGTTTTATCTGTCCGGCACGTAAAATTTTTACTTTGTACGTCTGACCTGTTTCCATGTTGTTTAGGTAGTCAAAAAACTTAACAATATTTTCGGCCGAGTTTAAAGGAATAGCATCAAACTGAAGTATAATATCGCCCCCGGCAAGAATTTCCTGGTTTCCAACCGCCATTGTTACGTAGCCACCTTTTAATCCCATAAAATATCCGGGAGAGTTTTCGGCAACCGCCTGCACCATCAAGGCACCATCTTGCGGTACATTAAAAATAGCGCAAAATTCGGCCGACATAGCCAACACACGGGTTCCAAACCAAATTCTCCCGCGTTGTTTCAGTATTTCTTCTGCTATTCCCGAGGTAGCTGCAAATCCCAGCCCTTCAAAACCTCCCGAAAATGACAAAATGGAGCTAACAATACCAATTACTTCACCTTTCATATTAAACATTGGTCCTCCGCTATTTCCTTTGTTTATCGATGCATCGGTTTGAAAGAACTCTTGAACCTTTTCGTTATTTGCCTGGTTTTTCTCGACATGCTTCCCACTGATTATTCCTTTTGATACTGAGTGTTCCAAACCAAGCGGGTTGCCAATTACAAAAATATCGTCGCCAATTCGCATCGCATCCGAATTTCCGAACCGGGCAGAAGGGATATGCGATGCAACTTCATTTAGCTGAAGTAAAGCTACATCGGCTGTTTGGTCGATTCTTCTGATGCTTGCACCGGTAATTGTTCCGTCGTGAAAAGCTACTTGAATTTTTGATGCATCGGCAACCACATGGGCAGCGGTAAGAATGAAAATCTTTTTTTCACCGATCAGCACTCCTGAGCCCATTCCTTCATCAGCAGTATAGCCATTCGGATTTCCTAATCCGGAGTTTCGTTTTTGCAGAACCTGAATGGTTACAACACTTTTGGTCACTTCTTCAACAAGATCAGCAAACGACTGCGCTACGGTTGTAAGAACAATAAATGAGAGAAAAATGGTGGCAAAAAATTTGGTCATCGTTAACGTATTTTAATATTTCGACTACAATATACACCATTTGAATTCAAGAATAAACCGTTATCAATAATTTAATGCATGTACTTGATTAACATTAAAAGCGTCTGTTTTTTTGAATTTTCGAACATACATTTGCGAAAACTGTTAACAGATGTTAAAATAATAGGGCTGGCTTAACATTGTGTTGAGTATCACTTAACCATAAATTTATATGGCTTACCTTTGATTTTTAATTTGAAATGGTTTGAAAAACAACAAAAAAGGTCTTGTATTGTAATCTTGTACTGACAGTAAAGATTAATTATGATTTTCTATTCTTCCTATGAAAATATTTACCTGATTTTACCTGTAATTGGCTTTATTATAGGGCTTTTTGGCACTATGCTTGGTGGGGGTGGCGGTTTTTTCTTTTTACCCGTGCTTACGCTCTTATTAGGAGTACCTGCCCATACGGCGGTTGCCACATCGCTGGCAGCAACCTTGCCAATTGGTATGGTTGGGTCGTGGGGGCATTATAAAAAAGGGAACATTGATTTGAAGACCGGTTGGCTGTTTGCTGTTGCAGGCATTGGTGGAGCCTTAGTTGGAGCCTACCTGGCAAAACTTATTTCAGAGCAACAGTTAAAAGTTCTTTTTGGAATTTATTCCATATTAATTGCTGTAAATATGCTGGTAACAGCAGTGCGCAAAAAACAGGCGGAAAAACACAAGCAAAAAAAAGAGGAATCAAAAACAGTGCGAATTGGCAAAGGATCTTTTTTTGGTCTATCGGCCGGAATGATTGCCGGCACCTTTGGCACAAGTGGTACTGCCCCGGTTATTGCCGGATTATTCTCGATGCGATTACCTGTTAAACTGGTGGTTGGTACCTCTTTGTTAATTGTTTTGGTAAATACCATTTTTGCGGTTGGAGCCCATTTTTTAATGGGGAGTATCGATCTTACACTTATTGCTTTTCTCACTTCCGGATCGGTACTCGGGGCTTTTGTTGGCCCGCGCCTGTTTTCAAAAGTAAAACTCGAAAAATCGGAAAGTAAGGTACACTATCTATATGCATTCATTGTGGCTGCAATAGGTATTGCAATGATTATAAACAGATAATATGATTCTAACCATCTACATATTTATTCTTTCATATTTTATTCTGGGAGCTGTAGGCTTCTATTTTATCAACAGAAAAAAAGATAAAGCTGCAGCTCGAAAAAGCTGGACAAAGTTTATTACTTATTTTCTTATTATTCACCTTCTGTTTTTTAGTATTACCATTAATATTAAGGCATTTCAAGTGTTGGTTGCAGTAATTGTTGTTGTTGGGGCTGTTGAGATGATCAGGCTCTATAAAATGGCTGCTTTTAAGCAAACAGGATTTGTAGCATTTGCTGTTTTTATTTACGCTGCACTTAGCAGTGGTTTATGGTTTTTTAGCAGAATGGATGTAAACCTTGTGCTTTATACCTTTTTAGTGTTGTCCATTTTTGATGCATTCAGTCAGATTTCGGGTCAGTTGTGGGGAAAACAAAAAATTGCACCAAAAATAAGTCCGAATAAAACAGTTGGAGGCTCTGTTGGAGGAGGCATCTTCGCGTTAGCAAGTGGTTTTTTACTTCGTAGTTTGTATACGAATGAATGGTACCTGGTTGCCGGTTTAACATTGGGGATTATTCTATTTGCTTTTTTAGGAGATATTGCCGCATCATTTTACAAAAGAAAATTTGGGGTGAAAGATTACAGCAGCCTTATACCGGGGCATGGTGGTTTTCTCGATCGGTTTGATAGTTTAATTGCCGGTGGGGCATGGGTTGCCATTTTCTTTTTTATTTGTGGTGTTTAACACTACATTTCGTGTAGCTAAAACTACAGTTCATTCAGATAAAATTACAGAATAGGTAGAGGAAGATAACTTTGTAAACGATTAAGAGGGAAACGCTGGTGTTTTTTTATGCAGCACTAAAACTAACTTTATGGGAAATACAATAACCTTATCCGTTGTATATTTTATAGCCATTATTTTGCTTCTGGCTTTTAACGAACTTAACTATCGCCGACTAAAGGTTAAAGGAGAATTTACACGAAAATTTGCACATTTTACTGCAACCATCGCAGTGGTTCCGTTTCCATATATTTTCTCAAGTCATTGGTATGTGTTTGTATTAGCCCTGATATTTTTTGCGGCCTTATTTATAACACAATACAGTAAACAGCTTAACTCTATTCACGATATCGATAGAAAGTCGATTGGGAGCTATCTTTTACCGGCTGCCATTTACCTTACCTTTTTAATGTCGGATTTACTCGACAATAAATTTATTTACATACTGCCAATGCTTATTCTTGGTATTAGCGACCCCATGGCTGCTATTGTGGGCATAAGCATGAAAAAGAACAACCACCGAATTAAACTTTTTGGGATCGACACCGGAAAATCAATTTTTGGATCGATTGCATTTTTGTCTACCAGTTTTATTATCAGTTTAATAGCCTTGTATTTTAATAGGGGGATATTTGATCTTAAAACATTTTATATTGGTTTAGGTGTTGCCATTGTTAGTACCCTTGCCGAGTTGTTTAGCTGGCGCGGATCAGACAATTTAACCATACCAATTGGGGCAGCAGTAACCCTGCTGTTATTAATGTAGGCATTTAAAACATGCGCGAAAAGTGGCATTTGTGGCAAAAAAAGAGTAATTTGTATATAACAATTCAGAAAACAAAGAAAACAGAAATAGCTAACAAGGGGTTATGCAAGGCCTCTTAATCAAAATCTATAGCATGAAAAAGATTGTAATAAACGGAGCTAATGGTTATGTAGCTTCTAATTTTATAAACGCACTATTATTGGGAAAGAAGCATAAGGTTGTTGCACTTGCACGAAGCAATAAAAAGCTATCGGCCGAAGCACGTGTTAAAACAGCCTTAGTTGAAATGAATGAGGGTAAAGCCGTTGATTTTTCAAATCTGGAGGTTCATAATTACTCGTTATTTGAAGCAGATTTCGCCTTGTCAGAAAATGAATTAGACACCATTTTTTGTGGGGATATTGATTACTTCCACTTTGCGGCAAGTTTAAAATTTGATATAAAATCGAAAGAAGAAATTTTCGGAACCAACTTGCAGGGGGTTACCAACTCAGTTAATACATTCCAGAAGTATACGTCAAAAGATTCGCGTTTCTTTTTTGTAAGCACCGCTTATTCTTGCGGAAGAATAGAGGGGACTTTTAAAGAGCAGTTTTATGCGAATGCAGAAATTGATGCTTTCCGCAATTACTACGAGCAATCAAAACGTTACGCCGAAAATGTTATAAAAGATTACATCGATAATAAAGAATTGAACGCTTGTATTTTACGCCTCTCGCAGGTAGTTGGCAACAATAAAACAGGCGTAACCAAAACCGATTATGGTATTTTTGATTTTTCGAAAAGAGTACAAAACCTGGCAAAAAAATATCCGGGTAGTGTAATTCGTTTAAAAGTTGATCCGGATTCTACTCAAAATCTGATACCAATTGATACCGTTGTAACGTACCTTATGAGTGCCGTACAGGCAAAAAATGTTCCGGAAATACTTAACTTAATTGCAAAAAGCTCGGTTAAAAATGCTGATATTCTGAAAAGTTTAAGCAAGTTGTTGCCTTTAACACTGGTTCCCGACATGGAGCTAAAAAAAGACAACATGGATGCTTTGGAGCGCATTATGGCAATTGGAATGTCGTTTACAGGTGCCTATATCGATACAAATATTAGTTTTGATACCACTAACATTGATTCTATAGTTGCTGAAGAAATAAGCCCGGTAACCGCTGCCACAATTGACCGGATGCTTACGTATTTTCTGAATTCGGAAAGCAGGCAGGAGAGCAATGGGATAAAAGCAGCCGTATAATTTTTTGCATAAACCCAAACTAAATTTTAGGTTTACATCCAATTAAGTTGAACGAAAATTATGAAGAAGATTTTAGTACGTGGCGAAAATATACTGAATATACCCAACGCCATTAGTTTATATCGTTTACTGGCTTTTCCGGTTATTTTTTATGCAGCGCTAACAGGTGCCGAACAATTGTTTGTTGTTTTGCTGTGTATAAGTTTGGTTAGCGATGTGCTGGATGGTAACCTGGCACGCTACCTAAAGCAGCAAACCAATTTTGGTGCAGCCCTCGATAATCTGGCTGATATTTGTACCTACGCAATGGCCATATTAGGTTTATTTGTATTTAAATGGACCGATATTGAACCACATAGCTGGTTTCTATTTTTATTTCTGGGCTTATTTGTTGTTAGTTACCTGGTGTCGTTTGCACGTTTCGGAAAAATCCCTGGACTACACTTGTATTCAGCCGTTTCGGCCGGATATGTACAAAGTGTATTCTTTTTCGTATTGTTTGTTTTCGGATTTTATACCTGGTTTTTTTACTTGGCAGTGGGCTGGGGAATTGTTGCCTACACCGAAAAGATTTTAGTGCTCTTTAAACTAGATGATATAAAGATTGGAGTAAAGGGGCTCTATTGGCTCATAAAAGCACAAAAAGAAACAAAATAACAACAGGCCACATTCTTCGGATGTGGCTTTTTTGTTCAATTCGTTGGTCATCATGCTATTAAAATAACAGACCTTGTTGCTGCTTGTTGCTATAAGAATGGTTTACTGTTATCTCCGAAGACTATACCATGGTGCACCGCAGGGCGTTTACTTTAACTTTGTTGAGGCTTTTTAGTCTTTTTCGCATTTAAAATTAGTTACTCGTGAAACGGAAATGCTTATCTTTAAAACATCATTAATTGCCATATGCAAGCGGAACCTGGTTGATGCAAAAACTCGTAACTAATATCTTATCCTTGCTACTTTTCGCTGGTTTTACATTAACTGTAGAAGCACAAAATACCGATACTGTATTTATTCGTTTTGATCAGTTGCTGATGCTAAGAGACACCATCTACTATGGCGTTAACGATTCGCTGGTAATTCTTGAACCGGGAACAGAATACGATATCATCAAAAACTTCCTGGTACGTAAGCCAAAGTACTACGAAAAGCGCCCCGAAAAGGTTGAGTCGGTAAAACGCTTAAACAGTCGATACGGCGATATGCTGATGGGCTCGATCAGGAGTAAAAAAGAGCAGCTACCCGAAGATTTTAACCCTTCCGATCAGTATTTTACATTCTACAACGACCGGATAATTAAAAGTATATTCATTGATGGCGTTCCGGTTTTGGATGGTAATTTATTCGACACAACAAGCGTTGAATCGAGCGGATTTGGACGCTTTCTGAATAAAACCTACAGCCCTACACGCGAGCGGGTTATTCGTAAAAATTTGCATTTCAAAGTAAACGACCGCGTTAATGCCCGTATCTTTTCGGATAACGAACGGCTTTTTCGCGACCTTACGTACATTGAAGATGCCGTGATAAAAATAACACCTGTTGAGGGCTCCAACGATTCAGTAAATGTACTGGTTACCGTAAAAGATCGTTATCCGATTGGGGTAGGCGGCGACATAAACGATTATAATGCCTTTGAAGTAGAGCCTTATACCCGCAATTTTGCAGGTAAAGGGCACAGTATCGGGATTATTGGAGAATACGATGGCGATACTGATGATAAATTTGGATATGGTGCCTATTACACCATTAATAATCTATGGGGAACGTTTATCGACAACGAAACACGTTTTTATAACGGATTGGACCGAAAGAACTTCCAAATTCAGTTCGAGAAGCCTTTTCTGACCACAAATACGCGGCACGGTGGCGAAATCGTTTATCAGCATTTACGCGAAAAAATAGCCGAGCATCCTTATAGTCCCGATTCGGTGGGTGATGATAACAGCAAATACAAGCTGCATCTTTTTGATTTGTGGCTCGGGCAATCGTTCTTTTTTTACGACGATTTAACACGACCCTTTTTAAACGTGGCTATGCGCTATATTGCTTTAAAATATACCGACAACCCACCGGTTGACGAGCATACAAATTACCAATTTCATAACAGACGTGTTTACCTTGCCGGATTATCGTGGCAGCAGGTTTCGTACATTAAAACAAGCAGGTTGCTGCAGTACGGCACCGTTGAAGACGTGCCAATTGGCTATAATATTAACCTAACGGCCGGATGGGAGAAAACATTGTTTTACAAAAGACCATACTCGGGACTGCGGGTTAATTATTCGCTGTTTTTTAATAATGCAGGTATTTTTTCGGCCTTTACCGAGGCGGGAGGGTATTTAAATAACTCGAATATTGAAGACCGTCTGGTAGATATCCGTTTCAATTATTTTAGTCCGCTAATTAAATTGCGCACGGTGGAACTCCGAAATATCATGGAGTTTAAATTTGATGCTGTGCGAAATCCCAGGTATTTTATTCCGTACTATACCAGCCGAAATTTTGTAAACGATTATTTCATTGGTTATGATCGGGTTTCGAATTTATCTTTCGAATATCGCCCCGTGTTTTATTCCAATTACCAGGTATGGGGATTTCGTTTTTCGTTTAATCCATACATTAACATCGGGTGGTTAAGGAAGCAAAATGAAAACGAAATTATTACCGACAGGTATTCTGAAATAGGAATTTGGGCCAGTACCAAAAACGAGAGTCTTATTTTTCCGGCCATGCACTTGCAACTGGGTTATTTACCCAATAAACTGGAGCAGGAGCCACGTTTTGTTTTTACCGTAGTGTTTAAAGATATTAAAGTGTTTAAGGACTTTACATCGCTAAAACCAGAGCTTATTCAGCCAAAACGAATGTTTTAAGTATGTACTGTTGCACGTGTCCTCTACTGTGGTTTGATTTATTTCGTAACAAAGTGGAATTGCAAACTAAAGAAGCTTCAATTTTTTTACAGCCGTATTGGCTTAGGCACGAATTGTAAATTGGCGCCGGTGGGGGCAGATAGTGCTTGCTCCCAGCTCTTCTTCAATAGGTAGCAGTTATTCAATAACACTGTATTCTACCGCACTCACTTCCTGCTCATCCGGGTTTTTAATATCGAATACCACCTTATGCAATTTACCCATATTTACATACTCTTCATTTACCGGCAGGCCTTCGTCACGACCAATATCGGATGACTAGGGCTTGAAGTTTGTCATGCCAGACCCGGTCTTGTCATATACATTGAAAAATTCGTCCTTCATGATGGTGGCGACTCCACCTTCCGGCTTCTCGATCAGATCCTTCTCCAGCGTCTTGATCCGAACCTTCCACCCCTCCGGGAGCTTCTGGTAAACGCCTGGCAAGGCGGCCAGGAATTCATCATACGTATATTGGGGTTCGAGACCCAACTCAAACCCTTTCATGACCCAGGTGTTGCCTTCAGCATCGTCCAGGAGAATTACGGTCGTGCCCTTGTTCCAACCCAACCCACTGTTCCTGGCAATCGTCACGGGCTCGTAGGTCGCGATTTCTCCCACGCTGGCATTGTTGCCCATGTTCAGTTGGGCGCACCACACGGCAGCAAGACCGTCGAAATCCCTTTCGGCTCCGACATCGATTTCAACCCAATCAGGCAGGCAGAGTTTCGGGCCGTTCAAGGACGCACCGAGTACACCGTATTCCTTCTGAACCTGGTCGAAATCGATGCCCTCGAGCAGCTCTTGCGGGGAAGTGTCTTTCGACTTCGGGATGCCCTTAGGGGTGTACATGGTGTTGTATACGGCGGCGATGAAGTCTCCCGTGGCTGCCTCGCGGCCGACAAGAAAGATTTCGACGAATCGCACCTGGTGCACATTGTCAACACGATCGTATTTGGCAGCGGCACCGTCGCCAAACACTGCGGGTAGCGCAGGGTCTTGTCCTGCACATGACAACGATAAGGCCCCTGACAGGAAGATCGCCAGCAAGGCTACATTCATCGTTCTCATAAACTGTCTCCTTTGAATTTTTCTCATAATTTGTCTCTTTTCAATTCGTAAACGTTTGCTCTGCCACCGCCGATCACGGGGGCTCGACGTCCATCAAGTACAAAAAGTAGGATGGGCACACCAACTCTTTTCTTGTCCAATCATGCATCGAATAAGAGTTATGTGGCTAGTTTCAAATTCCTTTGTGACCCATCCTGCAACTATTCAATAACACTGTATTCTGCCGCACTCACTTCCTGATCATCCGGATTCAAAATGTCAAACACCACTTTATGCAATTGTCCCGGGGTAAATATAAATTTACCCAAGTCTGCGTATTCTTCATTTACCGGCAGGCCTTCGTCGCGTCCTATATCAAAAGTTTCGTGAGCGGTATAAGAACCATATACAGTGGCAGTTATATCCATTTCGCCCACCTTCTCATCATTGATAAAGAATTCAACGGTTGATGGACCGTTTAGTATTTGTTCTTTCATGGTGTGTTTTAAGGTGATTTTGATATCTCCATAGGGAATTTTTACATCACCATCAAAATCGTGCCAGTACAAGCCAAGTGTTGAATAGCTGTAACGCAGTTTTCCATCCATAATGAACAGCGCCTGTCCACCAATGTGTTCACCGACCGCATAAATCACACCCTGAGTGTTCTCATCAGCCGTGATATAAGCATTTATTTCATAATTAGTCGATTTGATCTCGGGACCTGCCAGCTCAGGAACACGGTAAACATTGGGTGTTAGTTCCCAGTGTTTTTTTCCAACCCGCTGCGGATTCGATTCCGGTTGCAGCGGTCTACCCAGAGAACCGCCAACAGGATAAACATCGTATTTTTCGGCTTCTTCCCAGAATAGTTTCTCCAGCTCTTTTACTTTTTCCGGGTATTGGTCAGCCACGTTAACCTGCAGTATAGGATCTTCTTCAATATTATACAATTCCCATTCGGTATTCAGGGGATCGAAATTTGCCATAGCTTCAGGATCAACTGACCAGGGAATGCGATATGGTTTCCCGGCAATGGTCCAACCTTCGTGATACAAGCCTACAAATCCGAGCATTTCAAAATACTGAGTAGGGTGGTTGGTTTTGGCATTTGCATCGTTCCAGGCATAGGTTAGCGATTTTCCCGGATACTCTTTTCTTTTCTGTCCATTTACAAGGTCGGGTGCAGGAACGCCTGTAACTTCAAGTATGGTGGGAACAAGGTCGGTCACATTCTGAAATTGTCTGCGCCATTCTCCTTTTGCTTTTATTGCTTTTGGGTAGCGTATGGCTGTGGCAGATATGGTACCTCCAAAATGGGAAGCCATTTGTTTGGTCCACTGGAACGGGGTTGATGAGGCATATGCCCATGCCACCGAATAATGGTTGGCCAAGTGCGGCCCTCCCCAGGCATCCAACCCACCGAACTCTTCGAGTTTTTCTAACTGCTGTTCCATAGTAAGCGGCGGGAATCCGTTTTGCATCAGTAGCTCAGAAAAGGTTCCTGTGGGTGTACCTTCTGCTGTACAACCATTATCAGCTGTAAGATAAACCATCAGTGTATTATCCAATTCTCCCATTTCCTCCAAATGACTGATAACCCGTCCGACATGATAATCCACATGTTCCAGGAAACCGGCATTGACCTCCATTTGCCTGGCCAGGTATTTTTTCCCTTCTTCGCTGAACGAATCCCATTCAGGAATGACATCGGGCCAATCGATCATTTCCGCGTCTTCAGGAACAAGCCCCAGCTTTTTCTGACGCTCCAGCAACTGTTGTCTGTAAACCTGCCATCCCTCGTCAAATTATCCTTTATACTTGTCTCTCCATTCTTTGGGCACCTGTATAGGAGCATGAACGGCCCCTGGCGTGTAATACATAAAGAAAGGTACATCCCTGAGCCCTTTCCAGTTGTCAAGCCATTTGATGGCCTGGTCTGCCATACCTTGCGAGATGTGAAATTGTGAACCATCGGCATTAGTTTTCGGGGTTTCGATAGCAGTCGTGTTTTCATATAACAACGGATGAAACTGGTTGGTCTCTCCGCCCAAAAAACCCCAGAAATATTCAAATCCCCAGATCGATCCGGTAGGCCATGACTGGAACGGACCAACCGGTGAAGCTTCTTCCATAGGTGTATTGTGCCACTTACCAAATGCCGCTGTCGCATAGCCATTATCGGTTAGAATTTTTGCGATGGATGGAGTACTGTAATCGAGTTGAGAGTTGTACCCCGGGTAACCAGTGGCAAACTCCGAAATGATACCGGTACCGATCTGGTGGATATTGTAACCGGTGAGCAAAGAACCACGAGTTGGGGAACAAACGGCTGCTACCGACATATGGGTGTAGCGTATTCCTTCGTCACCTATGCGGTCGAAAGTGGGGGTTTTCATTACGCCCCCGAAAGAGCTTGTGTTAGAATAACCAGCATCGTCAAGCATAATAACAAGTACATTGGGAGCTTCTTCCGGAGCCTCGGGTTGTCCAATAAAATCAGGTTTCGAGTCGGCGAGGGTTTTACCCTGAACGCCTTTCCATTCGGGCAGCGGGTAGGGGATTGCATTTTTTTCCTGATCTGATTGTTTTTCAGGTGTTGTTGTACAGGATGTTATGAGCAATACACTCATAATTCCAACTAAAAGAAGTGATTTGAATTTCATAATTTTGGTATTTATTTTTGCGTTATTTATTTATGCTTTCAAAAAGTTCCAGCTTTAATTCCTTTAGTGTTTCGGAATACTGTTGAACAAGTGAATTTTTGTTGGTCCGCTTCAGTTTTTTTAGTGTTTTTTTACACACCATGTAGTCTTCTGCTACTTCCCTGAAATTTTCATCCTGAGACAAGAGGATTTTTATCTTTTCTTTATGCCCGGGAAAACAGGAAATAAATTCTAATTCTTCCATTATCAAAGATGTTGGTTTATTTGCTGTCAATGCTTATTTGTATAAATTGAAATATCAAGAGTGTATTTATCCTTTCCGATTAAAATACGGTGTTTAATTGTTTGGTTTAACCGGGAAGTTTATTAATGCCGCTCCCTTTTATGGAGTGTTTTTTTCGGTATTTTTAATGTTTTATAACTTGTAATTTTTAGCTATTTTTATCCAAGATACGGCGTAAACTGTTTCTATGTAAGTCAAATACCGTATGTAACCGTAAAATACGTGCTCGTCAAAATTGGAAAAACACAAAATGGAATCTTCAACTACAGAAATAATCGAGGAAAGTGTAATTATCAGGCAAGTGGAGAAAATATGTTCGAGTGCCGAGTTTAACACCAAAGATTTATTGTGCCGCTTTCTTTCTTATATTATTTCAGAATACCTGGAAGGAAGAGGTGATAGTATAAAAGGCTATACCATTGGAGTTGACGTATTTAACAGGGGTGAGGATTTCGACCCGGGGCAAGATGCACTTGTACGGATTAATGCAGGTAGATTACGAAGGGCACTTGATATGTATTACCTGAAAGAAGGTATTAACGATAAAATTAAAATTGAGATACCAAAAGGAGGCTATAATCCTCAAATTACTTTAAAGAAAACGCATCAGTACAGAAAGAAATTAGTTCATCAACAACCCCGGAATTTAGTTGTGAATCGCAACCCGGAATTGCTGTTTTACTGTTCGTTAATCGCACCGGAGATTCACAGAATGATTTCCTGGTTGAGGGCATTAGCGAGGAAATATCGATTGAATTAACCAAGTACGAGGATTTGTCGGTGTATAATTTTAGTATTCTTTCAAACGAAAATACTGATGCCCGCAATATTAAAAAACTAGCCCAAAAAAGAAATGTTCGCTTTGTTCTCGAAGGTGCAATTCATAAATCAGATACACGAATTAAAACGCTTGTCAGGCTTGTAGATTTAATGGATGAGAAACAAATTTGGGCACAAAGCTATACGCGTGAGTTAAATTTTAACAACATTTTTGATATACAGGAATCAATATCAAGGGAAATAGCAAGCATTATTGGAAGTGAATTTGGAATTATTCCCCGGAAATTGACCGGAGAATTTTTGAGTCAGGATTATCAGAATATGAATGTTTTTAATGCGGTTCTGAAGTTTTATCGCTTTCAGCTGTATCTGTCTGCTAAAACAGGCGAAGAGGCTATTGAAGCGCTCACAAACGCACACGATAGGGAACCTGGTTCAGCAATAATTAATGCTTTAATCGGTGCTTTTCATGGTTACTATTATGCTTTTGATTTACCCAATGCCCGTGAATCCTATAAATTATTTGCTGATTATACCGAGCGTGCCTATGTTCTTAATCCCGACAGTTTTATTGTAAGTACAAGTCTTGCATTTAAGTGTTTTATTAATGATGAGAAAGACCGGTTTTTTCAGTTGGCGGAAAAATACATCTTATCGGGTTTTAACACTACGCTACGGATAGGAACATTGGCGTTTTATATATGTTTATATGGTGATTGGGAACGAGGGAAAAAGATATTGGACTGTGTTATGACACGAAACGTGGGTTACCCACTTTATTTTCATGGTGTTACCATGCTTTATTATTACAGAAAAAAAGATTATGAACTGGCCCGGAGTGAAAGTGAAAAATATAACTTGCCGGCGGTGTTTTGGAGCCCAATGTTAAAAGCAGCTGTAAACGGACAACTTGGTGAGTCGGAAAAGGCTAAATCGAATATAAATGATCTGTTAAAACTTAAGCCTGATTTTGAATCGAAAGCCAGCTATTTAATCAGTATTTATGTGAAAGAGCAAGAACTGGTAAATCACATTTTGCAGGGACTGCGGTTGGCTGGAATGAAAGTCTAAAATTCTGACAATATTCTTCCTGGTATAAAAAAACCGCTCCATCGGTTGACGGAACGGTTTCAGAATTATCTAAAAAGTATTCTTACTTCTTGTAGATTTTTTTGTAACCATAAATTGCACTTGCACCAAGCTCTTCTTCAATGCGAAGTAACTGGTTGTATTTTGCCATACGGTCTGAGCGGCTCATCGAACCTGTTTTAATCTGACCAGAGTTGGTAGCCACGGCAATGTCGGCAATGGTTGCATCTTCAGTTTCACCCGAGCGGTGAGAAGTTACTGAAGTATAACCGGCACGGTGTGCCATTTCAATTGCGTCTAATGTTTCAGTTAATGTACCAATTTGGTTTACTTTAATAAGGATTGAGTTAGCAGCACCCAATTCGATACCTTTTTTCAGGTATTCAACGTTGGTTACGAAAAGGTCGTCACCAACCAACTGGCACTTGTCGCCAATGGCAGCGTTCAGTTTTACCCATCCGTCCCAGTCGCCTTCGTCCATACCGTCCTCGATTGAATCGATAGGGTATTTTTCAATCAATTCGGCCAGGTAAGCAGCTTGCTCGTCAGAAGTACGTTTTACACCGTTTGGTTCGAAAATGCTGTAATCGTATACACCATCTTTATAGAATTCTGATGAAGCACAGTCCATTGCGATAGAAACATCGCCACCGTCTTCTGCACGACCTGGTTTGTAACCGGCATTTTTTATCGCAGTAAGAATTGATTCGATAGCTTCTTCAGTTCCACCTAACATTGGAGCAAAACCACCTTCGTCGCCAACAGCAGTTGAAAGGTTTTTGGCAGCCAATACTTTTTTAAGGGCGTGGAAAACTTCAGCACCCATGCGCAATCCTTCGCGGAAAGTTGGAGCACCAATCGGACGAATCATAAATTCCTGGAAAGCAATAGTTGCATCAGAGTGAGATCCACCGTTAATGATGTTCATCATAGGAACCGGCAATGTTTTAGCGTTAGTTCCACCAATGTAGCGGTACAAAGGAAGCTCAGAGTACTCAGCAGCAGCTTTGGCAACAGCCAAAGAAACGCCCAACATCGCGTTGGCACCTAAGTTCGACTTGGTTTTTGTTCCGTCTAATTCCAACAATTTGTTATCGATAGCTACCTGGTCAGTAGCATCCATACCGATTAATTCTTTGCAGATAACGTCGTTTACGTTCGCAACAGCTTTTAAACAACCTTTTCCTAAGTAACGGCCTTTGTCACCGTCGCGTAATTCAAGTGCTTCGTTTTCACCTGTAGATGCTCCTGATGGAACAGCTGCACGGCCAAATGCACCACTTTCAAGTAAAACTTCAACCTCTACAGTTGGGTTACCACGAGAATCGATAATCTCTCTTGCTTTTACGTCGCTAATTAACATTGTGAGTAGTTTTTATTAAATTAAAATATAAATCTGTTATTTTCAGTAAATCAAGACTTTAAGTCCCGATTCTTAAAAAGCAGACCAAAGTTAGTAATTTCTGTCATACCAAAACAGGGGTAAGTTTACAGGTAGCAATTATTTGATATTGGGTTAACAGTTACAACTTGTGCCGATAATTTGTTTTCGGATTCTAATTTACGCTTATGTTTAAGTTGGTTGCCTAATGATAATCTTCCTGGTATTTCAGTCCTCGTTCGTATCGTACCACATTAAGTTCCTGGAAAGTAACCAACCCTCCACGTTGGCTTTTTGCCATAATTTCGTTTACCTTTTCGGCAAAGGTGTCCAGTTTGTCAATGTTGTCAATAATTTCAATAATAACTGGCAAATCGCTCGATAAAGCAAAAATTTTCATGGTATGAATGCTGTGGCTTGCTCCAAACGACATGATGCCTTTGTAAGCTGTTGCTCCTGCCATTCCTGCATTACGTGCCTCAAATACAATTTCTTCAAACAGCACACGGCCATTTATTTTATCCGATTCTCCCACGTAAATCTTCAGAATTCCGGTTTTTTCTGTTGTTTTCATCGCTGCACATTTTTAGAATTCATAATTGTTTAGAAAAGCTCGCATTAGCTTTTACCTTTTTCTTAATTATTGGTTTCAAATTTAAGGGATAAAATCACTGCTATACTATGATTGTTAACTGTTTAACATAGTGGTAGCTTAGTAATTATAAATGAACAATAGCAGTGTAGTGACGTTTGAAATTAATAGAAAAATACCTGTTGGTGTTTTAATAAAATAACATTAAAAACTACTACAATGAAAACAATTTTAATTACCGGTTGCAGTTCGGGTTTTGGGTATATGGCCGCAAAATATTTGGCAGAGAAGGGACATCATGTAATTGCCAGTATGCGCAATGTGAATGGTAAAAATGCAGGCCCTGCCGGGGAATTGCTCGAATTTGGATCAAAAAACAAGCTGAAGCTGGAAGTATTGGATTTGGATGTGACCTCAGACGAAAGTGTGAAGGCTGCAGCCGAAAAATTACCCGGTGTTGATGTGTTGATTAATAATGCAGGTTATGGTTATGGAGGAGCTGTTGAGGCCTTTGCTCCTGGCTCGGTATTGGCGCAACTCGATTTGAATATTGTTGGAACGGTACGTGCAGCCCAAATGGTTTTACCGGGGATGCGAGCTAAAAAATCGGGATTAATCATTCAGGTAAGTTCAGTAGCTGGACGTGGCGCTTTTCCGGGCTGGGCAGTTTACAATGCCAGTAAGTGGGGGCTTGAAGGCCTGAGCGAGGGGATGCGTTACGAACTGGCACCGCTCGGAATTGATGTTGCCATTGTTGAGCCGGGGCCATTTGAAACAAAATTTCTGGAAAACATGGTTCCTGCGGGGCAGGAAGAAATAGCTGAGGTTTATGGGCATGTAAATGAATTTAATATGAATTTTGTGAGCAATGTAAAAAGCCTGTTTGCCGATGAAAATGCACCTACTGACCCGATGTTGATTGTTAAAATATTTGAGGATTTAATTGATGCTGAACCAGGAAGCCGCCCACTTCGAACCATTGGTGGACTGGATTTTGGAATGCAGAAAATAAACGATGTTACCGAACCGGTTAGAAAAGAAATACTGGCAGGTATGGGCCTTAGCGAATAATTTTCTTGAAATAGCGGGCTGTTACGAAATTCACTCTTGTTTACCCGGTAAACAAATTGGTTTTGTAACAGCCTGATTTACAGAATGGCCCGAATCAGTATCATTCCCAAATAAACTGCCAGCAAGCCAAAAACCAAACTTCCGCCAACATTTAATATAAATTGGCCATAGGCCTGTTCTTTTAACATACTGAGGTTATTATAGGCAAACGATGAAAAAGTAGTAAACCCACCACAAATGCCAACAGCCAAAAACATACGCCATTCGGCGCTTAAAAGGTTGCCTTTTTGGGCCAGTGCAAACACAATCCCAATAATAAAACTACCGGCCATATTGGCAATAAAAGTTCCCCACGGGAAGGTGCTCGTCAGGCCTTTTTCAACAAATACCTGCACCAGGTAACGCATAACACTTCCGATAAAGCCCCCGGTACCAACTATTAAAATTGTTCGTAGCATAGTATTGTTTTTCAGATTTAATCAGAGGAGTAATTAAACAAATAAGAATGAAAGAAAGCTTACAACTCAAACAATCTGTTATTTTTAAGCTTTCAAAAATAAGAAAAAATGCATGCACGATATTTTACTTTCCTCTGTCTTTTATTTTTTTCGGGCAAGCTGCTTGCTCAAAACAGCTTTTCTGCAGCAGTCGATAAACTTCTTCAAAAACAGGAGTATAAAAATGCATCGGTTGGTATAAGTATCATAAATCAGTCTACCGGATCGTCTGTTTACAGCCTTAATCCTAATCGCTTATTAATTCCGGCATCCACACTAAAATTATTAACATCGGGTACCGCATTGGAAATGCTTGGCGCTGATTATCGCTTTAAAACAAAAATATCCTATACCGGAACAATTAGTAGTGGTGGAACGCTAAAAGGAAACCTGCTGGTTGTTGCCGGAGCTGACCCGACATTGGGTTCTGAGTATTTTCAAGATCATTATTTCGATTTTTTAAAAAACTGGGCAAAACAGGTAAAAGCTGCAGGAATCAGTAATATTGACGGGAACCTGGTTTTGGATGGCAGTATTTACGACTCGGAGCGGGTACCCAGTACCTGGATTTGGGAAGATATTGGAAATTATTATGGGGCTGGAGCCAACGCTTTTAGTATTTACGATAATTTGTTTCGAATTACTTTTGCTTCCCCCAGGAAAGCCGGACAAGCAACAAAAATAATTAATACCTACCCAAAAATTGATGGATTAACCATACAAAACGAGGTGTTATCGGCCGACAATAACAGCGATAATGCCTATGTTTTTGGAGGGCCATACGATTTTTCACGGGTAATTCGGGGAACCATTCCTAAAAACCGGAAAGCTTTTACGATTAAGGCGGCAATTCATCAACCGGAAATTATTTTGGCACAGCAACTTTTAAAAGCACTTCGTGCTGAGGGGATATTTGTGCGCGAGGACATCAGGTTTGAACCCGGCGACAGCCAAAAAGCCAAATTGATTTATATTCAGGAATCACCAACTTTAAGCGAGATTAGTGAGGTGTTAAACCACGAAAGCATAAATTTATTTGCCGAACACTTTTTAAAGCAGCTGGCGGTTGATAAAGCTGGTTTCGGGAACCGGATTGACGGTATTGATTTAGAAAAGGAATTTTGGAATAAAAAGGGACTTCACACGGAGAAGATATATATTGAAGATGGTAGTGGCCTGTCGCATTTTAATGCTGTTTCTCCTGCTTTTTTTACCAGTTTCCTTCTTTATATGGCTTCAAATAAAGCTTTTGTTTCTTCGTTACCGGTTGCCGGCGAAGGAACATTGAGTCGTTTTGATAACTCGAAATTTCCGGGAATGACCTTGCAGGCCAAAAGCGGATCGATGACCCGGGTGAGGTGCTATTCAGGTTACCTCACAACGGCCAATAATAACAGCTTGGTTTTTTCGCTGATGTTTAATCATTTTGCAGGTTCTCATTCGACTTTAATTACCGAAGTGGAGTCTTTATTGCATGAGTTGTATCTGGAGTTTTAAATTAAAAATCAGGCATTTATATACTTAAATATTCAGAAGGAATTATTCTCTGTTTTATTCTTAATAAGTCCTGTTTTAAATAAATTATGATTTTTATTTAGTTGTAAAACAGGAGTTTGAGAGGCGTTTTCTTATTTAGAAAGCTCGAAGCATTGACTTTTCTTTTCAATTGTCGTAACTTGCGAATACCATTAAACGATTGAAGCCCCTAACGGTTTCATCAAGTACAGAAGATAATACCATAGCCCTTTTCATTAGTAGGTTTTACTCCTTATTAAGGACGCAATGCATTATGATTTGCTGATAACTGATAGTGAAAGAAAAGGTGATTATGATATTTGAAACTTTACAAATTCTAAAAGAACAGCTTGAAACTTATTTCGAACAGGTTGGCCTGGAAAAAAACATTGTTCTGGAAAATCTGGCTTTGCTTGATGGCGGAGGCGATAAAGCAGATAATGTTGAAGGCAAGGTGATTATGTCGCTATTGTCCATCCAGGAAGAAACAACCCTGAAAAATATTCCATCGAATAAACTGGTCAATAATAAAACGGAGCAATACAATCCTCCGGTGAATATTAACCTCTTTTTTATTGTAAGCGCCAATTGCGATTCTTATGACAAATCGCTTTTAAGTATTGGTAAAACAGTCGAATTTTTTCAGGGGCAGAAATTGTTTACCGCAAAAAATACGATTTATAACCGGGCAAATGCTTCGCTGCAGGATTTAGCTGATTTCAAATTTATCGTGGATTTGTATACTCCCGGTTTCGAAGTGTGGAATCACATTTGGGGAACATTCGGAGGCCGGCAACTACCTTCGGTAATTTATAAAATCCAATTACTTCAGCTTTCTCGCCATAAAAAACTTGGAGAAACATCGCTCATCTCAGAAATTAACGGAACCCTTAATCATATCAACGAATGAGTTTTTCAATAAAATACAAACCATTGTTTGAAGTGAATTTATACCACAAATATTTTTTAAATAATGGTGCCAAAGACTTTTTTAGTATGAACGATACTGAAAAAGAGATGCAGTTGACCAACTATGAGTTTTCCGATCTTTTCTCAATTGTTCCTTCAGCAAACACCCTTAAAAAATTATTAGGACATCAAATAGTTTTTAAATGCTCAGGTTATAAACTTTCGGTGTGGTTAAAGGTCGCGTCATCCAACCTGGATGTGCCTTTTATTCCACTAAGTGAAAACCTGGAACTCTCCTTTTTGCTGAAATTAAAAACATACACATTCAACCATTTCACAGATCTCGGATTACAAAATAGCGGTCAACTGCTCTACTTTTCCAATAAACGTTTGTTAAGCGAAACCGGTAATTTCCCATTAATTAAACGTGCGAATAATACCACAGCAGTAACTGACGATTACCGTTTAAACGATTTGAGCCAGAAAGCGGTATTAGAAAACTTAGCTGCCAATGAAAAACAAAACCTTTTAGGTATTATTCGTATTGGCATAAAAGGCGAAACCGGTAGCTACGATATTCTCAGAGCAAATGGGAAATTACGCAGTGATCAACGTATTTTTAACCTGGTTTTTGCCAATCGAAAAACTACCTGGCGATACTACTTTAAAACGAATCAGCAGGTAAATAACCATGATGATGTTAAAAAAGAAAACGGCAATTCGCGCCAGTTAATAACACGTACTGAAAAACCACTTACCGCCAGGGGGTTTATATCCGTTAAGCTTGGCAATTCAGAGCTTCCCAATCCTGATGTCCTTCAAATTATTCCCGATGATGCTTCATCAAAAATATATTCAGAAATACACATGTAAAATTTAAAATCTAAAATTATGGCAACACCGTACAAAACACCAGGCGTTTACATCGAAGAGATTTCGGTATTTCCGCCCTCGGTCGCACAGGTTGAGACCGCCATTCCTGCCTTTATCGGTTATACCGAAAAAGCAAAGAAGAAGGTTGACGATGATCTTTTAAATGTTCCAACCCGCATTAAATCGCTGCTCGAGTTCGAACAGCTTTTTGGAGGAGCAGCACCCGAACAAAATATTGTGGTAAATATCGATGATGTTTACGACACTTCGGGAAGTCTTAGCCGTACTATACAGGTACCCGATCCTTCCTCCAAATCTCCTTTTTTAATGTATTATTCCATGCAATTGTATTTTGCTAACGGAGGTGGACCTTGCTACATTGTTTCAGTAGGCAATTACTCGGCAACAGCAATAAGTAAAGCCGATCTTGGCGCCAACGGAGGCCTGGCTCTGGTTGCAAGCGAAGACGAACCTACACTTATTGTTTTTCCCGATGCTTCAAACATTTCAACAGTAACAAATTTTTACGATTTGTATGAAGAAGCAATGATGCAGTGCCACGATCTTCAGGACAGGTTTACCATTATCGATACCTATAATCAGGCATCAACATTTGCCGATACTTTGCGCACAAACATCAGTCTCGGAACTGATTATTTGAAATACGGAGCAGCTTATTATCCCTGGTTAAAAACAACCCTGCCGTATAAATACAACGAGGCAAATGTAAGCATAGCCCACACCGAAACCAATGCCCCGGGAGGTACAACTAGCTACGATAGCCTGGCGGTAAATGATGCTACTGTAACAGCAAATACCGAACTCTATAATCAGCTGAAACGCGAATTGGCAAAACTAACTGTAACACTGCCACCATCTGGTGCAATGGCCGGAATTTATGCACGGGTTGATAGCAACCGCGGAGTGTGGAAAGCACCGGCCAATGTTGGTGTAATGAGCATTGTTGGCCCCGATAAAAAGGTGACCAACCTGGAGCAGGATGGCTTAAATATGGATACTTCGGGTAAGTCGATAAATGTTATCAGAACCTTTGCCGGCAAAGGAACTCTGGTATGGGGCGCACGAACCCTTGCCGGAAATGACAATGAATGGAAATACATACCCGTGAGAAGGTTTTTTAACATGGTTGAAGAATCGGTTAAAAAAGCCACCGCCCAGTTTGTTTTCGAGCCAAACGATGCCAATACATGGGTAAAAGTTCGGGCAATGATTGAAAACTTTTTATCGCTGCAGTGGCGCGATGGAGCATTGGCAGGGGCAAAACCCGAGGATGCTTTTTTCGTTAGAGTTGGACTTGGCCAAACAATGACTGCACAGGACATTTTGGAGGGCAGAATGAATATTGAAATAGGTATGGCAGCGGTTCGTCCGGCTGAATTTATAATCCTGAAGTTTTCGCATAAAATGCAGGAATCGTAATTAACAAATTTAAATAGACAATATTATGGCAACAGAATATCCAATGGTAAAGTTCCATTTTCAGGTAGAATGGGGCGGAACAAAAATCGGATTTACGGAGGTTTCCGGCCTCGATGTGGAAACAGAAGTAATAGAATATCGGCATGGCGCTAGTCCTGAGTACTTTAAAACCAAAATGCCGGGTATGCAGAAATACAGCAACATAACCTTAAAACGGGGTACTTTTGCTTCCGACAACGAATATTACAACTGGTGGAATACCGTGAAGTTGAATAAAATTGAACGACGTGATATTACCATTAGCCTTTTAAACGAAGAGCATGCCCCGGTGGTAGTCTGGAAAGTGAAAAATGCATGGCCGTCAAAAGTTCAATCTACCGACTTAAAAGCTGATGGAAACGAGGTGGCCATCGAATCGATTGAACTGGTGCATGAAGGATTAACGATGCAAAACGAATAGCAAATGGCTGATTACTATCCTCCTTTGGGCTTTCATTTTAAGGTTGAGTTTAATGCTTTTCCCGGCGAGTATGCGTTTCAATCGGTTGCCGGGTTGAGTGTTGAAATGGAAACCGAACAGATTGCTGAAGGTGGCGAGAATCGATTTAAACATAAAGTTCCAGTGCGTTCGAAATACCCAAAGCTGGTATTAAAACGCGGCCTTTTGGTCGACTCCGAAATAATTCGGTGGTGCCGCAATGCCCTCGAAAATTTTGAGTTTGAACCAACCGACCTGATTGTTAAACTGCTTAACGAAGAGCATCAGCCATTAATGACTTGGAACGTGGTTCATGCTTATCCGGTAAAATGGAGCATTAGTGATTTTGATGCTGAAAAAAACCAGTTGGTTATCGAAACACTGGAACTTAATTATAACTATTTCAATGTAATGTAATATGCCAATTGAAATTAAGGAACTGCATATTAAAATAAACGTTGGCGAAAAGGCCAACCAGCCGCCCCTGGCAAACGAGGGCGACGAAAGTAACACACAGCAAATTATTGAAGCTTGTGTGGAGCAGGTGATGGAAATTATAGCACGAAAAGAGGAACGATAATATGCCCGGAGAATTAACAAAATTGCAAATAAAGGCTTATTCAGATGAGACCTTTCAAACGGAAATTGCAAATGGCGAGTTTATAACTTTACTAAACCCCGAAAAATACAACTTAAAATACAAAGTTGAGCAAAACCGTCGTCAGGCCTCTGGTACCAGTGCTGCTTCTCCTCGTTACAACCGTACTCCGCCTGAAGATTTAGAGTTGGAGTTTATATTCGATCGTACAGGAGTACTGATTAACTATGGCCAACCCGGCCCAACCGACGATTATTTATCGGTTGACACAGGTGTGGGTATTGCCGACGATGTGGAGCTTTTTAAACGCGTTGTTTTTGATTATAACGGCGATGAGCATCGCCCTAATTACCTCGTAATTAGCTGGGGCGCACTGCTTTTTAAAGGAGTTTTAACTGAACTCGATATCTCTTTTAAACTTTTTAAACCCGATGGAACACCGTTAAGAGCAAGCGCTACTGCAAAATTTAAAGGTTTTGTTGAGGATAAGCTCAGAGTGGCCATGGAAAATAACTCGTCGCCTGATCTGACTCATGTTCGCGTTGTGAAGAAAGGTGACACACTGCCTTTAATGACGTATCGTATTTATGGCGATTCTAAATATTACCTCGAGGTTGCTAAGGTGAATAATATCAGCAACTTCAGAAAACTTAACGAGGGGCAGAAAATTTTCTTTCCTCCTATTGAAAAAGTAAATTGATTATGCCTGAAAGAAGAGTAATACCAACAGAACGATCAGCCGATCTGATAACAACTACTTTACTGGTTAACGGTGAAGAATTATCATCGGAATATCAAATATTAAGCATTACCGTTGAAAAGGAAATAAATCGCATACCGTGGGCAAAAATTGTTTTGCTCGACGGCGATCCTGCACAACAGGATTTTAACCTCAGCAACCAGCAATCCTTTGTTCCGGGTAACACGGTAGAGGTAAAAGCGGGCTACCATTCGCAAAATGAAACAATTTTTAAAGGGCTTATTCTCAGGCACAATTTAAAAATAAGAACAACTGGGGCGCTGTTAATTGTTGAATGCAAGGATGAAACCGTAAAAATGACTGTGGGCAGAAAAAGCAATTGTTTTTACGATAGTCTGGATAGTGATGCAATAGAAGAAATTGCCGGGTCTTATGGTTTTCCTGTTGAAATTGAATCATCATCGGTTGTGCAGCAACAACTGGTGCAGTTTGATGTTAGCGATTGGGATTTTTGTGTAACCCGTGCACAGGCCAACGGTAAGGTTTGTTTTGCCGATGATGGGAAGTTTAAATTTAAAACTCCCGATTACGAGCAAAATGAACAGCTTTCGCTGGTTTTTGGTGCAACGATTCTTGATTTAGATGCAGAAATTGATGCCACACAGCAATGCCAAACGGTTACTTCATTTGGCTGGGATGCTGCCAACCAGGAAGTGCTCGAAGCCACAGCCGACAATACAGCAATTACGCTAAACGGAAATCTTTCGAACGAAGAATTGAGTGGTGTAATTGAGTTGGAAAAATTGGAGTTAAAAGAAGGCAGTATTGGCAACAGCGAAATGGCTCAGACATGGGCCAATGCAAAAAAGATGTTTAATCAACTGGCAAAAATACGGGGGAGGGTTAAATTCCAGGGAGTTGCCAATGTAAAACCCGATACAACTATTGTGTTGGCAGGTGTTGGCGACCGGTTTAACGGAAAAGTGTACGTGTCTGGGGTTAAGCATCAGATTGCTGATGGAGACTGGACCTGCGATGCACAATTTGGCATAAACCCGAAATGGTTTTCTGAAACAGTTGACATAAATGCTGCACCCGCTGCCGGATTAATGGCTGCCGTAAACGGACTGCAGGTGGCCAAAGTAACGCAACTTGAAGAAGACCCCGATGGCGAATATCGCGTAAAGGTTAACATTCCTCTGGTAAATAACATTGAAGAGGGAATTTGGGCGCGCATTGCCTCATTGGATGCAGGAGCAGGGCGAGGATCGTTTTTTCGGCCCGAGCTGGAGGATGAAGTAATTGTAGGTTTTATAAATGACAATCCTGCTACCCCCGTTATTTTGGGAATGCTTAACAGCAGTGCCAAACCTGCGCCAATAGAGCCTTCTGATGAAAACCATGAGAAAGGATTTGTAACCCGAAGTGGAATTAAACTGATGTTTAACGATGAGAATGAATCTGTGAATGTTGAAACGCCATCAGGGAAAAAAATTACCATCGACGATAACGCCGGAAACATATGTGTGGAAGATGAGGCCGGAAGCAAAATAGTGTTAAACGCTGAAGGCATTTCTATGGAAACAGATGCCGATTTTAAAATCAGTGCATCAGGCGATATTTCCTTCGAAGCAAATAATATTGAAATAAAGGCAAACGGAAACTTTAAAGCAGAGGGAGCAGCCGGCTCCGAGCTATCCTCCTCGGCAATTACAGAAATTAAAGGATCATTAGTAAATATTAATTGATATGCCACCAGCAGCAAGAATAAACGATATGCATACCTGCCCCATGGTAAATCCGGGCGGAGTACCTCATGTGGGCGGAACTATTTTACCTCCGGCTTGTGCAAATGTAAATATTGGCGGATTACCCGCTGCACGGGTTGGCGATATGGCAATCTGTACCGGACCTCCTGATACCATTGCGCAAGGCTCGGCAACTGTTATGATTGGAGGTATGCCGGCTGCAAGGCTTGGCGATACCACTGCTCATGGAGGATCGATAGTTAGCGGATGTTTTACTGTAAATATTGGAGGTTAGTATGAAATTGAATCACTCATTTTTAGGAAGAGGTTGGGCATTTCCACCCGAGTTTAGCAAGCAAACCGGCGGTGTTAAAATGCTGGAAGACGAAGCAGATATTGAAAGCAGCCTGGAAATATTACTGTCAACCCGCCTGGGTGAACGTATAATGTTGCCTGAATATGGTTGCAACCTCGACGAGCTCTTATTTAAACCCTTAAACCTTACGCTGAAAACCTACATAACAGATCTGATAAAAACAGCTATTCTGTACCACGAACCAAGAATAGATGTAAATAAAATTACCATCGACAAAGCCAGCCAGTTGGGAGGCGAAGTGCTAATTGGTATAAATTATACCGTTAGAACAACAAATTCAAGACGTAATATGGTGTTTCCGTTTTACCGCGAGGAAGGAACAGAAATTTAATACAAAAGTTAATAATGAACTGCGGAAAAGATATACTGTTAAAACGCGAAGGCTCGGAACAATCCAAACGATTTAACCAGGCCTTAGCCCCTAATAGCTTTAATCTAAATGATTTTGAATTGAAGCAATGGATGTTGTTTGCCTGGAACTTTGCCAAGCATGTCAATTATTTTAGTTCAACAAATAACGAAACAGCCGACGGAAATTGGCAGGCGTTTTTTAAAGCTGAAAAAGACATCCGGTCATTCCTCAATTCAGCAGATAACGGAGGGACTGTTAGTCCGCACCTGGCGCTATTTGTAGCATTTATAAAACTTTTAGATACAACAAAAAACAGGTTTAATAAACTTACAAAGCGTCATCTCGATTTTTATTATGAACAAATTCTTCAAATTCAAAAAAAGAAGGCAGAGCCAGACAAGGTGTATTTGCTTTTTGAATTAGCTAAAAATGCTGTTGAGGAACAGCTTAAACCCGGTACACTCCTGGATGGAGGAAAGGACGCCAACGGAAACAAGCGCGTTTATAAAACCACCACCGATTTTATTGCAAACCAGGTGAAAATAGCACACATCAAAAGTGTTTACAACGACCATGAGAATGAAAAAATAAAAGCAGCCGGTGTTGCCAATTCTTATGATGGACAGGGAGCCAAATTCGAAAATGAGGATATAAACTGGTGGCCTTTTGGTTATTACGAAACACCACCATTAAGCAATAAAGCCGATTTGAGGGAATATCCCGAGTTGCCCGATGCAAGAATAGGTTTTGCCTTTTCCGGAAACATTTTTGAATTACAGGAAGGAGAACGTAATGTGCAGTTAAGCATGACTTTTGCCCGGGCATTAGAAAGTACTATTGTTTTTAACGAAATTGAAAACAATATTGAAATTTTTCTGTCAGGTGAAAAAGGGTGGCTTGGCCCTTTTCAACCAATGGAAACAATTTCCGATGCTAATGATATTCAAATTTATTCGTCAGAATTAAGCACAGACAGGAAACAGCTAAAATTGGCATTTCGCATCCCAAAAGAAGAAAATGCCATTGTGGCCTATGATGGCGCAGTATATGGCGAAAGTTTTGAAGGCACAAACCCGGTATGCCGAGTATTGTTAAAAACCGAAAATTCAGAAGCACATCGGCTATACCGCAAATTATTATCTGCTGAGCTAACCGAATTTTCTGTCGGTGTTTATGTGCGCGCATTCCGTAAGCTTAAGCTATCAAACGATATTGGTAGTTTATTATCCGATAAACCTTTTTATCCATTTGGTACACAGCCGGTAAAAAAATCGAAGTTTTATATTGATTGCCCTGAGGTTTATCAAAAAAACTGGGAAAAACTTCAAGTAAATATCGAATGGAAAAATACCCCTGATGACTTTAAAACCTGGTATTATGCTTATCGAAATGATTTTGCTAACCAGGTTTCTGCAAACGACTACCTGAATGGAATTGGAAAATACCTCGTTTTTGATGGGACTTTAAAAGCTACGACTAAAACTCGCGCCTACAAAGCCAAAGAAATACTTGAAAAAAAGCGCACCACGCTTGATGATAGAACCATTGAGCAATTAATGTTAAATGCGGATACTACTTTTAACTGGCAAATTAATACCGATCCCTCAAACCTGATTGTGGAAAACGATGCGTATTTTACAAGTAAGGTTGAACTTAAAGAACGCGAGGATTGGTTGGCCGTGAAGGATGGAGTTACGCTTTTTAATAAGCAAAGCGACGGATTATTTTACCTTAATCTGGAGGTAGAAAATTCTTCAGCTGATTATCTAAAATCAGGTCCCTTAAGACTTTCGCTTAACGAACATTTTTGGCATAATATGTACCCCCGCATTTATGCATTGGCAATGAGCAGTGAGGAAGAGAATGCGCTCATTCCGAACGAGCCTTATACGCCTTTTGTTGAAGCTATTACGCTGGATTACAGTGCATCAGCAAAAACTGTTGTCGAACTTTCAAATAAAAATTATTACTCCAGAAATGAAATAACACTTTTTCATGAATATCCATTTGGTCAAAAAACAGAATCGATAACGGCAAAGTTGAAGAATGATTTTATAAACCGAGAGGATGCCGTGAAAATTCAACTAATGCCCGTTCTGTGTATGGGAGGTGAAATGTATATCGGTCTTGAAAATGCCAAGGCCGGACAAACCGTTTCGCTGCTTTTTCAGGTTTTGGAAGGAAGTGAAGACCCACTGGCTGATTCTTTTGAGGGCAATCAAAAGGTAGAGTGGTGGGTACTTAGTAACAACGAATGGAAAGCTTTATCAACAAACAATATTATAAGCAACAACACCGATAATTTGCTTAAATCGGGTATCTTAAAATTTATTTTGCCAAATGAAACGAGCGAAAAAAACACTCTTTTACCCGTAGGGTTTAGCTGGATTAGAGCTCGAATTCATAAATCGTATAATGCTGTTGCAAAGGTAATTGGAGTTTATGCCCAGGCTTGCGAAGCTGCTTTTACGGATAATAACAACAAGTTGTCGCATTTACAAAATGGATTGGAAGCCGGTACAATTTCAAAATTAATTAAACGTAATGCCCGTGTTAAATCAGTAAATCAGCCATTTAACTCGTTTGGAGGTAAAGCCCACGAAACTGATGCAGGCTATTACCAACGGGTGAGCGAGCGGCTTAGGCACAAAAACAGAGCCATTACCATTTGGGATTACGAGCACCTGGTACTACAACAATTTCCTCAAATTCATAAAGTAAAGTGTTTAAGCCATACTTACACCGGAGTAGAAAATGGAGTTCAGTTAGTTAAATACCTGAAGCCGGGTAACGTATGCCTGGTGGTAGTGCCTGATATCGTAAACAGAAATGTGTTTGATATTTATCAACCACGCGTAAGCAGAGCGTTGCTTAACGAAATTCGACAGTATATTACTCAACTTAGTGCACCCTTGGTTAATGTGCAGGTTGTAAATCCCAATTACGAAGAAGTTAGAATAGACGTAAAAGTGAAATTTAATGAAGGTTTTGATGAAAGTTTTTATAAAAACAAACTGAAAAACGATCTTACTGCTTTGCTTTCACCCTGGGCATTCGATTCGGGCGGCGAATTGCGTTTTGGGCAAACCTTGCACAAAAGTATAGTGGTTAATTTCATTGAAAATCTATCATATATTGATTTTGTAACTCACCTTAAATTGTGGCAAAAGATGGATGATTTGCCTGAAAAGGAAGTTGTTAATGTAGTGCCTGCATACCCGTTGTCCATTCTGGTCTCGTCAAAAGAGCACCAGGTTGATACTGCCGAAGATACCTGTAGTAATCTAACAATTAAACCTGCCGAAACATGTCAGAAATAGACAAGCATATTACCATTCCAAAAAACGTATCAACCGAAAATGATTTGGATTATCATTGGTTGCGCCAACGAGGACAAGAATATATTGAACAACTGTCCGGAAATATCTGGACAGATTATAATTCGCACGACCCCGGAATTACAATTTTAGAGTTGCTTTGCTACGCCATTACCGACCTTGGTGCCCGAATATCAATGCCGCTTGAGACCTTGCTTGCCCCGGCAGATCAAACTACTTCGTTTAAAGAACAGTTTTTTGATGCCACTGAAATATTACCTTCCAAACCGGTGACAGAAGCCGATTATCGTAAACATTTTATCGATATTGACGGTGTTAAAAACTGTTGGTTGCAGCCTTTTAATAAAACCGTTTTTGCCAATTTAAAACACAAACAACTTTCGTATGATGAAGGTGATTTTGATGCCATTGACGCGGATGATAAAACCAGCTTTTTGTTGAATGGACTCTATAAACTTATTGTTGATTTTGATGAACCGGATGAGGATAAATTTCCTACCCCAGGTGATAAAAAGGGTGAAATTGAACGCATAAAAAATGAAATTTTTGCGATTTATCATCGCAACCGAAACCTTTGTGAGGACCTGGTAAAAATTGAAGAAGTGCAAACCCATGCCATAGCGGTTTGTGCAAACATTGAGGTTGAGCCTGATGCTAACGAAGAAATGGTGCATGCCCGGGTGCTTGAAGCCATAGACAATTATTTTTCGCCGGATATTACCTATTATTCCTTAAAGCAAATGCTGAAAAAAGGCTACGGTACTGAGCAAATTTTTGAAGGGCCGCTATTGCAAAACGGATTTATTGATACCGTGGAACTGGAAAATGCAAAGTTGCGCGAACAGGTACGGCTATCTGATATTATGCAAGTGATTATGGCCATTGACGGTGTAAAAGTAATTCATGAAATTAGTATAAAAGATTGCAAAAATGCGTCAGATGAAAATAATGAATGGTTGATTTGTGTTGAGCAGGGCAAAAAGCCAAAACTTTGCGCTGATAGCGCTTTTAGCTATAAAAAAGGTGTGTTGCCACTGAATGTAAACAGCCTTTTGGTAAGAAAATTCCGTCAGGAAATTCGTGCCGCTAAGCTTGAAGCGAATCAGGCCGCAAAAGCAGATAGACATTTAAAAATACCAACCGGAACTTTTACCGATGTAAAACAAACAACAAGTATCCAGAACCATTTTCCGGAGGTATACGGAATTGGTGAACCTGGACTTACTTCGCAAGCAACGGTTAAACGAAAGGCACAGGCAAAACAGCTGCAGGGCTACCTTTTATTTTTCGACCAGGTATTGGCAAGCTATTTTGCTCACTTGAATCAGGTAAAGAATTTGTTAGCAGTTGATAATAACCTGGCAACTACCTATTTCACTCAGGTAGTTACCGATGTTCTTGATTTCTCAGACCTGGTAAATGATTACCCTGCAAACGACGAAGAATTGACAAGAAAGATTTTAGCTGGGCTTGATGATAATATCAACCGTAAAAATCAAATTCTCGATCATCTGCTTGGGCGTTTTGCCGAAAAATTTACCGATTATGCTTTTTTAATGAAACAACTTTATGGCAGTTATGCCGACAGCGCTGTGGTAAACGCTAAACAAAAATTTTTATTGGAATATGGCGAAAAAGCAAATGGCAACCAGATTTTGAACAAAGGAATTAGTAACTGGCGCGGAAGTGCTTTTAATTACTACCACCAGTTACCCGAACATTTATGGGATACCCACAATGTTTCGGGCTTGCAAAAAAGAGTGGCTCGCTTATGCGGAATTAAAGATTTTTCCAGAAGAAACTTGTCAGAATCCTATGTTGAGATTTATGAATTGACCAATGCCGATGGTAAAGATGTATTCCGTTGGCATATTAATAATCAAAATGGCATTCATATTCTGTCGGCTACCGAAGATTACCCGGCACCCCGCTATGCCGAGGAAGAACTTTACCAAGCGGTAGTTAAAATTCTTGAAACAACTCCGGAAGAAATAATTGCAGGTTTTGAAAAAGAGCTGACTGACCAGTTGGTAATTGGAAATTTTGAAGTACAATTGTCCGACCAGGGAAAATACTCATTTAATATTATTAACCTGAATGCTGACCCCGAGAGTACCGATAGAATTATTGCCCGGCAATTTATTTACTACAACTCGCCCCCGGATTTAAAAGAAGCCATGCTTGATATTCAACGATTTTTAAGTAAGGATTTTGCTGAAGAGGGTATGTTTATTATCGAACATATTCTGCTCAGGCCCGACGTAACCAGCCTGCAAGGTTTAACAAAGCAGTTTATGCCAATTTGTTTCAAAAAAGATGAAGACTGTATGCCTATCGATCCATATTCGTACCGCGTAACCGTGGTGCTGCCAGGTTGGACCTACCGGTTTGCCAATGTCGATTTCAGAAACTTTATGGAAGAACAAATTCGGCGCGAACTACCGGCCCATGTGCTTGCACGTATTTGTTGGATTGGTAACCGGAAAGACAAAGTAAAAGAGGAAGATAATGATATTTTGAAGTTGGAAAACGCCTGGAAAACATTCTTGCTTAAAAAAACAAACTTAAACCAGGCACAAGATAAACTGAGCCTTAACGAAATTATAAAAGTAATAAGTGAATTAACAACAATTTATCCGGCCGGAAGGCTGATTGATTGCGATGAAGAAGAAGATAAAACAGGCGGAAGAATTGTTTTAGGCCGTACAAATATCGGAAACCTTTAAATACGGATAAAATGGAAGCAAAATTAAACGAGATTACCACCAAGTATCACACTTTTGTTGAAAACCAGGTTTTAACCAACGAGCAGTTAAACGAGTTTATTAATTATTTTGATGTCCAGGACAGGCTCTCACGTATTTTGCTGAGTGGCGTTGGTATAGCCTGTGGTTTCAAACTTGCTTTTAAAAGCGGTAAAATTTATATAGCACCGGGTGTTGGGGTAACAACCGATGGTGATCTCATAACTCTCAAAACCAGTCGCAAGGAATCCTTGAAAATGCAATTGGCAACTACCGCACTGCCCTTTGCCTATTTTCGGAAATTTAACGACGATTCTGCCAGTTACGATCCATTTAAAAGATTGATTGGTACTTCCAGACTATCTTCAAAAACGATCGATTTGTACGAGCTGTTTCCAACAGCTGTTGAAGGCAGCACTCAACTCAGCAGTTTTAGTAATTTAAAAGAGATGGTTGTTCTGCTTTACCTTGAATCGTATCCTGTAAAAGGTGATTTATGCACGGCCATTGATTGCGATAGCCAGGGAATTGAGCAAGTAAACCGTTTACGCGTTTTATTACTGAACGAAAACGATGCACAGTACCTGGCCAATAACGATTCAATTTATGCCGGGCACAACAACACAAAAGCTTATCTCGATTTGCCAGCCCTGGCAGTACGAAAAGTGGTGCTAAACGAAGTTAATTCAACTAAATACGACGAATTGAAACGCGCCTATTACGATGCGGTTAAAAGCGACGGGCTCGTTGATAATCTTTGCATTGGAATAACTAAAATTCAAAATAGTTTTGGTGCAATTTTGGATAGTGGAAGCGTAAAAATTAGTCAGTTAATTGCGCAGCTGAAATCTCATTTTGCATTTAGTCCGTATCTGGTTCCTTTTGATATTCAGTACCGTTACGATTTTCTAAAGGACTTAACTGATAATTATAACGAACTAAAAACTTGCCTGTTAAAATTAAATGAAGTATGTATTCCTGATATTGAGGCCTTTCCAAAACATTTATTACTTGGCAAGCTATCCGAGGTTAATACAGATCTCAAAAACTTCAGACATCGTTTTTATCCATCGTCCGCATTGGGTGTATGGGCTACCGAAATGGAAAAAGCCAAAAGCTTGTATGCACGCCTGTTGTTGCTTATTACAAATTACAGCCCTGCAAAAGGAGAACTAAAAATTACACCGTCACAAAAAAATGTGCCTGGTAAACAAAGTATTCCTTTCTATTATAAAGTTGACAGGGCATTTTTAAAAGCATGGAATTATGAGCAAACAAGCAACTTTTCAGAGGAGGAGAATCTTAGCTATCATGCAACAACATATTCTAAGCTTTCACATATAACAGAACCATTGGCATATACAAGTTCGCAACACGATTTTCTGCGTATTGAAGGCCACCAGGGAAAAGATTATCGCGATGTATTAGAGGAATTGGAGGAACTAAAATTGAAATATGGGCTTGGTTTTGATGTGAAAGCCCTGTCGGTAAATATAAACACCAGCAACATCGATTTGGAAGATTATTCCTGCGAATTTGAAGATTTAGCTGTAATGTTAAAAGCATGGCGGGCAGAGCAGGATTGTGTTTTGGCTCAGGTAAGCGATTTCTTTTCAGGGTTTAGTACCGAGGTTCCAGGAACAAATATCAAAGAACCGGAACTGTCGTTAAAAAAAGATGCAATGATAGGCGCAACACTTACCTCGCGCACCGAGTTGTTAAAAGAAAAGATAAGCGAGGCAGATTATTCGGTTTATAATCGAGCATTGGTCTATTCGCTGAAAACAAAAAATAGGGCCAGTGCCGTAACCGATAACCTGGTAACTGCCGAAAATACCATAGGCGAAGCTATGAAAGTGGCCATTGAGGCCAACATTGGAGGGTCGGTAAACGATATTGTAGCCACTGCCGGTAATGCTTTGCAGGAAAAAGTAAATACCGATGCCTGGAATGCAGATCCTGAATTAAAAGAATTTGTGGTAAACAAATCGGTGGAATTAATGGCCGGTAGTTATGTGCTTTCGCAGCGTATGCCTTTAGCGATTAACGAAGTAGATACGGATAAATTAACTGATTATAAGCTTTCATTATCGCAACTGTGCAAGCTGGTTCAAAAGTTAAAAGCCAGTTATAACTCAACGCAATTGTCAACACAGTTGCGCGCTTTTACCGGTTTGTTAATCAATCAGTTGTCGGCTGTTTGCTGTTCCGGAAAAAAATTGGAAGTATTACTTGCCGAGGTAAACAAGCGCAAGGAGCAAATACTGCTGCAAAAGCAATTGTCAAAATTTATAGAACAACATCCCGGATTGGAGCATAAAGCAGGAGTGGAACCCGGAGGTACTTTTGTAATTGTGTACAAGAACGCCGAAAAAACAGATAACGTTTCACTTGTTGATAAAGTAAGCGCTGTAGATACGAAAGCAGACTTTTCAGCAATGCTTAAAAAAACAGTTGCCAGTGATATTCTAAACATCGAGAAATTGTCGTTTAACGATAGAACTTCGTTGTTGAAAGCTACCACTGGAATGTTAAAATACGAGAATTACAGGACGAATCTTGAGCGTATTGAAACGCTCGAAAAATTTATACCGGTATCCAAAGTGCCAAATAATACGGTGGTGGCCGATTTTGCCTTGCCTTATCAGTGTTGTTCTGATTGTGCACCGATAAACTACATTATACAAAAACCACCGGTAAAACTGCGGCTTAGCGACGATAATTATTGTTTACAATCCGATAAGGATCCCATAATTCTGGATGTTTCACCGGTTGATGGGATAGTGCAGCTTAGCCCTGTGGTTCCCGGTATTCAAATTGAAGGCAAAAAGCTATTTGTTTCTTCCGAAAGCTTCCCGGAAGAGATGATTGCGAGGCCTTTAAAATTTACAGTTAACGGTCAGCTTACCGATGCAGAACTTACTGTTTACCGCGGAATTGAAGCTGATTTTGACGTGCCCGAAGAGCCTACGGCTTTAGCCGTTCATACTTTTGTTCCGAGAGGTGATTTGGAAGGCGCAAGTTTTTACTGGGATTTTGGAGATGGAAACTATTCAACTGAAAAAAGCCCTACTCATAAATACAGCCTGCCCGTTAACGACAAAAACAAAGTAACGGTAACCTTAAGTGTGACTGCTGCCAATAAAGTTTGTAAGTCAACAGTAAAACATTACATCACGTTTATTGAAACTCAACCAACAATTGAAATTACTCCGGTTAATTTCTGCGAGAACGATAAACAGGCCTATCCTTTTACAGTAATACCCGAAAATGCTAAAGTAGAAATACAGGGCGATGGTGTTGAACGTGATGCCAACGGAGCCTTTGTTTTTATTCCCGCAGCTTCGGCAGGAGGAACCATTGAGTTTTTGGTGAACGGACAGAACTCAGGTTGCAAGGTCACAATACATAAAGCACCTAAAGCGTCGTTTAAACCGCTTCAGGAAAAGAACAACCTTGTGTTAAATAACTTGTCCACTAACGCCTCGCAGTTTGAATGGAGCATTAACGGAACCATTAAAAAGCAAAGCACTACCGAACCGGTCATTATTGAGCTTACACCAAACAGCCCTACCGATTGGAAGCTTGCTTTAACCGCCTATGGTGCTGATATTTGTCCACCTGCTTCATCACGTACAACTTTCCAAACCAAATACATTGAAGAACCCGCAGAAGCCACTTGTGTTGAGGAAGCAAAAGCCACAATTTTAACAGATCAGCGATTACTACAGAAAATTACCCTGGAAGGTGGCAGTATTGTTGCAAAATACCTGGTGGCAACACAACGGATTTACGGAGGAACACGGCTGTATAACCAGGGAGTTTTAAATACGGTTGATGCCTGGCTGGCCGGAAAAGAAAACGAGCGTTTAACAACCTTTTTTACCATTCTGTTAAACGATACCGCTATGATGGTGGTTGAGATGCAGCAGCAAAAAGAAATTGCCGTACAATTTCTTCAGCTTGTTGAGTATCAATTGCGATTGTTTTACAATGTGTTGGGATGCCAGTCGGTTGAAGTCTTAAAAAAATACGAACCCGTTATTGCTCCGCTGTTAAAACAAATAGTAGAGTTGTTACAGCTACTACAAAAGTCCGAATTTGTGTTGAGTGATGCCACAAAGTCGTACATGAAATCTTATGCGCAAAGAGTGGAAAAAACCGCAATTTTATTAACTCATGTGAAGCTACTTTACGATAAAAAACTAATTTAATATTGATAGCTAACAGGCACATAATCAATCGGGTGTTTGTCGAGGTGGAAACATCTTCAGAACAGGAAGCCAACTGGGTAAAAAACAACTCCGGTAGTTTTTTTCAGGATGATGTATTGCCCTCAGTTGAACGACTGTTTGAGAGATACGATTTAGGTCAGACCTTCCGTTTTGAGAAACTGAAACTTGCTGTGCATGCTGAAACAGCAACTGACCTTGAAAGTATCCGGCAAGCCATTGAATCGCAGCTGGAAAATAAGTTATTGCAGTTGAGAAATGCTAAAAACTTTGAGCAGGAAATGGCTAATGTCGAAGGTCAAACCGAAAGCTTCATCACTAAAAATGAAAGAAGTAACGAAGGAAAATGGATTGATCCGGATGCGGATGAGCAGGAAGTTTTTTTATATTTTTTATTAACAGGAAATCTGCCCTGGCATGCCCGACGCAATCAGATTGAAACCCTTGGCAGTAAGGAAAATTGGAAAATTGTAATTAAATCGGATAAGTTTAGAGAAAAACTTTTGTCAACTTTTCAGCAGAATAAAATTGCTACACGAAGATTTGTACTACAATTTAGCGCGGAGTTGGTCATACACACTTTAAAATCTTTCGGATTAATTAAGTCTTCAACAAAGCTCAGCAATTTTCTAAAAAAAGTCCCTGAAAATTCCAGCCAGTTGTTTTTAGAAGCATTTGTTTTACAGTTGTTTCGCCACGAGGTGGGTGAGGAATTATGGTTCCGGTGTTTGGCCATTTTAATTCAACATAACCCATTGGGCATAGATGAGATTTCGGAAGATGTGGTTGGGCTAAAAAAACAAATGACAGAAATTGTTCCGAAACGATTGATAAACCTGCTTTTTTCAGACAAAATAGAACAGCGTATTTCGAAATTGGAGCCAGGTCAACACAATAGTATTGAAAAATGGGCTAAAATGGATAGTAAGCTTCCTGAAAATAATCCAACCATTAAAGGGGAAGCGTTTGTAAACTTTGAATCAGAAAAAGGATCAGAGGTTGAAGAAGCCAGTAATTGCAGTGGTTTGGTGGATAATGCCGGTATGATCCTTTTTCATCCATTTATTAAAACTTTTTTTGAACATAATGGTTGGTTGAATCCCGACAATTCCATTCAGGAAAAATATAAAATGCACGCTGTGCAGGCTCTGCATTATTGCGCAACTGGTAAGGTGAATTTTTTTGAAGCCGATATGATTTTCGAAAAATTCTTGTGCAACGTGCCATTAAACCAGCCTCTTAGTGCAAAAAGCCTTTTGTCGAAAGAGGAAAAACAAGAAGCCGATTTATTGTTGCTTGCCGTGGTAAAAAACTGGAAAGCACTTAAGAACACCTCGGCAAATGGTTTGCGACAGCTGTTTGTACACCGGCAGGGAAAGTTAACAACGCACGATCAAAATTATAAACTCACGGTTGAACGTAAAGTTCAGGATGTATTACTGGAGAAATTACCTTGGAACATTTCCATTGTAAAACTTCCATGGAAAAAGGAATTGATATTTGTTGAATGGTAAGCTTATGAAAACAAAAGTAAATAAACCGGAAAATCCAGGAAAGAGCAGTCGGTTCTTCTTTTCAAAAAAAACTGAATCAGGCTTTTTTACCGGGCAGGCAAAGTTAAATGTTGGTGAATCTAATGATAAATACGAAAAAGAGGCCGATCGTGTTGCCGATCAGGTAATAAATGAAAGATACACTTCTCAGCCATTTTTTAGTCCTGCTGAAAATTCAGTAACTCAAAAAAAATTGCACTCAGAATCGATAACTCCGCTGATACAGAAGCAAGATGAAGAGGAGGAAGAAGCACAAACCAAATTGGATATGTTGAATTTACAACGGGAGTCTGAGGAGGAAGAAGTACAGCCCCGGTTTGAAATTCAGCAACAATCTGTAAATAACGAAGAGGAGGAATCGCTACAAACAAAGCGGGAAAATAATACCGGTGGCAGGCAACTTACAACGGAACAATTATTAAAGCAGAGCAGAGGCGCAGGAAGTGAGTTAAACACAACTGTTCAGGCGGAAATGGAGAGTGGATTCGGGGCTGATTTTAGCAATGTAAAAATACATACTGACAGTCGTGCTATTCAATTGAATAAAGATTTGGGGGCACGGGCGTTTACTTCGGGCAATGATATTTATTTTAATACCGGACAATATCAACCTCATTCTGAAAGTGGCCAAAAACTAATTGCCCACGAGTTAACTCATACTTTACAACAAGGGGCCAGCACTTCACAAACATTAGTTCAGCGATCGACCGCAGATGAAGCATATCAGCAAGTTGCCGATGCGGCAAGCGGATGGGGAACGGATGAAGAGGGTATTTTTAGCGCTATTAGAGACTGTAGTGAAAGAAATCTTTTAAGAGAACGAATCCAGGGAATTTTAAGTTCTGAATTATCGGGATACGATTTGTTTAAAGCCAGGTTGTTACTAAAGTATGGGCCGGAAACAAATTTTCCACCAGGAATTTTAACTATATGGGAAGCAACAGACGGAGCCGGAACAAATGAGGAGTTGGTGTACGATGCAATTCGAAGTTCTTCAAACAGGGCTTTATTGAAACAATCAACATGGGTACAACGAACATTAAGAAATGAAATGTCGGGACATGATTATGCAAAAACTCAATTACTTTTCCGATATGGGGCTGAGTCTGCTTATCCCGCCTACATAAACTCTTTATGGACGGCCACTGTTGGAACAGGAACGGATGAAAGTTTGATTTATACTACGATGCTTTCCATGTCGCCTGCACAGCTGTCTGAACTGAGAACGCATTCAACTTTTGTGGGAGTTGTTCGCGATGATTTATCCGGCGATTATTTACAACGTTTTAATTCCATGTTGAGTGGCACCGATCCTGCTATTCAGGCAAACGATTCAACATCAAGCTATGGTGCAACTCAAACCGGACCAATTGCAACAATCGGCGACGACCGCGATGATACCGACGAATATTCTCCTGATGATATTACACAAGGTGCCATTGGCGACTGTTATTTTCTTGCTTCACTTGCTGCAATTGCCAGAAGCAATCCGGACGCATTGAGAAATAGGATATCACAACAATCTGATGGTTCTTATAATGTAATATTATACGTAAGAAATGGTGATAATTTCCGACAGCAAGTTGTTAATGTTACAGCTACTTTCCCTCAGCGAGATAATGGCAGAGGTGATCTAACATATGCAAATGCTGGAGATACGAATGCACAGGGAACCGAACTTTGGGTTCGTTTGTTTGAGAAAGCCTATGCAAAGTTAAAAGGTAGTTACGATGAAATTGAAGGAGGTTTTGAAGAGAATGCATTGGAAACCTTACTGGGGCAGGAAGCGGAAGAGCTGAATCTAAGTAGTTTGACTAATGAACAATTAATTACAAGAGTTAGAGCTGCATTCCGGTCAAATCAACCAGTAACTGCGGGAACAGGAAGGTTTGAACCAAATCAATTTACCCGACTCAATGAAATTGTCCCTTTGCATGCTTATACCGTTATGGATATTAATGATGATACCATTACCCTGCGTAATCCGCATGGTGAATCATTAGGTGGAGGAAACCTGCCTACCAGAGTTTTGCCATGGAATATTTTTCGACGTTATTTTTCAAATGTAACTTTTCTGGAAAACCAAAGCTCCTAATAATTTGCTGAATAATGAAAAAACTTGTTCTGTCCAGGTTGCAAGATTTTATAAAAAATCGACTCAATCATGAAATAAAAGGAACTCCTGTAAATCCTGTAAAGTTTGAGACGGTTGGTCTTGACGATTCTGTTTTGGGAAAATACATAGAGGAATATAAATTAAATCAGTCGGAAATAGTTGTACTTTTAATTGCGCTTGTTCCTCATATTTCTCCAGAATTTTTTAATAATATTATCGCTGAATACCTTCCCAATGGCGGCGATTTTCCTGAGTTTGGCGGTGTAAAAGGGAAAAATCATCGTGGACTACTACCAACAGGAGAAACAGCTCTGTACATTTTAGCCGGGCACGATATTGATAAAAGGCTGGAGATAGCTGGTCTGTTTGATGAGGAGCATCTTTTCGCCCAAAAAAATATATTGTATTTAGAGCCAGTTCCACCAGGTGAACCAAAAATGAGTGGTAAGTTAATCCTCGATGACGAATACATTGATTTGTTTATCTCGGGAAAAATATCGCGCCCAAAGTTGGGGAGCGATTTTCCGGCGCAGCGCATTTTTACAAATTTTACCTGGCAAAACCTGGTATTAAAAGCTAAAACACTGAACGAGGTTTATGAACTTGAAACCTGGTTAAACTATAACGAACAACTGCTGGAAAAATGGAACCTGCAGGATAAAATAAAACCCGGTTACCAGGTTCTGTTTTATGGTCCGTCAGGCACAGGTAAAACACTTACTGCATGTTTGTTGGGTAAATACACCGGGCGCGATGTATATCGTGTTGATTTGTCGATGGTGATTTCAAAATATATCGGCGAAACGGAAAAAAATTTATCGGGATTGTTTAACAAGGCAGAAAATAAAAACTGGATTTTGTTTTTTGATGAGGCCGACTCGTTGTTTGGAAAGCGCACGAATGTGCGCGATGCACACGATAAATACGCCAATCAGGAAGTATCTTATTTGTTGCAAAGGGTGGAAAGTTATAAGGGCTTGGTTATTTTGGCTTCAAACATGAAAGGAAATATCGACAGCGCCTTTACCCGACGATTTAATGCATTTGTTGAGTTTGAATTGCCCGGAGTGGAGGAGCGTCAAAAATTGTGGGAACTTTATTTGCCTGCGAAAAAGTTTTTACAGAGCAATATCTCTCCTGAAGAGCTGGCTACAAATTTTGAACTTACCGGTGCAAATATTGTAAACATTGTTCAGTATGCCGGTTTGCTTACCATTAAAAAGAAAAATAAACGACTTGAAAAGGAAGACCTTTTACTGAGCATTAGAAAAGAATACAAAAAAGAAGGTAAAATTTTACAAAAATAGGAACAGCTTATATGCGATGAGTCAACTCAATTTGTAATGTTCTTCGCGGGCATCTCGTTCTTCTGAATCCTGAAAAAATTAAAAAAAAGCTAAAAAATGCTTGCTACAAAACCAACAAATTACCAATTTTAAGCATTGTTGCTTAATTATCAGTTGCTGTTTCTATCATGAAAAAATTAGTGTTTTGCCTTTTATTTTCCCTGTTGTTATCTAATGCTTACGGCCAGTTTGATGTTAATTACGATGAGGATAAAGTTCCCGAATTTAAATTGTCGGACCCCTTAAAAAGTTTTAATGGCAGCAAAATAAGGAACACAAAAAAGTGGGAAAAAAAACGAAGACCGGAGCTAATGGATTTTTTCTCGAAAAATATTTATGGCGAGGTTCCGGGGCAGTTGGCCATTTCATCGGTAGAAATTCTGGAAGAAAGTGCCGAAGCCATAAACGGCAAAGCTATCAGAAAACAAGTGGAGTTATTTTTTGAAAAAGAAAATAAGCAGATTCATTTTACCATATTACTTTATTTACCCAAACAATTAACGCCAGCCCCCATTTTTGTAGCTTATAATTTTTATGGTAATCATACCATAGTCAACGATGTGAATATAATTATTTCAGAAGCATGGGCTAAAAATAATCCGTCGTTTGGTATTATAAATAATCAGTTAACAGAACAATCGCGGGGGGCACGATCGGATCGTTGGCCGGTGGAAAAAATAATTGACGCAGGTTTTGGATTAGCAGTTATTTATTACTGTGAAGTTGATCCCGATAAGGATGACTTTTCTGACGGAGTTCATCCACTATTCTACGTTGATGACCAGCAACAACCTGCAGAGGATGAATGGGGAGCAATTTCTGCATGGGCATGGGGCTTAAGCCGAAGCATGGATTATTTTGAAACTGATGATGCTGTTGATGCCTCAAAGGTGATTGTATTTGGTCATTCCCGTTTAGGTAAAACATCCTTGTGGGCAGGAGCCAGCGATAGGCGTTTTGCAGGAGTTATTTCAAACAACTCGGGCTGTGGCGGGGCTGCATTGTCGAAACGGCGGTTCGGAGAAACAGTATGGCGCATAAATCGTTCATTTCCGCACTGGTTTTGTAAGAATTTTAAGAACTACAGCAAAAACGAAAATGCTTTACCGCTCGACCAACATGAATTAATTGCCTGTATTGCACCACGACCCGTATATATTGCCAGTGCCGAGGAAGACCTGTGGGCCGATCCAAAAGGCGAATTTTTAGCCGCTTTATATGCCACTCCCGTGTTTGAGCTGTATGGTAAAAAAGGTATTGAACATACAATTATGCCACCGGTGAATCAAGCTATTCATAACACGCTGGCTTATCACATCAGAACAGGAAAACACAATGTAACTGATTACGATTGGGACCAGTACCTTAAATGGGCAGAAATGTTTATAAAATAGATGGATCAAATACTTAAGAGGATGAAAAAATATTTATGGGTTACAGTAATAATTTTTGTGTTTTGTGCTTGCAAAACAGCGCCTGATAAAACGGTAAAATTATTTAACGGAATAAATCTCGAAGGGTGGCATGCAGATATTCCAGATGCCGACAATAATCCCGGTCTGGAACCCTCATTTTTGGTGCGTGATTCTTTATTGGTAAGCATGGGCGAACCACGCGGGCATTTAATTACCGATTCGATATTTCAGAATTACCGCCTCGAGGTAGAATATCGTTTTGCCAACGAGCCCGGTAATTGTGGTATTCTGGTACACGCATCAACACCCCGGGCTTTGTATAAAATGTTCCCACAATCGTTAGAAGTACAAATGCAGTATGGCGATGCCGGAGATTTCTGGTGCATTGTTGAAGATATTACGGTGCCAGATATGATGGAAAGACGTGGTCCGGAAGAGGAGTGGGGGATTACAGAAGGGAAAAAACGTAGAATTATTAATCTTACCAATAACTCGGAAAACCCACTTGGAGAATGGAATAACATGAAAATAGAATGTGTGGCAGATACGATTAAAGTTTGGGTGAATGATGATTTGGTTAACCTGGGGTATAATTGTACCGCCACAAAAGGTCAAATTGCTGTGCAAGCTGAAGGTGTTGAAGTTGAATTCAGAAAGTTGGAACTGACAGCCATTGGGCAAACAACACCGTAAGCCATAAAAAAAGGCTGCATACAAATGCAACCTTTCTTTTATTTCGTTTCTCAGATATTACATATCAACCTGAACCTTGGCAATTTCTCCGGTGCGGTATTCTCCGGCAACCAGTTTTTTGCGGGTTTCTTTAAAAGCAGCAAGTGTTAATTCCACATCTTCCAGAGTGTGCATCGCTGTTGGTATCAAACGAAGCAAAATTTCACCTTTCGGAATAACCGGGTAAACTACCATTGAGCAGAAAATACCATAGTTTTCACGAAGGTCATAAATCATTTGAGTAGCTTCTTCCTCTCCACCCTTCATGTATACCGGAGTTACCTGGGTATTGGTTTTGCCCAGATCGAAACCGGCTTCTTTTAATCCGCTTTGTAAGGCATTAACAATTTTCCAGAGATTTTCGCGCAATTCCGGCATGGTACGAATCATGTCAAGGCGCTTAAGTGCCCCAATAGTCATTGCCATTGGCAACGATTTTGCAAATGTTTGCGAACGCATGTTGTAACGTAAAATATAGCAAATATCTGTTTCGCAGGCTATAAAACCACCGATGCCGGCCATTGCTTTCGCGAAGGTGCCGAAATAAAGGTCAATACCGTCTTGTACACCAAAATGTTCGCCCGATCCAGCACCTGTTGGCCCCATGGTTCCAAATCCGTGCGCATCGTCAACAAATAAACGGAAATCAAATTCTTTTTTCAGGGCAACAATCTCGTCAAGTTTACCTACCTGTCCGGTCATCCCAAAAACACCTTCAGTAATCAACAAAATACCACCGCCGGTTTCCTGTGCACGTTTTGTAGCAAATCCTAACATTTTACGGCATTTTTCAATGTCGTTGTGTTGGAAAACAAAACTTTTACCGCCTTTAGCTTTGTGCAGGAAAACGCCATCCATAATACAGGCATGCGATTCTGAATCGTATACAATAACATCGTTACGCCCGGCAAGCACCTCAATAGCTGATACCATTCCCTGGTAACCATAGTTTAACAAGAAAGCATCTGGTTTACTAACAAACGCTGCCAATTCACGTTCCAATTGCTCGTGTTTGTCAGTTTGCCCCGACATCATTCTGGCTCCCATTGGGTAGGCCATTCCATACTGTGCGGCAGCATCCGCATCAGCTTTTCTAACTTCAGGATGATTGGCCAAGCCCAGGTAGTTATTTAAACTCCAGGTTAACACTTCTTTTCCTCGGAAATTCATTCTGGCCGAAATTTCGCCTTCCAGTTTCGGAAAAGCAAAATATCCGTGAATCTGGTCCATCCACTTGCCAATATCACCTTTATTGTTTCTGAATTTTGCAAAAATATCCACGATGATTCGTTTTTAAGTTTCGATTATAAGCATGCAAATGTAATCTTTTTTAAAATCTCAGCAAATGTGTTAAATAATACTAACTCATAAGGTTTTAAATACGAAATAGCGTTATTTTCGACATCGCTATTTTACACAAATTGCCTACAGGTCTATTAATGAGTAAAATAGATTGTGTTTTTAACCGATTAATTTGTGTAAAAATTGAAGTAAAATAGGTTTCAGTTAATTAAAAAAAGTATATTTTTGCGCCATGTTTATGAAAACTAGATTTTTGGGAATTGGATTACTAGCAATTTTGTTCATTATCAGCTCTTGTGGAGATTACAATAAAATTGTAAAAAGTACGGATTACGAGTTCAAGTATAAAAAGGCAGTGGAGTATTATGAAGACGGTGAATACGTTCGTTCTGCCACTTTATTCAGAGAACTGGTAAATATTTACAGGGGGACTTCGCGAGCCGATAAAATTTATTATTACTACGCTAAAAGTATGATTGGTCAAAAAGATTATTTAATGGCCGGTCATTATTTTAAATCATTGGTAAAAGAGTTCCCCACCAGCGAATATGTGGAAGAAGCACAGTTTATGATTGGTTACTGCTCGTATCTTTTATCCCCAAAACCAAGGCTCGATCAGCAGGTTACACAGGAAGCTATAGATGCTTTACAATTGTACATAAACCTTTACCCCTATAACGACAGGGTTGAAGAGGCCAATCGATTGATTGACGAGATGGAAGATAAGCTGGTGTATAAATCATATTTAAGCGCCAAGTTGTATTACGATTTCGAGAATTACAAAGCAGCTGTTATTGCTTTAGGCAATAGCCTCGAGAAATATCCCGAAAGTAAATACCGCGAAGACCTGAAATATATGTTGTTAAAATCGAAGTATTTATTGGCAACCAACAGTATTATCGATAAACAAGACGAAAGGTATACCAATGCTCTTGATGAATATTTTTCATTTATTGATGAGTATCCCGAGAGCAAGTATAAAAAAGAGGTAGAGAAATTTTACGAAAAAGCCTCTGAAATATTAAATTATCAGGAAGAAGATTTAAATATTAATTAGAATATGGATTACAAGAAAACAAAAGCAGCTCCGTCAACTATTTCGCGCGACCTGGAGGTTTTAACACAGGAAACCGGAAATATTTACGAAACAGTAATGATCCTTGCCAAAAGGGCCAATCAAATTTCGTCGGAGCTAAAAGAAGAGTTGAATCAGAAATTGCAGGAGTTTGCATCGTACACCGATAATCTGGAAGAGATTTTCGAAAACAGAGAGCAAATTGAAATTTCAAAATTCTATGAGCGCTTGCCAAAACCAACGCTAATTGCGTTTGAAGAATTAAAAGAAGGTGAAATTTACCACCGAAATCCGGCACGCGAGAACAAAAAACGTATTTAATTTCAGTCCGTTTTATGAGACTGAAAGGTAAAAATATAATACTCGGAATAACAGGAAGCATTGCAGCTTATAAGGCCGCAATGCTTCTTCGGCTTTTTATAAAGGAAGGAGCCGAGGTGCAGGTGGTAATTACGCCGGCTGGTAAAGAATTTATTACGCCGGTAACTTTATCGGCACTTTCAAATAAACCTGTTGTGAGCGAGTTTTTTGGTGCAAACGATGGTACATGGAACAGTCATGTTGACCTGGGCTTATGGGCTGATGTTATGGTAATTGCGCCTGCAACTGCCTCAACCATGGGAAAAATGGCCAACGGAATAGCCGATAATATGTTGATTACAACTTACTTGTCGGCAAAATGTCCGGTTATGCTGGCTCCCGCCATGGACCTTGATATGTTTGCACATCCTTCAACTCAACGAAATATTGGCATATTGAAAGAATATGGAAATATTATTGTTGAACCCGGCGAAGGCGAATTAGCCAGTGGCCTTGAAGGTAAAGGCCGGATGGAAGAGCCGGAAAAAATACTTGAAGCCGTTGTTCAGCAGCTTCAGGTAAAAAAAAAACTGCTGAATAAATCATTTTTAGTAACAGCAGGACCAACCTATGAAAAAATAGATCCCGTTCGTTTTATTGGAAATTATTCGTCTGGTAAAATGGGATATGCCATTGCCGAAGAACTTGCCGAACAAGGAGCTGAGGTAACTTTAATTTCAGGCCCCGTAAATATTGAAGTACACAATAAAAATATTCATATTGTTCAGGTTGAATCGGCTGCGGAAATGCACCAGGCTGCTATTAAAGCTTTTGCTACAACCGATGGTGCCGTAATGTGTGCTGCTGTAGCTGACTTTACACCAGTGATTAAGGAAAACACAAAAACAAAACGGGGTAACGAAAACTGGAAGCTAGAGCTGCAACCCACAAAAGATATTGCTGCCGAGCTTGGAAAACAAAAAATGAAAAACCAGCTTTTGGTTGGTTTTGCCCTTGAAACCAATAATGAATTTGAAAATGCACAACAAAAACTGAAGAAAAAGAATCTTGATTTTATTGTGCTAAATTCGTTGAAAGATAAAGGAGCTGGGTTTGGTGTTGACACCAACAAGATAACTATTATTGAGAAAGACAATAAACACACCGAATTTGAGTTAAAAAATAAGAACGAAGTGGCTAAAGATATTGTTGCAAAAATTATTGAACTGAACGTTTAGGCATATGATGAGATACGTATTACTTACCTTATTCTTTCTTTTTTTCATCTTAAGAGCAAGCTTTGCACAGGAGTTGCGGTGTAACGTAACCGTATCGGCACGTGGAATTCAAGGTGCAAACCAAAACCTGTTTCGTACCATGCAGTCCGATCTGTATGATTTTATGAATAACAGAAAATGGACTGATCATGTATACAGTTATGATGAAAAAATCAGATGCAATATTCTTATTCGTCTTGATGAGCAAATCTCTGCTGATGAGTTTAAAGGAACGATACAGGTTCAGTTAACGCGCCCGATATTTAATTCAAGCTATACTTCAACGGTATTAAATATAAAGGACAACGATTTTCATTGCAAATACGTGGAGTTTCAGGCCCTGGAATTTAATGAAACATCGAACCGCGACAACCTTACCAATATTATGGCTTTTTATGCCTATGTAATTTTAGGTTTTGATTACGATACCTTCTCAGAGGAAGGGGGAACCGAGTTTTTTCAGAAAGCACAATCCATTGTCAACAATTCGCAAAATTCGCGTGAGCGGGGCTGGAAAGCTTTCGAAAGTGAGCGAAACAGATACTGGTTAATCGAGAATGTGTTGAATAAGTCGTATTCCTCGTTTCGCACCTGCATGTACAATTACCACCGCAACGGTTTGGATATGATGTCGGACAGAGTGGAAGAAGGAAGAGCCAATGTAGCCGAGGCATTACGCGATATTCAAAAAGTATTTCGTCGTAGGCCATCAACCTATATTTTGCAAATGTTTTTTGATGCAAAAGCGGATGAGTTGGTTAATATATTTTCTAAATCCTTTCCGGATGAACGTACCCGAGTGATGACAATTCTTAATGAAGTTGATCCCTCAAACGGAAGCAAGTACGAAAAAATAGCGGAAAGCGAGGGCTTTTGATTTTTCTGATTAAAAAGATTACTTCATTTTCGGAAGAAAGTGATTACATGTTTTCATTTTAGCTATTTTAGCTAAACACAAATTACCATTGAGCAACTTGTCATTATGCTATCCAGATTATCTATTTCAAACTACGCACTAATCAATAGTTTACAAGTAAATTTCCATGCCCGGTTAAATACGGTAACCGGTGAAACAGGAGCCGGAAAATCAATAATTCTTGGTGCGCTGGGGCTTATTCTTGGAAACAGAGCCGATCTTTCAGTATTAAAAGAGAAGGATAAAAAATGCGTGGTGGAAGGATTGTTTAAAGTCAGCGATTATTTGCTTAAAACGTTTTTTGAAATACATGATCTTGATTATGATGATTTAACGATTTTACGACGCGAAATCACACCTTCAGGGCGTTCAAGAGCTTTTATAAATGATACTCCGGTTAATCTGAAAACATTGGGTGCACTTGGATTGAAACTTATTGATATTCACTCGCAACACCAAAACCTGGAATTAAGCAACCAAAAATTTCAACTTCAACTGGTAGATTCGGTAGCCGGAACGGAACATATTTTAGCCGAGTATAAAGCGCAATTTGCAAAATACAAAAAAGCAAAAAAAGAGCTTGAAGCTTTGGAAGAACTGGCTGAGAAGGCAAAATCTGATTTGGATTATTACCAATTTCAGTACACGCAACTTGAAGAGGCGCAACTGGTTGAAAATGAGCAGAACGATTTAGAAAAAGAACTGGAACAGTTAAATCATTCGGAAGAGATTAAAACGGCACTTTCAGACACAGTGGCATTGCTCGACAACGAATCATTTTCGGTAATACAAAATATTAAAAACAGCCATCGTTCCCTTCAAAAAATTAGTAGCTATTTAAATGAAGCAGAAGATTTTGCCACTCGCATTGAAAGTGTTGCTATTGAGTTAAGCGATATTCATCACGAGCTCGAATTACTTGCTGAGCGGGTAGAATTTAACCCTGCAAGAATTGAAGAGGTAAACGACCGGCTTAACTTATTGTATTCGTTGCAACAAAAACACCATGTTGCCAGCGTAGCCGAACTAGTTGAATTACGGAACGATTTTGATGCCAAAATTAATAAAGCAGTTGGCTACGATGATGAAATAGAGGTGTTGAAAGTTAACTTGCAAAACGAAAAATTGGCTTTGGAAAAACTGGCAACTCAACTAAGCGTGGCAAGAACTAAAGCCTTTAAAACGATTGAAAACTCGGTAAAGTCTGATCTAAAACAATTGGGGATGACGAAAGGCAGGCTGCAAACCGTTCACCAGATTTTGCCCGAGTGCCAGGCAGATGGTAAAGATGAAATCGCATTTTTATTCAGCGCAAACCCCGATTCGGAACCGGATGAGATTTCAAAAATTGCATCGGGTGGCGAAATGTCGCGATTAATGCTGGCAATTAAAAACCTGCTTCGTAACTCGAAAGCATTACCAACTATTGTATTTGATGAAATTGATACCGGTGTATCGGGCGAGATTGCCTTAAAAATGGGTACGATTATTAAATCATTTTCTGCAAATACCCAGATCATAAATATTACCCATTTACCACAAATTGCAGCAAAAGGCGATGCTCATTTCAGCGTTTATAAATTAGAAGAAAAGAATAAAACTTATACCTCGATAAAGAGTTTAAATGCACAGGAGAGGGTGGAAGAACTGGCGAAAATGGTGGGAGGCGATAAACTTACGGAAACAACAATAAAAGCAGCAGAAGAACTGTTACGAATTTGAAAAACAGCAAATGGCAGAAATAGGAAAATACAATACCTTAGCAATAAATAGGGAAACGGATAACGGGCTATACCTTGATGGGGGTGAACATGGCGAGATACTGATGCCTAAAAAATATATTGATGCGGGACTAAAAGAGCGGGGCGAAGCCGATGTTTTTGTGTATACCGATTCGGAAGACCGATTGGTGGCTACCACAGAAAAGCCTTTTGCCTGTGTTGGCGAGTTTGCTTACCTCGAGGTAAAAGCAAGCAGCCGGTTTGGAGCATTCCTGGATTGGGGATTGGCAAAAGACCTGCTGGTTCCGTACAGCGAACAACGCAATAAAATGCTCGAAGGAAAAAGGTACTGGGTGTTTATTTACCTTGACCTGCTTTCGAACCGGGTTGTGGCATCGGCTAAATTGAATAAGTTTTTGGATAACACACCACCTGAATATTCGCGCGGGCAGGAGGTTAACCTGCTGATAATTGAAGAGACAGACTTGGGCTATAAAGCCATAATAAATTTTGAGCATACCGGGATGCTGTACAAAAATCAGGTATTTCAGCCAATAAAGATAGGCACGCGAACCAAAGGATATATCGCGAAAATACGAAGCGATGAGAAAATTGATTTGCTTTTGGAAGAACCGGGATATGAGAAGGTTGATGCAATATCAGAAAAAATAATTGCCGAACTGGAAGCCAGTGGCGGTTTTTTGGCAATATCCGATAAATCGTCGCCTGAGATGATAAAAGCAATGTTAGGAATCAGTAAAAAGAATTTTAAAAAGGCTATTGGCGGCCTCTACAAAAAGCGCCTGATTTCATTTGTTTCTGACGGAATAAAACTGTTAAAAAAGTAAAACAGATTGTTAAACATGAATTCTTGTTTTGAAAATTAAAACAAAAAGTTCTAAATTTAGAACAACAATATTTTCATGTTGTGATTTTTGGTTAAATATAGGAGGGAAACATTGGTTTCCCTCTTTTTTATTCATCCTACCTGCCGTTAATTTTTGGAATGGCCAAATTGTTCATCCAGGCGTTTAATATCGTTCATTCGTAATCCCAAAATGCGAATGTAATTTTTACAGTTTTCCGTATGTATTTCATTCTTCGATTCCAGCAGATAGTAAGATTTTATAACCCAGTCGAGGGCGGCTTTCAGCTCGCCTTCCATTTCGCAGGCAAGCCCCATGTTAAACATGCTTTTTGCCGCAATAAGTTTGTTTTTATTGTTGGTATTTCTTTTCCATATTTCTGCAGCTTCAAGCCATTGTCCTGCTTTTACCAGTGCATCGGTTTGCTTTAGCTCAATATGCCCCGACGCATAATACATACGTTGCACCTTAATCCAATGTGGAACCAGGCTACTGGAAAATTTCTCCGCCGACAATTCGGCCGCATTAAAAACAGCATCCTTTCGCGGAGGTATAACCGTGCCTGCTTTTGCTTTGCTGAATGCATGTCCCATCCAGGCTACGGAATCGGTTTTTGAGGTTACCAGCAAATATTCGTACGGTTTTAGTGAATAAAAACTCCATTGATACCAATTAATAACTTGTTCTTCTGATAAGCCAATTTGTTCTTGGTAGGTACTATAGTCTGAGCTCGCGAAAAAGTCAAGCGAAATGAGCAAGTCGGCCTTGCTACTATCGCCAATAGCTGCCAACTGATTGCTGGTGTATAAACCAAATTCAGGATGAATAAATAATGTGTCGGTTTTAGGAAGAACAGGTGCAGTGTAATTTTTGATAAAATAACTGCCGTTAAGTACATTTATTTGGTTGTTCGATAGTTTGTTAACAGCTGCAGAATCTGTTTTTAGTTGGTTCGCAATGCCTAATGTATCGGTTATGGCTATGGTGGAGTAGTTTCTTTCTGATAAAATAATAACAGTGTCGAAAAACCGGTGTTGCTTCAATTCTTCAATAAAGGTGTTAAAGTATATGTGAGAAGCAATACTGTCCGTATTTTCCGTCTCTGCTTTTTGTTCTCCAAATTGCAAATAGGTGTTAAAGTAGTTATTGGGTGAAACATTTACGTTATTATATTGTATTGCCACGTTTTTAAATTCATTCGAGATATTTACTTTTGATGGTTGAACAATTTCAATATCAATTGTTTTGCTGTTGTACAAGGTGTTGCACGAACATGTAAAAAACAATATAATAAAACAGTGGAAGGTAATTTTACGAAGGTTCATTTATTGTTGGTTTAGCCTCGAAATATCTTTTTTCCTTTTTGCCAGTAGTTGACGGTAGTTGATAATCATTTTCAGGTCTTCTTTGCTTTTGTAATCGGTGGCTATTTGTTGAGCGGCCAACAACCATTTTTCTGCTGTTTCAAAATCATCTTTCATTTCGTAGGCCAGAGCCAGGTTGTAGCGCGCATTTATGGCCATTTTGCCATTGTTGTCGTCGGCATAGCGTCTCCATAACATGATGGCATTGTCCCATTCTCCTTTTTGCACATACTCGTCGGCAGCCGCGAAATCGGGTAACGGAGGAACTGAATAAATGCGGTTAACATTTTGCCACGATGCAAAAAAACGTTTCGAATAATTTTCGCCCACCATTTGCGAGGCAATTTTTAAAGCCGCTAAGCGGGGAGGTAACTTCGTTTTACGCTGGTAATTTCCTTTAGCATCGTAGCCATTCCAGAAAATGGTATCAATCATTGTTTTACGCTCAATAAGTTTTTCTTCAACCGGATTGTAAACGGCCCAAACTGCTGCTGTGATAACTTCGTTTGAAGGACTTGCTAGTTCTGCAGTTGATTCATATTCAGAGAAAAAATAGGAATAGGTTTCAAGCGATATTACCAAGTCGGCCTGGGTTGATGAAGCAATTTTCTGGACCATTTTCATGTCTAATGCCGGAAGCTTATTTCCGGTGTGTGGTTCAAAAAGTTTCGGAAATATTCTGATTTCTTCAAAAGCCGCATTTTCTTTCAGGTTTTTGGCCAACTCGTTTAAGCACAGGTTTACTAATACGCTATCCAGTTGCTGCGGATCTTTTCTTACTTTTCGTAATGTAAAATCGTCTTTGTAATAGTGTTGTAATGTGTCGCCAATGTATTTAAAGTTGCGGTAAACAATGGCCACATTCTCAGTATTCGAGGGATAGGCAATAGCTCCGGGCTTATAAATTTCTATCGGGTATTCTTTGTAAACTGTGCACGCCGACAGCGCAGTTACAATTACCAGAAGTAAGAGAAGTCGGTTCATTTTTAATGCTTTTTAAGGTTCTTTTTCTTTCGTTCCAGAAGCTCAAGGTATTGGTACGTTAACGGATGATAGGCTATGTTGTATGAATCAAGCGCTTTTTGAATGGCGCAATCAATATCACCTTCAATTTCGCAGGCAATGGCCAGATTAAAAAGCGCCTTGCTTTTTACTGATTTTGAATCAGAGCCTTGCGCAATTTTTTCCCAGGCTGCAATGGCTTTATCCCACTCGTTGGAATCGGTATAAAGGGCAGCTTGTTTTAATTCCGCACTTCCGCTTTTAAATATCATCCGGTATTCGCTACGCCAACCCGTGCTTATTTGCTCCGAAAAATCAAGTGCAAGCGCAATTCCTGCTTCGGTTAATGCCTGCTTAACAGGTGTGAAGTCGGAGAATAAATCGCGAACATTTAATGCGATGTCCTCCCACATTAAGGTGTCTTTAAATACTTCTCGTGCAATGATTTTTTCAGTTTGCGGGTCATAAAGTCGGTAAAGTGCTTCGTAAACCACAACCATTTGTGCCCCAACTGCCGAAATAAAAAAGCCCTGGTTGGGGTCAAAAACCGATTCTTCTTCCAGTTTGGTAATCACCCTGGTTTTATACATATCCATCGAGAGCACTGCATCAGTGTGATACAATTCGCACATTTCCCTAACCTCGTTCCAATTCATCGCACTGGTAAAAAATGCATTTTTACTGGCGGACAAGTGGCGGTTTTCAGGAATTACAAAATCAAATCTTCCCGACTCGAACAGTAACTCGCCCAGCGCCACTAATGAAGTGTCAACCGAGGTGAGGTCAAATATTGTTGTATCCAGATTAAAATCATTTTTGTAAAATATTCGTTGCAAAGAATCCTTCTGAAAATTAGTGTAAGTGTTGTCAACCGTACGGTTTACCAATAAAAGGCTTTGAATATTCTGAGGGATGTCGTTTTTGGGTTTCTGCGGAAATTCAACCAAAATACGTTTTGTTGAGCTACACGCATAGGATAAAATAACAATGCCAATCAGTACCATGTAATTGGTATATTTTGATAAATGCATACCTCGCAACTGAATTTAATTAATAAACACCCCAGAACTTTCTCAAAAACCATTCCGTACTTAACAGCAACAATAAAACAAGAAAAATCCAACGAAGGTTTAGCAGTTCGTTAACCATTTCCTGAAAGTAAGTAGTTACCTTTATTTTATTGGTTTGTTGAAGCTCGTTAATTAACTCGTTGGTTTGATTGGGCAAATAAAATTTACCGCCGCTTACCGTTGATAATTGATACAGCAGATTGTGATTGGCTTGGGTAATAACATTTTCGATGTTAACCGGCACTACTGTAAAACTGCCCGTTTCTGTGAACGATTCATTTCCGATGGTTACATCTGCCTCAAAACTATAATCTCCAAGAGGAAGGTGCCCAGCATTCAGGTAGTAATTTTTGCCTTGTACATCAAATGTCAGTTTAAACTCTTCGTCGTTTGAGCTTTTTAACGCGATATTCACTTCTTCTGATTCTATCTGCTCAAAGGCGTCATTGTATACTTCCGCCGTTAAAACTACATTTTCAATTTCAGTGTAAACCGGCTTAAACTCAACAATAAAATTGTCTTCATTTTCGCGTAAAGCCAGGTATTGTACCAGTTGATTTACAAGTTCGTTAAAATGAATGTGATTTTGGTTTTGATAATAGTCAAACAAACGCCAGCGCCAAATACCTTCGCCAAAAATAAAACCACGTTTTTGCCCATCTGTTTTTCCCGTGGCCAGTAACGGTTTTCCGGTTGGAATATTTTTTAGCTTTTGGTAGAGCAAAGGGGTAAACTCCGGATTCAATTCATAATTGGCAAACGAAACCTGTAATGGTGGTAATTTTGGAATAAGCTCGTGTAATTCTTCTGATAAATTAAAGGTTGCAAAGCTGTTGTTTATAATGGGCTGGGCTTCTTCGCCACTTCCGGCAAGCGGCTCAATTACAGCACCCTGGTTTAATACATTTAACTGTGGTAAAAACGTCGAACTACCAACGATAAAAAGAACAGGTAAACGATGGTTTTTAGCTTTTTCAAGAACACTTGCCATTGATTTTCCGGTGCTGGGAAGCTGGTTTAAAATTAACAGGTTATAGCTGCTAATTTCGTTGGGATATGGTTCGTCAGTAAAAACCGATACGTCGTAAGTTTTTTGCTCCTCGAGTGTGTTCTTTATGGCTCCAACATCAGGGTGTACGCCGTTAGAGATAAGCAATATTTTTTGTTTGTTCTCCAACACATTGATCACAATCTTTGCCTGGTTGTTTTTTGTATTTCGTTCGTTATTGGCAGTTTCTATTTTAATTGAATAATGCTTTAAACCGGCGGTTCCGGCTTCAACAATAAACTGTGTTGAGTAAAAATAATTGGTATTTGCAGGTGTTACAACCACCTGCTCCAACACCTGGTTTTCGTACAAAAGCGAGAGTTTTAGTGGGGTGTTTTGTAATTTCGAAAACATTGCATCAACCTCCACCGGAAATTTATTTCCTGAAAACGCTGTTCGGTTAACACGTATATTTTGAATGCGGGCATCGGCAACAATTGTGGTGTCACCGAATCCCATGGTGTAAATGGGAAAGCTTACCTGGTCGAGCATATTTACAGGATTCTTTCCCTGGTTATAAATTCCATCGCCCACAATTAGCAAAGCACCAATATTCTGATTAAAATGGTTGTTAATTACGGTAGTTAATAAATTGCTGTAATCCGATCCTTTTTCTGAAAAATAAAGTTCCTTGCTTGTTTTGGCTTCCTCTCCGAATGTATACGTAATCAGTTCAAAATTAGCCCCCAGTTCATCCTCAATCAACTTCTTTTGGTTTTGAATGGTTTGCATTATACGAAGCGAGTCGGGAGATGAAACCAACGAACCGGAATTGTCCCAGGCAGCAATAATTACCGGGTTTTGGGTAACCTTCTTCAAATTTCTGATAAACGGGGATAAAAGCAAGACAGCTATTAAAAAAAACGAAGAAAACCTTAAGGCCATCAGGAGGCCGCGTTGAAGTTTCGATAATTCTTTGTTAGCCTTTTTGTTTGCGTACAGCAAAAATGAAATACCTGCAGCAAAAAGTAGAATGCCAGGTAATAATATGAGCCAGTATTTTATTCCGAATGCTATCAAAATGTATGTTTTTTTACGAAGTGGTAAATATACACATCTACTTTTTTTTAATCACGATTTATAGGTAATATTGCTGGTCAATCTATAACTTCGTTGAAAGTTTTTATAAAACATAAAACCAAATTTATTTCCAGTTGTTTTCAAAACAGAATATTAATTCAGAAAAAAAGGAGGAGCATAAGTAATTGGTACAAAACCATAGCTAAACAATCATGCGAATCCGGTCTTTTACCGTTGAAAAGAAATAATTTTTATCAGATGAAATACATTGTTTTTATTTTAGGCATATTGGTTTTTGCAGCTTGTGGTCCGAATTTTAATAGCGAAATAAGCATTGAAGAAATACGTGAAAACATCAATTATTTGGCATCCGATTCGTTAAAAGGGCGAAAATCAGGTGAAAAAGGTGATTTATTGGCGGCGCAATATATTTTCGAAAAATTTGAGTCTGCAGGTCTGGAGCTTTTATTTGATAACGGATTTCAGGAGTTTAACCTGGTAACATCGGCACAGGTAGCCGAGGGGAACCTGTTAAAGGTTGACGATGTTAATTTTAATGCTGAAACGGATTTTTTACCCTATGCTTTTTCGGCAAACACAAAAGTGGAGGCTCCGGTAGTTTTTGCGGGTTTTGGCCTTGAGGTAAAAAGAGATTCCTTGCAATGGAACGATTTTGAAAACATCGATGTTAGTGGTAAATGGTTAATGGTACTTCAGGGCGATCCTGATTTGGATAATCCCAACAGTCCGCTTTTGCAATATTCTACCGAGCGTGCAAAAGCTTTAACCGCTGCAGATAAAAATGCTGCCGGAATTATTTTTGTTGCCGGCACAAAGTTTAGCGAAAAAGATGAATTGTCGTCGTTGTTTTTTGACAAAAACAGTAGCCGCTTTTCCATTCCTGTAATACAGGTAACACGTGCCGTTGCCAATAAAATACTTGAGGGAAGTGGCGAAAGTATTGAAACTCTGGAAGCTAAAATGCTGGAGCAAAATACCGGAAAAAACATACAGCTTGCTTCGCTGGTAACAGCAAATGTTAGTGTGGAGCTTAAAGAAACTACCACCCGTAATGTTGTTGCAATGCTTCCCGGTACTGATGAGAGGTTGAAAGATGAATATGTAGTGGTAGGAGCTCATTTTGATCACCTTGGAATGGGTGGCCCTGGCTCGGGCTCGAGAGCTGTGGATACCATTGCTGTGCACAACGGTGCCGACGATAATGCTTCGGGAGTATCGGCAGTAATACAGCTGGCAGAGAAACTGGCCGGTGAAAAAAACAATAAACGTAGTGTTATTTTTGTTGCATTTGGAGCCGAAGAAATGGGCTTGGTGGGGTCGAAAGCATTTACTGCAGAACCTCCGGTAAACACGGATAAAATGGTAGCGATGTTAAATTTTGATATGGTAGGCCGTTTAGATAATGAAACGAAAAGTTTGAGTATTGGGGGCACAAAAACTGCTGTTGAAACAGAACAGATCTTAAATAACCTGAATCCCGGTTTTCAACTGGCACTTTCGGGCGAAGGAATCGGACCATCAGATCATGCTTCATTTTATTTGCAAGATATCCCCGTGTTTTTTATTTCTACTGGTGCACATCCCGATTACCATACACCGCAAGACGATGCCGAACTCATAAATTTTGAAGGAGCACAATTGGTTATGGAGTATTCGGCAGCGGTGCTTACCGAGGTTGCAAACCGCGAAGAGAAGCTTACTTTTCAGGAAGCCGGAAGTAAATTTCAGCGAAGCAGGGGCGGACGTTACAAAGTAACTTTAGGCGTTATGCCCGATTTTGCTGGTATTGAAAAAAGAGGTATGCGCATTGATGCCGTCACCAAAGGTAAACCGGCCTTTAAAGCGGGCATGAAAAAAGGCGATATCATTATTGCCATTGAAGGCAAAAAAGTGGGCAATATTTATGAGTATATGGATCGTTTAAAAACCCTGGAAGCCGGACAAACGATTACGGTTGATGTGCTGCGTAATGATGAACCAACGGTTTTAATAGTTCAGTTATAAGTGGTTTAAATCCATCCTCTTAGTTTGTAGTAGCTTAAGGCAACCAGTTCGCGGGCAATTAATATTTCATATTTTAAATGGTTCCAAACCTGGTAACGCATATTGGTACTTTCTCCTACATCGGGTATCAACGGAGCATTGCCTCCAAGTTCATCATCTGTAAATGAAAAGTCTGCTTCTGAAGCATTTTCAAAAGCCGGTAAAGCATTTATCTTTGTAAATCCGGCCTTTTTAAAAGATAATACAGCTCGGCGCATGTGTTCGGGCGAAGTAACAAGAAGTATGGGGTCCTGCATTTTTACCAGGTGCATACATTCCAGCGCCTGCGATCGGGTATTGGTGCCAAGGGGCTCAAAACTAATTCTTTTGTGTGGAATACCACCGGCCACAAGCTCTGCTTTTATTCTGTTTGGTGTGCTTAAACTGTCTTCGGTTAAACCGGGCATGGCAATAATTAATTTTGTATTGGGAAACGATTTTGCCGCCCGCTGTGCGTACCAGCAACGTATCAGGTTACTTTCGCTTGGCATTCCGCCACCACCCAGTAAAATAATATGCCGGGGTTCCCATTTTAATTCCGATTTACTGGTACCCAGCCAATGATAAACCCAGTAGGGCTGTTCGGTAAATGCCAAAACCACGCATAAAAAGAAGAAAAAACCAATCAATAAGAAGAAATTTCTTAGTAATCTCAAAAAATAGATACTTTTGATTTTGGTTTTACCCATAGCCAATTACTTTTAAGCTATAAATGTAAGTTTAATTTAAAATTATAATCGTTGAAGACAGCAGAAAAAAACGAAATAATTCAACTCTTCGAGAGTCATTTTAATGAAAAGGTCGAACAATTTGAGTTATTGCCACCATCGGGCTCGTACCGCCAATACTGCCGTTTAGGTAATAAAAATCGTACGGTAATAGGCGCTTTAAACAGCGACGTTAAGGAAAACACCGCGTTTTTATCGTTTAGTAATCATTTTTATATCAAGGGAGTAAATGTTCCTAAGGTGTATTCGGTAAGTTCCGACCTGAAAAAGTATTTGTTAGAGGATTTAGGCAATACCACACTTTTTGAGTTTCTCACAAAAACACGTGAAGAAGAGGGATTTTCTGAAAATATAATTTCGGTATATAAAAAGGTTTTACAGGCTCTGCCTAAAATTCAAATCATTGCAGGCAAAGAAATTGACTATTCGGTTTGTTATCCGCGCGAAGCATTTGATAAACAATCGATGATGTGGGATTTAAATTATTTTAAATACTACTTTTTGAAACTGGCTAAAATTCATTTTGACGAACAGGCACTGGAAGATGATTTTCAGCTCTTTAGTAATTACCTGCTAAGTGCCAGTTCCAACTACTTTTTGTATCGCGATTTTCAGTCGCGCAATGTAATGTTAAAAGATGACGATGTTTATTTTATTGATTACCAGGGGGGACGATTGGGAGCCCTGCAATACGATTTAGCCTCGTTGTTGTACGATGGCAAAGCCGATATTCCGGAAAGTGTAAGAACCCAGTTGTACAATTTCTATATTTCGGAGCTTAAAAAATACATGAAGGTTGACGAGGAAAAATTTGCCGGATATTTCAAAGGATTTGTCCTGATTCGAATTATGCAGGCAATGGGGGCTTATGGTTTCAGAGGTTTTTACGAGAAAAAAGAACATTTTCTAAAAAGTATTCCTTACGCCTTGAAAAATCTGGAGGTATTGTTAGCCGATTTAAATTTACCTGTTGCATTGCCCGAATTAACCAATGTGTTAAACCAGCTTACCCATTCAGAGGTGCTAAAAGAAATAGGGCAGGAGAAATCGAATTTAACTGTTCGGGTAACAAGTTTTTCTTATAAAAAAGGCTATCCCGATGATCCATCGGGAAATGGCGGAGGCCATGTTTTTGATTGCCGTGCCATTAACAATCCAGGCCGTTACGATGAATACAAGAAGCTAAGTGGTAAGGATTTGTCTGTGCAGGAGTTTTTAGAACAAAAATCGGAAATCCGGCTTTTTATTGATGCGGCGAAAGTATTGATCGATCAGTCGGTGAAGGTTTATCTTGAAAGAGGTTTTTCTCACCTGTCAATCGGTTTTGGTTGCACCGGAGGTCAGCATCGTTCAGTTTATTCGGCAGAGAAAATTGGAGAATACCTGCAAAACAATTACCCTGTAAACGTTGTTGTAGTACATCGTGAACAGGAAAATTGGAGATGAGTAAAAAAGCATGTAAAAAGAAGGGATTTCAGGATAAAAAAGAAGCGAAGTTCAGTTGCAAAAAATGTGGTGCCAAAGTAAGAAAAGAGGAAAAGGTATGTAAACCTAAAAAACTGGCTTTGTAGTTATCGATACCGATAAACCTGTGCGGACAAGGTAAAATACCCAGAAAAAAGTTATTGATTTTGGTATTTCCCTTTTCAGTATTTATTTTCGCACAAAATTTCAAAACAGACATATTCATGGGAAGAGCATTTGAATACCGAAGGGCAGCGAAGGAGAAACGCTGGGATAAAATGTCGAGAGTATTTCCGAAACTTTCGAAAAAGATAACAATTGCAGCAAAAGACGGAGGCCCTGAAGCGGATTTGAACCCGGCTTTACGTACCGCTATCATGAATGCCAAGGCGCAAAATATGCCAAAAGCAAATATTGATGCCGCCATTAAACGTGCTTCGGGAAAAGATGCAGCAGCTTTTATTGAAACAACTTACGAAGGAAAAGGACCACATGGCGTATTGGTTTTTGTTGAAGCAGCTACAGATAATACCACTCGTACCGTAGCCAATGTTAAAAGCTATTTTAATAAAGCCGGCGGTGGCCAGGTGCCAAACGGTTCACTAGAGTTTATGTTCTCAAGAAAAGCCGTTTTTGAATTTGCAATGCCTGAAGCTATGGAGCTGGAAGAAATTGAGTTGGAGCTGATTGATGCAGGACTGGATGAAATTGAAGAAAATGACGGAACCTACTACGCCTATGGAGAATATACCAGCTTTAGCGATTTAGCGCATAAATTTGAAGAGCTGGAAATTGAAGTAAGTAAAGCCGAACTCAGACGAATACCTAACACCCCGGTCGAGTTTTCTGAAGAACAACTTGAAGATATTGAGAAGATGTTGGACCGGATGGAAGAAGACGAAGACGTGCAGGCCGTTTATACCAATATTGCATAGATTATCGAATTATTTCAAACGATAAGTACACCGTACGATTTATCGTTTGAAATAATTTTACAGTTTTAATAAAGCCATTAACCCCCAAAAAATCGCTGCTTATCTAATAAATTTCAGGTTTTTCCCTGTTTTCAGCTAATTTCGGGAAAAACAAAAATTATGTTGCCTGTACAGGATTACATCAGCCATTTTATAAAAATGTGGGAAGCCAGCAGCGATGAATTGCCGCATTTTCAGAAAGCTTATACTAAAGAAGAAAAGCTAAAACATCAGGAAAATTTCGATGCTTTTCAGGGTAAATTAAAAGATCTGCAAAATGTTCGCAATGTGCAGCGCTTGAAAAAAGATCCGGCAAAATCATTTTTCCCGGTTTTTAAAAATTTTCTTCAAAATGTTTTTGATTTTGAAGCCGGCCATTTAGAAATTATTCTTTCAGAAGATTTTAAAGGTGTTTCGAAAGATTTTTTTTACAAAGCACGTGCATTTGGCCCCGAGCTTAAACCTGAAAATATATACCAGGGCATGCGAAATGTATGGATTATGAATGGTTTGCAGTTAATGGTTCAGGTACCCATAAAAATTACACCGTCGGTATTTGCCTATTCAATGATTTACCCTTACAGCGATAATTTTTTGGATGACCCGGAAATTGAACATTCTGAGAAACTACAATTCTCTGAACGTTTCAACAAGCGGTTAAATGGACATAAACTACCCGCAATAAATTTTACTGAAGAACAACTGTTTCGCTTAATTGCAATGTTTGAAGATGAGTTTCCGCGCGAGAGTTTCCCAAATGTATATGAAAGTTTATATGCCATTCAGCAAGGCCAGACTAACAGTTTAAAAATGAATAGGCAAAATGGTATTTCTGATGCTGAAATTTGTTCTATTTGCTTTGAAAAAGGTGGAGCATCGGTGCTTGCTGATGGTTACCTTGTGGCCGGAAAACTCACCCGCGAGCAGGAACAGGCACTTTTTGGCTATGGGGTTTATTTACAGTTATTAGACGATATTCAGGATGTAAAAGAAGATTCGCTGGCGTTTACACATACCATGTTTTCATGTTTACCCGAAGCTGAACTGGGAAAATTTGTGAACAAAACCATTCATTTTGGCCGGGCAGCGTTAAAAGAAATGGAATGTTTTGATACGCCAAACATGAACGACTTTTTAGGTTTAATGAACAGAAGCATTGAAACCATGATTATCGAATCTGTAGGGTTAAATCATTCGTGGTTTGATAAAGCATATCTAAAAGAAATTGAACAGTTCTCGCCATTGCACTTTTCTTATGTCAGAAAAAAGCGAAAACAAAGTAAATCACAACGTTTTACTATGTTTCAAAAGTATTTTAATACCAATGTGCAAGAGGTGGAAATTAGCTGAAAGAACAGATTAATTTTTACCAAAAGCATTTAGTTTGTACATTTAGCCTCCAATCAATAAAAATAATCATGAGTAAAATATACAACTGGGCCGTATTGGGGTGTGGCAGAATTGCGCACAAGTTTGTTGCCGATTTAAAATTACTTCCCAATGCCCGGCTTTATGCTGGAGCGTCGCGCGATTTGACCAGGGCCAGGGAGTTTGCCAATGAGTGGGGCTGCACAAAAGCCTATGGGAGTTACGCCGAAATGGTTAACGACCCCAATGTCGATGTGGTTTATATTGCCACCCCACACTCGCACCATTTTGAGCACACCATACTTTGTCTAAAAAAGAAAAAAGCAGTACTCTGCGAAAAAGCATTTGCCATGAATTTACACGAGGTAAAACAAATGATTGCGTGTGCAAAGGAAAACAATACCTTTTTAATGGAAGCTTTCTGGACTATGTTTCAACCCAGTTTTCAGAAAGCCATTAAAATTGTAGAATCCGGCGAGTTGGGTAAACTTAAAATGCTTCGGTCTGATTTTGCATTTAACGCACCTTTTCTGAAAGACAAGCGTTTGTACAATGTAAGTTTGGGGGGCGGATCATTACTTGATATTGGTATTTATCCGGTATTTGCGGCCCTGTCGGCCCTTGGAGTTCCGGATAGTATAAAAACTTCGGCTGATTTTAGTCCAACCGGTAGCGAAGAAAGTATTTCCATTATTTTCAAATACCAAGCGGGCGAAATGGCCGCACTTTCATCAAGTTTGGCCGTACACTCGCCAATACAAACCGAATATTGCTGCGAGAGAGGCTATGTTGTTCTGCATCCAAGGTGGTTTACTCCAACCGATATAACAGTTTGGAAAGAGGGGGAAGACCCTCAGTTCATCCCAAATGAAAGTAAGGAAGGATGGGGCTATCAGTATGAGGCAGCACATGTAATGGAATGCCTTGATGCCGGCCTGATTGAGAGTCCGAAAATGAGCTGGAAAATGAGCAGCGACCTAATGGAAACACTTGACAGGATACGAATTGATGCCGGCATATTTTTTCCAAATCATGATAAACAATTATTTTTCTGATTAGGCAGAAATAGAACCGTTTTTGAAGGCGTTAGTATAGATATTTGTAAATTTCAGCTAAAATCAACTTTTGTATAGTGTAATTTACATCAATAAAATAAAAATGCAATGTGCGCTTTGCAATTGAAAAACAAGGGGGTTTATGTGTTAATTTTCAGTGAAAAAAAGTAAATTTTAAATAAAGAAAAAATTCTGCAATGAATTTTATTGTTAGATTAGTAATGTCAAATTTAAGAAAGTTTGAACGATGAACGATTTAAGAAAGAATACAAAACAGGTACCGGAGCCAACTTTACGCAGGCTGCCGGGGTATTTATTTTTTCTTGAAAAAGTTCGGGAAAATGGTGTATTAAATATTTCGGCTCCAACCATTGGAAAAGAATTAAAATGCGATCCGACACAAGTAGTAAAAGATTTAGCCGTAACCGGCATTAAGGGAAAGCCAAGGGTGGGGTACAACACTTATGAATTATGCCATGCCCTGGAAGAGTTTTTGGGATTTAACCATGTAAACGAAGCTTTTCTGGTTGGTGCCGGAAATTTGGGCTCGGCCTTGATGGCATACCAGGAGCACCAAACGCTCGGAATTAAGGTTATTGCTGCTTTTGATGTGGATGAGAAAAAGATTGGAGAACATATTGGAAACACTCCGGTTTTGGAATACAATAAGTTATTTCATCTTTCAAACCGCCTGGATGTTGAAATAGCAATTTTAACTACACCTAATGATGTGGCGCAGGAAGTTGCTGAAGACCTGGTAAATTGTGGTATAAAAGCCATTTGGAATTTTACCTTAACAATGCTCGACCTGCCCGATCATATAATAGTTCAGAATACTTCAATGAGTTCATTTGCTGCGGTATTGCTGCAGCGATTAAACGACACGAAAGCATAACAATTTAATTCGATAGGAAATGAAAAGAATAAATTTATTTTTAGCTTGTGTACACGAACAAATAAAGAAAAAATTCTTTAAAGTTGAAAAAACTGATATTAATCAGGCTTGTATACAATTGAAAAACATGGAAGATGCCATGAGCATGACCGATGAAGAAAGAAAAAGAGAAGATTACGCCCGTATTTACAATGTAACAACAAGGTGGCAAACAGTTTAGCACTTTTTCACCCCGTTGAAAATTTATACTATTTAATAGCAATTCTGTTTTAACTCGGGCTTATTTTTTTTTTGATTGAAAAAGAGTCGCCAATAAACATGAAACTGATATTGGTTTAATTGTTACATTTGTTAGTAAGTGAAACAACTAAATTCAATATAATGATTAAATTTTTTTTTAGCTTCTTTACACTCGTATTTTGTTCCCTGATTTTATTTGGGCAAGAAGATAATCGCCCGGCTCCTCAACCGGCACCCGAAACTACTGAATCTTTTAAACTAGGTGTTGCCGGTTACACCTTCGTGCATTTTGATTTGCAAACCACCCTTGAAACTTTAAAAAGGTGCGATGTAAACTTTTTATGTATCAAAGATTTTCATTTGCCCATAACCAGTACCGATGATGAAATTGCTGCATTTCATAAAAAATGTGCAGAGTACAATGTGCTTGGTTATGCTGTTGGACCGCTTTATATGAAAAGTAAAGAGGACGTAGATAAATATTTCGACTATGCCAAAAGGGTGGGAGTAAAAACAATTGTTGGTGTTCCTAATTACGAACTGCTGCCTTACGTTGACAAAAAAGTAAAGGAGTATGATTTTAAATTTGCGATTCATTTGCATGGTCCTGACATTGAAATGTATCCGGATGCTGACGATGTTTGGGAGCATACGAAAGATTTAGATCCGCGAATAGGGATGTGCCTGGATATTGGCCATGATACCCGAAATGGAAAAGACCCGGTTGCTGATTTAAAGAAATACCATACCCGCGTTTTTGACATTCATTTAAAAGATGTTACCGGCCCCACAAAATTGGGATATTCGGTAGAAGTGGGGCGTGGAATTATTGATTTTCCGGCCTTTGTAGATATGTTACGCGAAGTGGAGTACGAGGGGGTGGTGAGCCTTGAGCACGAACGAAACATGAAAGATCCGTTTATGGGAATAGCTGAGTCGATCGGCTATTTTAGAGCAATGATAACCGCAACAAAATAATTTATATTTTATGTCTGAAAAAGGAGCTTTCCTAATCCGAAAGCTCCTTTTTTATAGGGGCCTATTTTAGGATGGATCAATTGCGTTCGTCTGTTTATCATATTCTGTAGCAAATAAGATTCTTAATTTGATATGCAACAAAACCGTGTACGATTAGTTAAGAGTCATGATGCTATTCTCTGATTGTTATTTATTAATTCAAATTCTTCCATTGTTTTATATCCCAAAGCTGAATATCTCTTTTTTCGGTTGTACTATGTTTCTATCCAGTTGAACAATGATAGTTTTGCCTGCTCCTGAGTTGAAAACCGATTTTTACTTGCGGTTGCCCATTGGTTGGCCAAGATATAAAAAGAACACAGTAAATGCATTCTATTTTAATTGTTTATGTATTGAAAAAGTGGAGCTGGCGGGGGTAGTGTCGAACTTTTTGCAGGAGGATTTTGATTGTTTAGAGAGCTTCATGAAATCGCAAAAACATGTCAATAAATTGAAACTATAATCCTTTTTGCTTAGGCTTTAATAAATTGAATACCACTACTTATGGTTATAATTTCTTTGAAAAGTACACCTGAATATTTCTATAAATCAACTAACATTCTCATAAAATACTACAAATCTCAACTTCCTCTTTTTTGCCCTTGAGGCTTACGTTTCCTAACTTTTGAATGTTGTAGTTGTTGGGAACTTGTTTTAATTCGTTTACAAATTGGCGGGTTGCCAAAACGCTGGCATCAAAACTTTTGCAATGTTTCTGAATACGGGCAGCAGTGTTTAGCACATCGCCATGAAAAGCAATCTCGCTTTTTACATCGCCAACCTCAGCCATCATTACCTGTCCCGAATTTATTGAGGCGGTAAACTTTGGCACAATGCCAAACTCTTTCATAAAAAACTCTTCTCTGGCTCTTAGCTGTTCGGTGAAGTAGAAGAAAAAATCAACAGCGCGTTTGTAATTCTTTTCTTTTCTGGCAGGCCATGACACTACCACTTCGTCGCCTACAAACTGGTATTGCGAGGCATTAAATTTTCGTTCGAAATGACCAATTTTTTTAAAGCATTCCTGAATAAAATGACTGTATTTATTATGACCAAGTATTTCGGCATATTGTGTTGACGAAATAAGGTCGATGAAAATAAAAATGCGGTTTACTTCGCGAGGTTTCTTATAATAGCCCGATATAATTTCATAGAAATTTTCGTCACCTACCTTTTCGGAAACAATCTTCATCATTGAAAGTATGTACGAAATTATTACGCAAATAAGTAAAAAATACAGCGTAATATTATTGAAAAAGAACCTTTCTGCAATAAAACCAATACTCTCGATACTGCTGAACGGGCGCGGCCAATAATGCACCAAGGCAATGGCAGAACTAACAAATAAAAATATTACAAGAATAAACAATACATTGAACACAACTATCCCCAGAACGCTAAACCTGTCAATATATTGACGTATTAATTTGTTTTCGAAACACCAACTGAACACTGCAACCAGGCCAACTACACAAAACACTATAAGTGGCGAAGAATCGACAAAGCGGAAAATTTTTTCGCCCTCTTCAAATATTTCAGGATTAATTAGATAATTGAACGAGAAAAGGACAAAGAACAAAATATTCCATATCAGTATATAGAATAATATTTCCAGCAACTGGTAAATCCACTCTCGCTGCCATTCTATTTTTTGCAGTTTAAAACCCATTGTTTTCTAATTTACAGAAACTTTCTCAAATAATTTCTTTCATGTACAAAACTCATCTTTCAAACGCTTCATTTTTGAATTAAGGTCGAACTGTACACTACTGATTGTTGAGCGTGTATAGTTTTCCTGTTTATAAAATTTGTTTTGCAGACGCTTAGTTATTAAATCTAAATTGGAAAGTATAGTTAAAGCTATTTCGTTTCCTTTATCGTTAGTATTTTTCTTAGTGTTTTCTATTGCAGGAAATAAGGGCGAATGCTCTTTAAAATTTACGAGTTTCATTCTTTTTCCAGTTAATTGGTAGTAGAGCATAACGAAGAAATCGAGTTCGAAATCAAGTTCCCGCACATCGAAGAACAATGGTTGCAAATCGCTTTTTAACATGGCTTTGTGCAGTACCATTTCCTGATATGGGTTGGCACCAAAATCGAATAGGAATTCGTGTGGGGTTCCTATAACAATGTCAGCTTCATTATTGTAGATTGGTTGATGCAATTTTTCAAAATCGACTTTTTGCAAACCATTTACCTTGGCATTTATAAACAATAAGATTTCATTTTGTGCATATTCAGCCCCGTAAACCATGGCGTAGTTCATAGCTTTTTCTGTTTCGTATTTTTAAATAGGTAAACTCATAATGAAAAGCAAGCGTCTCCAATACTTCGGCGGTATTATCGGTAGAGCCGTTGTCAACCACAATAACCTCTGCTTGTGGGTTGTATTTGCAACACGCAGCAACTACATTAAAAATAGTTTTTTCCTGGTTGTGGGTACTTATTATTATAATAATCATTTTAGTATGGTGCTTTTTATGAATACAAAAACAAGCTTGGAATCTCGTCCTGTTCTTTGTTCATATCTGGCTTTGAAATTTCGTGAAAGTAATCGCACAGTTGCTCAACTGTTAATGTTTCAAAGTAATTTGGTAAATTTTTGTGGGCATTGTTCATTAAGCCCAGCTTCCAAATTATAATATTGAAATCCTCTTCCGAAAAATTTAATTCTTTTACCAGTTTTGTTTTAGCTTTAATATTTCTTCGGTGGTGTCCCTGTTTTTCCAGTTGGTTTATCACTACCAATTCTATTTGTAATCTATTCATGGTTTTATGGCTCATTTTATCCGTGTCCAAACCTCCCGAAACTTAAAAAAACCGTATGTATATGTTACTTTCACCAAGTCGCGATTTTCCATTTTTAGCCTGCCTTTCATTTTATAAAGCCCTCCTTGCAATTCTTTTTTATAAATGGTTTTCCCGTTTTTGCCATCAAACAAAATGTTACTATGAACTTTACTATTGTCTTTACGTATTTCTCCCTTCTCGGCATACTCAATACAGTAGCCAATCACCACGTTTTCTTCTTTTCTAAATTCAACGATAGAAGTAAAATCCTCTCTCTTGTTTTCTACTTTCCATTTACCCAACAAGGCTTCTTCTTTTTGGGCATTAACCTGCATGCAAGCTACCAGCAGTAGCAAATTGATGATAAAAAATTTAATTGTTTTCATGGTTTTTATTTTAGTCACAAGACAAGAGAATTCAATCTTTCGTGGTTCTATTTTATCTCTCTGGTTGTTTTATGATTTTGATTTTTTGCCACGTATAACATAAAATATCGATGGGATTACAAACATTGAAAGGAGAGTTGAAGTAATAATTCCGCCAATAGTTACAATCGCCAAAGGTGTGCGAAACGCAGCTCCTGCATCGCCAATTCCAAGTGCGTTGGGTAGCATACCAATAATTATGGCTACACCGGTCATAATTACAGTTTTCATTTTCGTTTTACTTGCGGTAACAGTTGCATCATACAACGATAAACCTTTTTTATTTAGCTGAGTAATATAATCGTGAATAAGAATACTGGCGTTTACTGCCAAACCAACGAGCGTAATCATGGCTAACAGTGCCATAATGTTTATTGATGTACCACTAATAAACATAAGCACAAACACCCCAATCATTGCCATAGGTATGGTTGTGAACAGAATAACCGGATGCCAGAAGTTTTCTAACAAAGAAGCCAAAAGCATATAAAGTAATAAAATGGCAATTAGCAAGGTTATTGCAAAATCGGCATTCGTTTCATCCATGTCTTTAATGTTTCCCGACCAGTCAAATTCAACCGAAGCAGGTAAATCCAAGCCTTCAACTACATTAAAAACTCTATTTTGAATATCCATCTCTGACATCCCATTTTCGGGAATCATACCAAATTCAATCGTTTTCTTATTATCAATATGAAAAATTCGTGCCTGAGAAGTTTTATATGAAATGTCAACCAATTGCTCAACAGTGTAAGTAGCTCCTTGCGAAAATACGGGTATTTGACGTATTTTATCGAGACTATTAACTGCCTCCTCACTAAAACTGACTGTTATGTCGTACTCTTTTCCATTTTCTTTATACACTCCGGCATTAATACCATTAATACTTCCCCGAACTGCATAGGCCAAATCAAACGTTGAAATACCCAACTTTGCTAATAAATTTCCTTTGGGTATTAAATGAATAACCTGGTTTCCTTCGCGAAAAGATGATTCAAAATTGGTAATCCCTTCCAAATCGGAAAGCGCATCCTTAACCAGGCTATTGGCTACCTTTAAGTCTTCCGGGTATTGAGACTGGAGTACAAACGAAACCGGCATTCCGGCATCTGAACCATCTACCGAAACAAAAGGGATAATATCAGGCAATTGCACTAATTCGTTTGTAATAATATCAATTAGCTGATAGTTGGATAGCAAACGTTGTTTAGCAGGATGCAGCTTTACTTGTATCTTTGCAAAATTACTTCCTTTTGTATTGCCATTTTTAGTACCTATTTCGCATAGCGTAGCTTTAACTTCAGTATGAGCACTGATTTTTGTTTCAATCTCTTTTATTATTTTGCCCGTTTCTTTAAGGTTTGTTCCCGCCGGTAGTTCGCACTCTACGAACAATGTACCCGAATCGTCTTTTGGCATAAAGTTAAAACCAACATGCTTCATTAATCCGGTTGAACAGAAAAACAATACTATCATCAAAATAAACAGAGATACTGGTTTCCATTTCTTTGAGATTAACCACTTTATCGAATTTCCATAGCGCTCTGCCAATCCATCGAAGAACCTATCCATAGCTAAAGAAAAACGTCCTTGTTTTCTTTCTTTTCGGAATAAAACACTGGTAAGCATAGGCGTTAGGGTAAACGATACCAATAACGAAAAAATAGTTGCGACTGATATGGTAAGCGCATATTCTTTGAAATAAGCTCCTGCCAAACTGGTCATAGAAGCAATAGGTAAAAAAACTACCAGGTTTGTTCCGGTAGATGCAATAACAGCCATTACCACCTCGGATGTGCCTTCAACAGAAGCTTCTTTAATACTAAGTCCTTCTTTTTTCAGACGTATTATGTTTTCGATGACTACAATGGAGTTTGAAATCAATGCTCCAATGGAAACGGCGAAACTCATTAAGGTCATCATGTTCAGCGACGCATTAATCTGTTTCATAATTGCCAGTGTTGCAATTAACGATACAGGAATTGAAATACTTACTATGATTACCGTTCGAAAATCGCCCAGGAAAAAAAACAGTATAAATCCTGTAAACACGATTCCCAGAATCACATTCATTAAAGCATCATCGACTGCACTTTTTGTATATACCGACGAATCGAAAGGAGTGCTCAATTTTACACCTTCGGGAAGAGTCGGTTGTAATTCTTTAATCTTTTGGCGAACGCTTTCGGCTACTTTAACTGAGTTGGCATTCGATAATTTACGAATACTAATACTCACTACATTGTCGTAATATTTATCTCCCTCAATATCAAAAAAAGTGGATTTAGTTTTTACTCGCTTTACCGAGTCAATAACGCTGGCAAAATTATTAATAGCCAATGGCTCGGTATTATGCATCAAAAACAAATTTTTAATATCCTCTACCGTTTTAAATTCCTCACCTGTTTCAACCGAAAACTGACGATGCTGATTATCGAAATTCCCACCGGGCAGTTTTACATTTGTTACTTCAATTAACTGGCTAACATCTTGCAGGTTTAGCCCTACTTCGTACATACGCCTTTTATCTGCTAAAATTTTGATTTCACGTTCTTCTCCACCCGTAATTTCAGCTTTTGAAACGCCCTCAATTTGAAGAAACTGGTTTTTCAACTCCTTATCAGCAATATCATAAAGAGCTTTTCCCGAAATATCACCACTTAGTACAATGTTGATAACTGGCATATCGCCAGGATTAAACTTTTGTATCACCGGACGCTCAATATTGCCTGGCAAATCGGGCGTTACAATGTCCATTTTCTCCTTTACCTCGTTTATAGCTTCGTCGTCGTCTTTACTCAGTTTAAATTCAACAATTACCATAGAAAGACTTTCCATGGAGTACGATTTTACAGATTTGATATTATTGATACTGGAAACTTCTTTCTCTATTTTATTGGTAATATCACCTTCAATTTCTTCGGGGGTTGCTCCTGGTAAAATTGTATTAATCATTACTACAGGAGGGTTTACATCTGGTGTAAAATTAACCCCTAGCTTATTGTATGCAGTTATACCGAAAAAAACCAAAGCTATAAACAACATCGTTGTTGTAACAGGTTTGTTAACTGCAAATTTTGTAAGTATCATGTTTCTTTTGTTCTTGTTTTGTTTTTCTAAATTGTTCTCGATTCTTGACAGATTCCTTTGCCTTAACTCCTCACTGGCATTTGGTTTTTCAACTTAGCAAGACCATTTGTAATGAGTACATCGCCTGGTTTTAAGCCTGATTTTATAATGGCGTTAATTCCAATAATTTGGTCGATGGTAACTTTTGTGCGTTCTGCCTTGCCGTTATTATTCAGAAAAACATAATCGGTTTCACCTTGTCGTTTTATGCATTCCCACGGAATAATAATCTGGTTTTCAAGGGTCTTGGTTTTTACAAACAACTGTACCGTACTACCCGATATAATACTGCCTTTTGTGTAGTTGAATGCCGCTTTTACGCGGTAAGCACGTGTTTGCATATCCATGGTCAGTGCTTTTTCCGAAACATGTCCTTTAATGGTATCAGTATCGTGCAGAAAAAACACTTCGGCGTTGTTGGCAATTTTCGAAATGGCATTCGATGTAACAAAAAAAGTAGCCTCCATTTGCCCTGTTGAGGCAATCGACAAGAGTGCATCGCCAGCATTAACTTCTTTTCCCTGGTTAACCGCTACATCGGTAATAATTCCACTAAATGGTGCTTTTATCGAATAAAGCTCGTTCGATTGTTTTAACACCTTTTCCTGAATATCGAGCTGTGTTTGTAATTGTTCAACTGATAATTTTGAAACCGCACCCTTTTTAAAAAGAATTTCCTGGCGTTCGCAGTTACGTTTCAGTTCGTCGTAAGCCAGGCGGGCTTGCTCGATTTGTAATTCGTGGTTCTGTGGAGGGTAAGTTAAAAGAATTTGGTCTTTTTCTACCCGCGCTCCTGGGGCAATGTTAAGTTTTTCAATCTTTCCCGAAAGTTCAGAAACCACGGTCATGCTTTGTTTAAACTGAACCTCGCCAAAAAAGTTTTTTTCAATATCAACATTTTGCCGTTGCAAAGTTAAGGTTGCCACTTTTAAGGCTTTTTTCTCAGTTTTCTCAACGGCTTCACTTTGTGTGCAAGCTTGTGCAAATAATGCAAGCGCTGCGATTAATAAAATTTGTTTTAACGTATTCATTGTGAAATTTTTATTGTTGTTGTTTGTATTCTTTTATTTGTTGCGGGTGGCGGATTACAAGTTGTAGTTTGCAGGTGAGTTATTGTGATTTGTTGAGATTTGTTGTTCGTACAATTAATCTCCAGCAATCAAAACCAACTCTGCCTACTATGGACTGCCTATTGCCTACTTTCAAATTAAATCTTCCCCGTAATTTTCTTTAACTTGATTTGTGCTGTGCGGTAATCAAGGCAGGCGTTTAACCTGTTAAGTTTGGCTCTAATCAACGACAGCCTTATTTCTTTTAACTCCAGATTTGTGAGCATTCCCAATTTTATTTTTTCTTTGGCAATGTCAATTTCGCGTTCACTTAGTTCTATTAATTCAGACTCGGTATTAATTTTATCTATGGCTACACTTAAATCATTTTGTGTATTGATAAGTTCTTTTTGCAATTCAAGCTGCTTAAAATGACGATTGAGTTGAGCATTACTAAAATTAATTTCAGCTTTTTTTACATTCGCGTTATTGTAACCTCCTGAAAAAATGGGTATTGATAGCAAAAGTTGGCCATAGGGAACTTTGTTTACGTTGTTAAATTTGAATTCATCGTTGTAGGTATCGAAACTGTACCCCAATTGTGCTTTTAGCGTTGGATAATAAGCTGTTTGCTTTTCTTTAATTTGTTGTTTATTTAGTTCAAGTTGTTTTGACAGGATTGCAAGGCTCGTATTGTTTTGCAAGGCTTCATCTCCCGTATTAAACAATGTCATTTCGTTATCTAAAAGATTTATGTTACCACTTATTTCGAAAGGTGCATCTGGAGCAATATTTGCCAGAACCTTTAATTCGTTTAATAAATTCTCGTAAAGTGTTTGTACAGAATGCACCCTGGGAATGGTTTGTTTATGGTATATCTTGGCCTGTTGTTTTTCGAACTCGCTTACCACGCCCTGTTCATAAAGGTCTGAAAATTGTGTCCATTGCTGTTTGGCCAGTTCCTCGTTTTCCTTCATCACCTTAAGACTCTCTTTTGCATACAAGGCTTGCCAAAAAAGTAACGCCCCTTGCTTTTGTATTTCTTCCGACAATTCGGTGTGCGATAGTTTTGAGTATTCTTCTGAGAGTTTGGCCAACTTTATAGTGGCGCCTACAGCCGGATTATAAATCGATTGTTCTGCTACCACTCCGGCACTAATGTTATTTTTGTAGCTTATTGCAAATTTATCGGGTAAATCATCAATACCCCAATCGCTTAAATAGCTTTCTATATCGCCTAAACTACTTTCTAAATCGCTTAAAAAAATGTAACTGTAATCAAAATCGCGCCTGTAGCTTGCTGTTGCACCAACGGACGGTAAAAAAGCTGCTTTTGCCATTTTTATGTTTTCGGCTGCCTCTCGAATTTTGTTTTTGCTTTGCAGGAGGTGAGCGTTTTTGTGTTGTAACGAATCAAGATAAGTTTCTAACGAATAACCTTGCCCGTATCCATGCATCCCAATAAAAAGGATAACTAAAAAGCTTGTAATTTTTAATAACTGATTTTTCATTTTATGTCTACTGAATAATTGTTTTCATCAAATTATCGGCAAACATAATGGAGAAACAAAAGCTGGTCTTCCCTGATTATAATTAGGGATAAAATTGGAGGAAATTAGCTGTCATTTTTTATAGGCAGGGACAAGAATACTTGCCTAATTGACTGAATGTGAGTTGCAAGTGATTTTGAAATAAAATGTTTAGTATTTTAAATACAAAAGGTGAGATTTTGAAAGAATTGAGGATAGGATAAAAAAAGCCTGCTATTACGACTTCATTTTTTTAAACTCAGAGGGTGTCATGCCCGTTTCCTTTTTAAAAGCATTGTAGAATGGGTTTTTGCTGTTGAAGCCCACTTCAAAGGCCACAGCAAGTATGGTAAATTGCTGTCCTTTTTCGGAGATTAAAAGTTCTTTGGCATCGGCAATACGGTACGAGTTAACAAAGTCGAAAAAGCTTTTGCCCTCCTTTTCGTTTATTACCTGCGAAATATGGTGCAGGCTTTCGCCGGTAGCATCGGCCAAATTGTTAAGCCTGAACTCAGGGTTTGTATAAAGTTTTTCGGCTTTCATTACTTCCTGAATTTTTTCCCAAAGCTTTTCGGACTTTTCATCGCTCAATGATGATTTTGCATATTTTTTTGCCTCTGTCTGTTCTATGTCTTTGTAATCGCCATGCACTGCAAAAACAGGAAATTTTATAGAGAAATAAGCAAAAACAAAGAGCAATATGGTCATAAAAAGCGATTCGTAATCGTTTACCAATAGCCATTCTTTTCCCATACTTAGGGCAAAAATACTATATGCAAAGGTAAGTGCGAGAAAAACGATGAGTCCAATTATAAGATACTTAATCCAAAGAAATTCGTTTTGTTTTTTTTCGTCAAGCTTTACAGCAAAATTTAAATTCTTAATTTTTTGGTACAAACGCACCATTGGTATAATATTCAGCAAAAGAACCAGGTAATAGTCAAAAATTATATACACTATATTCTCCATCATTTCATCAACACTTTTAATTTCGTAATAGAAATACCAAATTAAACCTGCCCGTATAACCGTAATGGCAAGTGCACCATAAGTAATTATGTGCGGCACTTTTTTAAGTTTTAATAACAACGAGGTGAATAGTAAAACCCAGTAGCCAAGCAAATGGAAATAAAAGTATGAGAATCCCACCCAATATAAATCGGCACTTTGGTTGTAGTTCAAAAATGCATCAACTAAATAATGGGTATTAAAAAGAAGAATAAGGATTAGAATAAACTTAGCCTTACGGTTATTTGTCATAATCCTGTTGCTGGCAACAAGAAAGAAAATAAATAACACACCCCAGGAAGCACCAATAAGGGGGATAATCTGCATAATATCCATACACTAAATTTACTGAAACCACAAAGGTAATGTTTAGGCTTTTATTTTGTTTAAATGGGTTCGATTTTTTTAGACATTGATGGAGTCATCCCCTTTTCTTTTTAAAGGCATTGTGGAATCAATTCTAAGCTTTTGGCCTTCCATCTTTTCTGTATCTATTTTCATATCATTACACTTGTCAAATTATTCTGGCACAGTTTTATTTAGCAAAAATGCTCCCCTATAATCCCCGACTTCGGAGGGCGATTTTCCCCAACGGGGCAAGTGGTTTTCAGGTACTGAAAACGTTTTGAGTACCTCAAAACACAACTTGCCGTGTTCCTGTGAACACATGGTTTTTAAGGTCCTGATAATTACTGCTTTTATAATGCTCATTTATTGCTTCAAATTATTCATAAGCCAAAGCTATATTGAACCAACAAAATATTCCTTATTGAAATATGAGACAAATGCAGCCAGACAGCGCCAAATTAAATTAGCGGTTCTCCGACCAAAACTTAACACATAAAACAGTCATAGTTTGTTTATTTTAATATTGATTAGTTGAAAAAACTGAAGTTTTATTCACCAAAATATTAAAAGGTTTATTTAAACGTTTAAAAGCTTTTGTTTTCATGTAAAGAGAAACGCAAATACATAAAAATGCTTTTTCCTAAATAGAGGTTTTGCTAAAAACTCAGTTCATTATTTATTTACTTAACCAATCATATATGCGGATTCCAGAGGAGAGGGAGTTGGAAGTTTCATTTAAGCATTAATCAAAACATTTAATCCCCAATATTCATTTCATAATAAACGACTAATGATATGCGTCTTTCGTCGGGTCGGTCGTTGTTGTTTTGGTAGTAGCCATTGAAAGCCTGCGGCAAACAAGTTTTTTTCAAAAAATACTATTCAATGTATGGAGATTTTTTGAAAAACCTATGGCTTGAACTTGCTTGTCCGTAAGGCTGAAAATTAAGTTTGCTGCCAAAATAACAACGACCGACCAAAGATGCTGTTCATTATTATTGTGGAAATGAATATTGCATCTACATTATCACAATTTACTAATCCGACCAAAGGAGGTTGTTAATCGGAATCATTGGTTCGGGCTGGCAAAAACAAGTGTAAGGCTGAATTGCAATGTAGCGAGGTCTGAGAAAGCAGGGTGAGCGGAATGAAAAGTAAGCCTTACTCTTGTGTGCGGTGTTGGAGGTTACTGAATGTAAGGAGTGTTCCGAATCGAAGTCGGAATAATGATAGAAATGAAGTTACCGCAAACACAGGAACATTAACCTGAATTTAGTGCGGGAAGTTTTGTTTATTTATTTTAATCCCGTAATATTTTCCTAAGCCAAATAAAGCCTCCACCCGCCACTTAAGTCATATTCTTTAATGGTAATCTTTGTATTGTTAGGTTTGCTATTGGTTGGTTCGAAAACTATTGAATCTAATTCACCAGCCATGAATACTATGCAAGAAAACGAAAACAGAAGTATAGAAGAAGCCACAGCAAGGGTAAAAAAGAGGCTACCATTGAAAAAAATACGGTCTATGCCTAAGTACAAAGATTTAACCCCAGATGGTTACGAAAAACTTATCAAGGACTCGGAAACCGTTGCTTTGCTAATATTGAAAGCTTTCCTGTTGAAAAAATAACCAGCATCATATTGGTTATTTTTATAATTTACAAGCCATGAAAGATTTAAGCCCGTTTAACCATTTTGCCCCGCAAGTCCCGAAGAAATTTCAGGAGGGGAATAATGCTGTTATTTATACGCGCGTTTCATCGGCAGACCAGGAAGATAATACCAGCCTTGCATCGCAAAAAAGATATTGTGAAGTATATGCCAACAAACGGGGCTTAAATGTGGTTGGCTACTTTGGAGGAACTTATGAATCAGCAAAAACCGATGACAGAAAAGAATTCAACCGGATGTTGACTTTTGTAAAACGTTCAAAGAATATTAGCTATGTAATTGTTTATTCTTACGAGAGATTTTCTCGTTCAGGAATCAATGGCGCATCTATTGCCGACGAACTACTAAAAAAATACGGAGTAATAACTTTAGCTACAACGCAAGAACTTGACCCTACAACTCCATCTGGCTCATTTCAACAAAAAATACTTTTCCTTTTCGGGCAAATGGATAACGAACTCCGCCGCGACAAGGTTGTAACAGGTATGCGTGAAATGTTGATGAAAGGCTATTGGGTCTTTAAACCACCTCGCGGGTATGAAGTTTTGAATAAAGGTAGTAGGGCCACAGAGCGCCAAATCGTGATAAATAAAGAGGGGAAAATTCTAAAAAAGGCATTTGAATGGAAAGCATATCACGAAATACCCAATATTGAGATTGTAAGAAAACTTAAAAAGCTGGGAGTAAATATTACCGATAAAAAACTGCATGAGCTATTTATTAATCCTTTCTATTGCGGTCTAATTGTTAGTAAACTCATCCCCGGGAAAGTGGTTGAAGGCAAGCATATTCCACTTATCTCAAAGAAATTATTTTTAGAAGCAAATAATATCAGGAATGAGAAACGTGTTCATGGCTATGTACACGACATGGAAAGCGAAAGCCTACCTTTAAAAGTTTTTACAAAGTGTGAAAAATGTGGCAGTACCATTACTGGTTACCAGGTGAAAAAGAAAGGCTTATATTATTACAAATGCAGAACTAAAGGATGCAATGTAAACAGAAGTGCTAAGGCAATGCATGAGCTTTTCAGAAGCGTGTTAAAAACATTCCAGATAGCTAAAGAAACAACTTCAATTATTAAGGTTCAACTGGAAGAACAAATGGCTGGTTTCTTCAAAAATGAATTAGAGGATGCCAAGTCCTTAAAATTGAGGCTGGCAGAAACAAGAAGAAGATTAGACACCATTGAAGAACGTTTCGTTATCGGAGAAATTGACAGAGGCCTATATGACAAATTCAGACCCAAATACGAAAAGGAATGTTTTACAATTGAACAAGAATTAAATAAAGTTGGAGGGTATAGTTCGAACCTTAAAAAAGTAGTGGATTATGCAGTCGATTTATGTCGAAACCCTTTGAAAATATGGGATTCCAGCGACCTTAACGGGAAAAGGGTTTTTCAGAATCTGCTATTCCCTGAGGGAATTTACTATAACCGAGAATTAGACCGAGTTCGAACCTCAAGAATAAATTCATTTTTCGCCTTAATCCCAGAAATAGCAAGGGATTTGGAAGGGCACAAAAAAAGGGATTTCAACAAATTTGATGAAATCCCCTGTTGGGTGGAGCTGGCGGGAGTCGAACCCGCGTCCAAACGAGGAAGCTACAAGCTTTCTACATGTTTATCTCTGACTTAATTTTCGAATAGCAGCCGGATCAAAGCCACCAACTACTACCTTATCTCTTTTAATTTCGCCAAAACGCCAGAGCCTCGTTTTAGCTAGCTTCGATTTACTTGCACCGCCTGATCGGACCGCTTCAAAGCATTAGCATCCGGGCGATGTCTCGTTTCAGCACCTTGTGCCGAAATTAAGTGTAATCTAAATTGTTAGATTACGCAGCAAGAGCGTAATTATTTTCGCCAATTAATGGTTTGATCATTATTTTTAACGGGTTAACAACCAAAACCCGACATGCTTACCTGTCTCTTCTACCCGCTGTCAAAACCAGTCAGCCCCATAGAAGTTGTATATGTTTGTTATTTAGAACGATAGAAAAGATTGGTGTTGTTGCGGGTAACAAACTGGTAACAAACTGCTACGTTTTTTACGCACTAACTTCATCTATTCCGCTGCAAAGATATTTATTCTAAAAGAAATCCGACAAACTCGGGGCCTTTACTTGAAAAAAAGAATTAATTAGTCAGTTTTATAAAGTCATAACATTCTTACTCACCAACTAAATATGTATAATGTGAACAATTTGATTCCATTTCCACAAATTATTAAACTAAAACCAAAACCATTGAGTAGCTGGTGCAAGCGCATCTGATGAAATAAAACACGCACATGATTTACTTTTGTTAAATATGAACCTTGCATAAACAAGACACAATTTTCTAGAAAGCACAATTCCACGAAATGTATTCCCTCTGCAGATAGTAAGGCGGATTAGAATATTAAAAAATAAGTATGTGATGAATAGTCATTTATTGACGGAAGTAGTATTGTCAGAGGGAATATTTAAAGCTCAAAAATACAAGAGTGAATAGGTTATGTTATTAATTATAAGCATAATATGGCAATAATAACAATCGAGGAAAAAGGCGAAATCCATTAGGTTGACTCTGGTGTTACGTAAAAAAGATCTTTAATATGGCATCTTAAATAATTTATGGTATAAATGGTTAAATGAGTAAATGAGAACTTGTCATCGCAAAAATCTTACCTATTAATTTTTTAATAACTAGTATTGAAGAACTCACTTTAATCAATAAAATTGATAACAGATCCAATGAATTACGCTCCTCATTTCGGTACACGAAAAAAAATGGAATTAAAAAAAGACAATTAGTTAAAATTGAAACAGTCTTATAACATTACAATATTTAAGAACAAAACAAAAGTTTGAATTCTGGTATTTGAAGCTGTAATGATTTGGACTTGAAGTTGTTGTAGGTGAGGGTTTAGGGGGTGTCAAAGAGGAGAAAGTCTTCTTGAGTTCTAACCTGCTATACGAAACATTTACGTTCTTTTCTTGCCATAAATAAAAAGAATAAACTATTATTTGTGTAGGCTTATCCATTCACTTGGTTTCGATTATATATATTTGTTTCCCTATCAAAAACCACTATTGAAGATTGAAGCAAAAGGAACAAATACTATGGAATCGCCTGAAGGAGGGTAGTAATGAAGCATTAGGGGAGCTTTTTGAAATCTGCTTTCATGAATTATATTTTTATGGTTTAAAGATAGTTCCGGTTTCCGATTTGGTGAAAGACGTAATCCATGACATGTTTATTCGCTTGTGGGACAGGCGAGAGCACCTTGGCGATGTAAACAGAGTAAAACCCTACTTGCTGGTTACTTTAAAAAATGACCTCGTCCATGTCCTAAAAAAAAATAGGTTCACCGAATTGGATACTTCAATAAAATGGGAGCCATTTGTGCTTGCTGCCGATGATTTTATTATTAATGAAGAAAACTCAGAAAAACTCAATCAGCGACTGGCACAAAGCTTAAATCATTTGTCAGAACGTCAACGTGAGGTTCTGATCTTGCGTTTTTATCACAATCTTGGATTCGACGAAATGGGAGAAGTCCTGGAAATGAATGTTCAATCGGTAAGAAATCTTTTGTTTCGGGCTTTAGAGAAGGTAAGGAAAGAGCTGAAAGATGTTGGGTTTCATAGTTCCGATAACATCGAAATTATTCTTTTTAGCTGTTTTTTGAAAAAAAAATAATTTTTGGTGAGTATAAAACAGTAATATTTCCTCCTTATAGTATAAAGGAAGAAAAATGAAAACGTTCAATAAAAATATATACGAAGAATTAATAGCCGACAATCGTTTTATCAGCTGGGCTTCCAGACGTGATAAATCAGCTGCAATGTACTGGGAAGAATGGAGACAAAAGCATCCCGAATATCATACAGAATTTAAAGAAGCCCTTAAAACAGTTCAGTTATTTAAATTTTCCGAACCAAATGTTACCAATGCCGAAGTACAATTTCGCAGACAAAAAATACAAAGTCAGCTTTCTGTTTCTGATACTTCTGTAAGGGTTCGGAGATTAACCTTCTGGTTGGGCCGGGTTGCTGCAATTTTAGTATTACCATTAATCATCTCCGTGCTATTATTATATCTTAAAAATTCTTCAGTTCAATCTGCGTATCAGCAAGTTTTGGAATATAATAACTCAAATCCGGTAACCGTTAAAGCACCATTGGGAGGAATGGTAAATTTACAACTTCCTGACGGAACCAAAGTTTGGTTAAACGCCGGCTCGGAAATTAAATACGCTGCAAGCTTTAGTGCCGAGAAACGTGAAGTTAATTTAGAAGGAGAAGCTTTCTTTAAAGTAGAAAAGGCCTCCGTTCCTTTTGTTGTGAACAATGCAGGGCCACAAATTAAAGTATACGGCACACAGTTTAACGTGAATGCATACAACAACGAAAAGAATGTGATTGTAGCATTGGAAGAAGGAAGAATATCCTTAAATGTAAATAATGGAGAACAGTTTTTAGAGCCAGGCGAAGTGTCAGTATTCGATAAAAACAAACGTAAATTAACAATAAGAAAAGACCCTATCGATCAATATACAGCCTGGCGAACCGGAAAACTAATTTTTAGAGACGCTACCTTAGCTCATATTGCCCGAACACTTGAGCGACGCTACAATGCACAAATCGAAATTGCCGATGCCGAAATTGCCGGCTATACCTACAACGCAACTGTTAGAGGTGAAACTTTCGAGCAGATTCTTGAATTACTGAGACTTACAGCACCCATAAAATACACCTATAAAAAGCCTGAGCAAAATGCAGATACAACTTTTTCTAAGGCCAAAGTAGTGATCACGAGAGATAAGAACAGAATAATAAAAAATTAAATTTTTTGCCTATGAGAAGAGTCTAACTATTCCAAAGAAGAAAAAGAAAATGCGGGTACTGCGCCAACACCACCCACATTTTACTTCAGTTTTAATTAATCGTTTAAATTAATCAATTACAAATTTATGAAAAAAAATGTAACTGAAAGTGGAGGTTATTATCTCAACTTTCGAAACCTAATCTTGAAAATGAAACTTACAGCTTTTATTCTTTTATTTGTTGTATTTCAAACAATGGCAGGTACATTGCTTGCCCAGGGGAAGTTCTCTCTTGACTTTAACAATAAAACAGTGGAGCAGGTGCTTCTTGATTTGGAGATTCAGACCAAATTAGGATTTATTTACAACAAAGATTTATTAGATGTTGAACGTAAAGTTAGCATAAACGTAGAAGACGCCACCCTCGATGATATTCTTAAAAAACTGTTTCCTTCAAATAATGTAACTTTTCACCGGGTGAATAACCAGGTTGTTATTAGTCCCAAATTTGAAGACAGCAAACAGCAGGCTTTAATTTCGGGTAAAGTAACCGACGAAAGTGGTGAGCCACTGCCTGGGGTTACTGTAATTATTAAAGGATCTACGCAAGGGACAGTGACCAATGTTGATGGAAATTATACACTTGAAGCCAGTCAAGGTGATGTTCTTCAGTTTTCTTTCGTAGGGATGAAAACTAAGGAGGTTGTATTTGAAGATCAGACGGTTATTAATATTGAAATGGTAGCTGATGCTATTGGATTGGAAGAGGTTATTGCAGTAGGATATGGCACACAGAAAAAAGTAAATCTTACCGGTGCTGTTGCTTCTGTGAAAGGCGAGGAAATGGTTAAAAGACCAGTAACAAACCCTACTTCAATGCTACAAGGTATGGTTTCCGGTGTGCAGATTGTTCAAAACTCAGGAGAACCCGGAAATGAGGGAGTTTCAATTAGTATCAGAGGTAAAGGAACGTTTAGTAGTGCAGGTTCAAGCCCATTGGTTTTAATTGATGGTGTTCAGGGTAATCTTGCAGATGTAAACCCAAATAACATTGAAAATATCTCTGTTCTTAAAGATGCTGCTTCGGCTGCAATTTATGGAGCTCGTGCTGCAAATGGTGTTGTATTGGTAACCACAAAGACCGGAGAGGAAGGTAAAGTTACCGCCGAATACAATGGTAGTTTTGGTATTCATACCGTTACAAAAATGTGGGATGTGATAGATAATTCAGCAGAGTATATGGAACTATTCAATGAGGCCAGAATTAATTCCGGACTTAATTCCGGATTATACTCTGATGAAATGATTAATGCATATCGAAATACTACCGACCGCAATCTTTATCCAAACACGAATTGGATGGACCATTTGTTTAGTCCGGCACCAACATGGAATCACAACCTGGTTTTTAGTGGAGGGAATAAAGGAACCAAATTTAATATCTCCCTAGGCTATGTTGATCAGCAAGGCGTGATGAAAGGATTCGATTACAAAAAATACAATATACGGGCAAATTTAACTTCGGCTGTAAATGAGAAAATCAGATTTGGTCTTAATTTCTCGGCCAAACAAGGGAAAAAATCAGGAGCGCGTCAAGGAGCTGATGATACATTTTTAGCAGCAATGGCACAGGCACCAACATATTCACCTCAACTTTCTGATGGTAGTGGCAGGTATACCTTTAAAGCTTACGATTTCGAATCGAATAACAAAAACCCAATCGCAATAATCGACAATAATGTAAATAAGAATGTAACCGACTATGTTATTTCTACTCAGGGATGGCTGGATGTTGAGTTACTCAAAGGCTTAAACTGGTATACGAAGGCTGCTATAAATTTAGACTTTATTAAGTCGGATGATTTTATGCCAAAGGTTCCTCTATACAACTTTCGAACCAATGAGTATATGTCTTTATTGAATGTGGGAGGTGAAGGTTTGATAAACCAGGATGAGCAAAATGTCTATCGAAACCTTTTTACTTACCTGAAGTTTGACAAGCAAGTAGGTGATGGACACACATTAAATGCGCAGGTGGGGTACAGCATGGAAGATAATGTTTATCAGTATTTAAAAGGATATAGAAAAGAGTTTCCTACAGATATACTTCGGGAGTTAGATGCCGGAAGTCTTTCTGTACAACAGGCAAATGGTACAAAAAATGAATGGGCATTGATGTCGCTTTTTGGACGATTGGGTTATAACTTTAAAGACAGGTATCTATTTGAGGCCAATATGAGATACGATGCTACTTCCAGGTTACATGCCGATTCGCGCTGGGGAGCTTTCCCATCGTTTTCCGGAGCATGGAGGGTAACAGAAGAACAGTTCTTTAAAGAGCTTGATGTAGCATGGTTGAATAATTTAAAATTGAGAGGTTCGTATGGAGAACTTGGTAACCAAAATATTGGCTTATACCCGTATCAATCTATCCTGGCATTAACCGGTAACTATTCGTTTGATGATTCAGCTTTATCATCAGGAGTAGCCCAAACAGATTTATCAAACCAAAATATTAAGTGGGAAACAACAAGTATTCTCGACTTTGGTCTTGACCTCACCGCATTTCAAGGCCTAAGTGTAACTTTTGATTGGTATAAAAAAAGAACTTCAGATATTTTGAGGTCTTCACAGGTAACTGCTTTGGTTGGGCTTGAGGCTCCAACGGTTAATAGTGGAACAATGGAGAATACCGGAGTTGAGCTGAGTTTACAATATGCAAATCAGGTAAAATCGGGCTTCCTGTCCGGATTGACTTACAACCTTGGTTTTAATATCGACCATTATAAAAACGAATTGGTTGATTTTGGCGAAAGAGAAATAAAAGGTTATTCCATACGAGAAGAAGGTGCTGAATGGGATGCATTTTATATGCTGGAGTATATCGGAATTTTTCGGTCTGAACAAGAAGTGCAGAATTCACCTAAACAATTTAACGACAATACTAAACCCGGAGATTTGAAATGGAAAGACCAAAATAACGATGGAAAAATAGATTATGACGACCGAGTTGTTATGTCTGGAAGATATCCTGCTTTTAATTATTCCTTCAATTTTGCCTCTAATTGGAAAGGCTTTGATTTATCGGCACAATTTCAAGGGGTTGAGGATGTTAAAATTTTTATTGAGAAGCATGGTATTGTTCCTTTTTGGCAAGGTTCTCCACCACTTACAGAATGGCGCGATAGATGGACCGAAAGCAATCCAACAGCAAGCATGCCCCGTATCTATTTTGGAAATAAAGCACCGCAAAATTATCGACGTAATTCGTCATGGTTTTTGCAAGATGCTTCCTATCTGCGTTTGAAAAACCTGACTTTTGGATATACGCTTCCAGGCTCTTTTACCAAGCGTATTGGATTAAGCCATTTAAGGTTGTATTTCTCTGGCGATAATTTACTTACAATAACAGATTATCCGGGATTAGATCCGGAGCGTGCCGGAAGCGGAAGATTTGTTAATGCCCCACAGAATAAAATTTATTCGTTTGGTGTAAATGTTAAATTTTAAAAGTGTTTGAAATGAAAAATTATATATTATTAGCAATAATTGCCGTGTTACTATCATGCAGTTCATGCAATGATTTGTTAGACAAGGAACCACTGGATAAAATTTCATCAGGTATCTTTTGGATGAGCAAAACTGATTTTGAAATGGCTTTAACGGCCAATTACGGAATGCTGCAGGAAAACGATATTTTCGGAGCACGATATGCGAATTGGGATGTTTTAACCGATAATGGCTATGGGCAACATAATAGCTTTAACTCGAAAGACATTGTATCGGGAAACATAAATCCTACTACAGGTGGATATATTTCAGATTTGTATAACTATAGTTATAAGGCGATAGCGCGGGCAAATATTTTTCTTACGGAATTAAAAAATTATGAGGGAAATGATTTGTCGGAAAATGAAAAAAAGGCAGCAGAAGCTGAAGTGACTTTTTTAAGAGCTTTTCATTATTTTAACTTGTATCTCCATTATGGAGATGTGCCTTTGGTCTTAGAACCATTAAGTCTTGAAAACCAGGTGCAAGCTAAAGTTGATGCAGCACAAATTTATGACCAGGTAATTAAAGATTTGGATTTTGCTATTGCAAATCTTAATGCTGTGCCTTATTTCGAGAATTCAGGCCACGCTACAAAATCAACTGCCCGGGCATTTAAAGCTAGAGTGCTTATTAACGAGGCGTATGGAGACACCGGCGTTCCAAATACAACTATTTTAGCTGAGGTTAAGCAGCTGTGTCTGCAAGTTATGGGGGAATATTCGTTGAGCCCCAATTTTGAGGATGTATTTCAGGACAAGGGGCAACAAGGGAATACCGAAATTATCTTTTCTGTAAATTTCCTGGCACCGGATGATTTGCCAAGTCGGGGTGTTGATTTAATATACGGTGACTGGATTTCGGTGAGTCCTCTTCAGAATTTGGTTGATGCTTTTGAATGTGCAGATGGACTTCCCTGGGGAACTTCTCCTTTAACAAATACGGATGATCCTTTTGAAAACAGAGACCCTCGTTTAGCCAAAACAATTTTTGTAGACTATCCGGATTGGGGAAATGGAAACATACACTCGCCAACCAACTCACGACCTACAGGCTATGGACTTATGAAATTTCTTGAGCCTGATAATACACCTTATGGATATTCAACTTTGAGCCAGCAAAATACGGTTATATTACGCTTGGGAGAAGTGCTGCTAATGTATGCCGAAGCGCAAAATGAAATTGAAGGCCCTGATGCCACTGTTTATCAGGCAATAAACGACATAAGAGCCCGAGTAAACATGCCAGCCCTTACCGAAGGATTAAACAAGGATGAAATGAGGGAAAAGATAAGGCATGAGAGAAGAATTGAAATGGCTTTTGAAGGATTGCGTTTCTTCGACTTGAAAAGATGGCATATTGCAGGAGAGGTATTGAATAGTGTAACAGATGGTATTTTAACTTATCACTGGGAAGATAAGTTTTATCATTGGCCATTACCACAGGAAGAAATAGACAAGAGTCAAGGCGTCTTAATTCAAAATTCAGATTATTAAAAAAAACAAAATAAGAGGGGAACCCATTGATGATGAGTTGCCCTCTTTTAATTCGAAATTTGCCATTTATTTAGTTATGAAGTCATTAATCAATGTTGTAATTTTTATACTATTCTGCCATTTATGTGGTTGCAGTTCGCAAAAGAAGGAGTTGAGTGAGAGACCAAATGTAATTATAGTATTAGCCGACGATCAGGGCTATGGCGACTTGTCCTGTCATGGGAATCCGTATTTAAAAACGCCAAACCTCGACAAATTACATGATGAGGCTGTTCGCTTTACCGATTTTCATGTTTCAGGCGTTTGTACACCAAGTCGTTCTCAAATTATGACAGGACTGGATGCTGTGAGAAATGGCGCCTATTCGTTTGGTTTTGGCCGTAGTATGATATTTGAAGAATATACCGATACTTTAGGACATCGATATCCTATTCATTTGATGTCGGATTTTTTTAAAGCAAATGGATATTCTACAGGACATTTTGGAAAATGGCACCTTGGCGATACCTATCCATATCGTTCAATGGACAGAGGTTTTGATGAAACGTTAACATTTCCCGGGGCTTCAGTTTGGCAATCGCCTTCGTACTGGAATAACGATTGTTACGATGATTTCTATTACAGAAATGGAGAACTAACACAAACAGAAGGATATTATACTGATTTGTGGTTTAAGGAAACAATGAAATTCATTGAATCAACTCAATCTGAAGAAAAGCCCTTTTTTATTTACCTGCCTACTGCAACCATGCATACCCCGCTTTTTGTTGATAAGGAGTACGTTGAAAGGTTCAAGGATTTTCCGGCTAAAACAGCCCAGTTTTATGGAATGATTGCGCATTTCGATGAAAAAATGGGAGAATTCGACCAGTTTCTTGAAGAGAAGGGATTGAAAGAGAACACCGTTTTGGTTTACATGTCGGATAATGGAGGAACGTTTGGTTGCGACCAGTTTAATGCCGGTATGAAAGGCCATAAGGGCTCATACTACGATGGCGGGCACCGGGCACCTTGTTTTATCCGGTGGCCTAACGGAGAAATTCAGAAAGGACTTGACATTGATGAATTAACATTGGCACAGGATATTTTACCGACTTTAATAGATATGTGCAGGTTAGAAAATCCCTGGAACGCTAACTTCGATGGAACAAGCTTGCTCCCCGCGATGAAGGGAGAAAAACAAAACCTAAGCCAGCGAAAATCGGTTGTTCAGTTTAACGGATTAGAAAAATTTGCCGTTTTATGGAAAAAATGGAGGTTGGTAGGAGAGAATGAACTGTATAATGTGGAATCAGATACGGGACAGGAAAACAATGTAATTGAACAATTTCCTGAGGTTGCCAAGCTTTTAAAAGATTATTATAAAAGTTGGAAAAAGGATGTAAATCCATCTGAAGAAACATTTGCTTTAATTAATGTAGGCTCCGAAAAATCAAAACATGTTTTGTTATCTTGCTTCGATTGGCTGGAGTTGGAAGGGGAAGGTAATCCTTCGCAACAATACGATATAAGGCAGGGAAGGACGATGCATGGTTTTTGGAATGTAGATTTTCAAACCGCCGGGACGTATAAGCTCGTCTTTCGTAGATGGCCCGGCGAGGCAGACACCGAAATAAACAAAGGACTTCCGCCATATTACAGTCACTTTGCCATTCAAAATAATTATACCGAAACACCTTCGCGCGAAGTCAGACATTATTGGAGTAATCTTTCTGAACGCGGAATCTATCCAATCGGTGAAGCTTTGCCTATAACACAAGCCCGTTTAACCTTAAATGAAATGGGGATTGATACAACAATAAATGTATCAGATAACGACAAGTTTGTTAAATTAGAACTTGAACTTCCAAAGGGGCAAACGAAACTTCAACTTGATTTTCAGGATGAAAAGGGTAACATTTTATGTGGTGCATATTATTGTGAAATTGTAAAATAATGAAAATGAGAAAGATACTTTACGGGGCGATAGCCATCACTTCATGTTTATTATCAGGAATAATTTGTAATGGACAGAAGTTGAATAATTCTGATACAGAGATAAGCGATGCTGCTACGCACAAATTATGGTTTAACAAACCTGCTGATTTTTTTGAAGAAAGCCTTGTATTGGGCAACGGAAAAGTTGGCGCATCGGTGTTTGGAGGCGTAAATTCTGACCAGATTTATTTAAACGATGCTACACTTTGGGCAGGAGAACCGGTGGGTAAAAATAACAATACCGATGCCCATAAGTTTATCCCAAAAATCCGTGAGGCATTGGCAAACGAAGATTATGAGTTGGCTGATAAATTAAATCGGAATGTACAGGGGGAATTTTCGGAGTCTTTCGCTCCACTTGGTACGCTTTTTCTAGAATTTGAACACCATGGAAAAGCTCAGAATTTCTATCGAGAACTCGATATCTCGAATGGAGTTTCAAAAACAACTTATGAAGTGGATGGCGTAAAATTTTCACGCGAATACTTTATTTCTCATCCCGACGAGGTAATGCTTGTTAAGCTTTCAGCAGATAAACAGGAGGCGCTTAATTTTACAGTTAAATTCAATAGTTTATTAAAATATACCTCAGTTGTTAAGGATAAAGTTCTAAAAGCAGAAGGTTATGCTCCGTACCATGCCGAGCCAAATTACCGCGGCGATATGCCAAATGCAGTTCAATTTGATGAGAATCGTGGTACACGTTTTTCAAGTTATTTTAAAGTGAAAAACAAGGGGGGAGAACAGGTATTTACCGATAGTTCGATTGTTGTAAAAGGAGCAAGTGAGGCAATACTTTATGTTTCTATAGCCACCAGTTTTAACGGCTTTGATAAAGACCCGGCAAAAGAGGGCTTGGATAACAAAGCCATTGCTCAAGCTCAACTAAACAAGGCATTTGAAAAAGAATACGCCCAAATTAAGGATGCACACATTGCCGATGTACAGAAATTTATGGGACGCGTTGAGCTGAATCTTGGCGAAAGTACAGCTCCTAAACTACCTACCGACGAACGTTTGAAACGTTATTTTCATGGTGAAGAAGATAAAAATCTGGAGATTTTGTATTTCCAGTACGGCAGGTATTTGTTGGTTTCAAGTTCGCGTACCGAAGGTGTGCCAGCTAATTTGCAGGGAATCTGGAACCCGTATATGCGTCCGCCCTGGAGCAGCAACTATACGATGAATATTAACGCCGAAGAAAATTACTGGATGGCTGAAACAGCCAACCTAAGTGAAATGCACCAACCGTTTCTGGGTTTTATAGGTAATCTTGCCAAAACGGGTGAAGCAACGGCAAAAGATTATTACGGTGTTGATAAAGGATGGGCGGCTTGTCATAATTCTGATATTTGGGCACAAAGCAATCCGGTGGGCGACTACGGCAACGGAAACCCGAAGTGGGCGTGCTGGAATATGAGTGGTGCCTGGTCGGTTACACATTTATGGGAGCACTATCAGTTTACCCAAGACACTACCTTTTTGAAAAACGACGGCTATCCGCTAATGAAAGGGGCTGCCGAGTTTTGCCTGAATTGGCTGGTTAAAGATAAAAAAGGGAATCTGCTTACCTCTCCGTCAACATCTCCTGAGAATTCGTTTGTAACTGATAAAGGTTACGAAGGAGCCACACTTTATGGTGCCACTGCCGATTTGGCTATGATTAGAGAGTGTTTTCAGCAAGTAATTGAAGCTTCAGAAGTATTGGGGGTTGATGATGATTTTAGAAAGGAACTGGAAATGGCTTTGACTAAAATGTATCCCTATCAGATTGGTAAAAAAGGAAACCTGCAGGAGTGGTATTACGATTGGGATGATGCCGACCCGCAACATCGCCATCAGTCGCACCTATATGGTTTACACCCAGGCGGACATATCACACCAGAACTTACACCGGAGCTTGCCGAAGCATGTAAAAAGTCGTTAGAGATAAAAGGCGACGAATCGACGGGATGGTCGAAAGGCTGGCGGATTAATTTGTGGGCGCGTTTGCAAGATGGGAATCATGCCTACAAAATGTACCGCGAATTACTGAGCTTTGTAGACCCCAGCGGATTAAAAACCGAATACAGCAAAGGGGGAGGTACCTATCCCAACCTGTTCGATGCCCACCCTCCATTTCAAATTGATGGCAACTTTGGCGGATCGGCCGGAGTGGTTGAAATGTTGTTGCAATCGCACCAAAAGAATATCCATTTGCTACCTGCTTTGCCTGATGCCTGGCCACAAGGTTTGGTAAAAGGCTTGTGTGCGCGTGGTGGTTTTGTAATTGATATGGAATGGAATGAGGGAAAGCTGGCCAAAGTAAATGTTACGGCTAAAAATGGCGGTAAAACAACATTGATTTATCAGGGAAAAAGCAAAGAGCTTAATCTGGCCAAAGGAGAGTCTGTTGGCATAAAATGGGATTAAATAACTGGTGGGTATTCATTGATTTGATTCAAACATTTAGTTAGTATAGTTTTCGATAGTTTAGTTAGATTTTTATGTGTATTGTCCTTCCGGAAATTTGCCGGAAGGAACAATACCATTTAGCTTTGAACCAGGCTATTTTTTTTAGATGGATGCTATTTGAATAAAACCACCCTAATTCTGAATAATTTTATCCCACAAATAATTGTTCTATTTCGCATTTTTGTTGCTTATCGGAAGATGTGGATCTGTTAAAATTTGCTTTTCAATTGATGAAGCAGACATGTCCACTGTTTATTTGCTTATTGATTAGAATTTAATACGATGAATTACAACAGAACAAATTGGGTTTTAACCTTAATAACAGGGATTAGTTTCTTGTGTATAAATGTATTTAGTGCAAATGCACAGGTAAAAGTATTTCCACATGGGAATGAAACCATTTCAGCAAAAATGTTTGAAGTTTTAGACGTTGCCTTTACCTGCAACAATGAAATTCAAAACCCATTTAAAGAAGACTTTGGAGCCACATTTACAAGCCCCGATGGTAAAGAGATGCAAATTCCGGGTTTTTATAACGGAAATAATCAATGGTTGCTGCGTTTTTCGGCAAATAAAACCGGATTATGGAAATACACCACCTATTCTAACATAAATAAATTAGCGAATAAATCAGGAGAAATTAATGTTGGAGAAGCTGAATCCGGCAAGCATGGAGGTGTAATAATTAGCCCTGAAAACAAACAAAAATTCTGCTACGAAGATGGTGCTCCGTACTACCTAATGGCTTATGAGTGCGATTGGTTATATGCCCTCGATTTTCATAATGATGATGACGCTCCTAAAACAAAACATTTTCTCGATTTGCTGGCCAAAAATGGATGTACACAGATTGTAATGAATGTTTTTTCGTACGATGTTTCGTGGCCCAAAGATGAGAAACTCAAAAAATATCCCGAACATGATGTGGGTGGCCCAAAAGATATCTTTCCATTTCTTGGGAATAACGAAAACCCTGATTTCAGTTCTCTCAATCCAGCGTTTTTTCAGAAATTGGACCGCACAATTAGCTTAATGAATGACAGAGGAATTGTGTCGCACCTTATGATTTATGTATGGAATAAACTGGTTAACTGGCCTGAAATGTATTCCGATGCCGATAATCTTTATTTCGACTATGTGGTTAAGCGCTACCAGGCTTTTCCGAATATGCTTTTTGATATTTCAAAAGAAGCTTTGTACTACGGACGTGCCGACGATGAATACATTATTGAAAGAATTAAAAGAGCACGCGAATTAAACGTGTACGACCGCTTAGTTACTGTGCACGATTTTGGATTCTGCACCCGCCATCCTGAAAAAGTAGATTTTATTTCCTTGCAAGATTGGACCAGCGAATTGTATAATTTAACCATAAACACGGTTAAAAAATATTCCGACAAACCCATTTTCAACATCGAACATGGCGGTTATGAAGAATCTCCGTATGAGGTTTGGACAGGCACTTTTACCGATGCGGAAATTTGTTTGAGAAGAAATTATTTAATCGCTTTCGGTGGAGGATATACCTCTTACTATTGGCAAGGATGCTCGTGGAATGTGCTAATACATAACCCCTACGAACAGCCTGATGATTTTATTAGACCTAAATTTGAATATTACCGGCACATGACCGCGTTTTTTGAAGAACACAACTTTGCTGACCTAAAACCGGAACCTTCGAAGAACAGAAGTACTTATTGTTTGTCTGATGACAAGGGAAAATACATGTTTTACGTGCCAAAGTACAATTACATGATACAGCCCAATTTCCTAAAAGAAACGGTTGGCAAGCGCTCGTTTGTTTGGTACAATACCTTAACAGGCGAGTATAAACCACATAACGATGATGAAATTATCTCAAAATGGCAGGGCGACATCCACCTTAAATCGCCATGGCAAGGCGAAGCTGATGCTATTTTGGTAACTGAAATCGTAAAACAATAATCGGGAAACGATGAACCGGATTTGAATTTCCCCTAACATCCTGAGTTAAACCTTGTAAAATGAACGGATTAGCCAAGCTTTTAATGATTTTTGGTTTCTTGTGTACAAACATCGTTTTTGCCCAACACCAGGCAGAAAAATTCAATCCATACACAAAAATAAGTTTTGAAAACGGTATCCCTGATAATATTTTGGCCAGTAAAGGAAAGATAAGTCTTTCCGAAAAACACCGGACAAGTGGCACTTACAGCTTGCGCTGGGATTTTTGCCCCCATGACACGCTTACTGTTTATGGAGATATTGCTTATGAAAAAACAAAGGTTAAAAATGTAGTTGAAGTTCTCGGGGAAAAATATACCGAAATGGGCCACCATACCTGTTTTCGTTTCCCCATTTATTCTGAAAAAGAACAAGATGTTAGGCTACGTTTTGCATTTGGAAAAAACGACAGCATAAATTGTTACACCGATGTAATGTTGAACTATAAACATTGGTATCGTTTTTCTATGGCCTACGACAAAGGGCATTTAAGAGGAGAGCCCAGGGAGGATATGAATTGTTTTCGGATAATCGTAAAATCCGAAAAGTCGGGGACTATCTTTCTAGACGACTTGGTGCTCGCGGTAAAACAACGCTGGAACAATTTGTACCCCACTCTTTTGGAGTTGTGGCAGACCTATCCGCAGGACAGAACCACCCAGGTTTACCCCGACCATCTTTTAAATGAGCCTCATTTCCCGCTGTCTGAATTAACTCAAAATCATATTCAATCTTTCCAAACCATTGAAGACAGGTTGTTTGAAGTTGAATGGGGAGGCAAAAAACAAGTTGAAAGAATCGACGATAGCGTAATTGCCAATCTTGAAGTCAGGTATAAAAGTTTTAATATCGTTCGAACCGACTCAGGAATTACCGGCAATCATGGCACAGCATCATACGCTTTTGTTGGCTTGTTAAAGGAAATTGCTCTGAATTATGCCAGAGTACAGAATCAAAAACAAAAGGATAAGCTGGGACTAATGGCAATAAATATGATTGAAAATGCCATTGATGAGAATGACCGGGAAATGTCGCATTACAGAGGGAAAGGTTTTGCTGATGCCTGTTATTTGGCAAAGGATTGTTTAAAGAAACATGGCTTGCTAGACGAAACCATCAGCTTTATAAAACAGAATTATGAGTTTAAGCGATTTTACAACGAGGACAATATTTATAAAGGAATAAACTCCGATTACTTATACACAAGTAGCACCAGTGCGCTTTTATGTGTTTTGCTAATGGATAATTCGCCCGAGAAGGTCCGGGACATGCAACACCTGGTTTCTTTCTTCAGCAATGTAGCTTTAAATTATGCAAAAGGATTGTCCGACACCTTTAAACCCGATGGTTCGCATTATCATCATTATACGGCCTATCCAACCCGTTATGCCAATTACACTATGCCCGAGGTATGCAAGTTTGTCTATTTTTTGTCGCAAACCGATTTTCGGATAACTGAAGATGCCCATGAACGAATGAAACACAACGCCCAAGTCAGAAGCTTCTATAAAAGTCAGCGTTATTTTCCGTGGGCCTTTGCGCATAACAACATTGTTCCAGAATTAAAAGCAGAAGTTGAAGAGTTATTGTATTTGGCTTTAGCGGGCTCGCCCGATGGTAAACAAAAATTGGATGAAGAAATGGCAGGCTTGTACCTTTATCATAAAGAAAATGAGCAGCTTCCGGAGTTGGCACAAGTTCTGGTTGATAAAAACATTGCTCAGGCTCCAATTCATCAGGGGCACAAAACATTAAGTTATTTTGCAAAGGGGCTGCATCGTAAAAACGATTGGTTGATTACGGTTGGGGCATACAGCAAATACGTTTATCAAATTGAAATGTGGAGTGGCCGCCCCGATGGAAGAGGTAATGTGAACACCAACCAATTTGTAAACTGGGGGCAAACGGAAATTATTTTCCCCGATAAAAAAGGATTGAATGCAGTAAACAATGGCTGGAGTATTGATGGTTGGGACTGGACACGTTTCCCGGGAACCACAACTATTAAAGCTCCTTTGGAAAGAATTAAAACCACTCCTGTGAATGGAATTGAACAGTTATATTCCGACGAGGGCTTTGTTGGTGGCCTGGATTTCTCGGATGGGAATGGTGTTTTTGTAAGCAAAATTCACGGTTCGAAAAAATATAAACTGGAGTCTTTTTATGCCACCAAAACCTATTTCTTTTTCAATGATTTAATGGTATGCCTGGGCTCGGGCATTTCAAATAACTTACCACAATACGAAACCCAAACTACGCTGTTTCAGAATTCAATTAGCGAAAAATTTAAACTGCATGTTAATGATACTGAAAGTTGCAAAAACAGTTATTTTGAAAAGGAATTAGATAATAACAGCAATTGGTTGTTAGACAGTAGAAATATTGGCTATTATCTTCCCAAAGGGCAAAATCTGAAGGTTTCTTATAATCTTCAAAAATCGCGAAACAGCAGTGATACGGAAGATACCAGTGGAAAATTTGAAACCGCCTGGCTAAAGCATGGATTTGCTCCGGAAGAAAAACAATACGAATATGCAGTTAAAGTACAAACAACAGCCTCGGATATGGAGTTGTTTGCACAAAAGATGAATTCAGAAACAGACAAGGTTTATCATGTAATTCAGGCCGATAAAAATGTGCATATCGTAGAATTTCCCGAAGCAAAAACCAAAGCCTATGTTTTGTTTAGAAAAAATTTCAATCTGAATTCCGGTGTACTAAAAGGAGTTTCATTTCCATCTTTAATTATGACCAAAGAACACGGGGATAAACTGTCGATTGCGGTTAGCGACCCCGATTTATTTCATAACGGAACCGAAAGTAAGCCAACTATTGTTAAAGTTATTTTAAACGGTAAGTGGCACTTGGAAGAGTTAGTAAGCAGAAAAGCAAGCATCGTTTCGCAAGAAGACAGCAGAACAGTTATTAACTTTGAATGCCAGCATGGTTTAACCTCGGAGGTTTTGCTTAAAAAAATAAAATAGCTTATTTAAGCAAACAACTCCAAAAAAACAAAGGCCAAAACATAAACCGAAAAGAATACATTTTGGCCTTCGCCTGCTTAGGATAAAAAATTTACAGACCTTTGGCAAATTCTTTAATCCACATTTTCATTTCTTCGCCTATTTCCGGGTCTTTTAAACCAAACTCAATGTTGGTTTTTAAAAAACCAAGTTTATTTCCAATGTCGTAACGTTTGCCATTAAATTTCATTCCAAACATTGGGTGCGTTTTCACCATTTCTTTCATGGCATCGGTAAGTTGTACCTCGTTGTTTTTGCCCGGAGCGGTATTTTCAAGATAATCAAATATCTCGGGCGTAAACAGGTAACGGCTGGCCACTGCCAGGTTTGAAGGAGCTTCTTCAACCGATGGTTTTTCTATCCAGCCTTTGGCTTTAACCACTTTGTCTGAGATGGTTTCGCCATCAACCACACCGTATTTACTTACCAGTTCCGGTTTTACTTCTTCCAGGGCAATTACAGATCCTTTGTTTTCGTTGTACACATCAATTAGTTGTTTGGTAATAGGACCATCCTCACTTTGCACCAGCGTATCGCCTAAAAGAATAACAAAAGGTTCGTTGCCAACATGGTGTTTGGCATGTAAAATAGCATCGCCCAAACCATTCATTTCTTTTTGCCATACAAAATGAATGTTGGCCATATTTGAAATGGAACGAATTTGATCGAGCATTTTCAGGTTATGTTTTTTTAGAAGCGATTCTTCGAGTATCGGGCTTCTGTCGAAATGTTCTTCAATGGCCCGTTTTCCTTTTCCAATAATCATTAATATATCGGTGATTCCACTTGCTACAGCTTCTTCAACAACATATTGAATAACAGGGGTGTCTATAATCGGGATCATTTCCTTGGGCTGCGATTTTGTGGCCGGCAGAAAGCGCGTACCATATCCGGCAGCCGGAATAACTGCTTTTTTTACCATGTTTTAATTGTTAACGATATTTGGTTTTATAACTTCAATATTATGATTGTTCAATGTGTCTTTTAGTTGACTAAACATTTTTTCGTCGGTGTAAGTTCCAATAATTGCTCCTCCCGAACCGGTGAATTTAGCACTTGCACCGGTAGAGCGTGCCATGTCAACCATCTCAATATTACCTTTGCTTATGGAAATCAACGAGCGCCGTAAATCAAAATTCTCATTAATAAGTTCATGCATCTTTTCGTAGCTGTTTTCATTTAAGGCGGTTCTGAATTCTTCGGTAATTTGTCCCCAGCGATTCATAGCGGCAAGTACTTTTTCTTCACCTATTTCAAATCGTGCTTTTAGATTGTTGTGAACGGTCTCGGTGCCTTCTGACAAGTTTTTCCGGTAGGCGATATAGAAATTGGGAAGCTTAGTGGTATTTAAAACCTGGTAGTTACCATACCCTTGTTTTTGCATGGTTTCTTTATCAAAGTCCATAAAAACAGGTTTTTCGTATGCCTGAGCAACACGATCTTGTAAGCCCGCTGAAATACCAAGCTCCCCATTCTCAACAGATAAAACAAGGTTGGCAAATATTGCCGGATCAATATAAACCTCGTAAAACAAACACATCGCTTTTAAAAAAGCCGATAAAATAGCACTTGATCCTGCCAATCCAAGGCGCAATGGAATATTTGAATTATAACGGATTGTAAAATTTTTACTGGCCAACGGGATATTATTGGTAATACAATATTCGTAAAATACTTTAATCATCCCTTTTAGCAAGCGCATTCCTCCGTAATAGCCGGCAAAGTTTATATCGTCAACCAAAGCCTGCATATTTTTGTACGAGGTAATATCTAAACGCTGGGGTTTTATCTCCAGTTCCGGAGTTTGGTATAGTTGTACATTGGCAACAAAATTCGAAAAAACAAATGCAATGGTTTTTCCGAAATAACCATCAGATGGGTTCCCAATTACAGCGGCTCTGGGATAAGAATAAGTTTCGATTATCATTCAGTTAATTTTTAAAATGTAAAACTAATACTTTTTTATTTTCCAGGAAGAAGTTGATTGGCTGTAAAATTTTGAGCATAATTTTCAAAAATAATAGGAAGGGGGTAGGGTATAATATTTATTGTCTGTATTATGCTTGATTATAACGTTTAAGTTGTAGTTAATTTTGAGGTTTTAATGGTAGAAAAACGGAAACAGTTTGTAACAACCCGTCTGGAGAGGCGGGTTGTTTTTTTACATGGCTACCGGACCAGAAACTAAATCGTGATAATCAATGCAGGGTTTTACCATTTAGTGAGTTATTTGTTTTCTTCGGATTCTACTATTTTCAGAACTCCTATCTTTACATCGAAAATTGCCAAAAAAACCTGTGTCTTATTAAAAGTAGGGTTATTATTGGCAGAACTGTATTATAAATGAAAACTGATTAAATTAAGTTTGATTTACAGAAACTGTTTCTATGCCGGGTATAGAGAAAAGAGAATTTATAACATTATTTAATGAAATGTTCCAGCCCGTAAAAAACTATGTTTATTACAAGGTTGGCGACATTGAGGTAGCTGAAGATATTGCGCAGGATGCTTTTACAAAAGTGTGGGAGAAACGCAGTGAAATTCGATTAAAAACCGTAAGGTCGTTGTTGTATACCATTGCCAGTAATTTATGCAAGAATCGTTTCGAGCATCAGCAGGTAGTTTTTGAGTTTGCCAATAATTACAACAGAAACAAGTGGGAAGTGTCGCCCGAGTTTGAGTTGGAACTTAAAGAATTTAATGCAAAGCTTCAGTTGGAACTAGGACGGTTAAGTGAAAAAAACAGAACTGTTTTTTTAATGAACCGAATTGATGGGTTTACCTATCGGGAAATTGCCGAAAACCTGGAGATAAGTGTAAAAGCCGTAGAAAAACGCATGAAAAATGCCTTAACAGAATTGAAAAAAACGATTGAATACAAATTATAAGAGAATGATTGCCAAAAACGGAAATAAGATTTCACACGACGAATTCAAGAAAATGACTTCGGAGGATAAAATTCTGAATGTGGCAAGTGGTTTTGATACGCCCAAAGGGCGCCCACAGCAAAACATTCTGAACGAAATTATTAATGAAGCAGATGAAAAGGTGCCGACCCGAACCATTGGTTTAATCCGTTATTTTCAGATAGCTGCCGCAATAGCCATTTTACTTCTAGGAATTCGGGTTGTTCCAGGAATTTTGTCGGCTCAACAAATAAAAACGGCAAATGCCGAGCAACAAGAGATTTCCCTGCCCGATGGTAGTGAAGTGTTTTTAAATGCAGATTCAAAACTTAAATGGAACAGAAGAAAATTTGCCGAAGAGCGAAACCTTACCTTGTCGGGGGAGGCATTTATCGACGTAGTAAAAGGTGACGATTTTGTAATTGAAACAAAACTGGGTCGTGTTGAAATACTTGGAACCCAACTGAATGTTTATTCGCGAAACAATGTGTTTTGGGTAAGTTGTTTGCGCGGAAAAGTTCTTGTAAAAAGCAACAGTCAGCAACAAATTATAACTCCCGGTGAAATGGTCCAATTAAACGATGGTATTTTAATGAAGTCTACTTCAGAGAAGATAGAAAACACTGCAAGCTGGAAAGAAGGGATTTTTCATTTTGAGGAAACAAAACTGAGCACTATTTTTGCCGAGCTGGAAAGACAATTTGATATTTCTGTTTCGTTTAAAGGAAATGGCGAAAGGAAGGCAACTATCGATTTTTCCAACAAAAACCTTAAGGAAGCCCTTGATGTTGTGTGTATTCCGATGGAGCTGAAGTATGAAGTTGAAAATCAAAAAATTATTATATCAGAAAAGAACTAGAGTAAGCTTTATTTTACTTCTTTTAGTCACGATTTTCTTTCCGTTATTGGTCTCCGCTCAGCAGTTTAGTTTTAAGTTTGATAGTACCACTGTTTCTGATGCCTTGTTGCAGGTTGCAAAAAAAACCGATATCAGGGTTTCTTATGATACGGAAGCTTTAAAACAGTACCAGATTTATGGCGCTATTAAAAACGATAGTGTATCATCCATCTTAAATTGGTTGTTAAAAGATACCGGTTACCGTGCTGAACTGAAGCACAATACCTGGTTAATTTATAAACTCAAGCTTTCCGCTACGCAAAAAATTGCGACAGAAATGCGCATAGTGGGTATCGTTTCCGATGCAGCCACGGGCGAGCGTTTGCCATATGCAACAGTATATATTGCTGAAAAAAATGCGGTATTACCTGCAACGGTTGATGGTGTTTTCAGTTTAAAACTAAAAGAAAATGAGCCTGTTTTTTTTCAAATAAGGTACCTTGGTTACCAGAGCCTTGATACCGTTTTATCAGTAAATAGCAATCAAACCTCCTACGATTTTAAACTGTATCAGAAATTACAAAATATTGCAACAATTGATGTACAGGGACAAAACCTTGAAATGCTGGAAATGAGTACCGAAGCCGGGCATGTTACTTTAAATCCGCGACGTTTTGTTGATTTACCAAACTATGGCGAAACGGATGTTTTCAAAACACTTCAGCTTTTGCCCGGTATTAGTGCACAAGAAAACTCCTCTCAGTTAAATATCAGGGGCAGTTCGTCCGATCAGAATCTGGTTACTTTCGATGGTTTTACACTGTATAATCTCGATCATTTTTTTGGTGTTTTTTCTGCACTTAATCCAAATGTTATCAAAGATATTCAGGTGTATCGCGGTGGTTTCGATTCGCGGTATGGCGAAAGAGTATCAGGCATAGTTGAAATTACCGGGAAAACAGGGGATAAAACGAAACCCCGGATTTACGGAGGTGTAAATTTAATAAGCGGAAATATAACTACTGAAATTCCTGTTACAGATAAACTCTCGCTGGTTGCCGCAGGCAGGCGTGCCTACTCCGATGTTTATTCGAGCTGGTTAACCGATGCCATTCTTGCAAAAAAAACCGGACAGGCAAATCGTTTTCCCGGGGCCGACAATAGTATTGAACCCGAATTTTATTTTAGCGATTTTAATACCAAACTTACCTGGACTCCCAATGATAAAAATATCATTTCGTTTAGTGTTTATGGAGCAAAAGATCAACTTAACAGCTCCAACCAATCAGCTAAAGAAGGTGTTGAAATTATTACCGATGATTACAATAAATGGGGGAATTATGGCTTCGGGTTGTCGTGGAAAAAGCAACACCGGACTAATTATTTTTCCGAATTACAGTTGGGGCACTCGGGGTATTATAACGAGTATAATAATTTCACCACGTTTTCTGATTCAATAGCTTTTCAGAATGTGCCAAACGATCGGTTGGAAAACATGGCGACCAATGAGGAGAACAAGTTGGAGGATTATTTCCTATCCTTAAAAAATACACTTTATCTTAATGCTGCCAATCAGCTGGAGTTTGGATTATCAGCACGTTATAACCGGTTTACCTATTACAAAGCAGCATTGAACGATTTGATTTATAGCGAGCTTGATAAATCGGCTATTCTGTTTACCGGTTTTTTGCAGGATAAAATCACCTTTAAAAATAAGTGGACTGTTAAGCCGGGTATGCGCGTAAATTTTTATAACGAAACGAATAAATTTTACTTAGAGCCCCGTTTTGCTGTAAACTACCAGTTAAATAGTAAATTGCTATTTAAAATGGCTACCGGCAAATACTACCAGTTTCTAAATAAATCTGCCACCGAGCAAACTTATGGTTATAACCGCGATTTTTGGATTTTGGCTGATGGCGAGCTGAATCCTGTTGTCTCATCCCAGCATTTTATTCTTGGATCAAGCTTAAAATTAGGAAAACTTTTTTTTGATATTGAGGCCTATTATAAGGGAGTGGAAGGATTGCAGGAGTATTTATTTACACCTGCCGAACGTATGCCGGGAGAAGCTCCCGGGGGAGAACCCGGAGAACAGCCATTAAGCCGTTTTATTGCAGGTTCAGGTGAAGCTTTTGGAATAGATTTTCTGCTAAAATACCAGGTTTCAAACTTCAGTAGCTGGATAGCCTATTCATTAAGCAAATCAACACGTAACTTTAACGAGATAAACAACGGAAACGATATTCCTGCTTTGTACGATCAAACACACGAGCTGAAATGGACCAATATATTGACATACAATTGTTGGAATTTTTCAGGACTTATGCTCTATACAACCGGACAGCCCTATATTCAAACAAGCGAAAAAGACACCGATTTTAATGTGAGCAGAGTATATAACCGTCTTCCCGATTATTTTCGCGTTGATCTTTCGGCAAATTATAATTTCAATATTAAAAAAGTTAATATTAAGCCCGGCCTGTCAATTTTAAATGCTTTTAATACTGAAAATTACCTTGGTGTTTATGTGCGCAAATTTAATTTTCAGGGTAACGAATACATTGAAACTACGCCGATTAAAGCCCAGGACATAACACTTAACTTCTTTATCAATTTTAGTTTTTGATATATTTTGTAATTACAGGATTGAGGTAAAATTTTGTCTGTAATTTTTTTTGAAAAAAAGGTAGGGTGTTAAAGCTTGTACCTGTATTATAAATGTTTTCAGGCAGAGGCCGAAGACTAGAAACAGTTTGGTTAACAATCCGCCCGGTAAGGCGGATTGTTTAATTTAATAAGGAGCTTAAGGCAACTTTAACACCTGTTAATACATCTTAAGAATTGTTAGGTATGGTATTTTACCGTAAAGCTGTATTAGTTCATAAATTGCGTTTAATAAAGTTATAGCAAGCAATTGAAAACAAACAACCGGAAACTACTTACAAATGAATTGTCTGATTTTAGAAAAAACACATACACAAAGTCCCTTGCGCGAAATGGTAAATGCTGTTCCGTATTTTCACCATGTATCTTATTGCTCATCGGTTTTTGATGCTTACGAGATTTTACGTCGGCAAAAAATCGATATCATTTTTGTAGATACAACATTATCAAAAGTATCGGGTATTGATTTTGTAAAAAGCCTCGAAAATCGGCCCTTATTTGTTTTTATATCTGATCAACCGGAGCTGGCTGTAGAAGCTTTTAATATAAACGCCCTTGATTTTCTTTTAAAACCATTGAGTTTCGATCGTTTTCTAAAAACAGCCAATAAAGCCTACGAACATAAAGCTTCCGATTCCAAAAGACCGGAGCTGGCGCATGAACATGAAACCCAGGATATGGGCCAAAAAACGATTTTAGTGAAAACTGATTACAAAACCATATTAATAAAGCTCAACAATATTTTATATATCGAAGGTTTAAAAGATTACATAAAAATTTATACCTCTGAAAATAGTAAACCGGTTATCACCCTTAATTCATTAAAGCGCCTGCAGCAAAATCTTCCTGCTGAAAGGTTTTCACGTGTGCACAAATCTTATATTGTGGGCTTGGAACATATAAACGCAATTAATAAAACGCAGGTAATGATTAAAGATAAATTTATCCCCATTGGCGAAAGCTATCGTTCTATTTTTAATCAGAAAATGGAAGAATTACGTATTTGATTTTTGTCAATTGGGAGAACAGGTTCTGTTGAAGAAAGATTTTTCATTTCAGCACCTTCGCTTGTTAGCTCTGTTTGAATTTCTGTTCTTCGTTAAGTTGTCCGAGGTTTTAGTCAATCACTCTTTTTATAAAAGCCATTTCGTTTAAACTGAATCCGAGATTAAACATGAGATATCGTTCTTTTGTAAAATGTCCGGAAGTGCTCCCAAAGGTTCCTCCTGAAATTGATAGATCCATGTTTGAAATAGCACCGTAAAGCGGAATACCGGCACCAATGGTGAATTCGTTGCTGCTCAATGTTTTATTGTCGAATTTTAAGTACGACGATTCGTGATTGTAACCTATTCTGTAGGTCCAGTTTTTATAGCCCGGATTTATAGCTCTGTGTTCCCAGGGGGTCAACTCCAGGCCAACTGCAAAACGGTGCGAATTGGCAAACTGGTCGGCTTGTATCGGGTATTCCACCTCCGACCATTGTTGAAAAGTATAATCTATGGCCAGCTTCGCCCGTTCCCGGGTAATTCCTATTCCTGTGCCAATTATTTGTGGTATTACCAGGTGGTCGCTGTTGTATTCTTCACCTTGAATGATTGAGTAATCGCTATCGTAGGCTGTAACAATGTGTTTCGAATTTAAACTTTGTTCCGGAGCATAGGTGAGGCCAAGCGAGTATTCTGTTCTTGCAATATTAAACTGGTATTGCAGTCCAAAATCAAAATAAAAACTTCTCAAATAATCCTTTCTTTCAATCATCATTTCAGGTACAATAGAAGATCCGGTAATATACTCTTCCTGCACCAATGGCCCGAATAAATAGGATGTGTTTATGCCAATTGACAATTTCCGGAGCAGTTTTATTGCGTTAGCAAAATAAAAGCGTGTAATGCCACCGCTCCCCACATAATTTGAGGTGTATTGTTCATTCATCCCCTCGATATAGTTTACCCGGTTAATTGAATAACCTACCGAGCTAAATGGGGTCATCCCGAAAGAACCGGCCATCCACGATGTGTATTTAAAACCAAGTGCAAAATACGCAAGGTTCGCTTCAAAGCCGGAAAGCGATTGATTGGAGTTACTGATGTTGTACATTTTTCCTTGTAACCCAAACTCAAAAATTAACTTAAGGCTATCCATTCCGGCAAATGATGCAGGGTTAAGAGCGTTTAACGAATTATTTGATTCAAGAGCTATGCCTGCTCCTCCCATGCCCAGGTTAGAGCCAAATCCACCATTTTGAATTTCGCCCGGCCCAAATATCGAATATGGTGAAACGGTATTTTGTGCGTTTAAAAGTGGTGATACACTTATTAAGAAAAGCATTAAAAAAGTGATAAGAAGGAATGTATTTCTTTTGCTCATTTTATTCAGTTTTAGCCGATGGGGCTATTCGTAAAATACGTAGTATAGTTTCAGTTTCGGACGATAGTTGGCAAGCGATCTGCCATCAAAAACCAGGTTGTCAAGGGTGCCTCCGTAATCTGCTTCAGGCAGCATAACAAGCAAGCCGTCTTCCGGATCGACATAACCATCGCTGAGTTCTTCGTAAATGTATTCGGTTATATCAAAAACATACTGTGTATATTCGTTATAAAATTCATCATAATACATTGTTCCGTATAAAGTATTTCCATCGGCATCTGAAACTGCAGACACTACATTGTTTTTTTTGTCGGTATAATACAGTAGTAAATCCGGTGGGAGTTCCTCTTGGTTGTTCGAATAGGTGCCGGGCATTGGCTTAAGCACCAGTTCGGCTTTGTACAAAATATTTTTGTATTCCACTTCAAAAATTTTACTAATTCCCGGAAAATCGAGTCGGGTAGTGTAGCCTAAACTTCCTTGTAAGAACGAGCAATTGTTGGTTTCAGCTGAAGGTATTTCTTCTCGTTGTGTTACCGCCTGTTCCAAATAAGTGCCGCTTACATTATTAAGTACTTTGTTGTAATGGTTAAGTGATGCACTTTCATATTTAAAAGAATAGGTTTTATTTACCTTGGTTGCTTCAACCAGGTGCGTATAGAGCCGTATCTGAAACGAGGTATCGGCGTTAAACCCAAGCACTGAATTATTTTCATTTCCGGCAACAAGAGCAATACCTTTAAAATAATCTAAAAACTCCGTAGTGCTATCGAATTCATCATCTTCATCGCGCAGATATGACAGGAATTCAAGGCCGAGCTCGTCGCTTAGGCGTATGGTAAGTGTATCATGAAAATTGGGTTTCGGTACAATAGTTATCGATCCAAGTGGGAGGAGGTTATACCTCTTATCTGTTGTATTATACAGATAGGGTTCGGCATCATAGTCGTCGCTTGGTTCAATATCATCAATAACACGATGTGCCTGAATTGTTTGTGGTAACAGAGTGTCTCCATACGACATTCCGCTGTAATGCATGCATACAACAATAGAATCGAAAATCTCATCATCATCTATCTCTGCTGTTGGCATTCCTATTTGCGCATAGGCGGTAGCAGCCACGTTGCCAAAGTCGGAATCGGTATACGAGCCGCAAAGCAAATATTCGCTTTCAGAGGTTGGAATTGAATCTATCTTTACGGTTGATAGTTGAACACTGATTGTATCGATTAAGGCAACATTTGTTTGGTTGTTGATATAATTATCGCCTAACGAAACCATTAACGATTCCTCATCATGGCATGCATAAATTAATAAACAACACAAAAAACCAATAAAAACTTTGTTTCTCATTTTGTAATTTCTGTTTTCAGCCTCAAATGAAGAAAAGAAATGTTGTATGCTAAAAGAATATATACCAATTGCCCGATGTTACAGACGATTCGGCAAAAGATGCTTCTTTTAGAACTTTTTAACGCTAGTTTGCCGTCGTATCACGATATATTTCGGGATGAACGATAAAAAACATCGATTCATCTATACTTTTTCAGGTCTAGTCCAAATTCCTTTTTTATCACTTCAAACAGGCTTAGGTTTGCCTTACCGAGTTAAACAATTAAAATAATTTAATAGTCATGATGAAGACAGAGAAAAGCATTCTGGTATACCTTTTATTTATAGTATTGGCAACTTTTGTGTCGTGTTCCGACGATGATGATGATGATGAAATTACAGATGGTGACTGGTGGGAAATGTCGGATTTTGATGGTGTGCCGCGAAGCGATGCCGTAAGTTTTGTAATAAACGATGTGGCATATATTGGCTTAGGTTATGATGGAGATGATCGTTTAAATGATTTTTGGAAGTACGACCTCGAAAACAACTACTGGCAAAAAATTGCAACTTTCCCGGGAGAAGCCAGGAATGGGGCAGTGGCCTTTTCAATCAATGGTTACGGCTATGTAGGAACCGGTTATGATGGCGAAGATGAGTTGAATGATTTTTGGCAGTATAATCCCATCACCGATACCTGGACACAAAAAACTGATTTTATGGGAAGCGCCCGTTATGGTGCTGTTGGTTTTTCGGTAGATGGAAAAGGTTACATCGGTACCGGGTATGATGGTAATTACCTGAAAGACTTTTATGCTTATACACCAGAAACTGATACCTGGGAGCAAATAATAAGTATTGGTGGGTCTAAAAGAAGAGATGCCGCATGTTTTGTTATCGATGGAAAAGCGTACGTATTGTCAGGACTTGATAATGGTGTGTATGAAGACGATTTGTGGGAGTACGATCCTTCAACTGGTTACTGGACCGAAAAAAGAGCCATATCTGATGACGACGACGATAACAGCTACGATGATGAATATACGTCAATAGCACGGATAAACGGAGTTGGTTTCACTTTGAATGGATATGGATATATAGCCACCGGAAGCACGGGGTCAATGATTAGTAATATTTGGGAGTACGATCCGCAGCAAGATTTGTGGGCCGAAAAAACATCATTTGAAGGAACTACTCGTACCGAGGCTGTTGGTTTTGCCCTTGGCTCGTATGGATTTATTACCACAGGCCGAAGTTCCACCTATTATTTTGATGACATCTGGGAATTTGATCCTGAGAAAGAGTATGATGAGGATAATTAATAGTGTCTGAACGGACAGTTAGTTATATTTCTTGTGAATAAAAAGCGCTTGTAAAGGCGCTTTTTTTATGTTCAAAAGTTATTGAGGTCTCGTACCGCTTATTGATTCTATCCAAACCTCTATTTTTGTTAATTCTAATGTGATAAACAATGTTTTATTCTTAATAAGAATAACGGATTAATCATTCCTAATTTTATATTTTTGTGGCAAATGAGGTTGCAAGAACTATATAAAAGAAATATTTATGGTGTAATAGGTACACTGGTATTTCATATTCTGTTGTTTTCTGCTTTTTTGCTGGCCGATGTCGACATAAAAGGAAATGTGCAGGAAGAGTCCATTTTAATCGAATTTCCTGAGCTTTTGAATGAGCCAGAGGAACCTGAGCTACCGGAAACAAAAGAGGAAAATAGCCAGGAAATGCAGCCACATACGCCCAATGACAGAACCAACATTGCAAGCAATAGGTTGGCAACTGAAAATACTACTACCTCAAACGAAGAGTTTTTTGATAAAGACTATATGGAAGAACTGGAAGCAGCCAAAAGGTTAGTTTCGGATGTTAATAAAAATCTTGCTAAGGAAATTATCGACCTAAGCGATATCAAAATGCCTGTAGAAACAACCGAAGGCATGGATCGTGATTCAATAAAAAATGTTATTTATGCTGGCGAGAGTAATATCGTATACTTCCTTGAGAACAGATATCATATTAGTTTGCCTGTGCCCGTATATTTAAGCCAGGGCGGAGGTACTGTAACTGTTGAAATTGTTGTAAATCGCCAGGGAAGAGTTATTGAAGCCATCCCTCGAGCTAACACCAATATCAGGGATAAACAGATTTTTGCTTATGCAAAAGAAGCAGCTTCACGTACACTGTTTAATGCTGATGAATCTTCTCCAGAACCACAAACAGGTACCATTCAATATACTTTTGTGGCCCAGTAAAGAAAATGTTAATAGTGAAAACGTTTAACACTGTTTAACATCTTTTTGTTGTTGTGTTTACAATAAGCATTTATCTTTGTGCTACGTTTATTTTCATAAGTTTAGGTTTAGTTAGGTTAGTTAGTTTAATGAGAAAAGGATAGGTTGTTGAACCTGTCCTTTTTGTTTATACCCTTTTCGCAACAATAAATCCGAAAGTTTTCTTATTTTTTTAATTTAATTTCTATCTTTAGCAATTCTTGTAACAGCTTGGCAATTAGCTAAATTACACAAGTGCAAAGTGGACGGTTGTTAATTTGTGAATAGAATAATTTTAAATAAAGGGTTACCTTTTGACCAATAAACGAATAATATACTAGAAGATGATAAATTATACGGATGCGCAAATCCTGAAAGGAATCTTAAGGCACGATAATTTAATTTTGCAGTACAT